>NZ_CP012750.1:0-1303932 GCF_001302565.1 Glutamicibacter halophytocola
AAAAATGCGCGCCGTAGGTCAAATTGGCGCGGAACTACCGCCAACAAGCCGGATCAGAAATGATGGCCTGTGAATAATCTACCCCAAAGTTGTGGATTACTTCCGTGAAGAAGGAAAGAAAATTCACATGTTCACATGAAAGTGCTAGTCATCTCGAAGCTTAAAACGCACATTTTCAAGGGAAAACCCGTTTTCCACACCTTTGGGGTCAACTTTTTCCACCTGGCTGTGCATAACTGTGTGGATGGTGGATAGAATCAATGGAGACGTCGTCCAAAAAACGTCGTTTTCGAGCCCTGGAAACAGGATTCGTGTGACTAACATTGCATTTTTGACGAGAGTGGGGCGCCCTTAGTGAGCAGCGACGAGACCAATAGCATTGGTAGCTCCTGGCGCCAGGTAATTCGAAAGATCGAAGACGATGATCGAGTCAAGGCGCGCTACCGTGCCTTTGTGTCGTTGGCGAAGCCCCAAGGTCTGATTGGCACGACTCTGCTCGTGGCAGTTCCCAATGACCTGACCCGCGACATTTTGCAGACCCAGCTGCGCGAACCGCTGGATGAAGCACTACGCGAAGTATTCCAGGACGACATTCGATGTGCCGTCAGTGTTGATCTGTCGCTGTCGGATGAGATGGATGAAGAAGTCCCCGAAACCAGTGCGCCGGCACCAGCCGCTCCGGCGGTGACCGAGCCTCCGGGCCCGCGACCGCAGCCGGCACCGCAGCCGACTCCCCCATCAAATTCTCAAGAGTTCGGCCGCCTGAATCCGAAGTACATTTTCGATACCTTCGTGATTGGCTCCTCGAACCGCTTCGCGCATGCCGCGGCAGTTGCTGTTGCCGAAGCACCGGCCAAGGCCTACAACCCGCTGTTTATCTACGGCGACTCCGGGTTGGGCAAGACTCACCTGCTCCACGCCATCGGCCATTACGCACGACACCTCTACAAGGGCATCCGCGTTCGCTACGTCAATTCAGAAGAGTTCACCAACGACTTCATCAACTCCATTCGTGATGATGAGGGCGCAAGCTTCAAGCAGACTTATCGCAACGTCGACATCTTGCTCATTGACGATATTCAGTTCCTGGCCAACAAGGACGCTACCCAGGAAGAGTTCTTCCACACCTTCAATGCGCTGCATAACCACAACAAGCAGGTTGTGATCACCTCTGATCTGCCGCCAAAGCAGCTTCAGGGCTTTGAAGACCGCATGCGTTCTCGTTTCGAGTGGGGTCTGCTCACTGATATTCAGCCGCCAGAGCTCGAGACGCGTATTGCGATTCTGCGCAAGAAGGCCGATGCAGAAAATCTCTCGGCTCCAGGTGACGTGATGGAGTACATCGCTTCGCGCATCTCCACGAACATCCGCGAGCTTGAAGGTGCCTTGATTCGAGTCACCGCATTCGCTTCATTGAATAATCAGGCCGTTGACCTTGCCCTGGCCGAAACCGTGCTCAAGGACTTGATCAGTGAAGACGGAGCCCAGGAAATCACCCCGTCGACAATTATCAAGCAAACAGCCGAGTACTTCGGGCTGTCCATTGATGAGCTGAACAGCAAGTCTCGAACCCGTACTTTGGTTACTGCTCGCCAGATCGCCATGTATCTGCTGCGTGAGCTTACCGACATGTCTTTGCCAAAGATCGGTGCCGAACTTGGCGGGCGTGACCACACGACCGTGATTCACGCGGATCGCAAGATCCGAGAGCTTATGGCGGAGCGTCGAGCCATCTTTAACCAAGTCACCGAGCTAACGAACCGCATCAAGCAGAGCCAGCGGGAACACTGAATAACAAGAAACCACAGGTGTGGATAAATCTGTGGACGATCTGGTGACTACCTGCGGATAAAGGTGGAGACCCATGTGGACGTTAAAAATCGTGGAACTGAGTTTCAACAAGACCTTGGAACTCAGTGTCAGCTTCAACCACAGATTGTTCACATGCACAATTGCCGTAGGGTCTGGGGATTCAAGGCTTATCCACAGTATCAACAGGGGTTATTAACACTCCTCCTTTAAACACTTATTCATCCAAATAACGAGTCCACTCCTGACTCGCGAACCAAACCTGTTCAAAATTTGCCTTCGCAGCTCTCTCATCAACAAATGAAATCGAGGGCTGCCTTTGCATCTGCAGGACGTGGCAAGATTAGATGGAGAAAACGTGCAACTACCTGCTCTATGCTTAAGAACTTGGCGAGGGAACAACCTTCTTGGCCTGACTTAAGACTCAAGGGTGTCCGAAAGGCGGATTTTTCGTGAAGTTCAGCGTTGAAAAGGATGTATTGGCAGAAGCCGTATCCTGGACCGCACGGTCCCTGGCACAACGCCCACCCTCACCAGTACTGGCTGGCATTTTGATCACCACCCACGAAGGCCTAGTTCGCCTCGAGGGTTTTGATTATGAGATTTCTTCGCATATCGAGATTCCTGCAGATATCTCTGAGCAAGGCTCGATCCTGGTCTCAGGCAAGCTCTTGGCTGAGATCACCCGCTCATTGCCAAATTCCACGGTGACTTTGGAAACCGAGGGTTCAAAGATTTCATTGACCTGTGGCCGCTCTCGCTTCCACTTGGCCACCATGCCAGTTGATGAATACCCAACGTTGCCGGATCTTCCAGCAATTGCCGGCACCATTGATGGCCAGGCTTTCTCTGCTGCTGTTGCCCAGGTCATCGTTGCAGCTTCCAAGGATGACACTCTTCCAGTGCTTACCGGCATCAAGGTTGAGATTGAAAATGATCTAATCACTTTCCTGGCTACTGACCGCTACCGCTTGGCGCTACGTGAACTGAACTGGACTCCAAATACGTCGGAGATCTCCACCTCGTTCTTGATCAAGGCCAAGACTCTGAGCGAAGTTGCCAAGACCCTCTCGGGCGCTGGAGAACTGAAGCTGGCCATCAGCGAAAAGGGCGACATGGTTGGTTTTGAAAGCTCCAACCGCCGCACCACGTCTTTGCTGATCAATGGCGAATACCCAAAGATTCGTTCGCTGTTCCCAAGCGACACCCCAATCCATGCAACGGTTCGCACCAGCGAACTCATGGAAGCAGTACGCCGTGTATCAGTTGTTGCCGAACGCAATACGCCGGTACGCATGGCATTCACCGATGGCCAGCTGACCTTGGACGCCGGGACCGGCGAGGATGCCCAGGCAGAAGAAGCCATTGTTGCCTCATTGCGCGGCGAGGACATTGTGGTTGCCTTCAATCCAACCTTCCTTTCAGAAGGCTTGAACTCGTTCACCACCGACTTCGTGCGCTTCTCCTTCACCAGCGCCCCAAAGCCAGCCATGCTCACGGGTCAGAAAAAGCTGGATGAAGCCGATCAGGATCAGTACCGCTACCTCGTGATGCCGGTACGCTTGCCAAACTCGAACTAGCCCAATTGCGTGGTGGATGATTTTTCCTCCACCACCTCGTTTCTGTCAGGACCTCGGTGTATATATCGCAGCTTTCACTCACGAGTTTCCGCTCGTATGCGCAGGCCGACGTGCACCTGGCTCCTGGCATCAACGTGCTCATTGGCCCCAACGGTGTTGGCAAAACCAACATCGTTGAATCCATCGGCTACCTGGCTAACTTGGCTTCGCACCGAGTCAGCAACGATGCTCCCCTGCTGAATTTTGGTTCGGAACGGGCGCTCATCCGAGGCACCGTGCATCGCGGAAGCCAAACCACAACGCTGGAAGTCGAGATCACCAGCGGCAAGCTCAACCGGGCCAGGATCAACCGCGCCAATCCCGTGCGGGCACGCGAGATTCTCGGCTTGGTCAGAACCGTGTTATTTGCCCCAGAGGACTTGTCATTGGTGAAGGGCGACCCTTCGCATCGGCGCAAGTTCCTGGACGAACTTCTTGTTGCCTTGCATCCAGTAGAAGCGGGAACCAAAAGCGACTACGAACGCATCGTGAAGCAGCGCAACGCGCTGCTGAAGTCGATTCGAGGAAAGTCCAAGCTCAGTTCATCGCAGGAAAACACGCTGAGGGCCTGGGACTTGCAGCTGGCGACCTGCGGTGCGCGGCTTATTCGCGGACGTCTCGATGTTCTTATGCTGATTAGGCCATATATGCAGGCGGCGTATGCCGACCTGGCCGATGGCGCCAAAGACGCAAGGGCAATCTACCGATCGTCCTTGGAGAGCGAAAGCGACGAGAACAGCCTTCCCGCCGCTTCGCTTGAGGAGCTGAACCAGGAAGAAATTCAAGAGCTCCTGCTCAATGCCATTGAGGCAAACCGCAGCCGCGAACTTGACCGGGGCATCTCGCTGTTTGGCCCGCACCGTGATGATCTTGCCTTGATTCTCGGCCCGACTCCGGCCAAAGGCTATGCATCCCACGGTGAAACCTGGTCCTTTGCCCTGGCCCTGCGGCTTGCTGCCTATCGCGTCTTCGGCGACGATGATCCACGCCCAGGTTCTGGACCCATCTTAATCCTGGACGACGTTTTTGCCGAGCTCGACACCACTCGCCGGGACCGGCTGGCGCATATCGTTGCCGGAGCCGAGCAAGTACTGGTCACCGCCGCAGTTGCCGAAGATGTTCCCGAAGCCCTGAAGGGACATTTCTTCCAGGTATCCCCTGGCCAGGTCGTCGATGCGTGAACCCGAAGAACGCGACGAACATCGTTTTGATCCGGAAATCGACGCCGCCACGGCATTGCTGAACCGGATGCGCAAGCTCGCCGAAGAACGCGGCGAGCGACGCGTTGACGCGGCGCGAATGGAAAAGGTCCGCAAGCGCCAAGCTGCCCGTCGCGGATTCGCTGCGGAAAAACCGGAATCTTCCGAGGGCGCAATTCGCGACCCGCGTGCTATTGGCGAAGTCGTTTCGCGCTTGTCCAAATCCCGCGGCTGGAATACACAGGTCGCTGTTGGGTCGGTGCTTGGCCGATGGGCTGACATCATCGGCGAAGACAACGCGAAGCACTGCAAACCGGAGTCTTTTGAAGATACGGTAGTGGTGATGCGCTGCGATACAACCGCACGAGCTGCGCAAATGCGCCTACTCAGCCACGATATTCTGAAGAAATTCGATGCGGAATTGGGCCCCGGGATCGTCACCGTGCTCAAGGTGCTCGGTCCGAATGCGCCTTCCTGGCGCCATGGGATGCGTTCGGTGGCCGGCCGCGGCCCTCGAGACACCTATGGGTGAAAATTGCTGATACGGCACATGGCGCACTAACGGACCCGGAGGGTGGATCCCCCCTCACTTGAGCTCCGAAACTGGCTCAGATGGTCAATTACTAGCTTTATGTGGCTGATTTAGGCCACAGGAGCACCGATTATTTTGCTCTACGCGGTAGAATTAGAGGTAGTGAAATGGCGTTGCTGCGGGTTAAGCCCTGTGGCGATGCCCCTCCAGACCATGATCACCGGAGATGCTGCACTGAGTGCCGAAAGTGATCGCGCGCCAAATTCGAGGAGTTCGTAGCACCCGTGTCTACTGAAAATGCTTCACCGCAGGATCCGGCAGAAAGC
Organism: Glutamicibacter halophytocola; assembly: GCF_001302565.1. Lineage (NCBI taxonomy): Bacteria > Bacillati > Actinomycetota > Actinomycetes > Micrococcales > Micrococcaceae > Glutamicibacter > Glutamicibacter halophytocola. Next base: position 5,486 of record NZ_CP012750.1, read on the forward strand.
CAAGTTCCCGCGGAATCGATGACTTCCAAAGTCGAACATACCTATGGCGCCCAGGATATTACCGTCCTCGAAGGACTCGAAGCGGTACGCAAACGTCCGGGCATGTACATCGGTTCCACTGGCCCTCGCGGCCTGCACCACTTGGTTTACGAAGTTGTCGACAACTCCGTCGATGAGGCATTGGCGGGATACTGCGACACCATCAACGTCACCCTGCAGGCCGATGGCGGCGTGCGTTGTGAAGACAACGGCCGAGGCATCCCCGTGGATGTGCACCCCACCGAGGGCAAGCCCACCGTTGAGGTAGTCATGACCATCCTGCACGCCGGCGGCAAGTTCGGCGGCGGCGGCTATGCCGTGTCCGGCGGCCTGCACGGCGTGGGCATTTCCGTGGTTAACGCGCTCTCGCGCCGGGTGGACACTGTCGTGCGCCGCCAGGGCCACGCATGGCGCATCAGCTTCGGCAACGGCGGCGTCACCACCAGTCCGCTGACCCAGGGCGAGGAAACCGAGCTCACCGGCACCAGCCAGACCTTCTACCCGGATCCGGAAATCTTCGAGACCACCGAATTCGACTTCGAAACGCTGCGTGCCCGCTTCCAGCAGATGGCCTTCCTGAACAAGGGCCTGCGGATCACACTGACCGACGAGCGCATTCCCGAAAACGCCGAGCCCGAAGCCGAAGTCGAAGAAGAGATCGAAAACCAGGTAGTCAAGCCGCGTACCGTGGACTACCTGTACAAGGACGGCCTGCTGGATTACGTCAAGCACCTGAATGCCGCCAAAAAGGTCGAACTGGTCCACGACGAGGTCATCGCCTTCGAATCCGAGGATGCGGCCCGCGGCATCAGCGTGGAAATCGCCATGCAGTGGACCAGCGCCTACGCCGAGTCCGTGCACACCTATGCGAACACCATCAACACCCATGAGGGCGGAACCCACGAAGAAGGCTTCCGCGCGGCCCTGACCGGCCTGCTCAACCGCTACGCACGCGATAACAAGATCCTGCGCGAAAAGGACGACAACCTCACCGGCGAGGACGCCCGCGAAGGGTTGACCGCAGTCATTTCGGTCAAGCTCTCCGAGCCGCAGTTCGAAGGCCAGACCAAGACCAAGCTGGGCAACTCGATCGCCCGCGGATTCGTCCAGGGCGTGGTCAACGAAGAGCTCAGCGACTGGTTCGAGCGCAATCCGAACGTGGCGCGCGACATCATCCGCAAGGCGCAGCTGGCCTCGCAGGCCCGCATGGCCGCGCGCAAGGCCCGCGACAACGCCCGCCGCAAGTCGCCGATGGAATCCTTCGGCATGCCCGGCAAGCTCTCGGACTGCTCCTCGAAGAACCCCGTCGAGTGCGAGGTGTTCATCGTGGAGGGCGACTCCGCAGGCGGCTCGGCCAAGCGCGGACGCGACCCTCACACCCAGGCCATCCTGCCGCTGCGCGGCAAGATCCTGAACGTGGAGCGGGCCCGCCTGGATCGCGCGCTGGGCAATGCCGAGGTGCAGGCGATGATCACCGCCTTCGGCACCGGCATCGGCGAAGAGTTCGACATGGCCAAGCTGCGCTACCACAAGATCGTGCTGATGGCCGATGCGGACGTCGACGGCCAGCACATCACCACCTTGCTGCTGACCCTGATCTTCCGCTTCATGCGCCCGCTGATCGAGCACGGCTACGTTTTCCTGGCCGCTCCTCCGCTGTACCGCATCAAGTGGTCCAACGCCCCGCACGACTACGTGTTCTCCGACAAGGAACGCGATGACGCGCTGCTGGCCGGCCAGGCCGGCAACAAGCGCCTGCCCAAGGACAACGGCATCCAGCGCTACAAGGGCCTGGGCGAGATGGACTACTCGGAATTGTGGGACACCACCATGGATCCGGAGCACCGCACGCTGCGCCAGGTCACCATGGATGACGCCGCAGCCGCAGACGAGGTCTTCTCCGTGCTGATGGGCGAGGATGTCGAGTCCCGCCGCAACTTCATCCAGCAGAACGCCAAGGACGTGCGCTTCCTGGATATCTGATCGGCCGCGCCGAAAGATCATCCACCGAAGACTTTTTGACTTGTAAGGGAAAAAATTGAGCGACGAGCAAACCCCTGAGAACGAACCCATGGACGGCGAGGTCCTCGAGCCGGTCCATGAGGGCGGGCGCATCGACCAGATCGACCTGCAGACCGAAATGCAGCGGTCCTACCTGGACTACGCCATGGCCGTCATCGTCGGCCGTGCGCTGCCCGACGTGCGCGATGGACTCAAGCCCGTGCACCGCCGCGTGCTGTACGCGATGTTCGACGGCGGCTACCGCCCCGAGCGCGCCTACAACAAGTGCGCCCGCGTGGTCGGCGAAGTCATGGGCCAGTACCACCCGCACGGCGACACCGCAATCTACGATGCGCTGGTCCGCCTGATCCAGGACTGGGTCATGCGCTACCCGCTGGCCCTGGGCCAGGGCAACTTCGGCTCCCCGGGCAACGACGGCGCCGCCGCCCAGCGTTACACCGAAACCAAGATGGCCCCGCTGGCCATGGAAATGGTCCGCGACATCAACGAGAACACCGTTGATTTCCAGGACAACTACGACGGCAAGAACCAGGAACCTACCGTTCTGCCGGCGCGCTTCCCGAACCTTCTGGTCAACGGCTCCTCCGGCATCGCCGTGGGCATGGCCACCAACATTCCGCCGCACAACCTGCGCGAAGTGGCCGAGGGCGTGCAGTGGTACCTGAAGAACCCGGAAGCCACCCGCGAGGAGCTGCTCGCCGAGCTGATGCTGCGCGTGAAGGGCCCGGACTTCCCATCCGGCGCGATGATCCTGGGCACCAAGGGCATCGCCGACGCCTACCGCACCGGCCGCGGCTCGATCACCATGCGCGCAGTCGTCAACGTGGAGGAAATCCAGGGCCGCACCTGCCTGGTGGTCACCGAGCTGCCGTACATGGCCAACCCGGACAACCTCGCGGTGAAGATCGCCGAGCTGGTCCGCGACGGCAAGATCGCCGGCATCGCCGATATGCGCGACGAGACCTCGGGCCGCACCGGCCAGCGCCTGGTCATCGTGCTCAAGCGCGATGCCGTGGCCAAGGTGGTGCTGAACAACCTGTACAAGCACACCGAGCTGCAGACCAACTTCTCGGCGAACATGCTCGCGATCGTCGACGGGGTGCCGCGCACCCTGCCGCTGGACGGGTTCATCCGCCACTGGGTGACCCACCAGATCGAAGTGATCGTGCGCCGCACCCAGTTCCGCCTGAAGAAGGCCGAAGAAGAGGCCCACATCCTGCGCGGCCTGCTCAAGGCGCTGGACGCCCTTGACGAGGTCATCGCGCTGATCCGCCGTTCGGCCACCACCGAGGCGGCCCGCGACGGGCTGATGGAGCTGCTGAGCATCGACGAGGACCAGGCCCGCGCCATCCTGGATATGCAGCTGCGCCGCCTGGCCGCCCTCGAGCGCCAGAAGATCCAGGATCGCCACGCTGAGCTCGAGCGCATGATCGCCGAATTCCAGGCCATCATCGCTTCCCCTGCCCGCCAGCGCGAAATCGTCGCCGAAGAACTCGGCGAGATCGTGGACAAGCACGGCGATGACCGCCGCACCAAGATCCTCATGGGCTACGACGGCGACATGAGCGTCGAGGACCTGATTCCCGAAGAGGAAATGGTCGTCACCATCACCCGCGGCGGCTACGTCAAGCGCACCCGCATCGACAACTACCGCTCGCAGGCCCGCGGCGGCAAGGGCATCAAGGGCGCGAACCTGCGCGGGGACGACGTGGTGGAGCACTTCTTCGTCACCTCCACGCACAACTGGCTGCTGTTCTTCACCAACCACGGCCGCGTGTACCGCACCAAGTGCTACGAGCTGGCCGAAGCCGGCCGCGACGCCAAGGGCCAGCACGTGGCGAACGTGATGGCCTTCCAGCCCGATGAGCACATCGCCCAGGTGCTGGATCTGCGCACCTACCAGGACGCTGCCTACCTGATGCTGGCTACCCGCAACGGCCTGGTGAAGAAGACCCGCCTGGAGGACTACGACACCAACCGCACTGCCGGGGTGATCGCCATCAACCTGCGCGACGACGACGAACTGGTCTCCGCGCAGCTGGTCAGCGAATCCGATGATGTGATGCTCGTCTCGCGCAAGGGCCAGTCGGTGCGCTTCACCGCCACCGACACCGCGCTGCGCCCGATGGGCCGCGCGACCAGCGGCGTGACCGGCATGAAGTTCCGCGAGGGCGACGAGCTGCTGGCCGCCGACGTGGTCCGCGAGGATTCCTTCGTGTTCACGGTGACCAACGAGGGCTATGCCAAGCGCACCGAGGTCGCCGAATACCGCGTGCAATCCCGTGGTGGCTTGGGCATTAAGGTGGCCAAGCTCAACGAGGAACGCGGCGAGCTGGTGGGCGCGATGATCGTCGACGAGACCGATGAGGTCCTCGTGGTCATGGGCTCGGGCAAGGTGGTCCGCTCGGCCGCGGCGCAGGTTCCTGCCAAGGGCCGCGACACCATGGGCGTCATCTTCGCCAAGCCGGATAAGAAGGACAACATTATTGCGGTTGCCAAGAACTCGGAGACCGAGCTCGAAGAGAACTTGGAGGAAGATGCCGTAACGTTGGACGCAGAAAACACGATCGATCAGTCATCCACCGCGCCGGAAACCGAATCGGGCGCCCAGGAAGATGACACCACTAACGGAGGTAACGCATGAGCACGCCCTCGACGCCACGCCCCAGCGGCAGTGCCCCGAAGAGCGAAGCGCCGCGACCTACCCAGGTAAAGCGTCCGGCACCAACTGGCACCGGCAGCCGCCCAGCCGCAGCAGGCGCCAAGCCAGCTGCCGGCCAGGCTCGCCCTGCAGGCGCCCGCCCGGCCGCCCAGCGTCCGGCTAACGGCCAGGAGCGCCTGGTTCGCCCGGCGCCCAAGGCCAAGGTCCGCAAGGCACGCCTGCTGGTTTCCAAGGTTGAGCCCTTCTCGGTACTGAAGCTGGCCTTCCTGCTCTCGGTAGCCTTCGGTGTCATCACCGTAGTCGCTGCTGTGGGCATCTGGGCCCTGCTGGACCTGATGGGCACGTTTGACGCATTCAACACGCTGATTCGCGATGCCATGGCTGAAGGCGGCTTCGACCTGCGCCAGAGCATGTCCCTGGGACAGGTGGCCTCCTACGCGACAATCATTGCCGTGGTGAACGTCGTGGTCATATCCATCGTCTCCATGCTGGGTGCGGTGCTGTACAACATTGCCGCATCGCTGGTTGGCGGCATCGGTGTAACCCTCACCGACGACTAGAAACACCCCTAGTCGAGCCCGGGTTTCATGTTGTGATGCATGACACCCGGGCTCGATTTGTATCTTCTGGAAATCCCCGGTAGAGTTTTATTTCGTTCCAAAGGGAACAAACAAAAGCAAGGGCGTATAGCTCAGGCGGTTAGAGCGCTTCGCTGATAACGAAGAGGTCCCAAGTTCAAGTCTTGGTACGCCCACGGAAACCTTGCTGGAGAGAAAGAGGAAGTAATGAAAAAGTTCCTGGTTCTCGCAACGATTGCGGCTGCTGCGGTAGTCTTGGTCAAGAAAGCGAAGGCTTCTTCGGAAACAAAGGAAACCTGGCATCAGGTAGCCGATCAAGTTTCCTAAAGCTTTTGGGGCCTTAGCTCAGTTGGTAGAGCGTCTGCTTTGCAAGCAGAATGTCAGGAGTTCGATTCTCCTAGGCTCCACAAAAGAGAGTGGCGGAAAGCATCAGCTTTCCGCTAATTCTTTTTGATTGATCCTTTTGGATTGGTCGGTGTGGAACACCAGATAAATAAATAAGGGGCCTTAGCTCAGTTGGTAGAGCGTCTGCTTTGCAAGCAGAATGTCAGGAGTTCGATTCTCCTAGGCTCCACAGAAAAGGACGGAAAGCTTCTGCTTTCCGTCCTTTCTCCATTTCCGGGTCATCTGCGCCGATTAGCGGCTGATTCGAGCCATCCGCACGTGCTGGTAGTGATCCAGCAGCTGCTCGCCAATGCTGAACCATGAACGGTCCTGCACGCTGCTCAAGGCGGCACTGGCAAAAGCAAGGCGTTTGGCATCGTCGTAGACCAAGTCGCTGACCCGGCTGCGCAGCTCATTGAGATTTCCCGGCTGGTACAGCCAGCCGGTGCGCGAGGAATCAACCAGGTCCAGCGGCCCGCCACGGCCCACAGCGACCACGGGAACTCCGCAGGCCATGGCCTCCTGGATCGTCTGGCAGAAGGTCTCCGAGGCGCCTGGATGGACAAAAACATCCATGGAGGCCATGACTTCAGCCAGGCGTTCGCCGGAGAGGAATCCAGTGAAGTGCGCGGTGGGCAGCAAAGCCCGCAGCTCACCCTCCAGCGGCCCAGAACCTACGATGACGAGCCTGGTGTTCTTCAGGTCCGCCAAGGCCTTCAGATCGGCGACCTGCTTCTCTGCAGCGAGGCGCCCTGCATAGCCGATGACTACCTCGCCATTGGGGGCCACTGCCTGCCTGAATTGCTCATTTCGACGTCGCGGGGTGAATTGGGCCGTATCCACTCCCCTGCCTGAGATCCTCAAGCGATCAATGCCCAGATCCTGCAGCTGGCGGTACGAAAAAGTGCTGGGAACCAGCGACAGGTCCGCAGCGCTATGGATGGCGCGGACATGGTCCCAGAGGCGCTGGGTCAGCCAGGGCATCTTGTAGCGCTCGGCATAGCTGGGAACTTCGGTTTGGTAGAGCGCCACGGTGGGCAAATTCAGTTCCTGGGCTGCACGCAATCCCTGCCACCCCAGAATAAAAGGGCTGGCCAGATGGACCACGTCCACGCGTTCACGCGCCAGGATCTTTCGCAAGCGGTTAACACTGGTGGTTGCCACCCGGACTTCCGGGTAGCTGGCCAGGGGCATGGAGGGCACCGTATGGATGGCGAAGCCCTTGTACTGCCGAGGCACACCGTGACCTGCCAGCTCGCTGGCCAAGGAACCTGCAGGCGTGATGACCACTGCCTCGTGCCCGGTGAGCGCCAAGTGGTCCAGCGTCTTGAGAATAGAATTGGTAACCCCATTGAAGTGGGGAAGGAACGATTCAGCAACGATTGCAACCTTCACAGTTTCAGCATGGTGACCAACAATGACAAGAAAGTTAATATGACTGGGTCAGTGCATTAACATCTGTCTCCCTATTTTTGGTAAACCGCAATTAGTGGCAAGATACCGTAGGTGTTGAATGATAGTTCGGGCGTGGTCCGCGACGCAGCTGACACCGCAAAGATTGACAAAGACTCGCGCATTGCGGTGCTGCTCTTTCCAGCGCTGATCCTGCTCGGCGGGCTGTGCGGCATGCTGCTGCCCCAGACATTTGTCGGCTTTGCCGGATGGATCAGTCCCCTGTTGATGGTGATCATGTTCTGCATGGGCTTGACGCTGACCCTGCCAGACTTTGCGCTAGTGGTTAAGAACCCGTTGCCGGTACTCGGCGGCGTGGTGGCCCAGTTTGTCGTGATGCCGTCCATGGGATGGCTCGTCGCCAAGGTGCTGCATCTGGATCCCGCGCTCGCTGCCGGCCTGATTCTGGTGGGTTGCGCACCGGGCGGAACCGCGTCAAATGTAGTCTCCTATCTGGCTCGAGGCAATGTTGCTCTGTCGGTGGCGATGACCTCGGTTTCCACCTTGATTGCACCGGCGCTCACTCCCCTGTTGGCGTTGTGGCTGGCGGGCCAGTACATGCCCGTTGATGCCGGTTCCATGGCCGTCAGTGTTGTTCAGATTGTTCTGATTCCCGTGGTCCTGGGCTTGGTGCTACGCATGCTGTTAAACCGGCTTGTGCTCAAGGTGACCGGGGTCCTGCCGTGGATCTCAGTCATCGCCATTACCTTCGTAGTGACGATTATTGTTGCCGGCAGCGCGCAGGCCATTCTGACTGCTGGATTGCTGGTTTTGCTTGCAGTCATTCTGCACAACGGGTTGGGCCTGATGCTCGGATATGGAATTGGTGTGCTGATGCGCGTGCCAGAGGACGCACGGCGCACGATGGCTATTGAAGTTGGCATGCAGAATTCCGGATTGGCCGGCGGATTGGCCAAGCAATATTTCACGCCGGAGGCGGCATTGCCAGCTGCAGTATTCTCCGTGTGGCATAACTTGTCCGGAGCGATGATCGCTGCTTATTGGCGTCGGAAGAAGATCTAAAAAGTCCGGAATTCAGGGGAAGAATCGGATATATTTCAATTTTGGAATATCTTGATTCGTGCAAGAATCGCGTCCTTGAAGCTGCCTCCAGGGGCCGGTGGACTGTCTTGGTGCAAAGCACCGGTAATCTAAATTAGTGACGTTACTACTTGCCCTGGTCGGGATCATTGGAATCTCGGCTTCCGGGCCAATTATTGCCGCGTTCCCTGGTGTTCCGGTGCTGTCCATGGCTTTCTGGCGCAATGGCGCGGCAGCGGCAGTGCTCAGTGTTCCGGCGCTTCGAAAAAACTCGCGCGTTTATCTGGCTATGACCAAACGCGAATGGGTATTCACGGGCATTGCAGGTCTTGCCTTGGCGTTGCACTTTGTGTGCTTCATGTACTCGATGAGACTTACCAGCGTCGCTGCCGGCACCGCATTGGTATGTATCCAAGGTGTTTGGATTGCAGTGTTCCAGGTGATGCGCGGCGTCCAGTACCGCACCAAGGTTTTCATTGGCATGGCCGTCTCGCTTGGCGGCGCCATTCTTATTACCGGATTCGATATGGGCCTGAGCTCAGAGGCGCTGCTCGGCGACGTGCTGGCCCTGGCCGGCGGTGTGCTGGCGGCGGTTTACACCCTGGCCGGATCAGTAGCTCGGCGGACGATGGCGACAGCAACCTATGCCTCGAGCTGCTACGCGATTACCGCTCTCGCTCTGCTGCTTCTTTGTTTTGCCACGGGCATGCCGATCTGGGGATTCGATGCCCACGGTTGGCTGGGCATCATCTTGCTGACCTTATGCGCACAGATCTTTGGGCATACGGCAATGAATCATCTGCTTAACGTGCTTGGACCGCTGACGGTTTCAACACTGATCCTCTTGGAGATCCCAGGGGCCGCCTTGTTGGCGGCGCTGTTCCTTGGACAGGTGGTTTCCATGGCTACCTATGCCGGTCTTCTGGTGATACTCGTTGGGCTTGCCCTCGTGATACGAGGACAAGCCCAACCGAAAACTCGTGAGTAACTAGATTTTATTTGTCATCTTCAATGATCTCGCGGATTTCTTCTACGCTTGCTTCGCGAGACTCGACAGGCTGCTGAGGCTGTGCCGGCGCAGGTTCGTTTTCCCATGGATCCTCAATGGGTTTTGAGGCCTTCCAAACAGCCACCAGCAGCGCGACGATTCCGGCAATCAAGCCTACGGCTAGTACTTTTCCTACTTTGCTCTTCTTGCTCATGCATTGCTCCAGACTGAAACAGGATCTCGCTATCCGACAGCTCAAGCCTATGCAGTTACAGCGCCACAGGCCAGTGTTAGCCAGGCAGCCATCAGAGATTGTTCTAAATTTTCACTCAACGCGTACGTCAGCATTTAGCGGCTCACGCCTTGATCATGGAAGAATGTAGGCATGACCGCAAACGCAACTCATAAAGCCACGATTCACACTACTTTGGGCGATATCGTTGTCGATCTCTTTGGCAACCATGCACCTAAGACCGTAAAGAACTTCGTCGGCCTGTCGACCGGTGAGCAGGAGTGGGTACACCCAGAGACCGGTGACCAAAAGACCAACACCCCGCTGTACAGCGGAACCATCTTCCACCGCATCATCTCTGACTTCATGATTCAGGGTGGCGACCCACTGGGCCAGGGCTTCGGCGGTCCGGGCTACCAGTTCGATGATGAGATCCACCCAGAACTGAACTTCAACGAGCCATACAAGCTGGCCATGGCCAACGCGGGTATCCGCATGGGCCGTGGAACCAATGGTTCGCAGTTCTTCATCACCACCGTTCCAACCACCTGGCTGCAGGGCAAGCACACCATCTTCGGTGAAGTTGTCGATGCAGACTCCCGCAAGGTAGTTGACGCACTGAACGCTGTAGCAACCGATGGCCGTGACAAGCCACTGGAAGACGTCGTCATCAACTCGGTCGATATCGAGACCCTGTAATTCACCGACGCAATACCGCGAGGCCCCGACGATCCACCCAATGGTGTTGTCGGGGCCTTGAGCTTTAAGCACGATCCCACTACACAAGGCAGGTAACGATGTCCTACGGGCAGGTTAATCCCCAGGGCCAAGCAACACCGACGTGTTATCGACACCCCCACACGGTGTCCTATGTGTCTTGCAACCGATGCGAGCGTCCAATCTGTCCTGAATGCCAGGTTTCCGCTCCAGTGGGAGTGCAGTGCGTTGAATGCGTTGCCCAAGCCAATAGAAGCCTCCCCCAGCAGAAAACCGAATTTGGCGGCCGGCTTCGCGCTGGCGCCCCGGTCATCACCTACGCGGTGATTGGGCTGAACGTCTTCGTCTATATTCTGCAGTGGGTCATTCCGGGATTCACCAATTCATTGGTCCTGGCACCAGCCATAGCTGCCTATGAGCCGTGGAGATTGATCACGAGCGCCTTCGCGCACTCCATGGGATCATTCCTGCATCTTGGCATGAACATGTACGGCATCTATATCTTCGGCACCTTGCTCGAGCCCAAGCTGGGCAGGCTGCGATTTACATGGCTGTACTTGATTAGCGCTTTCGGTGGATCTCTTGGCATCTTGTTGCTCAGTGCGCCGTTGAGCGCCACCTTGGGTGCTTCTGGGGCTTTGGCCGGATTGTTCCTCGCTACCTTTGTTGTCTACCGCTCGAATAAGCAGGCGCTGCGGCAAATGGGCATCATTCTGGTGCTCAACGTTGTCCTGGGCTTTGTTGTTTCCGGAATCTCCTGGCAGGGACACTTGGGCGGAGCGATCACGGGCATTCTTGCCGCGTGCTGCATCGTATTGATACCGAGAAGTAATCCACAACGAGCCAGAACACAGCTGCTGCTTCTGTCCGGTCTTTCAATACTGCTTTTAGGTGCCGTGTATGTCGCAGCACAGTCAGTAAAGTTCACAGGTTAATCGTTCGAAAACGGCTCTTGTCGTTATCCACACAGATTATCCACACTGTTAATAACTTACATCTGTGTAACTTGCTGGCTCATGGAGTTATTAACAGGCCTGACAGCCCGGGAAATCAAGGGTATTCCAGCAATGTTGCCCAATACTCACAACCTTGTCCCCAGTTGTGGATAACTTTTAAACAACCCCTGTAGATAGCGCATATACGAACCGGTAGCTTGTTAATAACTGCGGATTCGAAAGTTTAACCGATAGCCACTGGAATGTTGACGGCAGGAGGATAATGACCCTTATCCACAGCTGGAATCCACAATGTTAATAACTTACACGCTTGTCATTTGATAACTCCAAACAACATTTGACCTGATGTTTCACGAAAACATCCTCAACCTGCCAATTGATATCCCCACCTGTGGATAAGTTTGTGAACAACTGTTTGTAAAACTTGTGCACAACCCGTGTGGATAACACCCCGCACTTGTGGATTACGTGGTGAAAACTGGCCAGATCAACAGGGCTGCGAAGACCATCATCAATATGCCGATGATGAAATCAAGAACCTGCCATGCCTTGGGCCTGGCGAAAACCGGGGCGAGGAACCGAGCCGCATAGGCCAGCGCAAAAAACCAGAGGAAGCTTGCAGCGATAGCTCCAAAAGCAAACCAGCCAGAGCCGGAGCCTTGTGCAACGGCAACGGAACCCAGCAGCAGGACCGTGTCGATATACACGTGTGGATTGAGCCAGGTGAGTGCCAGCGTGGTTCCGATGGCCGACAGCACGGTTGTTGCCTGTGCGCGGCCGGAGATTTTGAGGGAATCGGGCTTAACCGCTCTGCGGAAGGCGAACAGAGCATAGCTCGCAAGAAATATGAAACCGCCGAATCTAGCGACGACCAGCAGCCAGGGAACGCGTTCAACCAGGACGCCCATGCCGTTAACACCAGCGAATATCAGGGCAGCGTCCGACAGGGAGCAGATAAGGGCAGTGATGAAGACATGTTCTTTCCGGATGCCCTGGCGAAGCACGAAGGCATTTTGCGCACCGATTGCCACAATCAGCGATAAGCCGGTGGTGAGTCCGAAGAAAAAAGAAGTTGCGGTCATGGGAAAACCGTATGAGATTCAATGACATTAGTCGAACTTAACTTTCTGAATCTAGATTAGAGTTCCTAATGTGAATATCGACGTTGAACATCTCGAGACCCTTCTGGCCATCGTTGATGCTGGAAGCTTTGACGACGCATCCATAGATTTGGGGATTACTCCTTCTGCTGTCAGCCAGCGGATCAAGGCCCTTGAAAATCGAGTTGGCGCAATTCTTGTCGTCAGGAGCCGCCCAGTCGTTCCGACCGAACAGGGATATAAGGTGCTGCGCTACGCGCGGCAAATGTCGCTGCTCAGCACAGAATTTGCCCGCGAACTGTCGGCAGGCAAACCTCTGTCCATAGCCCTCGGGGTTAATTCCGACTCGCTGTCCACATGGTTTGGCCCGATCTTCGAAGAGCTGGCCGAGATTGACGATTTATCGATAGAGATTCTTCGCGCCGATGAGAATAGGGGACTGGAACTTCTGCGCACCGGTCGAGTCAGCGCAGTCGTCACAGCAACGGCCGAAGCCCTGCAAGGATGCGTCAGCAAAAAACTCGGCGCTATGCGCTATCGGGCAGCAGCTTCACCGCGCATCATCGACCGGTATCTGTCCCAAAGAGCCCCCGAACAACTGGTGAAAACCCCAATGGTGGTTTTTGACCGCGAGGACCCGCTGCAATATGCCATGCTCGAGCGGGCCGCTGGTACAGGAAGCCGTCCAACGGCCGCGGTGCACCATATTCCAGATTCTCTAAAATATGTCAGCGCCATCGAAGCGGGCATGGGATGGGGGATGATTCCGGAATTGCAGTTGCCGCAGGCTGCCGGGGTCCAGGTACTACACGAGCAATGGTTCGCGGATGTTCCTCTGTATTTACAGCGTTGGGCCGTTGACTCCGACTTGCTCAACAATATCGATGGCATTCTGGTCACTGCGGCCCGTCATAGCGGCCTGCATTTGATAGCCTGAGCTTGTTGCAGGCCATGAATGCCTGAACCCGGACGAGGGAGCCGTACCCGGAGCGCGACAAGACGGCCAGAGGGGAAATCTGGCATGTACTGGATCGTACTTATAATTTCTGGCGTTTTCGAGGCCGTGTGGGCTGTAGCTTTGGGGATGAGCGATGGGCTCTCAAAGGTCGTTCCCACCATCATCTTCATTGCTGGGCTGATCGTATCAATGGCCGGTCTGGCCTACGCGATGAAGGAAATTCCGGTGGGTACCGCCTACGCGATATGGGTGGGAATCGGAGCCTCGCTCGCAGTGATCTACTCCATGGCCACGGGCCAAGAAGCTTTCTCGCTTCTGAAGGCGGTCTTCATCCTGGGGCTTGTTGGCTGCGTTATTGGCCTCAAGGCCGTTAGCCACTAGGGAAAAATCCCTTAAATAAAATTCGCCGGCCCCTTCGGGGCCGGCGAACGTGCTATTTCCAGCCTGTTGTCATGAAGAATCCGACCATCGCGATGCCGAAGCCGATTACGATGTTCCAGCCGCCAATGTTGGGGATTGGAAATAGGGTCTGGGAAATGTAGTAGACGATGATCCAGAGCAGGCCTATGAGCATGAGGCCAAACATGACCGGCTTGTACCAGCCCGGCATTGGCTTATCGATAGCGTGGGCGCTTTGGCGCTCGGCTCGGGCCTGCGTTGTGTTCTTGCGTCGTGGTTTTGACTCCGGCACTCGAATGCTCCCTCGGCTTCATCTGCTTAATGTAGTAAATGTGGGAGACATTAACGTCTTCCCGGTAGGCTTGGGTACAAGAATGCTGAGAACTGCTTGCTGCATTCCTACGTAGCTTCCATACTAGCCGCAACCCGTGAGAACTCCGGGGTTTTGGCCCGCATCAGCACGCGTGCAGTGACAGATCGTTATATACGAATGCCCTAAGGAGCTTGAGAGCTGTGAACAGATCCGCCACAGTGCAAGGCCGACGCATGGAACGCCGGCCTCGGTCTGCGGGAAACGTTGTTGTTGGATTCCTCGGCGAGCTGTTCATTACCTTGGGCATCATCTTGATGCTCTACGTAGCGTGGGAACTGTGGTGGACCAATATCGACTCCGCCCAAGCGCAGCAGCAGGCAACCCAGGGGCTGGTGCAGGAACTCGGCGATGTCGTGATCCCTGATTCTGAAGATCCGGCGGACGATGAAAAAGACTACGGTCCAGCACCTGTGACAGAAATTGCGCCGGGGGAGACCTTCGGGATCATGTACTTCCCGCGTTTTGGCAGCCATGGATCGCATCACCCCGTGACCGACGGCGTTGAGGATCGGGTGATCGACAATCTGGGCATTGGGCATTACCCGTCAACCCAGCAGCCAGGAGAGCTGGGCAACTTTGCGGTTGCCGCCCACCGCCAAACCCACGGACAGGTTTTCTGGGACATCGACAAGCTCCAAAAGGGCGACAAGATCTATCTGCAAACGGCCGAGGGGTATTACACCTACACCTGGTATGCCACTGAGATCGTCGCTCCTTCCAACGGCGACGTCCTCCTGCCGACGCCGCATCAATGGGGAGTAGAGCCAACTAAATCGATCCTGACCATGACCACCTGCCACCCGAAGTACACAACCCAGCAGCGGATGATCGCATACTCCGAGCTGACGGATTGGCGGCCCTTGGATGCCGGCCCGCCCAAGGAAATCCGCGACATGGTTATCGACGCAACGAGCTAGGAGGAATAAATGTACGCCTGGATTTTCAGAAACCTTCCCGGCCCCCTGTGGCTTCGCATTTTTGAAGCATTGATTCTCATTGCCGCCATCGTGCTATTACTGATGGTGTACGTTTTCCCTTGGCTGAACCAGTACATCAGCCCCTTTACCGATTCAACGATTGGCCAGAGTACCTCGTGAGCAGCACCAAGATTTTAGTGATCGACAATTACGACAGCTTTGTCTATACCCTTGTGGGCTATCTCCAGGAATTGGGCGCCGAGACCACTGTTCATCGCAACGATGACTTGACCGTCCAGGAAGCCATCGAGCTGGCTTCCGAATACGACGGCGTATTGATTTCACCAGGCCCCGGGGATCCCGCCGGCGCCGGTGTCAGCATTGATCTGATCAAGTGGTGCGGACAGCAGAGCAAGCCGATGCTGGGCGTCTGCCTTGGGCACCAGGCGTTGGCCGAGGCCTATGGCGGAACGGTGACCCATGCTGAAGAACTGATGCATGGCAAGACCTCGCTGGTTAATCACGAGGGCCACCCGGTGTTCAACAACGTTGCCAATCCGTTCACCGCGACCCGGTACCATTCCTTGGCCGCAGTGCGCGAGAGCATCCCGGAAGAGCTGGAAATCATTGCCCAGACGGCTGGGGGAGTCATCATGGCCCTGGCCCACCGGGAAGCCCCGCTGTGGGGCTTGCAGTACCACCCGGAGTCGGTCTTGACCGAGCAGGGGTATCAGATGCTGGGCAACTGGTTGGAATTCCTGGGCTTGCAGGGGGCCGCCGCGAAGGCAGCCACCCTGAGCCCGCTTTTTAGCGGCGAATAAGCGACCGCTGATTAATTGCCCTCACCGGGTTTGGCCGGTGGGGGCAATTTTCCTTGCCGCGTCTCGCTCGGCGATGGCGAAGCAGTCCCGCTCGGTGATTCGCTTTCTGAATCATCCGAATTTTCGCTCTCGGACGGGCTGGGAGTCGGGGTCTCAGACGGAGTTGGCTCCGGTACGGGAATTGCCACGGAGATCTTTACCAGGTCCCCTGGAGCAGCTTCCTCGGAAGCCTCCGGCGACTGCGTGAACAGCGTTCCCTCTTCATAGTCATTGGTTTCGACCTCGACGAACTGGGCCTTGAGTCCAACATCTTCTGCTTCAAGCGCCTTCTGGGCCTCGTCCCGGCTCATTCCAGAGACATCGGGAACTTGCACCTTTCCGGTCGAGAGGATCAGGTCAACCTCGGAACCTGCTTTGACCTTGGCGCCAAGCTCAGGGCTGGTGCCAATGACCCAGTCGGTTGGAATGGTTGCCGAATTCTCGCGGGTGACCTCACCGACCTCGAGTCCTGCTTGGCGCAAGGCATCTCGAGCGGCCGTCTCGGACTGATTGGCGAGGTCCTCGGGAATGGTCCGCTGTTCCGAACCCTCCGAGATGTACAAAGTCACCGTGGATTCCTTGGCCACTTGGGTTCCGGAGGAAGGATCGGTGCGCGTGGCCTTGTCCTCATCCACATCTTCATTGAACTCGCGCTCAACGCGCACGTTGAAGGTCGCATCGCGCAGCAGGCTGCTGGCGTCGTCCTCGGACAGGTTCTTGACATCGGGAATGGCTACTGGCGCACGCTTTTCGGCATCGGCCTGGATTGAGCGAATCACCAGGAAGCTGGCGATCGCCACAGCAAGCAGGGCGACCACAGACAACAGGACAATCAGGCCGCGGTTGGTCCGATGGCGTGTGGTCTCCACCGGTTCATCGTGGGCCGTGAAGACCGGATGCTCTGTGGTCATGGGTGCCGCCTGGGCAGCAAAACCAGATTCGGTGGAGTCGTGATTTCCATAGATTGGCAAGGTGTAGGTTGCCGGCGTGGACTGGTCCTCATGGAATTCGATCCCGTTCAGGGCGTTCTCCAAGGCGGCTGCGAAGGCGCCAGCGGACTGGAAGCGGTCATCGCGTTCCTTGGAGAGCACCTTGGCCACTATCGGGTCGTAGATCGGATCCACGTCCTGCGCGACCTGGCTCGGAGCCGGTGGGATCTCGCCGACGTGCTGGTAGGCCACGGAGACCGGAGAGTCCCCGGTGAACGGCGGCCTGCCGGTCATCAGCTCGTAAAACAGGCACCCGGCCGAGTAGATATCGGAACGGAAATCCACCTGCTCGCCACGGGCTTGCTCGGGGGAGAAGTACTGCGCGGTGCCCACCACGGCGGCGGTCTGCGTCATCGTGGCGGAGTTGTCCAGCGCCCTGGCGATGCCGAAGTCCATCAGCTTCACATGCCCGGCGTCGCTGACCATGACATTCGCAGGCTTTACATCGCGGTGCACCACATTATTCGCGTGCGAATGATCCAGTGCCTCGCACACGCCCCGGGTGACTTTTACGGCAAATTCGGCGTCAATGGCGTCCTGGGAAATGACCTGCTTGAGGGTTTTCCCGGTGACATACTCCATGACCATGAAGGGCAGGCGCTCGTGTTGCTGTTCGGCAGCTGGAAGCTCGCCGGTGTCGTACACGGCTACGATATTCGGATGGCTTAGCGCCGCGACTGCCTTCGCTTCGCGCCGGAATCGGTTGACCACCATGGGATTGCTGGCCGTGTCCGGGCGCAGCACCTTGACTGCTACCTTGCGCGAAAGCACATGGTCCAGTGCCAGGTAGACATCGGCCATGCCACCACGGCCGATGAGCGATTCAATCTCATATCGGTCGCTGATCATCCGCGGCAGGCCAGGCGGCAATTCTTCAACGTCGCTCATGGTGCTGTGCTCTGGTCCGATTCCGTGGCGGTCGGCGAGGCGGTAGGTGTTGCCGTTGGGGCTGCCGACTCTTCAGGCTCCTCTTCGGGGCCGGTGGAGAGGTCCAGGGTGACGGTGGTGCCGGGCTCGACTTCGCTGCCTGCCGATACGTCCTGGGACAGGACGGTGCCGGCAACCGAGGAATCGCTGCGTTCCTCGCCCTTTGCGGCAGCCAGGCCGGCATCCTGGATCCGCTTCTGGGCAGCTTCGAAGCTCATGCCGGTGACCTTGGGAACCTCGACAGTTTCCGGAGCCATGGCGTAGGTGACGGTGACGGTTTCGCCGACTTCGACGTTGCCCGTCGGGTTCAGCGAGATCACTTCGCGCGGATCGGCCTGATCGGTTTCCTGCGGCACCGCATCAACCTTCAGGCCCTGGCTCTCAAGCTGCTGGGTGACCGTGTCGATATCCTGGCCGACCAGCGAGGAGGACACCTGGACATATTCAGGGCTCTCGCTTTCGCTTTCCGAGGGGGACTGCGAAGTTTCGGACGCCGCGGTGGTCTCCTCGGAGGGCTCGGTCGTCTCCTCGGTCGGTTCGGTGGACTCTGCAGATTCGGAGCTGCTTTCGGTCACCGTCGCAGTTGGCCGATCGTCGTTGTTGCTGCTCAGGGCAGGAATCAACCAGGCCAGCAGCGCAATAACTGCAGCCAAGGCGATAATCACGATCAATGGGATCAGCCAGGGGCTCCGCTTGGATTCCTGCGGCGCAGGATCCTGGGCGTCGGCATCCTCGTCGTCAAAGCCGGTGGCGCCCTGATTGCTGGCCGCGGAGAAACCGCTGGCCGCAGCCGCAGGTTCCACAACGGTCGGCATGGCATTGGTCATCGTGGGGGCAGAATCCTGGCGGGTCATGGCGCGGGTGGCGTCGTCATCCAGGTTTAGCGCCTGCGTCGCGTCCTCGGATATGCCGGTGGCGAGCATGCCCGGAACCGCCAGGGTGGCGGTGTTGGTATCTCCGGCGCGCAGGGCGTCGGCGGCCTTGGCCAGTGCGGTGGCGTCCTTTGGTCGATCCGCAGGGTTCTTGGCCAGCATCGACATGATCAGCTGGCGCACCGGAGCCGGGATGGTGTCCGGCAAGGCGGGGGGAGCGTCGTTGACCTGTGCCAGGGCGATGGCGATCTGCGATTCACCGGTGAACGGACGCCGCCCGGCCAGGCATTCGTAGCCGATGACGCCCAGGGCGTAGATATCGGAGCTGCCGGTCGCGTTCTGCCCGGTCGCCTGCTCAGGAGCCAGGTATTGGGCGGTGCCCATCACCTGGCCGGTGGCGGTCAAAGGCACCTGGTCGGCCAGGCGGGCGATGCCGAAGTCGGTAATCTTCACAACGCCCGACGGCATGACCAGGATATTGCCCGGCTTCACGTCGCGGTGGACCAGGCCATGCTCGTGGGCTGCAGCCAGCGCTCGAGCGGTCTGGGCGATCAGCGAGAGGGTGCGGTCGACTTCGAGCTTGCGTTCACGCTCGATGATGGTGGACAGCGGCGGGCCGGGAACTAGTTCCATGACCAGGTAGGCAGAGCCTTGCTCTTCGCCGTAGTCGAAGACGCCAGCGATGCCCGGGTGGTTGAGCAGGGCAGTGTGGCGGGCCTCAACGCGGAATCGCGTCAAGAAGCTCTCGTTGTCGGTGTATTCCTCCTTGAGGATCTTGATCGCCACGAGGCGCCCAAGGACCTGGTCGCGAGCTTTCCAAACTTCGCCCATGCCACCGATCGCAATGCGGTCGGTCAGCTTGTAACGACCGCCCAAGGTGGTGCCGGTTACTGGCCTCACTTGTTGAACACCGCCTTTAACATCGTCTTCATCAGTGCACCGGTCGTGTTGTGACCAGTGTTGTAATCTACGTCTTGCAAGGTGACCGTAATGGCCACCTGTGGGTCATCTGCTGGGGCAAAGCCGGTCATCCACGAGTTCACATGGTTTGATTCGCCGCCGAGCTGAGCCGTACCGGTCTTGGCGCGGAAGTCCACACCCGGAACAGCGGCATTCATGGCCGTGCCGTTCTTCACCGGGCCTTCCATCAGGCCGGCGAGCTGCTCGGCGATCTCCGGGCTGGTGGCCGTGGAGAACTTCTCTGGCTTCGGCTCTTCGATCACCCGAAGATCCGGGGCGATGACCTTGTCGATCATGTTTGGCTTCATGATCACGCCCTTGTTGGCGATGGCCATGGCAGCCATATTCATCTGCAACGGGGTGACCTGGTTATTGCCCTGGCCAATAGCCATGCGGGCCAATTCAGCGGAATCGGCTTCGGCTGTCGGGAACTTGCTTGGCACCACGTTCTGCGGGATGCTCAGCTGCTGGCCATAGCCGAAGCGCTCGGCCACATCAGCGAACTCTTCCTTGCCCACGGTCTGGCTGATCTCCATGAATGGAGTGTTGCAGCTCTGGGCAAAGATGAAGGCAAGGCGGGCACGTGGTTCACGGGCGCAGATGCCTTCGCCAAAGTTATTCATCGGCGTGCTGGAGTTCGGGTAGTTCACCGAGGTCGGATTGTTGATCACGGTGTCCAAGTCGTACTTGCCGGATTCCAGGGCGGCGACGGTGCTGAGGATCTTGAAGGAAGAGCCAGGGAAGCTCAGGTTGTTGATGGCCGGGTTCCGATACGGGCTCAGGCCGTCAATATCGCTGACCTTCTTGAGGTTCTGCGCCGCCTTGGACGTCGAATGGACCGCCAAGTCGTTGGTGTCGTAGCTCGGCTTGGAAGCCATTGCCAGGATGTCGCCGGTCTTCGGATCGGAGACGATAATGGTTGCCTTCACGCCATCGGGGATGGCATTGAAGGCAGTCTTCTGCAGCGCGCCATCGATGGTCAGCTCTACCGAGGCGCCTTCGGACTTCTTGCCGGTGAACATCGCCAGCAAGCGGTCATAGAGCAGATCCGAGCTGGTTCCGGTCAGCCAATCGTTGAGCGAAGACTCCAGCTGGGTGGTGCCGTTGGCCAGCGAGTAGTAGCCGGTCAGGTGGGCGTAGGCCTCGGCGTCGTTGTACACGCGCTGGTATTCGAATTGCCCATCGTCGGTAGGCACCGACTCGGCGATCGGCTTGCCGTCAACCAGGATGGCGCCGCGAGGCAAATCGAATTCGCGGTACAGCTGGCGCTTGTTCAGCGCGTTGTCCGTGAGCTGGTCGGCGT
The DNA here is from genome assembly GCF_001302565.1 of Glutamicibacter halophytocola. Taxonomy (NCBI): domain Bacteria; kingdom Bacillati; phylum Actinomycetota; class Actinomycetes; order Micrococcales; family Micrococcaceae; genus Glutamicibacter; species Glutamicibacter halophytocola. Next base: position 26,215 of record NZ_CP012750.1, read on the forward strand.
CGAAGAACTGGATGTAGCTCAAACCGCCAAGGCAGATGACAAAGAGCAGGGTCAGTGCAACCCATACTCGCTTAATGGCCTGATTCACTTGCTCTTCACCACCTTGGTGCTGGTCGTTGGGGCTTTGCTGGGTGTTGCAATTTCATCGGTAGGTCCTGAGACGCCGGACTTCGGCCGGCGTGAATTGTGCGAAATCAAGAGCAGGAGGGCGATGATGATCCAGTTGGCCAGCAGTGAAGATCCTCCGGCCGCCATGAATGGCGTGGCCAGGCCGGTCAGTGGAATCAGTCGGGTGACGCCACCGATGATGACTACACACTGCAGTCCCAGGGTGAAGGACAGGCCGGCGGCCAGCAGCTTGCCGAAGGTGTCGCGGGAACCGAGGGCTGCACGCAGGCCGCGGGAAACCAGCAACATGTACAGCAGGATAATTGCGGTTACGCCGATCAGGCCGATTTCTTCGCCGAAGGAGGCGATGATCATGTCCGAATTGGCTAGCGGCACCCGGTAGGGGGAGCCGGCGCCCAGACCGGTGCCGAATAGTCCGCCATCGGCCATGCCGAACAGGCCTTCGACGATCTGCATGCTTCCGCCGGTGGCCTGGTAGATGGTCGGGTCGAAGGCGTTGAGCCAGACATCAAGGCGCCGGGTCACGTGGCTCATGGTCAAGCCAGCGACAATGCCACCGGCGACAACCATGAGCATGCCGATCAATACCCAGGAGATGCGGGCGGTAGCCACGTACACCATCACGATGAACAGGCCGAAGAACAAGATCGCTGATCCCAGGTCGCGCTGAACCACCAGAACACCGATGGACAGCAGCCAAGCGATGACCATTGGCGCCATATCCCGCAGGCGAGGCAGCTGCAGCGGTCCGAATTTACGCCCGGCCAGCAGGATCAGGTCACGGTTCGAGGAGAGGTATCCGGCGAAGAAGACCGACAGCGAGATCTTCGCGAGCTCGCCAGGCTGCAACGAGAACATCCCCATGCGGATCCAAATGCGGGCACCGTTGATGGTGACGCCCAAGCCTGGAATCAGCGGCAGCAAGAGCAGAACGATAGATAACAGGAGAGCTATATAAGTGAATCGGCGCAGGATCCTGTGGTCTTTGATGACCCAGAGGACTGCCGCGGCGATGACGATGGCGATAGCCGTCCAAAGTAGTTGCCTAGCCGATTGGGACGTACCTTTGGCCAGGTCAATACGGTGAATCATGGATAGCCCGAGGCAATTCAAGGCTACCGTGATCGGAAGTATTACCGGATCGGCATATTTAGCGAAGATGCGCAGCAGCACGTGAACGGACAGGGCGAGCACCGCCATGATGCTCATCTGGATATAGAAGTCGGTGTTGTCGACATCCTCGGTGGTGCTACCCACCAGGAAGAACGCCGCACTGCCGACGCAGAGGGCCAAGACAAGCAGCAGCAGCTCGAGATTGCGCCGTGGTACCGGAGCGGTTTGCACTTCGGTCATTGCATGATCTCCTGACAGTAGGCTGGCAGCTGGGTTTGTTTGCTACTTGGTGAATCTTTTGATCCGGGAACAGTTACCGGACAATTCTGCTTCGCGGTGACCAGCAGTTCCTGGATGATCATTTGGGCATGCTCGCGGTTATCCGCCGAAATGGTCGCTTCCACTCGCTGGCGCGAGTAATCCGGCAGCGATTCCAGCGGAACCTTGCTCACGGTATCGACCTCGGAAAGCGAAATCGGTCCAAGCTCCTGCGGAACACCCTTGTAGATGGCGACCTTGTTATCCACGGTGCCAACAAAGTATTGGGTCTGCGTCCACATGTAGCCCCAGACGGCCAGGGCCACCACGAGGAAAGCTGCAAGGGTGAGCAGGATCGGCATCATCCAGCGGCGGTGAGCAGTGGGGCTCTCCAGCGGATCAAGTATCTGGCCAGCAGCCGGTGAACGGTGGGTGAGCAGGGCAGCTGCGCGGCGTTCGCCGGTGTGCTGGGTGACCACCGGAATCTGGCCAGTCTGCGTGGCAAGTTGCGCCGCTCCGACCAGCAGGTGTGGACGCTGTGAAATTTCGTGGCGAAGCAGCGAGGCGCTGGCTTCGACGTCGCCCTCAGCGGCAATGGCCAGCTGGGCGGTGTCCGGGGCCGGTTCCTGAACGGAAGGCTCGCTGAACTCGTCAGCGGTATCCTCGACGACTTCGAACATCACGACCGTGACATTATCCGGCGCGCCATTTTTCAAGGTGATGGCTACCAGGTCATTAACGGCTTCGTCCATGTCCGCGGTATTGCGGATGATCTGCTCAATGATGGGTAGCGGAACAGCGTCGGTGAGGCCATCGGAACACAGCATCCAGCGTTCGCCGGGCTCGGCGTCAATTTGCTGGACATCGAGTTCGGGCGAGGCATCCGAGTCACCGAGTACGCGCAGCAGCACGTTTTTATGCGGATGGACTTCGGCTTCTGCCGGCTTGATTCGTCCTTCATCAACCAGGCGCTGCACGAACGTGTGGTCGCGGCTGATCTGTTCAAAGTTGCCGTGCTTGAGCCGGTAGGCCCGCGAGTCGCCGATGTGGGCCATGTGCAAGGTCCTGCCGGAAAGCAGCAGGGATGTCACGGTGGTGCCCATGCCCGAAAGCTTCGGATTGGCACCCACGAGTTCGTTCAAAACCAGATTTGCGGCCTGGATTTCATCGGGCAGGGCGTTTTGCGGATCGGCGATGTCTGCATGATCCAGATGCACCAGATCCAAGACGGTGGACGCGGAAGCAACGTCACCACCGACATGTCCACCCATGCCATCTGCGAGCACGGCCAGGTATTCACCGGCGTAGGCGGAATCGTCGTTTTTCTTGCGAATCCGTCCGACGTCAGACTTCGCGGCAAATTTGAGTTTGAGGGCCATAGGCTAGGACTTCAATTCCAGGACTGTCTTCCCGATGCGGATCCGCTGGCCTGGCTCAACTGGTTGCGCGCGAGTGAGCTGGCTGTCTCCGACAAAGGTTCCGTTGGTGGAGCCCAAATCCTCGATGAACCAGCGTGATCCCTGTGGGAAGAGCCGAGCGTGGCGTCCGGAGGCGTAGTCGTCATCCAGCACCACAGTGGCGTCCTGCGCGCGGCCGAACATGATCGGCTGACCGCTCAGCGGGATGCTGTTGCCGGCCAAGGGGCCTTCGACAATAGCCAGGGAAGTTGCAGCCTTGCGCGCCGGAGCTTCTGGTTCTGCCAGCTCTGGGTTCTTTTTCAGTTCCCGTGCGCTGGGCTTGCCGGTGCGGGCTCGTGATCCGACAGCCAAATCACGGCGCATCGATCCGACAACGCTCAAGACGAGCAGCCAGATGAGTACCAGGAAGCCCAGTCGAAACAGGGTTAGAACCAGGTCGTTCATACGCGGCCTCCGTTAGTCGAGGTGATAAGCCGAAAGACTATTTTTGTCTGTCCGATGGTGATGACCGATCCGTCAAAAATAGGGGTTTCGGCAGAAATCTTCTTGCCGTCTACGTAGGTTCCGTTGGTTGAACCCAAATCGGAGACCACAAAGTTCGTCTTGCCGCGCGTCTCAACGCGGATGTGCTGTCGTGAAACGCCTGAGTCATCTACCGGGATATCGGTGCTCGCCGAACGGCCCAAAACAACCGAGTGGTGATTCAGTGCGAAACGCTGTCCCGCGACCTCGAGGATGGCCTGCTTCTGGGTTGGCGCCTTGGGGATCTCGTTGATTGGCCTCACGTTGGGGCGTGGCTGCGCGACGGTGCGCGGTGACGCCTGCTCAACGGGCTTGGCCATGGGCGTCTTCACCGGTGCCGAAGCAACAACGTGGGAACTGGTCTCCTTGACGGAGCCGTTGATTTCCATTTCGCCAGGCTTGAAGTCTTGTTTGGAGACAAAGTGGATCATGACATCGCCCTGAACCGAGTAGTCCTGGCTGGTGGCGTGTTCCGCGGTGACCTTGGCCATTTCATTGACGACAGCTCGTCCCCAGCTTTTAGCGGTTTCGAAGTCCTTAGTGCTCAACGAGACGACAAAGTCGTTCGGAGCGAGGCTGCGCCCTTCGCTGATCGGCAGAATCCCGCGGTCCATTTCATTGCGCAGAGCGGTAGTCAGTTCAACTGGCTTGAGGTCTGCGGTGCTGGTTCCACGAAAGAAGCTTGTGACGACCTTCTCTAAGCCGCGTTCGACATTGTCGAGAAAGCCCATTATTCGTGCTCCTTCCTTAAGGGTCCATCGTTTGTCTTAGTGTCCCGCATTCATGCTGAAAAGCAGTGAACACAGAACTTCATATTCGATCTTACTGTTTTCAGCTGTGGAAATGCCGAAAAATCCTTGGATGGTCCACGCTGAGAGGTCTCAACGATACAGAGGTCAGGTGGTAAAGCCTGTGTCTCTGGCCACATAAGCGGGTATCGATTAGGTGAACTGAAAATGTGTGTGTAAGCTATTTCTTGTTGCAAAAGCACGAAGCAACAAAAACTAGATATGCGCGAGTGGCGGAATTGGTAGACGCGCTGGCTTCAGGTGCCAGTGATCGCAAGGTCGTGGGGGTTCAAGTCCCCCCTCGCGCACAAAATGAAAATAACCTCTGAAATGAACGAAAGTTCAGATCAGAGGTTATTTTTTTCATTGCCCTAAGCCGTTCGGCATCGTTCTGATAACAATTTCCGACGGCGAGCCGCAAACTTCGTGACGGCCGCCTTCCATCGAGGTTCCACCGAGTAATCCATCGTGAATCGTCCCGCGTTCGAACGCGGGCGCTGCGACCTCGAAAAGTTGCCTGGGTGATTCCGCTCTCGGCCAAGGGATCGGCAACCTTTTGAGTTCTTGCAGCCAAGGCTTGGAGATCGTTTGCGGCTTGGCCTGTGCCGCCACCGGTTGCCGGCAAGGCAAGCTTCGGATCCCCGCTTATGCCGTGCGTCCTGTGCCCGTGCCAGAATTCGGCGGCTGGACTAGACTTCCAATGACGAATTGAAAGGTAGTGCATCGTGGCAGCGTCCAAAGAACCATTCGACATTCGCGGAACTCTTGATCTGGTCAACGGGCATCGGATCCTTCGCCTTGAACAAGAATCCAGCGACCTGCTCTCGAGCAGGGGCCAAGTGGCTGTCGATCTTCTCGGGGACTTTGCCGGAGGCACCGTAGTGATTGATCCCGATGGGCGTCGCGGACACTGGCTGGATCTCGAAGCGGATCAAGCGCCAGCACTCGAGGGCGAACCGGGGCAGCAATTCCAGTTAACAGTCCGGCCAAGTTCCAGCTGGCCCGAAACCACGGTGCCCTCCGACCTCGCCGAAGCCCTGGAGGAGGCCAGCGACCTGGATGCGACCTGGGTTGGATTGACCCCGATGGCTCGGTGGGAATGGGTTCGCTGGGTAGGCTCCACCAAGAATCCCGATACTCGACAGCGTCGCGTTGAGGTCAGCATCTCCAAGCTGCGCGATGGCAAGCGCCGTCCTTGCTGTTTTGACCTGTCCTCGTGCACCAACCCGGAACTGGCCAAGAGCGGGAAGCTCGTCGAGTAATCCGGCACAGCAGCGGTCGGGGGCTAGTGATCCCCATCGATCACAGTGGAACCGCGTACGACCAGGGAACTGGGCAGCATGCTCTGCAGCGGTTCCGGGCTCTTGCCCTCGAGCAGGGAGCGCAGCTTCAGGGCCGCCAAGCGCCCGCCTTCCTGGGCGTTGAGCTGCACCGAGGTAATGGCGGGGTTGGACGTGGCCGAGTAGGGCAGGTCGTCAAAGCCTGCCACGGCCAGCTGCTGCGGGATGCGAATCTGAAGCGTGCGGGCAGCGTGGAGCACGCCGAAGGCGTGGTTGTCGGTGGCGCAACCCAGCGCGGTGACCCCCGCCTTTTTCCATGATGGCCAGTGCTCGCTGAAAGCGGCGGATGCGGCGGTGACATCGATCATGGAGCTGGCGACCGAGCTGGGCAGGACCTCGATGCCGAAGTCTCCAGCTGCCTGGAGGAATGCTTCCCGGCGCACCGCGAGAGTCTCCGTTCCGGTGATTGCATCCAAGTACGCGGCCCGGGTGTGCCCCTGCGCGGCAAAATGCGCCACCACATCGCGCGCTCCTTGGGTCACATCCATATTGACGGCCGGGAATTTCGCGCTGATGCCGGGGGCATCAAGGACTACCATGGGCAGGTTGCCGCCAATTTCCTCAAGGAATTCCTGGCTCGGCGCGTGCACCAGCAAACCGGCCGGACGCAGGCCCAGTATCTTGCGGGTTTCGCTGGCGCTGGGGGAGACGCCGGCATCGGTGACCGAGAGCATCAGCTGGTAGTCGCTGGCCAATACGGAGCGAACACCGGCGATGACCTTGGCGAAGAACGGGTTGGAAATATCCGGGGCCACCAAGACAACCAGGGAACTGACGCCCTTGGCCAGCGAACTGCCGATGCTGTCGACAACGTAGCCGAGTTCGCGGATGGCCTCGCGCACGCGCTGCTCATTCTTGGCGGAGACTCGTCCGGAGGATTTTCCGTTGGCGACCAGGGAGACCGTTGCCGTGGACACGCCTGCATGCGCTGCCACCATGGCTGCGGTGACCCGGCGTGGTTCGCGGTGATTTCCGGTCTTCTCAGCAATCGTCATGGCTCCATCGTAGTCGCACATCCGCCGGGCCAACTCACAAGTTAAGCGCTTGACGCAACTCGGAGAACAGGAAAGAATTGCCTAGGATGAAGTACTTCGCATCGTGATCAATGACCGGCCGCCCGCCGGCGGAAAACAAGGAGGGCACCATGGCCCAGGACAGTCCAACGCCCCGCAAGATCATTCTGGACTGCGATCCAGGGCATGATGATGCGGTTGCCATGATCCTGGCCCACGGAAGCCCCGCCATTGACTTGCTGGCCGTCACCACCGTCGCAGGAAACCAAACCCTGGAGAAGGTCACCGCCAACGCGCTCGCCGTGGGAACCATCGCCGGCATTAGCGGGATCCCTTTTGCCGCCGGCTGTGCCCGGCCGCTGGTGCGCGAGGTGGAAACCGCCGCCGCGGTCCATGGCGACTCCGGCATGGACGGACCGGAGCAACCGGAATCCACCATTGAACTGGACTCCCGCCACGCGGTGGACGTCATCATCGATCTGGTCATGAGCCACGAGCCAGGAGAGATCACCCTGGTTCCCACCGGGGCGCTGACCAACATTGCGCTCGCCGTGCGCAAGGAACCGCGGATCGTCTCCCGCGTGCGCGAAGTGGTGCTGATGGGCGGCGGCTACCACACCGGCAATTGGAGCGCCGTGGCCGAATTCAATATCAAGGTGGATCCGGAAGCCGCGCATATCGTCTTCAACGAAGACTGGCCGGTGGTCATGGTTGGACTGGATCTGACCCACCAGGCGCTGGCCACCGCCGAGGTCGTGCAGAGCATCGAGAAGATCGGTACCGGCCCGGCGAAATTCGTGCGCGAGCTGATGGACTTCTTCGCCCGGGCCTACCGCGACCACCAGGGCTTTGACGCCCCGCCGGTCCACGATCCCTGCGCGGTGGCCTACGTGATCGACCCGCAGATCGTGCGCACCGTGAAGGCGCCGGTCAACGTGGAACTCCGCGGGGATCTGACCCTGGGAATGACGGTCACCGACTTCCGCGCTCCAGCCGGCGAACAGTGCAACACCTCGGTGGCCGTGGACCTGGACCACGACGGGTTCTGGGGTCTTGTGACCGACGCGCTGCAGCGCATCGGCGAAGTCACACCCGGGAAGTAGGACAACTTCTGGCTAATGTGGGGCACATCAATGCCAATTAGGCCCAGACCTGCATAAACTGGGATCACACGAAGATCAGGAGGCGTAATGGCAGGAAAAACCCCGCACCAGAACGTGACGTTCCCATCCTCGGGTGCGCAAGCACACGGCTACCTGGCGGTGCCTGACTCCGGAAAAGGCCCCGGGGTCATCGTGATCCAGGAATGGTGGGGCCTGACCGACCACATCCGGGATATCGCGGACCGCCTCGCGGCTCTCGGTTTTGTAGCCCTCGCGCCGGATCTTTACGGCGGATCCATCACCCACGACGGTGAAGAAGCAGGGCAGATGATGGCCGATCTTCCCGAAGCGAAGGGTGCCCAGCTCCTGGCTGGAGCCGTGGATTACCTGCTGGCCAACGAGCATGTCACCAGCGAGAAGCTCGGCGTGATCGGATTCTGCATGGGTGGCGGATTCGTCTTGCAGCTTGCCGCGCAGCAGGGCGAAAAAATCGCGGCGGCCGTTCCGTTCTACGGTGTCGGCCAGGGCGTGCCCAATGATTTCTCCGGAATCCGTGCCGATATCCAGGGCCACTACGCCAACTTTGATGAAATGTACCCGCCTGAGCAGGCCCGCGCCCAGGAGGAGCAAATCCGCAAGCAATCCGGCGCCAACGTGAAGTACTACTTCTACGACGCCAAGCATGCCTTCCACAATGACGAAAATACCGCCGGAAATTACGACCCTGAGCAGGCAGTTATCGCTTGGGAACGCGCCGTCGGCTTTTTACAGGATAAAGTGGCCTCAAGGCCATAAAGTGTTATACATCACTTAATAGCATCACTTACTAAACAAGGAGAGCAATATGTCAGAAACCATCATCGTAGGTGTCGACGGTTCGGAAACCGCACAGCGCGCAGCTCGCCGTGCCGCGGAACTGGCACTGAAGATCGACGCTGAATTGGTGGTCGTCACCGCTCACGCCTCGGACAACACCGAAGTCGTTTCCATCGGTTCCGACACCTGGATCCTGGACGACGCAGAGCAGGCTCGCAAGCTGGCCCAGCGTGTTGCCAATGACGTGAAGAACAGCGTCCCAGGCGTCAAGATCACCGCCGCTGCAGGCCACGGAAAGCCAGGCGACGTGCTGATCTCCGACGCCGAGAACCGCAAGGCCTCGATGATTGTCGTCGGTAACGTTGGCATGAAGGGCCTGGGCCGCGTGCTCGGTTCCGTAGCTTCCTCGGTAGCCCACTCGGCACCATGCGACGTACTGGTTGTGAAGACCGACAAGTAAGCCAAAGCGCTTGCGCTGACACGGCGGGTACCGTTCATCGGTGCCCGCCTGCAGCATTTAACCCCGCACAGCGTAGGCTTAACCCGTGCAAACTCTTCGAATCGCCTACGCCACCGGCGTCACCCCCGGCAAATGGATGGATCGCTTCAAGGAGCGCTATCCGAAGGTCGAGCTGCAAGCTTGGCGCCATGATGACGGCGAGATTCTTGATCTGCTGGCCGAGGATCGGGCCGACGCCGTGTTCGTGCGCTACCGCGGGGAATCTCCCAAGGACCAAACCCGCCACGTGATCCCGCTCTACGAGGAACTCGAAGTGGTCTGCGCGGCCAAGGACCACGAGGCCGAATACTACGACGAATCGATCCCTGCCGAGGTGGTCTCGGGCTTCGCGCAGCTGGATCTCGCCGACTATCCCGAAGCGGTGGGCGGCATCGGCGTTGCCATGGAAGTGGTGGCCTCCGGCGCCCAGGTCCTGCGCGTTCCACAGAGCATTGCCCGCCTTTTTGCCCGCAAGGATGTCATTTCCCGCTTTGTAGAGGGCGGCACGCCAACGCAGGTGGGCATCGCATGGCCTGCAGCCATGGAAGATACCGCCCTGCTCGAGGAATTCATCGGGATCGTGCGCGGGCGCAGCGCCAACTCCTCCCGCCAGGCTTCGGTGCGCAACCACGAGCAGAAGGCCAAGCGCGTCAACGACAAGGCGAAGTTCGAAGCCAAGGCCAAATCCCTAGCGGCCGCCAAGCGGCAAAAGGAGCTGGCCAAGAAGCAGGCGCGCAGCAACGGCGGCAAACCAGGCAAGCCCGGCGGATCCAAGGGGCGAAAGAAACGCTAGAACCGGCCCGCGGGCATGGGTAGAGTGAAGCCATGAAGCAATTCGATACGCTCGCACTGTCCTCGCGTGGCCCAGCCTTGATCCTGACCATCAACCAGCCGAAGTCGCTCAATGCCTTGGCCCAGGAGGTCGTCAACGACCTGGAAGCCTTTGTCGACTGGTTCGAAACCACCGGATTCGAGTACCGCGGCGTGATCATCACCGGTGCCGGGGAGAAGTCCTTTGTAGCCGGGGCGAATATCGTGCAGATGAACGCCATGGACGCACAACAGGCCCTGGCCTACGGGCGCCAAATGCATTCGGTGACCGAGCGCCTGGAATCCCTGCAGGTTCCGGTGATCGCCGCAGTCAACGGCTTTGCCCTCGGCGGCGGCTGCGAAATCGCTCTGGCGTGCGACTTCATCTACGCCTCGGAGAACGCCAGCTTCGGCCAGCCGGAAGTCAACCTGGGCCTGGTGCCCGGCTTTGGCGGATCCGTGCGTCTTCCGCGCCGGGTCGGCAATGCCATGGCCCGCGAGCTGATCTTCACCGGGCGCCGGATCAAGTCCGCCGAAGCACTGCGCATCGGCCTGGCCAACCGGGTGGTGCCGGCCAGCGAACTGATCGACCAGGCCGTGGCCGCCATTGAAGAGATCGCCGCTGTTTCGCCCACCGCGGTGGCCAACGCCAAATCCGCGCTGGTGGCGATGGACGCACTGAACACCCACGATGCCCTGCTGGTTGAAGCGGACTCCTTCCAGCGGGCCTTCACTACCAATGATTCGGTGGAGGGCCGGGCCGCCTTCGTTGAAAAGCGATCACCGAACTTCCCTGGCAACTAGTGATGCACTACGGGGCGCACCCTGACCAGCACCTGCAGTACTTCGACCCCGGGCAGAGCACGGCTGCCGGTGCGGTGATGATCATCCATGGCGGGTACTGGCGCGAGAAGTACACGGCGGAACTGGGAGTTCCGCTGGCCCAGGATCTGGCCGCCCGGGGGATACCGGCCTACAACCTGGAATACCGGCGTGGGCCCGGCAGCGCGGCGGAGATGCTCGCCGACGCCCGCCTGGCCTTGGGGCTGGTCAAGGAGGAAGGGCCGATTACGCTGATCGGCCACTCGGCCGGGGCCCAGCTGGCCTGCGTGCTGGCTGCCAATGATTCGCGCGTCACCCAGGTCATCAGCCAGGCCGGATTGCTGGATCTGGACTATGCTCGCAAGCTGGCGCTCAGCGACTCGGCGGTGGACCTGCTGCTGGATGGCGCACCGCTGGCCACCTACAACCCGGTGGAATTATGGCCGATGCCCGCCCGTGTCGTAATCTTTCATGGTCGGGACGATGCCGACGTTCCTTCGAGAATTGCCCGGCGCGCAGTCCAGAAGGCGGCGGCACTCGGACAGGACTACCGCTTCGCGATGTTCCCGGGCGATCATTACACTTGGATTGACCCGCGCAGCAGCCAATGGGCCGCCTGCGTGCGCGCCCTGTCACCACTGCACTATTAATAAGGAGCAGCATGAACCCGACCGTGATCGGTGAAGCCCTCGTTGACGTCCTGGCCTCGGGCATCGCCCCGGCCCAGGAATTTGTTGGCGGCAGCCCGCTGAACGTCGCGGTATCACTGGCCCGCCTGGGCTACCCCGGAACCTTGATCTCGCGGTGGGGCGCCGATGACAAGGGCCGGAAGATCGAGGAATACCTCAAGGGCAACAACGTCAAATACCTCGGCGGGGCCGACGAAGAGGCGACGGTCATCGCCCACGGCATCCTTGATCCCGCCGGCGGCGCGGCCTTCGCCTTCAACGCCTACTGGCAGATGCCGACCATCGGACCGGAACTGCCGCAGGATGTCGAGCTGGTGCATACCGGCTCTATCGCCACCTTGTTCAGTCCCGAGGAGCTGCTGCCGCTGCTGTCTGCAGCCCGCACCCACGCAACCATCAGCTATGACCCGAACCTGCGCCCGTCCCTGGTGACCAATCATGCCCAGACGGTGGCCGAGGTGGAACGCTTCGTCGGCCAGGCCGATGTCGTTCGGGTTTCGGGCATCGACCTGAAGTGGATGTACCCGATGCGCTCGGTCCAGGAGTCGGCCCGTGCCTGGCTGGATATGGGGCCGGCCATTGTCGTCTCCACCGCCGGATCGCGTGGTTCCTGGGGCGTGGTGCGCGCCGGGGATGCCGAGTTCATTGCGCCCTCCGTAGAAGTCACCGACACGGTGGGCGCCGGTGACACCTTTACCGCGGCCCTGCTGTGCTGGCTTGCCGAGCACGGCATGATTGGTGCTGCCCACCGCAAAAAGCTTGGCCAGCTGCAGATCAGCGAACTTTCCCAAGCCCTTGAATTTGCGGCCAAAGCGGCTGCCGTGACCGTTCAGCGGGCCGGCGCCAACCCGCCGCGGCGCGAGGAGCTCTAGGGTGATCAAGCTGATCGCCTCAGACCTGGACGGGACCATCGTCGCCCCCGACGGCAAGATTTCTCCACGCACCCGGCAAGCCTTTTTGGATGCCCGGAAGGCCGGGATCCAGATCGTTTTCGTGACCGGCAGGCCCTTTCGCTGGCTGACCCCGATCATCGAAGCATTTGGCGGCCTGGGGACCGTGATCTGTTCCAACGGCGCGGTGCTCTACGACCTGGAACACGACGAGGTGATCTGGTCCCGGACGCTGAGCGCAGCCAAGGCGCGGGAAGCGGCCGCGATTATTTCGCAGATCGAACCCGAGGCGGCCTTTGCCGCTGAAACCACCAAGGGCCTGCATCTTGGCGAGGGCTTTGCCGATCGCCATCATAATTTCGGCGTGCAGGACGTGCTGGATTTGTCGTCGGATGCCATTGACCAAGAAGGCATCGTCAAATTCCTTGCCCGCTCCCAGCACCTGGCCATCGACGACTTCTATGCCGCAGTCAGGCCCCAGCTCAGCCACCTGGTTTCCATCACCCACTCCGCCTTTGACGTGTCCCTGCTGGAGATGGCCCACGTGGACATCCACAAGGCCAGAACCCTGAACGAATACTGCCAGCGCCTGGACATCGACCCGTCTGAAGTCATGGCTTTCGGGGATATGCCCAACGACATCCAGATGCTCGAATTTGCCGGCCACGGCTACGCCATGGCCTCGGGGCATCCCACGACGCTGGCAACCGCCCGTTATTGCGCACCGCCATTGGCTGAAGACGGTGTCGCCCAAGTCATCGAGGACTTATTGAAATGACCTACGCATTCACGCACCGCGGGGTGCGCCGGTCCGATGAAGAGAATACGCTCCTTGCCTTCCAGCGCGCAGTGGAACTGGGAGTGACTCATTTGGAATCCGATGTGCATGCCTCGGCCGATGGCACCGTCTACCTGTTCCACGATGAGACGCTGGATCGGATTACCGATGCCACCGGCAAATTTGGCGAGCGCACCGATGAAGAGCTCGCGCAGGTCACCGCCGGGGGTGAACCGCTGTGCACGCTGGATGAACTGCTGGATGCTGTTCCGCAAGCGCGGATCGTGAACCTCGATGTCAAAGACGAGCAAGTCATTGGCCCGCTGGCCGAGTTGATTGAACGGCGCGGAGCACATCAGCAAATCGCGCTGGCCTCATTCTCCAGCGCGCGCAGCCACGCGGTGTCCCACTTGCTCTCTGCCCCCATCAGGCGCTCGCCGGGGCAACGTGAAATCATCCTGATTTGGCTCTGCGCCCACCTTTTCGGCTGGGTTCCCCAGAGGCTGGTCAAAGGCTTCTGGGCGGTGCAGGTGCCGTTTAAGCAGGCCTGGCTGCCCGTGGCTACGCGTCGCTTCACCAAGGCCGTCCAGCGCGCTGGTGCGCAGGTGCACGTTTGGGTGATTAACGATGAGCCAACCATGAAGCTGCTCGTTGACCAGAATGTCGATGCCATCATGAGCGATGACGCGGAGCTGCTAATGAAGGTGCTTGGATCCTGACGCAGCGGATGAAAACGGTTTCATGCGTTTCGCGAAAATTGAGCGGCTAGGTTCGATCTACTGCGCGACGAGCGGCGAGCCCAGGCGCCGCGAAGTCTCGCGGAAGATGAACTGGGTTGGCAGCCGCGCAGGCACTTGTGGTGCGTTAGCTCCATGGCGCAGCAGGGCATCCAGATAGTCCATGGCCAAGACCCCGGAATCATTGCGCGGAACGTGCACGGTGGAAAGCGCGGGAGATGACATCGAAGAAAACTCGATGTCGTCGTAGCCGACAACCGTCAAATTCTCCGGCACGTTGACCCCGAACTGGGTCAGCTGGTTGATGAGCCCCAAAGCCATGACATCGTTGTAGACCATGACGGCGGTAACAGAGGACAAGAGGACCTGCTGGGCAGCACTGCGCCCCCCATCAAAAGTGGGTTCAAACCTGCCGATAGATACTTCTTCCAGCCCAGCTTCAGCCAACAGCTCGGAAGCGGCCTGCTGTCGAATCAGGCAGGAATAGCTGGTTTCCGGGCCTGCAACGTAGCCGATGCGGTGGTGCCCCAGCGCCTTGAGGTGCGCGACCTCCTGGGCAATTCCACTGCGGTTGTCGATGGTAACTGCCGGAACTTCGGGGATTTCGCGGTTGATCATCACCAGGGGATATCGACTGGAGATTTCAATGAGCTTTTCATCGGACATCCGTGGCGAGCATAGGACGAGGCCATCAACCTGGCGGGCCAGATTTTCCGTCAGTTCAGGTTCATGCTGCACGTCTTCGCCTGTATCCACGAGCAGGGCGGAATAGCCAAGCTGCTCTGCCTTGCGCTGAACTGATCTCACGATTGTCGGGAAGAACGGGTTCGTCAGGTCGGGTACTACGATGCCGATATTTCCAGTGAGCCCGGTGATCAGCGAACGCGCGGCCGCATTAGGCCGATAATTCATCTCCTTGGCGAGTGCCAAAATCCTGTCGCGGGTGACCGATTCGACCTTTTCCGGGTGCACAAAAGTCCGGGACACCGTTGCTGGCGATACTCCGGCAGCCTTGGCAACGTCCCTAATGGTCATTGATTTTGACATCGATGTGTCCTCCCAACCCTTTGGTTGAAAGTCTAGCTGTTTAGCGAAGATTACGTTTTCTCCCTTGTTTATTCGGTGTGGGCTTGGTCTCACGCTGTAATGCGGGTTACATTAATGTGAACGTTTTCATCATGAATGCAAAATTGCCCTGCATGGGTGGTTCTACGCATTCAGGCACCGATTTCACCTCCCGCAGGGTGACGCTTGCCGATATGAAATCAGCAACGTCGCTAATTCAGGCAGGCGTTTTTGACAGAACCCGCATTGCGCGTAGAAAAAGGATTACTTGAATGGCAGGCAACCTCACCGCGACTCAACGGGGAGCCGACCTCAAAGAGGGACGGCTCTCGCTCAAGGAGAAGATCTCCTATGGAATGGGAGACCTCGGCAACGGTTTCATGTTCGACCTGGGCCAGGCCTATCTTCTGAAGTTCTACACCGATGTCGCTGGACTGCCCGCGGCAGCGGCGGCAACGGTCTTCGTCGTCACCAAGCTTTTTGATGCGTTCATGGACCCGTTGGCTGGCACGGCCATCGATGGCCGGCGCAAAGTCGGGCGTTCTGGACGATTCAGGGGAGTGATGTTCTTTTCCTCCATTGCCCTGGCGGTCCTGACTATCTTCACGTTCTTGACGCCAGGCCTGTCCGAAGGCGTCAACCTCGTTTACGCCTACGCGTCCTACATGGCGTGGGGCGTGCTGTATTCCTTCACGAATATTCCCTATGGATCCCTGGCTTCGGTCATGACGCAGGAACCTGTCGAACGAGCCAAGCTAGCCTCGTTCCGCCAGGCGGGATCGGTGTCGGCGCTGCTGATTACAGGTGTGGCTTTCTTGCCAATTGTGCTGGCCTTTGACTCCGAACGAGTTGGCTACGCCTTCGCCGCCGGGGCTATGGCTGTCACCGGTGTTCTTTGCTTCTTCGCCACGTTCCGCGGCACGAATGAAAATGTTCCCGTGGTGCGATCCGCTGAAAAACTCACGCTCAAGGGATTTGCCGGTGCCATCGTTGGAAATCGGCCGTTGCTGACGATTATTCTGATGACCATATTCTCGATTTCCGCTTACAACGTGAAGACATCGATGATCGTGTACTTCACGCAGTACTACCTTGGCGATGTCACTTTGCTTCCCTTCGTCAACGTCATCAGCATCGGCTCATCGATTATAGGCATTCTCTTGATTCCCGTATTGACTAGGTTCATTGGGAAGAAGAACACTGCCTTGCTTGGATTCGGCCTGGCGATCGTCGCAGATGCATTGAATTTCATCTTGCCAACCACCCCGATTCTGTTCACGATCCTTTTCAGCTTGTCGTTCATCGGAGTTGCGTTGCCTAACGGGATCACCTGGGCCATGGTTTGCGACGTCATTGATTTTGGGCATTGGAAGAATGGGGCCCGTCGAGAAGGCATCACCTATTCGATGTTCAACTTCTCGAGAAAGATTGCCCAGTCGGTTGCGGGTGGTTTGGCTGGATTCGGATTAAGCGCTATCGGGTATGTCCCGAATGCGGCTCAGAGCGAAGCTGCGCTGTCTGGAATGAAAGTCTTGCAGACCCTATACCCATGCCTGGCGTTGCTTGTTGCCGCGGCAGTGCTGTACTTCTTGTACCCGCTTACCGACCGGCGGATGAAGGCCATTACCGAAGAAACCAGGGATCGGGAGCTGGCTGCGGGAGCCAGCAGCGACGACTTCAGCAGGTAACTGATCGTGCTGGGCAAGCTTTCTCGGGAAAGCTTGCCCAGCTAGTTCTGTTCGAGGGCCTATTCGGCCGTACCGAGGGAGCAGTACTTGATCGTGTGCTGGCTCATTACTTCGGTATCAGGCTCGAAGCCGATTCCTGGAGCCGTTGGCAGGGGCAAGGTGCCGTCGGCGCTAAGAAGGCCTTGATGCGGTGCATGCCAAGGGTGCAGTTGCTTTTCCCAGTTCAAGAAGGGGACTTCCAGCTCTGGACGTGCTTGGCCGTCTTGCAGGCGCACCGCAGGATCCAGGGCAATGATCTGGGCACTGGCCAGAAGAGCTGGACCGTAATAGAAACAATGGGGAATGACGTGGGCGTCAAGTCTCTTGCCGGCCTCTCGCACTTGCAGCATTGCGCTGACGCCGCCGATTTTGCCAATGCTCGGTTGTGCGAACTCGATTGCTCCGCGCTCCATGTCATTGATCAGACCGTGGACTCCCGAGTGGTTCTCGCCGCCTGAAACATTGCTGAATTCGGAATTCAGCTCTTGCAGGGACTGCGAATCATCTGGAGGAAATACGGGCTCTTCGATCCATAGAAGATTCATGTCAGAAAGCTGTTCAAAAGCCGAACGGGCTTCCGGCAATTGCCATTTGCAGTTCACGTCGACCATCAACGGGTAATCCCCGACGGTTTGCCGCGCTGCCTGAATGGCTGGTTTCAACGATTCGTGCAACTTGAACGCCTTGAACCCCCGGGACATGGCGCGCGAGAGATGGAAGGAAACTTCTGCCGGGTCCTCCGCATAATGAACCAGCGATGCGTAGGCGTTGATCTCATGGCGGGCATCGGCATCAATGAATTCGCGGAGGGACTTGCCGGCTTGCTTCGACGCGATATCCCATAGGGCGATATCAATAGCGGATAGTGCGTAGTGGATTGGCCCGGTGCGTCCGAATGCATGAAAGGCGTATTCCGCAGCGGGCAGGCATTGGTCCAACTCGGTGGTTCGACCTAAGAAGAAAGGAGCGACGATATGCTCAAGCGCTGCCCACGTGGCTGGATTGGCCTTGTGGCCGAACCCTTCCCCCCAGCCAACAAGTCCCTGGGCCGTGGTTATTTTTACGATCAAGGATTCCATCTGGGTGAAGGTCCTCGATGATGCATTGAAAGTATCGATTGATTCCGCATTGGAATCTTCGGTTTCGCGACGCGCCGCGTCAAATGGCAGCGAAACTAGATAGAGTTCTATGGACTCAATCGCATCTTTAAATCCTGCTCTGACTTGTGACAATTTATGAATCCTTATTTGAATCTCGGGTGCTTTCCAAGAGTACCCACTTGGATTGCCAATCGGCATTAAAGATGACAATGCCCCTGTGGCCAGTCATCTCGCCAATGTGGTTGACCTCACGTTGCTCTTTAGTTTAGCGTTGTGGAATAGAGATTGGAAAGCGCATTCCAAAGCATGTTGGCGAAGCATTTTTGAAGCAAGGAGTCAGTCATGTCGGTCCCGATTCATAAGGGGCACCTTAGCGTTCTGATGAAAGGAGGTGATGGCCAGTGAGTGCCATTGCCGAATTGCAAAACCTGAGCAAGGCCAAGGGCCGAAAGGCTCCTGCAAAAGACAATAAAGCCGCTCATATCTTCCTCATACCATGGACGATAGGGCTTTTCCTGGTCACCCTAGGGCCGATGGCGATGTCGCTGTACCTCGCCTTCACTGATTACAACCTGTTGCAATCACCGGAATTCACCGGCTTTGACAACATCCAGCGAATGCTCGAAGACCAGCGGCTGCACAATTCGCTGCGAGTGACCTTCATTTACGTCCTGGTCGGCGTCCCGCTGCAGCTGGCCGTTGCACTCGGCGTGGCCATCCTGCTGGACCGGGGCATGCGCGGACTGTCGTTCTACCGATCAGTTTTTTATCTGCCTTCAATGCTCGGTTCGTCCGTGGCCATCGCAGTGCTGTGGAAGCAGATCTTTGGAACCACCGGTCTGGTCAACCAGATGCTCGATCTTGTAGGCATTCAGGGCATTGGCTGGATTTCAGATCCGAATACTTCCCTTGGAAGCCTGATCTTGCTCAACGTGTGGACCTTCGGGTCGCCGATGGTGATCTTCTTGGCCGGCCTGCGCCAAGTGCCCGCCATGTACTACGAAGCCGCATCTATTGATGGTGCAACCAAATGGCGTCAGTTCCGCAGCATTACGCTTCCGATGATTAGCCCGATTATCTTCTTCAACCTCGTTTTGCAGATTATCGGAGCATTCCAGAACTTCACCCAGGCCTTCATCGTTTCCAATGGCTCGGGTGGACCGGCTGACTCCACGATGTTCTTCACTCTGTATCTGTATCAGCAAGGCTTCAAGCAATTCGATATGGGATACGCCTCGGCCATGGCTTGGCTTCTGGTCCTCATAGTCGGTACTTTCACTGCCGTGAACTTCTTCGTTTCAAAGTATTGGGTGTTCTACGATGACTAATCAAACTTCACTACCGCAGTCTGAAGATCTTGGCCAAGCAGGGCAGGGCCATGTTCTCGACGAAGAGAAGATGCTGGAAGGTAAACTGCCGGCTGGTGGAACCGACGCCAGGGGACGCAGAGTCAAGGGCCACCGGCCAAAGGTGCGGACGCCGTTTCGTTCCATCGTGAAACACGCGTTGCTGATCGTGGCAGCGGGCGTGATGATCTATCCGCTTCTGTGGATGGTCGCCAGCTCCTTCCGGCCCAATGATCTGATTTTCCGTGAAGCGGGCCTTGTCATTTCGCAGGTGGATTGGAACAACTACCCCAACGGATGGGATGCCCTGTCCGAGCCATTCAGCAAGTACCTGTTGAACTCGGCCATTCTGGTCCTTGGTTGCATTGTCGGCAATCTGGTCTCGTGTTCCATGGCGGCGTACGCATTCGCCCGGCTTGAGTTCAAGTTCAAGAAAATCATGTTCGTGCTCATGCTCATGACGATCATGCTTCCGATCCACGTAATCATCGTGCCCCAGTACGTGATGTTCTCGCAGATCGGGTGGGTCAATACCTTCTGGCCAATCATTGTCCCGAAGTTGTTGGCAACCGACGGGTTCTTCATTTTCCTCATGATCCAGTTCATCCGCGGCATTCCCAAGGACATGGACGAAGCTGCCCGCATCGATGGTGCCGGGCACCCCCGGATCTTCCTGCAGGTGATCTTGCCGCTCATGGTTCCGGCATTGGCCACGACAGCGATCTTCACCTTCATCTGGACTTGGAGTGACTTCTTCACCTCGCTGATTTACCTGACCAATCCGAGCAATTACACCGTGCAGGTGGCGCTCAACGCGTTCATCGACTCCACGGGTGAATCGAATTGGGGCGCATTGTTCGCCATGTCGATTGTTACCCTCATCCCGGTCTTCCTCGCCTTCCTCTTCGGCCAGAAGTATTTGGTCAAGGGAATCGCCACGACTGGCATCAAATAAGCATGTGCGACTGGCCCGGAGCTTCAGAATCTGGGCCATTCGCATGTTTGATACTTACGCAATCATTGCGGTCCATAGCTAAGGAGAAAACACATGGGAACAACAACGCGCACGCGCTACGTGCTGATCGGTGCCGGGAACAGATGCGAAATGTACATCACTTCCATGCTCGGAGATCACAACGGCGTCGCTGAATTGGTCGCCTTGGCGGACACGAACCCGGGCCGCATCGAGTACTACCAAGATGTTGTCGAGCAGACCTTTGGAGAACGCCTAGGCTCCTTCGACCCCGAAGACCTGGAGTCCTTCATCCAGGAGAACTCCATCGACCGGGTCATCATCACGACGCCCGACTATACTCATGCGTCACTGATTTGCACCTCCATGTATGCCGGAGCCGACGTCATCGTGGAAAAGCCGTTGACCATCGATGCTGAGAGCACCGCCCGCATCGCACAGGCCGTGGCCGACACTGGCCGCGAAGTGATTGTGGCCTTTAACTATCGGTATTCACCGAGAAACACGGCCTTGAAAAAAGCCATAGATGACGGACTGATTGGCCGGGTGACATCCATCGACTTCAGCTGGATGCTCGATACCGTTCACGGCGCGGACTACTTCCGCCGCTGGCACCGCCTCAAAGAGAATTCCGGCGGGCTGCTGATCCATAAATCAAGTCATCACTTCGACCTCGTTAACTGGTGGCTCGAGGACTCGCCGCACAGCGTCTTCGCCGCTGGCGGGCTGAAATTCTACGGGCCAAAAAATGCTGCGGCCAGGGGCTTTGAAGCGCACGAACGCGGTACCCATGATCGGAGCGACCAAGAGCCTTTTGACCTTGATCTGCGCAGCGATGAGCGGTTGGAAAAACTGTATTTGGCCAATGAGCATTTTGATGGCTACCGGAGAGATCAAGGCGTTTTTAATGGGCAAATATCCATTGAGGACAATCTGAGCCTGACCGTTCAGTACGAGAAGGGGCCAATTCTCTCCTATTCGCTCAATGCGCACAGCCCTTGGGAAGGATACCGAGTGGCTATTAACGGAACCGAAGGCCGGCTTGAACTGGATGTTGTCGAACGGGCAGCAGTCCTGCCGGCGTCAGGTGGGAGTCCCGTCGACCCCTCCTATAGCGACGATGGCCAGAGCAGCAAAGTGCGCTCCAAAGGAGAGCGCCTTGTGGTGCAGCGACACTGGCAGGAAGCACAAGAAATTCCGATTATCAATTCGGAAGGATCGCATGGTGGTGGTGACAAGCTGCTGCTTCAAGAACTTTTCGAAGGCCGCCAAGTTGATGCCTATTCGCGGCAGGCCGGATTCTTGGACGGAGTGCGTGCTATCGCCGTGGGAATCTGCGGGAACAAATCTTTGGAAACCGGCGAGCTAGTGGATGTAGCACACGCCGGGCTTGGTGTTAATTTGTCGTCAGTTGAACAGGTTCAGGTGTAATTGAATTCATGAGTGAGAAAGTAATTATTACCGGAGGTTCTGGCCGGTTGGGACGGGCGGTAGTCGAAGGTTTCGCGGCTGCAGGACACGCTGTGGTTTCACTGGACCGCGGGCTACCCGAAGAACCAGTGGCCGGAGTTGACTACCGCAGCATTGACCTGATGAATGCCGAAGCCACGCACACAGCATTCAAGGAAATTTCTCCTCAGGCCGTCGTCTCGCTAGCGGCCATGGCCGTACCATTTATGGCTCCGGAAGAAGTCCTGCTCCAGACCAACGCGACCATCGCGCACAACGTCACCTCGGCCGCTGTGGAGTCGGGCGCGACGCGTGTGGTCCTGGCCTCCAGCCCATCGATCATGGGCTACGGATCACCCGGTGGCTGGGTTCCGGAAAAGCTCCCGCTGGACGAAAACGAAACACCGCGGCCGTGGCACGCCTATGGATTGTCCAAGTATGTCGCTGAACAGATCGCGGCCATGTTCGCCGCCAAGATGGGGCCGCAGAGCCCGGTCAAATTTGCTTCTTTCCGTCCCTGCTTTGTGATTGCAGAAGAAGAATGGGATGGAGCACCGACCCAGCAGGGTCACACGGTGGCCGAGCGTTTGCAGGATCCGAAGCTATCAGCCCCGGCGTTATTCAATTATGTAGATGCCCGCGACGTTGCGGACTTCCTGCTGTTGCTGCTCGAGCGATTTGACCGCGTGGACAATGGTGCAGTGTTCTTCGTGGGAGCCAGGGATGCCATGGCTACTCGACCACTCTCGGAGATCATTCCTGAGATCTACCCGGAGCTCGCGTCGCTGGCAACAGGCCTGACCGGAGATAGCCCCGCCTTCAGTATTGATAAAGCACGCGAAGTGATCGGTTGGGAACCGAAGAGAAGCTGGAGATCCGAGCTCAAAGCCAAGGTCTAGAGCCTAAGCACAGAGAAAACTGGTGGGTGAGGGGAATCCGATTCCCCCTCACCCACCAGTTTTTCCATGCCTGCTTATCGTTGCAGCACTTGGGGCCTGGGCAATCCGTTGACCACAGTCGTTGGCCAATGAGGGTCCACGCTAAGAACTTCGATGGCACCGGATTCAGTCAACAGCATGGTGTCCTCGACTTTAAAAGTCTGCCCATTGCGTTGTGCGCTCGGGTTGAAAGCGAAGGCCTGGTTTGCCTGGAACCGGTCTGTAGCTCCGGGAGCCAGGCGTGGATCCCGGCCGTTGAAGCCGGCAATTCCGCCCTGATGGTGTCGCGTCCACTCCAGCTCGTCAAAGCCGTGCGCTGGATAGGCTTGCTGGATGATGGGCAGCAGCTCACCGAGGGCCCTGTCTTCCGCGATGCCGGAAATGATGTCTGCCTCGACGCCAAGAATGTCATTTTCCCCGGCAATTTCTTGCTCGGTGGGCGGCTCGAAGCGAACCCAGCGCGTGAGATTGGCAATCAGTCCGTGCCGCCTTACGCATAGCACCGCCATGGCCCTGCGGCCCAGCGGTGCCTTCGTCGGTAGCGGATGCCGATATTCACCACGGGTGGACCCGCTAACCAGAGCCACCAGCACTTCTCCGCCCAGCTCCATGGCACCAGCAGCAAGCTTGGCCGCGACCTCAAATTCGGTGTCATCGCTGGATGTGGCGGACAAAACCTCGGTCATCACTGAAGCCGTGTCCTGGCACAGCTGGCGGTAGCGGTCCACTTCTGCCGCAGTTAATGCCGTGCGCGTGGCACGGAGCTCCGGGTCGATCTCGGACTCTGCGAGAATCTCCCAGTCTGCGGCTTCGGGGAACCAGGCACTGACCTCATCCAGCGATTCGTACCATTTGGTGACGTGGAGATTCACCGGACTCTGATCATTGAGTTCTTCGTCCTGCAGCCGCTGCGCTTCGCTGATTGACGTAGCTAGCTCGCAGCCTTCAGCGTGTACCAAAACCCGGGCGGCGGGAGGCGCAGCAAGTGAAACATGCGTGCGCGCGCCGTCGAGGAGCCACGCGAGCGAGGCGGGGGTGGAGAGCAACACTGCTTGCGCGCCCCGCGCCCGGATGATTGCCATGAGCTGAGTATGCTTTTTCGTGTACTCGCTTGTTACCGCTGTGGGCATGTTCCGTCTTCCTGACTATCTGAACCGTATTCCTGGGCAATCGACGAGGCTGCTGGCCCGCTCCAGCGGCCATCAGCCACCAGAACGCGCAGGTGGCGAGCCAGCGAAGCTCCGGGCTCCAATATGAGTGGAGCATCCCATGCCAACGAGCTTCCCACACCTGGATAGCCAGAGCTGCGGACAAACCACGGGTCGCCGTCGTCGCTGCAGAAGATGAGCGTGGCCTCGCCGTGTCCTGTATCTCGTTGAGCCAGGCCGACAGCATCCGAGGAAAATTCCGCGGCGAAGGCTAGCCAAGGACTGCGCGAGCCGTGGACCTGTTCCTCTCCTGATGCCGTCTCGGTGAAGATATCCGGGTTATTGGCCTTGGGCAGTCTCCAGAAAAAACCGCCATATCCGCCATTAAGCCGTCCATTAGATCCTGGCGAGCCGATGGAAACTGATTCCTCGCGTGCAGACAGGCTGAAGGTGAAATCCATGATCCAACCGGTTGCCCCAGTGGATTGGTGGTTGAAAGCACGGAAATCTACTATGCGTTGTTCGTCCAGCAAGACGTGTTGCTGATGGCTTACCCACTCCAGCTGGGAGCTGAGTGAACTTCCGTTGGGGGCAAACGAATTCGCGACAGTACGGATGTGCCCATGGTCTTGGCGCCACACGTATCGCGAGTCGGCGCGCGTATAGGTTCGTCCGCCCCAGAAGTTATTTCCATTGACGTCTTGCAACGCCACTCCGACCCCCAGATGCCAGGTGTGGTCCAGCGGCTGCTGATCGCTGATGTGCACCCCACCCATTGTCTTGAGCTCATCGAGGAATGGCCGCGGCGAGTTGGTGACGGAAATGTCCTTGCCGGTGCGGAGCCTTGCAACGGTTTGTTTCTGCTCGGTGGATGGATTCTCCAGTGTGAATTTTCCGCTGGACTCCGGTTCGGCCGCCCACGGGGCACCGAGTGAGGAGAAGTCAGATTGCGCGGCCACGGAACGATCGATGAATTGCTCGATATTCGGGATGACAGGGTGGAATTCCTCGCCTTCCCCGGCCGGGATCACCTGTTCTTCCTGGATTCCAGCTGGTTCGGAACCGGTGCGAATCTCCTCGAGGACCCGCATGAAGGCTCCGGCAGATTCCAGCGAGCTGAGCAGCTGGGGCGCGGTTCCACGGCGGACATCCACAAGATTTTCCAGCAGGTTCACGCGGCTGAAAGTCTTGGATGTCTCGGGGCGGCCGAAATCAGGATTGGGGCGAATGACCAGCTCATCGCGGGTGTAGTACAGGATGGCTGAACCTTCGGTTCCGTAGATGGTGATCCAGGGATCCTGCTGTTCCTTCGCGCAGACAGTCAAAGCGGCGGTGAGCGGAATGCCGGTGTTCGTTTGCACCTTCACCACTGACGTATCGTCCGCTTCGATTTGGTGGGCATGGTACAAATCCGTGGTTACTGAGACCACGTCGCCAGAGCGCTGTGCCCCGGCAATCCGGAGTGCGCTGGCCACGGCATGGGCCAGCGGGTTCGTGACCACGCCGTCTGCGATTTCAACTCCGTTGAGTTGGCGGTGCCCGGCCCAGAGTGAACGATTGTAGTAGCCCGTGGTGCGCAGCCAATTTCCGCTGGCGCCCACCGCCCGCAGGGCGCCAATGGGAGAATTTTCTGCCCCGGCGCCAAAGAGCTCCGACACCGCCTGGAGAGCCAAAGAACCCAAAGCCTGGAACCCTACCTGGACATTGACTCCGGCTGCTTGCGCGGCATCGAGCAGCGTCTCGTACTGCCCCAACGTGGCCGTCGGCGGCTTTTCCAGATACAGGTCGGCTCCGGTTGCCAAGGCCTTCATGGCCAAATCCGCATGGGTGCTTATTGGAGTCGAAATAATGATGATGTCTGGCTTCAGCCCCGACTCAAGGAACTCTTCGAAGGTGTTGAAGATTCGCGTGTTTTCCCCGCGAACCTGGCTGCCCGGATCCTTGGGGTCGATTCCAGCGAGGAAGCGAATCTTTTCTTCGCCGGCTAAACGTTCGATGTTCGCCAGATGCTGGCGTCCGAAACCATTAAGGCCAACCAGCACCACCGCTGGCGCTGTTGGCGGCGAAGCGGAACTTTCGTCCTTGGCAGCTGTCGCGGTGGTTTGCTGGTTCATGGTGTCCTTCTTGAAATCGTCGAAGTCAGATCAGTTTATGGCGCTTGCTGGCTGGATGCCCGCAGCTTGTTCAAGATGCGGTAAAACTAGCGACTTATAACGGTCAGACATCGTAGCAAGCGTCAGGCCCGCGTCTTGGGAATTGATCTCGTCATTAAAAATTTCAACTTCCACTGGCCCGCGATAGCCGGCCTTGGCCACCCAGCGGGAGATGGATGAGAAATCAACATGGCCATCGCCCATCATTCCCCGCGATTGCAGCGCATTGCTGGCAATGGGCAGGTTGAAGTCGCAGATTTGATAGCTGACCAGACGGCGCTCATGGCCTGCCCGCTGGATCTGCTGCTGCAGCTGTGGATCCCAGAAGACGTGGAAGGTATCAACTACAACACCTACGGCTTCGGCCGGATGTGCAGTGGCCAAGTCCAATGCCTGGCCCAAGGTCGATAGCACGGCTCGGTCAACGGCATACATCGGGTGCAGTGCTTCAAGGACCAGGCAGACTCCGTGGTCCATCGCCAGGGGAACCAGCTGATCCAGGGCTCGGGCGACTCGATCACGGGCGGCGACGATGTCCTTGTCGCCCGGATCTCCTGTGCCTCCGAGAATGTGCGCGGCCGAAGGCAAGCCGCCTACCACCATGATCAGGTTGGGTGCTCCGATGGTGGCCGCTTCTTCGATGGCTTTCCGATTGGATTCGAAGGCTTCTTGTTGTGCCTGCTCGGAAGTTGCCGTGAGGAATCCGCCGCGGCAGAGGGTGCTGGCCTGCAGCCCTCCTTCCTTGATGATGGCTGCGGCACGTTGAGCACCGCCGGCTTCCTCCAGCAAATGGCGCCAAGGGCCGATATGGGTCAACCCGGCTTGGGCTGCGGCTTCGACCGCCTGCTGCAGATTGAGGTTGGGGGTGGTGCCGGTGTTCAGCGATAGTTCGAAGCTCATGACACTCCTGACAGTGATCGAGTTGATTCCTTGACGCCGTAGACAGCAAGCAGCTGTTCCATGCGCTCGGCAGCCATTTCTGGTTTCAGCAGCAGGCCTGCGGTATCGGCCAGCACGAAGGTGCGGACCAGGTGGGGCAGTGAACGCCCGGCGTGCAGGCCGCCTACCATCTGGAAGCCGCTCTGATGGCCGTTGAGCCAGGAGAGGAAGGCAATTCCAGTCTTGTAGTAGATGGTGGGGGCGCTGAAAATATGCAGCCCCAGTTCCCGGGTCGAGTCCAGGATGGCGCGTCCCCGCGCGGAATCTGCAGCATCAAATGCTTGTAATGCAGCCGAAGCCGCCGGATAGATGGCAGCAAATATTCCGAGCAAGGCATCTGAATGAAGCTCGCCATCGCCATCGATGAGTTCTGGATAGTTGAAGTCGTCTCCGGTGTAGAGCCTGATCCCGGAAGGAAGGGCAGCGCGCAGTTGTTTTTCATGCGCTGCATCGAGCAAGGAAACCTTCACGCCGTCGATCTTGTCCGAATACTTCTCCAAGATGGACTGGAATACCGCGGTTGCCTCTCCAAGGTCGGAAGTTCCCCAGTAGCCGGCAAGCTGCGGGTCGAACATTTCGCCCAGCCAGTGCAGGATCACTGGTTCCTGCGCCGCTTCCAGTAGGGTGCCGTAAACCTGGACATAATCCTCGGGATTGCGGGCGGCCTTGGCCAAGGCCCGCGAGCACATCAAGATGGATTTAGCTCCGGAACCCTCTACGAGGCGCAGCATTTCCAGGTAGGCGCCGGTGACTTCCTGCAACTGGCCTGGCTCAACTGACTCGACGGCGAGCTGATCGGTTCCCACCCCGCAGGCGAGAATGTCGCGGACCGTCAGCCCGGTGAGGGCGGGATAGCGGTTCTCCGCGATGACCGCCGCGGCTTCTTGGGCTGATCGATCAATGAGTTCACAGGTGGCGGCATAGTCCAGCCCCATGCCGCGCTGCGCGGTATCCATCGCGTCCGCGACGCCGAGCCCGTAGGACCAGAGCTCGTGGCGGTAGGCCAGGGTAGTCTCCCAGTCGATCACCGCTGGCGACCCCGGAGTGTTGTCGGCTCCCATTTGGGGTATCACGTGGGCTGCCGCGTAGACCTTGCGCGAAGAAAAGGGAGAGCTCGGGCGCTGGAAGTCCCCGGGGCCTTGCATCTTATAGGTGAAGGACTGTCCGTGCTCGTCGATGAGGGCTAGCGCCGGGTAGTTGTTCTCGCTCATAGCGTGATCTCCGGAATGTCAAGGGTCCGGCGTTCGGCAGCGGACTGCAGGCCCAGGGTGGCCAATTGCACGCCGCGGGCTGCCGAGAGCAGGCCGAATTTGTGTTCCCGTCCGGCAGCGACGTCCGCGAGGTAGTCTTCCCACTGCAGCTTGAAGCCGTTGTCCAGATCTGCATTGGCTGGAACTTCCAGCCACTGGTCGCGGAAGGATTCGGTGACCGGAAGGTCAGGGTTCCATACCGGCTTGGGCGTGTGGGCGCGTTGCTGGGCAACGCACTTGTTCAGGCCTGCCACAGCAGAACCGTGGGTCCCGTCAATCTGGAATTCAACCAGCTCGTCACGATATACGCGGACCGCCCAGGAGGAGTTGATTTGTGCAATGACCGGATCGCCGCCGGGGGTTTCGAGTTCAAAAATTCCGTAGGCTGCATCGTCTGCGGTGGCCGGGTAGGGCTCGCCCTGCTCATCCCAGCGGGTAGGGATGTGGGTGGCGGTTGTGGATGTCACGGTCTTGACTTGGCCGATGATTCCTTCCAGCACATAGTTCCAGTGGCAGTACATGTCGGTGGTCATGGAGCCCCCGTCAGCCAGGCGGTAGTTCCATGATGGGCGCTGGGCTTCCTGGATATCGCCTTCGAAGACCCAGTAGCCGAACTCGCCGCGCAGGGAGAGGATTCGCCCGAAGAAGCCTTCATCGACCAGGCGTCGCAGCTTGACCAGGCCTGGGAGGTAGAGCTTGTCGTGGACTACGCCGGCGGTAATTCCCTTGGCCTTGGCCTGCCGGGCCAGGTCGATGGCATCGCTAAGAGTTTCTGCGGTGGGTTTTTCAGTGAAGATGTGCTTGCCTGCAGCGATGGCCTTGGACAGGGTGTTGTACCTGAGCGAGGTCATCGAGGCATCGAAGATGATGTCGATGCTTGGGTCTTCGATGAGCGAGTCGAGGTCCGTGCTGTAGTGCTCCACCTGGTGTTCCTGCGCGAGTTCGCGCAGCTTGTCTTCATTGCGGCCAACGAGAATCGGCTCCACGGTGAGCTTGGTTCCGTCGGCGAGCGTAATGCCGCCCTGGTCGCGGATGGGCAGGATCGAACGCAGCAAGTGCTGGCGGTAGCCCATGCGGCCGGTAATGCCGTTCATGGCAATTCGGAGAACTTTGGTAGTTGTCACGAGATACTCCTCGGCTGAAGTGAGAGAGGGAAATAAATTTGGGAATGCGCTTTCCACGATAGTGATGCAGAATTAGAGTGTCAACCATCACGGGAATTGAAAGATAAGCTTGTCCCAGCTTGTAGTGGACGAAAAGGATTTCAGATGGCTATTCGACTAACTGATGTCGCTAATGAAGCCGGAGTTTCATTGGCGACAGCTTCACGTGTGCTCAACGGTTCTGCTCGTAAGCCCGCTGCCGAAATCTCGGACAAGGTCCGCGCCGCGGCGGAAAAACTGGGCTACTTTCCCAACGCCCAAGCGCAAGCGCTTGCCCGCGCTTCAACAAAGCTCGTTGGCTTGGTGGTCCGCGATATCGCGGATCCGTACTTCTCGACGATTGCTCGTGGTGTCCAGCGCGGCTTGGGGGATAGCGGCACCCAGCTGCTCTTGGCCAGTACCGATTCTGAACCCGAGAGGGAAATCGAGGCAGTCAAGGCATTCATGTCGCAGCGGACTGATGCCATCATCCTTTCCGGATCCCGCGGCCATTCCGAAGACGAGGGCCTGCTTCGGCTTATTGGGAACTACCAGGAGAACGGTGGCCAGGTTGTTGTCATAGGCCAACCCCTGGCGAGCACCGGTGGTATCCAGGTGGACAACCAGGCCACCGCTGAAAATCTCGCAGGGGAGCTGATCAGAGCAGGTCACCGCAGGTTTGTTGTTCTTGCTGGCGACGAAAACCTGCTGACCTCCCGCCATCGCGCCCAAGGGTTCCTTGCGAAGCTCAAGCGAACTGGATTGGCTGCCATGGAGGTTGTCCATGGGGCGTTTTCCCGCGAGGGCGCCTATATGGCCATGAGCGACTACCTCAGGGAGCGCGCGCCCGAGGAATCAGGCCAGCAAGTGTGCGTTTTTTGTGTTTCTGACGTCATGGCCCTGGGCGCAATTCGCGCGATCCGGGAGAGCGGGCTGCGCGTGCCCGAAGACATTGCCGTAGTGGGGTTTGACGATATCCCGACCCTTGAGGACGTCACTCCCGCAATTAGCACTGCCCGCCTGCCGCTGGAAGAAATTGGCCGATGGGCTGGTGAGATGGTGCTAAGCCATGGGGACGCGCGCAAAACGGTGGTCACGGGAACTCCCGTATTGCGCGAATCCTCGGAATTGCGCACGGAGAATCGGTGATACCGAACGTGCATCATGCCATGTTCAAAAGTAATTGATGGATTTGCCTTACCCTCTTGACTCGTGACTGGGGTCACACATAGATTGTTTGGGAAGCGCTTTCCAATAGACTGAAAATGACGGTCAATTGTTGAAACCTCGCACTTACCGGCCCACTCAAGGAGGAGACCCCATGGACCAGCAGGACAACTCAAGAAAAAGTCGACAGAAGTTCGGTGCACGTCTGAGCAAGTCCGTAGCGGTGGCCGCGGTTGCTGCTCTGGCGTTGACCGGGTGCGGTGGCAGTGGCGGCTCCGAGAGTGCCGACGGCAAGACGGTGCTTCGATTCTCCTGGTGGGGTTCTGATTCACGGGCCCAAGCCACCAATAAGATCATCGAAGCCTTCGAGGCCGAGAATCCCGATATTGACGTCCAGGGCGAATACTCGGATTGGAGCGGCTACTGGGACAAGCTGGCTACCCAGGTTGCCTCCAACGACGCTCCGGACATCATCCAGATGGACGACAAGTATCTTCGTGAATATGCGGACCGCGGTGCATTGCTCGACCTGACCGGCGTGGACGTGTCCAAATTTGAAGAAGTGTCCATCCAAAATGGTACGACCGATGACGGCCTCGTCGGCATCACCACGGGCATCAACTCCTTCACCCTGACTGCCAACCCCAAAATCCTGAAAGAAGCCGGACTCGAGGTGCCGGATGACAAGACCTGGACCTGGGATGACTACCGGAAGATGACCGAAACCGTCAGCGAAAAGCTCGATGGAAAATACGGTGCCGAGGCTCCTAACGAACCTGCGGGACTTCAGACGTGGTTGCGCCAGGACGGGAAGCACCTGACCGGAAGCGATGGAGCTCTTGGATTCACTGCCGAAGATCTCACTGGCTACTTCCAGCACCACCGGGACCTGCTCAGCGGCGGCTCGTACCCGAAGGCTTCGGTGCTGGCAGAAAACCAGAATGCCGGGCCGGACCGCTCGATGACAGGCACCGGAACTGCAGCCTTTGGCATGTGGTGGAGCAACCAGCTGGGCGGCTTGTCGGCAGCGGTTGGCTCCGATCTTGTTCCATTGCGTTTGCCAAGCAATACCGGCAAAGCCGAAGACAACGGCCTATGGTACAAATCCTCGATGATGATGTCCGGCTACGGCCGAACCAAGCACCCGGACGAGGTCAAGAAGTTCATTGACTTCATGGTCAATTCGCAAGAAGCCGGTGAACTGAACAAGATGGACCGGGGATTGCCGGCAAACCTCGATGTCCGCAAAAAGGTAGTTGCGGATCTGGATTCCATCGAAACCGCTTCTGCGCAGTTCGTGACCAGCTTGGAGCCGGAGCTGCAAGGAACAGAACCAATTCCTCCAATGGGATTCAGTGCCGTGCAGGACATCCTGTATCGCTACGAAATGGAAGTCTTCTTTGACCGCCAGAGCGTGGGCGATGCCGCGCAGAATGCGTTCAAGGAAATCGAAGCCGCAGTATCCCAGTAGCAAGAACGCATGGGCCCCCTCGGGGGCCCATGCGTCGTTAAAGCTATTGAAGGTCCAGCGTGCTCAATACGCTGGGAGCGTTCTCGCGCAAATGCTCATCGTCGGCATCCAAGAGCAAGCGCAGCCACGTCTCGTGCTGGGACAGCGGAGCCACCAGACAGGCTGGATTGATCAGGTCGTAGAGTTCATCCGGCGAGCCGTACGCGGCAAATTGATCCAGATAGGCGAAAAGCACCTGCATGACCCGCTCGTCGCTGGTCTCGCAGTTCCACGCTTCGGTCATGGCCGCCAAGGCGGTATTCAGCGATGAGAAGGGGTGCGCCCAGTGAGCTGAGGAAAGATTCAGGATACGCCCGTGGATGCCAGCTTCTGCCGGTACAACAACCTGGGAAAGATCAAAATTTCCGTGTTCCAGGCTCAGCGGGACTGCGCCCTGGTGCAGGGCAGCGCTGGCCTGGGTCAGCTCGTCGATATGCGCGGCCAGATGATCTGCCTGCGCCCCGTCGATGTGCAATGGGTGTTCTGCTGGCAGGGAAACGTGCATCATCAACGCCTGCTCGAACTGTTCGGGCAGGAACTGGGGGTCAACGACGGTGACGCCGGCATCAAAGAACTGGTCTTCACTACCCATCAGCGCCACTTGCAAGGACCCGAGCGAGGCCAGTGCCAGCTCCCAGTTTTCCACGGAATCCCCGAGATCCGCCATGGTATGCCCGAAGTCCGGGCTCAGCATGTAGCCAGCGCGGCGATCCACCGCCAGCGGCATCACCACGCGATCAGGCAAAAGCTGTCCGGCCACCACTGTGGTGGCAGCTTCAGCAGCCAGCCCCGGGGCGTTGGCGCTGAAGATCAGGTCCGCTGCGTCGGTTTGCACCGATGCCTGGATCTGGTGCAATTGGGCAGGCCAGAAGTCAGGACCCGAGGTGCGCTGGATGCCGTAGGCCTCGCAGGCCGCGTCGATCCATTCGGCGGTCGACTCACGCCAGTTATCGCTGTTGAACAAATCTATCCACTGTGCCACGTTCTTATCGTAGTATGTCGATGCAAACGCGTTCAGTTGCTACCGTATGGACTACGGCTAGTAATTTGCTCCCCTTTCGAAGGATTTCGATCGTGAACGCTTATCGACCTGAGTACCGACATCGTGATTACAAAGCCGTCCTCTTTGATCTGGATGGTGTGATTACACCAACGGCGCTGCTGCATCGCAGAGCCTGGCAAGAACTTTTCACTTCCTATTTTGAGCAAATCCCGGGCGTGGCCAGCTACACCGAGCAGGACTATTTCAACCTGCTCGACGGGCGTCCGCGCTATGACGCGGTGCAAGCCATGCTCGCCTCGCGCGGTCTCGAATTGCCATGGGGAAACGTCCAGGATCCCGCAGGCCAGGACACCATCTGCGCACTGGGCAATATGAAAAACGACAAATTCACCGAGGTGCTGCTGCGCGATGGGATCGAGCCCTACGCGGGTTCCCTGGCCTACCTGCGCCAGGTTCTTGATGCCGGGCTCGACGTCGCGGTGGTGTCGTCCTCGCGCAACGCGCGCATGGTGCTTTCGGCCGCAGGCCTGGAAGAGCACTTCCCGCTGGTGATGGGCGGCCAGGAAGCCGCCGCCCGAAAACTGGCCGGCAAGCCTGCCCCGGATACCTTCTTGGCTGCCGCCGCCGACTTGGGCTGGCGTCCCGAAGAGTGCGTGGTTTTCGAAGATGCCACCAGCGGCGTGGCCGCCGCACGGGCCGGGGGCTTTGGCGTGGTCGGTGTGGCACGGGAAGGGAATGCCGCCGAACTGCTGGAAGCCGGCGCGCATTTTGTCATTGAGGATCTTTCCGAACTGGTTTCCGATGAATCCGCGCAGAGCTGGGAGGACGATTCCTGGTCCCTGTTGCGTGATGAGCACCGGGACGCCGATGGCGCCCAGGATACCGTTTTCTCCCTGGGCAACGGCTTCCTTGGCGCCCGGGCGGCGCAGTTGGGCCTAGGCGATCAAAGCGGTGGAACGTTCATCAATGGCCTGCACGAGGCCTGGCAGATCCGGCACGCGGAAAGCGCCTTCGGCCTGGCCGAAACCGGCCAGACCATGATCAGCGCCCCGGATTTCAGGACGCTGCGCGTTTTCATCAACGATGAAGCCCTGGAAGTTGGCCGCACCGAGATGCTGCGCGATGAACTGCGCCTGGACTTCCGCGACGGGACCCTGTGCGCGCGAACCCTGTG
Organism: Glutamicibacter halophytocola; assembly: GCF_001302565.1. Taxonomy (NCBI): domain Bacteria; kingdom Bacillati; phylum Actinomycetota; class Actinomycetes; order Micrococcales; family Micrococcaceae; genus Glutamicibacter; species Glutamicibacter halophytocola. The sequence continues at coordinate 60,024 of NZ_CP012750.1, forward strand.
GCGCACCGCCGAAGGGCACCGTGTGGCCGTCATGGCCCGCACCATGATCTCCTTCACCGACCGCCACTTGGCCTTGCAGGATGTCCACGTTCGGCTGCTGGATGCTCCGGCCAGGGTGCTCGTGCAATCATCGGTGGTGGGCTACCGCTCGCAGCGCACCGTGGCCTCGCCCGAGGAGACCGACGCCTCTGCTGCGGGCGTCGCCGATCCGCGCAAGAGCGAGGAAGCCAGCGAAAATCCCTTGCGGCCCGCCGGGCACACGGTGAGCGGATCCCGCTTGGGCATCTCATATGAGGTTCCCGGGTCCGGCATGTCCGTGGCCGCAATGGTGGAGCACCAGGTGAGCACCACCGGCGGAGCCGATCAGCCGCTGCGCATTGACCGCAAGACCGCCGATGAGCGTGCCGATGAGATCATCAGCACCCGGCTGGAAGCCGGGCAGGGCATCCGCGTGTCGAAGTACGCGGTCTACAACTGCTCGCGTCGCCACCCGGCCCAGGAAATGCTGCAGCGCTCGGATCGCGCGCTGGACCATCTGGCCGAACAGGGCATGGACGGGCACTTCCGCGCCCAGCGGGACTTCATGGCCGACTTCTGGAAGCGCAGCGATGTCGTGGTGGACTGCGACGATGCCGGACTGCAGCGCAAGATCCGCTGGAACCTGTTCCAGCTGGCCCAGGCCGCGGGCCGGGCCGATGGCCTTGGCATCAGCGCCAAGGGTGTGAGCGGCAATGGCTATTCGGGACACTACTTCTGGGATACCGAAATCTATGTGATGCCGTTCTTGACCTATACCAACCAGCAGTGGGCGCGCAATACGCTGCGCGCCAGGGTTGCGATGATCCCGGCGGCCACGCGGCGGGCCAGCATCATGAACGAGGCCGGGCTGCTCTTCCCGTGGCGCACCATCAACGGCGAGGAAGCCAGTGCCTACTATCCTGCGGGCACCGCGCAGTATCACATCAACGCCGACGTCGTATATTCGCTCAACCGCTATCTGAGCGTGATGGAGGACGACGAGTTCCTGCTCGCTGGCGGCGCCGAAATCCTGGCGGGAACCGCCCGCATGTGGGCGTCGCTGGGCTTCTGGCGCGGCCAAGAAGGCAATGAGCGCTTCCACATCCATGGGGTCACCGGCCCGGACGAGTACACCGCGGTGGTCAATGACAACTTGTACACCAATGTCATGGCCCGCTTTAATCTGCGCCGCAGCGCCCAGCTGCTGCTCGAGCTCGCGCAGCAGCGGCCCGAGGAGTACGCCAAGCTGGCCAGCAAGCTGGATTTGAGCGACGGCGAAATCGCCCTGTGGCTCAAGGCCGCTGACTGCATGCATATTCCGTATTCGGAATCCGTGGGAATCCACCCGCAGGATGAGCACTTCCTGAACCGCGAAGTGTGGGACCTGGCCAATACCGGCCCGGACAAGCGCCCCTTGCTGCTGCATTACCACCCGCTGGTGATCTACCGCTTCCAGGTCATCAAGCAGGCCGATGCGGTGCTCGCCCTGTGGCTGCGCTCCAGCGACTTCAGCGCCGAGCAGAAGCTTGCCGATTTCAACTACTATGACCCGCTGACCACCGGCGACTCCACGTTGTCGGCGACCGTGCAGTCCATTTTGGCTGCCGAGGTCGGGTACCGAGAGCTGTCCTGGGAGTACTTCGAGCACGCGCTGAATGTGGATCTCCAGAATCTGCATGGCAATACCGGGGACGGCGTGCACGTGGCTTCCACCGGTGGCGTCTGGTCCGGGCTGATCTATGGCTTTGCCGGCTTGCGTGATGACGATGACCGGCTCTGCTTTGATCCGCGCCTGCCCGAAGCCTGGCGCTCGATCAGCTTCAGCCTGGCCTGGCATGGCATGCGCATTGCGGTGCGCCTGGAACGAACCAGCATCGCCTTCACCCTTGAGGGCGCGCACTCGCGCCCGATCTGGGTGCGCGGGGAGCAGGTGGACCTGGTTCCGGGCGGCCGCGTCGTGGTCGAGCTGGCCGATCAGGGGCCGGTGCGCGAAGGCCGCCCGAGCCTGGACAAGGTCCTCGAGGTGCAGAGCGAGGCCGGGGTCGACGTGCCCCGCAAGGCCTGGTAGGCCCGCGCGGCGTTAAATGGCGAGGCGGTGCGGAACCTGATGATTCCGCACCGCCTCGCCGCAGTCCAGTTGCGAGCGTTGCCGCTTTACAGCTTCATGTCTTCCAGGGTGCGCCCCTTGGTCTCCTTGACCATGAAGATCACGAAGATCAAGGACAGCAGCGCAGCCACGGCGTAGATGCCGTATGCCAGTGCCAGGCCTGCATCGGCCAGCGCCGGGAAGGTGGTGGAAACGACGAAGTTGGCGATCCACTGCGCGGCAGCAGCCACACCGAGGGCCATTGCGCGGATGGAGTTCGGGAAGATCTCGCCGAGCAGAACCCAGACGGCCGGACCCCAAGTCGCGCCGAAGCCGACCACGAACAGGTTGGCCGACACCAGGGCGATGATGCCCCAGCTGCCTGGCAGCGAGACCGCGCCATCGATGGTGACCGACTGCGCGAAGGCCACTGCCATCATGCCCAGTGACAAGGTCATGATGGCCGAGCCGATGGTCAGCAGCAGCTTGCGTCCCAGAACGTCGATCAGCAGGACGGCCACAATGGTGGCCACCACGTTGGTCACCGAGGTGATCAGCGAAATGGTGAAGGAGTCCGATTCGGCGAAGCCCACCGACTTCCACAGCGTGGTGGAGTAGTAGAAGATCACGTTGATGCCGACGAACTGCTGGAAGACCGAGAGCAGGATGCCAACCCAGACCAGCGGGTGGAAGCCGAAGCGGCCCAGCAGGTCGCTGAACTTCTGGCGGCGTTCCACGTGCACGGTGGCACGGATTTCTTCGATCTTCTTCTCGGTTTCCGCGCCAGCGTTCATGCCCATGTCACGAGTCAGCACAGCGGCGGCTTCCACGTAGCGGCCGCGCTCAACGAGGTAGCGCGGGGATTCGGGCAGGCGCAGCGAGAGCACGCCGTAGAGCACCGCTGGCACCAGCAGCGAGAGGTACATCCAGCGCCACGCCGCCAGGCCGAACCAGCCGGTGGCGTCGGCCGAACCCATGACGAAGACCAGCAGCGCGCTGACCAGGAAGGCCACGAAGATGCCCAGCACGATGGCCATCTGCTGCATGGTGCCCAGGCGTCCACGGTGGGCTGCCGGGGAGACCTCGGCGATGTAGGCGGGAGCGATCACCGAAGCGAAGCCGACGCCGATGCCGCCAACGATGCGCCATACGATGAGGTCGGCGGCGCTGAAGCACAGGCCGCAGCCGATGGCCGAGATGGCCAGGAGAATGGAGGCGAAGAGCATGGTGCGCACGCGTCCCACGCGTTCGGAGACCACACCTGCTACCCATGCGCCCAGAGCTGCGCCCAGCAAGGCGCAGGAAACAGTGAAACCGATAGTTACCGCGTTGAGCCCGAATTCGTGCTCGACAGCGTCTACGGTGCCGTTAACGATTGATGAGTCATATCCAAAAACGAACCCACCCAGTGCCGCCCCGAGGGCGATGAAGATGAGTCGCGCGGAGAGTTTTCCGTCTGATGTTGTCGCAGTCACAATCAGCCATGCTATCCGATTTGGCCGGGGCGGAAATCGGTAATTTTCAGTTTTTGGTGGGATAACAATCACATTTTGGAAGGAGTCCTTACAAGATTCACCCAGAATGCCTTTCGGGCCACTACGCCTCGTGCCTAACCAGCGGGGGATTGCACAAAAAAGGCCGGCCGGTGCCACGAGCAAAGTCGCAGCACCGGCCGGCCGAAAAAATTTTTTTAAAAATCTCAGGATTCGCTCGGGTTCCCGGCGAGGTCATTGCCGCGCAGCTTGGCCACCGCGCGCATCGAATGGAACACCACCAAGGTGGCGATCGAGCCCAGCGCGATGCCGCCGAGCTGGAACTGGCCGAAGGAGATATCGCTGGTCACGGCAATCGCGATAATCAGCCCGGTGCCTGCGGTCATCAAATTGATCGGGTTGCCAAAGTCGACCTTCGCCTCGATCCACAAGCGGGCGCCGACAATGCCGATCATGCCGTACAGGACAATGCCCAGGCCGCCGATGACACCCGCCGGAATGGTGCCCACCAAAGCGCCGAACTTCGGCAAGAAGGCCAAAGCCATGGCCACGATGGCCGCCACCCAGTAGGCGGCAGTGGAGTACACGCGGGACGCGGCCATCACGCCAATGTTCTCGGCGTAGGTGGTGGTGGCCGAACCGCCACCGAGCCCGGCAACGACGCTGGCAGCGCCATCGGCCATCAACGCGCGGCCATTGAACTTCGAGAGGTCCCGCCCGGTCATCACGCCCACGGTGCGCACGTGCCCGATATTCTCGGCAATCAGGACGAACACGGCTGGCAGGAACATCAGCGCGGTATCAAAGTGGAAGGTTGGAGTGGTGAATTGCGGCAGGCCCACCCAGTCGGCAGCGTGGACGGCCTTGAAATCAACTTGGCCCTGGACCAAAGCCAGCAGGTAGCCGAGGACCAGGCCCACCAGAATTGACAGGCGCCCCAGCAGGCCCTTGAAGGCCACCGTGGCCAGCACCGTGAAGATCACCGTCAAGAAGGTGGTCAGCGGGAAATCGGTCATGGGCGCCAGGGTCGCACTGGCCAGGTTCAAGCCGATCAGCGCAACGATTGTGCCCATGACCACCGGCGGCATCAAGGAGTGGATCCATCCGGTGCCGGTCACCTGGACAATCAGCCCCACCGCAAAAAGCAGCGCACCGGTCATCACGATGCCGCCCAGCGCGCCAGCCATGCTGTGCGACTGGGTGGTGGAGATGACCGGAGCGATCATCGCAAAAGACGAGCCGAGGTAGCTGGGGACCTTGTTTTTGGTCATCAGCAAGAAGATGATCGTGGCCAAGCCGGTGAACAGCAAGGTGGTGGTCACCGGGAAACCGGTCAGGGTCGGGACCAGGATGCTGGAGCCGAACATCGCCAGGATGTGCTGGGCGCCAATGGAAATGGTTTGCGGCCAGTGCAGACGTTCTTCCGGGGCAACAACTTCGCCCGGGGTGATGGTCTTTCCGTTGCCGTGAATGCTCCAGCTCATGCAATCCTCCAGATCGTGGCCCGCGCGTTTCAGGCCGTAGAGAATTCTACTCGGTTCCGCCGTGCCTGATCGAAGAAGGCCACCTCGTGTTCGGAGGATCGCACGAAGGCCAGCCGCATCCGCTCGCGCAGATCGACGTCGGCCTGCTTCCACGCGACGCGCACCATGTCGATGGCGCGCTCGGTGGCTAGATCGAATTCCTCCGACGCATAGGTCACCAGCCACTGCTTGTACGGGTGCGCTGGATGGTTGGCTGAGGCCAGGCGCTTGCCGATATCCTGGTACAGCCAATAGCACGGCAGGATTGCGGCGATCAGCTCCGCGTAGCTGCGCTTGGAAGCGGCCAGGTGGTTCACGTAGTTCAATGTGATGGCGCTGGGATTGGCGGTCCCTTCGGCCAGGTAGCTGCGATGCAGCTGCAGCTCGCCTTCCAGGATTTCCCGGGCGGAGCCGGCCCAGAAGCGCTGCGCGTCAAGATCCGGGGCCAATGCGCTGGCTTCGGCCAGCACCTGGGCATAGCGCTGCAGGTACAGCGCGTCCTGCGCCAAATAGTATTCAAAGTCCGCTGGGTCCAGCGTGCCGTCGGCCAGCTGGGCAATGAACTCCAGGTTGTCGATGGAGCCGCGCAGCTCGTGGATCTGCTGCCACCACTGATCCATCGGATCAGCTTCGCTGAAGAAGTGGGCAAAGTGGTTCACCGGGCCATGCCCGCGGCCGACGTTGAGTTCATCGGCAGCTCCGATGGCGCGGAACAGATAGGCCTTGGCCTGTTCCAGCGCGCTGGCCCAGTCGCCGCCCGATGCATAGATCGTCGCCAGGGCGCTGGACAGGGTGCATCCGGTGCCGTGGGTGTTCTTGGTGTGGTGGCGCTGGTTGCTGAACTCGGCCAATACTCCCTGGGCGGAAACCAGCGCATCGGGACACAGGTCCCCGGCCAGATGCCCGCCCTTGGCCAGGACCAGTGCATCATGCTTGGCAGCCAGCCGCCGGGCCTGTTCCAGGACCTGCGGCCAGTCGGCCGCTGCCGGCTCGCGCAGCAAGCTTGCCAGCTCCAGCAGATTGGGCGTGATCACCGAAGCGCGGTCCAACAGGGAATCGAGCACCGCCTCATCTTCCAGGAGCCGGTCCCCGCTGGTGGCTACCATGACCGGATCCAGTACCACCGGGGCATCCACGGTATCCAGCCATCCGTTGACGGCGCGGATGATCTCCTCGTTGGCCAGCATGCCAATTTTAATGGCATCGATCTGGACGTCGGCGCTGATCGCGTTGAGCTGAGCGAGCACAAACTCGCCATCGATGGCCTGTACCGCGCTGACGCCCAGGGTGTTCTGCGCGGTCAGCGCGGTGATCACGCACATGCCGTAGCCGCCGTTGGCGGCAATGGCCTTCAGGTCCGCTTGGATTCCTGCGCCACCGGAGGGGTCGGAGCCGGCAATGGAGAGAATGTTTTTCACTGCGCTGCCGCCCACGCTGCCACCAGCTGCCCGCTGGCAGCTTGCGGGTCGTCGGCATTGCAGATGGCGCGGACCACGGCCAAGCCGGCTCCGCCGCCTGCGCGGATGGCGCTGGCATCCTGCGCGGTGATCGCCCCGATGGCTACGCAGGGCAGGGAAGTCCGCGATGCGGCGCGGGCAAAACCGTCCAGCCCAATCGGGGTTGGGTGGTCCTTTTTGGTTGGAGTGGCACGCACTGCGCCGACCCCCAAGTAGTCGATCGCCTCGGCATCGAGGTTGGCCTGCGCCAGCTGGGCATCGGTGGAAGCGCTCAAGCCGATGATGCCTTCGCCCATGATCTGGCGTGCCAGGCGCACCGGGATGTCCTTCTGGCCGATGTGGATTCCACTGACCGCTGCCCCGGCCGCGCGGGCCGCCAAGAACACGTCGATCCGGTCATTGATCAGCAACTTCGCCTTGCCTTCGGTGAGGCGGGTCGCGGCGCAGGCCAGTTCGAAGAATTCGCGCGCGGTCTCGTCTTTGGCCCGCAGCTGGATCCACTCGATGCCGCCGGCCACCGCCCCTTCGATGACTTCCAGGGTGGTGCGTGGCGTGCAGCTAGCGGTGTTGGCTACCAGGTATGCGCCGATATTATCCATGGTTCAATTCCTCGTACTTCAAATTCTGTAGTTCTTCAGGTTCGGTGGCGGCCAGGGCATCAAGGAAGGCCACGGCAAAACTCCCCGGACCGCTGCTTGCCGCCAGCGCCTTTTCTGCGGCGAGGCCATAGAATCCGTGGGCAGCGATGGCTGCGTCAAAGGGGTCCTCGTGCACTGCGAGCATGCCCGCGTTGAAGGCGCCCAGCGCGCATCCTCCACCGGTGATCCTGGTCAACCCGATCCCGTTGGTATGCACCAGCACGGTGCGGTTCGCGTCGATGATGGCGTCCGCTTCACCGGAGATGGCAACAACGCACCCGTGCTCCTTGGCCAATTCGCGTCCGGCGTCCAGGGCTGCCTGCACGGTATCTGCTGCATCAACACCTCGGCCGCTGGAATCCTTGCCCGCCAAGGCCAGGATTTCCGAGGCATTGCCGCGGATCAAGGCCGGACGCTGCTGCACAATGTGTCGTGCGAAATCGGTGCGCACCGAAAGGGCGCCCACGGCTACCGGATCCAATACCCAGGGGGTGCCAGCCGCGCTCGCCGAGAGGACCGCTTCCTCCATGGCAACCATTTGCTCGGTGCTTGGAGTGCCCAGATTCACCAGTACCGCGGAAGCCATGGCGGCAAACCCTCCGGCCTCTCCGGGCAGGTTGGTCATCGCCGGCGATGCGCCGGAGGCAAGAAGGACATTGGCGGTGAAGTTGGTGACGACAGTATTCGTCAGGCAAAAAACCAAGGGGGAGCGTTGCCGGTATTTTTGGGCAACGATAGGCAGAGTCATGCGACATCCCTCCGCTAGCGTGAACTAGATCAGGTTCGACGGGTTTCATCTCAGTCGGCTTCTCCGGCACCCCGTGTCACTGATTTAGAGAGTACGCAGAAGGGGTGCCCAGAACAAATCCTCAGGGTTCGCGTCGTGCCACCAATGCCTTGAGCGTCGCGGCGTCAACATGCTGCGCCGCCGCCAATTTCCACAGCTGGTCCACCGCGGCCACCAGGTCTTCGTGGGTATCAACAGATCCGGGTCGTTCGCTCACTATGGTGCCTGCGCGGCGCCTCGAGGAAATCAGCCCTTCGGCTTCCAGCTCCTTATAGGCGCGAGCCACCGTTCCGGCTGCAACCCCCAAGTCCGTGGCCAGCGCTCGGACGGTCGGCAATCGGTTGCCCGGCGCCAACTCGCCAAGGTTGATGAGCGCGGCAATCTGCGAGCGGATCTGCTCATAGGGTGCGGTGGCTGCCTCAAGGTCCACACTGATCTGTGTGCTCATGCGGACGTTGACCTCTGCAAGGACCTTGCTTCGCTGTCCATGGGGCGTTCGAGGAATATGACCGCCGGAATGCAGAAGATCATGATGGCAAGAAGATCCAGGCGGACCGGAAACTCGTAGCCGACAACCAGCATGGCCGCGACGGTACTTGTGACCGCTCGCAGGGAACGCAGTTCTAAAACCCTCCGGTACCAGATTTCTTCAGCGGCCGTAACGTTCCACGGGATAATGGATCTACGCGCGAACCAGGCAAATCCCAGATGTGCGAGGACGAGCAGGACTACCAGGGCAATGACAACCACTTTGCTTGGCGCAACGAAACCCCATAAGTAGTCCAACGGGGGAAAGAGCAAGAAGTACAAGCACGCAACTATGAGCAATCCGGCGCAAATATAAGGCGACATGGGCAACCTTGCCGAATGCTTGGGAGCGGCAGAAATCTGCCGTGAAACCACGTTCGCGTACCCGAGGTAAAGCGCATTCAACGCAAGGTAGAACACTGCGGCACTGGTGAACAACACCAGCATCCAAGTCTCGCGCTCGCCGGTAGGCAACTTGTAGTCATCGCTGACAGGCAAATTCGGCCATGCGATGAAAATGGCAACGAACATGAGCAGGGCTGTCGCGTATTGCAGGGAGAACAGCTGATCGCGCAGCCTGCTGAACCCGGTGCGTTTTGCCCGCGGGAGATTTTCAAAGTTCGTCGGCGGTCGCCAGAAAAGCATCAAGACCGAAATGCCCAGGACAGCGTAGTTCGCCGTCCAGTCCAGGTTGTTGCCGATTTTGTACATGCTATCCATGTACTCGATCCCCGCACCTGATCCATCAATGTAGCGTGTGGACTCGTTGTGGAACCAGCGCGCCTTGTAGTGCAGGGCCTCTCCCGCCTGTACCGCCAGCGATACGGCAACGGTGCGGTAGAGGCGGTTCAGCCAGATGGTGCGCAACAGCCGGTTATTGTGCTCGGAGATTCCCGGAAGTGGCCGACGCCTAAGAATGACAATGGAAGCTACGATTGCAGCCAATGCGAGGATTCCGAAGCTCACGTAGAGGTAAGGAAGGATCTCTCCGGCAGCACGCAATCCGTCCTGCGAAGGATTGCTGTAGGAGTAATCATCGGCACTGATTTCAGTCTCTGGCAATGGTGCAATGGCTGCGACGTCTCGAACAGAGTAAACCGTCACGCAGGCCAGGATCAGAACAACCAGCGTTGCTGCAACGAGCTTCTTGGGTATCGGGCTCGTCAAGGAACGTGGGGCAAGAGTCGCGGTGCGCAGCGGCTTCAACCGGCGTGGCCAGGTGTACTGGCTGGCGACATAGATGAAAGCGACCCACAGGCCAGGGGTGGCTGCTGAAGCAATGCCCATCGCAACATCGAGATTACTTTGATCGCTTATGGGCACGTCCACGGCTTCGCCGAACCAATTGCTTGAGGCAGTGGCAAAGTAGCCGATGATTGCACACCACAATGCGTGCTGTCGTGCGCTTCTGAGCAGTTCACCGTTCTTAGCACGACCGAATGCCCGCAATAAGAAATAAACAACCAGCGCCGCTACGGCAAATGTGCCGAATTGTGTTGATAGAGATGCCATCGTGCCTCCTCGGTGATAATTAATGTATCAAACAGTTGATACATAATGAATCCTTCGGCGCATTAATCGATGGAATTTCCGTTTGGTGACGTACGCTCAAATCATGGGTCTGTTTACTTCCACTCCGTTGCCCGAGCCGGTCGGCGATTCCGCCCCTCCGGTGGACGAGCATCCTTCACGAATTGCCACGGTTCTGAGCCATTTGCGCCGTTCTGCCGACACCCGCATCACCCACCCGCGCCGCTTCCGGATCCAGCAATTGCGCGCGCTGGAGAAGATGCTCGAAGAGCATCTTGACGACTTTGTGCAGGCACTGAATGACGACCTCGGAAAGAGCCCCACCGAAGCCAAATTTGCCGAGGTCGACGTGGTGCGCGCCGAAATCGATTTTGCGCTGAGGCATCTGGCCGAATGGATGGACAGCACCGGCGTGAAGGTGCCGCTGGCGCTCCAGCCGGCCATCGCGAAGATCGAGCCGCGACCCTTGGGCGTGGTCTTGATTATTGGCGCATGGAACTACCCGCTGCAGCTGGTGCTCGCGCCGCTGGTTGCCGCCATTGCCGCTGGCAACGCCGCGGTTCTCAAGCCCTCGGAACTCGCCCCGGCCACCTCGGGGGCCCTGGCCAAGTTCCTCCCGCTCTATCTGGACGAGCGGGTCTTCGCGGTCATCGAAGGCGGTGCGGATACCGCCTCCGAATTGCTGGCAGCACGTTGGGACCACATCTTCTACACCGGTGGGGAGCGGGTTGCGAAAATCGTCGCGATGGCAGCCGCCCAGCACCTGACTCCCACCACTTTGGAACTCGGGGGCAAGTCCCCGGCCGTCGTTGACAACCACTCGCTGGCCACCGCCAAGCGCTTGGCCTACGCGAAGTTCATGAATGCCGGCCAGACCTGCGTCGCACCGGACTACATCCTGTGCATCGGCGATGCCACGCCATTGATTAACCGGTTGGGCCAGGCCATCTCCGGTTTCTACGGCAAGGAGCCAATCACCCACCCGGACTTTGGCAGGATTGCCAGCCACCAGCATTTTGAGCGCTTGCTGGCCATGATGGAACAGGGCGAGGTGGTGTTCGGCGGTGAGTATGACGAAGCAACCCTGCGCATCGCCCCGACCATCATGCGCAACGTGGACCTTGGCGGCACCTTGATGACCGAGGAGATCTTCGGTCCGATCCTTCCAATCATCGAGGTCGAAACCTTCGAAGAAGCGCTGGAGTTCATTGCCCGGCGCCCATCGCCGCTGGCCGCATACCTCATGAGCGAGAGCCCTCGGCTTCAGTCGATTTTCTCGGACAGGGTTCGCGCCGGGGCCATCGTGCACAACGCTCCGCTGGCCCAGATGGTCATTCCCACCCTGCCGTTTGGCGGGGTGGGGGCCAGCGGAATGGGGTCGTATCACGGCAAGCATGGCTTTGACCGGCTTTCGCAGATGCGTTCAGAACTCAACAAAACCACGGTGGTGGACACCCTGAGCGCAATTTATCCTCCATATTCGTGGGCCAAGCGAAAGATTATTGATCGCTTACTGTAGCGCGGTTCATAGCTATGAGACTGCTCAGGGTGCTTGGATTGAAAGGTTGGAAATTTCTAGGCATCAGGAGATGTAACGCATGACTGAGCCCGCACCGTCGCAGGACGGCCTGAAGCGTGGCCTCAAAGCTCGCCATATGCAGATGATTGCCATTGGCGGCTCAATTGGTACCGGACTATTCGTCGCGTCCGGCGGCACGATCTCTGAAGCTGGCCCCGGTGGCGCGCTGGTGGCCTACGCCCTGATTGGCATGATGGTGCTGCTGCTGATGCAGTCCCTGGGCGAGATGAGTGCGCGGCTTCCGGTGGCAGGTTCATTCCAGACCTATGCCACCGTTTTCGTTAACCGGCACTTCGGCTTCGCGATTGGCTGGAACTACTGGTTCAACTGGGCGATTACCGTTGCCGCCGAGCTGGTAGCGGCCGGCATCGTGATGTCCTATTGGCTTCCGGATGTTCCGGGCTGGATCTGGGCGGCGATCTTCCTGGTGCTGCTGACCGGACTCAACGCCATGTCAGCGAAGGCGTTTGGCGAGGGCGAGTACTGGCTGGCGGCAATCAAGGTCATCACCGTGATCGTTTTCCTGGTCTGCGGCTTTGCGATGATCTTCGGAATCATCGGCGGCACCTCGCCTGGCTTCGGCAACTGGACCGAAGGCGATGCGCCATTTGTCGGCGGTTGGCTGTCCATCGTCTCGGTCTTCATGATCGCTGGATTCTCTTTCCAGGGCACCGAGCTGGTTGGTGTAGCTGCTGGTGAAGCGGAAAACCCCCAGCGCGATGTTCCGAAAGCCATCAAGACGATCTTCTGGCGCATCATGCTCTTCTACATCGGTGCCATCTTTGTCATCGGCATGTTGATCCCGTATCTGGATCCATCGCTGCTCTCATCCGAGGCATCGGACATTGCCACCTCGCCATTCACCCTGGTCTTCGAGCGCGCGGGCATCGCCTTCGCTGCGGCATTGATGAACGCAGTAATCCTCTCGGCCATTCTTTCGGCAGGCAACTCGGGCCTATATGCCTCTGCGCGCATGCTTTACTCCATGGCCAAGGATGGGAAGGCGCCGAAGATTTTTGGACGCCTCAACAAGCGCGGCGTCCCCGTGCCGGCCATGCTCTTGACCGCCTCAGTAGGACTTTTCGGATTCCTGACGGCAATTATCGGCCAGGGCGAGGCCTACACCTGGCTGCTGAACGTGTCCGGCCTGTCCGGGTTTATCGCCTGGGTGGGGATTGCGGTGAGCCATTACCAATTCCGCAAGGCGTACGTGGCCAGCGGCCAGGATCTAGCCGACCTTCCGTACAAGGCGCCATTGTTCCCGCTGGGCCCAATTCTCGCCTTTGTGATCTTGCTGGTTGTTATCGCCGGCCAGAATTACCAGGCGGTCATAGACGGCAACCTGCTGCAGATGGCATCAAGCTACGTCGGCCTTCCGATCTTCCTCTTGCTGTGGCTGGGCCACTGGCTGGCTACCCGCAAGCAGCCAGCCGAGGCCATCGACCCATGGACCGCGAAGCTGAACTAGCCAGCTAGGGCAGCATCAACAATCACCCGAGCTTCTGCGAGCACCTGCTGCAGATGCTCGGGTGATTTTGTCGACTCTGCATAAATTTTGTAGATGTCCTCGGTGCCCGAAGGACGTGCCGCGAACCATGCGTGCTCGCTGGAGACCTTCAGGCCGCCAATGGCGAAACCGGCTGCTTCGGTCACCTTTGCGGTGATCGCATCCCCCGCCAATTCGGTGGCGGAGACCATCGAGGGATCCAGCTTGGAGAGCACGGCTTTCTGCTCGCGGTTTGCCGGGGCATCGAAGCGGTCATAGAAGCTCGAACCGTGGCGCTCCACCAGCTGCGCGTGCAGCTGGCTGGGGCTCTTGCCGGTGACGGCGCGCATCTCGCTGGCCAGCAGGGCGAGCATCAGCCCGTCCTTGTCGGTGCTGAAGGCCTTGCCGGACAAGTCCAGGAAGCTTGCTCCCGCGGACTCCTCGCCGCAGAAGGCCACCTTGCCCGAGGCCAGTGGTTCAACGAAGTACTTGAAGCCCACCGGCACCTCGCGCAGGGTCCGGCCGTGGGAGGCCACTACCTTGTCGATGAGCACCGAGGAGACCAGGGTCTTGCCGATCTCGGCATCTTCCGGCCAGTTCCCGCGATGGGTCAGCAGGTAGTCGATGGCCACAGCCAGGAAGTGGTTCGGGTTCATCAACCCGGCATCCGGGGTGACGATGCCGTGGCGATCTGCATCCGCGTCGTTGCCGGTGGCGATGTCGTACTTTTCGCGGTTGGCTACCAAGGATGCCATGGCGTGCGCCGAGGAGCAGTCCATGCGGATCTTGCCGTCTTTATCCAAGGTCATGAAGCCGAAGCGCGGGTCGACGCTCTCGTTGACGACTTCCAAGTTCAAGCCGTAGCGGCGTCCGATTTCACCCCAGTAGTGCACCGAAGCCCCGCCCAGCGGGTCGGCGCCGATGGAGATGCCCGATTCGGCGATGACCTTGAAGTCGATGACCTCAGCCAGATCGGCAATGTACAGTTCGCGGAAGTCGAAAGGCGTTGCGGCGGCTTCGCCCCGCTTGATCTGCCCGTTGGCCAGCAGCTCATTGGCGCGTGCGGCGATCGGACCGGTGATTTCGGATTCTGCCGGGCCGCCGTGGGGCGGGTTGTACTTGATGCCGCCGTCGGTTGGCGGGTTGTGCGATGGGGTGATGATCAGGCCGTCCGCCTGATCGCCGCCCTTGGCGTTGTGCACCAGGATTGCGTGGCTAACCGCCGGGGTAGGGGTCAGCCCGTCGTCGGCGAGAACCTCGATGCCGTTGCCTGCCAGGACTTCGAGGGCGGTCTGGTAGGCAGGGTCCGAGAGCGCGTGGCTGTCCTTGCCCACATACATTGGGCCGGTGATCCCCGCTGCGACGCGGTAGTCCACCACGGCCTGGGTGATGGCGGCGATATGCGCCTCGTTGAAGGTGCCGTTCAGCGAGGTGCCGCGGTGCCCCGAGGTGCCAAAGATGACTGCCTGGTCGGGGTTGTCGCTGGAAGGAATGATGCTGCTGTAGGCATCGAGCACCTCCTGAAGATTGATCAGGTCAGATTCGTTGGCTGGTTGTCCGGCTCGAAGGTGTGCCACAGATTGCCTCTCAGGTTGATGCGCTTTATGCGAATTCATAGAAGAATAGTAGTTGTGAGCTACTACCAGTATCCGCAAAATCCCTACCAGCCACCGAGAGAGCCCACAGGATTGTCCGTGGCTTCCCTCGTGCTGGGCATCTTGTCGATGCTGGGCTTTGCTGCCATTATCCTCGTTCCGCTGGCCGGAGTCATTACGGGGCACCTCGGTTTACGCCGCGAACCGCAATCCAGGGGTTTGGCCATAGCCGGCCTGATCACCTCGTGGATCGGATTGGCCCTAGCCATAGTCGCCTACGCGGTGATCATCTGGTTCATCTGGTTCATCGGTTCCGAATACGGGGATTATTCCTATTACGAGAATATGACCTACTCATAAGCTCAAAACCGCGCAGGATCTTCCCGCAGACAACAACGGCTGGCCCCGAACGGGACCAGCCATTGCTCATTTGAGCCGCGCTCTAGTGAACCGAGCCCATCAGCTTCTTCAGCCCCGGGGTTGCAGCCATCATGGCTACGCCCACGACGACGGCGGTGCCGCCCATGGCGATGAAGTAGGGGATCTCGTTGCCCGGGGTGTAGTACCCGGCCAGCACGCCCGACAGGGTGGTGCCCAGGGATACCGACAAGAAGAACAGCGCGATCATCTGCGTGCCGAATGCGGCCGGAGCCAGCTTGGTGGCAATTGCCTGGCCTACTGGCGAGAGCAGCAGCTCGGCGAAGGTGCACAGCAGCAAGATGCCCACCAGGGCCAGCAGCGGGGTCTTGGCGAAAGATTCCAGCGGGATGAAGCACAGGAATGCAGCACCCACGATGACCAGTGCCAAGCCGAACTTGATGGCGGTGTGCGGCTGGCGCTTGCCCAGCTTGGTCCACAGGGCCGCGAAGATGCCGGCAAAGATGATGATGAACACCGGGTTGATCGAGGTGACCCAGCTCGGCGGCATTTCCCAGCTGCCCAAGTGGCGGTCCAGGCGCTGATCCGAGTAGGCGGCGATGAAGGTGAACTGCTGCTGGAACAGTGCCCAGAAGGCGGCCGAGCCGATGTAGAACGGAATGAATGCCCAGACCTGCTTGCGTTCGGTCGCATCGACCTTCTTGCTGCGCAGGATCAGTGCGAAGTAGATGATCGAAGCGGCGATGACCACGTAGGCGATGGTGCTTGCCAGGTTCTCCGGGGTCACGATCTTGCTGGCGAAGGCGGCAATGATCAGGACGATCACGGCGGCGAAGATGACCACGTAGCGCTTGCGCTCGGCGGCAGGCAGCGGATTGTTCGGGATGTTGCCGCCGGCAGGAAGCTTCTTGCGTCCGGCAGTGTAGATGCCCAGGCCAATAGCCATGCCGATGGCGGCGGCGCCGAAGCCAATGTGGAAGCCGAAGGAAACCTGCAGCCAGCCGGTGAGCAGCGGGCCGATCAGCCCGCCGATGTTCACGCCCATGTAGAACAGGGAGAAGCCGGCATCAATGCGGGGATCATCCTTGGCATAGAGCGAACCAACCAGGGCCACGGCGTTGGCCTTCAGGCCGCCGGATCCCACCGCGACCAGGATCAGGCCAACGATCAGGCCGATGTAGCCTGGCAGCAGTGCCAAGCCGATGTGGCCGAGCATAATGGCGATGGCCGAGAAGAACAGCACGCGCTCGGAGCCGAAGAGCCGGTCCGAGAGCCATGCGCCCAGGATGGTGGAGAGGTAGACAGCGCCGCCGTAGGCGCCGACCAGCGACAGGGCCAGGCCCTGGTCCATCCCCAGGCCACCCTCGGTGGCCGAGTAGTACATGTAGTAAGCCAGCAAGCCCTGCATGCCGTAGAAGGAGAATCGCTCCCACATTTCCACGCTGAACAGGCTTGCGAGCGCACCGGGGTGACCGAAGAAGGTCCTTCCGGTGCTGGAAGTGCTCGTTGTTGCAGTAGACATACGTAATATTTTTCGCTTTTGCCTACCCGAGTACCTACTTATATGGGAAAGCTCACATCTGCATCTGGGCCGCCAGCGCGAGCAGGAGCCCCTCGTCGGAACGCGGGGAAATCAGCTGAATACTCATGGGTAATCCGCCACTGGTGGTCGTGACCGGGATGGTGATGGCAGCGACTGAGGCGACGTTCACCATGGAGGTGTACGGGGTGTACTGGCATTGCAACATATAATCGCGATCTGCCGTGGATTGTGTATAGTGCCCGACCAGCGGTGGAATGCTCGCCATGGCCGGGGTGGCAATCACGTCATAGGCCGACCACTGGCGCACAAAATCGGCAGCGATCTGCTTGAGCCGTGAACCCGCCTGCAAATTTTGTTCCAGCGACCGCCCGGCTGCGCGGCGGCGGTAATCCCTGGCCAGCTCGCCCAGCAAGGACTCGTCATTCACTGGCACGTCCTTCAGCCCGTTGGTCCACACCGTAGCGAAGCTTTCTGGATAGTCCGAGGCGTAGTCCAGCCGGGCTGGCTGCACCCGGTGGCGCTGCCCGAGCAGCTCAAGGCCGCGCTCAAAGGCGGTGCGTGCTTCGGGGGAGAGCGAGATGTCGTACACCGATTCAAAGGGCGAGAGGGTGCTGAATCCGATGTTCAACCCGTCCAGCCGCTGCGGGTAGCTGCCCTGCAGCAACGGCAGATAGTGGTCCTTTCCGCGCATCGCGTCGAGCAGCAGGGCCGCATCCAGCGCATCATGGGCCAGCGGGCCGGAGACCGCGAGCTTAGGCGCACCCAGCGGATCAACATATCCGTCCAGCACATCCGAGGGCACCCGGCCCAGCGAGGGCTTGAGCCCGATCAGTCCGCAAGCTGCGGCCGGAATCCGCACGGAGCCGCCGCCATCGGATCCCGCGCCCAGCGGAATCATCCCGGCAGCGATCGCCGCGGCCTGCCCGCCCGAGGAGCCGCCAGAGGAGCGCTGGGGATCAAAGGGATTGCGCGAGGGCGCTGACACCAGGTTTTCCGAATGGCTGCTCAGCCCGAACTCCGGAACCTGCGTCTTGCCCAGGATGACCACGCCCTCGGAACGCAAGCGCCCCACCAGCGGGTGGTCGCGGGTGGCTTCTGGATGATCCACCGCGGCCGACCCATAGGTGGTGGGCATTCCGGCGACGTCGTTGAGGTCCTTGAATGCGGTGGGCAGCCCGTGCAGCCGGCCGGTCTTCCCTCGGGCCTGCGCCTCGTCGGCGGCCCGCGCGGCCGCCATGGCGTCCTCGGCCACATGCACAAAGGCGCCCAGATCCTTGTGCTGCTCGATGCGGTTCAGGTAGTGCTCGGTGAGCTCGCGGCTGGAAATCTCGCCACGGGCCAGATCGTCTCGCAATTTCAAGGCGCTGGAGGGAAACATGTCGGCTTTCGACGCAGGAAATGACTAGTCTTATAAGCAAACACCCTATAAGTGAGGAATGCTAGCCGTGAGCGATTTTGAAACTGTCTCGGTCAACGATGTCCCGAAGGATGCCTTCATCCTTGACGTGCGCGAGGACTTCGAATGGGAAGCAGGCCACGCAACCGGTGCCACCCACATCGTGCTCGGCACCCTGCCCGAGCGTGTTGGCGAGCTGGACCCGGACGTGGACACCTACGTGATCTGCCGTACCGGCGGGCGTTCGGCGCAGGCCGCCGCCTGGCTCACCGGCATGGGCCACACCGCTTTCAACATTGCCGGCGGATCCGACGCGTGGATTGAAGCAGGATTGCCCATGGAATCGGAGAACGGGCAGGAGCCGGCCGTCCGATGAAATACGCCTATCTGGGACCTGCCGGCACCTTCACCGAGTCGGCGCTGCTGCAGGTTCCCGGTGCTGAAGCAGCGCAGCGCATTCCCGCAGCAAATGTGAATGTCGCGCTGGCCATGGTGCGCGATGGAAGTGTCGACGCTGCGATGGTGCCGATCGAGAATTCGGTGGAGGGCGGCGTTTCGGCCACCCTGGACGCCATCGCCCAAGGCCAGGCCCTGCAGATCATTGCCGAGATCCTGGTGCCCATCAGCTTCGTGCTGGCGGTGCGCCCGGGCATCGACTCGCTGGACCAGATCAAGCTCGTCTCCACTCACGGCCACGCGTGGGCGCAATGCCGTTTGTGGGCAGAGGCGAATATCCCCGGCGCCGTCTTCACCCCTGCCTCTTCCACCGCGGCTGCCGCGGTGGCTCTGGGCGATGATGAACCAGGGCATGATGCGGCGATCTGCAACCCGCTGGTGGCCGAGGAGCGCAGACTGAACGTGCTGGTGCGCGGGGTTGAGGACAACATCGGCGCGGTCACCCGCTTTATCCTGGTCACCCGTCCGGGAAAGATCCCGGCGCCCAGCGGGGTGGACAAGTCCACGCTGATCATGCCGCTGCCCGAAGACCGTCCCGGCGCGCTGATGGAACTCCTTGAGCAGTTCACCGCGCGCGGGGTGAACCTTTCGCGCATTGAATCGCGTCCCACCGGAGAAGGCCTGGGGCAGTACTTCTTCTCCGTGGATTTTGAAGGCCACGTCGCCGACGAACGCGTTGCCGCGGCCCTGTCCGGGTTGCACCGCTTGTCCCCGGAGCTGCGTTTCCTCGGTTCCTACCCGGCGGCCCAGGGCGTTGAGCCCTTTGTTGATACGCACAATTCCGATGCCGCGTTCAGCGAAGCCCGCAGCTGGGTGCAGTCGCTGCGCGACCGGTTCTAGGCAGGTGCGCGAAGGCCCCGATCATCCTCGCGGGATCATCAGGGCCTACTTTGTGTCCAGGCGGGGTTCGCAGCTATGGGGTGCGCAGGCGCAGCGCGCTGGGCGAAACGCTGACTTCCAGCTCATTGACCTCGCCGGTGGGGTCCCCGTCAATCTGGGTATTCATCGGCTCGGTGCAGCGAAGGGCGATGCCCGGGGTCTGGTAGAAGCTCATCACCGGAATCTTGTTCTTGGCCCGGAAGGCGGTCTTGAGCAGAATCCACATCCAGCCAGCGGCCGAGCGCGGAGACAGGATGACCGCGTCGAGCACGCCGTCATCAATTTTGGCGTCCGGGACGAAGTCCAGGCCCTGCAGCTTGCCGCAGTTGGCGAAGAGCACCGAGCGGACCTTGCGGTTCTGCCAGTTCTCATCGCCGTCCAGCTTGAAGTTGACCTTCTTGCGCTTGCCGGGCAGCTGGCGCAGGCCAGCCTCCGAGTAGGCGAGCCAGCCGACCTTGGATTTCAGCTCTTCATTGGTGTCGTCGAAAAGATCCGCGTCGGTGCCAACACCGGCGATGACCAGGAACGCATGGTCCGCCTCGCTGCCATCGAGCAGCTTCAGCTTCATGTGCCCCACATCGATTCGGCGCACCATGCCCCGCACTGCCACCAGTGCTGCGGTGTGCAGGTCGTCAATGGGGATCTCGACATTGCGCGCGAGCAGGTTGCCGGTGCCCAGCGGAAGGATGCCCAACGAGGCATCGGTGCCTTCGAGCACCTCTGCCACGGCGCGAATCGTTCCGTCGCCGCCCGCGGCAATAATTGTGTCGCATTGCGCATCCAGGGCTTCCCGGGCCGCATCCTGGCCCGGGTTCTCCTTGGTGGTGTGCAGAACCAGTGGCGCTTCGATGCCTGCTTCAGCGCAAACCCGCTCCACGGCCTTCTGCGCTTCTTCCGCACCTGACTTGGAAGGATTGATGACCAGTGCCACCTTGCCCGGGGTGGCGTGTTCGGCCGCTACCGGCTCTTGCGCCGAGGGCAAGCGGTAGTGCGAGAGCTTGCGCACCGAGTACCAACTGGTTGCCGCGACGGCAGCTGCGGCAGCCACGGCAGCGAAAACGATCACACGATTTGTCTGCATAGTGCTTTCATCGTACTCATGATTGCTACGCTTTATGTGTGATCGACCTTAAAATGCTCACCGAAAATCCGGATTTGTACCGTGCCTCGCAACGCGCGCGCGGTGCCGACGAGTCGTTAATTGACCAGCTGCTGGCAGCTGACACGGCACGTCGTGAAACCATCGCCACCTACGAACGCCTGCGTGCCGAGCAGAATGCGTTCTCCAAGAAGGTCGGCCAAGCCAAGGGGGAGGAGCGCTCCGCGCTGCTGGCCGAGGTCAAGGAGCTGGCCGCTTCGGTCAAGTCCGCCCAGGCCCAGTCCGATGAGGCCGCTGCCAAGTGCACCGAGCTGCAGCGCCTGATCCCGAACTTGATCATCGAGGGCATTCCTGCCGGCGGCGAAGACGACTTCACGGTCGTCAAGCACGTGGGCACCATCCGCGATTTCAAGGCCGAGGGCTTCGAGCCGCTGGACCACCTGCAGATCGGCGAAAAGCTCGGCGCCATCGACATGGAACGCGGCGCCAAGGTCTCCGGCTCGCGCTTCTACTTCCTCAAGGGCATCGGCGCCCGGCTGGAAATCGCGATGATGAACATGGCCCTGGACGTGGCCCTGGAGCGCGGGTTCACCCCGATGATCACCCCGACCCTGGTGCGCCCCGAAACCATGCAAGGCACCGGCTTCGACGTGGCCCACGACGACGAGATCTACAAGCTCGAGCGCGACAACATGTACCTGGTTGGCACCTCCGAGGTGGCCCTTGCCGGATACCACGCGGACGAGATCATGGACCTGTCCGAAGGTCCACTTCGCTACGCCGGCTGGTCCTCCTGCTACCGCCGCGAGGCCGGCTCGGCTGGCAAGGACACCCGCGGCATCATCCGCGTGCACCAGTTCAACAAGCTGGAGATGTTCATCTACACCAGCGTGGAGAACGCCGAAGCCGAGCACCAGAACCTGCTGGCGATGGAAGAAGAAATGCTCGGCCGCATGGAACTTCCCTACCGGGTGATCGACACCGCCGCCGGAGACCTCGGCATGAGCGCTGCCCGCAAGTTCGACTGCGAAGCATGGGTTCCCACCCAGGACGCTTACCGCGAGCTGACCTCCACCTCGAACTGCACCACCTTCCAGGCCCGCCGCCTGAACATCCGCGAACGCGAAATCGTTGATGGAAAGCCGGGCAAGACCCGTGCGGTGGCAACGCTGAACGGCACCTTGGCTACCACCCGCTGGATCGTGGCAATTCTGGAGAACCACCAGAACGCCGACGGCTCGGTCAACGTGCCCAAGGCCCTGCAGCCATACCTGGGCGGACTTGAAGTGCTCAAGTAAAACCAGGTTTAGCTAGTTGCCGGCCACCCCTTGCGGGTGGCCGGCAACTGCAGTTAACCAGCTGTTCAAGCGCACCTGTGCCGTGGGTCATCGCTAAACTGCGGCGGCAATGGTTAACTTGAGCCATGACAGTTATGACAAAGATCGGCAACGACGACCGACTGAATAAGCAGAAATTGATGATCTGCCTTGATGTGGACGGAACCATCGTCAACCATCAGGGACAGATGAGCCAGCGGGTCCGCGAGGCTGCCCGGGCCGTGGTGGAGCAAGGCCATGAAGTGGTCATTTCCACCGGACGCTCCCTGGGTGCCGCCCTTCCGGTTATGGAAGAGCTGGGCATTGACCACGGCTATGTGGTCGTCAGCAATGGCGGAGTGCTGGCCAAGGTGGCAGACGGGGACGTCGAAGTGATCCACCGCGAAGTCTTTGATCCTTCCGTCGCCTTGAAGGCGCTCTGGAAGCAATTGCCCAAGGCCAAGTACGCGCTGGAAAACGAGCGCGGCGAATTTCTTTCCAACCAGGCTTTTGGCGATGCCAGCTTCGGCGCCGAAACCAGGGTGGTCGATTTTGACGAATTGCTGAGCAACAAGGCCGTGCGTGTTGTGGTGTTCTCCACCGATAACACCGCCGAAGAATTCGGCCATGCGGTGCAAGGCCTGGGCTTGTCCGGAGTCACCTACTCGGTCGGCTGGACCGCTTGGCTGGATATCGCCGCCGACGGCACCACCAAGGCCAGCGGCCTGGAGCGCCTGCGCGCGATCCTCGAGTTTGATTTGGCAGATTCCCTGGCCGTAGGCGACGGCCGCAATGACATCGAAATGCTCCAGTGGGCCGGACATGGCGTGGCCATGGGCCAGGCCCCGGACGAGGTCAAGGACGCGGCAGATGCGGTGACCGAAGGCGTAGACGAGGACGGCTTGGCGATCATCCTCGAGGGGCTGCTCCAGGACTAGCCCTATTGCAGGGACAATGGCTGCTGCCTGCCGTGCCCTAGAGCCGGTCGGTGAATTCCAGCAGCCGGGCGATCGCAGCCCGGGCGCCGAGCTCGTCGTTGTACCCGGAACGCACAATGGCGGCGGACACCGCCTGCGGGGTGATGCCGAGGATCTCGGCCACCGCTTTCTGCTGGCCGCGCACTCCCGGGGTCAGCAGATCCACCACTGACCATTCGGCTTCGGTCCTGGTGCGGATCCACTGGCCCAGCATGCGCAGCAGCCCTTCTAATTCGGCATCCATCTCATCGGTGCCGGAGGAAACGCAGATTGGCACTCGTTCGCCGCGATGGCTGGCCGCTTCGAGGGCGCCCAGCGCACGGCGTGCGGCCTTGCCCTCTACCAGGTCTGCCTCGGAGGGTACCGGCTCGTACAGGCTGCCGATGCCCAGTCCGATATTGCAGAAGTTCAACCTTGTCACGCGCATCAGCGCATCCACCGCGGCGTCGGGATCCCTGGGCACGCCCAGCAGCAGCTGTCCGCTCAGCGCGGTAAAGGGCGCGAGGGTGTCCACCTGGGAGAGCTGATGCCATAATTGCTCGCTGGCGTCGGCAACATCGGTAACCGAGCGGGGCCGGGGGCTGAGCGCAACGACAAACATATTTCCAGTATTGCCTGTGCAAGCGGGTTTGTCGCGAGTACTGCCCGAGATGTTGCCGTTATTGCTGTTGCGGCAATCGCACGCTGGTACGTGCAACAAAGAGCTGCGTGGCCGGCCCGATGAGCACTGCATAGGCCACGGTGCCCAGGCCCACCGGACCACCCAGCAGCCATCCGATGCCCAATACCGACAGCTCCAGCGCGGTGCGGATCAGCCGCAATGAAAGACCGGTGCGCAGATGCAATCCGGTCATCAGTCCATCACGCGGACCCGGGCCGAAGTGGCTGCCAATGTAGAGCGCCCCGCCCAATCCGTTGATGAGGATTGCGACCGCCAAGGTCAGGATCTGCCAGCCAAGGCCATTGATTGATGGCAAAAAACGCAGGAAGAAGTCCAGCGCTATGCCCAGGTACAGCGTGTTGGCAATGGTTCCCAGCCCTGGCCACTGGCGCAACGGGATCCATGCAAGCAGGACCAGTGCGCCAACCAGGATGATGATGGTGCCCAGCGAGAGCGGCACGTGGTTGGCGATGCCCAGATGCAGCACATCCCATGGATCCACGCCCAGCTGTGCCCGGATGATCATGGCCATCGCAAGGGCGTAGAGCGACAAGCCTGCAAAGAGGTTAAAGAATCGCAAAGGCAATCGCCCGCTGGCGAGCTGTTGGCGCGGAGTCAGATTAGTGATGGTCATGAATAAAATAATCCGGTAAATTGGCCATGTAAAAAAGAGCCAATTTTGAAAAGGTGGACTTATGGGACGCGTCACAGGAGCTGCGCTGGCCGGCATGCTCGGAACGGCCGACTCATCCCAGCCGGCCTACCGGTGGCTTTTTGAGACCTTGCGCTCGCTTATTGCCAATGGCCGCATCCTGCACGGCGCGGTATTGCCCAGCGAACGCGAAGCCGTGGCCCGCCTGGGCTTGAGCCGCACCACGGTCTCCCGCGCTTACGCCGAACTGCGCGAAAGCGGCTATGCCAGTTCTCGCCAAGGCTCGGGCACCATCGCTCAGATTCCCGGAGGACCAGTGGCGGGCGGAGCCGAGCCCTTGCCGCTGGGTGGTTTTGGGCCGATGCCGGGAAGCACCGCACTCGATCTCACCTGCGCGGCACCCAATGCACCCACGGGGATGCTGGAAGAGTTCCAAACGGCCCTGGAGCAATTGCCGCGGTACGCGGCCACCATGGGCTACTACCCGCTGGGCATTGAACCGCTGCGACTGGCCCTGGCCGATTACTACACCCGCAAAGGCTTGCCCACCGGGCCGGACCAGATCATCGTCACCTCCGGCGCCCTCTCCTCGGTGGCAGCCGCAGGACGAGCGGTGATGGCCCGCGGGCAGAGCGTGCTGGCAGAATCCCCGACCTACCCCAATTCGCTGCTCGCGCTCAAGGCGCATGGTGCTCGCACCGCGGCAGTGCCCATTGGCCCTGAGGGCTCGGATATGGAGCAGATCGCCTCGGCCTTGCGCACGGTGTCCCCGAGCATGATGCTATGCCTTCCCGACTTCCACAACCCGGTGGGAACCCTGCTGGATGATGCCCGGCGAGAGCGCTGGGCGGCAGACCTGGACCGATCCGGAACCATTGGCGTCATCGATGAAACCTGCGCCGAACTGTGGCTGGATGCCGAGCCGGAAGTCCTTCCCATGGCCGCGTTCTCCAAGAACCTGATCACCGTGGGCAGCGCCAGCAAATCCCACTGGGGCGGACTGCGCCTTGGCTGGCTGCGCACCCCGCGGCACCTATCAGGTGCAATGGCCCGTTCGCGCATGAGCATGGATCTCGGGGCTCCGGTGCTGGAGCAATTGGTGTTGGCGCAGTTGCTGAACTCGGGTGCAACCCTCGCGCAGAGTACCCGGGATTCCTTGCGGGATAACCGGGACTGGATGATCGCCGAGCTGCAGCGGCTGCTGCCGGAATGGAAGCCGAATAGGCCAGCAGGCGGACTGAGCCTCTGGTGCCAGCTGCCCCAGCCGCGCTCCAGCGCCCTGGCGCGCCAGCTCAGGTCAGTCCTGCTTGCCCCGGGCTCCACCTTTGCCGTTGAGGGCCACGGGCTGGAACACTACCTGCGCCTGCCCTTCGCCCAGGAAAGAGCCGATCTGGAGCAGGCGCTCCCCGCTATCGCCGAGGCCTGGCACAAGGTGGCGGCTTAGTGGCTGCCTGAAAATTGCTTGTGGCTCGAATAACCTGTGGATCAGTCCAGCCAGGTAGCCAGTGCCCCAGAGGTAATGAGTGCGAAGGCGCCGACAAAAACGATGCCGATGACGATTGAGAATAATACGAGCCAGCGCGCCCCAGATGAATTCAACTTCTAGACCTGCTTATTTCGGTTGGCGGCATTCCGGATCAGCTGAACCGCTGCGTAGCAAACGCCAAATCCTGGAATGCATAGAGCAGCCATCAGCGCTACCAGCAGGGGCACCGAGCGACGCTGGACGTAGCGGCAGCCCACGTAGATGAGGCCTGCACTCCAAAGCAGAAGGATTGATGCTTCCAATGGGTCCAAAGCAAAACTGCTGTCCATGCTAGAAGTCTATTTCATCAGGCTGATTACCGACTGCAACGAGTCTTTCAGGGCAACAACTAGTCCAACGATGCTATAGCCGACTTCGGCCTGAACGCTTCGAACAGATTCGAGTTCGTCGGTCTCGGCGCCCACGGAGGCTGTCTGCCCCTCGAGGCGCAGCGCTGGCACATGGATGAAAAGCGCCGGAACTTCCTGCCCATAGGCGAGGTACGCGATGTGGTTGCAAACAAATCTCCCGGCATCCTCGGAGAGATAGGCGGCATGCCCATGCTGGTGCAATGCCCGGAGCACAGCTTGGGGATCCACTGTGGCGCTGCGGAAGAAATCCCCTCCCTGGATGATGGCCTGCTGTGCCGGCTGGGCACCATCATTATCCGCAATGCGGGCGTTGTCCTCATTGGCGCCGCGGACTTCAATGCTGATCTCATCCCGGCCGCCAGCCTCGCCCACGCAGACCAGGGCATCGGGCTGATGCTCCTGCAATAGCGCAGCCAGAACCTCCCCGGAGCGCCGGAAGGAAACCGGCAAGATTGCCGTGCTGATTCGGTGGCCGTCCAAGTGTTCGGGAAGCAGCCGGACGGCTTCGCCGCTGGCGTTGTACTGGTCGTTGCCGAAGGGCTCGAAGCCGGTCACCAAAAGATGCATGAACCCATTATGGGCCTAAAGTGTCGGTGCGAGTTGATAGATCTTGGGTGTATGTCCAATCGAAAGCCACTGGATAGGTGCTCATGGTTATCGCGGTTCTAATCCTCGTCATCCTTAATATTCTCGCAACGGCATGTATTGCCCTGCTGCTGATTCGCCGCACGCCAGGCAACGATCAAGCGCAGATTCGGGACTCCGTGCGCTCTGCCAATGCCGAATTGCGCCAAGAGCTGGGAACCCAGCGCAATGAACTGCGCCAAGGCATGGCAGAAGTGCGCTCCGAGATTGACGCCAAGCTCAGCGCCAT
Organism: Glutamicibacter halophytocola; assembly: GCF_001302565.1. Classification (NCBI taxonomy): domain Bacteria; kingdom Bacillati; phylum Actinomycetota; class Actinomycetes; order Micrococcales; family Micrococcaceae; genus Glutamicibacter; species Glutamicibacter halophytocola. The sequence goes on from NZ_CP012750.1 coordinate 86,871, forward strand.
GAGCGAATCCAACGCCAACCGGCACATCCAGATCCAGAGGCTGCTCCAACAGGAAATGGAGAAGCTGCGCTCCGGCAACGAAGCCAAGCTGGAAAAGATGCGCGAAACCGTGGACGAGAAGTTGCAGGGAACCTTGGAGAAGCGCTTGGGCGAATCATTCGAATTGGTCAGCAAGCGGCTGGAAATGGTCCAGCAGGGACTCGGCGAGATGCAGTCGCTGGCCCAGGATGTTGGCGGGCTCAAGCGCGTGCTCACCAATGTGAAGAGCCGCGGCTCCTGGGGTGAAGTCCAGCTCTCGCGCCAGCTGGAAGATATCCTCACCGCGGAGCAGTATGAGCAAAACGTCGCGGTGGTCCCCGGCAGCCGCGAAGTCGTGGAGTTCGCCGTGATCCTGCCCGGGCGAGACGCCGGAACCATTTACCTGCCCATTGACTCCAAGCTTCCGCAGGAAGACTATGAGCGCTTGCTCGATGCCCAGGAGGCGGGCGAGAAGGCTGCCATCGATGCGGCGGCCAAGGCGCTGAACCGGGCGATTATCGAGCAGGCGAAACTGATCTCCAGCAAGTACATCGCCCCGCCCTACAGCACCGACTTCGCGATCATGTACCTGCCCACCGAAGGGCTCTTCGCCGAAGTCGTGCGCAGCCCCGGCCTGGCCAGCAAGCTCCAGACCGAGCATCGCGTGCTAGTCACCGGGCCGACCACCCTGATGAGCCTGCTGAACTCGCTGCAGATGGGTTTCCGGACGCTGGCCATTGAAAAACGCAGCAGCGAAGTCTGGCAGGTGCTCTCGGCAGCCAAGGAAGAATTCCGCAAATACGGGGACGTCTGGGACAAGCTGGGCAAGCAGCTGGCCACCGCGCAGAACACTGTCCGGGAGGCCGGAACGCGCACGCGCGCCGTGGAACGCAAACTCAAAGATGTCCAGACCCTGGAAGTCGCCGCCCAAGAAGATGTGCTCACCGGATTGCTCCCCGAGGCCTAGGAGCGGCCGATGCGCATGCGCAGTGTGTAATCCAGATGACCCCGGAACCTGAAAATGGCGGCGACCCCCGTCTCGGGGGCCACCGCCATTGCAGCTCAAGCCTAGCGACTAGGCCTTGAAGCGCTCGATGGAGCGAGCCAGCTCGGCCTCGGCAGCCTCGCGGCCTTCCCAGCCCTCGGCCTTGACCCACTTGCCTGGTTCCAGGTCCTTGTAGCGGGTGAAGAAGTGCTCGATCTCCTTGATCAGCCACTGATCGATGTCCTCAAGTTCCTTGATGTGGTCAAAGCGCTTGTCGGCAGGAACGCACAGCAGCTTGGCATCGCCACCGCCATCGTCGGTCATGTTGAAGACGCCGATGGGGCGAGCTTCGACAACAACACCCGGGATCAGGTCAACACCCGGGATGAAGACCATGGCGTCCAATGGATCGCCATCTTCGCCCAGGGTATCGTCGAAGTAGCCGTAGTGGGTTGGGTACTGCATCGAGGTGAACAGCACGCGATCCAGGCGCAGGCGGTGGGTCTCGTGGTCGATCTCGTACTTGACGCGCGATCCGGTCGGGATCTCGATGGTCACGTCGTGGCTCATGAAAAGCACGCTCCTGAACTAGTCTTAGGGTTATCCGCTAATAAGGGTATCGCCCCACAGGGCACCTTCGATAAAACTTCGAGAGGAATGTAACCATATGAACACTGCCGCCCGACGCGCGATTACGCTGGGGGTGGCTGTGCTGGCAGTGGTTGCAGTCATTCTGGCCATGGTGCTGGCCCCGCGGTTCTTCACCGGTGAACCCGAGGCCTTCTACACGCCGGCCAGTGCCCACGTTGCTGAAAAAGACCCGGTCGCCGTCGCAGATCTCAACCCGGAAGCCCCGGTGCCGGATACCGCCGCACTGACCGCGCAACTGGATGCGATCCTCGCTGACACTTCCGATGGCACCAGCTTCACTGCGCAGGTGGTCGACGTAGCCAGCGAAACGGTGCTCTATAACCGCAACGCCGACACCAGCGGCACCCCGGCCTCCAGCCTGAAGGTGGTGACCGCGCTGGCCGCCCTGGAAACCCTGGGCGGAGATAGCCAGCTGTCCACCTCGGTGCTGCTTGATGGAAACACCCTGATCCTGCGCGGCGGGGGAGACGTGCTGCTGGGCGACGGAAAATCAGACCCCGGACATCCCAAGGGCTACGCGGGGCTGGCCACCCTGGCCGAGCAAACGGCCAAGGAACTCGAATCCCGCGGGGTTGGCGAAGTCTCGCTGTGGCTTGACGATTCGCTATTTGGCGACGCGCACAATAATGCCGCCTGGGACAAGTCGCTGTTCACCTCCAATAACATCGGCGAGGTGTACCCGATAGCGCATTATGCCGGGCGCGCCGGTCAAAGCACCGATACCGCCTACCAATCCGACGCCGCCGAACAAGTCCGCAAGGTTTTCGCCCAAGAGCTCGGCGCCTCGGTGAAGGTCAATGAGGGCGGACGCGGATCCCATGAGGGCGGGGAGCAGATCGCCGAGGTGAAATCCGCCCCGCTGCGCCAGATCATCAAGCACATGCTGCTGGTCTCCGACAACTACATCGCCGAAACCATGGGGCGGCTCGTGGCCATCAAGCGGGGCATGGCCCCGGAACAGGCCGGAGCAGCGGTAGCGGCGGTGGCCAGCGAACACGGCGCCGAGGGGGCGGATCTGGCCGATACCAGCGGCCTGGCTGCGCAGGACAAGATCTCGCCCGCCGCGCTGACCGCAGTGCTGCGCGCGGCGGCCACCAGCCCCAAGCCTGAATTGCGCGAGCTGGTGTATTCGCTGCCGGTGGCCGGATACAACGGGACGCTCATGAAGCGCCTGGGCCAGCCGTCCACCCTGGGGCTGGTGCGCGCCAAAACCGGATCCCTGACCGGGGTAGCCACATTGACCGGCATGACCATCACCCAGGACGGGCGCTTGCTCGCCTTCTCGATTTTTGCCCACCAGCCGGGCGGAGCACTCGCGCCGCATAAGCCGATTATCGACTCTGCAGTGGCCGCCATCCGCGGATGCGGCTGCCAGAGCTAAAAGGAGCAGGAGCAGCAGATGAACCAGGTTGTCGATTGGAAATTGGCGGCCAATGCCGCCAGGACGCTGATGCCTGCAGGGCCCAAAATCATCAAGAAGGATGCCGCGCGCATTGTCGAGGAATTGCGTATCGCCGCCGGTGAAGGGCTAGCCGAGGCCGAGAAGATCTCCAAGCTTCTCTCCACCGCGCCTTCGCAGACCCTGGTGGTGGACCGCGCCGGCTGGGCCAAGGCGGTCAGCCAGAACTTTGCGGCCATGCTCCCCGAGCAGGCCAACGTTCCCGCCATGGTTCCGGCGGTGGCCGGAGCCGAGCTTGGTGCGGTGCTCTCCGTGCTGGGCACCCGGGTGCTGGGCCAATTCGATCCCTTTGTCGGGCCGCGGCTGCTGCTCAACGCCCCGACCATCACCCAGATCCGCGGCGAACTGAACCTGAACGCCAGGGATTTCTATCTGTGGATTGCCACCCATGAACAGACCCACCGGCTGCAGTTCGAGCATGCGCCCTGGATCCCCGAGGTCATGAAGTCCATCCTCGCCGAAGCCTTCGGCCCGCTGGAGGATGAAGGGTCGATGAGCCAGCTCGGCGAGCGGCTGAAGGCCATGAAGTCGGAGGTCGGCGAGCTGACCAGCATCATGTCCGTGCTGGAGGGCCACGCCATGGTGGTGATGAACGACGTCACCAGCATTGGCAGCATCAAGACCATTCGGCGGCGCTTTGAAGCTCGCGGCGAAAACCGTTCGGTGCTGGCCACCCTGCTGGGCAAGCTGCTGGGCCTTGATGCCAAGGCGCTGCAGTACAAGCGCGGAGCCAAGTTCGTGCGCCACGTGGTGGACGAGATCGGCTATGAAGGCTTCAACCAGGTTTTCAGCTCCCGGGAACTGTTCCCCAGCGCCGAAGAACTCGATCACCCAGAACGCTGGCTGGCCCGCACCCGATGAGCCACGCTTTGCACGCAGCGCGCGCCGCGATTGCCAAGGCCACCTCGCCGGGACTGGCCCTGATCGGGGTCTCCGGCGGTGCCGACTCCCTGGCCCTGGCCATTGCCGCCGCCACCCTGCCCGGGGCCTTCGGCGCGGTGATTGTCGATCACGGCCTGCAGCCAGACAGCGCACAGGTTGCCGCGCGGGCCGCCGGGCAATGCCGCGAGCTGGGCCTGGATCCGGTGCTCATCTGCCCGGTGAGCACCGCCGGCGATGAAGCCTCGGCCCGCGCCGCCCGCTACGGGCAATTCGAGCAGGCGCTGGCCAGCACCGGCGCCCGGCAGCTCTTGCTCGCGCACACCCGCGATGACCAGGCCGAGCAGGTGCTGCTCGGGCTGGTGCGCGGTTCAGGCACCAGGTCCCTGGCCGGGATGCCGGCCGAACGCGGCCCCTACCGCCGGCCCCTGCTTGGGCTGACCCGGAAGCAGACCGAAGAGATCTGCCGCGAGGCGGGCGTCGAATACTGGGATGACCCGAGCAATGCGGACACCGGCTTCCGGCGGAACCTGATCCGCCATGCCACGCTGCCGTTGCTGCGCGAACAGCTCGGCGAGCATCTGCCCGAAGCGCTGGCCCGCACCGCCGCACTGGCTGCCGCCGACGCCGACGCCCTGGACCTGTGGGCACAGCGGGCCAAGGAACAGCACGGGCTTCAGCTGCGCGCGCTGTCCGGGCTTCCGGTGGCCGTGGCCTCGCGGGTAGTGCGGCTTGGCGCCATCGAAGCCGGCGCAAAAAATCTGGGCCATGAGCGAACACAGGCGCTGTGCTCGCTGGCCGGAATCGGCGGGCCCAAGTCCAAATCCGCTGGTCCGGTGCAGCTGGATGGCAAAATCAGCGCCTTCCGGCGAGGTCCGGTGATCGTTTTCACGAGCACCGGCTCAACAACACTTCGCTAAATGTGGCACTCTAGGTAAGTACCACACCTCTAGAATCAGGAGAACCCTCGTGGATTCCACTGCAGTCGAAGCCGATCTGGCGCATGTTCTGTACACCAAGGAAGAAATCCAGGCTCGCGTGGCGGAACTCGCCGCGCAGATCGACAAGGACTACGAGGGCCGCGACATTCTCGTTGTGGGTGTGCTCAAGGGTGCCGTGATGATCATGGCCGATCTGGTCCGCGCGCTGAATTCGCACCTGACCATGGACTGGATGGCAGTCTCCTCCTACGGCTCGGGCACCCAGTCCTCCGGCGTGGTGCGCATCCTCAAGGACCTGGACTCGGATCTGATGGGCAAGCACGTGCTGATCGTCGAGGACATCATCGACTCCGGCTTGACCCTGTCCTGGCTGAAGTCCAACCTGGAATCCCGCGGCCCGGCCTCGGTGGAAATCTGCACCCTGCTGCGCAAGCCGGAGGCCGCCAAGGTCGAGATCGACGTCAAGTACGTCGGCATGGACATCCCGAACGAATTTGTCGTGGGCTACGGCCTGGACTACGCGGAAAAGTACCGCAACCTCGATTGCGTGGGCACTTTGGCTCCGCACATCTACCAGTAGGGAACTTTTTTCGCCACGAGGGCGTTGAGAAGTATCGAAGGTGGCGTGACCCGGACGCCAGAGCAGTGCGTGAGGGGGATGCGTGAGGCGCGGGGCCTTGCGGATCAATGAAAACGAAGAAGCTTTTTAATAGCTGGATCATTTGGGTCCTGGTTGGCGTTATCGCCGTAGTGCTGTTCTTGCCGATGGTCTTCGGCAACAGCTCTGCGAAGGTGGACACCTCGGTGGGCCTGCAGCAGCTGGCCGGTGGCAATGTCACCGAAGCCAAGATGTTCGACGGGGACCAGCGGGTCGATTTGAAGCTGCGCGATGCGCTGAAGGTCGACGGCGTGGACAAGGGCAATGCGGTGAGCTTCTACTACTCCACCGCGCGTGCCGAGCAGGTCGTCAACGCGATCAACAAGGCCGAACCGGGCAAATTCACCGATCAGCCGGTCCAGAGCAACTGGCTGCTCTCGATGCTGGGCGTGATCATCCCGTTCCTGCTGATCGCCGGAATCTTCTGGTTCATCCTCGCCCGCTCCCAGGGCGGCGGCTCCAAGGTCATGCAGTTCGGCAAGTCCAAGGCGAAGCTGATCACCAAGGACATGCCGCAGGTGACCTTCAAGGATGTCGCCGGCGCCGACGAGGCCGTGGAGGAGCTCCACGAAATCAAGGAGTTCCTGCAGGAACCTGCCAAGTTCCAGGCCGTGGGCGCGAAGATCCCCAAGGGCGTGCTGCTCTACGGCCCTCCGGGCACCGGCAAGACCCTGCTGGCCAAGGCCGTCGCCGGCGAGGCCCAGGTGCCGTTCTACTCGATTTCCGGCTCTGACTTTGTGGAAATGTTTGTCGGCGTGGGCGCCAGCCGCGTCCGCGACCTGTTCGAACAGGCCAAGAACAACTCCCCGGCGATCATCTTCGTTGACGAGATCGACGCCGTTGGACGCCATCGCGGCGCCGGCATCGGCGGCGGCAACGATGAGCGCGAGCAGACCCTGAACCAGCTACTGGTGGAAATGGACGGCTTCGACGCCACCACCAACGTCATCCTGATCGCCGCCACCAACCGCCCGGACGTGCTGGACCCGGCTTTGCTGCGCCCGGGGCGCTTCGACCGCCAGATCCCGGTGGAGGCACCGGATCTGAAGGGCCGCGAAGACATCCTGAAGGTCCACGTCAAGGGCAAGCCAATGGATGCCACCGTGGATCTGAACGCCGTGGCCAAGAAGACCCCGGGCTACACCGGCGCCGATTTGGCCAACGTGCTCAACGAAGCCGCGCTGCTCACCGCCCGCTCCAACGCGAACCTGATCGACGACCGCGCGCTGGACGAGGCCATCGACCGCGTAATGGCCGGCCCGCAGAAGCGCACCCGGCTGATGGACGAGCACGAGCGCAAGGTCACCGCCTACCACGAGGGCGGCCACGCCCTGGTGGCCGCGGCCATGAACCAGACCGCGCCGGTCACCAAGATCACCATCCTGCCGCGCGGCCGCGCCCTGGGGTACACCATGGTGGTGCCCGAGTCGGACAAGTACTCGGTGACCCGCAACGAGCTGCTGGACCAGATGGCCTACGCCATGGGCGGGCGCGTGGCCGAGGAGATCGTCTTCCACGACCCCTCCACCGGCGCATCCAACGACATCGAGAAGGCCACCTCCACGGCCCGCAAGATGGTCACCGAATACGGCATGAGCGAAAAGGTCGGCGCGGTGCGCCTGGCCGGCTCGGCCGCGGAGCAGCAGATGGGCGCAGCACAGCGCGAATTCTCCGAGGAGATGGCGCACCTGGTGGACCAGGAAGTGCGCGAGCTGATCGAGCAGGCGCACAACGACGCCTACCAGGCGCTCACGGCCAACCGCCATGTGCTCGACCGCCTGGCGCTGGCCCTGCTGGAGCGCGAGACGCTGAACCAGAAGGAAATCGCCGAGATCTTCTCCGACCTGCAAAAGCGCGAGGTGCGCGATGTGTGGCTGAGCAATGAGGGGCGTCCGGTCCACTCAGAAGGCCCGGTATTAAGCCCCAAGGAGCGCGCAGCTTCCTCGACCGACTAGGATCGAAGCGTGAGTGAACTAGAACAGATCGATCAGCCGCGGATCGCGGCAGCCGTCCGCGAGATCCTGGAGGCCATTGGCGAAGATCCCGATCGCGACGGCCTGGCAGAGACCCCCAAGCGGGTGGCCAAGGCCTACGCGGAATTCTTCGCCGGCCTGCACCAGAACGCGGCAGAGCACCTGTCGACCACTTTCGACATCGAACATGACGAGATGGTCCTGGTCAAGGACATCCCGTTCTACTCGACCTGCGAGCACCACCTGGTGCCCTTCTACGGATCGGCGCATATCGGCTACATCCCGGGCAAGGGCGGCAAGGTCACCGGGCTGTCCAAGCTGGCCCGGCTGGTCGAGGTCTACGCCCGGCGCCCGCAGGTCCAGGAGCGCCTGACCACGCAGATCGTCGATTCGCTGGTGGAGCACCTGAACCCGGCCGGCGCGATCGTCGTCGTCGAATGCGAGCACATGTGCATGTCCATGCGCGGGGTGCAAAAGCCCGGAGCGAAGACCGTGACCAGTGCGGTGCGCGGCCAGCTGCGGGAAACCGCCACCCGTGCCGAAGCCATGAGCCTGATCCTCGGAAAGTAGGAAACCCATGTCGCTAGGCGCCATCCCGGGCACCGGCCCGAATACCAGCCCCCTGCCCGTGATCCGCAAGTCCAAGGTCAAGACCCTGGCAGACCTGCCCACCGGCCGCACCCTGGTCATGGGCATCCTGAACGTCACCGAGGACTCCTTCTCCGATGGCGGTGCGTACCTGTCCGCCGACGCGGCGATCGACCGCGGGCTGAAGCTGCTGTACTCCGGCGCCGACATCATCGACGTGGGCGGCGAATCCACCCGCCCGGGCGCCAAGGAGATTGATCCTGCCCTGGAGCAGTCGCGCATCATCCCGGTGATCGAAACCCTGGTGAAGGCCGGGGCGATCGTCTCGGTGGACACCATGCATGTGGACACCGCCCGCGCGGCCATCAACGCCGGCGCGCACATCATCAACGACGTCTCCGGGCTGACCTACGAAGCCGGCATGCCCGAGCTGATCGCTCAGACCGGCGTGCCCTACGTGCTGATGCACCGCCGCGGCACCGCGCAGTCCATGGTGGCCGAAGCGAACTACGAGAACGTGGTCGCCGAAGTCATCGGCGAGCTGCGCACCCTGCGCGACGAATTCGTGGCCAAGGGCGTGGCCCCGGAGCAGATCATCATCGATCCGGGACTGGGCTTTGCCAAGGACGCCGAACACAACTGGGCGCTGCTGGGCCGCCTGGATGCCCTCGAAGAGCTGGGCCACCGGGTGCTGATCGGCACCAGCCGCAAGCGCTTCCTCGGCGAGCTGCTGGCAGAGTCCGGCACCAGCCGTGCCCCGCTGCAGCGCGATGCCGCCACCGCGGCCACCACCGCGCTGGCCGCCAGGGACCAGGCGTGGGCCGTGCGCGTGCATGACGTGGTGGGCAGCCGCGACGCCATTGAAGTCGTGAAGGCCTATGGATCGCATTAGCATCTACGGGATTTCTGCCACCGGCTACCATGGGGTTTTCGACCATGAAAAGCGCGACGGCCAGCAGTTCATCATTGACGTGGTGCTGCACGTGGACATCACCCGCGCCGCCGCCAGCGACAACGTGGCGGACACCGTGCACTACGGCGAAGTCAGCGAGCTGGTGGTCGCCCAGATCCAGGCCGGGCCCTGGGACCTGATCGAGAAGCTGGGCAGCGAAATCGCCGAGGCGATCCTCGCGGCCTACCCCGGCGTGCAACAAATCGATGTGGTGGTGCACAAGCCGCAGGCCCCGATCCCGGTGCCCTTCAGCGATGTCACCATCTCGCTGACCCGCCGCCAGAAGCAGCACACCGCGATCATTGCCCTGGGCGCCAACCTCGGCGACCCGCAGGCCACCTTGGCCCAGGCGGTGAAGGACCTGGGCGAAGAGCTGGAAATCCTCAAGGCCTCGCCGCTGGCCATCACCAAGCCGGTAGGCGGGCCGCCGGACCAGCCGGACTACACCAACCAGGTCATTGAAGTGCGCACCCGGCGCTCGGCCCATGAGCTGCTGGACCTGTGCCAGCGCATCGAAGCCAAGCACCACCGGACCCGCGAGGTGCGCTGGGAAGCCCGCACCCTGGATTTGGATCTGATCGCCTACGACCAGCTGCGGCTGCACGACGAGCGCTTGACCCTGCCGCACCCGCGGGCAGCCATCCGCGGATTCGTGCTGGCCCCATGGAGCTGGATGGACCCCGACGCGGTCCTTGACGGCCAGCTGGTCTCCCGCCTGGCCGCGAGCGCGGCCGATACCAAGGACATCATCCGGCTATGACCAAGCTGAAGCTGCGCTGGGTGCTGTGGTGCGCGGTGATCGGGGCCTTCGCCGGCTGGATCGCGCTGCGCGTGCTCACCGCCGCCGGCCGCTACGCCCCGGTGCTGGACTATTCGGCCCTGTACTCGCTGGGCGCGGTCTGCGCGGTGATCCTGTTCCTGGGGATCCGCGTCAAACGCTCCTCGATGGGCAAATCCCACTTCGAGCCGATCGCCGCGGCCCGCACCCTGGTGCTGGCCCAGGCCTCGGCCTACGCCGGCGCGGTCATCACCGGCTGGCATGTGCCGGCCATGATCACCCTGTGGCTGGCCAATGGCCAGAGCCCCACGCTGACCCGCTCGCTGGTGCTGGCCGGTGCCGGGGTGCTGATGGTGATCGTCGGCTATATTGTCCAGCATCTGTGCAAGCTACCTCCGGAGGATACCGATGACACCAACGATTCCGTGGTCACCGAATAGCTTCACCCCCGCCGACCCCGCCTACTTCAAGGTCAAGCTCACCACCTGGGCGGTGGCCTGGGGGCTGGTCCTGCTCGCCAGCCTCGTCCCGGGCGTGCTGCTGGCCACCGGCGTGAAGGTGGCCCTGTGGCTGGCCATCATCCCGGCGGCCCTGGTGCTGGTGATTGCGCTGCTGGTCCTGCGCATCCTGCGCCGCCAGGTCCAGGCCCTGGGCTACCTGGAACGCGAGGAGGACTTCGTGGTCCGCTCCGGGGTGATGTGGCGCAAGCAGCTGGTCATCCCCTACGGGCGCATGCAATATGTCGAGGTCAACAGCGGCCCGGTGGAACGCCGCTACGGATTGTGCCAGTTGACGCTGAATACCGCTGGGGCCGGGGCCACCGCCCACGTCTACGGATTGCCCGAAGCCCAGGGCCAGGCGCTGCGCGAGCGGCTTGTGGCCGCCGGCGAGGAGAAAATGCTGTGAGCCAGGATGAACACTGGCAGCGGGTGCATCCAGCCAGCCCCTTCGTGCGCGGCTGGCTGGCCATCGTGGGCCTGCTCTACATCTACTGGCAGAACACCGACGAGCTCTCCCTGGCCGAACGCTTTGCCGGGGACCGGCTGATCTGGACGGTGGCCCTGGCCGGTGCGGCGCTGCTGGTGGTGCTCGTGTTCTACTTCCTGTCCTGGTACTTCACCCGCTACAAGCTCACCTCTTCGCATGTCTATGTGAACTCGGGGACGATCTTCCGCAGCCAGAAGCAGGCGCGCATCGACAAGGTGCAGGGCATCGACATCGCCCAGCCGCTGCTCGCCCGGCTCCTGGGGCTGGCCGAGCTGCGCTTCGACGTGGCAGACTCCTCCGAATCGGTGCTGCGCCTGGCCTTCTTGTCCAAGGCCGATGCCCATGCCCTGCGCCAGCTGATCCTGCAGCGGGCCGCCGGGCAGGGCGCCAGCGACCAGGCCGCCAGCGAACAGCCCGCCACCGCGGTCGATGCCGCCGGCGAGGCAGCGCCGCTGATGGCCAGGGTTCCGGCCACCCGGCTGCTGGCCTCGCTGTTCCTCCAGCTGCCGGTCGTGATCGGCACCCTGGCCTGTGTGGCCATTGTGATCCTGTGGCTCAGCGGCGTCCAGGGCATCATCGCCGCCGTCCTGCCGATCCTGCTCAGCTTCGGCGGCTGGTTCTACAAGCAGCTGAACCAGGGCTGGAACTACACCGCCAGCGCCTCGGACACCGGCATGCGCATCAGCTACGGACTGGCCGACACCCGCCAGCACTCCATCCCCGCCGGACGGGTGCAGGCCATTTCGGTCACCGCACCGCTGCTATGGCGGCTGCTGGGCTGGTACAAGGTGGAAGTGAACGTGCTGGGCACCAAAAGCGATGACCTGGATAACCTGCAGGTGCTGCCGGTCGGGGATTTTGAATCGGTGGCCCGCATCATGGGCATCCTGCTGCCCGATCTGGGCATCGGCAACCAGCGCGAGGTCCTGTCCACCGCGGTGAGCACCGGGTACGAGCACGGATTCACCGGCTCCCCGTCCCGGGCCAAGCTGCTCTCCCCGGGAGCATGGAAGCACCAGGGCTTTTTGGCCACCGGCACCACCGTGATCTCCCGCTACGGGTGGCTGGCCCGCACCGCCAGCTTTGTCCTGCATGCCAGGGTCCAGGGCACCGAATTCCGCCAGGGGCCATGGGAACAGAAGCGCCAGCTGGCCGGGGTCCGGCTGTATTGCGCGGGCGGAAATATCATCGGCTACCTGCATCAGGTTGATGCGCAGGTTGCAGCGGAATTTACCCTGGCCCAAGCAGCACGCCAGGTTGAGAGGTAGAAGTGGACGCACCACGATTGGGAATCGGCATCATCTCCGCCGGCAAGGTCGGCACCGTGCTAGGCGCCGCGCTGGCAGCCAGCGGGCACCGGATCACCGGCATCCACGCGGTCTCCGAGGCTTCCCGGGTTCGCGCCGACGCGCTGCTGCCCGGCGTTGAGCTGCTGGATCCCGCAGAAATCCTGCGCCGCAGCGAACTGGTGCTTTTTGCGGTGCCAGATGATGTGCTCGGCGATCTGGTCGCTGGCTTGGCCGCGGCCGGCCACATCCAGTCCGGGCAGCTGATCGCCCATACCGCCGGGCGCTACGGCACTTCCATATTGCAGCCGGCCCTGGACGCCGGGGCTTTTGGCCTGGCGATCCACCCGGCAATGACCTTCACCGGAATGAGCATGGACCTGGCGCGGCTCACCGACTGCGTTTTTGCGGTCACCGCCGATGAGGTCATGCTGCCGGTGGCCCAGGCGCTGGTGGTGGAAATGCGCGCCGAACCGGTAGTGATCGCCGAGGCCGACCGGGCCAGCTATCACGCGGCCCTGGCCCATGCGGCCAACCACCTGAACACCATCACCGCGCAGTCCGCGGACATCCTGCGCCGCATCGGCGTTGAGGATCCGGCCAATACCTTGCGCGCGCTAATGGGCGCCAGCCTGGATAACGCCCTGCGTTCCGGGGCCGGGGCGCTGACCGGCCCGGTGGCCCGGGGAGATATCGGCACCGTGGCCGCCCACCTCCAGGCCCTGGCCAGCGATCCGGCTGAGACCAATAATTCCTATCGCAGCCTCTCGCGTGCCACCGCCCTGCGCGCGGGATCACGCGGGCTGATCTCGCAGGGCACGCTCGAAGAACTGCTGCGAGTTCTAGAATAGAAGGGTGAAAACCCCCAAGATCTGTAAAACCCGTGCCGAGCTGAAGGCTGCCATTGCCCAAGCCAACCCGGGATCATTGGGCTTTGTGCCCACCATGGGAGCCCTGCATGCCGGCCACGCATCTCTCTTCAGCGCCGCCCGCGAAGAGAATGAACTGGTGGTCATCTCGATCTTTGTCAACGAGCTGCAGTTCAACGATGCCACCGACTACGCCCGCTACCCGCGCCAGCTTGAAGCGGATGCGCAGCTGGCTGGCGCAGCCGGGGTCGACATTATTTTTGCTCCCGAGGCTAGCGAGGTCTATCACGCCGGCCTGCCGCTGATCCAGCTGAACTCCGGAACCATGGGCGAGCTGTATGAAGGCGCTTCCCGGCCCGGCCATTTTGATGGCATGCTGGCCGTTGTCTCCAAGCTCCTGCACCTGGCCGACCCGCGCCAAGGCGAGTACCGCGCGTACTTCGGGCAGAAGGATGCCCAGCAGGTAGTGCTGATCCGCCGCATGGTGGCCGACCTGGACTACCCGGTGCAGCTTCGCCTGGTGCCGATCGTGCGCAGCGAGAAGGGCCTGGCCCTTTCCAGCCGCAATGCGCTGCTCAGCGAAGAAGAGAAGGAAGCGGCCCTGGTATTGCACCGGGCGATCAAGCTCATCGCCGATCGGGCCGCCCGCCATGAGCCATTGGATATCGAGGACGCCATCGGATTGTTCCAGATGGAACCGCTGGTTGAACTGGACTACTTCGTGGTGGTTGACCCGAACACCCTCCAGGAGCTGGCCTTCAACTGCCAGGACACCCCTTTCACCGGCGAAGGCCTGATCCTGGTGGCGGCCACCGTCGGCAAGGTGCGGCTGATCGACAACCAGCCGATCTAGTCCCGGGCCCTAGGCGAAACGGCGGGCCGTGTCGTTCAAGATCTGCCGGAAGCCGGACAGCTCGGCCATGACTTCGCCTGCAGTTTGAGCCGTCTGCACAAACTGCACCGCCTGGCCGGCATAAACCGGGGCCATATCTGGCTGCGCATCCGCGCGGGCCTGCACCATCTGGTCACGCAGTGCGCCGCTCGCTTCCCATGAGGACAGGTCCTCATGGCTGTCGCTGAACTGGTTGCGCAGGGCGCGGCCGCCGAACTCGGCGGGCCATGGAAGTTGCTGGGCGATATCAAAGGCACGGGTATAGGTGGTGTCGTCCATGCCGGCCTGGCGTACGGCAGCTTTGAAATTCTCATGTCCCAGCGACTCTGTTGCGGAGAGGAAGCGGGTGCCGACCCAGGCGGCCTGGGCCCCGGCGGCGAGCACCGCAGCGACCCCGTGGGCGGTGCCAACGCCGCCCGCGGCCACTACCGGCTTCAGGTGTTGCGCAGTGGCTAGCTGCAGGAGAGGCAGCGTGCCGGATTCATTGCGCCCATGCCCGCCGCCTTCGCCGCCGCGAGCAATGATGATGTCGATGTCATCTTCCATGGCCCGATCCAGCTCTGCTGCGCTGCCTACCTGCATAGCGGTGAGCACCCCCGCCTCGTGAGCCAACGCTGCACCTCGGGAGACATCACCGAAGCTCAGCGAGACCAGCGATGGGGAGAATTCGAGGAAGCTCTCCAGCGGGGATAAGTCGCTTTCCAGGGACCAGGCCATGAAGCCGACGCCCCAGGGCGAATCCAGAGAGGCAACGTATCCTGCCTGTTCCTCGATCCATTCCTTCTTTGGCGATCCGGATACCCCGATCATCCCCACGCCGCCGGTCTGCGAAACGGCAGCGGCCAGGGCGCCCCCTGCTGCTCCTGCCATCGGCGCGTTGAAGATTGGTTCGCGGTAGCCAAGCAGGCGTTGTAGGTCGCTCATGTGCCCAGACTAGAACAGCAAACTTGATGTGACCTAGAACGCGGCCCCTCGATTTGTAACATCGCGGAAACCTCTGTATAGTTTTTATCTGTTGCCGGAACGGAAACAACACGGAATCTACGAGTTGTTTACCCGGTAGCCAATCACTTTTCACCGAAGAGTTTCGACCGGTTTTGATCGGATCACGAAACATGGTAGGCTAGAAAAGTTGCTCCGGAGCGAAGCAGCCGCTGAGTTTGTGGTGGTTGTGGTGTCGAGAGTGTTTGTTGTTTGAGAACTCAATAGTGTGCCAAGTTTGTTGATACCGAATATTTTTATTTGGTGAATACATAACATTTGCTTGAGGCATTGCACCCCCGTGTAGTGTTCTTGAGTGTTTTTTATTCGCCAGGATTTTTTCATTGATTCTCCCTTATTTTCCGAGGGGTTTCGGTGGCTTTTTGTTTTTTATGGAGAGTTTGATCCTGGCTCAGGATGAACGCTGGCGGCGTGCTTAACACATGCAAGTCGAACGATGAAGCCCAGCTTGCTGGGTGGATTAGTGGCGAACGGGTGAGTAACACGTGAGTAACCTGCCCCCGACTTTGGGATAAGCCCGGGAAACTGGGTCTAATACCGGATATGACTTCCTGCCGCATGGTGGGTTGTTGAAAGATTTATCGGTGGGGGATGGACTCGCGGCCTATCAGCTTGTTGGTGAGGTAATGGCTCACCAAGGCGACGACGGGTAGCCGGCCTGAGAGGGTGACCGGCCACACTGGGACTGAGACACGGCCCAGACTCCTACGGGAGGCAGCAGTGGGGAATATTGCACAATGGGCGGAAGCCTGATGCAGCGACGCCGCGTGAGGGATGACGGCCTTCGGGTTGTAAACCTCTTTCAGTAGGGAAGAAGCGAAAGTGACGGTACCTGCAGAAGAAGCGCCGGCTAACTACGTGCCAGCAGCCGCGGTAATACGTAGGGCGCAAGCGTTATCCGGATTTATTGGGCGTAAAGAGCTCGTAGGCGGTTTGTCGCGTCTGCCGTGAAAGTCCGAGGCTCAACCTCGGATCTGCGGTGGGTACGGGCAGACTAGAGTGATGTAGGGGAGACTGGAATTCCTGGTGTAGCGGTGAAATGCGCAGATATCAGGAGGAACACCGATGGCGAAGGCAGGTCTCTGGGCATTTACTGACGCTGAGGAGCGAAAGCATGGGGAGCGAACAGGATTAGATACCCTGGTAGTCCATGCCGTAAACGTTGGGCACTAGGTGTGGGGGACATTCCACGTTTTCCGCGCCGTAGCTAACGCATTAAGTGCCCCGCCTGGGGAGTACGGCCGCAAGGCTAAAACTCAAAGGAATTGACGGGGGCCCGCACAAGCGGCGGAGCATGCGGATTAATTCGATGCAACGCGAAGAACCTTACCAAGGCTTGACATGTGCCAGACCGCTCCAGAGATGGGGTTTCCCTTCGGGGCTGGTTCACAGGTGGTGCATGGTTGTCGTCAGCTCGTGTCGTGAGATGTTGGGTTAAGTCCCGCAACGAGCGCAACCCTCGTTCCATGTTGCCAGCACGTAGTGGTGGGGACTCATGGGAGACTGCCGGGGTCAACTCGGAGGAAGGTGGGGATGACGTCAAATCATCATGCCCCTTATGTCTTGGGCTTCACGCATGCTACAATGGCCGGTACAATGGGTTGCGATACTGTGAGGTGGAGCTAATCCCTAAAAGCCGGTCTCAGTTCGGATTGGGGTCTGCAACTCGACCCCATGAAGTCGGAGTCGCTAGTAATCGCAGATCAGCAACGCTGCGGTGAATACGTTCCCGGGCCTTGTACACACCGCCCGTCAAGTCACGAAAGTTGGTAACACCCGAAGCCGATGGCCTAACCACCTTGTGTGGGGGGAGTCGTCGAAGGTGGGACTGGCGATTGGGACTAAGTCGTAACAAGGTAGCCGTACCGGAAGGTGCGGCTGGATCACCTCCTTTCTAAGGAGCTAACCATTTTTTGGTTGCCCAGGCTGGACACGAGTGTTGTCCGGGTGGGTTGCTCATGGGTGGAATATCAATGAACTCAGTACTGGAAAGCGCGTGTGCCTGATCGGCCCCTTGTGGGGTTGTGTGGTGCGGGCGGGGTACTGGCTGTGGCTGTGCGGCGCTGTTGTTGTCGAGTACGCATCCTTTGGGGTGTTGGAAAGATGGTGGTGGTGTTGTGTGGCTTGTATGGTTTGGCATGCTGTTGGGTTTTGAGGCAACAAGCCTCCTTGCCTGGCTGGTGATTGGCTGTTGGCCTTTGATGCGTTTTGTGCGTGTTGGGGGTTGGTGGTGGTTGCTGGTTGGGGTTTGCAAGGGGTTCTTGGTGTTTCGGTGTTTGTCCTGTGTTTGCCGTGGGCGTGCCTGGCGTGGTGGTGGTTTGTGGTTTTCATCCTTTGGGGTGGGGGTTGCGGGTTGTTGCCGCGGGGGTGTGTTTGCGGGGGTGCGGGGTTGTTGTTTGGGAACTGTATAGTGAACGCGAGCATCTTGCAGATGAGATGAGCTTTGGGGTCCTTTTCCTTGGATTCTGGGGTGTTTGAGTCTTGTCTGCGTGATTTTGTTAGATTGTTTTATTGCTCAATTCTGAGAACTTTGTTTTGTGTTGAAGTTTTTAAGGGCGCACGGTGGATGCCTTGGCATCAAGAGCCGATGAAGGACGTGGGAATCTGCGATAAGCCTGGTGGAGTCGATAACCGGACGTTGATACCAGGATTTCCGAATGGGGGAACCCCGCACCATGTTATGTGGTGTGACCTGCAGCTGAATGTATAGGCTGTGTGGAGGGAACGCGGGGAAGTGAAACATCTCAGTACCCGCAGGAAGAGAAAACAATAGTGATTCCGTTAGTAGTGGCGAGCGAACGCGGATGGGGCTAAACCGGTTGGTGTGTGATAGCGGATAGGCGTTGCATCATCGGGGTTGTGGGGTTGACATGTACCAGTGCTATCTTGCTGGTGGGATGAGGTGCAGGCGTATAGGTGAATCGGTTGGAATGCCGGACCATAGAGGGTGATAGTCCCGTAGGTGTAATGCGTGTCTGCCGTTCTAGTGTTGATACCCGAGTAGCACGGGGCCCGTGAAACCTTGTGTGAATCTGCCAGGACCACCTGGTAAGCCTGAATACTACTTGATGACCGATAGTGAATCAGTACCGTGAGGGAATGGTGAAAAGTACCCCGGGAGGGGAGTGAAATAGTACCTGAAACCGTGCGCTTACAATCCGTCAGGGCCTGGGACTTGTTCCTGGGTGATGGCGTGCCTTTTGAAGAATGAGCCTGCGAGTTAGTGCTGTGTCGCGAGGTTAACCCGTGTGGGGTAGCCGTAGCGAAAGCGAGTCTGAATAGGGCGTTTGAGTGGCACGGTCTAGACCCGAAGCGAAGTGATCTACCCATGGCCAGGTTGAAGCGCGTGTAAGAGCGTGTGGAGGACCGAACCCACTTCAGTTGAAAATGGAGGGGATGAGCTGTGGGTAGGGGTGAAAGGCCAATCAAACTTCGTGATAGCTGGTTCTCCCCGAAATGCATTTAGGTGCAGCGTTGCGTGTTTCTTGCTGGAGGTAGAGCTACTGGATAGGCGATGGGCCCTACAAGGTTACTGACCTTAGCCAAACTCCGAATGCCGGTAAGTGAGAGCGCAGCAGTGAGACTGTGGGGGATAAGCTTCATAGTCGAGAGGGAAACAGCCCAGAACGCCAACTAAGGCCCCTAAGCGTGTGCTAAGTGGGAAAGGATGTGGAGTTGCTGTGACAACCAGGAGGTTGGCTTAGAAGCAGCCACCCTTGAAAGAGTGCGTAATAGCTCACTGGTCAAGTGATTCCGCGCCGATAATGTAGCGGGGCTCAAGCACACCGCCGAAGTTGCGTCATTCAAATATTAACCTGGTTTCGATTGGGTGTTTGGATGGGTAGGGGAGCGTCGTATAGCGGGTGAAGTCGCGGTGGAAACCAGCGGTGGACGCTATACGAGTGAGAATGCAGGCATGAGTAGCGAATGACGGGTGAGAAACCCGTCCGCCGAATGATCAAGGGTTCCAGGGTTAAGCTAATCTGCCCTGGGTTAGTCGGGGCCTAAGGCGAGGCCGACAGGCGTAGTCGATGGATAACGGGTTGATATTCCCGTACCGGCGAAGGACCGCCCATACTGAGCTGTGGATGCTAACCATGATGGATCATGATTGTTGCAGCCTTCGGGTTGTTGGTTGTGTGATGTGGTGGGAACCGATGCAGTGAGGTCAGCGTATTAACAGGTGTGACGCAGGAAGGTAGCCGAGCCAGGCAATGGAATTGACCTGGTCCAAGGGTGTAGGAAGAGTGGTTGGCAAATCCGCCGCTCATATGTTCTGAGACCTGATAGGCGCCCGCTTTGGTGGGTGATTCGGTGATCCTATGCTGCCTAGAAAAGCATCGGCGCGAGGTCCCAGTCCGCCCGTACCCCAAACCGACACAGGTGATCAGGTAGAGAATACTAAGGCGATCGAGAGAATCATGGTTAAGGAACTCGGCAAAATGCCCCCGTAACTTCGGAAGAAGGGGGGCCTGCCTCGTGATCAGCTCTTGCAGTTGTGAGCGGGTGTGGGCCGCAGAGACCAGGGGGAAGCGACTGTTTACTAAAAACACAGGTCCGTGCGAAGTCGCAAGACGATGTATACGGACTGACTCCTGCCCGGTGCTGGAAGGTTAAGAGGACTGGTTAGCCCTAGTGGCGAAGCTGAGAATTTAAGCCCCAGTAAACGGCGGTGGTAACTATAACCATCCTAAGGTAGCGAAATTCCTTGTCGGGTAAGTTCCGACCTGCACGAATGGAGTAACGACTTCCCCGCTGTCTCAACCATGAACTCGGCGAAATTGCAGTACGAGTAAAGATGCTCGTTACGCGCAGCAGGACGGAAAGACCCCGAGACCTTTACTATAGTTTGGTATTGGTGTTCGGTGCAGCTTGTGTAGGATAGGTGGGAGACTGTGAAGCTTGGACGCTAGTTCAGGTGGAGTCATCGTTGAAATACCACTCTGGCTGTATCGGTCACCTAACTTCGGACCATGATCTGGTTCAGGGACAGTGCCTGATGGGTAGTTTAACTGGGGCGGTTGCCTCCTAAAATGTAACGGAGGCGCCCAAAGGTTCCCTCAGCCTGGTTGGCAATCAGGTGTCGAGTGTAAGTGCACAAGGGAGCTTGACTGTGAGAGTGACAGCTCGAGCAGGGACGAAAGTCGGGACTAGTGATCCGGCGGCACCTCGTGGAAGGGCCGTCGCTCAACGGATAAAAGGTACCTCGGGGATAACAGGCTGATCTTGCCCAAGAGTCCATATCGACGGCATGGTTTGGCACCTCGATGTCGGCTCGTCGCATCCTGGGGCTGGAGTAGGTCCCAAGGGTTGGGCTGTTCGCCCATTAAAGCGGTACGCGAGCTGGGTTTAGAACGTCGTGAGACAGTTCGGTCCCTATCCGCTGCGCGCGTTGGAAATTTGAGAAGGGCTGTCCTTAGTACGAGAGGACCGGGACGGACTAACCTCTGGTGTGTCAGTTGTACTGCCAAGTGCATCGCTGATTAGCTACGTTGGGAAGGGATAACCGCTGAAAGCATCTAAGCGGGAAGCCTGCTTCGAGATGAGATTTCCATGCACCTTGAGTGTGTGAGGCCCCCAGCTAGACCACTGGGTTGATAGGCAGGATGTGGAAGCAAGGACTGAAGACTTGTGTAGCTGACCTGTACTAATAGGCCGATGACTTTCAACACACAATAAAGCATTATTTGAACTAACAATTTTTCAATGCTGCTCGCGTTCACTATGCGGTTACGAGACAACAACCTCTGAAACCATAAAACTTTTGCAGGTGCAGGGCTTCGGTCCTGGCACTGGAAACACATATGACCAGGAATGGTTGGTTTGTGTGCTTCGTGATTGTTACGGCGGTCATAGCGTGGGGGAAACGCCCGGTCCCATACCGAACCCGGAAGCTAAGGCCCATTGCGCCGATGGTACTGCACTCGTGAGGGTGTGGGAGAGTAGGTCACCGCCGGACTTAACTTGGATAATATGTGGTTTGGGCCCTGACACAGTTTGTGTGTCAGGGCCCTTGCTTGTTTAACCAGTGAAACAGGTTGGTGGGGGTTCGGGTGTGTGCCTGGCCCCCTTTTTTTCCTGTTTAAAGAGCGTTGGATGCTGACCGGCTACCGCGGCGTCTTAGCGGAGAGCGACATGCCAGGCGCTGGAATGTGAGTCCAGTTCAGGCGGACCATCGTTCTGATCCCAGGCTCTCGAGTCGACTAAGTTGGGCAGGCGGCTTCTGGCAGATCACCGCGCCATTATAGTGGAGCATCACTGCTTCTGCAGCGATCACTTCCCCAGAGCAGTAGATCGGCAAAGTTTTGCCTATCAGGTTGTCTGGGGCCCGATCATCTTCGCTAGTCCGGCATTCCGGTAACTTCTTGCCGAATTCTGTGCTGTAGTGAATGATTAGGAACAGAATGTTGCCAATCGGCGACATACTGCCGGAAAAGGATCATTCATGAATTCAGTGACGGAGCTCGGAGCAGAATTGCAACGCGCCAGAAAACAGAATGGCCTGACACAGGAGCAGCTGGCTGAATTAGCCGGCATCTCCGAACGTACACTGCGCTCCATAGAGCGCGGCGCGGGGAACCCATCCATTGATGCCGTGTTCTCTGTAGCAAATGTTCTCGGCCTGCGAATTGTTGTGGCTCAATGAATCCACAACTCCAAGACCTCAAGCTTGTCACTCAGGCTGACGTGTACTGCAACGAAAGCCTGGCCGGCTATCTAACCAGGCAAGCAGATGGAAGCGTTGCCTTCACCTATGACGAGAACTATCTTGCAGGCGGCCGCTCGGCCATTGCTACATCTCTGCCTGTTTCCCCGGAGCCATACTTTGGCCCCGGGGGCGCCTTGCCGTCGTTCTTCTCGGGGCTATTACCCGAAGGCCATCGTCTTACTGTCCTCAAAGACGCAACTAAGACTAGCCTCTCCGACGAGCTGACTCTATTGATGGCCGTTGGCTCTGATACCCCCGGCAACGTTCGCATTGTCCCGGCGGGGTCGGCACTGGAACAAGCTCCGGTGGTTGCCGATTTCAGCAGCGCAGCTGACCTCGACTTCTCAGTTCTCGCACGGACCCTGGACCGCCACTCGATACCTGGTGTGCAAGACAAGATCAGCGCAACGATGCTGACGACTCCAGTGGAATTCAAGAACAGCGCATATCTGCTCAAGCTCGATCCTCGTGATCACCCGCATCTGGTGGTTAACGAGGCCCAGCACCTGAAGGCAGCAAAAGCGCTCAAGCTTCCGGTGGTTAGCAATCAGCTAGTTCTGGACTCGAAGGGGAGCCAGGGGCTCCTGGTCGAGAGATTCGATCGCAAAGCCATCGGGAAAACAGACCATACGATCCGGTTGGCATTGGAAGATGCCATGCAGGTACTGAACCTTCCGCCGGCAAGCAAGTATGCCGTGGGAACGGAGCAAGTCATTGAGGCGTTAGCGCTACAGTGCCAAGCTCCGGTGCTC
Organism: Glutamicibacter halophytocola; assembly: GCF_001302565.1. Taxonomy (NCBI): domain Bacteria; kingdom Bacillati; phylum Actinomycetota; class Actinomycetes; order Micrococcales; family Micrococcaceae; genus Glutamicibacter; species Glutamicibacter halophytocola. Next base: position 109,250 of record NZ_CP012750.1, read on the forward strand.
GCGAGACGCAACCTGTACATGCAGTTCGTTTTTGCCTGGCTAACCGGCAACGGCGATTTGCATGGAAAGAACGTTTCGATTCTGGCGGACGAGTATGGACGGTTCAGCGTTGCACCCATCTATGACATCCCCTGCACCTTGGTCTACGGCGATGACACCATGGCGCTGACCGTCGCAGGAAAGACAAAGAACCTGAAGAGGAAGCACTGGGACGAACTTGCCGGAGGGCTGGGGCTAACTGGCCGTGCTGCGCAGTCTGCCAACCAGTTAGCCCTGAAAGCGGCGATGGCCGTAGACCTTGGTGAACTTCCGTTTGATGGGTCGCCTCTGCGCGGTGCACAAAGGGAGCTGCGGTTTCGGCGCATGGAGATGGAGTAGACGTCCGAGCGCCCTGAGCTAGCCGGCGAGTAACGTGAACGCAGGCAGCTGACTTTCCTGGCTTTTCTTTGCTTGTCCCTTGAGCCCAGTGGTCCAAGAAGGATAGATGCGGAAACCGCGCTTGCCCGGAGAGGACGTTGAGGCGAAGATGCCCAGGCGCTCGAGATGCTGTTGAGCGAAGCGAAAGACTCCGAAGTTTTTGCCTTCCTCGATGAAGACCAGGACCCCGTGGAGCCTTTCGTCGAATTCGTAGGGCGCAGTAGTCCCAGTATTGTCACGCTTCCATATGGCTACGAACCCACCTGACTTGGTGGGCGTGATCCGTGCGGTCCTGATGCGCCACAGCTGACCGTCAATCTCGGCGACCCCAGCTTGGTAGTCGCTCTGCTGCTCATCGGGAGTCACTCCACTGTGTGTACGGCCGGTAACGAGGCAATAGCGTTCTAACGCGGTGTACTTCAAAGTATCACTTCATTGGTGTAGGTACGTCCGTGGTGTAGCCATCCTCGCAGAGGGCGATGAGGCCATTGCCTACAATGATGCCAGCTTGCTGTTCGTTCCAGGTGCAGCTATTCAAGGCTAGCCGCAGTCCTATGTACTTACTATTGCGCTGGCGCGCTCGCTATATTCACAAGCCGATCTCGGAACGGAATTTGCGGGCCCCTTCTGCAGTGGGGCGATCCGACAACGCAATACTGGCTTTCAGGAATCGGACCCGGTCCTAAACCACGCGAGCAAATCAGGTTGGTGGCTCCAAGAGCCAATCGATCCGTGTCTTGCTTACCGTATTAGAGAAAGTGTTGGTTGCGCGCACCCAGGACGACACTTCCGGTAATCTCCATTGGATCCGAAGAGCACTATTGGATGGCGGAGCAAAAACGGGACTTTCCGAGCCCGGCTTACGGAGCCTGCGATGCAGCGTCAGCCGGCAGTGCCTGCTGGCATTGGGACTTTACGTGAAACCCGGACAACTTATCGTTGAAGCTGCTGCCTCCCTCATCAGCTTCCGGCATCATGCGGCACGGCACTAGACGCACCACCCCTTCATCCGGCCCGCGACAGCTTGGGCTTGCCGAACTCAGCCAAGCTGATCCCAACAATGCGGGGATTGCAGGGAAGGGCGAAGACGCGATGGAAGCCGTGCCCACGTTGACCAACCAAACGGACAGTGCCGCAATTCAGCGGAAGTACATGCAGTTTCTGGTGGACAGGGGCGAGGGGATTAAGCCGCAAGGGAGCTGCCTATGTGGCGCTCCACAACCAGGGTTCGATGGAAGCGCTCATTGACGACATGTGGCGTTCTATGGGACGAGGCGCTCCACGTGCACGAGTAGTCCAGTTGGCCAACGCCCAGGCGCAATTCCAAACGGCTCATGCGTTCGCAGATGGTGGTTGCGGCTCCCCTCCCGTGTTGGTTACCCCGATGCTTCCGGCTACAGGAGCAGTTGAATCAGCGACCTCGCTGGCATCTGCCGGGTTATCCATGAACGCGGGTCGCTACTTCTAGGCATACGCTTCCGTGAGCCTCAGCGATGCAGCTCCGATTGTCGTGGAATCTACGGGGACCTCGATACGTGCCCCTTCCAGCAGGAGCGTTCGGATCGACCATCTAGCGAGAGCGATGCAATCCGGCCGATGAGAAGCTCAGGAGGTTCAGGCCGCAGTTGATGGCTTGGGGATTGATCGCTTCGTGTCTTGACCGGCTATGAGCGCGGACTTCTCTGCGAAGTTGTTGAGCGCTTACGGCACGGGCGCACTCAGGGCGTTGTAACAGGCTGAAGAGAGGGGAATCCTAGGAGAACAATTAGCGCAAGCGCATAAACGGATTTGGCGAGACGAGGGAATTCTAGATTCCTTGGACATTTACTGGCACGGTTGCTTTGTAAGCTCCGAAACGGCCCATTTGGATTAAGTGTCCACGGTCACCGCCACAAACCACCCACCCGATTTGCACCACCCCCAAAACCTGTGTATAGTTTTTCCTTGTCGCCGAGAGCAAAACGGAAGAAATAACCGGATGCAAAACGGAGGCAAAACCCCAGAAAATCAACGGTTTTCGCACAGGTCACTGTCGGAATTCATTGATAAATGGGAATCGTGAATACTGTTTCAAATCACAAACAATTGATTTGACTTTCAGAAATTCACGGTGATAAGATTTGAATATAACGCTGGACGAAATCATGGCTCGAATTGACGGGTTGTGGAGAACCGGTAAGTGTTTGTTGTTTGAGAACTCAATAGTGTGCCAAGTTTGTTGATACCGGATATTTTTATTTGGTGAATACATAACATTTGCTTGAGGCATTGCACCCCCGTGTGATGTTCTTGAGTGTTTTTTATTCGCCAGGATTTTTTCATTGATTCTCCCTTATTTTCCGAGGGGTTTCGGTGGCTTTTTGTTTTTTATGGAGAGTTTGATCCTGGCTCAGGATGAACGCTGGCGGCGTGCTTAACACATGCAAGTCGAACGATGAAGCCCAGCTTGCTGGGTGGATTAGTGGCGAACGGGTGAGTAACACGTGAGTAACCTGCCCCCGACTTTGGGATAAGCCCGGGAAACTGGGTCTAATACCGGATATGACTTCCTGCCGCATGGTGGGTTGTTGAAAGATTTATCGGTGGGGGATGGACTCGCGGCCTATCAGCTTGTTGGTGAGGTAATGGCTCACCAAGGCGACGACGGGTAGCCGGCCTGAGAGGGTGACCGGCCACACTGGGACTGAGACACGGCCCAGACTCCTACGGGAGGCAGCAGTGGGGAATATTGCACAATGGGCGGAAGCCTGATGCAGCGACGCCGCGTGAGGGATGACGGCCTTCGGGTTGTAAACCTCTTTCAGTAGGGAAGAAGCGAAAGTGACGGTACCTGCAGAAGAAGCGCCGGCTAACTACGTGCCAGCAGCCGCGGTAATACGTAGGGCGCAAGCGTTATCCGGATTTATTGGGCGTAAAGAGCTCGTAGGCGGTTTGTCGCGTCTGCCGTGAAAGTCCGAGGCTCAACCTCGGATCTGCGGTGGGTACGGGCAGACTAGAGTGATGTAGGGGAGACTGGAATTCCTGGTGTAGCGGTGAAATGCGCAGATATCAGGAGGAACACCGATGGCGAAGGCAGGTCTCTGGGCATTTACTGACGCTGAGGAGCGAAAGCATGGGGAGCGAACAGGATTAGATACCCTGGTAGTCCATGCCGTAAACGTTGGGCACTAGGTGTGGGGGACATTCCACGTTTTCCGCGCCGTAGCTAACGCATTAAGTGCCCCGCCTGGGGAGTACGGCCGCAAGGCTAAAACTCAAAGGAATTGACGGGGGCCCGCACAAGCGGCGGAGCATGCGGATTAATTCGATGCAACGCGAAGAACCTTACCAAGGCTTGACATGTGCCAGACCGCTCCAGAGATGGGGTTTCCCTTCGGGGCTGGTTCACAGGTGGTGCATGGTTGTCGTCAGCTCGTGTCGTGAGATGTTGGGTTAAGTCCCGCAACGAGCGCAACCCTCGTTCCATGTTGCCAGCACGTAGTGGTGGGGACTCATGGGAGACTGCCGGGGTCAACTCGGAGGAAGGTGGGGATGACGTCAAATCATCATGCCCCTTATGTCTTGGGCTTCACGCATGCTACAATGGCCGGTACAATGGGTTGCGATACTGTGAGGTGGAGCTAATCCCTAAAAGCCGGTCTCAGTTCGGATTGGGGTCTGCAACTCGACCCCATGAAGTCGGAGTCGCTAGTAATCGCAGATCAGCAACGCTGCGGTGAATACGTTCCCGGGCCTTGTACACACCGCCCGTCAAGTCACGAAAGTTGGTAACACCCGAAGCCGATGGCCTAACCACCTTGTGTGGGGGGAGTCGTCGAAGGTGGGACTGGCGATTGGGACTAAGTCGTAACAAGGTAGCCGTACCGGAAGGTGCGGCTGGATCACCTCCTTTCTAAGGAGCTAACCATTTTTTGGTTGCCCATGCTGGACACGAGTGTTGTCCGGGTGGGTTGCTCATGGGTGGAATATCAATGAACTCAGTACTGGAAAGCGCGTGTGCCTGATCGGCCCCTTGGTGGGGTTGTGTGGTGCGGGCGGGGTACTGGCTGTGGCTGTGCGGCGCTGTTGTTGTCGAGTACGCATCCTTTGGGGTGTTGGAAAGATGGTGGTGGTGTTGTGTGGCTTGTATGGTTTGGCATGCTGTTGGGTTTTGAGGCAACAAGCCTCCTTGCCTGGCTGGTGATTGGCTGTTGGCCTTTGATGCGTTTTGTGCGTGTTGGGGGTTGGTGGTGGTTGCTGGTTGGGGTTTGCAAGGGGTTCTTGGTGTTTCGGTGTTTGTCCTGTGTTTGCCGTGGGCGTGCCTGGCGTGGTGGTGGTTTGTGGTTTTCATCCTTTGGGGTGGGGGTTGCGGGTTGTTGCCGCGGGGGTGTGTTTGCGGGGGTGCGGGGTTGTTGTTTGGGAACTGTATAGTGAACGCGAGCATCTTGCAGATGAGATGAGCTTTGGGGTCCTTTTCCTTGGATTCTGGGGTGTTTGAGTCTTGTCTGCGTGATTTTGTTAGATTGTTTTATTGCTCAATTCTGAGAACTTTGTTTTGTGTTGAAGTTTTTAAGGGCGCACGGTGGATGCCTTGGCATCAAGAGCCGATGAAGGACGTGGGAATCTGCGATAAGCCTGGTGGAGTCGATAACCGGACGTTGATACCAGGATTTCCGAATGGGGGAACCCCGCACCATGTTATGTGGTGTGACCTGCAGCTGAATGTATAGGCTGTGTGGAGGGAACGCGGGGAAGTGAAACATCTCAGTACCCGCAGGAAGAGAAAACAATAGTGATTCCGTTAGTAGTGGCGAGCGAACGCGGATGGGGCTAAACCGGTTGGTGTGTGATAGCGGATAGGCGTTGCATCATCGGGGTTGTGGGGTTGACATGTACCAGTGCTATCTTGCTGGTGGGATGAGGTGCAGGCGTATAGGTGAATCGGTTGGAATGCCGGACCATAGAGGGTGATAGTCCCGTAGGTGTAATGCGTGTCTGCCGTTCTAGTGTTGATACCCGAGTAGCACGGGGCCCGTGAAACCTTGTGTGAATCTGCCAGGACCACCTGGTAAGCCTGAATACTACTTGATGACCGATAGTGAATCAGTACCGTGAGGGAATGGTGAAAAGTACCCCGGGAGGGGAGTGAAATAGTACCTGAAACCGTGCGCTTACAATCCGTCAGGGCCTGGGACTTGTTCCTGGGTGATGGCGTGCCTTTTGAAGAATGAGCCTGCGAGTTAGTGCTGTGTCGCGAGGTTAACCCGTGTGGGGTAGCCGTAGCGAAAGCGAGTCTGAATAGGGCGTTTGAGTGGCACGGTCTAGACCCGAAGCGAAGTGATCTACCCATGGCCAGGTTGAAGCGCGTGTAAGAGCGTGTGGAGGACCGAACCCACTTCAGTTGAAAATGGAGGGGATGAGCTGTGGGTAGGGGTGAAAGGCCAATCAAACTTCGTGATAGCTGGTTCTCCCCGAAATGCATTTAGGTGCAGCGTTGCGTGTTTCTTGCTGGAGGTAGAGCTACTGGATAGGCGATGGGCCCTACAAGGTTACTGACCTTAGCCAAACTCCGAATGCCGGTAAGTGAGAGCGCAGCAGTGAGACTGTGGGGGATAAGCTTCATAGTCGAGAGGGAAACAGCCCAGAACGCCAACTAAGGCCCCTAAGCGTGTGCTAAGTGGGAAAGGATGTGGAGTTGCTGTGACAACCAGGAGGTTGGCTTAGAAGCAGCCACCCTTGAAAGAGTGCGTAATAGCTCACTGGTCAAGTGATTCCGCGCCGATAATGTAGCGGGGCTCAAGCACACCGCCGAAGTTGCGTCATTCAAATATTAACCTGGTTTCGATTGGGTGTTTGGATGGGTAGGGGAGCGTCGTATAGCGGGTGAAGTCGCGGTGGAAACCAGCGGTGGACGCTATACGAGTGAGAATGCAGGCATGAGTAGCGAATGACGGGTGAGAAACCCGTCCGCCGAATGATCAAGGGTTCCAGGGTTAAGCTAATCTGCCCTGGGTTAGTCGGGGCCTAAGGCGAGGCCGACAGGCGTAGTCGATGGATAACGGGTTGATATTCCCGTACCGGCGAAGGACCGCCCATACTGAGCTGTGGATGCTAACCATGATGGATCATGATTGTTGCAGCCTTCGGGTTGTTGGTTGTGTGATGTGGTGGGAACCGATGCAGTGAGGTCAGCGTATTAACAGGTGTGACGCAGGAAGGTAGCCGAGCCAGGCAATGGAATTGACCTGGTCCAAGGGTGTAGGAAGAGTGGTTGGCAAATCCGCCGCTCATATGTTCTGAGACCTGATAGGCGCCCGCTTTGGTGGGTGATTCGGTGATCCTATGCTGCCTAGAAAAGCATCGGCGCGAGGTCCCAGTCCGCCCGTACCCCAAACCGACACAGGTGATCAGGTAGAGAATACTAAGGCGATCGAGAGAATCATGGTTAAGGAACTCGGCAAAATGCCCCCGTAACTTCGGAAGAAGGGGGGCCTGCCTCGTGATCAGCTCTTGCAGTTGTGAGCGGGTGTGGGCCGCAGAGACCAGGGGGAAGCGACTGTTTACTAAAAACACAGGTCCGTGCGAAGTCGCAAGACGATGTATACGGACTGACTCCTGCCCGGTGCTGGAAGGTTAAGAGGACTGGTTAGCCGTAAGGCGAAGCTGAGAATTTAAGCCCCAGTAAACGGCGGTGGTAACTATAACCATCCTAAGGTAGCGAAATTCCTTGTCGGGTAAGTTCCGACCTGCACGAATGGAGTAACGACTTCCCCGCTGTCTCAACCATGAACTCGGCGAAATTGCAGTACGAGTAAAGATGCTCGTTACGCGCAGCAGGACGGAAAGACCCCGAGACCTTTACTATAGTTTGGTATTGGTGTTCGGTGCAGCTTGTGTAGGATAGGTGGGAGACTGTGAAGCTTGGACGCTAGTTCAGGTGGAGTCATCGTTGAAATACCACTCTGGCTGTATCGGTCACCTAACTTCGGACCATGATCTGGTTCAGGGACAGTGCCTGATGGGTAGTTTAACTGGGGCGGTTGCCTCCTAAAATGTAACGGAGGCGCCCAAAGGTTCCCTCAGCCTGGTTGGCAATCAGGTGTCGAGTGTAAGTGCACAAGGGAGCTTGACTGTGAGAGTGACAGCTCGAGCAGGGACGAAAGTCGGGACTAGTGATCCGGCGGCACCTCGTGGAAGGGCCGTCGCTCAACGGATAAAAGGTACCTCGGGGATAACAGGCTGATCTTGCCCAAGAGTCCATATCGACGGCATGGTTTGGCACCTCGATGTCGGCTCGTCGCATCCTGGGGCTGGAGTAGGTCCCAAGGGTTGGGCTGTTCGCCCATTAAAGCGGTACGCGAGCTGGGTTTAGAACGTCGTGAGACAGTTCGGTCCCTATCCGCTGCGCGCGTTGGAAATTTGAGAAGGGCTGTCCTTAGTACGAGAGGACCGGGACGGACTAACCTCTGGTGTGTCAGTTGTACTGCCAAGTGCATCGCTGATTAGCTACGTTGGGAAGGGATAACCGCTGAAAGCATCTAAGCGGGAAGCCTGCTTCGAGATGAGATTTCCATGCACCTTGAGTGTGTGAGGCCCCCAGCTAGACCACTGGGTTGATAGGCAGGATGTGGAAGCAAGGACTGAAGACTTGTGTAGCTGACCTGTACTAATAGGCCGATGACTTTCAACACACAATAAAGCATTATTTGAACTAACAATTTTTCAATGCTGCTCGCGTTCACTATGCGGTTACGAGACAACAACCTCTGAAACCATAAAACTTTTGCAGGTGCAGGGCTTCGGTCCTGGCACTGGAAACACATATGACCAGGAATGGTTGGTTTGTGTGCTTCGTGATTGTTACGGCGGTCATAGCGTGGGGGAAACGCCCGGTCCCATACCGAACCCGGAAGCTAAGGCCCATTGCGCCGATGGTACTGCACTCGTGAGGGTGTGGGAGAGTAGGTCACCGCCGGACTTAACTTGGATAATATGTGGTTTGGGCCCTGACACAGTTTGTGTCAGGGCCCAAACCTGTTTAAGCCGTCCGCGCACCATTGGTACTCACGCTCTATTTCATCGGGGAACTGGTTACAGTGTGTAGTAGATAAAACGAGATCTGCTACCGAGGGAGCCCTGCTTTGACTACTGAGACAACGAGCCCGCTGCGCTATCGCGACGATTCGATTCGTCCCCAGGACGATCTCTACCGCCACAGCAACGGCAAGTGGTTCGAAACCGCCACTATCCCCGGAGACCAGGGGATCTACGGTTCCTTCATGGAACTGCGCGACCAGGCAGAAGACGCAGTTCACGCCATTATCAAGGAAGCGGTCCAGGCCTACGAGTCGGGCTCAGCCACCGATGGAGCAACACAACGCATCGCCCACCTGTATGGCTCATTCATGAATGAAGCAGTCATCGAAGAGCGCGGTGCGGGACCGATCGCCGGATACCTGCAGGCCATCTCCGAAATCCAAAGCGTCGAATCCCTGCTTGAACTCTCTGGCTCGTTCTACCGCAAGGGCATCAGCGGATTCCTCGAGATCGGGGCCATGAATGATGCGGGCAATCCGGAGCGCAACCTGCTGACCTTCCTCCAAGGCGGCCTGGGCCTTCCGGACGAGTCCTACTACCACGACGAGCAACTGGCAGAGACCGTCTCCGATTACCGTGAGCACCTGGTGCGCCTGCTCAGCCTCGGCGGCTTTGACGGCGCCGAGGAAGCCGCGGTTCAAGTTGTCGAGCTCGAAACGGCCATCGCCGAATGCCACTGGGACAGGGTCAAGGTCCGCGATGCCCAGGCCCGCTACAACCTCTTGAGCGGCGAGCAGCTCTTTGACCTCTTCGCCGGGCTGAAAGAGTGGCTGTCTGGTGCCGGAATCGATGCCAACTACTATGGGGAAGTTGTCGTTTGGCAGCCAAGCTACCTCGAGGGGCTCTCAGGACTAGTCGCCGAGCAGCCGCTGGAAGCATGGAAGAACTGGCTGCGTGTGCAGGTGCTGCGTTCCTTCGCGCCCTACCTCTCCAGCGACTTCGTGAATGAGAACTTCTCCTTCTATTCCGCCAAGCTCGGCGGGGTGGAGCAGATCAAGGACCGCTGGAAGCGTGGTGTCGCCTTCACCGAAGGCGCGGTCGGCGAAGATATCGGCCAGCTTTACGTTGCCGAGAATTTCCCGCCAGAAGCCAAAGCCGCCATGGACCAGCTGGTGCAGCGTCTGATCGAGGCCTACCGGATCTCCATTGGCGAGCTGTCGTGGATGGGTGAGCAGACCATTGAAAAGGCGCTGGACAAGCTCTCGAAGTTCCGCCCGAAGATCGGCTACCCGAACGAGTGGATCGACTACTCGTCCATCACCACCGATGAGCTGGACGTCATCGCCAACCTGGCATCCGCCAACGAATTCGAATTCAAGCGCGAGCTGAAGAAGATCGACGACGGCGTTAACCGCGAGCTGTGGTTCATGTACCCGCAGACGGTGAACGCCTACTACCACCCGCTGCTGAACGAGATCGCCTTCCCCGCAGCCATCCTGCGCTTGCCGTTCTTTGATGTGGACCGGGATATCGCCTCGAACTTCGGCGCCATCGGCGCGGTGATCGGACACGAGATCGGCCACGGCTTTGATGACCAGGGATCGCAGTTTGACGGCAGCGGCCAGCTGACCAATTGGTGGACCGATGATGACCGGGCCGCTTTCGAGAAGCTCACCGGCAAGCTGGTAGAACAGTACAACGCGCTCTCGCCTACCGAAGCGCCGGAGCACAATGTCAATGGCGCCCTGACCTTGGGTGAAAACATTGGCGACTTGGGTGGATTGGGCATCGCCTATAAGGCGTACAAGCTCGAGCTCGCGGCCCGCGGAATCACCGAGGACGAGGTGATCGACGGTGTCACCGGCGACCAGCGCTTCTTCTACTCCTGGGCCGAATGCTGGCGCACCCTCATCCGCCCGGAAACCGCTGTGGTCCGGGTGCGCACCGACCCGCACGCGCCGGGCGAATTCCGCTGCAACCAGGTTCCCAAGAACCTCGAGGCATTCCACGAGGCCTTCGGCACGAAGCCGGGAGATGGCATGTGGCTGGATCCAGCGCAGCGCGTTGAAATCTGGTAATAATCAAAACACTCTGGCAGGGCATCGGAAAGTTCGCTTTTCCGGTGCCCTGCCGTCGTCGCTGGCTGAACTTCGGGGTGTAAGTCTGATCATGATGGGCTTTATCCGTGCACAATGACACGTAGAATGGACTATTGTGACTTCCGAAAATAATCCCGCACAGCCCATTGATCCCAACGACCAGCGACAGGTTCGTGCCGATAAGCGCAACCAGTTCTTGGCCAAGGGTGAGGAAGCCTACCCTGTGGGTGTGGCCCGCACCCACTCCCTGCTGGAAATCCGCGACAAATACGAGCACCTCGAAGCCGGCGAAGAAACCGAGGATGTGGTGGGCGTTGTCGGCCGCATCGTGTTCATGCGCAATACCGGCAAGCTGTGCTTCGCCACCTTGCAGGAGGGCGGCCCCAAGGGCGAAGGCGTGCGCCTGCAGGTCATGCTGTCGCTGGCCAATGTCGGCGAAGAGCGCCTGGCTGCGTGGAAGTCCCTGGTCGACCTGGGTGACCACGTCTTTGTCAGCGGCAAGGTGATTTCCTCCCGCCGCGGCGAGCTGTCGATCATGGCAGATGCATTCGAGATGGCTTCCAAGGCCCTGCGCCCATTGCCGGTGCTGCATGCCGACCTGAACGAGGAAACCCGTGTTCGCCAGCGCTACGCCGATCTGATCGTGCGCAATGAAGCCCGCGAGATGGTCTACAAGCGCGCAGCAATTGTTCGCGCCGTGCGCAACACCCTCGAGAACCACAACTACGTCGAGGTTGAGACCCCGATGCTGCAGCTGGTCCACGGTGGTGCTTCGGCCCGCCCATTCAAGACCCACCTGAATGCCTTCGACCAGGAAATGACCCTGCGCATCGCCACCGAGCTCTACCTCAAGCGCTGCGTTGTCGGCGGCGTGGACCGAGTGTTCGAGGTTGGACGCATCTTCCGCAACGAAGGCGTCGACTCGACCCACTCGCCGGAATTCACCACCCTTGAATCCTACGAAGCCTACGCAGACCAGTACGTCATGGCCGACCGCATCAAGGAGATCATCCTCAATGCCGCCGACGCCATCGGAGCCGGCCGCAGCATCGAGACCCCCAAGGGTACCGCCAACCTGGATGGCGAATGGCGCTGGCTCAGCGTGTACCCGGGTCTGTCCGATGCCGTGGGCGTCGAGATCACCCCGGACACCGAGGCTTCGGTGCTGCGCGAAATTGCCGAAAAGCACGAAGTCAAGATCGATCCTGCCTGGGGTGCCCAGAAGCTGGTGATTGAGCTGTTCGGCGAGATCGTCGAACCGACCTTGATCGACCCGACCTTCGTCTGCGACTACCCGCCGCTGGCCCAGCCATTGGCTCGTCCGCACCGCTCGAAGCCAGGGGTTATCGAGGCCTGGGACCTGATCATCGGCGGCATGGAACGCGGAACCGCGTTCTCCGAGCTGATCGACCCGGTCATCCAGCGCGAGCGCCTCACCGAGCAGTCCCTGCTGGCCGCCGGCGGCGATCCCGAAGCGATGCAGCTCGATGAAGACTTCCTGCGTGCCTTGGAATATGGTGCCCCGCCAATGGGCGGCATCGGTTTGGGCATTGACCGCCTGGTGATGCTCTTTACCAATGTAGGCATCCGCGAAACCATTCTCTTCCCACTGCTCAAGCCGGAGGCATAGAAATGCCATATATCGAGGCAATTGTTCCGACTATCTGCCTGGCGTTGCTTTTTTGGTACGTGATGAAAGTTATTACAAACGCGGACCGAAAAGAGCGCCAAGCCGAAGCGGAAGCCGATGCGCTTATTCAAAATCGTTCGGATTCCAATAATCAGTCTAACGAGAATTAGGGTATTCCTGAAAGAATCTTGTGAATTCTGATCAGAATTAGAATTCCCAGGCGTTATTTGTATAGGCTTGAACATTGAAAAGGACTGGTGGGTTCAAACCAGATAGTCCAGCACATTCAAGCTCGGAGGAATCCTCAGATGGCACGTCAGGTTCAAATTGCCCTGATTGATGATATTGATGGTAGCGAAGCAACCGAATCAATTGCTTTTAGTGTTGCTGGCCAGCACTTCGAAATTGATTTGAACGACGAGCATGCTGCACAATTCCACGCGGCTATTGAACCGTATGTAGAAGCTGCGCGTTCGTCGAAGCAGACTGCAACCAGCGAAGCTCCAGCTATTCGCGCCTGGGCAAAAGAGAATAATATTAAGGTCAATGCCCGCGGGCGCCTTAATGCAGAAGTTGTAGATGCCTACAATGCTGCAATGCGCAAAGGCGGTCGCAACCGCACGAAGTAATTCATTCGGTTGCAGATAAACTTCAAATGAGTCGGCACATTCTATGTGCCGACTCATTTTCTTATAACGGCGACCGTGATATATCCATTTAATTTGGTTGAAGATAATAGTGTTTGTGCAATAACTAAAATGCATTCGCTCCCGTTTCCCGGAGCCGGAAATCAGGGCTGACGCAACTGATCGGGTTATCCCCGTGGCGAACAAGGGCGAATTGAAGGCGCTAGATGCGTAGCATCGAATTATTGGTAAGCAAGGAGTGTGCCGAAGATGTTTGAGAGATTTACCGACCGTGCCCGTCGAGTTGTCGTGCTCGCCCAAGAAGAGGCGCGCATGCTCAACCACAATTACATCGGCACCGAGCACCTGCTGCTCGGCCTAATCCACGAAGGTGACGGTGTAGCCGCAAAAGCGCTCGAGTCGCTGAATATTTCGCTGGGTGCCGTACGTGAGCAGGTTCAGGAGATTATCGGCAAGGGCCAGCAGGCGCCTTCCGGTCACATCCCGTTCACTCCTCGCGCCAAGAAGGTCTTGGAATTGTCGCTGCGCGAAGCATTGCAGCTGGGACATAACTACATTGGGACCGAGCACATCCTGCTCGGCCTGATCCGCGAAGGCGAGGGCGTAGCCGCCCAGGTGCTGGTGAAACTGGGTGCCGACCTCGGCCGCGTGCGCCAGCAGGTCATTCAGCTGCTCTCGGGCTACCAGGGCGGCAAGGAAACTGCCTCCGCTGGTGTCAGCTCGGGCGGGCAGCAGGAAGGCACCCCGGCTGGTTCAGCAGTACTGGACCAGTTCGGCCGCAACCTCACCGCCGCAGCCCGCGAAGGCAAGCTCGATCCGGTGATTGGCCGCGAGCACGAGATGGAACGCGTCATGCAGGTCCTCTCACGCCGCACCAAGAACAACCCGGTGCTGATCGGCGAGCCTGGTGTTGGCAAGACCGCTGTCGTCGAGGGCCTGGCCCAGTCGATCGTCCGCGGCGACGTGCCAGAAACCATCAAGGACAAGCAGCTGTACACCTTGGACCTCGGTTCCCTGGTGGCCGGCTCGCGCTACCGCGGTGACTTCGAAGAGCGCCTGAAGAAGGTTCTCAAGGAGATCCGCACCCGTGGCGACATCATCTTGTTCATCGATGAGATCCACACCCTCGTGGGTGCCGGTGCCGCCGAAGGCGCTATTGACGCTGCCTCGATCCTCAAGCCCATGCTGGCTCGTGGAGAGCTGCAGACCATTGGCGCCACCACCCTTGACGAGTACCGCAAGAACATCGAGAAGGATGCCGCGCTCGAGCGCCGCTTCCAGCCGATCCAGGTCAAGGAGCCTTCGGTTGAGCTGACCACGCAAATCCTGCGCGGCCTGCGCGACCGCTACGAGGCACACCACCGCGTGACCATCACCGATGGCGCGCTGCAGGCTGCCGCAACGCTGGCCCACCGCTACATCTCGGACCGCTTCCTGCCAGACAAGGCAGTGGACCTGATCGATGAAGCCGGTGCCCGCCTGCGCATCCAGCGCATGACCGCCCCTCCTGCCCTGAAGGAAATGGACGAGGAGATCGCGACCGTACGCCTGGAGAAGGAAGCTGCGATCGACGCTCAGGACTTCGAAGGCGCCGCTTCGCTGCGCGACAAGGAGTCCAAGCTCATCGAGGCGCGCAACGAAAAGGAAAAGTCGTGGCGCAACGGTGACATGGATGAAGTATCCGAGGTCACCGAAGAGCTGATTGCCGAAGTTCTGGCAAACTCCACCGGCATCCCGGTAGTGAAGCTGACCGAGGAAGAGTCCTCGCGCCTGCTGAACATGGAAGACGAACTGCACAAGCGCGTGATCGGCCAGGATTCGGCGATCAAGGCCATCTCCCAGGCGATCCGCCGCACCCGTGCAGGCCTGAAGGATCCAAACCGCCCAGGCGGCTCGTTCATCTTCGCCGGCCCAACCGGTGTCGGCAAGACCGAGCTGGCCAAGGCGCTGGCAGAGTTCCTCTTCGGCGAGGAAGACGCGCTGATCACCCTGGACATGTCCGAATACTCGGAGAAGCACACCGTTTCCCGCCTGTTCGGTGCCCCTCCAGGCTACGTCGGCTACGAAGAAGGCGGACAGCTGACCGAGAAGGTCCGCCGCCGTCCGTTCTCCGTCGTGCTCTTCGACGAGGTGGAGAAGGCCCACGCCGACCTGTTCAACTCGCTGCTGCAGATTCTGGAAGACGGCCGCTTGACCGACTCCCAGGGTCGCGTGGTGGACTTCAAGAACACCATCATCATCATGACTACCAACCTCGGTACCCGCGACATCTCCAAGGGTGTGATGACCGGCTTCCAGTCGGCCGCGGATACCAAGACCGGTTATGAGCGGATGCAGGCCAAGGTCCAGGAAGAGCTGCGCCAGCACTTCCGCCCTGAATTCCTGAACCGTGTTGATGACACCGTGGTCTTCCCGCAGCTGAACCAGGACGAGATCGAAGAGATCGTCGACCTGTTTGTTGGCCGCTTGGCCAAGCGCTTGAAGGAACGCGACATGACGATCGAGCTGACCCAGGCTGCCCGCAGCCTGCTGGCACAGCGCGGCTACGACCCAGCCATGGGTGCCCGTCCGTTGCGCCGCACCATCCAGCGCGATATCGAAGACCAGCTCTCCGAGCGGATCCTCTTCGGCCAGATCCTTGCCGGACAGAAGGTCACGGTGGACGTCGAAGGCGAGGGAGCGGAGCAGAAGTTCGTCTTCCACGCTGAGGGCGGCACCGGCCAGCTGGAAGGCGAGCCGGCACCGGCTGCGCTGGAAAGCTAAGCGCAGCACCTGACTAGCGACGAGCCGGGGAACCAGATGAAACTGGTTCCGCGGCTCGTTGACTTTAATTCCATTGATCGTAGGCTGATTCCATGAAGCGAAGCGGAATCGGCCGATTAATTGTCATTTCGGGCCTGGCAATCGTGGCCTATGCCGTGCTTTATGCAGTGCTGCGACCGCTATTGCCCGGCCAGCTGGCTCGGCATGCGGGCCCCGACGGCGCCGGATATGGCCCGCTGTGGCTTGCAGCCCTGGTCATTGGCGCAGTCGCAGCCATCAGCTTGCTGATCGGCATTGTGGCCTATCGGGACTTCTATTCCCTGGGGCATTGGTATCCAGGTCCCAAGGCCATCGTCGTGTGCTTCCTCGCGGCAGGGTTCGGCATTCTTTCACTGGGCGCATCGATGCTTGTAACCGTGATGGGGCGACAAGCGCAGGAAGCTGGTTCCCTGCCCGTGGGCATGGGGCTGCTTGGGCTAGTCGTCGTATTTGGGCTCTCGGCTCCGGTCCTGGCGTGGTCGTTGCCACGCGCAAAGCAGGAAACACTCGTCCCCTAGGTTCCTTTGATCGGCATCGCCCTGGCGCGCAGCTAGCGTCCCACGGACTTGCTGACCAGCCGGGCAATCATCTGCTCCTGCTGCCCATCCAATGAGGTGATGGCGAAGGATGTGGCCCACAGTGTCCCGTCATCCAGCTTCGCCGCATCGTTGAAGCCCAGGGTCAGGTAGCGGGCACCGAATTTGGCCGCATCCTGGATGAAGCACAGGATGTTGCCGTCCAGGGCGTAGGC
The DNA here is from genome assembly GCF_001302565.1 of Glutamicibacter halophytocola. Classification (NCBI taxonomy): domain Bacteria; kingdom Bacillati; phylum Actinomycetota; class Actinomycetes; order Micrococcales; family Micrococcaceae; genus Glutamicibacter; species Glutamicibacter halophytocola. The sequence continues at coordinate 125,612 of NZ_CP012750.1, forward strand.
CGGCATCCCGTACCAGGTTCTGGGTTCCAGCTCGGGTGCCGTTGAGGTGATGATCCGATGCAGCGCTTGGGCCAGCACCTTGTCGGTGCCCTCGTAGGAGGCGATCTTTTCTTCCACCGCGGCCAGGGCCGCGGCGGCCTTCTCAGCCTTGGTCATGCGCTTCTTCGTCGCCTTGACCTCTGCCGCGCGATCCTTCATTGCTGCTTTCTCGGCATCGCTGAAGCCGGTCTTTTCTTCGTTTGCCATCTTTTGCTCCTAGGCTGCCTGGTTGATGCGGATCATGTTGCCCGAAGGGTCGCGGAATGCGCAGTCGCGTGGTCCCCACGGCTGGAGAGCCGGCTCCTGCAGCACCTCGGCGCCACTGGCCGACAGCGACTCGAAGAGCGAATCAAGGTCAGCCACGGAAAAGACCAATGGCCCGAAGGCGCCCTTGGCCACCTGCTCCGCAATGACCTGTGCATCCTCGTCCGAGCGGCCGGCTCCCGGAGCGGAGAGCACGATATTCAAGCCGGGCTGGCCTGGAACGCCAAGCGAAACCCAGCGGAAGTCGCCGTTGGCGACATCTGAAACGACCTCGAGGCCCAAGCCGTCGCGGTAGAAAGCCAGGGCTTCGTCCACGTCGAGAACGATGAGCGGGAAATGCTGAACTGAAATATTTGCCATGGATTCAGCTTAGAAGCTGGATGGTGTCCACGGCTTCTTCAAAACTGCTCAGAATCTCGAGGGCCGCAACAGGATCTTGGCAATGCACGCCGGGATATGTTCAGAATCCTCGTGATCGCGTTCCCGGTAGGCGGTGGGCGTCTCGCCGACAACCTCGGTGAAGCGCGTGCTGAAAGAACCCAGGGAGCTCCAGCCAACCTGCATGCAGGCATCGGTGACCGAGACCCCGGAGCGCAGCAGGTGCATGGCCCGTTCAATGCGCCGGGTCAGCAGGTAGGAATAGGGCGTCTCGCCGTAGGCCCGCTTGAACTCGCGCGAAAAGTGCGCGGGGGACATCACTGCCTTGCTGGCCATCGCCGGGACATCCAGCGGCTGATCGTAGTGCCGGTCCATCAGGTCCTTGGCCCGGCGAAGGTGAGCCAGAACCTTCAGCGCCTGGTTATCCATGGGCTATCGCCTCCGCGCTGAACGCAGGACCAGGAAGACGCCCAGCAGCGTGCAGCACAGGTATACCCCGATAACGCAGATCCAGCCTGCGGTGAAACCGCCAGGAGAACCAACCAGAAGCCCCATGGCCAGGGGCCCGACGGTGAAGCCGCCGAATTGCCCCGCGGAGACCAGGCCGCTGGAGCTGCCCAAGCGGCTAGCCGGAACCACGCGGAGCAGCGCCGCCATCAGCACCACGGAGACCCCGAGCGCCGAGGCGCCGTGCAGTGCCACCGCAACCCAGAGCAGAATCGGCGAATGCAGCTGCTGGGCCAGCAGGAAACTCGTGCCGCCACCGGTGGCCAGCAGCGCCAAGAGAAGCAGCAGCTTGGGCGCGGCCACTCCGCGGGACATCATCTGCCCCCAGCCAACCCGTGCGCTGACCCCCACGATCCCGGCCACGGCAGCGGTCAGCCCTCCGGCCACCAGCGAGAAGTCCAATTCGCGCACCGCAAACAGCGCCAAATAGACGTTGGTGGCCTGCACGCCCACACCGTTGATGAACCCGAAAAGGGTCAAAGCGTAGATGATGAACCGCGTGGAGTCCGCCGCGCCGGCTGCCGGCTCGCTGTTCGCCGTGCCGCTCCGGCTGCTCTTGCCGGGTGCCGGGGCCGCGAGCAACGGGGCGGACTGGAGAACGCGCAGTGCCAGCAGCGCCAAGCCAGCGGCCACCACAGCCCCGGCCAAGGAGGCGCCCTGCCAGCCGATGAACGCGGCCAAGAGGGGGAAGGCGAGGCTGCCCACCAGCTGGGAGACCTGCACGCCGGACTGCTTGATTCCGGTCCAGCCAATGCGCCAGGCGCTGGGCACGCGCTGGGCCAGGATCCGGTTGGTCACCCCATTGGGAAAAGATTGCGCGAAGCCAGCGATCCCCGACGCCGCGAGCAGCAGCGCATACCCGGCATCCACCGCAGCCAAGCCCATGGCCAGGGCCGCGGTGCCAAAGATGATCAGCATCAACCGGGCATCGGGCTGTGCATCGGAGAATTTCCCGAACGCCAGATTGCCAATGGCAGCGCAGCCAAAGCAGACCGTAGCCAAGAGCCCGAACTGGGATTCGCTGATGCCCAGGTCGCGGATCACCAGGTCGCTGGTGGCGTTCAGCCCATAGCTCAGCAGCGGAGCAATGCCGACGGCTGCCAGGAGGATGGCCAGCAGCCCGAATCCGGGGCGTGCTTCTCTGGCTGTCATCCTCATCCTTCTGTTTGGCGCTACCGCGATTCTAGCCAAGTTCTTGCACCAGCGAGCCGGCTTCCCGGGCACTATGACATATCCGGGACCGGCTTCGGATCTGCCGGCCATCGGGCATAGGATTTGAAAGGTGAATACTTTTACCGTCCGCTCCGCCAAAACCAGTGATGTCCCGGCCATTCGCGACCTTGTCCGTCCGCTGGCCGAAGAGCGCATCTTGCTGGACAAGGAAGCGGTCACCTATTACGAGTCCATCCAGGAATTCGTCATAGCCCAAGACGCGGACGGAAATGTTGTTGGTTGCGGCGGCCTGCACGTGATCTGGGAAGATATTGCCGAGATCCGCACCCTGGCCACCTCCGATCAGGTGCGCGGCATGGGCGTGGGCCATGTGCTGCTGCAGGAACTGCTGCGCCGGGCCAAGGCGGTAGGCGTGGCCCGCGTCTTCTGCCTGACCTTCGAAGTGTCCTTCTTCGAGCGCCAGGGCTTTTCCGTGATGGCCGATCAAAGCGCCGTGGACCCCTCGGTATACCAGGAAATCCTGCTCTCACGCGATGAGGGCGTCGCCGAATTCCTGGACCTGGCCCGGGTCAAGCCCAACACCCTGGGCAATACCCGCATGATCATCACCCTGGACTAGCCCCGGCTAGTCCATCCGGTCATAGCGGGCCCGCAATATCAGGTACAGGGCATAGCTGATCAGCCCAGCGGCGATGGCGCCCAAGGCCACCGACCCGTGATCCTGGTCGCGGATCGCCTTGAGCGCGCCATCGATGCCGCCAGCCTCTTCGGGATCGCCCTGGACGGTGGCCACAATGAACAGCAAACCCAGGGCGCCAAGAACCAGGCCCTTGGCCGGGTAGCCGATCATCCCGGAATACCTGACCGCCCAAGAGATTTCGCGCCGGCTGGAGCGGTGCAAGTCATCAAGGAACCTTCTGCTGGCGCCCTTGTAGATGTAGTAGCCGGCCATCACCAGCAGCACCGCGCCGAGAGCCACCAGTGCCGCCCTGCCGGCCAAGGACTTCATCAGCTCGCCGCTGAGACTGGTGGCGGTGTGCTCCGAGTCGCTGGGATTGCCCATGCCAAAACGGCCAAAGGTGAACCCTGCGGCCAAAAAGACCAGCCCGGTGCCCGCAAGCTTGAGCCGTTCCCGCGTTTTCTTCCCGGGCAGCAGCAGTTGCGCCAGCGACCACAGCCCCAATAAGAGGGCTCCGATGGCACAGATCCACAGCAGCGCAACACCAAAGGGCTGGGCCGATAGCGCCCGCATGGCACCGCTTTGATCGGCCTGGGCCTTGCCGCCGGTGGCCACCACGGAAGCGAGCACCCCCAAGGTGGCGTGCAAAATGCCGTTGGCGACGTAGCCCAGCCGGGCCAAGCGCTCAAAGAGCGGGTGCCGTGCCGCCTGCTGTGCGGCAGCGGCCGGGTCAACCGAATCGTTCATGCGCCAAGCATAGCTAGGATGGCAGGCGCACGCCGCCATCCTCGAGCACTGCCAGCCCGTCCTTGAGCAATCCGGCTAGTGCCCGCTCGCGCTGCTGGGATTCGGCCTGCAATTTTTCCAGCGCCACATAGGCGGGATGCTCCTGCCCGCCAAGGTCCGCCAGGAAGGAAGCCTGCGGCACCGGATGCTCATGCTCGCGCAAGACCGCCATGATCGCTCCGCGCACTTGGCGGTCGGTGCCCTTCCAGGCCTGGCCCTTGGGAGTGTAATGCGGGGCCGGCTGCCCGGCCGCAATCCATGCGCAGCTCTCAAAGACCGGGCAGGAATCGCATTTGGGGCTGCGCGCGGTGCACACCAGCGCACCGAGCTCCATCACCGAGATGTTCCACGCATTGGCCTGCTCGGCATCCTCGGGCTGCACCTGCCGGGCGCGGGCAAATTCGCTGGCGCGCGGGCTGGGCTCGGGCAGGGCCATGCCGCCAAAGAGCCTGGCGTGAACCCGGCGGATATTGGTATCAACCACCACGGTGGGCTCGCCAAAGGCAAAACAGGCGATAGCCGCAGCCGTATAGTCCCCGACGCCCGGCAAGGCCCTCAACGCGTCTTCGGTGCGCGGCACCTGGCCGTTGTACTCGGTGGTGATTTCCACGGCGGCGGCATGCAAGCGCTGGGCCCGGCGTGGATATCCCAGCCGGCCCCAGGCCTTGAGCGCTTCGGACAGCGGTTCGCCAGCCAGGTCTTGCGGCCGCGGCCAGCGGCGCATCCATTCCTCCCAGACCGGCAAAACACGCACCACGGGGGTCTGCTGCAGCATGAATTCGCTGACCATCACCTCCCAGCCGCTCACGCCTTCTTTGCGCCACGGCAGGTCCCGGGAGTTCTTCTGGTACCACTGATTGATTTGGCGATGGATTTGTTGCACCACACCACTGTAGCCAACGACGCTTCATTGCCTCGATTCCCCTGCCATTACCGGGTTCCCGGACGCCAATGAACTAGCCTTAAGCCATGAGCAATGCATCAGGGGGAAAGCTTCCAGCCAGCGTCTATCGGCGCCGGCGCATCACCTTCGCGGTGATCGCCTTGGTACTGGTGGGCTTGATCATCTGGGGCATTGCCGCCATTGCCGGCTTGCTGTCACCGGATCCAGAAAATCCTGCAGCGCCTGCCCCCACGGCGCAGTCCAGCGCGCCTGCCCAAAGCCCGGACTCCGATCAGGATGCGGGCAAGAAGTGCAAGGCGGGCGAAGTCAAGGTCACCGCCTCCACGGACGCGAAGAGCTATGCCGCGGGCAAAAAGCCGGTACTGATCCTGGGCGTCGAAAATACCTCCAAGCGCGAGTGCGAACTGAACGTGGGCACCAGCATGCAGGAATTCCTGATCTCCAGCGGCGCCGACAGGGTCTTCTCCACCGTGGACTGCCTGCAAAACGGCGAGGACGTCCAGCTGGTCTTCGCCCCCGGGCAGAAGGAGAATGCCCGCTTCACCTGGAATCGTGATCGCTCGGCCCCGGGCTGCAAAGCCGTGAGCGTGCAGCCGCGCCCGGGCACCTACAAGTTCACCGCGGCCATCGGGGAAATCGAATCCGAACCGGTGAGCTTCACCCTGGAGTAGCCCCTTAGATGTAGCGGTCCAGCAGCGAGGACTCGGCCATGCGGGCCAGTCCTTCGCGGATGGAACGGGCACGCTGTTCGCCGACGCCCTCGATTTCCATCAGCGCGGTCGTCGACGCCGCCATCAGCAGCTGCAAATTATCGAAGGACGCCACCAGCCGGTCGCCAATGGCCTTGGGCACCGTTCGAATCTGCGAAAGCAGCCGGTAGCCCTTGGGCGTGAGCTGGTCGTCCTGTCCGATGGTGCCCTGCGGGAACAGGATCTTGGCCAGGGGCTCAAGGTCGATCAGCTGCGCGTCGGAGACCTCGTGCAGGCGCTCGAGGGCGACGTCGATATCCAGTTCCTGGCCTTCGGCCTGCGCATAGTCGTGCATCAGCAGCTGGTTGTCGATCTGGATGCCGGAGAGCAATTCCGCGTGCTGGGCGGCCAGCAGGCGCCCGTCGATGCCCAGCTCCAGGACGTTGCGGGAGATTTCCTCGCTGGTGCGCCGCAGCATTTCGGTGCGCTGCAACACCGCCAATACTTCGCGCGCGGTGGCCACATCCTCGATTTCCGCAGCCGACAGGGCGCTGGTGACCTGGTCCAGCCGGTGCCGGTAGCGCTCCAGGGTGGCGATGGCCTGGTTGCCTCGTGCCAGCAGCCGCTCGGCAGGTTCCAGCACGTGGCGCTCGCCGGCGGCATAGAGCGTGATGGTCTGCATCGACTGGGACACCGAGATGGTCGGGAACCCGGTCTGCGCCGCCACGCGTTCTGCGGTCCGGTGGCGCGTGCCTGATTCCTGGGTGTCGATCCGCGCGTCGGGCATCAGCTGCACCCCGGCCTGCAGGATCTGGCGGGCGGTGCCATCAAGGATGATCGCCCCGTCCATTTTGGCCAGTTCGCGAAGGCGGGTGGGGGTGTATTCGGTGTTGATCCTGAACCCGCCGGAGCTGACGGATTCAACCACCTTGTCATGTCCCAGCACGATCAGGGCGCCGGTGCGGCCGCGCTGGATGCGCTCGAGCCCCTGGGCAAGTTCGGTGCCCGGGGCGATCTGGGCCAGAATGGCAAGAAAACCGGGGGATGAGTTCGCTTTCAACGTGCGTCCTTTCGGCGGGCGGCAACACTCTAGTTTATCGTGCTGGCTTCTGCCGCTGGGCGAAGGCGATATCCAGGGCCTGGGCAATGTTCTCCACCTGGAAAACACGGATCCCGTCGGGGATGTTCTTCAGCGGTTCGGGGGTGGCCGGGGCCATCGCAAAGGAGAAGCCCAGGCGCTGCGCCTCGGTGATGCGGCGGGAGATCTCGGGCACCTGGCGCACCTCGCCGGCCAGCCCCACCTCGCCGAAGGCCACAAAATCCTGCGGCAGCGGGAACTCGTTCATCGAGGAGGCCAGGGCCAGAGCGCAGGCCAAATCCGAGGCAGGCTCGGCGATTTTCACTCCGCCGACCGTGGCGATGTAGGAGTCCATGGCGGATAAATCCATATGCGCCCGCGCCTGCAATACCGCGACCACCATTTGCGCTCGAGCCGCGTCCAGTCCACTGGTGGCACGGCGGGCAGCCGGGGCGTTGCTGCGCGAGAGCAAGGTCTGCACTTCCGCCACCAGGGGGCGGCGGCCCTCCAGGGTCACCGTGATGCAGGTGCCGGGAACCGGAGTGCGGGTGCGGGTGACAAAGAGCTTTGACGGGTCGGTCAGGGACTCGATGCCGTCTTCGTTCAAGTCGAAGCAGCCCACCTCGTCGGTGGCGCCGTAGCGGTTCTTCAGCGCGCGCAGGATGCGCAGGCGCGAATGCTTCTCGCCGTCGAATTGGCAGACCACATCCACCAGGTGCTCGAGCAAGCGGGGTCCGGCAACCGAGCCTTCCTTGGTCACATGCCCCACCATGATGGTGGACATGGCGCGGGTCTTGGCGGCGTTGATGATCGAGGCGGCCACCTCGCGCACCTGGGAGACACCGCCGGCCGCCCCGTCGATTTCTGCGGAGGAGAAGGTCTGCACCGAGTCGAGGATCAGCAGCTGCGGATCGATTTCCTGGATCTGCCCCAGGGCCAATGCGAGGTCTGTTTCGGCGGCCAGGTACAGGGTGTCGGCAATGGCATTGATGCGCTCGGCACGGGATTTGACCTGGGCGGCTGATTCCTCGCCGGTCAGGTAGAGCACCCGAAGCCCGGTTTGCGCGGCCTTGGCCGCCACATCCAGCAGCAGCGTGGACTTGCCGACACCCGGCTCGCCGGCCAGCAGGATGGCGGCGGCCGGGACCAGCCCGCCACCCAGCACGCGGTCCAGCTCGGAGACGCCGCTGGGGCGGAAGGCCGCTTCGGAACCGTCGATCTGGGCGATGGGCTTGGCCGGATGCGCCACCTTGGCCGCGGCCACGGTGCGCGCCGAAACGACGCCTACTTCTTCAACGGTGCCCCACGCCTGGCATTCGCCGCAGCGTCCCACCCATTTGATGGTGGTCCAGCCGCATTCAGAGCATTTGAATGTGGGCGAGGACTTGCTGCGCGTGGAGGTTTTGGCCATAGGCCCATGCTATCGAGCCGGGAGGACAAAATTGCTCAAGACAGCTTGGGCAGGGCTTCGATGGCCTCATCATGGTTGCGCCCGGCCGCTTCCAGGAGATCCACGATCATCGGGCGCAGCAGCAGCACCAGCCCTTCACCCTGCAAGCCTTCAACTCCCAAGGCTTGCGGATCAAGCTGCGCCGCGGCATTTTCAAGCTGCAGCACGGCGGCCTTTTCATATTTCCGCTGCCCGGCAACGGTTTGCTCGCGCACCGAGTGGGACAACGAGTTCGCCGCCTCCGAGACTTCGCGCAGCAGCGGTGCCAGGGCTTGGGCGCCCTGCGGGGTCAAGGCCCCGTTGCTGAGCACCGAAGCCAGCCGGCGGGCAAAAACGCGCAAGTTGCGGGCGGTCCAGTCGTAATGGTTGAAGCGTTCGGAGAGCCGGTTCAGTTCGTGGCGGTGCCGGCGGCCGGCGGGGGAAATGGTCGCGATCTCCTTGGACACGCTGAAGGCGCCGGGCAGCTGATCGAGATGCTTCTGGGTTCCCCGGGCCTTGATCAGCGCATGGAAGGCCGAGCGACGGTCATCGTCGCGGATCGCCCACGAGCATTCGAGGATCGCTTCGGAGAGTTCCTTGAACAGCTCGCTGAGCGCCGCGACCGGGGTGCGGCGCGGGTCGGTGGGCCAGAAGACGATGACCAGCAGGGCCAGCAGGGACCCGGTCAGTGCGTCGATGGATCTGGCAAAAGGGCCGTCGACGCTGATCGGCAGCAGCACCACCAGTGCCGATTGCATGCCCAGCTGGGTGGAGAAGATGGTGCCCGAATCCAGGTAGCGGGCGACAACCAGGCTCAGCGACATCACCAGGGCTGCCTGCCAGATTCCCTGGCCGAACCAGTGCATCAAGGTATCGCCCAGGGCCACGCCGAGGGTGCACCCAAGGGCTACTTCGGCGGTTTTGCGCACCGTGGTGGAGGCGCCGAAACCCAGGGAGATCAGGGCGCTGGTGGCGGCAAAAATGGGCTGCGTGTGTCCCCAGATGCTCTCTGCAATCCAGAAAGCGCCTATGGCGCCCAGGGTCATGCGCAGGATTCTCGGCAGCGAATTGCGCGCGCGCAGCAGCCCCGAGCGGTTTCGCGCGGCGAGGAAGCCGGTAACCTTTGCCGGCATCCGCTTCGGCGTGCTCCCAATAGCCATAGGCACAGTCTCCCACGGACCGGCCGCGAAGCCGATGAACATGCGCCCATATTGCTTCCGTGAGCAGGATCACCAGCCGGCGTAGAAGCTGTTAACCTCTTGTTCACCTTCGCCGGGGGAGCTGGTTACCTTGGCTCTTTACCGTCATAGATGAAGCGGGGCAGAATCCGCTGAAAAGTTTCTTACATTTAGTATTCAACATGGGGAGTACAACTCGTGAAGCTCAATCGCCTTGGCAGTGCAGCTGCCGTCCTTTCTGTCGCGGCAATCGCACTGACCGCTTGCGGTTCAGACAATCCAACCGCTGCCAGCTCTGAGAGCGCAGCCGGCTCGTCCGCAGCTGGCGTCACTGGCACCTTGACCGGTATCGGTGCTTCCAGCCAGAACTCGGCCATGGAAGCATGGAGCACCGGCTTCAAGGCAGCCAACTCGGGCGCCACCGTGCAGTACTCGCCAGACGGCTCGGGTGCAGGCCGCGAAGCCTTCTTGGCTGGTGGAGCACAGTTCGCAGGCTCGGACGCCTACCTGAAGGAGGACGAAGCGCAGAAGGCCAAGGAAGTTTGCGGCCCGGATGGCGCCTTCAACATTCCGGCCTACGTTTCCCCGATCGCGATCGCCTTCAACCTTGAAGGCGTCGATGAGATCAACATGGATGCCGACACCATCGCCAAGGTGTTCAAGAAGGAAATCACCAAGTGGAACGATGAGGCCATCGCCAAGCAGAACCCGGATGTGGACCTGCCTGACACCGCCATCACCGTGGTCCACCGCAATGACGAGTCCGGCACCACCGAGAACTTCGTCGAGTACTTGAAGGCTGCCGCAGGCGATGTCTGGACCTACGACGTGTCCGGCGACTGGCCAAGCGACATCCAGTCGGAGAACGCCAAGGGCACCTCCGGCGTGGTTTCGACCACCACCTCCACCAACGGCGCCATCACCTACGCTGACCACTCTGCAGTGGGCAAGCTGTCCACCGTGAACGTCAAGGTGGGCGACGAGTACACCAAGATCTCTGCCGAGGCTGCTGCCAAGGCGCTGGATGCCGCAACCCCGGTTGAAGGTGCTTCCGAGAACGACCTCGCGCTGGATCTGAAGCGCGACACCACCGAAGCCGGAACCTACCCCATCGTGCTGGTTTCCTACCACATCTTCTGCAGCAGCTACAAGGACCAGGCCACTGTGGACTTGGTCAAGGCCTTCGGCAACTATGTAGTTTCCGATGAGGGCCAGAAGGCCGCACAGGACTCGGCCGGCAACGCCCCAATCTCGGCGGCCATCGCTGAGAAGGCTGCCAAGGCGATCGACTCGATCACCGTAGCCAAGTAGAACTCCAACCGGGCAACCGGTATTTGGTGCGGGTGGTGAACTCGACCACCCGCACCAGCAACACCCCTCCACCCCCCAGCAGGTAAAACTGCTTCACCCCCGTTTCGTAAAGGCTTTAGCCATGACTACCAATGCTTTGACAAGCAAGTCATCGACTTCAGGCCGCGCAGGTGACAAGATCTTCTCCGGTGCCGCGCTGGCTGCCGGTGTACTGATCCTGATCACGCTCTTCGCGGTTGCGGTCTTCTTGCTGATCCAGGCCCTGCCGACGTTCTTTGCTGATCCAGCAGAGATTTCCGGCGGCCAAGGATTCTTTGCCTACATCTGGCCGATTGTTATCGGCACCGTTATTGCAGCAGCCATTGCGCTGGCTGTAGCTACCCCGATCGGCCTCGGCGTGGCGCTGTTCATCTCGCACTTCGCTCCACGCAAGGTGGCTGGCCCGCTGGGCTACCTGATCGACCTGCTGGCCGCGATCCCATCGGTGATCTACGGTGCCTGGGGCTACATGGTCCTGGCACCGGCCCTGGTCCCGGGCTTTGAATGGCTCTCCAAGAACCTGGGTTTCATCCCGCTCTTTGAAGGTCCTGCCAGCCAGACCGGAAAGACCATGCTCACCGCCGGCATAGTGCTGGCCGTGATGGTGCTGCCGATCATCACCTCGCTGAGCCGCGAAATCTTCCTGCAGACTCCAAAGCTGCATGAGGAAGCGGCCCTGGCCCTGGGTGCCACCCGCTGGGAAATGATCACCACCGCGGTGATCCCCTTCGCCCGACCGGGCATCATCTCCGCCGTCATGCTGGGCCTGGGCCGCGCCCTGGGCGAGACCATGGCCGTGGCCCTGGTGCTCTCCACCGGCAACCTGATCCCGTCGCTGATCAAAACCGGCAACCAGACGATTGCCGCGGAAATCGCGTTGAACTTCCCCGAAGCCTTCGGGCTGCGTCTTTCGGAGCTGATTGCCGCTGGTCTGGTCTTGTTCCTGATCACCCTGATCGTGAACATGATCGCCCGCGGAATCATCGCCCGCCACAAGGAATTCTCGGGAGCTAACTGATGAGTGCCACCACAACCAGACTCAGCAACCAGGCCAGCGGCAATTCCACCCCGCCGGTGCGCAAGCGCAACTCCCTGGCCAAGGGCAAGCTGCCGAAATGGGCCATCTGGGCCATCGCCGCAGGATCGATCATCATCGGCGCCGCGATCTCCACCCTGACCGGCTTCAGCGTTGCCGCCTTCGCGATCTACTCGGCGATCATCTTCCTGATTGCGGCCTCAGTGATCACCACCGTGGTGGAGGGCAAGCGCCGCGGCAAGAATGCCATGTGGACCTACCTGATCTACGCCGCCTTCATCGTGGCACTGATCCCGCTGGCCTCGGTGCTCTACACCGTGCTGCAAAAGGGCCTGCCCGGCATCAACAGCCACTTCCTGTTCTCTTCCATGAACGGGGTCACCGGCGCCATCGACAACCAGACCGTGGCCAACGGCGAGCCAGTGATCGGCGGCGCCTACCACGCAGTGATCGGCACCTTGCTGATCACCCTCTGGGCCACCTTGATCTCGGTTCCGGTGGGCATGCTCACCGCCGTGTACCTGGTCGAATACGGGCAGGGAAAGGCCTTGTCCAAGGCAATCACCTTCTTCGTTGACGTGATGACCGGCATCCCCTCGATCGTGGCCGGCCTGTTCGCTGCCGCTTTCTTCGGCATGATCCTGGGGCCCAACGCCCGCATGGGCATTGTGGCCGCGGTGGCCTTGAGCGTGCTGATGATCCCGACCGTGGTCCGCTCCACCGAGGAAATGCTCAAGATCGTTCCGAACGAACTGCGCGAAGCCTCCTTCGCACTGGGCGTGCGCCGCTGGCGCACCATCTTGAAGGTTGTCATCCCGACGGCGATCTCGGGCATCGCCTCGGGTGTCACCCTGGCCATCGCCCGCGTGATCGGCGAAACGGCGCCAATCCTGGTCACCGCCGGCATCGCAAGCCAGATCAACATGAATGTGTTCGCCAACTGGATGTCCACGTTGCCGACCTTCATCTACTACCAGATCCTGACTCCGACCAGCCCGACGAACATCGACCCGTCGGTGCAGCGAGCCTGGGCTGCCGCCCTGCTGCTGATCCTGATGGTGATGGCATTGAACCTGATCGCCCGCCTGGTCGCCTCGATCTTCGCCCCAAAGAAGGGCCGTTGAGCCAAGGCTCCGGTCCGGACAAACCCAAACTTTCCAAGGAATACATCATGGCAAAACGCATTGACGTCAACGATCTGAACGTCTACTACTCCAAGTTCCTCGCCGTCGAAGGCGTCTCGATCAACATCGAGCCAAAGTCCGTCACCGCTTTCATCGGACCGTCGGGCTGCGGCAAGTCCACCTTCCTGCGCACCCTGAACCGCATGCACGAAGTGATCCCCGGCGGCCGCGTCGAGGGCCAGGTGCTGCTGGACGGGGATGACCTCTACGGCGCCGGTGTCGACCCGGTGACCGTGCGCAGCCAGATCGGCATGGTCTTCCAGCGCCCGAACCCGTTCCCGACCATGTCCATCAAGGACAACGTGCTCGCCGGCGTGAAGCTGAACGGAACCAAGATCTCGCGCTCCGACGCCGATGACCTGGTGGAGAAGTCGCTGCGCGGCGCCAACCTGTGGAACGAAGTCAAGGACCGCCTGGACAAGCCGGGCTCGGGCCTCTCCGGCGGCCAGCAGCAGCGTTTGTGCATTGCCCGCACCATCGCCGTGAAGCCAGATGTGATCCTGATGGACGAGCCCTGCTCGGCACTGGACCCGATCTCGACCTTGGCCATCGAGGACTTGATCAACGAGCTGAAGAACGACTTCACCGTGGTGATCGTGACCCACAATATGCAGCAGGCGGCGCGCGTGAGCGACAAGACCGCATTCTTCAACATTGCGGGCACCGGCAAGCCGGGCAAGCTCATCGAGTTCAACGACACCACCGCCATCTTCTCCAACCCGGAGCAGAAGGCCACCGAAGACTACGTCTCCGGACGCTTCGGATAAAGATTTCGGATATCGCCGCTTCTTGAGCTGGCGATAGACGAACCGGAAGGGGGGTCTTCCGGGGATCCTGGAGGGGATCACCGCCAACGGCGCACCAATACTGGTGCGCCGTTGGTTTTTAATTCCTCGTGTAAAGCACCCTTGACCGTAAAGCAAGCTTGACAGTAAAGTAAGGTTTACATCAATTCGAATGGGAGCAATGGTGTGGAGATGAAAGCTGCAACTCAAAGCAAGTGGGGCCGTTCGCGCTTTGGCGGCGGCCCGGGAGCCCTGGTCGCGGCCAGCCTCGTCACTGGCGTGGTGCTGTCCGCTGGCGCCGGCGTGCTGTTCGCCCGGCTCAATGCCCCGGATCATTTCATGCTGGCAGCATTGATCATGGCCGCAGGTTTGCTGCCGGTGATTTCAACAGCCTGCTGGGCATTGCTGCTGGACCGGAACACCTTGCGCGGCGCCACAAGAAATCCGGAGATATCGGTGGAGAGCCAATGGCATGACAAGGCGGCCGTCGGGGTATTCCAGGATCTGCTGATCGTGTGCGGCCTTGGTGCAGCGCTGTTTTCATTCATTCCGGTAGCCGTCTCGCTGGGTCTGGCCCTAGCCGGCATGGTCCTCGTGGCCATGGTGGATTTCGCGGTCCGCTACCTGCTGATTAAGCGAGCCGAAGGCTAATGGAGAACAACCTCGGCGACTACCGCAAGGAGCACGGATTCTCGCAGCAGGCGCTAGCCGACCAGCTCGGTGTATCCCGGCAGACGATCATCTCCCTGGAAAAAGGGCGCTACGACCCGTCTTTGCCCCTCGCCTTCAAGCTTGCCGCGGTGTTCAACTGCCGCATCGAGGACCTGTTCAGCCCCGGCGAGCACTAGCCTGCAGCAAACAGCGGGCGCACCGCCAGGGTGAGGATCGCCCCGCCGGCAACACAGGCAACGGGTGTCAAAAGCCAGTGCCGGAACACCCTGAGCACGTTGCGCCACACGACCGATTCAAAGGCCTGGTTCCGTCCGGCACCGACGATGCCGCTGGTTACCGACTGGTTCGTGGACAGCGGCAGGTGAAGCACGAGCGAACCCACAAAAAGCATTACGGCGGCAACGCCCTGGGCGATCATGCCGCGCAGCGGATCAAAATTCACCAGGCGGCGGCCCAGCGTGTAGGTAATCCGCCATCCGCCCAGAAGCACACCAAAGCTCAAGGCGAACGCCGCGGAAAGCTGGATGGCCAGGGTCACCGGGCCCGGATCCATCGCCCGGCCAGTAATCAGCACCAGGCTCAACAGGGCGGCGGTGCGCTGGCCATCTTGGAGCCCAAGGCCCAGGGCCACGGCCCCGGCCGCGACAGCCTGCCCCGCGCGGGAACCTTCATTCACCGATCGCGAGGTGTTGTAGCGCAGCAGCCTGGTCGCCGGGAACACCAGCAGATACGAGAGCGTGTAGGCGATCACCGAGGCGAGCAGCATCGGAAGAATCACCGAGGAGAGCAGCAGCCCCCACGCGTTGGACACCGACTGGTCGCCCATCAACGCCGAAGCGCCGCTGCCACCGACCAAGGCTGAAAGCAGGGCATGGGTGGAACTGATCGGCAGGCCGCGCCACCAGCAGTAGATGCCCCACGCCCCTGCCACCAGCAGGCTGCAAATCAGCAGTTTCAACCCTAGAACGCCCTCGGGCACATTGAAGTTCAATTCCTGCACCAGGGCCACGCTCAGCCCCGAGGTGCCCATGGTGCCCAGGAAGGCAAAAAGGGCCGCCACGGACACCGCAATGCCCGGGCGCAGCGCCCGGGTCCTGACCGAGGCTGCGACCGCGGTGGAAGCATCACGCATGCCGTTGAGCACCGCGTAGGCCAGGGTCAGCACGAGCGCGACCGCGGTGAGCACCGAAATGAGGGTCATGGGCCTTAGGACTCCTTGACCAGCACGCGGCCGAGGTGATCGGCGAACTGGCGCAGGGTGTTGGCGGTCAGCATCAGCTGGTCAGCAACCAGCTGATGCCGATGAATGGTGCTTGCCTTGGAAAAATTGGCGATCTCATGGCCCCACACCAGATGGGTGCGCGAGGCGCGCTTGGAGAACTGCAGCATCTGCAGCCAATGATCTTCCAGGTCATCAAGGTTGTTCAGCCGCTGCACCGCATCGGAGGCCAGTTCCGCGAGCTGCGAGATCAATTCCAGCTGCTCCGAGGAACGCTCCGAGAGCGGGGTGGAGCCAACGGTCATGATCAGCTCGCCGGTGCCGCGCAGATGCTCCATGGTTTCGTGCAGGAAGCGCGAGAGCGCATACATGTCCTCGCGCGGCAGCGGGCTGACATAGCTGGTTCGCAGGTGGGTCATCACCGCGTGCACCAGGTCGGAAGCTTCGGCCTCGGCGCCGGCCAGATCACGCAGGCGCTCGGAACGGGTGCTCGGGCTGCCGATCATTTCGGCCACGCTCTCCACCGATCCACGGATAGTGGTGGTCAACGCGCGAAGCAGCTCGATGCCACGCGAGGAGGAGGGAAAGACCTGGAACTTCACTTTTGGGCGCACCATTCGGATCGACTGCTTCGGGTACCAACGCAGAACAGTTTACGACGTGGAAGTTAACGCCGGGGTTTGATGATGTCGGACCGGGAACGCCTCTCGGCGGAAGGCCGCTCGAAGCGGCAGAATTTTGGAGCCCGGGGTTACCAGCGGCCCGACACCGCTACCTAGTTTTCTCGCCCAACGCCCCTGCTGTCAACCACAGCGGCCGGTGCGTGCGTTTTCTCACGCTAATGGCGCAGATTCTTTTCTGCCCCGCTCAAGCACAATAGCGCGCAACAGAACCACACCGCGCCAGCCGGCCCCAAGCCGGCGGCCACGGTGCTCGAAATCACCGGCAAAGCCACTTGTCCGAGCCGGTTTCCCATCAATCGCACGGCCAACGCCGCACCTCGGTCCACCGGTGGCACCGAGGTGGAAATCATCGTCATTGTCATCGGCTGGCCCAGCCCCAGGAAGAAGCCGCCAATGAGCAAGGCGAGGCCGGAAGCCCACAGCACGTCGATGAAGACCGGGGCCAGCGCGATGGAAACCCCGGCGACATACAGGCTGGTCACCAGCAAATCCCGGCGCTCGAAATGCGCGGAGAGTTTCGGGATGAACAACCTGGACACCACCGAGGCGCAACCCCGGATGGCCAAAAGCACACCGACTGCAGCCGGTGTGACGTTATGTTTCTCGGCGACCAGCGGCAGGAAAGCGGTGAGGATGTCCAGCATGGACAGCAGCGTCATCGACGCGAAGATATGCGATGCCATGCCCTTGATCCGCAGCACCGAGCCAATTGACGCCGAGGAGCGCTCCGGTGAGGTAGCCGACACCGACTTGGAAACCCGCGGCTGCCAATTCGGGAGCAGGAACGGCACCGCCAGCAATGCGGCGCCCATGCCGATCCACAAGGACAGGCTGATATCCGCGATTCGTTCCGCCGACACGGCATCGGTGCCCGAACCCAGCACCATGCCGGCGATCAGCGGGCCGATGAACTGCCCGGCGGCATAGGCGGCGGTAAACCAGCCGAAGCCCTTGTCAAGGTCGCTGTCCGGGAAATACCGGGCAATGGAGGACTGGCCGCCGATGGTGAACATCAAATGCCCCAAGCCCAGCACGGCGCTGGCCAGTGCCACCGCCAGCGCGTTGGGGGCGAGATTAATGCCCAGGCCGCCAACGGCGATGAGACCCACGCCGGCGACCATCAGGAATCGAATCCGGCGGATGCGCGAACTGACCCGACCCAGCATCATGGCGGTGAACAGCGGAAGGATCGCGTAGGCTGCGGTCACCGCGCCCACGGTGAAGGAACCTGAACCGAAGGAGATGAGCTTATAGGTGGTGACCGGCCGAACGAGGTTCAATGCGGTCTGCGAAAGCAGCCCGGTGGCGATCAGGATCACCAGCCAGCGCATGATCCCCGAAGAGCTCGCTTTCGATCCGGCGACCACGCGCACCTGCCTAAAATTGCGGGACTAGTTCCTCATCCATCCTAGAACTCCGATCCGGGATTTCAGTCCAACGCGTCTTGCCGCCACAGCCGGGCACAAATTTCCAGGTCGTCGGCGGTCTTGCTCAAGGCCCGGGCTTGCTGGGTCAGCTTGGTCCCGCGTTCGCTATTGGACAGGTCAGCGGCGTCTGCGTGCTCGGTCATGCCCAGCACCAGCACCCGGCAATAAGCCGCGGTGCGTTCCAGCGCGTGGGCAAAGTCTCCATCAAAAGCGCCGGAAAGAATCGACCCGGTCATCTTCTTCAGCTCTTCAGCCGTCGGCGGCTCGGCAACGCCGGCAACGATGCGTTCCACCTGCGCGCGGTGGGCACCGGCTTGGAAGCGGGCCGAGTGCACTTCGGGCTTGCCCATGGTCGCCGCGCGTACTGCGTACAGCCTCCACAGGGCCCCGGGCAGCGAATGGGCCGGCGCCTCGCTCCACAGCTCAGCCAGGACTTCCAGGCCCTCGTCTTCTGCCACCGCGATCAGCCGGTGGGACACTTCCGGATCATTGTTCTCGATGCCCCGGCGCACAAAGGCCTGGGCTGAAAGGTGGGCGGCTTCCGAAACGCGCGCCGGATCGGCCCCGCCTTCGTAGGGCTCGAATTCCTCTGGCGCGAATGGGCGTGGTTTGTGATGGCGGTATCCGGCATCCTGGGCAACTTTAGATCCTGCGCGTGCACCTTTCATGGGCTCAAGAATACTCGCTGAACCTTGGTGCTTCGTTAACGGGTGTTGCGCCTCATATCGCCCGGGATTCAGCAGGTTTTAACGCCAGCGCACCGGCGGAAACCGCCGATTAATACTCATGCGGTTCCATCGGGTAGTATGGATTTTGGCCTTGTGCCGTGCGCCTTTAGCTCAGCTGGTAGAGCACTGGACTTTTAATCCATTGGTCGCGGGTTCGATCCCCGCAGGGCGCACAAAAAATGAAATAGGATCCAGCTTGCTCCTGCAAGCTGGATCCTATTTCGTCTTAACAGCGGGGCTGGGGAGGCCGCCCAGCCAGATGGGCCAACAACGGGTGCTTTGGTGCATTTTGAGCGTCCCGGATATAAGAGCCTGAATCAGCGGGCAACCTTGGAGCCGCCGATTCGCCATTGGCCGCCCAAGCTCATCTTCAGGAACTTCGGCGTCCCCAGCACTCAGGCGTAGGGCTCCAGGAACTTGATCATGCGCTCCATGACCAAGGCGCGAGCTTCGGGGTCGTGGGAACGCAACGAGCTATCGGTAAACAGGTGCTTGTTTCCGGGGTAGGTGAACAGCTGGGCCAGCTCCCGGCCTTCGCCTTGCGCAAAGTCCTGCGCCGCTTCCAGATCGCCTTCCTTGGCGAAGAATGGATCCTCGTCCATGCCATGGATCTGCACCGGAACATTTTCCGGCCATGGGCCGAAGCTCCATTCAGCGTCCAGGCCCACAAAGGATTCGAGCAGGATGGCGGCTACCGCCCCGGGACGCTGCTGCGCGCACTGCTGGGCCAGCGCTGCGCCCCACGAAGTGCCGATGTAGACCAGTTCTTCGGGCAATTTGCTGAACAGCTTGTCAACGCGTTCCTGGATCTTGTCTTCGCTGAGCTTGTTGGCCATGCGGATGCCGGCCTCAAGATCCTTGGGCAGCTTGCCCGCGAACAGGTCCAGGGTGTGAACCGCATGCCCCGCGGCACGCAATTGCGCTGCCATTGCCTGGACTCCGGGGGTAAGCCCTTGGACGTGGTGGAACAAGACAATGGTTGCCATGGCAGTACTCCTAGGGGTCTCTAGCGTTCGTCGACGAGATTGTTGATGCGCCGGGGCAGATGCTCAAGAGCTGCATCCCAGCCGGGCATTTGGCTGTTGATTTCCACGCTGTAGCCCTCAACCAGCATGAATTCAGCGCAGGTGAGGGCATCCTGGCCGGAGCCGGTTTCATAGATGAAGGCGCGTTTGATGTCCTGCCAGAGCAGGGTTGCGGACTGGTCGATCACGAGGCCGGTATTGACGACTTCGACGGTGCGCTGGGGATAGGACATGGTCAACTTGCTTTCGGGGTCCTCGGCGGTGTGCTTTGAACAAGTCTAGACCGGCAGCACACCGCCGTGGGGGAATCATGCCGGATTCGGGTAGGACTTCACCAAGCTCCCATGCGGGCCTACCTCCAGCAAATAGTCCAGATCCAGCTGCGACAAGAAATGCTGATCGTGGCTGACCACCAGCAACGCACCCTTGTAGGCGCCCAGCGCTTCGCCGAGCTGGCGCACGCTGTCCATATCCAGATTATTCGTGGGCTCGTCGAGGATGAGCAGCTGCGCGGCGGGTTCTGCCAGCAGCAGCGTCGCCAGATATACCCGGAAGCGCTCGCCGCCGGAAAGCACCGCCAGCGGCCGGTCGGCGCTGGAGCCGCGCAACAGCAACCGGGCCAGCATGTTGCGCACGTGATTCGCGGTGGCCTTGGGCGCCACGGCGGCCACATTGTCCATGGCGCTCAACTCCTCGTCCAAGCCGTCCAAGCGCTGGGGCAGATATCCAATCCGGTCCAGGAAGAGCTTTCCGCCCAGCGAGGGCCCGGCATCAACTCCTGCGAGCATCGCCTTGAGCAGCGTGGTTTTCCCCGAGCCGTTGGGTCCGACAAGGCCCACTCGTTCTGCTCCCTGGATGATGAACTGGCGATCGGCCGAACCGAGCATCGCCACTTGCTTGCCCGAGGGCAGCAGCGGATCGGCCAACTCGATGTTGATGTGCTCGACCTGCCGCACCCGCTGATCGGCATCATCGAGCCTGGCTTGGGCGGAATCGACCTTGCCATCCAGGTTGGAGCGCATCTTTCCCGCGTTGGCCTCGGATTTCTGGCGAAGGTGGTTGGCCAGGATCTTGGGCATTCCGCCGGAAAGCTGGACGGCCCGTCCCTGGCGCTTGGCGCGCGCCAGCTTCGTTTCCGCTTCGACCCGCTGGCGCTTTTCCACCTTCAAGGATGCCTGGGCGGTTCTGGCTGCCTGCTGCGCCGCCTGCTGCTCGGTTTCGAGCTGCTCGCGGTAGGCGCTGAAGGGGCCGCCGAAAACACTGAGCTCCCCGTCGTGCAGCTCCACCGTATGCTCCATGAGCTCGAGCAGCTCGATATCGTGGCTCACCACGACCAAGGTGCCCTTCCACGTGCGCACCATATCGTAGAGCAGCTCACGGGTCGGCCGATCGAGGTTATTCGTGGGTTCGTCGAGCAGCGTGATGGGCGAGTCCGCCAGGCGCAGGCCGAGCACAGCCAGCAGCATTGTTTCCCCGCCCGATAACGTGGCTATCCCGCGGCCCAGGTCCAGGCCGTCAAAGCCCAACGGAGCCAGCTCAGCCCGAACCCGGGCTTCCACATCCCAATTCGCGCCGACCGCATCGAAATCCGCCGGATCGACACTGCCCGATTCGATGGCTTCGATCGCGGCCAGGACTCGATGAATCCCGAGCAGCTGCGCGACGGTGGTGTCCTGCTCCAAAGCGAGGGTTTGCGGAAGATAGCCCAGTGGCGCGTTGGCTTCCGCGGTTCCGCTGGTGGGCCGCAACTGCCCGGCGATCAATTTCAGCAACGTCGACTTGCCGCTGCCGTTGGCGCCGATCAATCCGGTCCGGCCGGAGGGAAATGTGCCGTCCACATGGGCCAGGGCGCGTTCCCCCGAGGGCCAGGCGAAACTGAGGTTCTTCAGGGTGATAGGTGGTGTCATAGACATGCAGGGTCCTCCTACGATTGTGCAGGGGCCGCCGGCTAGGGGAATCACGGAACTGGCTCAACCTTCAAGGGGAGCCGAAAAGAAATGGATACCGAAGCCGGTAGCCGAAATGAACAAGGTGCACCGGTCAGATTCGGCGCGTGGTCATTGGCTGGCTTAGTAGGTATCCATGCCATCGAGTGTAGCAGGCAGGATTTCGGCTCGTAACCCCCGGCCGGCGCTTAACGGCATTCGGCCCGCATCCATGGGTGGATGCGGGCCGAAAAGCCAAAGCTGCGGAAGGCCTACTTGAAGGCGCGGTGCACCGCGACGATGCCGCCGGTCAGATTGCGGTATTCCACATTCTTCCAGCCGACGTTGAGGAATTTGGCGCCCAGGTCTTCCTGGTTCGGCCACGCCGCGATGGATTCGGCCAGGTAGGCGTACGCGGTCGGGTTTGGCGATACCAGGTAGCCCAGCGCCGGGATGACGCGCGGCAGGAATTGCTGGTAGGCCACCTTGATCGGGGCCACCGTCGGGGTGGAGAACTCGGCGACGACGATGCGCCCGCCAGGCTTGGTCACGCGGCGCATTTCGGACAGCGCCTTTTCGGTGTCGTCGATATTGCGCAGCCCATAGGAAATGGTGACCGCATCAAAGGTGCCATCCTCGAAGGGCAGCTCGTGGGCGTCGCCGTAGACGAAGTCCAGCTGCGGGTAGCGCTTGCGCCCCTCGGCGAGCATGCCGTTGGACATGTCGCAGGCGGTCACCTTCGCGCCGGCCTCGGCCAGCGGGACCGAGGAGGTTCCGGTGCCGGCGGCCAGGTCGAGGATGCGCTCGCCGGGCTTCGGCGCGATGGCCTCGGTGGTGATCTTGCGCCAGTAGTTCACAATGCCGCCGGTCATCAAGGTATTGAGCAAGTCGTAGCGTGGAGCCAGCTTGTCGAACATGTCCTGAACCTGGTCGGCCTTCTTGTCCAGGCCTGCGCGCGCGTTGTGAGAACTCATGATTCCAAGTGTTTCATATTTGCGCGCGCCTCGGCGCCGGATGTGGGGCGAATCGCCAACTAGAGGATCGATTCGAGCCGGGCGTAGCTTGCCTCCATTCCGTCGGTCATTCCGGTGGCGAGCACCATGTCGCGGGTTTGCGCGTCCGGGTAGGTGATGAGGACGGTCAGCAGGGTGCCGCCCTCGTTGGGTGTCAGCGTCAGCTCGTTCACCGTGGCCGGGTACTGCGTGTCGATCATTTGCTCCGTGGTCCGCTCGTAGGACCGGGGCAGCGTTTCGAGCACGGTTCCGGTGAATCCAAAGCCCGAGCCGGCCTCGGTCGAGAGCGGTTCCCACCAGTATCGGTAGGTTTCCCCGGCCTCTTGCGCCGTCACGCATTCGGCCATCTGCCATCCGTCAGGGCCGAGCATCCAGCGCTTCATGAGCTGCTCGTCATGGTGGGCCCGCCAGACTTGCTCGACCGTCCCGCGAACCAGGCGGGTGATGCGCACCTGCGTGTCCGACAGGATCTGCGTATCGGTGCCGAAATTCTGGGCGTAGTTGCGCAGGTCCATGAGGACCTGTTCGATCTGGCTCATGGCCGAACGGGTGCCATCGATCATGCCCATTTCCACGACCTGTTCCAGTTCCTCGGCGGAATCGAAGGCGGCGGTAATGGTCAGTTTTGATCCTTCGGCGGTCGGGTCGAAGGAAAAGACCATGCGGTTGACCGGCAAATCGGAGTTCGGGGTGCCATCGGCATGTGCAAAGCCGTCGCTGACTTCGAAGAATTTGTGCTCGACGACTTCGTGCCAGAGCCAATAGCCGTGGAACTCTTCGCCTTCGGGCGAGGTCATGTGGTAGTTGGAACGGCCGCCGGGCGTTGCATCGTGGCGGGTGAACGTTGCCGGGTATTCGACCGGTCCCCAGAACTTCTCGATCTGCCGGGCGTCCAGGTAGGCGTCCCAGAGCCGGGAAACCTTGACCGGGAATTCAGCGTGGACGGTGAGCGAGAGTGCTTCGGGATCTTTGACTACGGATGTGACAGGCATGGGAATGCTCCTTATGTGTCCTCGTCGGCGAGGAAATCATCGAGCCGGCTGATGCGCTGGCGCCAGATGTCTTCGAGGGAAGAGAGTAGTTCTTGTGCGTGCCGGATGGTGTCCGGCTGCCCGCGAACTATGCGTTCGCGGCCACGTGCGATTTTTATGACCAGGCCAGCGGCCTCCAGTGCTGCGACGTGTTTCTGGACGGCCGCAAAAGACATGTCGTAGCTTGCGGCAAGTTCCGAAACGCTCACCTCGGCGTGAAGGGTCCGCCGCACGATATCTCGTCGTGTGGCATCGGCCAAGGCGCGGAAGACCTTGTTTGTCTGTTCTTCGCTCAACTCATATACAACCATTTGGTTGTATATTACCCCCATGATGCGGCGCGAGTAAAGGGGTGGAGCAAAATTGATTGCCAATAGTCCACTTGTCACCTATATTTCTTAGCGGGAAATAGATGACTTGTCTCCCATCGGGTAGTGGTCCAGGACTATTGCGCCGCACGAGCCGCTCGCGAGGCCGGATTGCCAAAATATATAGACTGGTCTATTTTTAACTCCATGACTTCCAAAGGGGACCTCACCAAGGCACGGCTCGCGCAGTCCATGCTTGAACTCATCCAGGCCAGCGGCTACAGCGGCACCGGCCTCAACGCCGTGATCGAGCACGCCTCAGCACCAAAGGGATCGGTCTATTTCCACTTTCCCGATGGGAAGGAGGAGCTGGGGGTCGCCGCGGTAGCACTGGCCGCCAAGCAATTCGAGGCCATGATCATCCAGGCTGCCCAGAGCGCAGGCGGTGCTGGCGAAGCGGCCAAGCTCGCTATCCAAGCGCTGGCCGCGATCATCAGCGACAGCGGCTTCCGCTTAGGCTGCCCGGTCTCGGTGGTGACCTTGGAAATGGGGGATTCAAGCGAACGCCTGCGGCAGGCCTGCGCCACAGCTTTCGAATCATGGATCGCCCCGACCGCCGCCCTGCTCGAAGCCGACGGGGTGGATCGCGCTCAAGCAAAGTCCCTTGCAACGGTGATCGTCTCGACCATCGAAGGGGCGGCCATCCTTTCCCGGGCGATGAAAAACACGCAGCCGCTGCTGGCTGCGGCGGACGCCGTAGGGGAGCTCATCGGCCTGCGCCGCCAGGGCGAAGGGACACAAAGCTGATGCACGGCACGGATTTTCGCCGGGTACTGGTCTTCGGGGCATCGGGGCTGATCGGACGGCACCTCATCCTTGCCCTGCTGGAAGCCGGAGCGCAGGTGACAGCAGCCGTCCGGAGTCCTGAATCTGCAGCAAGGCTCAAAAAATGGCTGGACCTGCACGGCGCGGCACCAGGGATCAAGACGGCGATCGTAGACTTCGGCGCCCCCGAAATCCTGGCCGGCGGACCGGCAGCGTTCGCCGATATCACCGAAATCCACAATTGCGCCGGAACCTACCGATTCGGCATGAGCGCGCAAGAAGCCCGCAGCGCCAACGTCGGCATCGTCGAGAAGCTGATGGATTTTGCCGCAGCGCTGCCTGAGCTGCAGCGCATCGTGCATATCTCCGGATATCGCGTTGGCGGGCAGGATCCCTCGCTCGCTGGGTGGTCGCAAGAGCGCCGCGATCGGCTCTACCGGACACTTGGCGCGTACGAAGCCTCCAAGGTGGAGTCCGACGCGGTATTCCAGGCTCTGGGCAACGAACGCGGAATTCCTTGGAGCATCCTCAATCCGGCGAGCGTCATCGGCCACAGCATTACCGGGGAAACAGATCAGCACATTGGGCTGGCCAGCACCATTGAACAACTCTGGGAAGGGAAAACCGCTGCCCTGCCCGCAGGCGACTCGACTTTCCTGCCGGTGCTCACCGTCGACTACATGGCCGCGTTCATGCAGGCCGTGGCTATCGCGCCGGAGGCAATCGGCACATCCTATTGGCTGTTGGATGACGCCACCGCGCCGCTGGGGCAACTGCTGGCCAGCACCGGCCGCCATCTTGGCGCGAAAGTTCCCAAGCTGCGCTTGCCCGTGGGGCTTATCAAGGCGCTTCCTTCATGGATTACCAAAGCCGATCCGGAAACGCTGCATTTCATGTCCGCGGATCGCTATCCGACCGGGCCCGCGATCGAATTCGCCAACCGGCATGGACTCCAGATGCCTGATGCCGGCCTCTCGCTGGAGCGCTGGGCCGACTATCTGGCCGCACACCGATTCGGAGCCGCACCAGCTGATGCACGCCGCTTTGTCGATGTCGGGGGAGTGAAAACCTTTGAACTGGGCGACCGCGAGGCGCGCAAGTTGATCTTCCCTGGACTTCCGGTGAATGCCGATACGTGGGCCGGCGTGGCCCAGGGAATTGGAGGAAGGGCCGTTGACCTGCCAGGCCTTGGGCTCAGTGGCGGGAAGGGCATCGCGGATTGGGACCGCTGGCTCGCCGCCCTTCTGGAAGGTGGCCCGGTGGACCTGATCGGGCACTCCATCGGAGCAGCCGCCGCGGTGCTCGCCGCCGATCAGCACCCAGGCAAGGTCCGCTCCTTGACCTTGGTCGCGCCGTTCTTCTTGCAAGGGCCCGCAGACAGGACGGCGAAGATCCAGCCGCTGGTTCGAAGCTATTTGCGCCATGCCAGCGCGGCACGGCTCTCCCGCCAATTGACCGGAAGCGCGGCGAGCTGCGCGGCCTTGGCCACCAGCGCCAGCGATCTGTTGCGAAGTTCCGCCGCAGCGGCAGCTGCGCACCTGGCCCTGGCAAGTTCCGGGCAATGGCGCGGGGAATTGCGGGAGGCGCTCGATCGCTATGACGGGCCGCTGAGCGTGATCTGGGGAACCGATGACCCGTTGCTGCCCTCGGCAATCGAGCATCTGGAGTCCAGGCCCGAGGTGGAACTGCAGGCCCTTCCCTCCGCGGGGCACCACCTGCAGCTCACCCACGAGGATGCCCTGGTCGACCTGTTGAAGTAGCGGCTGGAACTGGGCTCTTCTCAAGTTCCCGCCCTTCGCCTAGTCTGGTGGGAACCGCACAGAACCATCTTTCCAGCGAAGTGAAGGGGGAGCATGGGCGCGTCAGCCATCGACTGGTCCAACGCAAATCTGCGTGCGCAAAAAGCCCGCGAGCTGCTCTCCTCGAAGGAAGCTGGAATCAGCGACCTCCCGTTGCGCAATGACGTGCGGGAATCCTGGAGGCGGTCGCTGGCCCAAGCGAGCTCAGTCCAGGGCCCGCCGGTATTGAGCAATGACAGGCTGCGCCTTGCGCGTGAACGCAGCGAGCTGCAGCGGATCTGGCCCGTGTTCGAGAAACTGCTGGTCCCGGCCGCGACCGATGCCAACCTTCTGGTCGCCCTCGCTGACGCCGGGGGAACCTTGCTGTGGGTGGCGGGAAGCAATGGCTCGATGAGCCAAGCCGAGCATGTGGGCTTCACGGCCGGTGCCGACTGGGCGGAACAGTCCGTGGGCACCTCCGCGCCCGGCATGGCATTGGCCACTGGTTCCGGATCGCAGGTTTCAGGGGCGGAGCATCTGTATGAGCAGGCCCAGCAGTACAGCTGTTCGGCTGTGCCCATTCGGGATCCGCGCACCGGACAGGTGATTGGCGCCATCGACCTGACCGGTGGGCCGGAGGCCATCGCAACGCACTCGCTGCCGCTTTTGCAAGCGGCCGTCATGGCGGCAGAAACCCAGCTGCTGCTTCCCGGGGCCGGGGTGGTGGCCGATCCCGATTACCTGGACCTGGGCCGCCCGGACGGCGCGCACCTCGGATCCTGCCCCGTCTCCCTGCGCCACGCCGAGATCCTGGCGCTTTTGGCGCAGCATCGCGATGGCTTATCCAGCGCCCAGCTGGTTGACGAGCTTTTCGAGCGGCCAGATGCCGCCGCTGAAGGCACGGTCCGTGCCGAAATGGTCCGGCTGCGCAAGGTCCTGGCTTCATCCCCGGGCCGATCGCTGACCTCGCGCCCGTACCGGTTGCAATGGGAACTCCAAACGACCATCGGGCGCCTGTGGAGCGCGCTGGAAAGCGGCGATATCGAAACTGCCCTGCAGCTGTATTCCCCGGGAATGCTCGAGCGATCGCAAGCACCGGGCATCCTCGCCTTGCGCTACCGCGCAGAGGCCGCGCTGCGCGAACTGGTGATGGACCGGGGCAGCGCCCAGCAACTGCTGAATCTCGGCCGCCAACTCGCCGATTCCAATTTGCTGCGCGCCGCCTTGCGCGAGCTTCCCGCCAGCTCTCCAGCACGCTCGCTGATCGTGGCCGAGATCCAGGGGCTCGAAGCCTAGAGGCCCGGACTGGGTTGCAACCTGACTGCAACGTAGCTGTGGCTAAAGTCTCACTCAAGAGGCTGCGGGGCCGAATCCGCGGCATCAGGTACTGACAAAGGAGTCACGCAGCCATGAGCGTTTACGCAAACCCGAATACCGACGGCGCGCTGGTCGATTTCAAGCCGCGCTACGAGAACTACATTGGCGGGCAATGGGTCGCCCCGTCCAAGGGCATGTACTTCGAGAACGTCACCCCGGTGACCGGCAAGGTCTTCTGCGAGGTGGCCCGCTCCACCGCCGAGGACATCGAGATCGCCCTGGATGCGGCCCATGCGGCGGCTGGCGCCTGGGGCAAAACCAGCCCGGCGCAGCGCGCGGTGATCCTGAACAAGATCGCCGACCGCATCGAGGAGAACCTCGAAATGCTGTCCGTGGCCGAAACCTGGGACAACGGCAAGGCCATCCGCGAATGCCTGAACGCCGACCTCCCGCTGGCGGTGGACCACTTCCGCTACTTCGCCGGAGCCATCCGCGCCCAGGAGGGCAGCCTCTCCCAGCTGGACGATGACACCACCGCCTACCATTACCATGAGCCGCTGGGCGTGGTCGGGCAGATCATCCCGTGGAACTTCCCGCTGCTCATGGCCGTGTGGAAGCTCGCCCCGGCGCTGGCCGCCGGCAACGCGATCGTGCTCAAGCCCGCCGAGCAGACTCCGGTCTCCATCCTGGTGCTCATGGAACTGATCGGCGACCTGCTGCCCGCCGGCGTGCTCAACGTGGTCAACGGCTTCGGCGTGGAAGCGGGCAAGCCGCTGGCATCCAACAAGCGCATCCGCAAGATCGCCTTCACCGGCGAGACCACCACCGGCCGGCTGATCATGCAGTATGCCTCGGAGAACCTGATCCCGGTGACCCTGGAGCTGGGCGGCAAGTCCCCGAACATCTTCTTCGAGGACATCGCCGCCAAGGATGACGCCTTCTATGACAAGGCCCAGGAAGGGTTCACCCTGTTCGCGCTGAACCAGGGCGAGGTCTGCACCTGCCCATCGCGCGCGCTGATCCAGGAGAGCATCTACGAGCGCTTCATGGGAGATGTGGTGGCCCGCACCAAGGCCATCAAGCAGGGCCACCCGCTGGATACCGACACCATGATGGGTGCCCAGGCCTCCAACGACCAGCTGGAGAAGATCCTCTCCTACATGGAGATCGGCAAGGCCGAAGGCGCCAAGGTGCTGCTCGGCGGCGGGCGCGCGGATCTGGGCGGGGAACTGTCCGGAGGCTACTATGTACAGCCGACCATTTTCGAGGGCACCAATGACATGCGCATCTTCCAGGAGGAGATCTTCGGACCGGTGGTCGCGGTGACCAGGTTCAAGGACTACAACGACGCGATCTCCATCGCCAACGACACCCTCTACGGGCTGGGCTCGGGCGTGTGGAGCCGCAACGGCAACGTGGCCTACCGCGCCGGCCGGGCCATCCAGGCCGGACGCGTCTGGGTCAACCAGTATCACGCCTACCCGGCGCACTCGGCCTTCGGCGGGTACAAGTCCTCGGGCATCGGGCGCGAAAACCACCTGATGATGCTCGATCACTACCAGCAGACCAAGAACCTGCTTGTCTCCTACTCGGAGGACAAGCTCGGCTTCTTCTAAGCCGGAATAACTGCCACAGGCACTATCAAAAGTACGTAGACCTCAAAGGTGCGGGGTCAACACCGATAACAACCGGGACTCGATTAGCCTCATTTCCCGGAAGCTATCCGTTGCCCCGCACCTTTGAAAGCCATGCAAAGGACAAAGTACATGAGCACGATGAAAGCTGCAATAGTTGAAGGTTTCGGCGAAGAGTTTCAGGTAAAGGACGCTGCGATTCCGCAACCGGGCCCCGGTCAAGTGCTGGTCAAGCTGATTGCCTCCGGCGTTTGCCATACGGATCTTCACGCTGCCGAAGGTGACTGGCCAGTCAAGCCCAAGCTGCCATTGATCCCGGGGCATGAAGGCGTGGGAACTGTTGAGAAGCTTGGCGAAGGAGTCACCGAAGTCGCGGTGGGCGACTTGATTGGCAATGCCTGGCTCGCCAGTGCTTGCGGTCATTGCCAATACTGCCGAACCGGTTGGGAGACACTGTGCGAGGCCCAAACCAACGGCGGGTATTCGGTGGACGGATCGTTCGGCCAGTACATGCTGGTCGATGCGCGTTATGCGGCGCGCATCCCTGAAGGCTCAGACCCCCACGAAATTGCTCCGGTGCTGTGCGCGGGGGTGACGGTGTACAAGGGGCTGAAGATGACCGAAGTCAGGCCCGGCCAGTGGGTCGCCATCTCGGGCATTGGAGGGCTGGGGCATATTGCGGTGCAGTACGCAGTAGCCATGGGAATGCGCGTCATCGCCATTGACGTGGCTGACGACAAGTTGGCATTGGCTGCTAAACACGGTGCAGAAATTACAGTAAATGCCTTCGCCCAAGATCCTGCTGAAGTGATCCAGGAAAAGATTGGCGGAACACACGGCGTGCTCGTGACCGCTGTCCACCCCAAGGCGTTTGGGCAGGCGATCGGCATGACTCGCCGTGGCGGAACTATTGTGTTCAACGGGCTGCCAGCCGGTGACTTCCCGGCCCCGATCTTCGACATCGTGCTCAAGGGTCTGACTATCCGCGGTTCGATCGTCGGAACCCGACAGGACATGATCGAGGCGCTGGACTTCTACGCCGCGGGAAAGATCAAACCGACATTCCACACACGGCCCCTGGACGACATTAATGCAGTCTTCGATGAGATGCGCCATGCCAAGATCGATGGCCGCGTGGTGATCGACTACACCGGAGAAAAATAGTCGCGACCGCTTGCCCGTGCCTGGCAGCCGTCCCCTTTCGGCGGCCAGGCTCGGGCATTGGCGTATGCCCAGCACCGTGGACTGCATTGATCAAATGGAGGACACTGGCAACAACAACTTCACGCAGGAGCGAATCATGAGTACCGCGAGAGAAACCAAGGCGACCATCAACGGGGAAAGCTTCTCCCGGGTGGCTTTCACCCCCGAGGCCTTGGAACTGCTGCGCAAGCTCTGGGGGATCCATGGCCCGCTGATGTTCCACCAATCCGGTGGCTGCTGCGACGGCTCCTCGCCCATGTGCTATCCGGCCGGAGAATTCCGCACCGGCGGCTCGGATATCCTGCTCGGCCTGCTTCCCTTGGATGATGGGCAGGGCCAATCACTGGGCGAGATCGAATTCTGGATGTCCAAGGAGCAGTTCGAGTATTGGAAGCACACCAAGCTGACCGTTGATGTGGTGGCCGGGCGCGGCTCCGGGTTCTCGGTAGAGGCCCCGGAAGGCAAGCGCTTCCTGATCCGCAGCCAGATCATAGAATTCCCCTCCAGCTAGGAGCGACTGATGCAAGGTCCCAAGGTCTATATCCATTTCCCGGGCACTGCCCGCGAAGCGCTGGGCTTCTACGCCGGCATTTTTGGCGGCGAGCTCGCGCTGTACACCCTTGAGGAGTTCAACCGCACCGATGGCGACCCGCAGGCCATCGCCCATGGCGAGCTCAATGGCGTGGTTTGCTTGGCTGGCTCCGATGCCTCCGGGGAGGATCGGCCATTTCGCTCCGAGGGAATGATGCTTTCGCTGCTGGGCACCGCGGAACCGGCGGTGCTGCACCGGTGGTTCGACCAGCTTGGCGCCTCGGGCGAAGTGATCGACCCGCTCTCGGTGAAGCCCTGGGGCGCGAGCGACGGGCAGGTGCGCGACCGCTATGGGCTGCACTGGCTGATCGGCTACGAAGGCGCCGAGGCGGCGCAGAAATAGCGCTTGCCCCCTTTTCACCTGCCGAACAGGCGGGCGAGGAAGCCCTTCTTCGCCTCGTTCCCGTGGCCGGCGCAACGATCCTTGGCTGGAACGCCGCGCATGACGGAATCAACGTGCTGGCCACAGCCAGCCCAGGTGGTCTTCTGGCAGATCTTGCACTGAACCTGGCGGCACATGATTTCTCCTTGGTGTTGGCTATGAAAGGGAAAGGAAGAGCTTTTCGAGCTCTTCGACGCTCAGGCCGTCCTCTTCTTCGGAGGCCTTCTGCGGGTCGGCGATGCAGTACTGCATCGCGGTGGACACTATGGCGAATCCGGCGCGGTCCAGCGCGGTGGACACTGCAGCAAGCTGCGTGACCACTTCCCTGCAGGATCCGTCGGTTTCCACGGCGTTGATCACCGCATCGAGCTGGCCGCGGGCGCGCTTGAGCCGGTTGAGGATTCGCTTGCGGGTTGCTTCATCAGCGGTGCGCATCAATTGCTCCTTGTGTTGGTGCCGTGGTCCTCCAGCGCGGTGAGCAGCTGTTCGAACGCAACAGGGTTCAGTGCTCCGGGTTCTGAATGTACAAGTATTCCATTTCTTGAACGCCATCAGCGTCGGGACCGCGGCAATTTGCCTGGCCTTGGCCAGCCCCGGCTGGATTTTCGTGTTGGCCTTTCCGAAGGTGATGTCCAGGTGGAATCGGCGATGTCTGCGGGTTTCATGATCTAGCTGCTCTCAGGGCTAGCCGGCAGTTGGGCATCACGAGGCAGGCTGTACCGAGCAGGCTGGCCGCGCCTGCGACAGCGAGGACGGCGATGCCAGCAGGCGCTGGCAGTTCCTGGGTCAGCACGAAGACGCCCATCGCCAGCACGAACCATCCGAAGCTTCGGCGCAGCGCTTTCTCGTTGATGCTGTGCGCCAGGCGTGCGCCGGCCAGCGAACCGAGGATCGCGGCAGCCACCAGCCCAGCGGACAGTGGCACGTTCACTGCTGCCGAGGCTGCCTGCCCGGCCACGCCGGCAACCGAATTCAAGGCGATGACCAGCAGCGAGGTCCCGACTGCCTGCCCCATGGGCAATCCCGCCAGCAGCACCAGTGCTGGAACGATCAGGAACCCGCCACCGGCGCCGAGCAGACCGGTAAGCAGCCCAATGCCCAGGCCGATCGGGAGGACCAGCAAGCCAGGCAGCGTGCGCGCTGGCTGCTTGCGGCCGCGGATCATGCCCAGGGCGCTGGCTATCATGATCCCCGCGAACCCGGCCATCAGCACGGCGGCAGGGATGCCCTTGGCCAGCATCCCGCCGGCATATGCTCCGATCATGCTCGCTGCAGCCAGGGCCACGCCGGGGCCAAAGCGCACATTCTTCTTGAATGCATGGGGAACCAGGGTGGCCGCCGAGGTCGCGCCCACTACCAGCAAGGAAGTGGCGATCGATTCGTGGGCCGGCATTTTGGCCATGTAGCTGAGCAGCGGAACCATCAGAATCGACCCTCCGCCTCCAAACAGCCCCAGGCTCAGCCCCACCAGGACGGTAGCGGCCAAGGTCATGATCAGCACGGAGGTTGCCACTGCCTACTTTCCCGTCTTGTTCCAGGGCATCTTGCCCAACACGCTGATCATCGGGCAGGAGTCGCGCACCGCCGAGAACACCAGCCCGCCGCCGATGGCCGCCGAAAGCCAAGCGGCCTTCGGGGAAATGACTTTTGCGCCGATCAGCCCGGCCACCACGAGCGATCCTGCGGTCAGGCGCATCTGGCGGTCCATTGCCCAGCGCTGGATGCCTCGCGCCACGGTGCCTCCGGCAGCCTGGTAGGCGGTAACTCCGCCGCTAAGCACGGTGCCGTGCTCCAAGCCGGCATCCTGCAGCGCGCGCTGAGCCTTGGCTGCGCGGCTGCCGCTATGGCAGATCAGCAGCGGCTTGCCCGGTAGCTTGGCCAGCACCTCGGCGGGATTAGCGGTGAAGTCATCCAGCGGCACGTTGCAGGAGCCGGGGATGTGGACGGTTTCGAATTCGCCTGGGGTGCGCACGTCGATCAGCGCGAGATCGGCGTTGGGGGAGTCCACTAGGCACTTGAGTGCTTCGGCGTCCATGGTCATCACTGGGGTACTCATTGAATGCGGTCCACCTTTTCGTTGGGAGGTTGGTTAGTTGGAGCTGTTTTTCCAGCCAAGGTAGCTGCCTTCGAGCTCGACCACGTCGAATCCGGCATCGCGCAGTGCGCTGGCAGCTACTGCG
Organism: Glutamicibacter halophytocola; assembly: GCF_001302565.1. Taxonomy (NCBI): domain Bacteria; kingdom Bacillati; phylum Actinomycetota; class Actinomycetes; order Micrococcales; family Micrococcaceae; genus Glutamicibacter; species Glutamicibacter halophytocola. The sequence continues at coordinate 159,012 of NZ_CP012750.1, forward strand.
TTGCGCATGCCGCTCTGGCAGTACGTCACGATTTTGCCGCCGGCAGGCAGCTCCTGCTGATGCCACAGCACCTTGCCGCCTGAGAGGTGGCGCGCTCCCGGGATGTGGCCGGCTGCGTACTCGCTCTTGTTGCGCACATCCAGCAGCAATTCATAGGCGAATTCCTCCAGCTGGGCCGGGGAGATGGACTTCGGAACGGCCAGTGGCAGCCCTTCCAGGCTGGTGGCATAGCCGGTGACCGCGTCGATGCCCACGCGCATCAGATGTGCGCGGATCCGCTCGGCATGCTCCGCGGATTGGGCTAGCACGATCATCGAGCGCTGGTCGTTCTCCGGGTCGTAGGCCCAGGCGCCGAAGCTGGCGGTCTTGCCCAGGCCGGGAATGGATAATGCTCCTGGAACCGTGCCTGCGGCGATCTCGATGTGCGACCGGGTGTCGACGAATACTGCTGCGCCGTCCTGGACTTGCGCCAGGATTTCTTGGGCGCAGACCTTTTCGAGGTGCGGCAGCGGGCCAAGCACTGCTGGGCCTTCGCGGTTCTCGCTTTTCATTCGAGCGAAGTAGGCATGCGCGTCAGGCTGGCCATTGAGCAGCTCGTCGATGAAGCCCTGTTCGTCGTTATTGGCCAGGTAGCCAGCCCACCAGGAGAACTCGCGTTCGTAGCCCAGGGTAGTGGAAGGCACTGCGCCTAGGGCTTTGCCGCAGGCGCTGCCAGAACCGTGGCCCGGATGGACTTGGATATAGTCCGGCAGTTCGGCCAGGGTCTTCTTCAGCGAAGCGTAGAGATCGCGGGCTCCTGCGAAGCGGGTGTCCACGCCGCCGGCGGCCTCATCGAGCAGATCGGGGCGGCCCAGGTCGCCAGCGAAGATGAAGTCGCCGGAGAGCAGGTAGCCAGGAGAGCTGCTGAAGGCGCCGTCGGTGAGCAGGTAGGACAGGTGCTCGGGGGTGTGGCCCGGGGTGTGCCGGGCAATGATCTTCAGGTTGCCCAGGTTGATGGCGTCACCGTCCATGAGCCGCTCTGCCTCGAAGCCGTACTGCCAATCCTTGCCGCCTTCGCCCGAGACGTAGGCCGTTGCGCCGGTGGCAGCTGCCAGTTCGCGGGTGCCGGAGAGGTAATCGGCGTGGATGTGGGTTTCGGCCGCAGCGGTGATGCGCATGCCGTGCTTGGCAGCCAATGCCAAGTAGTCGGAGATGTCGCGGCGTGCATCGACGACCAGGGCTTCGCCCTTGGCCTGGCAGCCGATGAAGTAGCTGGCCTGCGCCAAGTCCTCGTCGTAAAGGCGTTCGAGAAGCATTCGCTTGTCCTTTCGTCTGGTGTTGAGTCCAGCATAGGATATACCCCAGGGGGTATGTCAATAATACCGTGGGGGGTATGCCTGGGGCGATGTTGAATCTGGCCGGCGTCCGGGCTGCCCCACCGGCTGCTCCAGCAAGCTGCGCAATCCCTATTGCATCGATTCCGCTCCCATTCGCGCTCGCCGTCTGGGGAACCGGGGGCCAATCCATGATGACCGGGGCAGCTGGCTATGCCATGCTCGAGGCAGGCTTCTTTCCCATATCGGCCAGCAGCCTGGGCCTCACGCTTCGAAAGGCTAGAGCATGAACGAGCAAGAGAACTACGACCTGATTGTCATCGGCGCCGGACCGGTCGGTGAAAATGTGGCCGACTATGCGACCCGCAAAGGCGTGCGCGTGGCCATCGTCGAGTCCGAACTGGTGGGCGGGGAATGCTCCTACTGGGCGTGCATGCCTTCCAAGGCGCTGCTGCGCAGCGGACATGCGCTGCGCGCGGCCCAGCGGGTGCCCGGCGCCAGCCAAGCGGCCACCGGGAAACTTGATGCCAGCGCGGTGCTGGCAAGGCGCACGCAATTCACCAGCGGATGGAAAGACGACGGGCAGGCCCAATGGCTGGAGTCTGCCGGGATCGAGCTGATCCGTGGCCGAGGCCGCCTGCTGGGGGTCGGCAAGGTGCAGGTCGGCGACCGGATTCTCAGCGCGCGCGCCGTGGCGCTGGCCACCGGATCGATCCCCAAGCTCCCGGAGATCCCGGGGCTGGCCGAAGCCCGGCCCTGGGGAACGCGCGAAATCACCGCGGCGGACCATGTGCCCGAATCCCTGGCCATCCTCGGCGGCGGGGTGGCCGGCACCGAGATGGCCCTCGCCTTCGCTTCGATGGGATCTGCCGTCACGCTGATTTCGCGCGGTCCGCTGCTGGGCCGCGAAGAACCCTTTGCCGGCGAATATGCCGCCGCCGGGCTCAAGGATGCGGGAGTCCAGGTGCGCTTCGGGGCCGCCCCCACCCGTGTGGACCGCGACCAGCATGGCATGATCGCTATCGCCCTGGACGATGGATCATCGCTGCGCGCCAGCGAACTGGTGGTGGCCGCCGGGCGCGCCCCTGCCACCCTTGAGCTGGGGCTGGAGGCCGCCGGGGTGGATGCCAAGCTCGCCGTTGATGACACCATGCTCGTTGCCGGCACCGATTGGCTTTACGCCGTGGGCGATGTGAACGGCCGGGCGCTGCTGACCCATCAGGGCAAGTACCAGGCGCGCATTGCCGGCGAGGCGATCGCGGCCCGGCTGAATGGTACCCCGCTGTCAGCCGGGCCGTGGGGCGCGCATGCCGCCACGGCCGATCACCACGCCGTTCCGCGGGTCATCTTCACCGATCCGGAGGTGGCCGCCGTGGGGCTGACCGAATCCCAGGCCAGGGATGCTGGGATCCCCGTGCAGATCGTGGCCTATGACCTGGGCCAGGTCGCCGGTGCGAGCCTGCATGCCGATGGCTATTCCGGGCGCGCCCAGCTGGTGATCGACCGGGAGCGCCAGGTGGTGATCGGGGCGACGTTTGTTGGCCAGGATGTGGCCGAGCTGCTGCATGCGGCTACCATCGCGATCGTCGGTGAAATCCCGCTGGATCGGCTGTGGCATGCGGTCCCGGCCTACCCGACCATCAGCGAAATTTGGCTACGCCTGCTGGAAACCTGCCGCCAGGCTATCTAGATGCGCGGAGAGCCGGTCGCTGGCATTTTCCAGATGCCGGGCCAAGAGCTCCGCGGCGCCTTGCTGGTCGCCGGCGGCGATCTTCTCCAGCAGGCGGGCGTGCTCGTCAGCGATGTCGCAGGTGTTCAGCAGCGTCGCGTCCTGGACCTGGGTCATGCACAGGCGGATCTCGTCGCTGAGCTGGCCGTAGATGGCACTGGTGCGAGAAGACCCCAGGGCTTGGACCAGCGCGCTGTGGAATCGCACGTCGGGATCGACGATCTGGATCGGCGAAGCCTCCGAGAGCGCGGTGATTTCCGCGTTGGCCTCGCGGGCGGCTTCCGGAACCCGGGAGGTGCTGGCCAGCAGGCGCACCGCTTCGGCCTCGATGATCGCGCGGGTGCGGTAGATATCGCGGGCGTCGGCCGAGGAAAGGCGCGTAACCCGGGCGCTCTGGTGCGCGTTGCGGGTCAGCAGGCCGCTGGCCACCAGATTTTCCAGTGCGGCCTTGGCTGTGGGCCGGGCGACCTCATAGTGCGCGGCCACATCCACTTCGCCCAAGGGCGTGCCGGGAGCCAGCTCGCCGCTGAAGATCCGGGTGCGCAGCGAGGCGATGACCGCCTGGACCACCGAAACCACTCCTAAACGGGCCGCCACTGGGATCCTTTCGCGCCGGCAGAAAATAACTATGCAAGTATCCCATGAATCGTACTACGATGGCATGTGTACTTGTTAGACAATTTTCTTCTTGGGCAGGTTTTTCTTGCCCTCCACACAGGAGCGCACCATGGCATTGAGCACGCCGGCACTCGGTGAACCTACGGTTTCATCCAGCATTCTCGACCTCGTCAGCGAACCTGGGCGCGTCAAAACCCGATCCATCGACCGCGTCGCCTACGCCTCGGATGCCTCGCACTACCTGTACACCCCGCAAGCCGTGATCCTGGCCAAGGACGCCGCCGAAGTATCGGCCCTGCTGCGTGCGGCCTCCAGCAACAACCAGCCGGTCACCCTGCGCTCGGGCGGCACCTCGCTGGCCGGCCAAGCCAGCGGCGACGGGCTGATGATCGACGTGCGCCGCAACTTCCGCGAGATCCAGGTGCTCGATAATGGGGCACGCGTGCGCGTCCAGCCCGGCGCCACCGTGCGCCAAGTCAACGCGCGCCTGGCCGTCTGCGGCACCAAGCTCGGCCCGGATCCCGCCAGCGAGGCCGCCTGCACCATCGGCGGAGTGATCGCCAACAACTCCTCGGGCATGGCCTGCGGCACCGAATTCAACACCTACCGCACCCTGGAATCGATGACCTTCGTGCTGCCCTCGGGCACCATGATCAACACCGCCGATCCCGACGCCGACCGCCAGCTGGCCGCAGCCGAGCCGCAGCTGGTCGCCACCCTGGAAAAGCTGCTGGACCGCGTGCGCGCCAACCCGGCCTCGGTAGCCAAGATCCAGAAGCACTTCGCCCTGAAAAACACCATGGGCTATGGGCTGAACGCCTTCCTGGACTATGGCACCCCGGCCGAGCTGATGGCCCACCTGATCATCGGTTCCGAAGGCACCTTGGCTTTTGTCGCCGAGGCAGTGTTCCGCACCGTGCCCATCCGCAAACTGGCCGTCGCCACCCTGGCAGTCTTCGATAACCTCGATCTGGCCACACGTGCACTGCCCGAACTGCTGGACTCAGGTGCCGCCACCCTGGAACTCATGGACTCCACCTCGCTGCGCGTGGGCCAAGGGCTGCCCGGTGTCCCCGATGCCATTATGGGTTTTGACGTGGATCAACAGGCCGCGCTGCTGGTTGAATACCATGCCGACGCTGCCGAGGAATTAGCTGGGCTGCAAAGCGCCGGCCAGCGCCTGCTGGATTCGGCTGCGCTGCGCGCCCCGGCGCTGCTATCCCAGGACGCCAAGAACCGCAATGCAGCCTGGAAATTCCGCAAGGGGCTCTACGCCTCGGTGGCCGGTGCCCGTGTTTCCGGGACCACCGCCCTGCTCGAAGATGTGGTCGTCCCCGTTCAATCGCTGGCCGAAACCTGTGGCAGCCTGCAGGAACTGTTCACCGAGCACGGCTACGAGGACTCGGTGATCTTCGGGCACGCCAAGGACGGCAATATCCACTTCATGCTCACCGACCGTTTCGAGGGCGATGCGGCACTGAACCGCTACAACGCCTTCAACGAAAAAATGGTCGAACTGGTCCTCGCCAGGGGCGGCAACCTCAAGGCCGAGCACGGAACCGGCCGCGCCATGGCGCCATTTGTCCGTGCGCAGTACGGCGACGAACTCTACGACGTTCACCTGGAACTCAAAGCCGCCTGCGACCCGCGCCTGATGATGAACCCGGGCGTGATCATCGACGAGGACCACGCAGCGCACATCCGCAACATCAAGCTCAATGAAACCATTGAAGTTGAGGCCGACCACTGCGTGGAATGCGGTTATTGCGAACCTGTCTGCCCTTCCAAGGACCTGACTCTCACCCCGCGCCAGCGCATCGTGGTGCGTCGCGCCATCGCCAAGGCCGAGGCCGAGGGCAACGCCGAATTGGCCGCCGAGCTGGAGCGCGATTACGAATACAACGGCGTGCAGACCTGTGCCGTGGACGGAATGTGCGTTACCGCCTGCCCGGTCGGCATTAACACCGGCCTGCTGGTCAAGCGCCTGCGCCGCGAAGACGCGCACCCGGTGCTCGCCGCCGGATTCAAAGCCGCTGCCAAGGGCTGGGGCCCGGCCACCCGGGCCGGCTCGATAGCGCTCAGCATTGCCGATAAGTTCCCGGCTACGCTGGTTGGAGGCATCACCGATGCGGCCCGCAAGGTCGTGGGCACCGACCTCATGCCACGCTACGACGCGGATCTTCCTGGCGGCGGCAAGGCCCGAAAGCCGCTGGCTGGCAATCTGGGTGCTGCTGGCTCCGAACTGCTGGCCGTCTACCTCCCGGCCTGTGTGAACTCGATGTTCGGACCGGCCGGCGAGGGCGAAGGCGTGGCTTCGGCCTTCACTAAGTTGTTGCATGCCGCGGGCGTCTCGGTATTTGTTCCGCAGGGCATTGAATCCATGTGCTGTGGCACCCCATGGACTTCCAAGGGCTATGCCGATGGGCATGAAGCAATGGCCGCTCGGGTGCTCGAAGAAGTTCGCGCGGCTATGCCTGGCAAGAACCTGCCGGTGATTTCGGACGCGTCCAGCTGCACCGAAGGCTTTGCCCACACCCTTGAGGCGCATGGATACGAGGTGGTCGACTTGTTGGCGTTCACCTCGAAGCACCTGCTGGAGAAGTTGCCTCGGATCGAGAAGATTTCCTCGCTGACCCTGCACCCGACCTGTTCGTCGACCCAGATGGGCCTCAACTCGGACTTGCAGAAAATTGCTGAGGCCGTGGCGCAGACGGTGAATACCCCGGTGAATTGGGGCTGCTGTGCTTTCGCCGGGGATCGCGGCATGCTGCATCCTGAGCTGACCGATTCGGCAACCGCGCGCGAAGCAGCCGAGGTTCGCGATCTTGATGCCGCGGCCCATGCTTCGTGCAACCGCACCTGTGAATTGGGAATGACGAGGGCAACCGGAAAGGAATACCGCCACGTGGTCGAGCTTCTCGCTGAAGCTGCCACTAAGCAGTAGGGACGGGCGCCGTCCAGGGAGGTGTTTCCGGGAGGCGTGCTCATTGGTGCGAAAAGTACTCATCAGCTCTGGTTCGGTGCCAAATACCCTAGTCGAGTGATGATGTGTTCGAAATAGGGTTAATGTTAGTCATCAATGATGCTCGGAGGGAGCCACATGCGCATCGCTGTTATGCAGGGCGAAGCAGAGGTCTTGGGGATTGAGCGCAATCTCGATGCCATCGATCAAGCTGCGCAGCGTGCCGCTGGAGATGGCGCAAAAATCTTGCTCACCTCCGAACTTTTTGCCGTGGGCTATGCGCCCTACGTCCTGCGTGATTCGCTGGATGTTTCCCTGTTGCCCTCCGCGCATGAGCGGCTGTCGCACATTGCGTCGAAGCATTCGATAGCACTGGTTTACTCCCTTCCCGAAATCACTGATGATGGCTGGCTGATCACTTCAACTTTCCTTGATGATCGCGGAGTGAAGCGTGCTCATTATCAGAAGGTCCAGCTCTTCGGAGCTGAAGAACATGAAGTGTTCATCGCGGGCAGCAACCCTCCTGCATCATTCGATTACAAGGGAATGACGTTGGGCATGGTGATCTGCTTCGATGTGGAATTTCCTGAGGTTGTCCGCGAGGCCGCTCGTCGTTCGGTGCAACTTTTGCTCGTCCCGACGGCTATGGGGCGCGGATATGAGCAGGTTTGCACTCGTTTGGTTCCGACGCGTGCCATGGAAAGCCAGCTTTTCATTGCCTACGCGAACCACTGCGGTTCTGAAGCTGGATTCGACTTGGCGGGAACTAGCGTCATCGCCGGTGCTGACGGTGCCGTCTTGGCCCAAGCTGGATCTGGTGCAGAACTGCTTGCAGCCGAGATTGATGTGAGTTCTTTGGCGCAGATCAGGGCTGAAGTTCCGTATCTTTCGGAGGCTCGACGGGACCTTTACGCTCAATGGCAATCTGCGGAATGATCAACTTCTAGGGCATTTCCACACGGCGAAGCGCCGTGTGGAAACATCTAGAGTTTTGGGATTGTGGTTATGCCGCAGAGGCTTCCGGGGCATCGCGCCGGCTCAGTTTTTCCTTGAAGTCGTTGAACCATTTTGAATCGGTCGTCAACTGCGGGAAAGGCTTGTGAATGTATCCGGTCGCCGGTGGAGCTGTGGACCGATACGACATCCCGGATACCGGATTGATGAGCATGGTGTGCTGGTCCTTCAAGAGGGTAAATTCAAACCAGCCGCGGGCCTCTTTGGTTTTGTTGCAGACCTTGCAGCGGCCGCAGCAATTATGCACGCTGGTCTTTCCGCCCTTTGCGTACTGTTTCACGTGGTCTGCTTCTTCGACGATTCCGTCGCAAAAAGGTGTGCGGCAATGCCGGTCTCGAATGCTGATGAATTTTTTGAGCTTCTCCGGGAAGATCCGGGCTTTGGAATCCATGCTTATCAAATCCTGATCTCCGGGTGCCGTGTAGATCCTGGAAAGTTCAGTCAGCACTTCAATCTGCTCAATGTGTTCCGGAGTGAGTCTTGCTTCCATCTCTTCAAAGGTCAGTTCGTTCTCGATTTGATGTCCGCCGATCCATTCACGAACATCCTGTGCGGGGATGTATCCGTAGCCTTCAAGGTATGCGGGTTCCCGTTCGCCCTGGAACAGGGCTCGATCAGTCATGATGACGCCAACCTGCAAATTGATCGGCATCTTTGAAGGCTCGCCGATCATCATGTAGCTAAAGAGGATATCGGCCCTGATCTGTTCGAGAGTGCGCTTGTCGCCCTTCTTCTTGAGCTTGCGGGACTCCTTGTAGAGATAGTTTCTAAGTCCCATGCCGGGAAGCAGCGGGAACTGCGCAGTTAGCTTCACGCTGCCGGACGCTTCATCGATCTCCATGCGAGCGAATCGGCGCTCTTCGATGGTTTTATGCTCCTTGGAGACCGGATCGGAATTGTAGGAAAGCGTGAATTTCCGAACGGTGTCCTTGATCTGGTTCCGACCCATGCACTCGAACATGTCTGGATTCTGGCCGTAGATCTCATCAAATTCTGTACGGCGTTGCGCTTTGACGGTCTGCAGCTCGTTGAGGATTGCCAAGACTTGGGGTTCGGTAAATTCACCCCTGGAAAATGCGGCGGCAATATTAGGTGTGTCTTCTAGCAAGATGCGGCAGTTGACTAGGTAGTTGCGGAATCCGGTTGGGGATTGTTTGCGGGCGATGGCCACGCTGCCGGCTGCGCCGCGGGTCTGATCATCCAGGTTGACTCCGCGTTCTTCATGATCGCGAACAAACTCTTTCTCCAGATGATAGGAAAGGCAGGCTTGCTGGAATCGGGCAGAAGCGATGAGGGCTTCGAGCACCTCTATGCCACGGACGCAGTCGGCTTTACCGCCGTGGTCTTGCATCCACGCCAGTTCTTTCTGCAGTGCGAGCCAGTGGTTTTCGAACTCCTCTGGCTCTACCGCTGGGGGCAGGCTATCTCCGTGCGCCTTTGCTTCGGACATGTTCTAATTATACTTCGTAATCTCGAATATGTCTTCGAATAATGTGGAAAACTTTAACCAGAGCCAGGGCGGTTCTGGCTAGCTCCTGGCGAGGAAGTTCAGCGCGAGGTAGAGCTCCTGGCGCACGTCTGCCCGGTTCAGGTCCTTGTCGAGAACCTCGCCGATGGTAGCGATGTGGCGGCGCACGGAATTGCGATGCAGGTCGATGTTCTTTGATGTTTGGTCCCACGATCCGTTGGCCTCCAGCCAGCCTTGAAGCACCTCTAGATAGAGGTCGCGACGGGCATCGGGCAGTTCAAGGATTGGCGCGAGGGCCTCTTCGGCGAGTTGCTTGCCTGCCTGCGGCGGCAGGAGGGACAGGAATGAGCGCGGAATGGATCGGGTATCGAGGCTCTGGCGCTTTTCGCGGATGCGGGGGAGCAGTCCGGTGGCCTGGGCTTGCAGGTCGCCCAATTTTTCGCCGAGCTGGAGGTCGGCTGGCTCTGGGGTGCTGAAGGCGGCGACGTACCCGGCAGTTTTGAGCCGATCGAATATGGCCTGGGTCGGCTTGGTCCGCGTGAGCGCAATGAAGTGGTCGTCCTGCTGCATTGCCAGGTGGGTGTCCAGGAGTGCTTGGAGGTGGGTGAGGTGCAGTGTGAGCGGTTGTTCGGCGGGGGCGTCCAGCGGCGAAATGACCGCAACGCGGATGGGCTGCGTGCTGCCGCCGCCAAGGCTTGCGGCCAGCAGGGCGAGGTCCGGGGCGTCGAGAGTGGCGCGCGAACGCAGGAGCAGTGCGGTGGCCAGCTGGGTTGAGGCGGGGGAGCTGGCGGCGCGTTCGCGCGCGAGGACGTCGAGCAGGCCCAGCGCGGTGGCGATCAGGTTGTGGTCAAAGGCCGACGGGGTGCGCGCGAAGCCGATGCATAGTACGCCCAGAAGTGGCGCGCGGCCGGACGAGGCGAGCGTGGCGCGGATCGGAAAAGCCAGGTCAACCTGCGAATCTGAGCGGTGCATGGCAAATTGCTGGTTGTTGGCGCCGCTGGCGGCCTGTTCGAAGAGCTCGGATTTGAGCTGGTCGCCGAGGTCGGCGGTTTCGGCGGCGGAGGTCTCGTGGCGGACCTTACCCTCGGATCCGAGCAGGCGGACGCTGGCCTTGAGCCGCTGGGAGAGCACGGCGGCCAGCTGGGCTTCGGGGTCCGGGTGGGCCAGGCAGCGCAGGAGGGCGCGGTTGGCTTCGGCGCTGCCGCGCAGCTGGGCGGCATTGTCGGCCTCGATCAGTTGCGCGAAGGCGATGCCGATGGCGGCGAAGGGGACGCTGGGCGGAATTTCCAGCAGTGGCAGGTCGTGCTCGCGGCAGGCGTCGAGCACGGTGGGCGGGATGGCGGTGAAGTAGGGCTCGAGGCCGAAGCCCAGGGCGCTGACCTTGGCCTGGGCGAGCCGGGCGATGAATTGCCGGACCTGCTCGGGGTTCTGATCATGGCCGAGCAGCGGGAAGCCGCTGGTGAGGATCATTTCCTCGTCGAGCAGGTAGTCGGTGGGATCGTCCATGTCGCTGGCCTCGACCCAGCGCAGCGGCCGATCGCCGGCGTCGTGGGCCAGGGAGATTTCCGGGGGCAGCTGGCGCAGGAAGCGGCGCAGCGTGATGCCGGGAGCTGTCGCGTCGAACACTGATTGCTGTGGTGCGGAATGTCCCATGAGAAACTATTTTAGTTCAAAACTTACATCTTGAGAGCCGGATCACAGATCTAGGCTTGAAGGCGGAAGAAAAACCACAGTGCAGCACAATCCACAATGCAGCGAGGACCCGAGATGAACAGCACCACCGGCGCCAGGCCGAAACAAGCCACTGGCCTTGGCCCGCAGCTGCGGCGCCGCAAGCCGATCCAGCAGATGATCGGCGACGCGGAATCCAGCTCATCGGGCGGTGCGCTGCGCCGCACCCTGGGCATGTGGCAGCTGACCATGATCAGCGTCGGCGCCACCATGGGCACCGGAATTCTGGTGATCCTGGGCGCGACCGTGCCGATCGCCGGCCCGGCCATCTGGATCTCCTTCGTGATCGCTGGCGTGACCGCGCTGCTTTCGGCCGTGTCCTACGCGGAAATGGCAGGCATGGTGCCGGTGGCCGGCTCCAGCTACTCCTATTCCTACGCGACCATGGGCGAAGGGATCGCCTGGATCTGCGGCTGGTGCCTGGTGCTCGAATACGCGGTCTCGGTAGCCGCGGTGGCGGTGGGCGCCGGCGAATATGTCAACGAAACCCTGCGGGCCTTTAATATGCAGCTGCCCGCCTCTTTGGCCGGCGGGCCGGCCGAAGGCGGGGTGGTGAACCTGCCGGCGCTGATCGTCGTGGTGCTGGCCACCTTGCTGCTGGTGCGCGGAGCGCGCGAATCGGCGATCGTGAACACCATCGTGGTGGTCATCAAGGCCGGCATCCTCGTCTTCTTCTCGATCGTCGCCTTCAGCGCCTTCAACGCCGGCAACTTCGAGCCGCTGCTGCCGATGGGCGCTGCCGGCGTGACCGCGGCGGCCTCCAGCGTGTTCTTCTCCTATATCGGTTTCGACGCCGCCTCCACGGCCGGCGAAGAGGCCAAGAACCCCAAGCGCGATCTGCCGCGCGCGATCATGCTCTCGATGCTGATCGTGACCATCACCTACGTTTTGGTGGCGGTCTCCGCGATCGGCGCCCGCGAGTGGACCTGGTTCGAGGGCACCGAAGCCGCGCTGGTGCAGATCGTCGGCGAGCTGACCGGACAGCCCTGGCTGGTGCTGGTCTTTGCGCTGGCCTCGGTGCTGGCCATCGCCTCGGTGGTGCTGACCGTGCTCTACGGGCAGACCCGCATCCTGCTGTCCATGTCCCGCGACGGTCTGGTGCCGGCGGCCTTCGGCAAGATCTCCCCGCGCACCGGAACCCCGGTGATCGGCACCCTGATCACCGGCATCCTGGTGGCGATCACCGCCGGGTTCATCCCGCTGGGCGCGCTGGCCGACGCGACGAGCATCGGCACCCTGTTCGCCTTCGCGCTGGTGGGCGTCTCGGTGATGTACCTGCGCCGCAAGCAGCCGCTGGCACCGCGCACCTTCAAGGTGCCCTTCTACCCGATCACCCCGATCCTCGGCGTGGCCGCCTGCCTGTTCCTGATGAGCCAGCTGGGCTGGCACACCTGGCTGGTCTTCGGGATCTGGATGGCCGTGGGCATCGTGATCTACCTGGCCTATGGCCGCCGCCGCTCGGTGCTCGGGAAGCTGAGCAAGCAGGAATATATCGACAGCCACCTTTTGAACAGCAAGTAGGAACACAGGATTTTTTCATGAACAGCACCAATCCCATCACCATGCTCAACCCGGACTTCCCGTTCAGCTACGACCTCTACCTGGCCAACGACGCCGGCCTGGGCTCGGTGCCCGAGTCGCTCTATGGCACCGAGGTGGCAGTGATCGGCGCCGGGCTTTCCGGCCTGGTCACCGCGTACGAGCTGATGAAGCTGGGCCTGAAGCCGGTGGTGTACGAGGCCGACCAGATCGGCGGGCGGCTGCGCACCGCAAGCTTCGCCGCGGCCCCGCAGATCACCTGCGACCTGGGCGGCATGCGCTTCCCGGTCTCCAGCAAGGCGCTGTACCACTACATCGAGCTGCTGGGCCTGGACACCTACGATTTCCCGAACCCGCTGGCCGAGCCCACCGACTCCACGGTGATCGAGCTCAAGGGGCAGAAGATCTATGTGGAGGACCCGGCCGACCTGCCGGTCTTCTACCAGGAAGTGGCCGACGCCTGGAAGCAGGCGCTGCGCGAAGACGCCCACTTCGAGCAGATGCAGCAGGCCATCCGCGACCGCGATGCCAAAATGATCAAGGAACTCTGGGACTCGATGCTCCAGGAGTTCGACGAGGAAAGCTTCTACGGGTTCATCGCGAACTCCAAGGCCTTCAAGCAGGCCGGCTTCGAGCACCGCGAGGCCTTTGGCCAGGTGGGCTTCGGCTCCGGCGGCTGGGACACCGACTTCCCCAACTCGATCCTGGAAATCCTGCGCGTGGTCTACACCGACGCCGACGACTACCACCGCGGCATCACCGGGGGAGCGGCCAAGCTGCCCGAGGCCCTGTGGAACCACGCCCCGGAAAAGATGGCGCACTGGCCGGCGGGCACTTCCCTGTCCTCGCTGCACTCCGGCGCCCCGCGCGGCGCGGTGGCCAAGGTCTACCGCACCGGAAACCCGGGCTTCAACGGCGCGAACACCATCGAGGTCACCGAGCGCTTTGGCCGCACCCAAGAATTCGGCGCCGTGGTCTCCACGGTGCAGTCCTGGCTGCTGTCCACCGGCATCGACACCGACGAGGAGCTGTTCGGCGCAGAACTGTGGACCGCGATCGAGCGCAGCCACTACATGCAGTCCTCGAAGACCTTCGTGATGGTGGATCGCCCGTTCTGGAAGGACCGCGACCCGGTGACCGGAGAATACGCCATGTCCATGACGCTCACCGACCGGCTGAACCGCGCCACCTACCTGCTGGATCACGGCGAGGACCAGCCGGCGGTCATCCTGCTCTCCTACACCTGGAACGACGATGCGCTGAAGTGGCTGTCCCTGTCGGCCGAACGCCGGATGGAGCTGATGCTGCACTCGCTGGAGAAGATCTACCCGGGCGTGGATATCCGCAGCCACATCGTGGGCCAGCCGATCACCGTGTCCTGGGAGTCCGATCCGAACTTCATGGGCGCGTTCAAGGCCAACCTGCCCGGCCACTACCGCTACCAGCAGCGCCTGTACACCCACTTCGACCAGCAAGGCATGGATGCTGCGCACCGCGGCATCTTCCTGGCCGGCGACGACGTGTCCTGGACTGCCGGCTGGGCCGAAGGCGCGGTGACCACGGGCCTGAACGCGCTGTGGGGCGTGGTCAAGCACCTGGGCGGCGAAGACGCCGCCGCCAATCCCGGCCCGGGCCAGTTCCTGGCTGAGATTGGCCCCAAGGCGCTGTAGCTACACGTCCTGTCGGCGCCGGGAAGCGATCCGGCGCCACAGGGCAGTTAGTTTGGGCTCAAAGCACCGCGGTGGCATTGGCCGGCGACCCGGTGCCTCCCACAACGTTTAATGGCTTGATCGTCAGCAGGCACTCCCATCGTTGCAGCTGGCTCATTCGCCGTGCCAGCGGGTCCAGGCGCCACAGCTCCCCGAGCGGAAGGCCGAGCTTCGCCAGGAATTCCTGGTGCATCATTCCGCGGTCATTCGGAGCCGAGGCGAGGAACGGGGAATTGGCGGCCGGCGGCAGGCATTCGACGGCAAAGTTATCTGCCGCCAGGATGCTCAGCCCCGAATCCCAGGCCCAGTCCAGCAGCTGTTCGGACTGCACCAGCCCGGTAGCCTTGCCGCAGTCGCGCTGCCTGGATTTCTCTTCGGGGGACAGCGCCAGGAACCACTCGCTCCAGCCGGTGTGGACCATCAGCGCATCGCCTTCTTCTGCAGTAATTCCCTGGTGGTCCAGGGCTTCGAGCAGCAGCGAAAGCGGGATCTGCTCCCCGTGTGCGTGATCCAGCTGCCGGCCCCGGGCCCTGGAAAACCCGTCGAGGTCCACCAGGAGGCCACGGGTAACGATGGGCTGATCCGACCAGTACTGGATTCCCAGCTCGGTGGTTCCAGGGACGATCTTTTCGTCGGGCACGCCGTTGTAGAAGCCGACCTCGTCAGAACGGCGGTGGCGCAGCCCATCGATCTGCGACGAGCCCTGCAGGTAGAAGCCGTCCAGATAGTCGTCGCGATGGGCCGGATGATTGCCAAAAATATGGTGCTCTGGCGCGCCACGGGTTTTGGACATGCCCGGCGAAAAGGCATCGATCGGATAATCCAGCCCGAAGCATTCGCCCAGGCGCACCGATGCGGCCGCGGCAATGCGCTTGGCTGCATCAATTTTGCCCGGAGCTCCGGCCAAGGGGGAGGCGAACAGGTCCCATGAGGTACCGGCAAGCCGGCCCGGGCGCTGTTTCAGCTCGGCACGAGTGGGGTACTTTTTCTTCCCGCTCATTTGGAAACGTTCTCCTGGGCGTATTTGCGCGGGGTGGAGCCTGCATGAAGCAGCAGGTACGCGGCGATCGAGGCGGTGGAGGCGCAGATGCAAAGGACCGTCTTGAACACCGAGTTCGGTGCGGTCAGCAGCGGCGCGTTGCCGAGGATAATCCCGGCTAATTGCAGCAGGACAAACACGATTCCACCGCCCAGGGCCAGAGCCAGCGAGGCGACGAAGGTTTTTCGAAGTACAAGTTGGTACATTTTGGCTCCTTGGGGGTTAGACCGGCAAGATCCCGGACGCGATCAGCACGCCGATAGCCAGCAATGGCAGTGCGTAGAACAGCATCATCCGGCGGAAGGTGCTGTATGGGTTGACCCCGGCGATGCCGCAGGCAACGTAGAGGGGAGCGCCTCCGGGCGGAACAGCTGCTTCGCAGGAGGAGAATACCAGCACGGCCACCGCGGCGGTCGGGGCAGGGACCCCTGCGGCAACAAGGGCAGCCACTCCCACGGTGCCCACGGCCGCCATTGTCGCAGTCGAGGACAGCGGGGCCGCGACGGCAATGACAATCAGGCCGATCACCAGGGCAAGCAGCCACACCGGCAGCGAAAGCTGGTTCAGCACCGTGGTGAGCTGCTCGGGCAATCCGGTGCTGGCCAGGGCGTTGGCTCCGGCGAAGGCGAAAAGCACGGTGACGCCGACAATGCCAAAACGGGGGATGGAGTCCTCGATCATGCGCGACCAGGCCTTGAGGCTGCGGGGCAATTTGCCCAGCCCGAGCAGCAGGCCCATGGCGATCAACGCGATGGGGATCCAGAAGATCGGGCTGATCGCCTTGGCAACGTTGGTTTGGGTGTAGCTGCTCAAGGCCTCGGCGACAGCGCCGCTGGTGATGATCATCGGAATGGCAACGCCGACAAAAAGCAGGAGGGTGCTCCAGCCTTGCCTGAATGCCACCGATAGCAGCTGGCGCTGTTCGGCAGGGGTGGCTTGCGCGCCACTGCGGCGAACCAGGATATAGGTGACCACCAACCTGTGCGCCACGCACCAAAGCCCGCCAAAAATCAAGGGGACCAAGAGCTCATTGGCCGAGAGCAGCGGCCCGACGGTGGAGGAGCCAACCAGAACGAACATCGAAGCGCTGAAGGGGAAGGTGATTCCCATGCCCGCGTTGCCGGCCACGATGGTGGCAGCGGTGGGGCGGTCGATCTTCGAGCGCTCCATCCACGGAATGGTAATTGATCCCACCGTCGCGGCGATGGCCGCCTGATTGTGCACGATGCTGCCCAAGCTGGCCGAGGACACCGTGGACACGTAGGCCGCCCCGCCCTTGTGGCCGCCGATCAGCGAATCCAGCAGGTTGATCATGCGTTCCATGACCCCGGCGCGTTCGAGCAGGTAGCCCATGAACACAAAAATCACCGTCGCATAGACGATTTCATCGGTGAGCGCTTCATAGAGCGCCGCCCAGCCAACCGGGAGCATCTGGCTGCCGCTGAATGCCGCGGCCACGATGAAGCCGAGAATCATCGCCTCGCCAACGTTGCGGCGCATCAGCACCGTCCAAATGATGATGACCGCGAGGTAGGCGCCCAGCGCCCAGATGCCAATCATGCTGTTTCCTTCCAGAGCTTGCCAGCGTCGCTGCTAGCCAGCTGTCATCCTAGTATCCATGGCCATGCGCTCCATGGCGCTGGCCGAGGCGTCGGTCATTTCGCGGGGGACGCCGAGGTCGTCCAGATACCCGCCGGTGGAGCGCATCTCTGCTGCGCGGCGTACTGCGTGCTTGGCGGTGCCGGACAGGAAGCGATCGATGGTTGCCTGGCCGTCGCCGGCCAGCATTTTGGAGATTTCTGCCCGGATCCAGGGTTCAAGCCCCGCAGCGGCACCGGCTCGAACTGCTTCAATCACCACCGAGGCCAGGCCCTTGGTGAAGATGCTGCGCAGCAGCTTGTGGGCCATGGCGCTGCCCGGCCCGCCTTCCACGACCTCGACCGGCGCTCCCACGGATTCGAGCAGATCGGCAAAGGCCGCGGCTCCTTGGCCGCTGGCCATCAATGGAGTTTTTGCCCCCTGGGCAATGACGGGTCCGAGGATCGCGACATCGATGAAGCTGGCCTGGCTCGAAGTGGAGCCCAGCTCCTCCATGACCTTGGGGGATGAACTGGTCAGGTCCGCATAGCCAGATCCCGGCTTCATCACCGGCAAGCATTCCCGGGAGACCTTCGGTGCGGCACCGGCGCCGGTCAGCACCAGGACCATGTCTGCATCCTTGGCTGCTTCTGCCGCCGACTGGGCCAGGTGCGCGCCGTGCGGGGCGTGGTTGATGAATGGATCGTAGCCGATGATGTCGTGGCCGGCTTCGAGGAGCGCGGCAGCATAAATCTGTCCGACCTCGCCTAGTCCGATGAGTGCACATTTCATAGTGTCAGGGCCTTAAATAATCAGGAATGGGTGTTGGCGCGGTCGGCAAGAATGGCTGCGCGGCGCTGGGACTCGTCAAGATTCACTGCTTCTGCGGCGGTGGCGATATCTTCGGCGCGCTCTGCCGGGATAACCACCAATCCGTCCGAGTCTCCGACGACGATGTCTCCTGGCGAGACCGCGACGCCGCCAAAGGCGATAGTCCCGTTGACCTCGAAGGGGCCATTCTTGTAGGGGCCGGCGGGGCTGGTGGCCCGGGCGAAGACCGGCAGGTTGATTTCGCCGAGATCCACGGCATCGCGAACTGCCCCGTCAACGGCGAATCCGGCGACACCCTTGGATATCGCGCGTTCGCCGATGAGCTCTCCGAGAAGCGCGCGGTCGGTGTAGCCCCCGCCGTTGACGACGATAACCTGTCCGGGTTGAACATGTTTGAGGGCTTCGTGGATTCCGGCGTTGTCCCCCGGGGCCACCCAGACGGTATACGCCGGCCCGGAAATTTTGGCGCCATCCCACACTGCCTGGATTTCTGCTGAGGCAATGCCCAGCCGCTGCATGGCGTCGCCGATGTTGGCGGCCGGAAGCGCAGCGAGCCGATCGATGACGGATTGCTCGACGAGAAGAGATTGCGTCGATTGGTTCATGGTGCACCTGTCCCAAGTCCTGGGGCGAGCGTGAAACAGCCAAGGGTAAATTTCATTAGCCGGTCTATAGTTTCACACTACGCAATTTATTGATGATGTACGGAATCATTGCATGGGGTGCATCACAGTGTCAAGGTGCGGGGGCGGGGGTTTCGCGCAGGAGCGCCCAAGGCGCCGGGGAATCCGGGCGCGCCAATCAGGCGCGTGATCCACGCGCCTGATTGGCGGGGCGGTTGCGGCCGTTAGTAGACGCTGCTCGCCAGCAGGTCGGATAGGCGGCGGGCGGCCTGGAGGAGTTCGGGAGCCCGGGTTTCCAGGGCTTCGCGGGTCACGGTGTGGATGGGGCCGGTCAGCGAGAGCGCTTCCGTGGGCGGGCCCTGGCGCGACGGGATGGCGGTGGCCATGGAGATGATGCCCAGGGCGCGCTCATCTTCGGAGATGGCGTAGTTTGCACCAGCCTTGGGCGTGCGGGACTTGATGGCGTCGAGATCGAAGTCTTCGGATTCGTAATGCAGGCGCCGGGATGCTTCGGCGATCTGCGTTAGCTCGTCGTCATCGGCGCCGAGCAGGAAGATGCGTCCGGCTGCGCCGGATGTCAGGGGCAGGCGCCGGCCCTGCGGGAGGTTGTAGCCCAGGGAGCTTTCGCCCACGACGCGTTCAACCAGTACCCGCTCGCTGCCCAATCGCGTGTACAGCGAAGCTGTCAGATTGGTGGCCTGGGAAAGTTGCTGGAGGATCGGCTGCGCAACACGGGGCAGCGGGTCATTTTCCAGGAAGACGCGGGCTGCGGGCAGTACTGCTGGGCCCAATCGATAGCTCTTGTCGGTCTGGCTGACGAGTCCCGCCTCATGGAGCACCCGCAGGATGCGCAGTGTTGTCGGCGAGCTCATGCCCATATCGGCAGCGATGGCGCTCAGGCGCCTGGGGTGCTCATAGCGCTGGATCTGCTCAAATACGGCAATGGCCCTGGTTAAAGACCTCATGCCGTTGGGTGTCTCGGACTTCTCTTTTTCTGCCGCCATGATTTCATTCTATGCAATTAATTTGTAATTTGATGCACTTCCTTGACGGCCGCCTGTGCCCCATGTCACCATTTCATGGAACGCTAGATAATTTTACAGTATGAAATTTATGAACAAACTATGCAATTGGAGGAAGCTGTGTCGAACGATGCAACGGGGAGACGGGTTCCACCGGGACGATGGCCAATCCTCATTGGCCAGGCAATTATCGCCCTCGTCGGCCTGTATGCGTTCCTGGGCTCATTGAGCCTTGGACTCTGGAGCAGCCTCGGCCCGGGGGCCGGCTTCTTTCCAGCAGTACTTGGCATTTTCCTGATGGTTCTCGTCGCCCTGTGGTTTGTGCAGGAACGTGCCAAGCCAACGGTGGAAACCGGGGGAGAGACGTTTGACCGGGCGCAGGTCTGGGCTGTCATTGCCAGCTTGGTGATTCTGGCCGCTGCCTTGCCATTCCTCGGATTCCAGCTGAGCGTATTTGCCTTTCTCATGTACCACCTCAGCTTCCGGGCCCGGATTGGAAGGGTGAAAGCCATCGTTATTTCCCTTTGCGGCAGCGTCGGCGTTTTTTACCTGTTCACCACCGTCCTGCACGTCACCCTGCCGGTGGCAACGCTGCCGCCACTGAGCATGATTGGACTTTGACATGGATGTTCTCAATGAACTCATGATGGGTTTTGCCGCGGCAATGACTTGGCAAAACCTCCTCTTCGCCTTTGTCGGCTGCTTGCTGGGCACGGTCATTGGCGTCCTGCCCGGCATTGGGCCTGTCGCGGGCATCGCCTTGCTGATTCCGCTGACCCTCAACCTTGATCCTGCCGGATCCATCATCATGTTGTGCGCGATTTTTTATGGCACAACCTACGGTGGCACCATTACCAGCGTCCTGCTTAATACGCCCGGCGAGGCGGCATCGGCCATTACCGCCATCGACGGCTATCAAATGACCAAAGTCGGGCGGGCGGGCGTAGCGCTGACCATTGCCGCGGTAGGCTCATTCATCGGCGGCACCATCGCCACCGTTGGCCTGGTCATGGCGGCCAAGCCCCTGGGCAGCCTGGGGCTGCTGATCGGGCCGCCGGAATTCTTCGCGCTCGTGGTTGTCGGCATTTCGCTGCTTGTTGCCTTGGCGGGGCGCTCAATGGTCCGGGCCCTGATTTCCGGCGCCCTGGGCCTGCTGATTTCAATGATTGGCATCGATCCTGTCATGGGAGCCCCGCGTTTCACCTTCGGCATGGAGCGTTTGCTTGACGGCGTTTCATTCGTGGCGGTCATCGTCGGCATTTTCGGGCTATCCGAAATCTTGTCCTACCGCCCGGGGAAGAACCAGGCGGTGACGCAGGCACCCGGAATGCGTGCCCTGCTCCCCACGCGAACTGACTGGAAGCGCAGTACCCCGGCCTTCGCGCGCGGCACCGGCATTGGATTCGCCATGGGGCTGATTCCCGGAATGACCGGGTCGGTTTCCTCGCTGCTGTCCTACGGCGCCGAGAAGAAGTTCTCAAAGCATCGCGACGAACTGGGCCAGGGCGCCATCGAAGGCGTTGCCGGACCCGAGACCGCGAATAATGCGCACGCAAACGGCGCGCTGATCCCGCTCTTTACCCTCGGAATTCCAGCATCGCCGACTATCGCCGTGCTCATGGGAGCCTTCTTGCAGCAGGGCCTCACCCCAGGCCCGACCTTGTTCGCCGAGCACAGCACGCTGGCATGGACGATTATCGCCAGCCTGTTCATTGGCAATATTCTGCTGCTCGTTCTCAATGTCCCCTTGGTCGGCCTCTGGACTTCGATCCTGAAAGTGCCCTACCCGATTCTGGCCGGCTTGATCTTGATGTTCATGGTTGTGGGCGCGTACACGATCAACTTCTCGGTCTTCGACGTCTTTGTCATGATCATCTTCGGACTGGTGGGCCTGGGTCTGCGGCGCCTGGATATTCCTCTGGCGCCGATGGTCCTGACCCTGGTGCTGGGACCGCTGATGGAACGCTCGCTGCGTGAATCCCTGGATATTTCCCATGGCAGCTTCGCCATCTTCCTCGATCGTCCCATCACCATGGTGCTTCTGCTCATCGCCTTGGCCATTGTCTGCAGCCCGCTGCTGAAACTGCGCAAGCCAGCCGCGCTGGTGGCTGAAGATCCCGAAAGCTGAACACCCGCAAATTAGCTGTACCGAACCCGAAGGAACTCAAATGAAACGCATCATCACCGTTATTGCTGCAGGTGCTCTGACCCTGGCCGCCGCTGGCTGCGGGTCGAGCAGCGGATCCCCGTCCAATGCGGGAGCCGATTTCCCGAAAAACGGCAAGCCTGTGGAACTGCTGGTGGCATTCTCGCCCGGCGGACCGGTGGACACGGCCGCCCGCTTGATTCAGCCTGTGCTGGAAAAAGAGCTGGGAACCAACGTTGAAGTGATTAATAAGCCAGGTGCTGGCGGGCAGATCGGCTACACCTCGCTGGCCAACGCCAAGCCCGATGGCTACACCATTGGCGCTGTGGGCTCACCGTCGATTGTGGTCATCCCGTTGGACGAGGCGCGCGGAGCGGCGTTTACTCGAGAAGATCTTCAGCCACTGGCACGCCAGGTGGTTGATCCGATGGTGATTGCGGTCCAGGCGGACAGCAAATACAAGAATCTCAAGGACCTGCTCGAGGACAGCAAGGCCAATCCTGGGGCTGTCAACGCCACGACGACAGGGCAGATGGGCGGCGAGCACTTTGCCATCGCGCAGATCAACGAGGCCACAGGCGCTGAGCTGAGCCCCGTGCACTTCTCGGAAGGCGCCTCGCAGGCTTCCACCGCATTCCTGGGCAAGCACGTTGACGTGCTGGTTGGAAATGTCAGCGAAGTGATTGATCTTCAGAAGCAGGGCAAGGCGAAGGTGCTCGGCGTGATGGACTCGGAACGCACCGATGTTCTGCCGGATGTGCCAACCTTCGCCGAAGAAGGATACGACGTGGTGGCCGCAACCGCTCGCGGTTATGCCGCGCCGGCCGGCCTGCCTGAAGAAGTGGCCAAGAAATTGGAGTCTGCACTGCAGGCTGCTATCGATGACGAGTCTGTGGTTTCGAAGATGGACAATCTGGGGCTAACCACCAGCTACCAGGATTCCGCGGAATACGGCGAGTTCTGGACCAAGCAGGAAGCCGACTACAAGGCGGTTCTGCCTCTGGTCCAGGCGAAGTAGAGCGCGCGAGCGCAACGGGGGATGCTCCGCCATCGCTTCAAGGACCTTGAACAGGAGTGCCAACTGCTGTTCAAGGTCCTGCGGCATTGTGTGCTTGGGTTTGGTCTTGCACCGATAATAGATGCGCGGGAAACAGGATTAATTAGAGAATGTTTTGGTTTCGAGTGGATATTCTGCGAAAAGTACATTATCGTAAATAGAGTAATTGTCGACCGCTGAAAACTTGAAGGAGGATGGCGATGTTGAATAATAATGCTCAACGAGAGCAGTATCAGTTGCAAGCCGTCAGCTTCCAGGGATTGTTTAGCGGCACAGGTGAACCCCGCCAACCTCATCAGTTCGGGTTTCTGAAGCCACGTGCGCATCGACTCTTACTCGCCGGAAATGGTGAATGAATCACGCTTTGACCTGCCAGATCTAATATTTTAGTGCCAGTTGCCGCCCGGTTGGGTGAAAGCTGGAGGTGCGGTCAGCAATTCCCCTGGGAGTCGATGAACTTAGTTCATTGGCTCCTTTTCTATTTTCCATTCAATTGTTTTGCATGGGTTTATTTGTCATGCCAGAAAATTGAAATAGGCGAAAAATTTATCCGCATTAAATTCCTAGAAGAAGGAAGAATGATGAATCGTCCAGCAGCGTTCCCCGTAGCGCTGACCGGCAGCAATGACCGCGTAAAAATGTGGGCCGCAGAAGCCGAAGTGGAACACGAAGCACTTGAGCAGCTGCGCCGCGTGGCTCAGCTGCCATGGGTCCACGGCGTACGCGTGATGCCCGACGTCCACGTCGGCAAGGGGGCGACGATCGGCAGCGTCATCGCCATGAACCAGGCCGTCTCGCCTTCAGCGGTGGGCGTTGACATCGGCTGCGGCGTCGCCGCCGTGCGCACCAGCATCCGTGCCGACCAGTTGGCTGGCTTGGAGCTGCTGCGAGCCAGTATCGAAGCTGCGATCCCCGTGGGATTCAACGCTCACGAGGAGCTGCCCCAGTTGCGCCGTTTCGGCCTGGAACCCGGGGTGGATCAGCTCTTCGGCAGGTTCGAAACCCTGGATGAGAAGGTGCAGAAGCTCAAGAGCAAGGCCATCGGCCAGCTGGGGACCCTGGGAGGTGGCAACCACTTCCTGGAGCTGTGCCTCGATCAGGATGATCGGGTGTGGATTACCCTGCATTCCGGTTCGCGCAATATCGGCAAGACCCTGGCTGACAGGCACATCGGCATCGCGAAGTCGCTGGGGCACAACCAGGGCTTGGTCGACAAGGAACTGGCTGTCTTCATCGAGGGCACACCGCAGATGGATGCCTATAAGCACGATCTGTGGTGGGCGCAGGAGTACGCGGCCGCGTCGCGGGCCCTGATGCTCGCGCTGTTCAAGGAGGCCGTAGTCCGGCACTTCGAAACCCTTGATGTCCGGTTTGATGCGCCGATCAACGTCCACCACAACTACGTGAACGAGGAGATGATCGATGGGCAGGCGCTGCTGGTGACGCGCAAGGGCGCTATCCGTGCTGGTGCCGGAGATCTCGCCCTGATACCTGGGTCCATGGGCACTGGATCCTATGTTGTGCGTGGGCGCGGCAACCCAGGGTCGTACTTCTCGGCCTCCCACGGTGCCGGGCGTCGGATGAGTAGGACGGCGGCGAAGAAGATGTACTCGGCCGATGACCTCGCCGCGCAGACTGTAGGCATCGAGTGCCGCAAGGATGCGGGGGTCGTGGATGAGATCCCCGCGGCCTACAAGGACATCCACCAGGTGATTGAAGCACAGAAGGATCTGGTGGAAGTCGTCGGCCACCTGCGCACCATCCTGTGCGTCAAGGGGTAGGCGGGTAGCGGCGTTGGCTGGAACCGCAACATGCGGGGAAAGCCAACGCCGCGCACCATCTAGCGCAAAGCGGTCCCGGTGCCCTATCATCATTGAGTCAGGAGCCACAGTCTTGTGGTTTCCGGCGCTCTCAAAAGGGGCGATACCCGTTGCCGTCAAGCAACTGGTAACGGCAGACATATATGGAATTTTCTTCAGCATCATTTCTTGAAAAGAGTCCATAATGTCTAGCGTTTCCGCAGCCATTGCCCATGCCCTGAAACCAGTTGCCCCGCAGATCTTCGGATTGATGGGAAATGGCAACGCCCACTTCCTTGATGCCGCCATTCGCGCGGGATTCGACTACACCGCAGTGCGCCATGAGTCCGCAGCTGTTTCGGCCGCCGACGCCTATTTCCGGATTTCGAACCAGCTGGCCATTGCCACCACCACCTACGGTGCCGGGTACACCAACGCCGTGACCGCACTGGCTGAAGCCGCAGCGGCCCGAACCCCATTGCTATTTGTCACCGGTGATGCTCCCAGCACCGGATTGCGCGGCTGGGACGTTGACCAGGGGGCCATCGACGCTGGCGTGCGAGCACCTCGCTATGTCGTGGACCGCCATACCCCGGGGAGCACCGCGCTGCAGGCCGCCGCCCATGCGCTGCGCGAACAGGCCCCGGTGGTCCTCGCCATTCCCTATGACCTGGCAGCCGCCGAATGCGCAGGGGAAGAACTTCCGGATTTCGCCTCGCTGGCTTGCCTGCCGCCGACGCCGCGTCTTGAGCCTGCTGCGCTGGCGCAGATCGCAACGAAGCTGAACGCCTCGAAGCGCACCCATATTCTCTATGGCCGGGGTGCCATTGATGCCGCCGAGCAGGTCAAGGAACTGGCGCAGAAGCTGGATGCCACCACCTCGGGCACGCTGCTGGCACGCGACCTGCTGGACTACGAGTTCGATCTGGGCATTACCGGCGGTTTCTCCACCGAGGCCAATGCGGGCGTCATCGCCCGGGCAGATACCGTGCTGGTCCTGGGCGCTTCCCTGAACCAATTCACCATGCGCTTCGGCGAGCTGATTAATGAGTCGGCGACGCTGATCCAGATCGATCTTGGGCCAGCTGCCACCAACGCCCGCGTCGACTGCTTTGCCACCGCCGATGCCCAGAGCGCTGCCCTGGATCTGCTGGGTGCCGTCGAGGCTGCCGAAAGCAGCTGGTGCTCGGGCCTTGACCTGCACGATGTGCGCAGCCGCCCGGCCGGCGATGAAAAGGCCGAAGACGGGCTGCTGGATCCGCGCCGTGTAGCCAGCGAGGTGGAGAAGATCTTGCCGGCCAATCGAGTCCTGGTCCAGGATGGCGGGCATTTCATCGGCTGGGGCCCGATGTACTGGTCAACCACCGGCGCGCGTTCGCTGGCCTGCGTCGGCACCGCCTACCAGTCCATTGGCCTGGGAATCGCTTCAATGGTGGGTGCCGGGGCCGCGGCCGAAGGACGCACCGTTGTCCTGGCTGCCGGTGACGGCGGGTTCCTGATGGGCTTGGCCGATCTCGAATCCATTATCCGCACCATCGACAGCGGGGTGATCGTGATCTACAACGACTCTGCCTACGGTGCCGAGGTCCACCAGTACGGCTCGATCGGCCTGCATGAAGACCCGATGCTGATTCCGACCGTCGATTTTGCCGGCATTGCCCGGTCCATGGGCGCGACCGGGGTCCGGGTAGAGGAGCTCGCGGATCTGGCCGGGCTCAGGCAATGGGTGGCCGATGGCGCGCGGGGCGTCTGCCTGGTTGATGCCCGCATTTCCGCGCGGGTTCGCGCCCCCTATATGGAAGAGGTGCTCGCGGCCAACAAGAAAGCCGCCGCGGCACTGGCATTACAATCCGATTAAGACGCTGGAAAAACAGCTTGGGTACGGCGTAGGGTTGACTCGTGCGCAAGATCTTAGTAGGAACAGCCAGCCTGAGCCTGGGAGCGCTTTGCCTCCTCCCGGCGACTGCCGCCTTTGCTGTACCAACTAGTTTTGGCAACCAGGCCGACGAGCCGACCCAGCTGTTTTCCGGATCCTCCCTGCGCGTGGCCACCATCCAGGCCAACCTCACAGGCGATACCGCCGATGGGCTGGAAGAGAAGCTGATGGGCGGAACCAATTCGCAGGCGGCCCAGGTGGCCGACAGCCTTTCCGCCGCCGATGCCGACGTGGTTGTCCTGACCAATATGGATGCCGAGCAAGGCGCAGTCGACACCTTCAAGAATCTCTACCTGAACAACATCGCGGACGATCGCGCGGACGTGGACTACCCGTATTCCTATCTGGCGGTTGGCTCCAAGGGATTG
This sequence comes from Glutamicibacter halophytocola, assembly GCF_001302565.1. Taxonomy (NCBI): domain Bacteria; kingdom Bacillati; phylum Actinomycetota; class Actinomycetes; order Micrococcales; family Micrococcaceae; genus Glutamicibacter; species Glutamicibacter halophytocola. The sequence continues at coordinate 185,494 of NZ_CP012750.1, forward strand.
CAGAGCGGTGCCGACTTGAACGCAGACGGCGTGATCGGCAGTGCCGAAGACGCCTGGGGGCAGGGGGCCTTCGAAGAGCAGGGCTCGATAGTAGTGCTCTCCAAGTACCCGGTGGACGAAGGAAAGATTACCGCCGTCTCGAAGCTCAAGTGGCAGCAGGTCGAGAACGACCAGTTGCACCACACCGGCTTGTCCGGCGTGCTGGCAGCCTCCATCCCGGTGATGAGCACCGGCCTCTGGGATATCCCGATTGACTATCGCGGCCAGCAGGTCCATGTTGTCGCGACCCAGACCGAGCCCGAAGGCCGGAACCGAGAATTCTCCCAAGCTCGGCACGCTGATGAACTGAAGGTCATTTCGGACTACGTGGCCGGCAAGGACTACGTCCACACCGACAGCGACGGTCACGCCGAAGGCCTGGGCGGTGAGAAGTTCGTCGTAGCGGGCGCCCTGGATCTCCAGGATTCTTCCGCGGACCGGCTGGAATCGTTCCTCCAGGGATTAGCTCGTGAAGATGCCCTGAACGATGACGGCAGCTACCTGGTCCCGGATTCCTCATGGGAGGTTACGGGCCAGGGGCGCATCGAGCAGCGTGAACCCCTGCTGGAAGAAGCAGTGCCAAATGACGTCGAGGAACCCGGATCCCTGATCTGGACCGACATCGAGTTCTAGGCTTGGCATGGCTGCCCAGGGCCAGGACTGCAGCCAGATAGATCCGTTCGCGCAGGGCGATCGACCCTGCCCGCTGTACTCTGCAAGGCATCGAAGGCGGACTCGCTCTGCAGGCAACAGCCCGCTGGTCTGAGGGTTTATGCAGGGCAGCCGAGGCACGCAGATGCCACACGTTCCAATCATTCTCAGAAGAACCGCGCAAGACCCGGCAGTCCCAAGGCAACTCTCAGGGTCATGCAGATAAGCTGGGGGCATCATGAAAAACGATCCAATCTCGATGACTTTCATTGGCAAAGATGGCAAGCCGCGCTCCAGCGTGCAGCAGGCCATCTTGAAGGGCATCGGAGTGCAACGGCCTCTGGTGCTCGCGTATATTAATCGTCTTCGCAAGAAGAATCCCCAAGCCGATACCCCCGAGCTGGCCGCTATCGTTGAACGGGATTACCTTCGTATTGTCACCGGGTCCGGAGCGGCTGTTGGCGGCACCGCGGCGGTGCCGGCTGTTGGCACCGGTGTCGCTTTGGGCCTTTCGGTCGCCGCTACCCTGGGCTTCCTGGAGGCTTCGGCCCTCTACGCCCAGAGCCTGGCGGAACTGCATGGCATCGCCATCGAGAATCCTGATCATTCGCGCGTTTTGGTCATGGGCATCTTGATGGGCGAGGAAGGCAGTTCCATGATTGCTGGACTTACGTCGCAGGCGGCCGGCCGCGGCGGTGGACCTGTTAAGGGCTGGGCCCAGGCTTTCGGCGCGAACAAGAGCACCAGCTTCTACGCGAGCGTGCAGCGCACCTTGCAGAAGAAGTTCTTGCACAAGATCATCGGCACGCAGGCGGCTAGCGTTGTGGGACGCCTGGTTCCCTTCGGTGTTGGCGCGGTGATCGGTGGAGCAGGCAACCGATACATGGCCAAGCGCGTGATCGAGAATGCCAAGGAGGCCTTTGCCGGCATCCCGACGGTGGTGCCCAGCGCACTGCCGCTGGATGATCCGCGGATTTTGGAATCCGAAATCGTAGAGGACTAGATGGCGAACCGAGTTTGGCGCCTCTGAGGATGTCGAGGGAACGCCCCGTAATACAGCGTTAGCTGTTTTACGGGGTGTTTTTTCGGTTTAAACCGCGTAAATCCGGGGATATGGACACGTGCAATCGATTAAGTGTCCACGGTCACCGCCGCAAACCACCCACCCGATTTGCACCACCCCCAAAACCTGTGTATAGTTTTTCCTTGTCGCCGAGAGCAAAACGGAAGAAATAACCGGATGCAAAACGGAGGCAAAACCCCAGAAAATCAACGGTTTTCGCACAGGTCACTGTCGGAATTCATTGATAAATGGGAATCGTGAATACTGTTTCAAATCACAAACAATTGATTTGACTTTCAGAAATTCACGGTGATAAGATTTGAATATAACGCTGGACGAAATCATGGCTCGAATTGACGGGTTGTGGAGAACCGGTAAGTGTTTGTTGTTTGAGAACTCAATAGTGTGCCAAGTTTGTTGATACCGAATATTTTTATTTGGTGAATACATAACATTTGCTTGAGGCATTGCACCCCCGTGTGATGTTCTTGAGTGTTTTTTATTCGCCAGGATTTTTTCATTGATTCTCCCTTATTTTCCGAGGGGTTTCGGTGGCTTTTTGTTTTTTATGGAGAGTTTGATCCTGGCTCAGGATGAACGCTGGCGGCGTGCTTAACACATGCAAGTCGAACGATGAAGCCCAGCTTGCTGGGTGGATTAGTGGCGAACGGGTGAGTAACACGTGAGTAACCTGCCCCCGACTTTGGGATAAGCCCGGGAAACTGGGTCTAATACCGGATATGACTTCCTGCCGCATGGTGGGTTGTTGAAAGATTTATCGGTGGGGGATGGACTCGCGGCCTATCAGCTTGTTGGTGAGGTAATGGCTCACCAAGGCGACGACGGGTAGCCGGCCTGAGAGGGTGACCGGCCACACTGGGACTGAGACACGGCCCAGACTCCTACGGGAGGCAGCAGTGGGGAATATTGCACAATGGGCGGAAGCCTGATGCAGCGACGCCGCGTGAGGGATGACGGCCTTCGGGTTGTAAACCTCTTTCAGTAGGGAAGAAGCGAAAGTGACGGTACCTGCAGAAGAAGCGCCGGCTAACTACGTGCCAGCAGCCGCGGTAATACGTAGGGCGCAAGCGTTATCCGGATTTATTGGGCGTAAAGAGCTCGTAGGCGGTTTGTCGCGTCTGCCGTGAAAGTCCGAGGCTCAACCTCGGATCTGCGGTGGGTACGGGCAGACTAGAGTGATGTAGGGGAGACTGGAATTCCTGGTGTAGCGGTGAAATGCGCAGATATCAGGAGGAACACCGATGGCGAAGGCAGGTCTCTGGGCATTTACTGACGCTGAGGAGCGAAAGCATGGGGAGCGAACAGGATTAGATACCCTGGTAGTCCATGCCGTAAACGTTGGGCACTAGGTGTGGGGGACATTCCACGTTTTCCGCGCCGTAGCTAACGCATTAAGTGCCCCGCCTGGGGAGTACGGCCGCAAGGCTAAAACTCAAAGGAATTGACGGGGGCCCGCACAAGCGGCGGAGCATGCGGATTAATTCGATGCAACGCGAAGAACCTTACCAAGGCTTGACATGTGCCAGACCGCTCCAGAGATGGGGTTTCCCTTCGGGGCTGGTTCACAGGTGGTGCATGGTTGTCGTCAGCTCGTGTCGTGAGATGTTGGGTTAAGTCCCGCAACGAGCGCAACCCTCGTTCCATGTTGCCAGCACGTAGTGGTGGGGACTCATGGGAGACTGCCGGGGTCAACTCGGAGGAAGGTGGGGATGACGTCAAATCATCATGCCCCTTATGTCTTGGGCTTCACGCATGCTACAATGGCCGGTACAATGGGTTGCGATACTGTGAGGTGGAGCTAATCCCTAAAAGCCGGTCTCAGTTCGGATTGGGGTCTGCAACTCGACCCCATGAAGTCGGAGTCGCTAGTAATCGCAGATCAGCAACGCTGCGGTGAATACGTTCCCGGGCCTTGTACACACCGCCCGTCAAGTCACGAAAGTTGGTAACACCCGAAGCCGATGGCCTAACCACCTTGTGTGGGGGGAGTCGTCGAAGGTGGGACTGGCGATTGGGACTAAGTCGTAACAAGGTAGCCGTACCGGAAGGTGCGGCTGGATCACCTCCTTTCTAAGGAGCTAACCATTTTTTGGTTGCCCATGCTGGACACGAGTGTTGTCCGGGTGGGTTGCTCATGGGTGGAATATCAATGAACTCAGTACTGGAAAGCGCGTGTGCCTGATCGGCCCCTTGGTGGGGTTGTGTGGTGCGGGCGGGGTACTGGCTGTGGCTGTGCGGCGCTGTTGTTGTCGAGTACGCATCCTTTGGGGTGTTGGAAAGATGGTGGTGGTGTTGTGTGGCTTGTATGGTTTGGCATGCTGTTGGGTTTTGAGGCAACAAGCCTCCTTGCCTGGCTGGTGATTGGCTGTTGGCCTTTGATGCGTTTTGTGCGTGTTGGGGGTTGGTGGTGGTTGCTGGTTGGGGTTTGCAAGGGGTTCTTGGTGTTTCGGTGTTTGTCCTGTGTTTGCCGTGGGCGTGCCTGGCGTGGTGGTGGTTTGTGGTTTTCATCCTTTGGGGTGGGGGTTGCGGGTTGTTGCCGCGGGGGTGTGTTTGCGGGGGTGCGGGGTTGTTGTTTGGGAACTGTATAGTGAACGCGAGCATCTTGCAGATGAGATGAGCTTTGGGGTCCTTTTCCTTGGATTCTGGGGTGTTTGAGTCTTGTCTGCGTGATTTTGTTAGATTGTTTTATTGCTCAATTCTGAGAACTTTGTTTTGTGTTGAAGTTTTTAAGGGCGCACGGTGGATGCCTTGGCATCAAGAGCCGATGAAGGACGTGGGAATCTGCGATAAGCCTGGTGGAGTCGATAACCGGACGTTGATACCAGGATTTCCGAATGGGGGAACCCCGCACCATGTTATGTGGTGTGACCTGCAGCTGAATGTATAGGCTGTGTGGAGGGAACGCGGGGAAGTGAAACATCTCAGTACCCGCAGGAAGAGAAAACAATAGTGATTCCGTTAGTAGTGGCGAGCGAACGCGGATGGGGCTAAACCGGTTGGTGTGTGATAGCGGATAGGCGTTGCATCATCGGGGTTGTGGGGTTGACATGTACCAGTGCTATCTTGCTGGTGGGATGAGGTGCAGGCGTATAGGTGAATCGGTTGGAATGCCGGACCATAGAGGGTGATAGTCCCGTAGGTGTAATGCGTGTCTGCCGTTCTAGTGTTGATACCCGAGTAGCACGGGGCCCGTGAAACCTTGTGTGAATCTGCCAGGACCACCTGGTAAGCCTGAATACTACTTGATGACCGATAGTGAATCAGTACCGTGAGGGAATGGTGAAAAGTACCCCGGGAGGGGAGTGAAATAGTACCTGAAACCGTGCGCTTACAATCCGTCAGGGCCTGGGACTTGTTCCTGGGTGATGGCGTGCCTTTTGAAGAATGAGCCTGCGAGTTAGTGCTGTGTCGCGAGGTTAACCCGTGTGGGGTAGCCGTAGCGAAAGCGAGTCTGAATAGGGCGTTTGAGTGGCACGGTCTAGACCCGAAGCGAAGTGATCTACCCATGGCCAGGTTGAAGCGCGTGTAAGAGCGTGTGGAGGACCGAACCCACTTCAGTTGAAAATGGAGGGGATGAGCTGTGGGTAGGGGTGAAAGGCCAATCAAACTTCGTGATAGCTGGTTCTCCCCGAAATGCATTTAGGTGCAGCGTTGCGTGTTTCTTGCTGGAGGTAGAGCTACTGGATAGGCGATGGGCCCTACAAGGTTACTGACCTTAGCCAAACTCCGAATGCCGGTAAGTGAGAGCGCAGCAGTGAGACTGTGGGGGATAAGCTTCATAGTCGAGAGGGAAACAGCCCAGAACGCCAACTAAGGCCCCTAAGCGTGTGCTAAGTGGGAAAGGATGTGGAGTTGCTGTGACAACCAGGAGGTTGGCTTAGAAGCAGCCACCCTTGAAAGAGTGCGTAATAGCTCACTGGTCAAGTGATTCCGCGCCGATAATGTAGCGGGGCTCAAGCACACCGCCGAAGTTGCGTCATTCAAATATTAACCTGGTTTCGATTGGGTGTTTGGATGGGTAGGGGAGCGTCGTATAGCGGGTGAAGTCGCGGTGGAAACCAGCGGTGGACGCTATACGAGTGAGAATGCAGGCATGAGTAGCGAATGACGGGTGAGAAACCCGTCCGCCGAATGATCAAGGGTTCCAGGGTTAAGCTAATCTGCCCTGGGTTAGTCGGGGCCTAAGGCGAGGCCGACAGGCGTAGTCGATGGATAACGGGTTGATATTCCCGTACCGGCGAAGGACCGCCCATACTGAGCTGTGGATGCTAACCATGATGGATCATGATTGTTGCAGCCTTCGGGTTGTTGGTTGTGTGATGTGGTGGGAACCGATGCAGTGAGGTCAGCGTATTAACAGGTGTGACGCAGGAAGGTAGCCGAGCCAGGCAATGGAATTGACCTGGTCCAAGGGTGTAGGAAGAGTGGTTGGCAAATCCGCCGCTCATATGTTCTGAGACCTGATAGGCGCCCGCTTTGGTGGGTGATTCGGTGATCCTATGCTGCCTAGAAAAGCATCGGCGCGAGGTCCCAGTCCGCCCGTACCCCAAACCGACACAGGTGATCAGGTAGAGAATACTAAGGCGATCGAGAGAATCATGGTTAAGGAACTCGGCAAAATGCCCCCGTAACTTCGGAAGAAGGGGGGCCTGCCTCGTGATCAGCTCTTGCAGTTGTGAGCGGGTGTGGGCCGCAGAGACCAGGGGGAAGCGACTGTTTACTAAAAACACAGGTCCGTGCGAAGTCGCAAGACGATGTATACGGACTGACTCCTGCCCGGTGCTGGAAGGTTAAGAGGACTGGTTAGCCCTAGTGGCGAAGCTGAGAATTTAAGCCCCAGTAAACGGCGGTGGTAACTATAACCATCCTAAGGTAGCGAAATTCCTTGTCGGGTAAGTTCCGACCTGCACGAATGGAGTAACGACTTCCCCGCTGTCTCAACCATGAACTCGGCGAAATTGCAGTACGAGTAAAGATGCTCGTTACGCGCAGCAGGACGGAAAGACCCCGAGACCTTTACTATAGTTTGGTATTGGTGTTCGGTGCAGCTTGTGTAGGATAGGTGGGAGACTGTGAAGCTTGGACGCTAGTTCAGGTGGAGTCATCGTTGAAATACCACTCTGGCTGTATCGGTCACCTAACTTCGGACCATGATCTGGTTCAGGGACAGTGCCTGATGGGTAGTTTAACTGGGGCGGTTGCCTCCTAAAATGTAACGGAGGCGCCCAAAGGTTCCCTCAGCCTGGTTGGCAATCAGGTGTCGAGTGTAAGTGCACAAGGGAGCTTGACTGTGAGAGTGACAGCTCGAGCAGGGACGAAAGTCGGGACTAGTGATCCGGCGGCACCTCGTGGAAGGGCCGTCGCTCAACGGATAAAAGGTACCTCGGGGATAACAGGCTGATCTTGCCCAAGAGTCCATATCGACGGCATGGTTTGGCACCTCGATGTCGGCTCGTCGCATCCTGGGGCTGGAGTAGGTCCCAAGGGTTGGGCTGTTCGCCCATTAAAGCGGTACGCGAGCTGGGTTTAGAACGTCGTGAGACAGTTCGGTCCCTATCCGCTGCGCGCGTTGGAAATTTGAGAAGGGCTGTCCTTAGTACGAGAGGACCGGGACGGACTAACCTCTGGTGTGTCAGTTGTACTGCCAAGTGCATCGCTGATTAGCTACGTTGGGAAGGGATAACCGCTGAAAGCATCTAAGCGGGAAGCCTGCTTCGAGATGAGATTTCCATGCACCTTGAGTGTGTGAGGCCCCCAGCTAGACCACTGGGTTGATAGGCAGGATGTGGAAGCAAGGACTGAAGACTTGTGTAGCTGACCTGTACTAATAGGCCGATGACTTTCAACACACAATAAAGCATTATTTGAACTAACAATTTTTCAATGCTGCTCGCGTTCACTATGCGGTTACGAGACAACAACCTCTGAAACCATAAAAGAAGATATAAGACTTTGATGACACCGAAAAACATGACCAGGAATGGTTGGTTTGTGTGCTTCGTGATTGTTACGGCGGTCATAGCGTGGGGGAAACGCCCGGTCCCATACCGAACCCGGAAGCTAAGGCCCATTGCGCCGATGGTACTGCACTCGTGAGGGTGTGGGAGAGTAGGTCACCGCCGGACTTAACTTGGATAATATGTGGTTTGGGCCCTGACACAGTGTGTGTCAGGGCCCTTGCTTGTTTAACCAGCAAAACAGGGTGGTTGGTGCTGGGATGGCTTGTTGGTTGGTGTTTTTGGTTGGTGGGGGTTCGGGTGGACTGGTCCCCGAAAGTTGGACTAACTAAATACTAAGCCACCCTCAGGCTGCAAGGGCATAGTGCCGATATTCCATCGGTGCCATGCCCTTCAGCCGTTCTTGGCGTCGTTTCAAGTTGTACCAGCCGATATGCGTTTCAAGCACTGCAGCCAGTTCGTCAACGCTTTCAAAGCGCTCACCATGGAACGCCTCGGTCTTCAGCTGGCCGAAGAAGTTCTCCATGACCGCATTGTCATAGCAGTTGCCCTTGCGAGACATGGACTGCACCGCACCATGCTCTGCAAGCAGCTTCCTCCACGAGGAATGCTGGTAGTGGATTCCCTGATCGGTGTGCACCAAAAGCTTCCTGTTGAACTGGCGATCGCCTAAGGCCATCTCCAGGCTCTTGGCTGTGAATGCAGTGGTCGGCGAGGTTGAGAACGTGAAGCTGAGGATGCTGCGGTCAAATAAGTCCATGACTGGCGAGAGATAGAGTTTGCGTCCTGCCACGGCGAACTCGGTCACGTCACTGACATAGGCCGTATCCGGCTGAGCAACCTCGAATTGGCGGTCCAGCAGGTTGGGTGCCGTCTTGCCAATAGCGCCCTGGTAGGAACTGTATTTCTTCCGGCGCCGCACCTTGGACTTCAGTCCCAGTTCTTTCATGAGCTTGAGGACCAGTTTCTTGCTGACTGTCCAGCCATGGGCTTGCAGGTCGAGCCGGACTTTCCGGTACCCGTAGCAGGCTTTACTTTCCTTGAAGGACCCGGCGATGGCGGCCTTGAGCTTGGCATGTTTCTCCGGCTTTTCCAGGCATTTGAGTTGGTAATAGTAGGTTGATCTGGCTAGGCCGGCTACGGCGAGTAGGTCATTGAGGTCGTGCATAGACTTGAGGGTGACGATCGCCTGGGTTTTCAGGCGCGCCCCTGCTCCCTCAAATCCCGCAATTTTTTCAGGTAGGCCACCTCGGCGAGCAGGCGCTTGTTCTCCCGGCGGAGCTTCTCTTCTTCGCTTAATGGTTCTGGCTTGGCAATACCTTTAGGACGTCCTTTAGGTTTGGGCATGAGCGCTTCGTCCCCGCCTTGGCGCCATGCTCGCACCCATTTCTGCACCAACGCATTTGAACTGAGATGAAATTCAGTTGCGAGATTCATGGTAGTTTCACCGGCGAGGTACCGCTGGACTATTTCCTTCTTGGTCTCGAAGGAAAGCGCAGTCTTGGTTGGCTTTTCCATAAGACAAAGCCTGCCATGTAATCGCCACCGATTGTAAAGCTTCTCCGTGGCGGAGTAACGAACGTTCAGGCGGTTGGATGCCGCAGTCGCTCCCATGCCTGCTTCGAAGAGTTCAACGAGCCGAACTCGTTGGTCCTCGGTAAATAAGCTGCGTTTGTGCATGAAAATGCTCCCCGGAAGTAGTTCTGATTTCTCAGTCCAACTTCTGGGGAGCAGTCCAGGGTCGGTGCCTGGCCCCCCCCTTTTTTTCCTGTTTAAAGAGCAATAACTAGCTGGGTGTCCCTTGACGCTCGAGTCGTGGCCGCTCTAGAGTCGACCCACGCGCTGGTCGTTGGCCGAGGAGAATCCGCAGATGGGGCATCTAACGTTCGCTATCAATGTCACCCTTGATGGCTGTATTGATCATAGAGTGGGGATCGCTGACGATGAGACTCACGAGTACTTCACCGGCTTGATGGACCAGCACGGAGCAATGCTGTGGGGCCGGACTACCTACGAAATGATGGAAGAGTACTGGCCGCTGGTGGCCAGCGGAGAAGTCGAGGCGCCCCAGGCGCTGCGCGATTGGGCATTGAAGCTGCAGGACAAGTCCAAATATGTGGTTTCCGCTCAGCGCGCCGACTTTCCGTGGAATAACAGCCACCATCTCATTGGCGACCTGCGCACGTCGGTTCAAGAGCTGATAGAGCGTGTGCCGGACGGCGTGCTTTTGGGCAGCGGCAAGCTGGCAACAGCATTGGACCAGCTGGGACTGATCGACGAGTACCGCTTTCTGGTTCACCCGATCATTGCCGGGCATGGACCGCGGCTGTACGATGCGGGGTTGCCTGCTTCGCGCCGGCTGGAGTTGCGGGAAACAATGAGCCTGGACAATGGCGTTATTGCCGCCCACTATCGCCGCGCGCAATAAAGCCGGCCTGCTCGTGCAATGAGTTCATGAGCAGGCCGGCTTTGGCGCGGGTTTTTGATTAGCGGGCGGTGGCCTTCTGGCCCATGAGCTCAGCCAGGGTCGCAAGGGATCCGTGCTCATGCAGGGATTCCAAGGTCTTCAGGTACGGGGTAGTGAAACGCTCATCATCAACCACGTCCCCAAAGAGGTCGCGCTGGCGCAGGAAGGCCAACGGGTCGTCGCCGTGGTTGGACGCGGCAGCACGCACTTCTTCGGCCAGCCTGTCGACGATGGCGATGGCTTCGTCGGATTCATCGGTGCCCTCGGCATAACGCGCCCAGCTGGCCACGATGGCGGCCGATAAGGTGACGTCCCGATCGGCGGCGAGATTCTCGCGGACCACGGGCATGAGCCACTTGGGGATGCGGTCCGAGGAATCAGCGCACAGCCGTGCTACGGTGTCGGCCACATATTCATTGCTGTAGCGCTCGATGAGCTTGTGCTGGTACGCATCCAGATCCACGCCGGGAAGCTCGCGCAGGGTAGGTTCGGCCTCGTTTTTCATGTAGCTCAACAAGAAATCGGCGAACAGGGGATTGCGCGCCACATCATGCACTGCGCGGTAGCCGGCCAGGTGGCCGAAGTAGCACAGACCCTGGTGGGTGGCGTTGAGCAGGCGCAGCTTCATCAGTTCATAGGGCACCACGTCATCGACCAGCTGCACTCCGGCTTCCTCGTAGGGCGGGCGGCCGGCCACGAACTTGTCTTCCAGCACCCACTGCTCGAAGTCCTCACAGACCACGGGCCATCCATCCTCGATGCCGTAGCGCTCGGCGACATCGGCGCGGTCTGCATCCGTGGTGACCGGGGTAATGCGATCCACCATGGAGTTCGGGAAGGATACGTTCTCCTGCACCCAGTCGCCGAACTCGGGGTCCAGCGCCGTGGCGAAGGCGCCGAACATCTTGTGCGCCACCTCGCCGTTGCCCTGGATGTTGTCGCAGCTCATCACGGTGAAGGGGGCGATGCCGCGTTCGCGGCGCAGCTTCAGCCCGGCGCTGATCAGGCCGAAGGTGGTGCGCGGGGCCTGCGGGTTGGCAAGGTCTGCGGCGATGGCCCGGTTGCCCAGGTCGAATTCGCCGGTGACCGGGTGCACGTTGTAGCCACCCTCGGTGACCGTGAGCGAGACAATGCGGATCGCCGGGTCCGCCAGCTGCTCAATGGCGGCGTCCAGATCGTCGGGTGCGTAGAGGAAGCCGAGGATCGAGCCGATCACTTCGACGTCACGGGAGCCATCGGGGTTCTTCACCACGAGGGTGTAGAGCCCATCGCTGGCCGACAGCACATCGCGCATGCGCTGATCGGATTCCATCACGCCCATGCCGATAATTCCCCAGTCCAGGGCCTTGCCCTGATTCATCAGCCGATTCAGGTACATGGCCTGGTGGGCCCGGTGGAATCCGCCGACGCCGAAGTGCACAATGCCGGCGGTGGCCTTGTTGCGGTCGTACTGCGGGGTGCCCACCTGCGGATCAAGCTGGGTCAGGGTGCGGTTGTTCAGTTTCATGGTTGATTGCTCCTTGGTCGGCAAGTTCGAGGGTGGATCAGCGTGCTGCGATGGTGGCGGGCTGCTGCACGCCGTGGAAGCCGGGCTGGGTGCCGCGCAGCGCGTGGGACATGATTGCCGCAACCAGGTAGAGCGCCGCGAAGAGGAAGACCATGCCCGAGGCCCCGAGGACGTTGTAGAGCAGGGCCACCAGCAGCGGGCCGGCGAAGACGGCGGCGCCAATGCCCAGGTTGTAGGAGGCCATGGCGGCTCCGGGGTGCTCGGGCGCCAGGGAGACGGCGATGGCCGAAAGCGGAACGAAGCCTGCCAGGCCGATGCCGAAGACCGCACCAATCACCAGGGTCAGGGCGTAGGCGAAGGAATAGCCGTGATCGACGGCCCAGGCAGGCACGAGGTAGAGCGCCGCCATGGAGATCGCGCAGAGCACCGCGCCGAACCAGACCACGACCTTGGACCAGCCCAGCTTGTCGCCCAGCGCACCGAAGAACAGGTTGAACGGGATGTTCACCGCGTAGATCACCGTGGTCAGGATCAGGAACTGGCCGACGCTCCAGCCGAATCGGTCCACGAACAGCGCCGGGAAGAAGATGGCCATGCCGTAGGTGGGGACGGAGTTGATGGTCCGGGTGAGCATCACCAGCAGCGCCTTGCGATTGCTCGCCAGCAGGCGCAGCCCAAAGCTCATGGTCTTGAAGACTTCTTCCGGGTTGCTGACCAGGGCGGCGCGTCCGGTTTTTTCCTTCACGCCAATCAGCGCGATCGCCGCGCCGATCACAACCAGCGCCAGGGAGACCCAGAGGGTCTGGTAGTAGCTCAGGGAGAAGATTTCCAGGCTGGCGCTGGCGGTCAGCGCGCCGAGGGTGGGAAGCCCGGAGCTGAAGGCCACATAGAACCAGCCGATGGCCACGGCCAGGCGCTTGGCATTGGCCGTGGCTGAAATCCAGACCAGGAAGCCGTAGGCGAAGAAGGGGTAGCCGAAGCCGCGAAGCCCGTAGGCGATGAAGATCAGCGGCATGCTCGAGCTGTGCAGGGCGACGCCCAGGAAGAGCAGCTCGAAGACCACCCAGATGCCTGCGCCGATGAACATGACCTTGCGCGGGCCCCAGAGATCTGAGAGCGAGGCGGAGAGGAAGGCGGCGATGGCCACGGCCACGCCGTAAATGGTGACCAGGGTTCCGGCCAGCGGGATCGAGAAGCCGTGTTCGCCGGTCAGGTAGGGGGCGAGGATGTTCGTTTCCACGCCGTCGCCGATCATGAAGATCATCAGGCCCACGAAGCCCCAGAGCAGCGGGCGAGGCAGCCCGAGCTTATCGAGGATCGAGGTGCTCGTGCTCGGTGGTGCAGGCAATGGGTGGGAATTCATGGCGCTCCTTTGCGACGGCCTTGCAGGTGTGATCGATTGAACTAATCTAACACCAAAACAACAAACTCAACAGATTTTTTGTTAAAAACTTGCTAAAAATGATGTTTTGCAAGTGCGGGTGCAGCATCTATCATCGAAGTTGTGGCATATAACGAATCTGATGTTAAAAACGATGCTCCCGATGCAGCCCAGGGGCTGCCTCCGGAGACCCGCCGCGAGGAAATCACCGGGCATGTGAACAAGTCCCGCAGCTGCCGGGTGGAAGAGCTGGCCGAGATCTTCGGGGTCAGTGCCATGACCATCCACCGCGACCTGGAACAGCTGGCCAAGGAAGGCCGGGTGGAGCGGATCCGCGGAGGAGCCCGGGCCATCACCGCCCGGCTCGCCGAACGCGATGTGCGCCTGCGCCGGCACCTGAACGCCGAGGTCAAGCGCCAGCTCGCCGCCACCGCGGCGCAGCTGATCGAACGCAACTCGGTGATCGCACTGGATGACTCCACCACCATCGGGGCGCTGGGCAGCTATTTAGAAGAACGCGAACCGTCCACCGTGATCACCCACTCGCTGGCGCTGATGGGCGCGGTTTCCGCGATGGCGCATATCGACATGGTCGGCCTGGGCGGACAGTACTATGCCGAAACCGATTCCTTCCTCGGCTCGATCGTGGTCGAGCAAGCCCAGCGGCTGATGGCCGACGCCGTATTCGTGTCCACCACGGCCATCAAGAACCAGGCCCTGCTGCACCCGGACGCCGAAGCGGCGCGCACCAAGCGCAGCCTGCTGCAAATGGGCCGGCGCAAGATCCTGGTGATGGACTCCAGCAAATTCGAATCCGCCGGCATCTACCACGTCATGGACCTGGCCGAAATCGACGACGTGGTCATCGACGACCAGCTCGATCAGCGGCTCATGAGCGAACTGCAGGGCCTGGGCCCGCGCATCCACATCGTCAGCACCTGAGCAAAGGAACAGCCATGAAACCCACCTACGTCCTAGGCATCGACTCTTCCACCCAATCCTGCAAGGCCCTGCTGGTCGACGCGCAGAGCGGGGAAGTGGTGGCCGAGCAGCGCAGCAGCCACCTGCCGGGAACCCAGATCGATCCGCAGCACTGGATCACCGCGCTGGAATCGGCCACCGCGGGACTGCTGGAGCAGGCTTCCGCGGTGTCCATCGCCGGGCAGCAGCACGGCATGGTGGCCCTGGACGAGCACGGGCAGCCGGTGCGCGAGGCCATGCTGTGGAACGATACCTCCTCCGCCCGGCAAGCCAGGGACCTGACCGAAGAGCTCGGCGGCGCGCAGGCCTGCGCCGAGAAGATCGGCAGCGTCCCGGTGGCCTCGCTGACCGTGACCAAGCTGCGCTGGCTGCGCGATCACGAGCCGGAGAACGCGTCGCGCACCACCCAGGTCCTGCTGCCCCACGACTACCTCACCTGGCATTTGGGCGGGCGCAAGGAAGCGGTGACCGATCACGGGGACGCTTCGGGCACCGGGTACTACGATCCGGCCGCGCGCCGCTTCTTGCCCGATCTCGCGGCGGCCGCGCTGGGGCACAGCGTGGCGCTGCCGCGGCTGGCCGAGGCCAATGAGGCGGTGGGGCGGACCTCCACCGGCGCCGTGATCGGCGCGGGCACCGGGGATAATATGGCTGCCGCGCTGGGGCTCGACCTGCAGCCCGGTGATGTCTGCATCTCCGTCGGCACCTCCGGGGTGGCCTCCGCGGTGGTCGAGGACAGCGTGCATGACGGCAGCGGAATGGTGACCGGCTTTGTCGCCGCCAACGGCAAATTCCTGCCGCTGGCCTGCACCCTGAACGGGGCGCCGGTCCTGGACTTCGGTGCACGCATGCTCGGGGTCGGGAAGCAGGAATTCTCCGACCTGGCGCTGGCTGCCGAGCCGGGGTCCGGCGGGGTCGTGCTGCTGCCGTACCTCGGCGGGGAACGCACCCCCAACCGGCCCGAAGCCACCGGCCTGCTTCAGGGGCTGCGCGGCACCACCACCCGCGAGCAGATCGCCCGCGCCTATGTGGAAGGGCTGCTGTGCTCCATGAAGGATGCGGTCGCGGCGCTGGAAGCGAGCACCAAGGTGGCCACGAAGCGGATCCTGCTGATCGGCGGCGGCGCCCAGGCCGAGGCGGTCCGGGTCATCGCCCCGCAAATTTTCGGGGTGGCCGTGGACGTGCCCAGGACTGCTGAATACGTGGCGCTGGGAGCCGCCCGGCAAGCGGCCTGGGCGCTGGGCGGCCAGGAGCAGCCGCCGGTCTGGGATATCGCCGAGCCAACCCGCTACCAGGCCTCGCCCCGGCCGGAAATCTATGCAGGCTACGCGAAGCTGCGCGATGCCACCGAAGGCTGGAATTAGGGCCGATATCGCGTAGCGTAGGAACCATGGATACGCTCTTTTTCGCCCACCGCGGCAGTTCGCACAAATACTCGGAGAATACCCGGGCCGCCTACCTGCAGGCCATTGACGAGGGCGCGGACGGAATAGAGTGCGATGTCCATTTGAGCATGGACGGGGAAGTGGTGTGCCACCATGACCCCACCGTGGATCGCACCTCCGACGCCTCCGGCCTGGTTTCCGCCTTCACCCTCGAGCAGCTCAAGGCCATGGACTTCACCGGGGTCGTGCCCGCGGAGGTGCCGGCAGAATACGGCACCGAAAATGAGCAGCTGCTGAGCCTGGGCGAGCTGCTGGAGCTGATCGATCAGCGCGGCACGCCGGTGGGCCTGGCCGTGGAAATCAAGCACCCCAGTCCCTACGGGCACCTGCTCGAAGACCGGGTGCTGCAGGTGCTCGACGCCCATGGCTTTGATCCCGGGACCGGGAAGGCCGGCAGCCGCGGGCAGATCGCGGTGACCCTGATGAGCTTTGAGCCGGACTCGCTGCGCTACCTGGGCCGCACGGTGGATTCCAGCCTGCTGTGCCAGCTGATGACCGAGGTGAACCCCGAGTACATCCAGGAGCTCCTGGATTCCGGCCAGGTCGGGCGGGCCGGGGTGTACTCGGTGCTCTGCCGCTCGGTGGCCGAGGGCATCGAGCTGATCAACGCCGGCGGGGCCGGCATTATCGGATCCGGAGTCGCCTGGACGCGGGCCAATGAGAAGATCGTGCGCCGCTGGCTGGATGAAGGGCGGCAGGCCCGGATCTGGACGGTGGACCGCCCGGCCGACGCGCAGTATTTGATTGGGCTCGGAGTCGGGGAGCTGACCAGCAACCGGCCGGTGGAACTACGCAGGGAATTGGAACAGCACTAGGATCATGAGCGGCAATACTATCGACCAGATCAACCTGTATCTGCAGGACACCTATGTTTTCAGCACCACGGCGACCGTCATAGCCACCGGCGATGACGAAGAGGGCCGCTGGGTGGCGGTGAGCCCCAATATTTTCCATCCGCGCGGAGGCGGGCAGCCCGAGGATTCGGGCACCGTTGACGGGCAGCAGGTCACCGTGCAGCGCAATAAGGATGGCCTGGTGATCCTGCGCGGCGCAGAAGCCAAGAATGCCGGCGCAGTGGTGCACACGGCGATCGACCGCGAACTGCGCCTCAAGCACGCTGCCTTGCACACCGCCGGGCACGTGCTGGGATTCGCCGGCGAACAGCGCGGCTGGCAGCACCGGGGCCACTCGCACTTCCCGGGGCAGGCGCGCCTGGACTTCGACCCGGACAGCATCGACATGCCGCTGGCTGACGAGGCGCAACGCGCAGCCGCCAGGCAATGGCTGCAGCAGCGGGTTGACCAGCTGGTAGCCCAGGGCGGAGCCATCAGCAGCGCCATGGACGCCGCAGGGCATCGCACCGTCACCATCGCCGGGATCAACGCCGAACCCTGCGGCGGCACCCACGTGGGCAACGTCGATCAGCTCAGCGGGTTCACTATTCTCGAAGCCAAGGTCAAGCGCGGAGCCTGCAAGGTGCGCTACGAGGCCAGCCACGGTGGCTAGATTCTTGACCCCGGCGACAAAAATGGGCCTGTCCATTTCGATCGCCACCGGGTTGTACGGAATTTCCTTTGGCGCCCTGTCCATCGCCGCGGGACTGGACCTGTGGCAGACGGTGGCATTGAGCGCCTTGATGTTCACCGGCGGGTCGCAGTTCGCCTTCATCGGAGTGATCTCCGGCGGCGGCGCGGCCTCGGCCGCATTTTCTGCCGCCACGCTGCTGGGCGTGCGCAACGCCGTCTACGGAATGCAGATCAAGCAGGCCTTGCGGCCGCTGGGCAAGCAGGTGCCGTGGATGGCCCAGGTGACCATCGACGAATCAACGGCCGTGAGCCTGGGGCAGGCGAAGATCTCGGAAAAGCGCCGGGGATTTGTGACCGCGGGCGTGGGGGTCTATGTGCTGTGGAACCTGTTCACGCTGGCCGGCGCCCTGCTCGGCGAGCAGATGGGGGATCCGGCAGCCTGGGGTCTTGACGGTGCTGCGGTCGCGGCCTTTATCGGCCTGTTGTGGCCGCGGCTGAAATCCATGCAGCCGGTGCTCATCGCCGTGGCCGCCGCGGTGCTGACCGCACTGGCCGTGCCGATCAGCGCCCCTGGCCTGCCGATTTTGATCACCGCGGTCTGTGCCGCGATCTATGCGCTATGCACGGTGCGCAAGGCGCCGCCGGCAACCGAGCATGGCGGGCTGCACAGCGTGGGCGAGGAGCAAAAATGAGCGAACTGAGCTGGTGGGTTCTGGGCGCTTGCCTTGCCGCCTATGCCATCAAGCTGTGCGGCTATTTCGTTCCGCGCAAGGTCCTGGATTCGCCGATCATGACCCGCGTGGCCTCGACACTGACCATAGCGCTGCTGGCCTCCCTGGTCACCGTCAACGCGTTCACTTCCGGCCAGGAGCTGGTGCTCGATGCACGCATCGGCGCCTTGGCGGCCGCCATGATCGCGCTGTTCTTCAAAGCTCCCTACCTGGTGGTGGTATTGGCCGGGGCGCTGGCCGCGATTCTGCTGCGCGCCACCGGGCTGGCCGCCTGAGCACCTGCTCAAAGCAGATGACAAGCCGGGGCCGGGGTGGGAAAGTAGATGCATGATCGTAGCTTTTTCTGTAGCCCCATCCGGTACTGGCAGCAACCCCGACGGATCGGTGCATGACGCCGTCGCCGAAGCCGTAAGAGTCGTGCGCGATTCCGGGTTGCCCAACCGCACCAGTTCCATGTTCACCGAAATTGAAGGCGAATGGGACGAGGTTTTCGACGTCGTGAAACGCGCCACCGAGGCCGTCGCGCCCTTTGGCTCGCGCATCTCGCTGGTCATCAAAGCCGATATCCGTCCCGGACGCGAAGGCGAACTGGATGGAAAGATCCAGCGGCTGGAGCAGGCAATCAAGGATAGTGAGGGGAGTGCATCGTCATGATTCACCATTCAACCGACCGAGAGGCCGGTGCGGTTGAGCAATATCTGGAAGAATCCCTCGGGCTCCAGGTCGAGTCCCTGGAGAAAGGGCGCGAGCACGGCCGGGCCGCCGGCTTGCCGCCCATTGAAGTCAGCGCGGGCCAGGGCAAATTCCTGCAGCTGCTCGCAGAGATGATTGGCGCCCGGCGGGTATTGGAGATCGGCACGCTCGGCGGCTATTCGACCAGCTGGCTGGCCCTCGGAGCCGGTCCGTCCGGCAAGGTGGTCACCTGCGAATTCGAGCCGTTGCACGCCTCGGTGGCCCGGGAGAATTTGGAACGCTCCGGGCTCGCGGACCGGGTGGAAATCAAGCTGGGAGCCGCCCGCGGAACCCTGGACACCTTGATTGCCAAGCGCAGCGAAGCCTTTGATTTGATCTTCATCGATGCCGACAAGCGCAACAACGTGATCTATCTGGAGCGTGCGCTGGAGCTCTCGCACCCGGGCACGGTGCTGGTCGTGGACAACGTGGTGCGTGGCGGCGCCATCTTGGATGATCCGGGCCAGCTGGGCAGCCAGGAAGCCGACGTGCGCGGAGTCCAGGAGTCGCTGCTGTGGCTGCGTGATCATCCGCGGATCTCGGCGACCGCTTTGCAGACGCTGGGCTCCAAGGGCTGGGACGGATTCGCGCTCGCGCGGGTGCTGTAGGGAGCAAAGCCGATGGCTAGCGCGCTGAATGGTGATCGTGGAACTCGCGGTCGAATTCTTCATCAGGGTCATGCCTGAACGGCGGGGACTTGATGATCAGGTAATGCACCGCCAGCGCACAGATCAAGGCCACCGGGGCTCCCACCCACAGCGCGTATTCGGTATTGCGCACCAGGCCGGCGACGACCGGGCCCACCAGCATCGGGATGATGTAGTAGTAATGTTCCGGGGCGGCTGGGCCCCACAAGCGCTCGAGCTTGGACAGGAGGCTGAATCCGGCGGCGAGGATGATGGATCCGAGCAGGATCACCCACAGCGTCGCAGAGAGGCTGATGGCCAGGGTGAGCGAGCCGACAAGTCCTGCAGTCAAACACGCGTACTTCGTATTTTGATGCAAACCTTGCCTCTTTTTCTGCTCCCGGTGGATTGAGCCTCGACTAGTATTTTTTCAAACACTTGGACTGTCTGCAATCCTACTTAAGTAGGAGGGGCGCAGGGAGCGTTGGCTGAAATAGGCCAGGGCACTGCCGTAGGGTATAAATGTGCCACATATGAACGACTACCGAATCCGCCTGGCGACCGAGAACGACGTGCGCAAAGCGCTGGAGATGAAGCTGCAATGCTGGCGCGAAGCCTATGCCGGACTGCGCGAACCATCCTTTTTCGCCCATCATGAGCAAGAGCTCGACGGGCAGGTTGCGTGGTGGGAACGCGGACTGGCCTCCGGCGCGCAGTTTTTCATCGCCGAAGACCCACAGGGGGCGATCATCGGCCTGGCCGGGGCAACCCCGAGCATCGACGAAGACCAGGATGCCGGCGTCGATATCGAGCTGGGCATGCTCTACGTGCTCGAGCAGTACTACGGCAGCGGACTGGGCGCCCACCTGATGCAGGTGGTGCTCGGGCAGCGCGATGCCCTGGTCTGGGTGCTGGAGGGCAACCACCGGGCGCAGGCATTTTTTGAAAAACAGGGATTCACCGCCGATGGAACCACCGAAGCACTGGTTGGCACCTGGCAGGGACTGGTAGAACGACGGATGGTGCGCGCACATGGCTAGGGATTCCAGGGACTCGTTGCTCGGCGAATTCCCCATTGATACCGGAAGCGCCATGATCGAGGCCGACCCCTATGGCGGCAACCGCTACATCCTGAAGGTCAACGGCGTCCCGTCCTCGCACGTGGACCTGGATGATCCGACATACCTCGACTTCGAGTACATGCGCTGGATGGAACCGATTTTCACCTTCGGCTTCCCGGCCAGCGACTTCGACGGGCGCGCCCGCAAGCTGCGCGTGCTGCATCTGGGCGGAGGCGGCTGCTCCATGGCCCGCTGGGTCGCGGCAAGCTACGAGAACGCCCGCCAGGTCGTGGTGGAACTGGACGCGAAGCTGGCTGAACTGGTGCGCACCTCGTTCGACGTGCCCCGTGCCCCGCTGGTGCGGCTGCGCGTGGGCGATGCCGGCCAGGTGCTGCCCACCCTGAGCGATGACAGCCGCGACGTGATCATCCGCGACGTTTTTGCCGGAAGCGCCACCCCGCGCGAACTGACCACGGTGGACTACGCCCGCCATGCCCAGCGGGTGCTGGACGGCGGCGGCGTGTACATCATGAACTGCGGGGACACCGCCGATCTGGCCGGGGCCAAGGCCGAGGCAGCCACCCTGCTTGAAGTGTTCGAGCACGTGGCCATGATTGCCGACCCGCCGATGCTCAAGGGCCGGCGCTACGGCAATATCGTCTTCCTGGCCAGCGACGAGCCGCTCACCCTGGGCGCAGCTTTCGAGCGCAACCTGCGCACCGCGCCGCTGCCAGCGCAACTGGTCTCCGGGGCCTCGGTGCAGCGCTTTGCCGCAGGGGCCAGCCCGATCCTTCCCCAGGCCTAGGCACTAGGCTCCGGAACCGATCCGGTAGCTGGAGCCATCGGCTGCGCGCAGCAGCAGGGCATGATCGACCATATAGCGGCGCAGCAGGGCGGTATCGGGGTGGAAGACCCGCAGCCGCTCGTTCAGCTGCTCTTCGCGCAGCTGCTCCGCCGGGCTGATCACCGCGTCGCGGATATGCACCAGCACCTCGTGCCGGTCCCCGGGCTTGGCCGGAAGAGCCGCCAGGCGTGGTCCGTCGAAGAAGCGCTGGATGCCGCTGCGATCGGCCTTCTGCGCGCTCGCCGAAGACAGGGTCCGCTCCAATAGCTGTTCGTTGACCTGCCAGCCTTGCCCGTCATGGCGGAGCAAGCCGATCTTTTCCCAGCGCGCCAGGTCCTTGAGCTGGGACTTGCTGGGCTCCGCGGGCATCCCGGTCCCGGCAAGCACTGCCCCGAGCAGCTGGCGCATGCCGGGATTCTTCAACCCGGCAGCGACTTGGATCCATTGCCCGGCAATCGGGTGCTCTTCGCTCATGCTCCTTATCCTAGCCAATCGGCAAATGGATGAAGACGCACAACAGCCCGCCATGGACAGGCCATGGCGGGCTGCAGCATGAAGCGCGGGATTACTTGACCCCGACCCACATCTCGATCAGGCCGATGCCGAAGAACAGCACGAACGCCGCGGAGACAACCCACATCAGCGGGTGGATTTCCTTGGCGCGGCCCTGGGTGGCGCGGATGAAGACGTAGGAGATGAAGCCGGCGCCGATGCCGTTGGCAATCGAATAGGTGAACGGCATCAGGGTGAAGGTCAGGAAGGCCGGCAGCGCAATGCCCCAGTCGTTCCAGTCGATCTTGGAGACCTGGGTGATCATCATGAAGCCGACGACCACCAGGGCCGGGGCCACAGCCTCGAAAGGCACCAGGTAGATCAGCGGGCTCAGGAACATCGCGACGATCATCAGCAAGCCGGTGATTACCGAGGCCAGGCCGGTGCGCGCGCCCTCGCCGATGCCGGCACCGGACTCCACGAAGATCTGGGCCGAGGAGCTGGAGGTTCCGCCGCCCACGATGGCGCCGGCTGCATCAACCATCAGCACCTTGTCCACGTCGGGGATCTGCCCGTTCTCGTCCATGGTGCCGGCTTCGGAAGCCAGTCCCACCATGGTGCCCATGGCGTCGAAGAAGATCGAGAGCAGGATGACGAAGGCCAGCAGCGATGCCGCGGTGAAGCCGATCTTGCTGAAGGCGCCGAAGATGCTCACCTGGCCGATCAGCGAGAGGTCAGGCAGGGTCCACTCCGGCAGGGACGGGACGACCAGGGACCAGCTGCCGGTCTCGAATTCGCCGATGTGGAAGACGGCTTCGAGGATGTTGGCCAGGATGGCGGAGACGACGATGCCGATCAGGATCGCGCCCTTGACCTTGCGCACCACCAGTGCCATGGTCAGCAGCAGGCCGATGATGAAGACCAGGATTGGCCAGCCCATCAACTCGCCGTCAAAGCCCAGCCCCACCGGCACGGTGGTGTTCGCTGCATCCGGGATGCGCTGCACGAATCCGGCGTTCACCAGGCCGATCAATGCGATGAACATGCCGATGCCCACCACGATGGCCGTTTTCAGCCCGGCCGGAACGGCGTTGAACACCGCGGTTCTGAAGCCGGTGAGCACCAGGACGAACATGACCACACCGGCGATGAGCACCAGGCCCATGACGTCGGCCCAGGTCAGTTCAGGGTTGGTGGCCACGGTGATGGCCACAAAGGCATTGACGCCCAGGCCGGTGGCCATGGCGAAGGGGTGGCGGGCCCAAATGCCCATCAGGATGGTCAGGATGCCAGCCACGAAAGCGGTCACAGCGGCAACGCGCTGGATGCCCAGCTCACCGCCCGAGGAATCGGCGCCGGAGAGCACCAGCGGGTTGAGGACGACGATGTAGCTCATCGCGAAGAACGTGGCGATGCCGCCGCGAACTTCGGTGGAGAACGTTGAACGCCGTTCCGAAATCTTGAAGTATCGGTCGATGCGCGCGGCCACAGAAGTCCCGGACGCGGTGTTTGTGGAGGAGGACATGCAAAAATTCTATGTCGTTTTAGTTGCCAAATGATACCTGATTCATGGCTAACTAGGCGCAATCAAAAATCTTTAGACCCAACTCACACCAAGAACTATCAAAGCAAGTACATTGGAGGTAAGGGAAATCACACCCATGTTGATCTGAGGTTATGAAGGAGCGATTCAGATGAGTGACGAAGCGCCAGTCGCAGCAGAAAAGATCGAAGGAATTGTTGTCGGTGTTGACGGTTCGCAGCAAAGCAAGTGCGCGTTGCGCTGGGCCGAACGCGAGGCGGTGCGCCGCGGCAGCGTGCTGAATATCGTTTCCGCCTACACCATCCCGGTCTTTGCCGCATCCTCCATGGATGCCGGCTATTCGACCCTGGATGATGACCTGATTCGCGGTGGCGCCGAAGAAATCGTGCGCCAGGCGCGGATCGACCTTGAAGGCAGTGCGGCGCAGATCCGCACGTACATCGAGTCGGGGGACCCGGCCGGGGTGCTCCTGGATTTGAGCCAGGACGCCGAGCTGGTCGTGGTCGGCACCCGTGGACGTGGCGGTTTTGTGGGCCGCCTGCTCGGCTCGGTGTCCTCGGCCCTGCCAGCCCACTCCAAGTGCCCGACCGTGGTCGTGCCCTTGTGCATGTCCAAGGAGCAGGACGCCACCGGAGATGTGGCCGCTGATCGCAAGTGCATTGTGGTTGGCGTGGATGGTTCTGACCGGGCGCGCTCCGCGGTGCTCGCGGCCGCTGACGCGGCGATGGCCAGCGACCTGACGCTGCGCCTGATCTGCGCGGTGCCACCGGTGGGTGCGGCGCTGGCATGGATGCCGGCGACCATTGACCAGGAAGCGGTGCTCGAAGATGTCCGCTATCAGATGGGCGTGGGCACGAAGTGGCTGCGTTCGCACTACCCTGAGCTGAAGATGGAAACCGACGTGGTCTCCGGGCCTCCGGTCGAGGTGCTGATCCGCGAGTCCGAGCATGCGGTGTTGACCGTGACCGGTTCGCGAGGCCGCGGTGGATTCACCGGCATGCTGCTGGGGTCCACTTCGCAGGGCGTGCTGCACCACTCCAAGGGCCCGGTCATGGTGGTTCCCGATTCCGAGGATCCACGGCTGGAAGATCGCAAGAACTTCGATACCCGAGCCCAGGATCAGTAGCCGCGGCCACTGCAGTAGGCGAATAGCAGAAGGCCACGCACCCGATGGGTGCGTGGCCTTCTGCTGTTCGGCGGCTGCTTCTAGTAGCGAGCTGCCTTTGAGTACAGGTTGTTGACCCAGCTCAATGGCGTCACCGAAATGCCGACACTTGGGTTGCGGGCGTGGACGACATTGCCGTTGCCGATGTAGATGGCTACGTGGTAGAACGAGGATCCGCCGTTGGAGGAGGAGAACACCAGGTCGCCCGGGCGCAGGTTGCTCAGCGACACGTACTGCGGTGCGCTGAAGAACTGCTGGGTCGAGGTGCGTGGCAGGCTGATGCCCGACTGGCCGAAGGCACGCTGCGAGAAGCTCGAGCAGTCAAAGGCGTTAGGGCCGTTGCCGCCGTAGACGTAGTACTTGCTTGGGTCGTCAGCGGTCTTCAAGGCCCAGGCGATGGCAGCCGAGTAGCTGCGGCCAGTGTCCGGTTCCGGCTGTGGCTCCGCGGTCTTGGTTGGCTCAGGCTTAGGGGTCGGCTTTGGCGTTGGCGTTGGAGTCGGCTTGGGCTCCGCGGTCTTGGTTGGCTTTGGCTCAGGCTTCGGAGTTGGCTTAGGCTCAGCCGTTTTGGTCGGCTTTGGCTCCGCGGTCTTGGTCGGCTTGGGCTCAGGCTTCGGAGTCGGCTCCGCCGTCTTGGTTGGCTTCGGCTCAGCCGTCTTGGTTGGTTCCGGCTTCGGCTCAGCAGTCTTGGTTGGCTTCGGCTCAGCCGTCTTGGTTGGTTCCGGCTTCGGCTCAGCAGTCTTGGTTGGCTCGGCCTTTGGAGGCTTTGGCACGGCCGTTGGAGTCAGGGTTTCGAGCTCAACTGCTTTTGGCTTGATCGTTGGCTCATCGTCGGACTCGGTAGGTTCCAGTTCCTGGGGCTCAGCTACTGCCAGTGGCTTAATTGCCGCAGGCTTTTCTTCAGGAACCTCGGTGGTGTCTTCGGTAGCGATGGCCTCTTCGAGGGCTGCTTCCTGTTCCTGGGCTTCCTTCTTCTCTACTGCCTTGCGAACTTCAGCTTCTTCCTTCTGCTGCAAGGTGGCAAGGTGGCCGATGAGTTCATTGCGGAGCTTCTTCTCTGGCTCCACGGCTGATTCGTAGGTGTTGAGGGTGCTGTTGGCGGTGGCTGCAGCCGAGTCGTAGTTGGCTGCGGCATCTTCGGCTGCGCTCTGGGCCGCGTCAGCGTATTCCTGCCAGGCCGAAACCAGTGCTTCTGCCTCGGAGGCGGTGTTGACCGACTGGACCTGCTGTTCGCTCAGTGCATCGATGGTGGCGGCCTTGTAGAAGAGGTCGCCTTCCTTGTTGTCATCCAGCAGGAGGCCCAAGGTGGAGGTGCCAGCGCCATTGCGGTAAATGTCCGAGGCGATAGCGCCCAGGTCCTTGCGGCTCTGAGCTAGGTAGGTCTTTGCATAATCGAGCTGCTTGACGGCCTTCTCGGCTTCGGCGGTGCGCTGGTCGCGCTCTTCGCCAGCGGACAGCAGGGATTCCTGCGCCTCGGCAGCTTCGGTTTCAACCCGCTGCAGTTCAGCGCGGCTTGAAGCCAGGGAAGCCTCGATGCGGGCGATCATGGCGTTTGTGGAGTCTTTGCTCTTCTTGGCCTCTTGGATTTCTGCATCCGTGGGCAGAGCCGAAGTGCTTGGTGCAGCTGCGATGGAGACAGATGCTGGGAACGTAGCTGGAGTGGATGCGGACGCGGGCAAGGCACCTGCAAGGCAGGATGCTGCTAAGGCCAGTGTGCTAGCAGCGACACCGAGCGTGTGGCGAGTAGCCATATCGTTCCTCACTAAGTTCATGGATGACAGGGAGCGTTCAAACCGTGACTTCCTGAGGAGGAAAGGTCACGAATAGGACAAGGCTCCAAATAGCACATTAGGCCAACTGCAACATCCTTGGCAACACTGTTCACATCAGTCACATGAATCCCAAACGTGTAATTCACTTGCGGTTATGGGGTGTGATCTGCGGGAACGCAGGACATTGCGGGCAGATTTTCCTGAAAGAAACCTTGGAAATTTTTTTGGAGGCGTGCAGGGAAGTGTTATCTGAGCGCTCTCATCATGAAGCTTCGGTAACGCTGTGGATGCACTAAAAGAGCTGGGGCAAAGCTGATCCGAATTCCGCCACCAAAAAACTGCCTTTAAAAGGGAGCGTTCTCGGGGAGCTCAAAACCGTGTTCTCCGAAGATTGGGGAAGGGGCGATCTTGCGCGGGAAGATCCAATGTGTTCTGGCTCTCTTTGGAACCCCTTCTGGCCACCGGATTCAGGAAAATTTGTGAGGCAGATCTCAAAAGAAGTTTTAGCGGATTTGGGCTCAAGACCACCCCAAAGCATGCAATCTGTGGTCGTCGATTCCGAAGTGGTGGGCCACCTCGTGCATGACCGTGACGCCTATTTCGCGAACGACATCTTCCCGGGTTTTGCAGGCTCGAAGAGTCGGATTTTTGAAGATCGTGATCTGGTCGGGAAGCGCGCCTGCGCTCCAGCCTAGATCCCTTTCGGTGAGAGCGACACCCTCGTATTGCCCCAGAATTTCAAGGTTTTTTGGTTCGCCTGGACGAGGGGAGTATTCGTCTTCGATAAAGAAAATGACGTTATCCATCATGGCGAAAGCTGCCTTTGGAATGGCATCGATCGCCTGCTCAACCAGCTGCTCGAACTCGTCATCACTCATCTCTAAAGCCATGTTTTCAGCCTAGTTGCGAACCTCGGAATTGGCATCGAAAAAATGCCCCGGGAGCCGATTTTGCGAAATCAAAAAACCCCACGTATAGTTATTGGAGTCCGCTACGGAGACGCAAGAAACCGAAGCGACTTAGGCCCCCATCGTCTAGCGGCCTAGGACACCGCCCTTTCACGGCGGCGGCACGGGTTCGAATCCCGTTGGGGGTACAAACAACTAATTCATTAGTTGTCAGATGGATAAAATCCATTGGCTTGCGAAAGCAAGGCCCTGTAGCGCAGTTGGTTAGCGCGCCGCCCTGTCACGGCGGAGGTCGCGGGTTCAAGTCCCGTCAGGGTCGCTCGATTTACTAATCTATTAGTAAATTTGGTGTCCACTTAGTGGTACCAGGCTCTGTAGCTCAGTTGGTAGAGCGTTCGACTGAAAATCGAAAGGTCACCGGATCGACGCCGGTCGGAGCCACGCAGGCCCTCGGTTTACCGAGGGTTTTACTGTGTGTATTGAAAGTAATTCAAAACACTAGGCCCTGTAGCGCAGTTGGTTAGCGCGCCGCCCTGTCACGGCGGAGGTCGCGGGTTCAAGTCCCGTCAGGGTCGCCAATAAACAGATGCTCCGGTTTTCCGGGGCATTTGCTGTATCTGGGGCCTGTTAGTTGGCGCGCCCCAGATGGCGTGGACCGATCCAGCGGTTGCTCAGCCGGCGATAGGCCGCAGCGGCTCCAGTCATATCCCCGTCATCCAATGCCTGCAAGCCGTCCAGGAGATCGCTGGCTGAATCGTCGGGCCAAACTATTTCAGCCAGCAGCCCGTAGTCCAGCTCAATCACTGCACGGCTATCAAAGGACTCCAGCCAGCTGCCCAGGGCGCCCAGCTCCTCGAAGAGCTGCGACTGCGGCGCGTGGGCCACCAGGGTCTGGACTGCCCACGCCAGTCGTTCCACTGCCTGATCGAAGCCAATGTACATGCGCACGGTCTTCAGGCGGTCGCCCTCATGGATCACTTCGTGCTCGTCTTCTTCGCGGAACAGGGCGAACCAGCTCAGTGGAATGCCCCATGAGGACGTGCGGGTGTGAAGGTGCGTCAGATCTCCTGCGAGCCGGTCGGGATTAACGCGCTGTGCATTAGCCTGCCGGGAAGCTGGAGGAACGAGAAGGTCGAAAACCTCAGGCCGGATGGCTTCTTCAGCCTGTTCGGCCGCTAGCAGGCTGCGAGCCTGCAACTGCCCTGGGCAGTAGCGGGTGTGCTCCGTGCCCTGGTAGTCCAGGGTCTTGATGGCCCGGAAGAATTCTGGCTCATTGTGGGGGAAGGGGTCGGAAACACTGCGCAGGGAGCGCTGCCAAAGGCGTTCGTTCTCAAACTCGTCCCATTGCTGGGCGGTCCGCTGTGGCGTGCGCAGAATGATTGACTGGGCCCAGTCTTCAAAGGTGTCCAGCGGTTCATAAACACGAAGGTGCGCCGTGGCCGAAGTGAGCTCATTGGTGGGCCCAGTCAATTTAGAAGTCATGGTCAGTCCGAGAGCTCCACGATCACCGGCGCGTGGTCGCTAGCGCCCTTGCCCTTGCGTTCCTCGCGGTCAATGCTTGCCGCGGTGACTCGTGCGGTGAGCGCTGGGGAGGTCAAGGAGAAGTCAATGCGCATGCCTTCGCCCTTGGGGAAGCGCAGCTGGGTGTAATCCCAGTAGGTGTACTGGCCCTCGGTGTAGCCGCGAACGACGTCGCTGAAGCCCAGATCCTCAAAAGCGGTGAACGCCGCGCGCTCGGGAGCTGAAACGTGCGTGAGCTTGTTTTCCAGGAAGAAATCAATGTCCCAGACATCTTCATCCTTCGGTGCGATATTCCAGTCGCCCATCAGGGCGATCTGGGCCTCCGGGTTCTCGGCCAGCCATTGCCCGGAGCGTTCCTTGAGCTCGTTGAGCCAATTCAGCTTGTAGGCCATGTGCTCATCGTCCAGGGCCCGGCCGTTGGGCACGTACAAGCTCCAGATGCGAATGCCGCCGCAGGTCGCGGCCAGGGCGCGCGGCTCCTGGATCGGGTTCTTGCCGCCCTTGCCGAATTCAGGCTGGCCCGGGAAGGTGCGCTGCACATCTTCAAGGCCTACGCGTGACGCGATGGCCACGCCGTTCCATTGGTTAACGCCAAAGTGCGCTACCTCGTAGTCATTGTTCTCGAACAATTCCCACGGAAAATTCTCGTCTTTGCATTTCGTTTCCTGGATAGCCAGGACATCTACGTCGGTGCGTCGCAGCCAGTCCTCAACGCGGTCGGCGCGGGCTCGCAGCGAGTTCACATTCCAAGTTGCAATCTTCACAAGTTCAACCTATCAAGTTTGCTGACCTGTGCCACTTCAATTTACTTGGAAGTCCGAGTATATTCGAGTGCAGAAGGTGACGCCAATCACTCCAAGGAGGCAATGTTGCCTGAAATCCTGACGGAACGTCGCGGCCACTTAGGCCTCATCACGCTTAACCGACCCAAAGCACTCAACGCTTTGAATACTCAAATGTGCCAGATTTTTCTTGATGCTTTGCTCGGTTGGCGCGATGACCCCGATATAAGCCAGGTCGCCGTCCAGGGCTCGGGGGAGCGCGGGCTATGCGCCGGTGGCGACATTGTCGCCATATACCAGGACATCAAGGAGCGCACCGGATCATCCGAGAACTTCTGGCGCATCGAATACCAGCTCAACGTCTTGATCAATGAGTATCCCAAGCCCTACATTGCCTTGATGGACGGCATCGTGCTCGGTGGAGGAATCGGCATCTCTGCGCACGGAAGCCATCGAATTGTTACCAATGCCAGCAAGTGCGGCATGCCGGAAGTCGGCATCGGGTTCTTCCCTGACGTTGGCGGAACACATCTGCTGGGCAAGGCTCCGCGAGCAGCGGGACGGCTGGCCGCATTGACCGGAACTAAATTTGGCGCGGCCGATGCCATCCTCCTTGGGCTGGCTGACAACTATGTGCCGCAGGAAAAACTGCCGTCGTTGCTGGCAGCGCTGGAAACCGAGGCTGCCCAAAGCGCTATCGGGCGCTATGCGGAAAGGCCGCCCCAGGGCTTCATGCACGAGCCGTGGGTGCAGGCCTTTGACGAGGACAATCTCCGCGCGGTGCTTCTGTCGCTGCAAAACAGCGATGCACCTCGAGCACATGAGATGGCCGAAGCACTTCGTGCTGCTTGCCCTAGTTCAGTGCGGCTGACCAGTGAACTCATGCGGCAGGCCGGCAATGATCTGCGCACGGATCTCAAGCGGGAATTCCGGGCGGCATTGCATCGCCTGGACGACCCGGACTTCGCAGAAGGCATCCGGGCCGCGGTGATCGATAAAGATCGTACGCCGCACTGGGCGGAATCTCTGCCCGGGATGAGCCATGAACAACGAACCGAACGGCACCTCGGCCCGCTTCCGGGTGCCGAACTGAACTACGCCTTGCTGGGTGCAAGCCGAGGAGAAAAGAGCGCATCATGAGCGACAAGCCAGTCATCGGCTTTTTGGGCCTGGGCCATATGGGTTTGCCCATGGCCATCAACCTGCATCGTGCCGGCTATCAGCTGAAGGGATTCGACGTGGTTCCTGCGGCGGTGCAGGCCGCGCAGGATGCCGGGATCGAAACCGTGGGCAGCGGCGCTGAAGCCGCTGTTGACGTTGACATAGTGCTGACCATGTTCCCTTCCGGGCAGCATGTTCTTGACGCCTATGCGCAGTATCTTTTGAAAAGCGCCAAGCCCAATACGCTGTTTCTGGAATGCTCCACCATTGATGTTGCCCAGGCCCGGCAAGCCGCGGAGCTTGCGGTGGCAGCTGGCCACCGCAGCGCGGATGCCCCGGTGTCTGGCGGCGTAGTAGGCGCCGAAGCGGGGACCTTGACCTTCATGCTCGGCGCGCAGGGCGAGGATTTGGAAGAGATCACCGCGGTCCTTGAGCACATGGGCAAGAGGATCGTGCACTGCGGTGGTTATGGCGCAGGCCAGGCGGCCAAGGTCTGCAACAACATGCTGTTGGGCATCTCCATGATCGGGGCGGCCGAGGCTTTTGTGCTCGGCGAACGATTGGGCCTGGAGCATCAGGCGCTCTATGACGTGATTTCCTCGGCTTCGGGCCAATGCTGGGCGGTGACCACCAACTGCCCGGTGCCTGGCCCGGTGCCGACC
Organism: Glutamicibacter halophytocola; assembly: GCF_001302565.1. Lineage (NCBI taxonomy): Bacteria > Bacillati > Actinomycetota > Actinomycetes > Micrococcales > Micrococcaceae > Glutamicibacter > Glutamicibacter halophytocola. The sequence continues at coordinate 216,529 of NZ_CP012750.1, forward strand.
TCGCCGGCAAACCGGGATTATCAGCCAGGGTTTGCCGCGGCCCTGATGGCCAAGGATCTTGGGCTGGCGGCCAGCGCGTTGGAACATACCACCACAGATGCCCAGCTCGGTTCCCTTGCTGCTGCCCTGTATCGGAAATTCAGCGACGAGGGCAATGCGGGAACGGATTTCTCCGGCATCATCAACGCCATTCGCGATGGATCGCTATAGGAAATCCCCGGAGGCCTTGCGGAAGCGGGCAAGGATTTCGAAAAGCTCGATGGCGTCCATGCCGGAGAGCTTGCTCTGGGCGAAAAGCTGCTCGTTGAGATCGTCCCGGGCCGCGCCGAGGACCTTCTGCCCTTGAGTGGTGAGTTCCAGCAGCCGGGTGCGGCCATCGGTCGGGTGCGCAATGCGGCGCACCAGGCCGGTGGATTCCAAGCGGTCTACCGAGTTGGTCAGGCTGGTGGCGTGCACCTGGAGCAGGTCGCTGGCCTGGCTCATGGGCAGCGATCCCCGCTTGGAGAATCCCAGCAGGGCCAGGACCTCAAAACGCGCAAAGGTCAGTCCGTGCGGCTTGAGGATCGCATCGGCGCGCTGCAAGAAGATCGACGCAGTGCGCATTACCGCGGTAATCGCGGCCATGGAATCAGCTTGGGCTGTCCATCCATGTGAAATCCACTGTTCCCGGGCCTGGGCAATCGGGTCGCGTGGCAACGGAGAAGTCATTTGAATACCCCCATAAGAAGACCTAGTCCAACAATATACTTGGACTTCCTAAGGTTTGGAAGGAGAACCCCCATGGACCTATTGGGTGTGGCACAACAGCTGGGCGATCGCGAACATGAACGCCTGCTGGAAGTGAGAGAACTGGTGCAGGACAAAATCCGCAAGCAGTCCATCAGCTACTGGAACCGCGAAGAATTCCCCAAGGATCTGGTGGCACTGCTGGCGCAGCATGGATTAGCCGGAATGCAATTAGAGGAATGCTCGCACCTGCTGCGCGGCCTGATTCATGCGGAAATCGCCAGGGCGGATATCTCGCTGTCCTCGGTGGTGGGCATCCACAATGAGCTGGTGGTCGGGATGATTCATGAACTTGGGTCCCAGGAGCAGCAGGACCAATGGCTGCCCAAGCTCATGGCCTTTGAAGCTTTCGGCGCTTTTGCGCTCACCGAACCCGAGCATGGCTCTGACATCGCTGGGGGAGTGCAATGCACCGCCCGGCGCGACGGGGACGCATACGTTATTTCCGGAGCCAAGCGCTGGATCGGCATGGGGACCATAAGCGACTTCGCACTGATCTGGGCCAAGGACGAAGGCACCGGAGATCTCGGCGCGTACCTTGTGGAATCCGACCGCCCGGGCTACAGCGCCACCAAGATTGAGCATAAAATCGGGCTGCGGATCATGCAAAATGCGGACATCGCTTTTGACCAGGTGCGGATCCCGGTGGCCAACAAGCTTCCCGGGGCGAGCAGTTTTGCCTCCGCCAACGGGTTGCTGATGCAATCCCGGGCCTGGGTGGGCTGGCAGGCGGTTGGCGCGATGATGGCGACCCTGGATATCTGCCAGGCCTACGCCCTTGAGCGCCAGCAATTCGGGCAGCCCATTGCGTCCTTCCAGCTGATACAGCAGCCGCTGGCGCAGATCGCCGGCAATTTGAGCCTCTGCCTGTCGATGATGGGCGATATTGCCCGCAAGCAGGAGCGCGGAGACCTGCAGATGGTTGATGCGGCCATGGCAAAGTCCACTGCCACCCGGCTGGCACGGGAATCCGCGGCGCTGGGCAGGGCGATGATGGGCGGCAATGGCGTGGTGAGCGATTTCGAGATGGCCAAGGTGTTCTGCGACGTGGAAATCCTGCACACCTATGAAGGCACCTACGAAATCAATTCGCTCATTGTTGGGCGGGCGCTGACAGGCATCAGCGCGTTTGTGTAGCGGGCGTTGAGCGGTTCGAAAGCCAATAAAACAACTAACAAGTACTTTCCATTCTGGAAAGTACTTGTTAGTGTTGGGGTATTCGAAGGTTCGCAGGCAAAGGAGCAGGATCATGAAAGCGACGTTCAGCACTTGGTACCTCACCGCGATCATCGCGACGGGATTGGCCTTTTTTGCGCTTGCGCTCAGTGCGTACGCCACCGGCCAACAGGCCTTGATTTTCATCGGCATGGGGATCTTCATGGCTACCACCATGACAATGGCCTCGTTGTTTGCGCAGCGGCAGCGCAAGGCCCTGGCATTGGACAGCAAGTGAGCTCGGAACAGGAACTGGGCCCCGAGGAGCAATTGGCCGCGCTGGGCAAGGCGCAGCAGGGCATGGATCGCGCCTCCGGGTAGGGCGCCAGATTGCTGGGATCCTATTGCATTGCCCTGGGCCTGCTGATCGGCGGCCTCGCGGCGCTCTTGCAGATCTATCGACCTGATGAGAAATTCGCCGGATTCATCGTCATCATGGCGCTGTTTGCCGCAGCTGTTCTCGCGATGTCCCTGGCCTATGGGAAGCTCTACCGTTCGCTTCCGAGGGGATACTCGAAAATGTACCTGCGCGGATTCATGACCAGCATGGTGCTCTACGCGGTGTCAGTGGCATTGATTGGCGCCGGACCGCTGGATTGGCCGGCAATGGCGCTCATTGGCGTTGTTGTTGCTGCGCCATTGTGCGCAACTGGAATTGCGATGGTGCGGCGATGAGCGCCCATGCCCGGGATCGGCTGAATGGAGATTTCTCGAATCCCCTGCGGCTATCGGTCATGGGATTGCTGCAGGCCGTGGACGAGGCTGATTTCAAGTCCCTGAAAGAAGCCCTGGGCGTCTCCGATTCGGTGCTTTCGCGGCATTTGAGCGCGCTTGAAGCTGGCGGCTACGTGCAGATCAAAAAAGGGTATGTCGGCAAAAGGCCCCGCACCTGGGCGAAGCTCACTTCGACCGGGCGCAAGGCCTTTGCACAACATGTTCAAGCGCTGAAAGAGATTACCGGTTTGGCGTAATCCCTAGGAACGCCACCACTGATCCCAGTAGGTGGCCGGCACCGCACGCTTATGGCGCGAGGCCACAAAGCGCTTCTCGATGGCCTCGGCGGCCGATTCGGCAACTTCGCGGCCCTCGAGGTAGTCATCGATCTGATCGTAGGTCAGGCCGAGCTCTTCCTCATCTGCGCGCTGTGGCTGGCCATCAAGCAGGTCAGCGGTGGGCTTCTTGGACCAGAGCAATTCCGGAGCCTGCAATTCACGCAGCAAGGCCTGGTTCTGCCGCTTGTTCAGGCCGGCCAGCGGCAGCAGGTCGGCACCTCCATCGCCAAACTTGGTGAAGAAGCCGGTCACCGATTCGGCGGCGTGGTCGGTGCCCAAAACCAGCATGCCGCGATCGCCTGCGATCGCATACTGCACGATCATGCGGGTGCGGGCCTTCGCGTTGCCGCGGTTGAAGTCGCTGATCCTCGGGTGGCCGGCATCGGCGATCGCTTCATCCAGGGCAGCCACCGGCTTGGCGATATTAACCTCGAACTGCTCATCGGCGGCAATGAAGTCCATGGCCGCTGCGGCGTCGTCGGCATCCTGCTGCACCCCGTGCGGGAGGCGTACCGAAATGAAGCGAGCCTCGCCTGAGGCTTCGCGCACTTCCTGAACAGCCAGCTGGGCCAGGCGTCCGGCCAAGGTGGAATCAATTCCGCCAGAAATCCCCAGCACAAAGCCCTTGGCGCCGGTCGCGGCGAGGTAGTCCTTGAGGAAATCCACGCGACGCCTGATCTCCTGCGCGGCGTCGATTTCCGGGCGCACGCCCAGCTCTTCAATGATCTCTGCTTGCAATTCACGCATGTCTTCAATCCTAGGCAGTCGGCACGGCTAGAGGAGGCCAGGGGCCGCGTTTGCCTCGAAAATTAATCTGTTCTCAACATACGCTGCAACGGCGACCGGCTACTGCTGGGCTTGCTCCGGATCCCAGCCGAGGCTGCGTGCAATCTTTTCCAGGGTCTGCACCACCGCGTCATATTCCGAGCCGTCCAGATCCTGCCCGAACTGCGTGCGGATCTTTTCCACCAGCTCGCTGAGCTTCAGCAGGGAGATGTGGCCGCGGTCGGTGATCGAATACTCGCCCTCGTGGACGGTGACCCAGCCCGATTCCACCAGTTCGGCCAGGTGCTCGTTCAATGATTGCGGCTCATCCTCGGAAGCGAAGAAGGGCGAGAGCCCGGCATTCAGCTGCGCCTCGGTGGCCGGTTGCTGCTCGAGCAAGTTGAGCACCTGCCACTGCCGGCGTGTCACACCGTGTTCTTCCAAGGTCGCTGCAAACTGCTCGTCAATCAGCGAATCCACCAATTTTAGCCAGTATCCCAAGGGGCGTTGTGCGTTCATAAAATCAGCCTAGCGATGATGCCGACTAGAATCGAGAGTATGAGCAAAACCAGCGCCCGAGAGCGGCTAAAAGAACTGATCCAAGAACTTGCCATTGTGCGCGGCAAGGTCATCTTGTCTTCCGGCAAGGAAGCTGACTACTACATCGATTTGCGCCGAGTCACCCTGCATCAGGAGGCCTCGGGCCTGGTGGGCGAAGTCATGCTTGATCTGCTGGATGAAGCGAAGCTCGAGTTCACCAACGTTGGCGGCTTGACCATGGGCGCAGACCCGGTGGGCACCGCAATCATGCACACCGCGCGCGCCAATGATCGCGCCGTGGATGCCTTCGTGGTTCGCAAGGCGCAGAAGTCCTACGGCATGGGCCGCCAGGTCGAGGGCCCAAGCGTCGAGGGACGCGATGTCATCGTGCTGGAAGATACTTCCACCACCGGTGGCTCGGCGCTGACCGCCGTTGAAGGCGTGCGCAAGGCCGGAGGCAATGTGATCGCTGTGGCTGTGATCGTTGACCGCGATACCGGCGCCAAGGAACGCATCGAAGCAGAAGCTGGCGTTCCGTACCTGTTCGCCTACGGCAAGGACGAGCTGGGCCTGTAGCCAGCCAGCACTATTGCCTGCAGCCCGCCATTCCGGCTTTCCGGGATGGCGGGTTTCATTTCTTAATTGGCGCGTGGTGGCGCAGTTGTATCGCGGGGAACCAGTACCGCTGGCAATTGCTGTGGCGCGGTGGCTTCTTCGCCGTCAAGTAGCGACAGCAGCAGGCGCACCGCGTGGCTGCCCATCTCATGCAGTGGTTGGCGCACCGTGCTCAGCGCCGGAGTGCTCTGTGCCGCAGCGGGAATATCATCAAATCCGATGATGGAAAGGTCCTCGGGCACGGCCAGCCCGCGTTCGGCCGCAACGCCCAGGGCTGCCAGGGCGGAGATGTCGTTGGCTGCGAAAATTGCGCTGGGCGGCTGGGGAAGATCAAGCAGGCGCCGGGCCGCTTCTACCGCTGCGTCATGCTGGTAATCGCCCTGCTCGATGAGCTGTTCATCATGGGGGATGCCGGCGTTCTCCAGCGCTTGCCGGTATCCGGCCTCGCGCAGGTGCGCTGATTTCAGATCCTCGCGGCCGCGGATGTGCCCGATGCGCTGGTGCCCAAGTCCCAGCAGGTGCTCCGTGGCTTTTTGCGCTCCCCCGGAATTATCCACGTCCACAATGATGGGCATGTCGGTGCCGGCCTGAGGGTCGATCGCCACCACTGGGACCGGGCTATGGGGGATTTCAACGGTGGGAGTCACAATGATGGCGCCGTCGATGAGCGTGCCGCCCAAGCGCGAGAGCGAGCGGCGTTCCCAGCCGATATGCCCTTCCGGCGTGAGGTTGCCTGCGTACGCCATCAGATCGTATTTGGTGCCGCGCAGGGTGGCGGAAATTCCATTCAGCAGCTCCAAGGCGAAGGGCTCGAATTCGGCCACCAGGATGCCGATGATATTGGTGCGTGAATTGCGCATGGAGGAGGCAACCAGCGAGGTTTCGTATCCGAGCTCGTTGATGACCTGGTGCACGCGGGCAATGGTTGCCGGCGCGACACCATAGCGGCCGTTGACCACCTTTGAAACGGTGGATACCGAAACCTCGGCGACGCGAGCCACATCGTTGATGGTGACCCTGGTTGCCACCTGGTTTTCAGCAGGCGCTGGCAGCCATCCGGCGGTGGCATTCACGGGGTGTTCGGTCTCAGGGGTCATCACCCGACTAACAGTAGCGCATATTTCCGCTAAAACAGTGGAGTTTGCGGGCGCATGACATGCCGCAGAGGAAATTGCGATAACGTTTTCGCCAATGATTTCGAAAACGTTATCGAAAACGATTGACATGACCTGCGTCACGGTGCAATTCTTGGTGAAGCCAAGTGCCTGCCGCGCGAAAGCCGGCAGGGCCAACTCACTACCACCACTGCTCAGGAGCACACGCATGCTATCCACGTCCCGCACCGCAAGAATTCTGGCGCTGGCAGCCACTGGCTCGCTGCTTTTCGCCGGATGCGCTTCCGGATCATCAACGTCCGGGGATTCAGCCGACGGAAGCACCACCGTTACCTGGTGGCACAATTCCAACAACGGCGAAGGCAAGGCCTACTACGAAAAGGTCGCCAAGGATTTTGAAGCAGAGCACCCAGGCGTGGACGTCGAAGTCCAAGCCATGCAGCACGAAGACATGCTCACCAAACTCGATGCGGCATTCCAAAGCGGCGACGCGCCGGACGTCTACATGGAACGTGGTGGTGGAGAGCTCGCAGCCCATGTGGCCGCCGGACTGACAAAGGACCTCAGCGACCTGGCCAGCGAAGAAATCGGCTTCCTGGGCGATACGGCTGGCGGCTGGCAAATTGATGGCAAAACCTACGCCCTGCCCTACTCGCTGGGCGCAGCAGGCTTCTGGTACAACAAGGCCCTGTTCAAAAAAGCCGGCGTTGAAAAAGCCCCGGAAACCTGGCAAGAACTCCTCGACGCCAGCAAGAAGCTCAAGGGCGCAGGCATCACCCCGCTCTCGGTGGGCGCGGGCGACAAATGGCCTGCGGCTCACTATTGGTATTACGCCGCAGTCCGCGAATGCTCCGAGCAAACCATGGCCGATTCCGTGGCCAACATGGACTTCAGCGACCAGTGCTTCGTGAAGGCCGGCGAAGACGTGGATGAACTGATCAAGGCCGAGCCTTTCAACGCTGGTTTCCTGTCCACCCCGGCGCAATCCGGGCCAACTTCGGCCTCGGGCCTGCTCGCCACCGGCAAGGTCGCCATGGAGCTCGCCGGCCACTGGGAGCCAGGCGTGATGCAGGGACTGACCGAAGACGGCAAGGGCCTTGGGGCTGACACCGGCTGGTTCTCCTTCCCCGCCATCGAAGGCGGCCAGGGCAATCCGGAAGCGCAGCTCGGCGGCGGCGACGCCTGGGCAGTGGCCCAAGATGCACCGGATGAAGCCGTGGAATTTGCCAAGTACATGCTCTCCGAAAAGGTCCAGCGTGGTTTTGCAGAACTTGATATGGGCCTGCCGACCAATCCCAAGGCAACGGATGCCGTTGCAGATCCAGCTCTGGCTTCCATGCTGGAAGTGCGCGATAAGGCTCCCTATTTCCAGCTGTACTTTGACACCGCCTTCGGCGCATCCGTGGGAGGCGCCATGAATGATGAAATCGCCTTGCTCTTCGCTGGCAAGTCAGACGCGCAGAAAATCGTTGACGCCAGCCAAGATGCCGCCGACTTGGAGAAGTGATTCGGGTCGTGGCTCAAGAAGCAACTTGTGTATCAAGCTCCGTGGCCGAGCGCACCGCGCCACAGTCGGGCATCAGCGAACGGCAGGCCGGCGCGCGCAGGGCGGATAAGGCCGAGCGGCGCGGGCGCAGGCCCTCGGACCGGCGCAAAACGCTGGAGATCCTGTTCTTTGTCAGCCCGGCGCTTGTGCTGATCGCCGTGTTCATGCTGCTGCCCATCATCCAAGCTGTGCGCTTCTCGGTGTACAACTGGAAGGGCTTCGGCCCGCTGGTGGACTTTGTCGGGCTGAAAAACTACGCACGGGTGCTGCAAAACGAGGTCTTCACCGATGCGATGATCCACAACTTGATCATCATCGGCGGATCCATTGCTCTGCAGCTGCCCATCGGCCTGGGCCTCGCCCTGCTGCTGAATCGGAAGATGAAGATCCAGTCGCTGCTGCGCACGATCATCTTTGTTCCCTACGTGCTCTCCGAAGTGATCGCCGGTGTCATCTGGTTCCAGCTGCTGCAGCCCCAGTACGGGGTAATAGACACCATCATGTCCAAGCTCGGCGTCCAAGGCCCGGCCCAGGGCTGGCTGGGTACACCCGAACTGGCGCTGTGGACCGTGCTGGCGGTGCTGACCTGGAAGTACCTTGGCCTGGCCGTCATCCTGTTCTTGGCCGGGCTGCAGGGCGTGCCCTCCGAGCTCTACGAAGCCGCGGAGATCGACGGGGCATCCTGGTGGCAAATCCAGCGCAAGATCACCATTCCGCTGCTCGGCCCCACCCTGCGCACCTGGGGGTTCCTCTCGATGATCGGCTCGCTGCAGCTGTTCGACATGGTGTGGATCCTCACCGGCGGCGGGCCGGCCAACGCCACCACCACCATGGCCAGCTTCCTAGTATCCGAAGGCACCAAAAGACAGAATTTCGGTGTGGCCGCAGCCGCCTCGGTGGTGCTGTTCATCGTTGCCCTGGTCCTCGCCGTGTCCTACCAGCAGTTTGTCCTCAAGCGGGACTCCCAGCCAGATGGCGGACGAATCAACCCGAAGAAGGTCAAAGCATGAGCGCCACCGTGGCCACCGGCCCGCAGCACACCCCGGCACAGGCCCTGCGCGCCAAAAAACGAGCCGGGAACCAAGGCGGGAATGTCGCCATTTACGCCATCGCCCTGGCGGTGGTGGCACTGACCCTCGGCCCGGTGCTCTATGGCATCCTCGGCGGTTTCCGCAGCAACGCGCAACTGGCCGAAAACCCGTCAGGCTTGCCGGAGCCATGGGTGCTGGACAACTATTCCGGGGTGCTGAAAAACCCGGACTTCTGGCAGTACGCGCTGAATTCGACCATGATCGCGGTCATCACCACGGTGATCGTCGTGGTCCTGGGCATTATGGCCGCCTATCCGCTGGCCCGCTATCAATTCCGGATGCGCGAGCCGATCTTCATGGTGTTCGTGCTGGGACTGCTCTTTCCCGCTACCGTGGCCATCGTTCCGCTGTTCATCCTGATCACCCGCGATCTGCATATGGGCAACACCTGGTGGGGCGTGGCCTTGCCGCAGGCGGCCTTCGCACTGCCCATGACCGTGGTCATCTTGCGCCCGTTCCTCATGGCCCTGCCCCAGGAATTGGAGGAAGCCGCGCAGCTGGATGGGGCCAGCCGGATTGGCTTCTTCTGGCGCATCTTGCTGCCACTGTCCGGTCCGGGCATGGTCACCGTGGGCGTTCTGGCCTTTGTCGGCTCGTGGAATGCCTACTTGCTGCCGCTGCTCTTGCTGCAAGGGGATATGCGCACCCTGCCATTGGGTGTTGCGGATTATTCCAGCGAGCACTCTGCGGATACCGCTGGCGTTTTCGCCTTCACCGCCTTGGCGATGATCCCCGCGCTGATTTTTTTCCTCGCCATGCAAAAGCGCATCGTCAACGGGCTGCAGGGCGCAGTCAAGGGCTGAGATTGCGGGCCTCCAAGCGCACCCGATCTTCTTTTGAGAATAGGATTTTCATGAAAACTGCCGAGCAGACCTGGCGCAATGCCAACCTTCCAACAGATCAGCGCGTTGCCGCGCTTCTAGCGCAGATGACGCTCGAAGAAAAAGCGGGGCAGCTGGGCTCCTACTGGATCCGTCCGGAGGAGGAACAACACGACGGCGAGAGCAATGTGGCGCCGATGGCCGATACTTTCGGCGGCGGCCCGAGCTTCGAGACAGCCATCAAGAACGGACTAGGCCACATTACCCGGGCCTTTGGCACCGTTCCGCTGGACCCGGGCCAGGGCCGCGCCCGGCTCGCCGAACTGCAAGAGCAAGTTATTGCCTCGAACCGCTTCGGAATTCCAGCCATCGCCCATGAAGAGTGCCTGACCGGCTTCACCGCCTTGGGTGCCACCTGCTACCCGGCATCCATTGCCTGGGGAGCAACCTTCAACCCGGAACTGGTCCAGTCCATGGCAGCGCATATCGGGGCGGATATGAAAAAGATGGGCGTGCACCAGGGCCTGTCCCCGGTATTGGATGTTGTGCGCGACTACCGCTGGGGACGCGTGGAAGAAACCATTGGAGAAGATCCGCACCTGGTAGGAGAACTCGCTGTCGCTTATGTGAAGGGGCTGCAGGGTTCTGGCGTCAATGCCACCCTGAAGCATTTCGCCGGCTACGCCGCTTCGCAGGCCGGACGCAATCACGCACCGGTAGCCATCGGCCAGCGCGCTTTGGAAGACATCGTATTCCCGCCATTTGAACGAGCAGTGCGCGAAGCCAAGGTCCAGTCGGTGATGAACTCCTACGCGGATATCGACGGCGAAGCGCCAGCGGCCAGCCGCCGGCTGCTCACCGGCGTACTGCGTGAACGCTGGGGATTCACCGGCACCGTGGTGGCCGACTACTGGGCCGTGAGCTTCCTGCACAGCATGCATGAAATTGCCGACAGCGAAGATGCTGCAGGACTGCTGGCCCTGAGCGCCGGCATGGATGTGGAACTGCCCGAAACGATCGCCTTCGCTCGCCTTGCGGAGGCGGTGCGCGACGGCGGCTTGGACGAAACGATCCTGGACACTGCGGTACGCCGCGTGCTCACCCAGAAGATCGAGGCCGGACTGCTGGATCCTGGCTACAGCCCTGAGCAGGCCTGGCTGGGCACAGACGTGGAATTGGATTCTGGGCAGAACCGGGCGCTGGCCCGTGCCATGGCAGAAGAGTCCATCATCCTGCTGCGCAATGAGCAGATCCTGCCATTAACGAACCCGGCCCGCCTCGCGGTGATCGGCCCTAGCGCCACCCAGCCACGCACCCACCTGGGCTGTTATTCCTTTACCAACCACGTGTACTCGCGCTTCGCCGAACAAGAAGACCACGGCGTGGAGATGGTTTCCATTCTCCAGGCGCTGCGCGAGTCTCCGGCGCTCGCCGGAAGCCAGATCGAATATGCCCGTGGCGTGGACTTCACGGACCTTGATGATGCGGGTATTGAACAGGCCGTTGAAACAGCTCGGAATGCTGAAGTGGCGGTAGTGACCGTGGGTGATTTGGCAGGCCTCTTTGGCCGCGGAACGTCCGGTGAAGGGTGCGACGTGGTGGATCTGAAACTGCCCGGGCGGCAAGCTGAACTTGTTGAGGCCGTGCTGGAAACCGGTACGCCCACCGTCCTGGTATTGGTCACCGGCCGCCCGTATTCGCTGGGGCAATTCGCTGATCGGGCGGCGGGCATTGTCCAGTGCTTCATGCCAGGGGTGGAAGGCGGACCAGCGTTGGCGGGTGTGCTCACCGGTGAAGTGAATCCTTCGGGCAAATTGCCGGTGCAGATCCCTGACCATGTCGGCGGGCAGCCCGGAACCTACCTGGCGCCTAAATTGGGATGGCATTCAGATGGGGTATCGAACCTTGATCCGCGCCCGCTCTATCCCTTCGGCTACGGACTGTCCTACACGAGTTTCGAAATCTCAGCGCTTCAGTTATCAGCCACGGAAATCCCGACGGCAGGGACGGTGGAAGTCAGCGCGACCGTGACCAATACCGGGGAGCGCCAGGGGGCCGAAGCCATTCAGCTGTATCTCTCCGATGAGATCTCGCAGGTAGTTCGCCCACGGCGCTGGCTGGCAGGCTTTGCGAAGATCAAGCTAGAAGCGGGGGAGTCGAAACGAGTGGCCTTCACTGTGCATGCGGATCGGACCTCGTTTACCGGGCTTGCCGGACGCCGGATCGTGGAGCCTGGAAAGTTCACTGCGGCTATTGGCTCCAATAGCGAGGATCTGGGCCAGCAGGAAGCGTTCAAGATTGTCGGGGATATCCGCGAAGTCGGTGAAGGCCGGGTGATGGATACAAGGGTGGTTGTTAGCTAGCAGCTACGCGGTGCGCCGGCGCAGGGTCAGCGATCCGACAAGCAGCGCCACGACGATCCACGCAACGATCACCAGCATGCTGAAAGCAGTGTCCGAATCCGTGGTCCCTGCTGCGACGTCAGAAAGGGCGTCGATGGCATGGGACAGTGGCAGCCAATCGCCGATGGATTCAAGGACTCCTGGAAGCTGTTCTCGGGGAAGGATGATTCCCGCCAGCAAGAATTGGGGGATGACCAAGGCCGGCATGAATTGCACGACCTGGAATTCCGTGCGGGCGAAGGCGCTGGCCATGAGTCCAAGGCTGATTCCCAGCAGGGCATCCAGCGCGGCCACGGCGAACATCAACCAGAAACTGCCTGAGATTTCCAGGCCGCAAACCCAGACGGCAAAGCTCGAGGCAATAATGGTTTGGACGATGGCGATCATGGTGAAAGCCACCGCGTAGCCAAAGATGAATTCCCCCTTGGCTAGCGGCATGCTCAGAAGCCGTTCAAGCGTGCCGCTGCGCCGTTCTCGCAGAGTGGCGATGCTAGTGACAAGGAACATCACGACAAAGGGAAACAGGGCAATCATGGATGGGCCGATACGCTGAAAAGCAGGTGTATCGGTGAAAATCCAAGCGATCAATCCGATCAGGAGGCTGGGGACCACGAGCATCAGGGCAATGGTTCGCGGGTCGTGGCGGACTTGATTCAGCACCCTGCCGGTGGTGGCTAATGTTCTGCGCATTATTTGCTCCCATCTGCGCTGGCACGGTGCCGAGGTGCCGAATCAGGGGCAGGGGTGGCATTGTCATGCGAATTCGAAGCGCCCGTATCAATGAGTTTCAAAAACGCGGTCTCCGGATCGGTGGCGCCGGTGCGTTCCATGAGTTCGTACGGTGTCAGTTGTGCGAGTATTTTTCCTTCTCGGAGCAGCAGGATTTGATCGCAACGCATGGCCTCATCCATAACGTGGCTGGAAACCACCAAGCATAAGCCGGTGGCGGCCAGCCGTGCGAATAGGCCCCACAAATCTGCGCGCAGCACCGGGTCAAGCCCGACCGTGGGCTCGTCAAGGATGACAATTTCAGGGCTGCCCAGCAGCGCGATGGCCAGTGAGACGCGATTGCGTTGGCCACCCGAGAGGTCAATGACCAGGCTGGAAGCCTGCTCGGAGAGGTCAGTGCCTTGGATGACACGGTTCACCTCTTCATCGGGGAGCCCAAGAATTTTGGCGAAATAGGCGACGTTCTGCGTTACCGTCAGATCGTCATAGACACTGGCTGCCTGGGTCATATAGCCGACTTTGTGCCGCAAGGCCTTGCTGCCTGAGGGCAGGCCGTGGACGGTGACGGTGCCGCTGGTGATGATCTGGTTGCCAACGATGCTGCGCAGCAGCGTGCTCTTGCCGCTTCCGCTGGGACCGAGCAGCCCGATGATCTTGCCCGCTTCAAGCTGGAAGCTCAGCTGGTCCAGGACCAGATTCTTGCCCCTCTTGACGTTGAGCTCTTGCACGTCGATACAAGCCGATTTATTCATCACATAATGAATTAGAGACCCGTTTGGCGGACAAGTCAATGCTTTTGGATAGGAAGATCCCCGGTGAGGTAACGCTGAATTGTTGGCGCTACGAGTTCGATGAGCTCATCATCATCCATGGAGGCCAAGGGCTCCAGGGCAACAACATACCGGGCGATAATCAGGCCGATGAACTGGCTGGCCACCAGGGCAACACGCGCTTCTGCAGTTTCCTGCGGCAGGCGGGCGCCCACACGGGAGAAAATCTCTTTCTGAATGAACGGCTTTAAAATTTTTGCGGCGTTGTTGCTGGAAATCAGCCCTCGAACCATGGCTATCGCAGGTGGCCGAAATGCTGGTTTTCGCCAAGTGCTGATCAGGGCACTGGTCAGCGAGTAGCCCAATTCTTCCAGCGGTGCGGTTACCGCCTGCCCAATGATGGCTGCCGGGTTGACCGGGAGGTGCATGGTCTGGATGAAGAGCTCGCCCTTGTCCTTGAAATAGTGGTGCACCAAAGCTGGATCCACTGAGGCGCGGCGGGCCACGGAACGCAGGCTCGCCCCCTCGAAGCCGGCATGGGCGAATTCCTTGGATGCGGCTTTGAGGATCTTGGACTTTGTTGATCCGGTGGTACTTCCCTTGGGGCGTCCGCGCTTGCGGGCACCGGGGACTTCATTCGGTACTGGCTTACTCACTGCTTCAGGATACGTCTCGGGGCTCAGATTCGCTGATGTCCCGGAAAACGCTGAAGGCCGGGCAAAGCCCGGCCTTCAGCGTGCATCGAGAACTACTTCTTCGTTGCAGGAGTTTCAGTTGGTTGTGCGCCCTTGGCCAATTCTGCATGCAGGTTCGCTACAGAGGGGTACTGCAGGTCCGGGCGGAACGGGAAGGTGTCCATATCTTCGCGGGCGGTGATGCCGGTGAAGACCAAAGCGGTCAGCAGGCCAGCTTCCATGCCAGCAACAATGTCGGTGTCCATGCGGTCGCCAATCATTGCCGTGGTTTCCGAATGCGCATCGATGCGGTTCAACGCGGAACGGAACATCATTGGATTCGGCTTGCCCACCACGTATGGTTCGCGATTGGTTGCTCGAGAGATCAATGCGGCGATGGCGCCCGTTGCGGGCAAGAGCCCTTCGGCCGATGGGCCGGTGGCGTCCGGGTTGGTGGCGATGAACTTGGCGCCACCTTCAATGAGCCGGATTGCCTTGGTGATGGCTTCGAAAGAGTAGGTGCGGGTCTCGCCCAGCACCACGTAGTCCGGGTTCTGGTCGGTCATGATGAACCCTGCATCGTGCAATGCCGTGGTCAAACCCGCTTCACCGATCACAAAGGTGCGGCCACCCGGGCGCTGGCGGGCCAAGAACTCTGCCGTGGCCATGGCCGAGGTCCAGATGTTCTCCTCTGGAACGTCCAGGCCCGAAGCGAGCAGGCGGGCGCGAAGGTCGCGAGGGGTGAAGATGGAGTTATTGGTCAAGACCAGGAAACGCAGATTGTTCTCACGCCAGTACCCCATCAACTCTGCGGCACCCTTAACGGCCTGATTTTCGTGGACAAGAACGCCGTCCATATCAGTGAGCCAGCACTTGATGTCATGGACGGTGCGTGCGGCGCGGTTGGTAGTCGTCACGAGGTGAAGTCCTCCCTGATGAAATTGTGGTGGGAGCTATCTGCGTTGAAAGATTCCCCTGCTAATAAAAAGACTACACAGCCTTGGGGAATTGCGCCGTGAACAAGGGCACGATCAGAAAGAACTACGCTTAATAGCGTGAATCAAGAATTGCATGACCCGGTCAATGACCCCAGCGAGCAGCATGTCATTGGAGTGGGCCCCTGGGAAGGGGAGCTCCCATTAGATGAAAAGTATGATCCTGAGTTGCTGGAACTTGGCGACCGGCGCAATGTCGCTGACAAATATCGTTACTGGAAAATGGATGCCATCATTGCGGATCTAGACGAGCGCCGCCATGACTTCCATATCGCCATTGAAAATTGGCAGCATGACATGAATATCGGCACGGTAGTGCGCAGCGCCAACGCGTTCCTGGCCAAGGAAGTGCACATTATTGGCCGTCGCCGTTGGAATCGAAGGGGTGCGATGGTGACAGATCGTTACCAACATGTGCGTCATCATCCAACCGTCGAGGATTTTGTTATCTGGGCCGAATCCGAGGGGCTCACGATATTGGGAATCGACATTTTCCCGGATTCCGTGCCGCTGGAAACCTACGATATTCCCAAGAATTGCGTCTTGGTCTTTGGCCAAGAGGGGCCGGGGTTGAGCCCGGAAGTTCACGCTGCTGCCAAGGACACCTTGTCAATTGAGCAATTCGGCTCAACGCGTTCAATCAATGCCGCCTCTGCTGCTGGAATTGCCATGCACGCATGGATCCGCAGGCACGTATTTGGGCAGCGGGTCAGCTAACGCAGGAATTATTACTGAAGAGTTTTAGTCGAGCATCTGGATTAGTTACATTTTTGCGCATACGCTGTTAATCGGTTATGAAAATGTGATCTGGGAGTGAGTGGCTGTGAATCGTCGTCATCAAGTGAACCATGATCTATTGCTGCCTGGATTACCCCGACGCAAAAAACCTGTGGTCATCTGGACGACCTCTATAGTTGCTGCCTTCGCGCTGACGGGAGCGTTGGCTATTCCCCTCGTGGCGCAGCCCGCTGATTCGCGTCAGGGCGACGTTCCGGTATCGATGGAAGCTATCGCTGACTACTCGGTCGGCGATGGTCCCGTTTTTGTCAGTGGCGATGCCCCACTGAATGCCTTTGGAGCTTCCGGCAAGGAACTGGCTATTGATGGGCGTCCAGTTGGCATGATTGAGGGCGCCGCCGAGACATCTGAATCGAGCAGCGCCAGCGAAGATTCCACCGCGTTGCTGGCCGGAACCGTTGGCGAACTTGGCAAGCTTCCCGGGGACTTGCAGCTGATGCACCCGGTGACGACCCGCCGCATTTCCAGCCCTTACGGTTGGCGCGCGAACCCCACCGGCCCGGGCAACCAGATCCATATCGGCCAGGACTACCCAATTTCTTGCGGTTCGCCGGTTTACGCTGCCGAAGACGGCACCGTCTCGGTCTCGGCATGGGCTGGGCACTCCGGCATGCGCGTGACCATTGACCATGGGTTCAACGTCCAAACCGGTTACAGCCATAACTCAAAACTGATCGCCAAGGTTGGCCAGAGCGTGAAGCAGGGCGAATTGATCGCGCTCGCCGGAACCACGGGCAACTCCACCGGCTGCCACGTGCACTTTGAAGTCATCATCGATGGGCGCTGGCATGACCCTCGCAACTACCTGCCTCTGATCCCGGGCCAGCGCAATGCAATGATCGATTCCCAGCGGCTGACCGTCAACGCGAACAGCGCGCCGAAAGGAAACGGTTCGCAGAATTCTGGCCAATCCAATCATGCTCCAGATCCGGACATCGTAGTTCCGGAGAACGACACTCCATATGTTCCTTCTCCGAAGCCGCGCCCTACGCCGACCAAGTCGGCCAAGCCGACGCCAAGCCAGAGCGATGAAGAGAGCAAGAGCCCTACGGGTTCGAAGAGCCCGAGCGAATCCACCTCGCCGTCCAAGAGCGAGACCGAGGCCCCGACGACTAGCGGGCCGCCGTCCTCTACCGCTCCGACGACAGAACAGCCAACAGGCACCAAGTCGCCAGACGAGTCATCGGTTCCCCCGACATCGGATTCCCCGACAACCTCTGTTTCTCCATCGCGGGAATCATCGACGACGGTGACGCCTGAGGGATCGGCTGAACCTGATAAGAGTTCGTTCAAGGCAGTCGAGGAATCTTCGTCTGAACAGACTTCTGGCAGCCCGACAAGCCGTACAGGTGCTACGAGCAGTTCGCCAGCCACGACGTCGGAACCTTCAGTATCGAATTCCTTGAGCCTTGAGGTCTCGATTGATCCGAGCGAAGGTGCAAGTTTGTCAGCATTCATTGGTGAATAGCCAACAACTGTCTAGACGGCGGCCGCCGGGGGCGAGTGTTCCACTCGTTCCCGGCGGCCGCTGTCTTTGCAGATACGCGGTTCTTTACCGTGTCACGATATGAGATTTTAGGTAGAGATAGTGACCTAGACGATAGGATGGATGGCGAACCGCCGTCAATGGAGACGCGAAACCTCGCTAATCACCAGGAGTGAAGCATGCCTATCGCAACCCCCGATAAGTACAATGCCATGATTGATGCTGCCAAGGCAGGCGGCTACGCCTTCCCAGCAGTGAACGTGACCAGCTCGCAGACCCTGAACGCCGCAATCCGTGGCTTCGCCGAAGCCGAGTCTGACGGCATTATCCAGGTCTCCACTGGCGGTGCCGCCTATTGGTCCGGCGCCTCCATCAAGGACATGGTCGCAGGCTCGTTGGGCTTCGCGGCCTTCGCCCGCGAAGTAGCCAAGAACTACGGCGTCAACATCGCACTGCACACCGACCACTGCCCAGCAGACAAGCTGGACAGCTTCGTGCTGCCACTGCTGGCTGCATCGGAAGCAGAAGTTGCGGCCGGCCGCGACCCATTCTTCAACTCCCACATGTGGGATGGTTCGGCTGAAACCCTCGAAGAAAACCTGCGCATCGCTGCAGAGCTGCTTCCACGCACCGCAGCTGCCAAGCAGATCCTCGAAGTTGAAATCGGCGCAGTGGGCGGCGAAGAAGACGGCGTGGAAAACGCCATCAACGACAAGCTGTACTCCACCGTTGAGGATGCACTGGCAACCATCGATGCCCTGGGTGCTGGCGAAAAGGGCCGCTACATCACCGCGCTGACCTTCGGCAACGTCCACGGCGTTTACAAGCCAGGCAACGTGAAGCTGCGTCCGGAGATCCTGAAGGACATCCAGGCTCAGGTTGGCGCCAAGATCGGCAAGGAAAACCCATTCGACCTCGTATTCCACGGTGGTTCGGGCTCCTCCGAGCAGGAAATCGCTGACGCTGTTGCCTACGGTGTCATCAAGATGAACATCGATACCGATACCCAGTACGCATTCACCCGTCCGGTAGCCGGCCACATGCTGAGCAACTACGACGGCGTGCTGAAGATCGACGGCGAAGTTGGCAACAAGAAGACCTATGACCCACGCGTTTGGGGTGCCAAGGCCGAAGAGTCCATGGCAGCTCGCATCGTAGAAGCTGCGCAGCAGCTGGGCTCGGCCGGAAAGTCGCTGAAGTAAAGATGGCAGGAGAGAACCTGCTGGGCATTCCAGAAACGCTACTCCCAGAAGAGTCTGAGGTCTTGGCGCGCCTCGAAGCTGGCGATGAGCCAGTTGATTTGGCCGCTAATTTCCCATCTTCTTCCCTGGTGTGGGCGCTGCTGGCCGACGAAGCACATGGCGAAGGCCGCACCGTGGAGTCCTACGCGTTCGCGCGCGTGGGCTACCACCGCGGCCTCGACTCGTTGCGCAAGGCCGGATGGCGCGGGCAGGGACCCGTTCCTTGGAGCCACGAGCCTAACCGCGGCTTCCTCCGCTCGCTCTACGCGCTGGGTCGTGCGGCCGCAGCCATCGGCGAAGCTGAAGAAGTTGATCGAATCGGCAAATTCCTGAACGATTCGGATGCTTCGGCCAAGGCTGAAATCGAAGCTGGCAAGTAAGCAACCGCAGTATCGCCAAACGGCGGCTCGTCCCATTACGGGACGAGTCGCCGTTTGTCATAATCGGGCATTGTCTACAAGCAGCGTGACCGGCGAATCATCGTATTTCAACAGCTGGAATCTTATAACTTCAGGTCATGAAGCATTCAGTAATATGAGGACTTTCTCATCCTGTTCTACATTTGTCTTCATTCTGCTCACCTAAAGTTCACTTAGAAGGGATCATCGCTTCACATCATTGAAAGGGATAAGAATGTTGTCTTTCTGGACAGGCCTGGCCTCAAACATCATCGGCATTACCGTGCTGGTGTACTTCGTATACTTCCGTCGCCACTTCCGCCGCGATTTGGTGCTTGCGTACATCGCATTGAGCATGGGCATCTTCGCGGTGACCCTGCTTCTTTCCGGCAGCGGGGCAGGAATGGGGCTGGGGCTCGGACTCTTCGGCATCCTTTCCATCATTCGCCTTCGGTCAGACACGCTGACCCAGGAAGAAGTTGCCTACTACTTCATATCGCTGGCCATCGGACTGGTCAACGGACTGCACCCAGATCCAGCGTGGTTGGCCCCTTCGGCCACCGCGGCTCTGGTGCTCGTCATGTTCCTCGCCGATCACCCAAGTTTCGCCCCACGTACCGAACGCCAGACGGTCACCTTGGAAAAGGCCTACCCGAAAAAGCCTGAACTTCAAGCTGCGCTCGAAGAACTGCTAGATGCCAAGGTTCTGCGCACCGTGGTGGTCGAGCTGGACATGGTTCGCGATCTGACCATAGTAGATGTTCGGTTCCGCACAAATGCCGCTTCAGCTGCCAAATCGGATAGCAGCTTCGCCCACGCGGGAACATTCGAACTGGCCAATGGACAAAGCACAGCAGGGAATTCTTCTTCGCAGAACGGAACCAAGCAGGATACGTGGTCCCGATGACCGCGCTGGATAGCCGCACTCGAAGTGCTATCTCGGCTGGCGCCCGCACTGCGCTGGAAGAAGCTGTGGCGCATCGCGAACCAATCAGCTTGCAGGAAGTCGTTTCCGAAGCTGCCCTGCAGACGCGTGTTGACAAGAAATTCGTGCTCACGCCCCAGCAGTTCACCGCATTATCGGAACGACTGGGCGAGAAATTCAAGATCATGCAGATCGATGGCCTGCGAACTTTCCGGTATGAATCCGTTTACTTCGATACCGAGGACTTCGAGCAGTATCGGGCTCACCGCCAGGGCCGGCGCAGACGCTACAAAGTTCGTTCACGAACCTATGCCGATACCGGATTGTCGATGTTTGAAATCAAGACCAAGGGATTGCGCGGGGCCACCGTGAAACACCGGATCCAGCAGGAGATGCACGAGGCTGGAAAACTGACCGTGGATAACCTGCAGTTCCTGGGCTCGGTGCTGCACAGCGAATACGGCCAACAAGTCCCCGAACTGCATCCGGTGCTAGACAGCGCCTACACGCGGGCCACCTTCGTGAACCCGATCGATTCTGAACGCCTGACCTGCGATGTCGAATTGGAATACGCCAACGCCAATAAGCAGATCAACGGGCCGGATCTCATTGTTGTCGAGACGAAGTCCGCTGATGGTCGAGGAGCCTCAGACCGGGCACTGGCAGAGCTGGGCATTCGCGAAGTATCAATGTCCAAGTACTGCATCGGCGTGGCTCTGCTGAATCCGCATCTTCCCGCGAACCGCTGGAGCAGGTTGTTGCAGCAGAATTTTGTCCCGGATCCAACGCTGGGCTAACCCGTGCTCCGTCCAACTATTTTGAGGCCGCTAGCCGGTAGCCGAATCCGCGGACGGTCTCGAAGCGTGACGAGCCGAGTTTGTTGCGAAGGTAGCGGACGTAAACGTCTACGACGTTGGAACCAGGATCAAAATCGTAGCCCCAAACCCGTGAAAGCAGCTGTTCGCGGCTGAGCACCTGGCCAGGGTTGCGCAAGAAGGCCTCGGTAAGCGCGAATTCACGGGCGGAAAGATCTACCTCCGTTGAATCCACCGTAACTCGTCTGCGTAGCAGATCCATGTGCAGGTTTTCATGAGTCAAGGAAGAAGCTTCAGGGGCGTGGTCGTCGGACCGCAACCGCAGCCGAACCCGGGCAAGCAGCTCATCAAAATGGAATGGCTTGGCCATGTAGTCATCGGCGCCATTTTGCAGTCCGGCGACAGTATCCTCAACGCTTCCGCGAGCGGTCAGAATGATGACCGGGATGGTGATGTGCGCTGCCCGCAGCCGGCGCAGGACAGAGAAGCCGTCTTCGTCCGGCAAGCCCAAATCCAAGATGATCAATTCGTGATCGCCGTCGAGCGCTTGGGTGAATCCGTCGTGGCCGGTCTGGGCAATGGAGGAGGTCAGACCGGCGGCCCGCAGTCCTTTTGCGACAAAGGAGCTGATGCGAGGTTCATCTTCTACGATCAATATTTGGCTCATTCTTCCTTGCTTCCTGTCGACAGCGGCAAATCAATATAGAACGTGGAACCGTTTTTTGGCTCCGAGTTTACCCAGACGCGTCCACCGTGGGTTTCGGCGATAGCTTGCACGATATTCAGGCCCAAACCGGAGCCCGAGGAGCGCGCAGAATTCTGCCCGCGGCCAAAGCGTTCAAAGATGCGTTCCAAATCATCAGAGCGAATGCCGATACCGGCATCGGATACCCACCAGCGCAGGGTGGTCTCTCCACGGCCGTTCCGCAAGATCTCGTTTCCCAGGGCAATACGGCTATTCTCTTCCGAGAATTTCACCGCGTTGGCGCATAGCTGCAACATGGCCTGGGTCAAGCGTGCCGGGTCCAATCGGACCGTAGCCTCGGTGCGGTAGTCGATGCGCCATTGGCGCTGGCCCAGCCCGCGGGCCTTATCCAGGATGTCGTCAAGCAGCTTGCCTACCTGGACCGGCTCAATTTGCAGGAAGTCTGTGCGGTTGGTCTTGGCGAGTGTCACCAGGTCATTGATGAGCAGGGACATGCGACCCAGCTCGTCCATGGCGATATCGCGGCTCTGCTCCACATCCTGCGGGTCATGGGGATCCATGAGCTCCAGGTGGCCATTGATGATCGTCACCGGGGTGCGAAGCTCATGTCCCACGTCGTCCAGCAGCTGGCGTTGGGCTTTCAGCGCGCCATCGAGGCGGTCCAGCATTTCATTAATCGTGACGGTCAAATCCGCGAACTCGTCATTGCCGGAGACTTCAATGCGCTGGGAAACATCGGTTTCGGAGATCTGCTGCGCGGTGGTCTGCAATCTGCGAATCGGCTCCAGCATTCGTCCCACAACCAGCCACGCAGCCAGGGCCGACAACAACATGACCGAAGCACCCACAGCACTGTAGATCATGAAGTTCCGGTCATTTGCTATAGCCTCGGCCGAGTAGTCATAGGCCAAGACAAAGGAGCCGCGCTCGCGGTCGGCAGGCAAGCTTACCGGGACCACGACAGCACGATAGGTGGCGACGTCAGTCTTGACGGTGCCGAGCCGAATATGATTGCTGGCTTGAACGTTGAAGGCCCATTCGATGAATTCGGGGTCGTCTTCCAGCCGGATGCCCACTATATCCGGCGCAGTCCAGCGCACCTCCTTGCCAACCAGGGAAACCATTCCTTGCTTAGGGGAGGGGAGGGTGCGCTGCATGGCGATGTAGAGCAGGTCCTCGGCATGCTCGAATCGTTTCATGGTCCGCGGGTCAACACCCGTTTCGGTCAGCACGCCGAATTCTTTGACGGACCGTGAAAGGGATTCATCAAGTCGTTCATTGAGTTCATGGCGTTGCACAGCGAAGCTTGCAGCACCAGCAGCAACAAGAGCCAGGCCGACCAAGAGCAACATGCCGGTTAGCACGCGAGCGCGGATGGACCATCGGCGTTCGGGTGCTTTAGTCATCGTCGCCTACGTCGTCGGCCGCATCGTCGTCATCGGCTTCGTAATCATCATCGTCGTCGTCATCGTAGTTTTGGCTACCTGAGGGAGGCAATGGCGTGACGGTTTTCTTAGGCGGAGCGGGCGCTGTTGGTTTGGGCTTAACCGTTGCGGTGGGTTTTGGCGACGGATTTTTCGTTGAACTGCTTGGTTTAGGCGTTGTGGACGGAGTAGGCGTTGGCTTGGCAGTTGTAGACTCTGACGGACTCGGTGACCGCGTCGGTCCGTTGGGCACGCCGCTGGTGTGGGAAGGAGGATCTTCTTTGAAGATGAACCCTTCGCCTAGATCCTGGTCCGAAGGCCCGCCCATGGCGCGGCTGATTCCAAAGATGCCCAAGCCGATCACCGCCACTACGGCGAATGAAGCCACAATGCGGCGCAACGTTTCCTTTCCCATGCCACCCATTGTTCCGGATGCACATGAGATCTAGATGAGAGCTGCCGATAGATGACGGTACGGGCTCAGCTAGCGCAGATGCTCAAAAATGATCACTGTTTGGGTTGAAGAAAACGCCCGGTTAGACCCCAGATGCGAAGCGACAAAGGTCCGCAGATCATCGATGCTCCGGGTAGCTACCCGAACCAGCAGATCGGGGGATCCGCCCAATACGAAGACTTCTTTTACTTCGGGCAACCGTTGCAAGGATTTTGCGGAGGAGAGCAACCGGTCCCGGGCTGACGGCGATACGAGTACAGAAATCATTGCATTGACCGTGACACCAAGCAGTTTTTCATTGATAGCCGTGTGGTACCCGGTAATGATTCCGGCCGAGGACAAGGCTTTGACCCGTCCAAGACAGGTTGATGGAGCCACGCCAACTTTCGCGGCGAGAATATTGTTGGGGATCCGGGCGTCCTGGCTCAGCTCAGAGAGGATCGCCAGATCGGTGGCATCAACGCGAACAGGATTCGGAACAGCTTCGCCTTGCACTTCCCAGAGGGAATTTTCCACGGATATCTCAATTCATTCTTTATTAAAGTTCGGATTCAGTCGCATAATCTCGTGTTCGATTCTACGATGTCTACAGTGCAGAGAACCGAAATCTTAGGAGCAAAATGCCTACCGAGTTGACTCGCCATTCCTTGGCCCAGCTGGATGCTGCGGATCCGCTCACCGCTTTCGCGGACCGTTTCATCTTGCCCGAAAACATCATTTACCTTGATGGAAACTCGCTCGGGGCTTTGCCCAAGGGCGCTGCCGAACGCGCAGCCCAGGTGGTCAGCGAAGAATGGGGACAAGGGCTGATCCGTTCATGGAATACCGCTGGCTGGTTCGACCTGCCGCTGAAGCTGGGGGACAAGCTCGGCAGCATGATCGGCGGGAAGCCGAACGAAACTGCAATCACCGACACCACCACGCTGAATCTTTTTAAAGCTCTGGCGTCCGCTCTGCGTACGCAAAAGGCCGATGCGCCTGAACGTCGAGTGATCCTGACCGAACGCGATAATTTCCCTACCGACATTTACATCGCCGAAGGCCTGGCCGACCTCGTCAACTCGCTGTCACAGGAAACCGGTGTCGCCTATGAGGTGAAGCTGATTGATGACGAAGATTCATTGCGCGCGGCTTTGGATGACAGCGTTGCAGTCGTGGCACTGTCGCATGTGAATTACCGGACCGGCGCGATGTGGAATATGGATGAAATCACCGCCGCGGTCCACGCTGCCGGCGCGCTGGTTATTTGGGACCTGGCCCATGCCGCAGGTGCGGTACCGATCGACTTGAATCTCGCAGATGCAGACTACGCGGTGGGGTGCACCTACAAATACCTCAACGGAGGACCGGGCTCACCGGCCTTCATTTGGGTCAACGCCCGCCATCACGAACGCTTCTGGCAGCCCCTGTCAGGATGGTGGTCCCACAACAAGCCATTCGAAATGTCGCAAAGCTACACGCCAGCCAATGACATCCGCCGATTCATGTGCGGCACCCAGCCAATGACCTCGCTGGCCATGGTCGAGGTAGGACTCGATATCGCCGTGGAAGCCGATATGGTTCAGGTGCGGGCCAAGTCGCTTGAGCTGGTGGACCTGTTCATCACGCTGGTTGAGACCCGGTGCGCGGGATACGGCCTGGAACTGGTGACTCCACGAGAGCATACGGCCCGGGGCAGCCACGTGAGCTTCCGCCACGAGCATGGCTACGAAATCATCGCCGCGCTGATCGACCACGACGTCATCGGAGATTACCGCGAGCCCGAAGTCCTGCGCTTTGGAATCACCCCGTTGTACCTGACACGCACCGATATCTGGGATGCCGTGGAGAAACTGCGTGAAATTCTGCACACCGGCGCATGGCACCGTGAAGAGTACGCCGTGCGAAATGCCGTGACGTAGCCGGGAAACTAGCGGCGGCAATTTGCGATTGCTCCACCAATGGCCTGCGATGGCCAGAGTACGCTTATACGCAGCACGGCATGTTCTGATGCCGTGCTGTTCGTATGAGTTTAAAGGGAGCATCGTTGGGCAAGCAGCCGGTACGCGCCACTGACGTCGGGTCGGGTCTGAAGAAATCACTGACCCCTGCGCAAATGTCCATGATTGCCCTGGGCAGTGCCATTGGCACCGGGCTTTTTGCCGGCAGCAAGCTGGCCATCATGATGGCTGGGCCATCGGTAATCCTCAGCTACGTGATCGGTGGCGTGGTGGCCCTGCTGGTGATGGGTGCGCTCGCCGAAATGACGGTCAAGCAACCGGTGGCAGGATCCTTTGGCGTTTACGCCGAACGGTATCTGGGCCGTTTCGCCGGATACCTCACCAAATACCTGTATTGGTCCGCGCTGATCTTCGCGGTCGGTACCGAAGTCAGTGCTGTCGGCGAATATATGCAGTACTGGTTCCCGCAAATTCCCGGACTGTGGTGGGTGGCTATTTTCTCCGCCGTACTCTTGGCGGTGAACTTCTGCAGCGTGAAGATCTTCGGAACCACCGAATACTGGTTCTCGGCCATCAAGGTTTTTGCGGTTCTTGCCTTCATCATCATCGCCCTGTGGCTGGTATTCCATAATCCGCAAGACCAGTTTGGCGTGCATAACTACAGCGCTGAAGGCGGTTTCTTCGCCAACGGATTGTTTGGCACATGGAGCGCGGTGATTGTTGCGATCTTCTCCTATATGGGCATTGAAGCAATCTCAATTGCTGCCGCCGAGGCCCGAAACCCGAAGATTGCGGTGCGCAAGTCCTTCAAGGTCTCCTTCCTGAGGCTCTTGCTCTTCTACGTATTCACCATGGCTCTCATTCTGGCAGTCGCGCCAACCAGCGAACTGATTTCCGGGGGCTCGCCCTTCGTGACGGTGATGTCCCAGGTGGGTATACCCTTTGCTGATTCCGTGTTGAATTTTGTGCTGATTATTGCAGCGCTCTCGGCCATGAACGCACAACTATATGCCGCGACTCGCATGCTGCATTCCCTGGCTGATTCAGGTCATGCGCCACGCATTGCGCATCGGACCAACAGTGCAGGGGCGCCGATTCATGCAGTGTGGATGTCTGCTGGCGGCATTGCCGTCGCCGCCGTGGTTTATGCGTTGGTTCCCGATGGAGGATTCGGCATCATGCTGTCTTTGGCCACCTTCGGCGCGCTGGCTACCTGGCTCATGATTCTGCTAACCCACGTGTCCTTCCGGCGCAGGGTGAAACGCGAACAGGAAGTCTTGGAGTTCAAGCTGTTCGGGTACCCAGCTGCGTCCATCCTTGGCGCTCTCTTGCTGGCTGCCTTGCTGGTGACCTCGTACTTTGTTCCCCAGTTCAAGTTCACGTTGATCTTCGGCGTACCTTTCGTCGTAGTGATGTCGGTACTGTACTGGCTAGTTTTTGCCAGAAAAGCGCAGAAGGAATCCGTTTAGTTCTTGGTAGGGCAGGCCAACAGCCCAGCTGTGAGTTGAGCTGGATCGAGTGCGGGCCCGAGTGTAACCACCACAGTATCAGGGTGCTGGCACTAAGATCGTAGGGTGCCATCTAGTTAGTTGGCGCAACGATTCTTGGAGGAGCGATAGTGGCCAAGTTGTATTTCCGCTACGGAGCAATGAATTCTGGCAAGTCCACGAGTTTGCTCCAGGCTGCTTTCAACTATGAAGAACGGGGCCAGCGAATCCTGCTGGCTAAGCCTGGCGTGGATACCAAGGGCGAGAACTCGATCGTTTCGAGACTGGGAATCAAGCGCATCGCCGACTTCACCATTAGCCCTGAAGATAATGTCAGGGAGCAATTCGCTGCACAGAGCTCGGGAGATGACCCCGATGCGTTGTTGACGCATGTCGATGCTCCACCGGTGGCATGCCTTCTGGTGGATGAGGCGCAATTCCTCTCCCGCGAACAAGTTGACGATCTGCTGCGTATCGCAGTGCTGGATAACGTGCCGGTATTGGCCTATGGCATCCGCACTGACTTCCGCACCCATGCCTTCCCGGGCTCGGCCCGCCTGATGGAGCTCGCCCATTCCTTGGAAGAGCTGAAGACCATTTGCCGTTGTGGGCGCAAGGCGATGTTTAACACCCGACGGGTTGGTGAAGCTGTGGTCTTTGACGGAGACCAGGTAGCTATCGACGGTGACGACGTTTGGTACGAGTCGCTATGTGCGACCTGCTATCTGGAAGCCTCTGGCGGCAAGCTGAGTTAGCCCTCGAACACTCCCAAGTCACGTTTCGATTACGCCTGTTTTCTGGTGAAGTCTCGTGTGCAAGACTCTGTGCATGAAGATTCCGGTTGGCTTGCTTCTCGTTGTTCTTGCGATGCTGATGCTATCCGGGTGTGCTGGGGCGACACCTGATGGACAGCCGGGGCCCCAAGACATATTCGAAAAATCCCGAAATTCTGATCGCGCGCCCTCGGCATTCCATGATGATGTTCAACGTGAGTCCTGTGGGGAGATAACCCTTGCCCAGGGTGAACAGATACCAGCAGAGGCCATTGACTGCATGGATGCAGCGACAGGTGAGCGCAATGCCGAGTCGGCTGTTTTATCGCCAACTACTGAAGGGGATCCGATCATCACCTATTACCGAACGAGCGCTGATACCTCTGGCATCGAGATGTTCTCCAATGGTGAATACGACAAATTCGGTTCAAGAGACTGGTGGCACGCCATGTGCCCCAAATCTATGACGCGGTTAGTACGTGAGGGCTGTCCGAAATAACGCACGTCGATAAGCGACGGACTGAACTATATTGTCAGGTGCGTGAACGATTCGAAAGCTGGTACTAAGTGATAGTCGCGGCAATCATTGCCTTGCTCTTGGCCTTGTTGTTCATCGGTGTATTCGAATGGGAACGCCGAGATCGGAAGGAAACCGGTTCCGAGGAAGACAAGTTCGTTGGCAATTGGGCGCTTGTGGCCTTCTGGGCCTGCGCATTTTTCTTCGTGGTATTTGCGCTTAGCGCGTTCTGACGCTGTTGGAGAATGCTCAGTCACATTAGGGGCCAAGCAAAAGCGAAGGGTAATCGGTGAAGAAGCTCCCTTGTGCCGCAGCAGTCGCCGGGAGCCCGGAACCTTGACGGGCCGAAGCCGGTACCAGTTCAGTTTCTTCAAGAATCAGTATAGGGCTCTAACCTGACTTATCAGCTGACCAGCCCTGCAACAGCTCTTTGCAGTCCCCAATCGAAGCCATCCGCTAGCGGTGCATCAACATCCAACTGCACGAGGTTCTGGCGGAAGGCGACAGACCCGAGGATGTGGTTGAGCAGCAATTGCTGACCGTGGCGGGCGTTCTCGGCAGACAGTCCCGAAGCTTCCAAGAGCTCGCGCAATTGCAGAACTGGAGACAATTCAGTGGCCTGCATTGCGGTGGCAACTTCAATGACTTCAGGGCTGTCCTGAATCGGCAACAACGCGAGATACAGCCGCCGAGAAAGTTGAAGAATGGCATCGGCAGGAGTGCTGAAGTCATGGGCATTGACCGAGAGCTGCGGAGTGTTGAGCAGCTTGGCGGCCACCTGGGCCAGCAATTCCTGCTTGTTCTTCACATGCCAGTAGAGAGCGCCAACTTGAACATCCAGCTCCTTGGCCAGACGGCGCATCGACAAGTCAGCCAACCCGAACTGTTGCAGGATGTCGACCGCGGTACTCACGACCGCTAACTGAGTCAATGCCATAAGACCAAGTCTAGCCTCAGGCAGGCAGCTCTCTGGCGTGCTAGCCGTTGATGAGTTCGGGAGCTACGCCTGATGCTGCCTGGCACTGCATTGCCAAGCGCTGGATCAGCGCGCGGAGCTGGCTGGAAGCAGTGTGGGGATGTTCCGGGTGCCATTGCACTGCGGTCACTGGAGCTGACTCGTGCACGACCGCCTCGATAATGTCGTCGGTGGACATGGCTGCGATCTGCAGGCCCTTGCCCAGCTCGTGTATGGCTTGGTGATGTGTGCACTTGTGGGTGGCCTTGGCAGACAGGTCTTCTTCCAGCCCGGAAGCGATGGAGTCGAAACGGGTATCGACAAAAGGATCATTACCCGTGCTGCGGTGGGCATCGGCATTCTCCAGGTGCTGAATCAAGGTGCCGCCCAAGGCAACGTTTAACAGCTGCAGGCCACGGCAGATTCCGAGCAAAGGCGTCCTGGTGGCGATGGCATGCTGGATGGCGGCAACGTGGTTCCGGTCCGCAGCAAGCTCGTGATGACCACCTCCGGGGTAGGCCGAGGTGCGTCCGTAGAGCGATGGCTCGACATCTTCGCCGCCCATGACCAGCACTGCGTCTGCCGCGTCAACAAACTGCAGCACCTGCTCGAGGCTTAGTTCACTGCATGGAACCAGCGCTGCGTTGTGCCCGGCATCGATGATCTGGCCGACGGTGTTTTCGTTGAGCTCGTCAAGTTCCTGCTGGAATAGGGGGTTGTGCGGTCGGGATTCGCGTATGTGCAGAACCGTGAAATTCAAAGGTGCCAAGACCAGCTCCAACTAATGCATTTCGGGCCTGTGAAAATGGCCGATAAGGGTTGATGAAACCTAAGCTACAAGTCCCGGATTTCGTAGTGGAATCGCGGATGTTTCCTGCATGTTTCCCCAAGTTCATCTATAGCGACTGGCTAATAAAGCCATGTCGACCGCTAATAATTGCCTTCCAGAATATCTTCGAGGTGCCCGTCAACCTACAAGAAGTCCGCTGATGACCGGCCTTTTACAAAGAATTCACACGGTCGATATTTGGGCTGTGAAACGAAACATTATGTTGCTTGCTGGAAATGGATTCGAAAGCGAAGCGGAATGTTGCATCGATAGTTTGAAATTGCTCGCAAACACAAACTTCGAAAGGGGCGCCCATCATGGAAGCCGCTGACATGGCATGGCTCCTGGCGGCATTCGCCATGGTCCTGCTGATGTTCCCAGGACTGGCAATGCTGTACGGTGGCATGCTCAACGGACGCAACGTCCTGAACATGATGCTGATGGTGCTCAGCGCATTGGCGGTGACCGGCGTTGTCTACGTGGTTATCGGCCATGGACTGGTTCTCGGTGATTCGCTCGGGGGCGCAGGAATCATCGGCAATCCCTTCGACTACACCTTCTTCTCCGACTTCATGTCCGACGACGAGGCGGGAGGAACCTTCTGGGGTGCGTTCTACATCCTCTTTGCCGCAATCTCCGTGGCGCTGGTAGCTTCCGGCGCTGCCGGGCGCATGAAATTCGGTGCTTGGCTGGTCTTCGTGGCCCTGTGGATCATTTTGGTCTACTGCCCGCTGGGACACTGGGTCTTTGCGCTTGATAATCCAGAGACCGGCGCCGTCGGCGGCTGGTTGCGCAACAAACTGGGCTTCCACGACTTTGCCGGTGGCACCGCGGTGCACATGAATGCCGGTGCTGCGGGTCTGGCGCTGGCCGTGGTCTTGGGCAAGCGAAAAATGCACCCGGGGCGTCCGCATAACCTGCCGCTGATGATGATCGGCGTGGGCTTGCTTGCTACTGGCTGGATGGGGTTCAACGGCGGCACCGCCGGCGGAGCGAATTTCATGGCCCAATACGTCATCCTCACTACCTTGCTGGCCCTGTGCGGTGGCATGCTGGGGTTCATCACGATCGAGCGTGTCCGTGATGGCCATGCCACCATGCTGGGTTTGGGTACCGGAGCCATTGCCGGAATGGTCGGCATCACCCCGGTGGCAGACGTGGTGGGTCCGATTGGCGCACTGATGGTCGGTTTCCTTGCCGCCGCAGCTGCCGCGTGGGCCATCACCTGGAAGCGTCGCCACCAGATTGATGACTCGCTGGATGTTTTTGCGGTGCACGGCATCGCCGGCATCACCGGTTCGCTGTTCGCGACCTTTTTCGCCAATCCAAAAGCGCCAGGTGAAATGGCTGGCATCTTCTTCGGTGGCCACTTCGCCGAGTTGGGCCACGAGCTGATCGCGATTGCCGCCACCTTGATTTACAGCTTCGCCATGACCTTCGCCATCGCCTGGGTGATGAACAAGATTTCCCCAATCCGCGTCAGCGAGGCGGAAGAAGAGGCTGGGTTGGATAACTCCATCCATGCCGAATCCGCCTACGACAGCCGTCAGCTCTAGCAGCCTGAACAGAAAGGCTCTGCCATGAAACTTATCACTGCAGTTATCAAGCCCATCAGGCTTGAATCCATATGTTCCGAATTGGAGAAGGCCGGCTTCTCGGGAGTGACCGCCACCGAAGTCCAGGGCCGGGGCGCCCAGGGCGGGCGCACCGAGTATTACCGAGGCCAAGAATTTTCCGTGAAGTTCAGGACCAAGATCCGCCTGGAACTGCTGGTTGCAGAATCGGATTTGGAACGCGCCCTGGACCTTATTGTCCGCACCGCAAAAACCGGCGAGGACGGCGAAATCGGCGACGGCAAGGTCTGGGTTTCTTCACTGGAACAGATCATCCGCGTGCGAACCGGTGAAACCGGCGAAGCAGCCATCTGAGCATTGATCGATTAGAAAATCCAGCAAAGGAGCACCACATGACTACTATCAACTTCCGCTACCTCAGCGAACAGGACATGATCGCAGCAGGAGTCACCGACATCACCCGTTGCACCGAGGTGATGGAAGAAGCGCTGATCCTGTTGCGCAATGGGGACTACCGGATGGCCGGCGAGAACGGAAACTCGCACGGAGCGATGATCACCTTCCCGCAGAACCCTGTTCACGAAGGCATGCCAAGCGATGGCCCTGACCGCCGTTTCATGGCCATGCCGGCCTATCTCGGTGGACGATTCGGGACCACGGGCGTGAAGTGGTACGGCTCGAACACCGCGAACCGGGCCAAGGGCCAGCCCCGGTCCATTCACCTGTTCACCCTTAACGACACCGACACCGGCGCCCCGATGGCTGTGATGAGCGCAAACCTGCTCAGTGCCTACCGCACAGGAGCCGTTCCGGGGGTTGGTGTGAAGCACCTGGCCAAGCAGGATGCCAAGGTTGCTGCCGTCGTTGGCCCAGGTGTGATTGCCAAGTCCGTCATTGACGCGACCCTGTCACTGCGTCCGAGCATCGACACCGTGACCGTCAAGGGCCGTTCGGCCGCTGGCGTGGAGACCTTTGCGCAGTACATCCGTGACAACTTCCCGCAGGTGAAGTCGATTGTGGCCGCTGGCTCTGTTGAGGAAGCGATCAAGGATGCGGACGTCATTATGGCGACCACCAGCACCGACATCAAGGGATCCGAGGCGTTCCCTTACTTCCCAACCGCAGCCATCAAGCCCGGAGCTCTCTTGCTGCTGCCCGCGGCTGCACGTTTTGATGATGACTTTGTCATCAACGACGCTCGGCTGATTCTCGATGCCCGCGGCTTGTACGATGCGTGGGCTGAGGAGTACGGCACCCAGGCCTATCAGCTGCTGGGGATTCCCGGCACTCACTTCCATGATTTGATGCGTGAAGGCAAGCTGCCCGAATCCAAGCTGGAAGAGATTGCTGACGTCGCTACCGGCAAGATCCCGGCTCGCCGCAATGATGAAGAAATCATCCTCTACTCGGTGGGTGGCATGCCGATTGAAGACGTGGCATGGGCTACCGATCTGTACCAGTCGGCCGAGGAGAAGAACATTGGCCAGGTCCTGAACCTGTGGGACGCCCCGGTCCTCGCCTAGAGTTTTAGGTCCGGCTTGCCGGACTTAGATAAACGCAGATCCCCGGAAAGCGGAGTGTGGCCGCTTTCCGGGGATTTGCCATGTCCGGAGCAGATTGCGAGGGCATTTCCAACGGATTCTGGGCTTGAGACAGGTGCAGGAATCGTCAGTGGAATTTGGGAGAGCGATTGAGTTGCCTGCGGGCAAAATACATGCTTGCTAGAAAGCTAGAAAGCTAGAAAGCTAGAAAGCTAGAAAGCTAGGAAGCTGGAAAGCTGGAAAGCTGGAAAGCTGGAAAGCTAGGAAGGCTTGTCGGCTCCCGTTCTCTACCAGTGCCGGGTTGCATCGAGTGCAGCGTTGCATGGAACGACTATTCTCTTGCGATAGGCATGAGCTAATGTTTTGGGAAGAGCGCCCCTGAATCCCAGGTAGCAAGCACCATCCATTTCAAAACACGCAAAAGCGCAGCACCGGTATCCGGCACTGCGCTTTTAGCTGCGGAGCGGCTATGACAGCAAAGACGACAAGGCGTCGGCCAGAGCTGCCGCACCGAGCTCGGCATCAGCGTCTTCCACGTATTCTTCGGGGGAGTGGGAGACACCGTTGGGATTGCGGACAAAGATCATGGCACTCGGTACGTGTCTGGCCAGTACTCCAGCGTCATGCCCCGCGCCGGTATCCAGTACCGGTGCTTTGGGGAGCGCCAGGGAAAGTTTCCCAGAAAGCCCTGCATCAAAAGTTACCGTCGGGCTCAACGACTCCTGGGAAAATTCCAGCGTACACCCCTCTTCAGCGGCAATGATCCGCGCTGATTCGTGAATCTCTTGAACTACTCCGGCTGTCACCGCATCATCTGGATGCCGCACGTCCAGCCAGTAGTCCACGCGCGAAGCGATGACGTTGGTTCCGCCTGGCACCGGCTGCAGCCGGCCCACGGTAGCTCGTGCGTTATCTCGCGAGCGGGCAATATGCTGCACCGCGGCAATGCTCCGGGCAGCGGCCACCATCGGGTCCTTCCTGTCGGACATGAGCGTTGTTCCGGCGTGGTTGCCTTGCCCGAGCATGCTCAGCTTCCAGCGGCCGTGGCCGAGGATGGATCCGCCGATGGCTACCGGATGATCAAGGTCTGCCAGGCCGAGTCCCTGTTCCACATGCAGCTCGACGAAGACGCCAATCTGTCCCAAGAGGCGGCGGTCCGAGCCGATGAAGCGTGGATCAAGGCCATTTCTGGTAGCGATATCAGCAAAACTGTTGCCGTCGGGGTCCTTCAGGTTCAGGGCCTTGTCCCGGTCGATGGCTCCGGTGAGCAGGCGCGAACCCAGGCAAGCCACGCCAAAGCGGGAGCCTTCTTCTTCCGGGAAGACCACGATGGCCATGGCTCGGGTGCGCACAAGATTGCGTGACTGCATCAGGTCAAAGGCAATTAGTGCGCTGGCTACACCCAACGGACCGTCAAAGGGTCCGCCGCCGGGAACCGAATCAAGGTGGCTACCGGTAACTACAGCGTTGGTGCGGATGCCGGTCGGCAAATCCCACCATGCCCATAGTGCACCGTTGCCGTCTTCCTCAACGCTCAGCTGCCGTCGAGTGGCTTGCTCGATGAACCAGGTGCGCAAATCAATTTCAGCGCTGGAATACACTGGGCGGGAGTAGCCGCCTCGCAGCTGGTCTTGGCCGGTTTCAGCGATGCCTGCCATGAGCTCGGTGACCGTCGTCGTGGGCAGGTCTAGCGGGATGTTGAACAAGGGATTCTCCAAAAGGGCTTTCTGCTCGGTCTTCTAGGCCATGGCCTTGGCGTGGGATGCCAGGCGGAAAAGCTCGGGGGTTTCGCGCGCCCCGGTGGCGAGGTCTGCCGCCAGTTCGCCGAGCAGCGGACCGAACTTGGCGCCATGCCCCGAGCAAGGGGAGAGGATGGTGATGCCATCCGCTTCATCCATGATGAAATCCTCGGTGGGGGTTGCGCTGAAGATGCAGGTGGTCTCCGCATAGGGCGTGGGTTCCAGTCCGGGAAGGTACTTTTTCACGTACTCGATCACGCGTTCGCGGTTGGCCGGATCGATCTGGCCGTTCTGCTGGCTGGCGGTGTCCATGCGGTGCCCGGCCATGTACTCTGCGACCTTTTGGCCGCGGAAGCTTGCGTCGCGTCCACCGGGCAGGCCGTAGGACTTGAAAGCAGGATCCTTGTGGATGTAGGTGGGCCATGCCAGGCGGGCCTCGGGATCCTGGTCCCGGTAGGGGAAGTGGTAGGCATTCTCTTGATAGATGTCCATCGTGGGGATGCTGCGCAGGAAGCCGGAGGGCAATGGCAGATTGCCGAGCAGTTCTGGCAGCCAGCCACCTGCGGTGACGATGATCTTGGAAGCGAGATAGGTGCGGCCGTCGCTGGAGGTGAGCTTGTAGCCATTAGCTGTTGCCTCGACAGAGGCGACGGGCCATTGGGTTTCAATCTTGACTCCGTGGATCTTTGCCTGTGCGACCATCGCCTGGACGGAGCGTTCGGAATCCAACACCCCGGCCCCTGGGTGCCAGAGAACCTCGGTATCGAAGTTGATTCCGTTAAAGCGGTTGCGCGCCTCAGCGGCCGAGAGCAGTTCATGCTCCACGCCGGAGTTTGCGAGAATTTCGGCGAGGTGCCGGGGGTTGCGCAAAGGGCCGTAGTCGACGGAGCCATGCGGGGCGATCAGCTGGCTGCCGCTGGCTTCTTCCAGCTCGTCCCAAGCGGTACGGGCGCGGACAACAAGATCCGTGTAGAACTGGTCGGGGTAGGCGTAGCGGAAAATTCGTGCGGAGCCATGCGAACTGGCATCGGCTGCCGCTGGTACCTTGCGTTCAAGCAATGCGACTTCGTAGCCTCGCTGAGCTAGTCGCCAGGCTGTTGAAGAGCCGGCCAGACCTGCCCCAATGACGACGTATTCTGCGGAGGGGGACTGGGACGAGGTGCTCATGGCTTGCTCCTGATCTGGGCATCTTTGTTGTTCTACCTCTAGTAACTCACGCGTATTATTAGGCAGTCCAATACTTTTTTCCTAGACATTATTAGTTCTTGTGCAAAAATAGACTGCATGGAACTGCGCCACCTTCACTACTTCCTCGTTGTTGCAGAACATTTGCATTTCGGCCGCGCCGCCGAAGAGCTCCGCATGTCCCAGCCACCCCTGACGGTGGCTGTGAAAAAGCTGGAGCAAGAGCTGGGGGTCCAGCTTTTTGATCGAACTACCCGCAGCGTGAGCCTTACCCCGGCCGGGCGAATGTACCTGGATCGGATCAAGCCGCTGCTGTCCGACCTGGACAAGGCCAACCGGGAACTCACGGAAGCCGGGCTGGGGCTGCGCGGGCGGCTCAATGTTGGATTTGTCAGCTCGGCGAGCTATGCCACCATGCCCTCGGCACTGCGCAGGTTCCGTGAGCTGCGGCCGAATGTGGAGCTGGTGCTGAACCCGCTGACTACGGACGAGCAGATAGAAAAGTTGCTGGAGGGCAGTCTCGACCTTGGGATTCTGCGTGACCCAACGCGAGTGCCCGGTATCGAACTGCGGGAAATCCATTCGGAGCCGCTGGTGGTGGCACTTCCTGCAGGGCATCGCCTGGGCAACCAGGATCAGATCGACGCTAGCGAGCTAGCGGACGAAGACTTTGTCCTGTTCCCCTACAAGTACATGAGCGGTTTCTATTCCCTGGTGCACTCATTGTTTGACGGGCATACGCCCCCTCGAATTGTGGAACGGGCGATCCATCAGGAGACCATCCTCGGGCTGGTTGCTGCCGGACTGGGAGTCTCAATCCTGCCAGCCTCGGTTTCCCGCTTCCAGATGCCCGAGGTCTCATTCCATCCTTTGTCGGGCAAGCCGAAGACGCGGCTCTATGCAGGCACGGGTGTTGAAAATCCTGCAGCCACGGCTTTCCAGGAGTGCTTGCTTGAAGCTGATCTCGAGGGCGGGCAACAGCTAGACCGGTCGGTATAAGTCGGCTATTCTCTTAAAGTAGACAGAACAGTCTACTTTGGAGTTTTCATGTCACCTCGCATCACCGCCCGCACCAAGCTTCTCGACGCGGCCGCGCAGCTTTTTTATGCCGACGGGATATCGGCCACCGGAATCGATGCGGTGATCGCCAAGGCCGGTGTGGCCAAGATGAGCCTCTACAACAACTTCGAGTCAAAAACCGGATTGGTTCTCGCTTATCTTCAGGCCCGTCACCAGGAGTGGCTGGAGCTCTATCAAAGGCGCCTGGAAAAGGCGGGCGCTGGAGCCGGTGGAGTGCTCGCCGTTGTAGACGCCTACATTGACCACGCGGAAGCCGGGTATGAGCACGGTTTCCGCGGCTGTGGCCTGCTTAATGCCGCCGCTGAACTGCCAGCCGGAGATCCGGGTCGTGCGATTGTCGCGGCTCACAAGTCCCAGGTGGAACAACTTCTTGCTGGCCACCTGGAAACCCTGACTGCGAAAAAACAGGCTGCCCTGCTGGCCGGGCAGATTTCCTTCCTGCTGGAAGGCGCGATATCGCGTGCCGGTCTGGAGGGGAGCAGCGCGTTGCTCTTGCGAGCGCGGTCCATGATCAGCGACATGGTTGGAGCACTGTGAACAGGCCGCGCCAAAATGGTGCAGGCGGAGCTATCGGGCTCTTGTTGCTCGCCTCCATTTTGTGGGGGACGACCGGCACCGTGGCCGCGCAAGCACCAGAGGTTTCGCCACTTGCCATCGGTGCTGCCTCGCTGGGAATTGGCGGTCTGCTGCAGTGCGCAGTGGGAGCACGCCGGGTGTGGGGCGACCGCAGTGCACTGGTTGATAACAAGGGCCTGGTGATCTTCGGCGGGGTGGCCGTCATGATCTATCCGCTGGCCTTCTACAGTTCCATGTCCTTGGGAGGAGTAGCGCTGGGCACCGTGATCTCCTTGGGCACGGCCCCGCTCTTTTCCGGAATCCTTGAACGATTTGCTGACGGTGCACGATTGACGGTGCGCTGGCATGCCGCGGCGATCCTGGGGATCGCGGGAAGCACCCTGCTCGGATTCTCGCGAGCCGCGGAGAGTGGAGGCAGCGGCACTGGCGTAGTGGCAGGGTGCCTGCTCGGGCTTGTCGCCGGCGCCAGCTACGCCTGCTATTCATGGGCTACCGGACGGTTGATCCGGGCTGGGATTGGCCGACAAGGTGCCGTGGGTTCGGTCTTCGGGGTCGGAGGCTTGCTGCTGATGCCGGTGTTGCTTTTCTCCGGCGCGCCACTTCTGGACAGCGCCCAGAACTTCATGGTCGCTGCTTATCTGGCACTGATTCCGATGTTCCTGGGCTATCTCGCATTTGGCATGGCGCTGGCCAAGGTGCCGGCGAGCACCGCCACCACAGTGACGCTGAGCGAGCCAGCCGTTGCCGCCGCATTGGCCGTCGGATTGCTCTCGGAGCATTTGGGGTTCACGGGCTGGGCGGGCATGGCACTGATTGCTGTTGCGCTATTGATCCTGTTGGTGTGGAGCCCGCGGAGTATAGGTCCAATCGTTTCAGCGACTGCGCACCAAAAATATTGCGCCGAAGGAACTCGTTGCGGAATTTGCCGTCAGGATCCAAGCGCCGAGCTAATGCGATGAAGTCGTAGAACTTCGGGTGCATGCTGCTCAGCTGCCCTGCGGTGGCTGCAAAGAGCTTGCCCCAGTGCGGGCGAGGTGCGCAGGGCGCGAGGCAGGATCGTCTCCTCGGCTTGTCGCTGTGGTTTCCAAATAATGTGAACGGCAAAGCCATCGCGTCCACGAAAGCTGCGGCATGATTCTGAGCGTGTGCTGTCGTTGATCAATTAGGGAATCGCTTACTGACTTCGCAAAAGATGGGGGAAGTAGGGCAGATCAGATATGCACTTTCGTGCGCATAGATGTTCTTCCGTCAATTCAAGTACACTTTCGTGTATCAGGAGAGCGTACTTGTTGTCGATAAAGGAGGCATCTATGCGGCTGCAGAACCCATTCGCTGCCCTGGGATCAACGGGAATGGACTCGCAGGTTCTCGCTGTCCTATCGCGCAGTGAACAATATCTGACCATTCCCGCTATCCATCGGCTGCTCCCCGAGGAGGGGTCATCCACGGGGGCGCGCAAGGCGCTCTCTCGATTGGTGGAGCAGGGCGTCGTCCTCGAGCAAATAACGGGCAGGACCCACTCCTATGCCCTGAATCGGGAACATCTGCTGGCGGATGTCATCTTGAAAATCGCCAATTCCAGAAG
This sequence comes from Glutamicibacter halophytocola, assembly GCF_001302565.1. Classification (NCBI taxonomy): domain Bacteria; kingdom Bacillati; phylum Actinomycetota; class Actinomycetes; order Micrococcales; family Micrococcaceae; genus Glutamicibacter; species Glutamicibacter halophytocola. The sequence goes on from NZ_CP012750.1 coordinate 255,673, forward strand.
AGAGCTGACCTCGCTAATCCAAGATGTCATCAACAGCTGGCCAGTCAAGCCTGTGACGGCGACGATCTTTGGCTCAGCGGCCCGAGGTGAAATGCGGTCGGACAGCGACATTGACATCCTCATCGTGATGCCCGATGAAACACCGGAAGGGCTGGACGACGAATTGGCTGGTGCCCTGGCCAGCAAGGTCGCACGGTGGACGGGCAATGACGTACGGCCGTTGCTCTATCGCGCCGCCGAGGTAAAACCAGCCCCGATATTTGACCTCATTATCAAAGACGGGGTGGATGTTGCGGGAGACCCGGCGTGGCTGCGGCGAATGGCACGTGGGCATAAGGTTTCGCAGTGACCCCTAAACACGACAAAATCAAGACTGTAGATGCAGGGAAAGCTGAGCGTCAGGGCCGATTAAGCAAAGCTCGGCAATTCCTTCAATCTGCGGACGATCTTCGTAGTCTTTATGAGGATGACTCGGTCGTGGCAGACACTGCGGTGACCCTGTACGTTCATGCGGGGATTGCTGCTGCTGACGTTATTTGTGCTGTCTCTCTTGGCAAGTATGCGCAGTGTGACAGTCACCAAGATGCCGTCAAGTTGCTGGCAACTGCGGATGCCGCAGCTGCAAAATTGCTAGACACCCTGCTGCACATGAAGACCCGGGCGGGATATGGCTTTGACCCCATTAGCAATACCAAGCTGATCCAGGCCGAGAGGGCAGCGCGGGCGATCGTGGAAAAGGCATCTTCGTAACAGGGGAACAGCCCTCAATGAGATGATTTGCGGCCTATCGATTGCGATCGATGCAGGATTGAAAAGGAAACCTTCCTGTCGCGTCTCCCATTGGGCCGAACTTGTTGTAATTCGGTGACTACGCACCAAAAATATTGCGCTGAAGGAACTCGTTGCGGAATTTGCCGTCAGGATCCAAGCGCCGAGCTAATGCGATGAAGTCGTTGAACTTCGGGTAGATTCCACGCAGATCTGCTGCGGTGGCAGCAAAGAGCTTGCCCCAGTGCGGGCGAGGTGCGTAGGGAGCGAGGGCGGATTCAACCTGCGGGAGGATGGCCTCGACTGCTTGCTGCTGCGGCTTCCACGTAAAGTGCAGGGCAATGCCGTCTCGGCCATAGTTGCCGCTGAGCCATAAATCGTCGGCGGCGATGGTTCGCACCTCGGCCACCAGCAGCAAGGGAGTGAGCACCGGGGATAGCTGTCGCATTGCGGCCATGGCTTGAACGGCGTATTCGCGCGGGACCAGGTATTCGGTCTGCAGCTCATCACCGGCACTGGGCATGAAGTCCATGCGGAAATGGGAGAGCCGGTCGGACCACGGCCCAGCCGCTCCGAGCTGTTCGCTGCAGATGGCGCCGTCGGCCCCGGGCAGCGGATGCATCGCGGCGGTGGCCGGGAATCCGCCAAACTTGCCCTGGTCAATATCATCGACCAGGCCATCGCCAACACGGCGCTTGAGCCAGGTCTGGCCTACCAGCTCCCCGCTCCAGTCGGTGAACAGGCTGACGCTATAGGCAGAAGCCTGGAGGCCATCAAAGTTGTCGAGCACCTTGTCCCAGGACAGCTGCTCGTACACGGTTTGCTGAACATCAAAGCTCGGCACAATATCCAAGGTCAGGTGAGTCATTACACCCAAGGCGCCAAGGGACACCACGTAGCCGTCGAACTCCGGGTCGCCCCACTTGGCGGATAGCTGCGAGCCATCGGCCAGTACCAGTTCCACCGCGCTGACCGCGGTAGCAAGGTTGCCGTGGGCTTCGCCCGAGCCATGGGTGCCGGTGGATACCGCCCCGGCCACCGAGATATGCGGCAGGGAAGCGAGGTTGTGCAGCGCAAAACCAGCTTGCTCAAGAGCATCAGCCAGCGCGCCATAAGTGGTTCCGCCACTGACGCGCACGCTCATGGCCTTCGCATCGATCTCGATGACTTCAGGCATCTTGCTCAAGGAAATCAAGGTTTCACTGGTATCGGCAATGCCATTAAAGGAATGGCGAGAGCCCAAGGCCCGCACCTTGGTTGCTGCGCGAACCTGTTCCTGCAGCTGCTCGACGCTGGTGGGGTACAGCAATTGGCTGGCCCGGTACTCGAGGTTTCCGGCCCAGTTCAGTTCCCTGGTCTCTAGCTTCACGGCTAATCCCTACTTTGCTGTCCACTGGCTGGAAACCAGCGAACGGTAGCGTTCCAAAACATGCGGGCTTGCTTCTGTGGCGGGGACTTCGGCAGAATCCCGGGCCCACTGCGGGAACTGCCCGGCAAGCACTCCGGCGGCCTGGCGAGCGGCACCGTCGGCGACATATTCGCCCGGTGCCGGAACCACGATCGGCAGGCCCAGCACCTGGGCTGCAATGTGCTGAACCGCGCGGGACTGCGCCCCGCCGCCCACCAGGATGATGCGCTGCGCCGCAACACCCTGGGCCTCCAGCGCCTGCAGGCCGTCGGCCAAAGAACAGACCACCGCTTCCACCGCGCTGCGGGCCAAGTTCGGTGCGGTGTAATTCGCCCGGGTGATTCCGTGCAGCGAACCGGTGGCATCTGGCAGGTTCGGGGTGCGCTCGCCGTCAAAGTAGGGCAGCAGCGCCAGGCCGTCGCAGCCCGGGCTGGCGGACAGCGCGAGGTCGTTAAACTCTGCCAGGCTCACCTGCAAGATATTTGCGGTGGCATCAAAAATTCGGGTGGCATTCAGGGTGCATACCAGCGGGAGGTAGTTACCGGTGGCATCGGCAAACCCGGCCACCAGCCCGGTGGCATCTGCGCTGGGTGCGTCGGCGACGGCGAAGACCGTGCCGGAGGTGCCCAGCGACATGACCACATCGCCAACGGTGGCGCCAACGCCCAATCCGGCGGCGGCATTATCGCCCGCGCCAGGGCCGATCAGCGCGCCAGAAGCGGTGCAGCCAATGGATTCCAGCGGGCCGGCCACGGTGGGAAGAATCGGGGCGTGCCCCAGGTGCTGCTCCAGCGCTTCGAGGTCATAGGCGTTCTCGGAGGCCCGGTAATAGCCGGTGCCCGAAGCGTCCGAACGATCGGTGCGCAGGGCTGCCAAGCCTTCGGCGCCGCTGCCCGGGCCGTTGCCGGCCAGTCGCCAGGACAGCCAGTCGTGGGGCAGGCAGACCGCGGCGACCTTGGCCGCGTTGTCCGGTTCATGGTCCTTGAGCCAGCGCAGCTTGGTCAGGGTGATCGAGGAGACGGGCAGGGTGCCGGTGCGCTGTGCCCAGTAGGCGGCGCCGGCCTCGCTGTCGCCGTTGCCGGCTTCGGCGATGATGTCGGTGGCCGCCTGCGCGCTGCGATTGTCATTCCACAGCAGCGCAGGGCGGATCACCGCACCGGTGGCATCCAGCACCACCATGCCGTGCTGTTGCCCGCCCACCGAGATCGCGGCCACATCATCCAGGCCGCCGGCCTGGGCGATCGCTTCTTGCAGGGCGCTGAACCAGAACTCCGGGTCCACTTCGGTGCCCTCCGGGTGGCTGGCACGTCCGGAGCGGACCAGGGCTCCGGTGCCGGCGTCGCGGATGACAACCTTGCAGGACTGGGTGGAGGAGTCGATCCCGGCGACAAGCGTCATTGAATGTGGCTGCTTTCTGCGGTGGGTTCTGGCAGGGGCTAGCGGGAGCCGAGCAGGTGCTCGATGGCCAGCTGGTTCAGGCGGATGAAGGCGAAGTTGCGCTGTGCTGCGGCCTCGGCGTCAAAGCCGGCGAAGCTCGCCGAATCGCTCATCAGATCCGCTGCGCTTTCCCCGGCGTCCAGGGTGGATTCGCCCAGTTCGAAGACGCCCGAGGTCTTCATGGCTTCCTGGACTTCCGGGTCCGCGCGGAAGGCCAGCGCGCGCTCCTTGAGCAGCAGGTACATGGACATGTTGGCCTTGGCCGAGTCCCAGACGCCGTCGTAGCCATCGGTGCGCGATGGCTTGTAGTCGAAGTGGCGCGGTCCGGTGTACTTCGGCCCGCCGTTGGGGAAGCCGTTCTCCAGCAGGTCGACGGTGAAGAAGGCGCTGGTCAGATCGCCGTGGCCGAAGACCAGGTCCTGGTCGTACTTGATGCCGCGCTGGCCGTTGAGGTCGATGTGGAACAGCTTTTCGGCCCACAGTGCCTGGGCGATGCCGTGGGTGAAGTTCAGCCCGGCCATCTGCTCGTGGCCGGTTTCCGGGTTCAGGCCGACGATGTCCCCGTGCTCCAGCTGCTCGATGAAGGCCAGGCCGTGGCCGACGGTGGGCAGGAAGATGTCGCCGCGTGGTTCATTCGGCTTCGGCTCCAGCGCAATGCGCAGGTTGTAGCCCTTGTCCTTGATGTAGCCCGCTGCCGTGTCAACGCCTTCTCGCATGCGATCCAGTGCTGCGGCCAGGTCCTTGGAGCCATCGTATTCGCTGCCTTCGCGCCCGCCCCACATGACGAAGGTTTCGGCGCCCATTTGCGCAGCCAGGTCGATGTTGTGCAGCACCTTGGCCAGGGCGAAGCGGCGGATCGAACGGTCGTTGGAGGTGAAGCCGCCGTCCTTGAAGACCGGGTGGCTGAACAGGTTGGTGGTCACCATCGGGACCTTCAGTCCGGTGTCCTCCAGCGCCTGGTTGAAGTCGCCGAGGATCTTTTCGCGTTCTGCCTCGGTGGCGTCAAAGGGAATCAGGTCATTGTCGTGGAAGGTGATGCCGTAGGCGCCGAGCTCGGCGAGCTTGTGGACGGCTTCTACCGGGTCCAGGTTCTTGCGGGTGGCGACGCCGAAGGGATCGGCACCGGTCCATCCCACGGTCCAGAGGCCGAAGGTGAAATGGTCTGCAGGGGTCGGGGCAACGCTCATCGAGATACATCCTTGGATCGCAGGGCTGGCCTAAGCCATTTAGTTTATGATCTGAACTATATGGGCGGTGATGCGCTAGAGTCAATAGCGAACTCTGCAAATGCATTCCAGGAATTTCGACAAGGAGAAAGCATGCGCCAGCCAGCCCCTTCCGCCCGAGCCGCGACGTCTTCGGCCCCGGGCACAGTCGGGGACGTGCGCAGAGCCAACTTGGCCAGGGTGTTGTCCGTGATTGCAGCCGCGGGGGATGACCAGCGGCTATCACGGGCTGATATCGCTCAAGTCAGCCAGTTGACCAAGGCCTCGGTCTCCAGCCTGGTCGCCGACTTGCTGGCCGCTGGGCTGGTCATCGAAATCGGCGTGCACCGCGATGGGGAACGCGGACGGCCTTCGGTGGGCCTGGTGCTGAATCCCGCGCGCTGCGTGATGGGCATGGAAATCAACGTCGACTACATTGCCGCCGGACTCGTTGACCTCAACGGCAAACTGCTGGCGCACGAAATCCTGCCGCGCACCAATCACCGCTCGACTGCCAGTGAGGTGCTCGGTGCTCTGGGAGAACTGAGCCAAGGCCTCCAAGGCGCTGCCCGGGCCCAGGGCCTGATGATTCTGGGCGGCGGATTGGCTGTTCCGGGCCTGGTTAACGAGGAGCAGTTCACCGTTCTCCAAGCTCCGAACCTTGGCTGGGAGGGGCAAGAACTCGATGTTGCAGCGTTGCTGCCCGAACCCAAAACCCGCTTCCGGCTCTTTAACGAAGCCAATGCCTCGGCGCTGGCCCAGCAGCATTTGATGGATGCCCAGGACCGCGACTTCCTCTTTGTCTCCGGGGAAGTGGGCATCGGCGGCGGCTTGATTATCGATGGTGAACTATTTGTCGGGCCCCAGGGCCATGCAGGCGAGCTCGGCCATGTGGTGATCGCCCCCGACGGCAAAGCCTGCAGCTGCGGAGGACGCGGATGCCTGGAAACCGTGGCCGGACAGGAAGCCATTTTGGCCGCCGCCAATCTCGGTTCCGCAGCAGATAGGATTTCGCGGCAGGAGCGGATGAGCCAGCTCTGCCAAGCACTGGAAACTGGTACCGAGCCCGCGGTGAGCGCCGTGGCCGAGGCCGGAAAATCCTTGGGAATCGCCGTGGCCTCGGCCCTGCGCCTGTACAACGTTTCCACCGTGGTCTTTGGCGGGCACTTTGCCGCCCTGGAGCAGTGGTTGCACCCCGCCATGGAGGCTGGGCTCCAAGCGCACGCGCCGAGCATTGCCGGGCAAGCCCGGTTGCTGTGCTCGCCGCTGGGCCAAACCGGTGCGCTGGCCGGGGCCGCGCGCAGCGTGGTCGGGGACCTGCTGGAGGCCCCGCACCTGCTGGTGGATTAAGGAGTGCCGACCGGCTGCTGAAGTTCGGTCACCCAATCCGCCTGGTCGTCGGACACAGCACGCACGTAGACTTCGCGGCACGGACCGGTAGGCACCAAACCACGGGCGAGGACTTCTTCGTGCACGGCCTGCCAGCTTTCATGGATGGTGTCCATCGAGCCAAGGTGCACTCCGCAGATGGCTTCGGACACCGCGGGAAGCTCGATGATTTCGACATCGGCCAGGCTTTGGGCGCTCGTGGCGTATCCGGCAATGACCTCCACTCCATCCTCGGTGCCGTTGTATTGCGCAATGGGCGTGGCAAGGCTTTGGCCCTGAATGGACTGCGCGATTCTGTCGAAGAGCGGGCCGATGCGTCCGGCGATTTCAGGCTGCTCGGCCACCGTGAAGCGGCCGGCCGCCAAGCGCACCGCGGGCAGTGGCTTGTGGATGATTTCAATGTGAGACATGAGGTTCTCCTTGGAGATCAGTTGCAGACGCCGCTGTACATCGGCCAAGCGCTGCGTGGCCAGCTGGTGCTCGGCCTCGACCTGCGCCTGGCGAATGTGCAAAAGTTCGGCTATTTTTCCTGCGGTGGCTCCCTGGTCCAGGATCAAAGAAATCTCTTCGAGCCCGAATCCCAAATCGCGCAGGGCAACGATCTGATGCAAACGCTGAAGCTGGGAGGGATCGTAGGAGCGATAGCCGCTAAACGGGTCCACGTGGGCGGGGGGTGAGCAGGCCGGCAGTATCCCAATGCCGCAACATGCGGTGGGTGACCTGGCCGATCTGGGCAAACATCCCGATGGATAACATTCTTCAGTTCTCCGCCCTCACACTGTGTCAGGGTCAATTCCTGGCTGGAATCCATTGTTGCACCGCGAGCGCTGCCTCGGGGGGCAAGTCGAAAGGAAGGCAACGGATATCAATTGCAGGGTATTGCTGGGCCTTTGGACGTTACACCCGTGGAGGATAGTCTTCGAGGGTGAATACTTCTCAAGCCACCCTGCGCAGCTTCAATCTGGCGCGAATACTTTGGGCGCTGGTCACCTTGGCGGCGATCGTGGCAACCTACGCGGACACCGCCTCGAGGGGTCCGGTGCAGCCGATGAATTTCTTTGGATACTTCACCATACAGTCAAATGCGCTCGTAGTCGCCGTGGGGCTTGTTGCCGGGGTTGCCGGGCTGGTGAAAGCGGAGCGGGTGCCTCGCTGGGTTGTTGGCCTGCGCGCCCTTGTGTGCGTGTGCATGGTCGTAGTCGGACTGATTTACCTCACCCTATTGGCACCGCTGGGCGCGGCCGGTGGAGTGCCGCTTCCCTGGGCCAATTGGGTGATGCATATTCTCGGGCCGCTGTTCGTCCTGGGAGATTGGCTTTTGGCCAAGGACCGTATGGCCTTGCCATATAGCGCAGTGTTCTTGATCCTGATTTACCCGCTGCTGTGGACCGGGGCCGTTCTGGTGCGCGGAGCCACCGATGGATGGGTTCCCTACCCGTTCCTCAATCCGGACCAGGGGTATGGCGTGATCAGCGTGTACGTGGTCTCCATTGCGGTGCTCTTCACGGGAATTGCGGTTCTGGTCGTCGCATATGGCCGCCGCGGACGACACCGCGACGCACAGCTCGAGATTCACTAATCGTTTCGGTAAACTTTGGTCGTAAGAGCCCCTAACTCTTGCAACGAACCTTCGGGTTTCAGTGAGCAGGACAGGGGCATATTTTTTGCCCGGCACCGTGCCGGGACGGCGCTAAGCACGCCGTAACCACTGCTTTAAGCAAGGGGGAGGATCCCATGCCAGCAATCGTGATCGTCGGAGCCCAATGGGGCGATGAGGGTAAAGGAAAAGCCACCGACCTGCTCGGCGGCAAGGTCGACTACGTAGTCAAGCCAAATGGCGGCAACAACGCCGGGCATACCGTGGTCGTCGGCGGCGAGAAGTACGAGCTCAAGCTCCTTCCAGCCGGCATCCTTTCCCCCAACGCCACTCCGATTATCGGCAACGGCTGCGTGGTGAACCTTGAAGCCCTCTTCGAAGAAATCGACGGCCTGGAATCGCGCGGCGCCGACACCTCGAAGCTGCGTGTCTCGGCCAACGCGCACCTGGTGGCTCCATACCACCAGACCATGGACAAGGTCACCGAGCGCTTCCTGGGCAAGCGTGCCATCGGCACCACCGGACGCGGCATCGGCCCTGCCTACATGGACAAGGTCGGACGCCTGGGCATCCGCGTGCAGGACGTCTTCGACGAGTCCATCCTGCGCCAGAAGGTCGAAGGCGCGTTGCGCCAGAAGAACGAACTGCTGGTCAAGATCTACAACCGGCGCAGCGTCGAGGTCGAGGAGATCGTCTCGTACTTCCTGTCCTACGCCGAGCGCCTGCGCCCGCTGGTCATCGACTCCACCTACGAGCTGAACAAGGCCCTGGACGAGGACAAGGTTGTGCTGATGGAAGGCGGCCAGGCTACCTTCCTGGACGTGGACCACGGCACCTACCCGTTCGTGACTTCCTCGAACCCAACCGCTGGCGGAGCGTCGGTGGGCTCGGGCGTCGGCCCGACCCGCATCACCCGCTCCATCGGCATCATCAAGGCCTACACCACCCGCGTGGGTGCAGGTCCGTTCCCGACCGAGCTGTTCGATGACATGGGCATCTACCTTCAGAAGACCGGCGGCGAATTCGGTGTGAACACTGGCCGCCCACGTCGTTGCGGCTGGTACGACGCTGTTCTGGCCCGCCACGCCTCGCGCGTGAACGGCTTCACTGACTACTTCGTGACCAAGCTGGATGTGCTCACCAATATCGAGCAGATCCCAGTGTGCGTTGCCTATGACGTAGACGGCATCCGCCACGATGAAATGCCAATGACGCAGACCGACTTCCACCATGCGAAGCCGATCTTCGAGTACTTCCCGGGCTGGACCGAGGACATCTCTGGCGCGCAGACCATGGAAGATCTTCCGGAGAACGCCCGGAACTACATCCTGGCTTTGGAGAAGATCTCCGGCACCCGTATCTCCGCCATCGGCGTGGGCCCGGACCGCGATCAGACCATCGTGCGCCACGATTTGATCAAGGACTAATTTCCATAAGCTAAGGGGCCTTCGCAGTTCATCAATTGATGAATTGCGAAGGCCCCTTTTCATTTGCATAGCGTTGAAGCAGGTTGCTCACGTGATTCAGGCACGCCCAGATGAAAACCCTAGAATTGAATTGTGACCGCCGGTTGCACCGAACAGGCGCAACCAGTTCGTGGATGGAACAAGAAGGAATATCATTGCCAGCACAGATCACTGTCAGCGCCGTCATTATCCGAAACGATGCGGGACAGGTTCTGACCGTTCGCAAGCGAGGAACAACATTATTCATGTTCCCGGGTGGCAAGCCGGAACTGGGGGAGTCGCCTATCGATGCGGCGGTACGGGAAGTGAGCGAAGAGCTGGGAGTGAACCTGGATCCAGCTTTGCTGCGTCTCGTTGGAACCTTCACGGCCCCGGCAACCAATGAAGAGGGGCATAGCGTTCAAGCCACCGTATTTGAACATCGTTTGGTTCCGATTGGTGAACCTTTGGCTGAAATTGAGCAGCTACGGTGGATCGACCCCTCAGCGAAATTAGACGAGGTCGCACCCTTGCTCCAAGACGTGGTCTTCCCTGCTTTGCTCGCTGGGCAACGAAATATCCAGAGGTTGGCAGTTTTCACCGGTTCGGCTTCAGGCGCGTCATCCATTTATGAGAAGGCGGCAGAAAACTTCGCACGCACTGTTGCCGCCTCGGGCCGGGCCATCGTTTATGGCGGTGGACGCGTGGGTTTGATGGGAACAATTGCTGATGCGGCGCGCAAGGTTGGCGGCGAAGTTTTCGGGGTCATGCCGCAATTCCTGGTTGATGGCGAACTGGCGCATCCAGGATTAACGAGCCTGGAAGTTGTGCCCGACATGCATGCACGCAAACACCGCATGTCGGAACTGGCAGATGGCTTTGTTGCCCTGCCAGGTGGTGCTGGGACCTTGGAAGAGCTCTTTGAAGTGTGGACCTGGCAGCAACTTGGAATCCACGCGAAACCAGTAGCACTCCTGGATGTTGACGGATTCTGGCAGCCTCTGCTGAATATGCTGGACCACATGACTGATCAGGGATTCTTGGCCTCGCAGTTCCGCGACTCATTGGTGGTGGCCAGCGAACCAGAAGCGCTTTTGGATGCCCTGTCTTTGTGGCAGGCGCCGGCAGCAAAATGGGGCGCAGGCTCCAGGAACTAAAACGCAAGGAACAAGACGAGCCCTGTGCTCAGCGGGTTGCACCGCTGAGTACAGGGCTCGAATTCATGAGTCCGGCTCGGTATTCCTAGCCGACTAGAGTGTTGGCTCTTGTGCCGCTGTGTTGACCGGAGCGTCCTGGATCTTGCCGGAAATCAGGACATGGTGGCTCCGTTTATCAAGGAAAATGTCGCCTTGACCATCGCAATAGCTGAGGCTGCGACCACCGCCCAAGCAAAAGCCTGCACCGTCAAAGCTGACGGCGTAGGCATAATCCATGCGCCGGCTCTTTGCAGCTAGTTTGAAGTGACGTTTTTCTTCTGGGAGTGAGCGCGCAAGGCGAGCACTGAGATGATCGCGACGGCTGCCAGCGCCATGTAGTAGACAGCGATTAGCGTCAGGCTGCTATTGCTCTACGCTGCGAGGGCTTGGGCAACCAGTGGGGCGGTTCCTGCAGCCAGGCCGGAACCGACCTGATAGGTCAGAGATAAACCGGTGTAGCGAGTGGTGGGGCTGAATAGTTCGGCTAGGTAGGAGCCGAGCACGCCGAGAATGGCGACCTGCATAATGGGCAGTCCCAAGATGAAACCAGCACAAATCAACATCGGGTCGTTAGACATAAACAGTTGCATCATTGGCCAGACGTCTACTAAGCCCAACACAGAACCGACAATTAGCATTCGATCTCGTCCGAAGCGATCCGAAAGCCATCCCACGAGTGGAATGGTGAGTACCGCTAAGCCACTGGCAATGGTGACCATGAAGAGCAAGGAGCCTACGGCTACCGCGGGCTCTTGGCCTTCACTGGCAATCTGAGCGGAACGCCCTGCGAGGAACGGCACCATAAAGGCCGACAACATTGCCTATAAGAAGAGTGGGGCCAACGCCAGCAAGATGCCAAAGAAGGTCTTGAAGCGGTATTGTTTCAGAATCTGGAGAATGGGTGGTTCTTGCGTGCGTGCAATCTTTTCGGCGGCCAGGAACTCTGGAGATTCCGACACCTGATAACGCCGGTACAGGGCAACTAGGACCACGATGATGGACGCCAAAAACGGCATGCGCCAACCCCAAGAGAGGAATTGTTCTTCGGGGAGCGAAGCAAAGATACCGAGGACAAATGTTGCCATTAGTGCTCCGGTGGGACCTCCAGCAACCGAGAGAGAAGCCCCGAAGCCCTTGGTCTTCTTCGAGGAATGCTCCATTGACATCAACGTCGCACCACCCCATTCGCCACCAGCGACTAGGCCCTGAATGACACGAATGAGTGTCAGCAAGATTCCTGCGGTGGCGGCCCCGAGCGTGGTTGGCATCAGGCCAATGGCCAATGAAACAACGCCCATGATGAGGACCGTGGTGAAGGGCATATGTTTGCGGCCAATTTTGTCACCGAAGTGCCCAAAAAGTAGACCGCCAATAGGCCTCGCTAAGTAGCCGGCCATGAGTGAGTGACAAAAGCCAGCATCGTTCCCAATGCTGGATCTATGCCGCTGAAGAGAACTTTGGGAGATACCAATGCGGCTGCGGCGGTGTAGAGAACAAAATCGTAGGCTTCGAGCAAGGTGCCCATAAAACTAGATGCTTGGGCCTTGCGACGTTCTTTGGTGGCTGCGTTAGTGGCACCGAGCGAAGATTGAGAAGTGATAGACATGAGTGCCTTTCGCGAAACAGCGGAAACTGCGCACGTAAATGTGATGCAGATTACCAACCGATGCTAGGGCTTGGCTTGGGCCTCAAGGAATGCAAAAAGTCGAGCTATTCCCTGCTCGATAAGTCTTGTTCGTCCAGTGGCAAATTTGTTCAATTATGCCGCCACGAATGGTCTGAAAACCGCCGGTGACATCGGGGTGGAGAAGGTCGTTTGGACCGGTGCCGGACATAGTAGAAAACGGCACGCGTGAATGGTGCGGATCAGGCTTGGTCCCGGCTCGTACTCGTGCCGGCCGGTGGCACTAGGATTCATGCCAAGCTGAACTCGGGGCACGTTTCCCGCCTGGTTTTGATTGACTATGGACTAACGTCGAACAACATCAGCAAAGCCGCGGCACGGTATCTGGGTGGCCTGGAATTCAAGCGAATCGTCGATTGACGGATTTCAAGAAAAACTCATATCTCGATCACACCGACACGAAATAGTGTGATTCAGCTAAAGCAGTTGAACTTACAGGGACACCAATCTTGCTTTACGCTAAAGCCAATATCACGGAGGCGCACTCGGAAATGGTCCCCGGGAACTAACGCTTTCGAACAGTTTCCACGATGCATAGGGCTACGAGCGAAAGGACACCTGCCACCAGTAGCGCCAAGCCTACAGGTTCTAGGTAAACCACTCGTGAAGTAAATATCTCTGCAGAACCCTGCTGAGGATCCCAGGCTATAGCTTCCTTTTTTGATACGAAAAATATGCCAAATGCTGTTGAAAGCACCGCGATGGTCCACCCGAGAAGTTGAAACAACCTTGTGTAAGTGTTCAATTAATTTCCTTATTTCTTGATGTCGAATCCAATGTTAGGCGAAAAAGCGGTCAGGGTGCCCGATGTGCTTACTGTGGTCCACCGTGTTTTCTTTTGTCCCAGTGCTTTCACGCCTTTCATCTTCCTGATTTTGTAGGTTGCCTTGGTTCCTACAGCGTAAGCGCGATAGGTGGCAGCGGATTTCTTGCTAATTGATGGTGAGGTCCAAGAGACGGAGCCGTTGGCCGAATAGTGGCGGTTGAAACCTACGGAGCCGGAAATATCGTTAATGGTCGCGCCTAGACTTACCGAGACGTCAGTGCCAATTGAATAGCCGGCGTTGATGCTGCAGCTGCCGCCGACGCCTTTGGACACCTTGCAAATACCTAGTTGCTTTTTGGTGTTCGTCCAATTTTTGGTCTTCTTCAGATCGATCACGTCATATCGGTAGTATGTAACGCTCCCGCGAGCAGGCGTTGCAGGGGAGATGGGCAACGAATCAGCTTTTGAAGGATTGGACGAGGCGTTGGCAGTCTTAACAACATCCGGGGCAGCTTTGTCTGGACTCATTGCATGTGCAGGAATGGTACCTGTTAGGGCTAATGACAGTGCAAGAGCTATCGCAAACTGCTTCTTCATAGATTTTCCACTTTCGGACGTGATTTGGGCCTTTTGTATAGACGCTACATAGAAAACAGTGTGGCCACAACCAATTTCAAGGTATTTTCTTCTCATTTTCGAATTGAGCCTCCAATTCCCTGCGCGCCAACCGTGAGCACTGAAATGTCAGGTTAAGCATTTTGTATCTGAAACTTTGCTATATGCCGCAGAGAACCAGACCTAGGCTTTGCCCGTCTTTTTCCTGGCTTTGGCGGCTACGCGATCAAACTTGATGAGTACGATCGGCGATCTAATAAAAGCCTCTAGTGACTAATGGTGTAAGCATGAATCTGCGTCACTAGTTGCGGCACATGATGCAGGAATAAAATTCCTTGTTTTTGGACGATTTCGTCGGGGTGCCGTGTTCAAGCCACCGTATTTGAACATCGTTTGGTTCCGATTGGTGAACCTTTGGCTGAAATTGAGCAGCTACGGTGGATCGACCCCTCAGCGAAATTAGACGAGGTCGCACCCTTGCTCCAAGACGTGGTCTTCCCTGCTTTGCTCGCTGGGCAACGAAATATCCAGAGGTTGGCAGTTTTCACCGGTTCGGCTTCAGGCGCGTCATCCATTTATGAGAAGGCGGCAGAAAACTTCGCACGCACTGTTGCCGCCTCGGGCCGGGCCATCGTTTATGGCGGTGGACGCGTGGGTTTGATGGGAACAATTGCTGATGCGGCGCGCAAGGTTGGCGGCGAAGTTTTCGGGGTCATGCCGCAATTCCTGGTTGATGGCGAACTGGCGCATCCAGGATTAACGAGCCTGGAAGTTGTGCCCGACATGCATGCACGCAAACACCGCATGTCGGAACTGGCAGATGGCTTTGTTGCCCTGCCAGGTGGTGCTGGGACCTTGGAAGAGCTCTTTGAAGTGTGGACCTGGCAGCAACTTGGAATCCACGCGAAACCAGTAGCACTCCTGGATGTTGACGGATTCTGGCAGCCTCTGCTGAATATGCTGGACCACATGACTGATCAGGGATTCTTGGCCTCGCAGTTCCGCGACTCATTGGTGGTGGCCAGCGAACCAGAAGCGCTTTTGGATGCCCTGTCTTTGTGGCAGGCGCCGGCAGCAAAATGGGGCGCAGGCTCCAGGAACTAAAACGCAAGGAACAAGACGAGCCCTGTGCTCAGCGGGTTGCACCGCTGAGTACAGGGCTCGAATTCATGAGTCCGGCTCGGTATTCCTAGCCGACTAGAGTGTTGGCTCTTGTGCCGCTGTGTTGACCGGAGCGTCCTGGATCTTGCCCGCTACGCGCAGGTTCCAGTGCTCAATCACCTGTCGGTCAGTGGACTTGGTCAATAGCGATACAACTATGAATGCCACCGCCGAAGCGACGAGGCCGAAGTAGATCGGTTCATTGGCGTAGACGCCGTCGAACTTGTTCTCGGCCTGGATTTCCAAGACGATCATCGTGCCGAGCGTAACGAGGGAACCTGCAGCCATGGAGGCTGTAGCGCCAACACCGTTGCCGCGCTTCCACAGCAGGCCACCGATAATGGCCACCAGCAAGCCGCCCACCAGAATGTCGTAGGCGATGGTCAGTGCTGCAACCACGTCGTCCACCAGGATTGCCAGGGCCACGGTGACCAGTCCCAGCACCATCACCCAGATGCGGTTGGCCCGGACATCGTGCTCGGGGTTCTCATTCGAGTTGACCTGGATCTGCTTGCCGAACCAGCTGGCAACAAATGGGGTCACGTCAGTACGGGCAACTGTCGCCGCGGCGATCAGCGCGCCGGAGGCGGTGGACATCATGGCGGCCACGGCTGCGGCCATCACCAGCCCGCCGACGGCAACTGGAAGCAGCTGTGTGGCGACTTCTGCGTAGACGACGTCCTTGTTGTCTGCAGCCCCTGCGATCTCTGGCAATGCGACCTTCGCGGCCATGCCGATCAATGCGCCGGCGGCGCCGTAGAAGACGCAGTAGATGCCGGCGGTCATGCCGCCCCAGCGGGCCACTTTTGGAGTCTTCGCGGTGAAGACGCGCTGCCAGATGTCCTGGCCGATGAGCAGGCCCAGGGTGTAGACCACAAAGTAGGTGATGATCGACTGCAGGCCCATGCCGTTGATGTCGAAGAACTCGGCGCCCACGCGCTCGCGGATGCCATCCAGGCCGCCGGCGGCGTTCAGCGAGAATGGCAGCATCAGTGCGAAGATGCCGATGGTCTTGATGATGAACTGGACCTGGTCTGCCAGGGTGATGGACCACATGCCACCGATGGTCGAATACACCACAACGATCGCGCCGCCAATGGCGATAGCAACCCACTTCTCCCAGCCGAAGAGCACAACAAAGATGGTGGCGTAGGCGCTGGTGGAGGTTGCGCAGAGCATCAGCGTATAGGCCAGCATCACGATGCCGGAGGTATTGGTTGCTGCCGCGCTGCCGTAGCGCAGATTCAGCATCTGGGAGACGGTGAAGACCTTCAGCTTCTGCAAGGTCGGTGCGAAGGCCAGCGAAAGCAGGATGACGCCTGCGCCAATGGCCACCACGAGCCACATGCCGGAGATCCCGTGCTTGTAGCCCAGCCCGACGCCGCCCACGGTGGATGCGCCACCGAGCACCACCGCTGCCATGGTTCCGGTGTAGAGGAAGGGGCCGAGCCGACGGCCGGCGACCAGATAATCGCTGCTGTTTTTGGTGCGGGACTTGCCCCACCATCCAAAAGCGAGCATGGCCGCGAGATATAGCGCGACAATGGCCCCATTGATGAATTCCATGGATTTCCCCGATGCGAGTGAGAATGCTTACCGTAGGTAAACTTTTATTTCTCAATAGGCTACTTGTGTGAGCTACGACAGGTCAATGGCCGGCAGCTTTATGACTGTGAAATGGCTCGCCCCGCAGAGTGATGAACGTTACTGCTCCATTGATCGAAAAAATCTAGACAATTTGCCCAAGAATATGCATTGTGGCATGCATGGTGTCATAGTCGCGTAGCAATAGGCATTCACGGTGCGCAATCCGGTGTTCTTTAGTACTGTTTCTCGACGACGCAACGTTGCATCACCGGCTTTAGCGCCCCCAATTTCCGTTGCGTCCAACTATTGCTCGCAACCAGAAAGACGCCTGAAGATGAGTGAAAATGCTCAAGGTCTGACAAAGAAGTCAGCCGGACATGTCATTGTCGATACGCTTGCCGCACACGGCGTTGAACGAGCCTACGTCGTCCCGGGCGAAAGCTACCTGGACGTCCTCGACGGACTGCACAACTCATCCATCGAGACCGTCGTTTGCCGCCACGAAGGCGGAGCGACCTACATGGCCGAAGCCGAAGGAAAAATGCATCAGCGCCCCGGCATCGCGATGGTGACCCGAGGGCCAGGTGCCGCCAACGCGCACGTTGGCCTGCACACTGCATGGCAGGACTCCACTCCGCTGGTGCTCTTTGTTGGCCTGATTCCCTTCGAGCACCGCGAAAAAGAAGCCTTCCAGGAGTTTGACCCGAAGGCGTGGTTTGGCACCGGAGCCAAGCGCGTGATGATCCTGGACCATGCGGACCGCGCCAGCGAAGTCGTCGCCGAAGCGATGTTCGCGGCCATGTCCGGACGTCCGGGGCCGGTGGTGGTCGGGCTTCCGGAAGACGTGATCCGCAACGAGATTTCTGCCGAGCTGCACCCGGAAATTCCTGTCGCCACCGGCGGCATGACCGTGACTGACTGGAAGTCGCTGAACAATGCCTTGCAGGAAGCGGATAAGCCACTGTTTATTTTTGGCGGCAACGACTGGTCCCAGCAGGGTGCTGCCGATTTCACCCGCTGGCTCGAAGAACACGATCTTCCTGCCGCTGCCGAATGGCGTTGCGAAGGAACCGTTCCGTTCAGCTCTCCTTCCTACGTTGGGCCCATCGGCTACGGGCGTCCCAAGCCAACCTACGATCTCCTGGAAGAAACAGATCTGCTGATCTTCGTTGGCACCGTACCCGGGGACGTCATCACCGACGGCTTCAACGTCCGCCAAAACTGGGAGAAGAAAAACTTCCTGGTGACCATCGACCCGTCGCTGCGCGGACGCTCCGGTCCGGTCTCGCACCAGATTGTGGCCAAGCCGGATGTCTTCGTCCGCGACCTGCTGCTCATGGACTTGCCGGTGAAGGATTCCTGGAAGGAATGGACCTCGCGGATGCGTGGCGAGCAGG
Source organism: Glutamicibacter halophytocola (assembly GCF_001302565.1). Lineage (NCBI taxonomy): Bacteria > Bacillati > Actinomycetota > Actinomycetes > Micrococcales > Micrococcaceae > Glutamicibacter > Glutamicibacter halophytocola. The sequence goes on from NZ_CP012750.1 coordinate 273,328, forward strand.
AGAAATTCGCCGCGCTGCCAACCCCGGTGCCGGCGGACGGGCCAGCAAAAATGGCGACCTTGATGTCGAATCTGGTCACCGCACTGCCCGAAAATGCGATGGTCACCTTCGGTGCCGGCGAGCACACCAACTGGGCGCACCGCTACTTCCCGACCAACGGCTATGCCTCGATGCTCTCGGCACGCAACGGCTCCATGGGCTACTCGATCCCATCGGCCGTGGCAGCATCGCTGAATTACCCGGGGCGCCGCGTCGTGGCCATTGCGGGTGACGGCGAATTCCTGATGAACGGCCAAGAGCTGGCCACGGCAACCCAATATGGGGCAACGCCGCTGGTGATCATCATGGACAACCAGCAATACGGCACCATCCGCACCCACCAGGAGCGTCAGTATCCGGAGCGAATTTCCGGCACGCAACTGCAGAATCCTGACTTCGCATTGATGGCCCAGTCCTTTGGCGGTTTTGGAGTCCGCGTAGAGAAGGATGCTGAGATCCCGGCAGCGCTGGAAGCAGCGGTGGAGGCAATCGAGGAGAACGGGACTTTCGCCTTGATCCACTTGATCGTGGAACAAGGGGTCAAAGCCTACTAGGCTGCACTTCGGCGCGGATGCTCCGGGTCGGTTCCGTGGCGAGGCTCTAAGCGGGCATATAATTCCAACGGGTATCGTTTATGCGGTACCCGTTGGATGCCTTAAGTGGCAGAGCAGTCAGATGAAGTTTGGCAGCTACAACTTGCAATAGCGGAGCTCAAAGACATGAATGATCCCCTGATCGCCAGCCTCATGCGCGCCGTCGACGCCGCGCCAGAGGAACACGAGTTGCGCCTCCATCTGGCCCAGCAGCTGCACCAGGCCAACCGTGCCGCTGAAGCTCTGACGCATATCAACATTGTGGTCCAAAAAGATCCCGGCAACACCGCGGCCTTGCAATTGCTCGGCCAGGTGAGTGCTGCGCTGCTGGGCAACGCCATACCCGCACCGGCTTCCGCACCGGAACCAGCAAAGCCACAGCACACCGAAGAACCTGATTTTGATTGGGATGCGGCGGCCCAGCAGCTCGGCCAATCCGTGCCAGCCCCATTTGCGGAGCCAGAAATCCAGATGGGCGGGAGCGCAGAAACTGTCGCCCCAGTAGAACCAGCGGGGCAGCGCATTACCTTGGCTGATGTTGGCGGTCTGCAGAATGTTAAAGACCGGCTGAATGAATCATTCTTGGCACCGATGCGCAACGCCGCCATCGCCAAGGCCTTCGGCAAATCCCTGCGAGGCGGACTGCTGCTGTACGGTCCTCCCGGCTGTGGCAAGACCTTTGTGGCTCGCGCGGTTGCCGGTGAGCTCCAAGCGAACTTCATGGCCGTCACCATGACCGACATTCTTGATTCGCTTATCGGTGAAACTGAGAAGAATATTAAAGCGGTCTTCGACAAGGCCCGCAGCAACTCGCCGACAGTGTTGTTCCTCGATGAAGTTGATGCATTGGGGCTGCGCCGAGGCTCATTAACCGGAAGCGCGTCATGGCTGCGCCAGATGGTCAATCAGCTGCTTATGGAGATGGATTCGCTCTCCTCAAACAATGACGGACTCTACATCCTGGCCGCGACCAACCACCCATGGGACCTGGATGAGGCGCTGTTGCGCCCAGGACGTTTGGATCGCTCAGTGCTGGTCACCGCTCCGGACCAGCCAGCTCGCGAATCAATCCTGCGCTATCACCTGGAGCGTCGACCCATCGCAGGTATCGACCTGAAATGGATTGCCGCGCAAACCGATGGATTCTCGGGCGCCGACCTGGAGCACTTGTGCACCACTGCCGCGGAAAAAGCCATGATGCAGTCCATCGAGCGCAATGAGGTGCTGCCGGTGAATATGGCACATATTCATCTGGCGATGAAAGAAGTGAAGCCATCGACCCTGCCGTGGCTGGAGTCTGCACGCAATGTGGTGCGGTTCAGCAACGAAAATGGGCGTTACGACGAGCTGGCTGATTATCTGGTCGCCAGAAAACTGTTGTAATCCAATCCCGGAAGGCACCGCATGGATTTTGACGTCCTCTACACCAGGATCACCCATCATCTGGCAACGGGCAGGGAAGCCGAAGCCATTAGCCTGCTCAAGGACAATCTCAATGATTATCAGCAGGTTGCCGAATTCTGGATCCTGTACGCGGCCTGCCATCTGAACCTGGAGCAGTGGAGCGAAGCTGAAGCCGCCGCCCGCGTGGCATTGGGGCTGAATCCCGAGCATCCAGTAGCTGGCGAGCAGCTCGCGGTGGCACTTTCCGGCCAGCGCCGTCGCGAAGAGGCCCTGGCAACCATCCAACAGGTCATCGCGGTGGCGCCGGAGCATGCGCGTGGACACTATCTGCTGGGCATCTTCTTGCTGGGCAATATCCAGAACAATGACGAGCGGATCTTGGCCCGCCAGGCCACTGAGCATGCACTGAAATTGGAACCTGAAAACCCCGACTTTTATCAAGGTGCAGCTCTCGCAGCCGACATCGCCGGAGATCACCGCGGCGCGATGAGGCTCCTGGAAGCAGGGCTGCGCATTGACCCTCATCATCAAGGGCTATTGCGTTCGGCAGGCAGCATCGAAATGGGTCGCATGATCGTGGGGGACCACGGCCAATTATTGCGCGGCATGCTGGCCAGCGATCCATTGAACGAAAAGCTGCACGAGGACTACGCGGAGAACTTTCTGGTCAAGCAGGCGGTTTACGCCGACCGCTGGTGGTTATCCATTCCGGCGCTCGCAGCCGTCGCTGCTTTTGGGCACGCTGCCAGCTTGCCGGTCACCCTGATTGTGGTTGTGCTGGTGCTTGGCGGTGGTGGCCTGTTCGCTTGGTGGAATATCTCCACTTATAAAAGGACGGAGAAAACGCTACCTTCCGGGTACATCAAAGATATTCACGCCCGCTTCCCGGCGCTGCCCAAAGCCATGCGCGGGTACCAGGCCAGTTGGGCGGCTGCGGTAGCTGGCGCTGTGGCGGGCTGCTTCGTTCCACTCGCGGGTGCGATCTTGATGCTTCTTGGGGTTGTGTCGGGCAGGGTGGCCGATGCTCTCATATTTCGAGAAATATCAGGGCCTCCGCAGAACCGCCAGGATCCTGAAGAACAAAGGGTGCATCTGGTGCGCCTGAGCGGAAGCTACGCAGCAGGCTTCTGGAAACGTGTGCTGATAGTTTTCGCGCATTTGGCCTTCTTCGGAGTGTGCATGGCCCGCCCAAGCCAGATGGCCGCAGTTCCGATGTGGTCGGCGGGTATGGGACTGTTGGTGGTCGGTGGGGTTTTGGCCTATTGCCAGCTCCGTCTGGGATTCAAGAACAACGCTTTCGCTTATGGGCTGGCGGTGAGCAGCTCGGCAAAAGCGAGAGGCTTCGCGCTGCTGCGAGGCAACATCGGCGGGATGTACTTCATCGGGGTGCATCTGGTGTTCGGATTCATTGCATTTGTCCTGTCGCTCTCATTGCTTGCTGGTGTCCCGCAGTCCTCGGACAGCTCTGGAGGAACCGTGGATGAAGAGCCTTCGGGACCAGTTCAGCTGCCACGCGAAGAACTTGACCGGTTGACTAGAACCCCTGTGCCGAAGCCTGAAGAATTCAGTTTTTCACCCATGCCAGAACTGCCTGACATCCCATCGCTGGACCAGTAGCATCCAGCGAAATTCACACGATCGAAAAGATCACAATCCAACTGAAGATTCTGTCTTGGCATGCTCGGCCTGAAGAAATAAGATGAATTGCTACCGAATCACGTGAAGCAAAAACCCCGACCACGAGGTGGATAATCAGATGGCAATGATGAGCGAAGAGCTCATTGAGCAGTGGGCCGACGCAACTGCTGAGATCTACAATGAGTCCTTGACTGGCATCAACCTGAGCCGTCTGCCCGAGGCAGTGGCGCAATACGTCGAACTCTTTGCACAGAGCGAGAATCTGACGTTTAACGAAGATGCCACCCCAACCGATTACTTTGAGCATCACCCATTCGTTGCGGTGACTGCTGTGTTGAACAGCCCTGAGGCCCTGGAGGTCTTGGACGGCGATGCGCAGGACGCGCTGGATTCGATGGCTGACTTCACTGAAGCTTGGTACAACTTTGACCGTGAGCAGGAACCAGAGCTGGGCATTTCCGAGGCAGACGTCGAAGAAGACTGGTAAACACCAGTAGCGCATTTGACCGGCGCCAGGCAGGGAATTGCCTGGTGCCGGTTTTTATCTACCCAAATCTTCTGAAAACTATTCCCATTAAACGGCGAGAGTGCAACGATTCCGGTATGAGCCAGTTCAGTGTTTTTGAAAGCACCGTTCTCATACATCTTCCGGTGCGCCGCGTCTGGGAATTGCTGACCGACTGGGCAGCAGCTCCTTTGTGGATCCATGGAATTGGTTCCATGCATTCAGATGACCCAGAACTAAAAGTCGGAACCAATCTGGTCTATAGAGTCGCAGGCCACGAACGGGTCTACCGCGTCCACGACCTGATTGAGAATCGGCTGCTGATCATGCACACTTCAGAGAATCCGGACGGGCTGTCCTACCGATACGATCTGAAAGACGACGCCGGGTACACCGAGGTGGTGCTGCAAGTGGCGATCATCAATCCTGATTTGAGCGTTGAACAGTGTGAAGAGTTGGCTGCGAACGTTCGCGAAAGCGAAGGGGACAAATTGGATCAACTGCGCCTCTACGCAGAGCAAGCGCCATAAGTTTCCGCCGTGGCCGAAACGCTTTTGTTTGTGGAGGAGTCTGACGCCAAGGCATATGCACTGTCCTCTTTCCGAGGGCCGTGAGATGCTCTTCTTCGATGGCGAAATATTTATGGACAATCCAGTTGCTGCGCATCATACCGAAGCTCAGCAACTGCTGGCACGGCGCACTGATGACAAGGCGCCAATGATCCGAATCCTGGGCACCGTCGACGTTCTCGACACGCGAGGCCTGATGCCAGTTTCACCAAATACCGGAAATGAATCACCAGGTATCGAAACATGCTGCATCTCACTGCCGGCCTGCTTTGCCATGAATCCAGTGGCAACCACTGAGCAGTGCAACGTAGCCTTTTGGCCAGGCATTCAGCCAACCGTTCCTATACCGTCAACGAGATCTCCAAAACTCCATGGTGGTATGTCCCCCGGAGCTGCAGGAACCATGGTGGCAGCCTTCTCCCGGCACGAGCCAGGAGCAGGGATAATGCGCGTGATCACCTACCCGGTTTAACTTTCCATTGCTCTCGGCGCAAAGCTTCGTGGGCGGCTCTATCAGCAGAATCATGCACTAGGGATCGTTAACGACCTCAAACCAACAGCGGCCCATCGAGCAGCAGACATACTCAGCCTTCTGATCGTTCTCCTTTCTCCCCTCGTGGTAGCAATACTCTTGAGCCCTCCTGGAGTGTGGTGGGATGTGGCGGTGGCTTATGCCTTGGTGCCAGCCATCGCAGTCCGCCAGCAGGGAAAGCCGGACCGCTGAACGGGAAATGAGCCGGAAGAATCTCACCAAGGACCTTGGCCCGACTGACGTTGAGCTCAGCTGCATTGCCCGTGGAAAAAGTCGGCTCCTGGTGACGGAAAACTCCTCATTCAGGGGCTAGCTCATCAATACCAGCAGAACCATACTGTGGGGTTGGTTGCTCATACTGACAATCACCTGACGTTGTATACGCTGATGGGATTCAAACGCATTGAAACCACGCTGGCCATGAAGTATCCAGCTGCAGGGGAGTAACGCCATCTACGGTACGTCCCCTCTGAAGAAAGGGAACGACCATGCTAGAGCTATTCTCAAAACCACACTGCGGGCCATGCACCGAGTGAAGAACTACCTGGAGAAGCGTAACGCTGATTACAAAATCCACGACGTCACCGCCGACCCGGACGCACTCCAGCGTCTGAAAGACCTGGGCTACATCCAAAACCCTGTCGTCTTCGATACCCATACAGGCGATCACTGGTACGGATTCAACCCCACCAAAATCGACGCGGCTATCGCAGCAGCGAACGACCTGGCCGCAGCGGATCTTTAGGCGGTATGTCCCCATGGATCTGAACCAACGCACCGACTCTGCAAACAGCCTCGTCCTCACGGTCGTACTGCTCGGCAGCCTCGCCTGGATGCCACGGCCGACCTTCCGCCGGCGGAAGAAACTAACCAGTGCAGCCGGCATGCCTCTCGACGTGAGCCACTGGCGTACCCATAAAAGCCGCCATGCGCAACGCGTACCCGTAAATGAAAGCCAGATCCCCCAGATGCGGGCTAGCTCGAAAGTTCCGGAAGAGGAATAGCCATGAATTTCACTACCTCGCTTAACGGCGCTTTTGGCACCAACGAGAGATCAACCGCATCATGGCTCCATCTCCGCTCAGAGGGCTATACCCTTTTCCTGCCACGGAAGAATCAGCAGTGGTATCCGGATCTTCTCGACACAGTGTCCAGGGGATTCAACCTGAGGTTTAAAGCATTGAGTCGTTTTTCCAAGGGCAGTTGCTTGCTGTGTCTGGCTTTCTTTGCGGCCCTGGTTATTTCAGCATTCTTAGTGCTGATTTCGAGAGAGGGCGCGCGTCCGGAGGTGCGCTCTGCCTGGTTGGGAACCGCATGGCTGACAGGGCTGGTTTTCATAGTTTGAGTGCTTGCTCGCATAGCCCGTTGGCGTTTGGCACGTAGCGAAGTGGCGGCATTAGTTGCCGCGAGCGAGGTGGATTGCAGCAAGGTGCATCTGCAAACCGAATCCTTATCGGAATGCGAGGCAATACTGCAGGCTTGGGACGCTCTTGATGCGGCTAACCAACAGCGGATACTTTCGGTCATTGGACAGTCTGACGCAGGCTTGTGCGAAGACGAGTTCAGGATCTTGCTGGCTAGGAGCGATCGATCGTGTGCTGGCTAGTTGGAACCAGCATAAAATTCGCACTTTGGATGTGATCGTGACGTATGAACTTGGCGATGTTGTCGACCGTATTACCGTAAGCGGACCAGACTACTACGGCGCCAAAGAGCAAGCAGATAGCCAGGTGCCTGAAGGTGCCATCACATTGAATACGAGGGTTGTCAGAGATGTCGACCCGACGACGTTCGGCTAGCTTGGGCCTATAGGCAATAAGTGGTGTCTGAAAACTTGATTCTGCCCCGGCACTCCGGGGCAGAATCAAGTTTTGCATGGATTTCGTTCCCATAGGTGTGACCCTTAAGAGAAAAAACACCCACCTATGTAGTATCTGCCAAAGTCCCCAAAAGAAGAACGGGAAACGCAACGGCAAGCAACGATGGCGATGCATTAGCTGCAATGCCTCGACCACTCATCAACGACCAGATACGACCCAACGCAACGTCCTCATCGGCTTCGTCAACTGGCTGCTGAGCAAGCAAACCCAAGCCGACCACGCTGGCGGCACTGGCAGGACCTTCCGCTACCAAACCCAGTGGTGCTGGGACGTGTATCCGTACCTGAACCAGACCGGCGAAGTCTTTGACGAGATCCAGGTCGACGGGATCTACCTGCGCCCAGGCTGGTGCCTTCTCATCGCTATCGCCAACGGCAAAGTCATCGGCTGGCAATGGTGCGACCACGAAAAATCAGCTGCTTGGATTGCGCTGCTCAAACACTTCCCACAACCGAAAGTCGTTGTCACCGACGGTGGCTCAGGACTGCTCAAAGCGCTGAAAATGCTCTGGCCCGGAGTGGAAGTCCAACGATGCCTAGTGCATATCCAACGCACCATACGCACGTACCTGACCCTGAAGCCACGAATGGAAGCAGGCAAGTCACTACGGCATTTGAGCTTGCAATTGACCAGGATCAAAGACCAGGACGAAGCCGCCTGTTGGGCGGCTGCCTTAGCTGAATGGCAGTCAAAGTATCAGTATCTGCTCGATGAGCGCACCTACGCCAAAGACTGGGCTGGGCCCTGGCCCAGAGGCATCAGTCAGTCCCGGAAGTCCTGGCCGACCCACGAGCGATTGCTCAAGGCTTATAACGCAATGAACTCTGTTTTGAAGCGTGGCCATCTGTTCACGTATCTGAAGCCGGAGCTCATTGGTCTTGGCGTCAGTACGACAACGAACATGATTGAAGGAGCGATTAATTCCGGGATCAGAGAGATGATTAGGCTCCACCGTGGCATGCCCATTGAGCATCGCCGGCGTGCGTGTGAATGGTTTTGCTGGACGCACGCGGATTCGTTGGAACGTCCGGCGCTGCCTTTGATCATCAAGGAATCAGAGCTCTTGTTGAAGGAGCGGGAGGTGGCCAGGAAACCTGTTCCGTACCTGGTTGGTCCTGAGGTTTATGGCACTGCTTCTATTGCTGAGGAGGGTCTTTATGCTCGGGCTGGTTGGGGTGGGCGTAGCCGCTAATTCTGGGTTTTGAGGTGGTTTGGTCCGGGTGGCATGCCCGGGCCAGACACCATTTATTGCCTATAAGCCCTAGCTTGAGCCAGCCGATTATAGGCAAGAGAAAAGCGCCCCGGAGAAGAGGTAGATTGTCAGATCATTCCTCGCAGCTTCACCATAAAGGGAAGCCTCGCGAACGGGGCGCTTTCATATAAATTGTAACAGGCTAAAAGCCTTGCAGACAGGGCAAACTGGTATGTCCCCGACTATTTACCTGCCAGCAATTGCTGTATGCGCTGGGGAGTCATTCCCAACGCAGCAGCAATCTCATTGTTTCTCCAACCGGCCTTGACCAAGCCCTGTATTCCCTCCATACGGTGCTGCTCTGCTTTCAGGCGCGTAGCTTCCGCCTCGGCTGCGAGCTGGCGCCCAGTCTCGAAGTGCGCGGCCTGTTCCGCGGGGAATTCAACAATGACGTCGACAACCACATCTTCGAGGTCGATCCCTAGTTTTTCCGCAGCTTTCATACGACTCAAGGACCAAGCCCGCTGTAAGGTGTTGGCTTCTACCAGGATGGATGGATCTTCAACGGAAACAGTCCACCCATTGCCATTGGTAGTCCTGACCGCTGTACCAGCCACGTGCGTCTGCGCATCAGCATCTTCTGGAACGGTAGTCCGCTCAGACGCTGGAAGCGGCTTCCCACTCTTCATCCAGGCAGCAAGCTTCTGCGGGCTATACCGGCGAGCGCGTTCGCCTGGTTCTGGTGGGGTGCGTAGGTCGAGGTTGGTGCCGTTGAGTTGGGACATGAGGTAGCGGAAGTAGGCGGGTTTGATGTCTGCTTTGTTGGCTGCTTGTTCGAGGGTGAGGCCGTGCATTGGGGTGTCCTTGGGGTGGGTTGATCTGACACCTTGAATTGTAGCAAATGAGATTTTACTAAATTTTTGTGTGGGTGTTCTTTAGCTTTGTCGAGCTTCGGGTTCCCTGCGATCTAACCGCTTAATCGTGAGCGCGTTTAGGACGACGTCGGTGATTTTCTTGGTGAGGAGTGAGAGTCGTATGTGTTCCGATTTCTTTTCTTGCGCGCATTGGAAAGATTCTGAGGTCGTATACGCTGTGCGTACATATGTGGAAGTTTGTGTGGACCTATAGGGGGACTAAAGCTGTGGCGGGACGACCTTATCGAGTTAACGAATATCGGATTGACTGGGGCCGTATTTCAGAAGAGGACTTTAATCGAGTTGTTGAAGCGCTCCTTGTTCGCGAGTTCACTGATGAGAACCATGTAGCTAGAGCTATTGATGGAAAAGGAGGTGATGGTGGCATAGACGTTGGCGTCTGGGATAGAGGAAGTGGGGGGATTGAACGTATCTTTCAGCTTAAGTATTTTCCTGAAGGGTTCACGGGGGAGTTTCGGAAAAGTCGCTTGCCGCAGGTTCAAGAGTCGTTTGCTTCCGCATGGAGGAATCATTGGCCTTCTGAGTGGACGTTGGTCATGCCTAAGAATCCGCACAAAAATGAACTTAACGAAGTGCTAAAGCTGGCTGGTGGCAAGCCTGTGTCGACTGATTGTTGGGGTGTTGCCCAACTGGATGGTTTGTTGGCTAAGCATCGCGATATTGAAGCAGCAGTCTTGCGGAATGAGTTAGTCGAACTTCTTAAACAAATACGAGAAGAAAGCGCGGCTCTTGTTGGTCCGTCCGATCTCAGTGAGCGTGCTCAAGGCCTCCAATCGGTTGCCGAGGATAGGAGCCTGTATTGGAGCACTGATTTCATCGTTACTTCTGACGGCTATGAAGAGTCTTATAGACCCAAGCATCCTGATGCGATGAAACATGAACCGATTAAGACCCATTTCACAATGTCATTTGGTGCAGAAGATGGTGCCATTGCCCAAATGGTGCAGAAGGTGCTTGATTATGGAGCTTTCGAGGCTGTTGACTTGCCTCACGGAGTGGGCAAAGTGTCGAGGACTGGTCCGGAATGGATTGCTCCGTATACAAATAATGATCAGGAAAAGTTTTCGCTGGGGACTCCGATTAATGTTCCGTTGGATTCGGAGATCGTCACTTTGGACGTTCGTGATGAATGGCAATTTAGCAAAGGCCGTTTTGAAGGGAAGATCTTGGGGCGAACCAGTGGATTGCGGGGGAATAGCATTCAGGTTGGGTTCGGCAGTTGCTTGACCGCAGTGATATCGCTGGACCGGCTGGGAGATGGCAAACCGCAGGGGCAGATGCAGTTTGATCTAGATCTTGATGGAAAACTGATTGACGCCGCCGTGTATGGCATTGACATGATGGAAGCACTACAACCACAGGCAAAGCTGGAATTCTATATTAATGGTCAAAAGATTGCGCTCCTGCAGATCAACAACGATAGAGATCCATGGCAGACAGATTCCTATCTCCGAGGAGTACTCGATGATCTTGATGTCGTGCAGAAAGCTTCGGGACTGAAATTTGTGTTGCCAGCGACATTGACGCATTGGGAACGCGGAATGCTTCGTGCATCTAAATTGCTGCTGGAAGGCTACAGTACGTGGCTTCCGGTAGACGGAATCTTCAATGTTGAGTTAAGTGGGGGTGGGGAAAATTCCGCAAATTTAGCCCGAGACTTATCTTCTGAAGGTCGACCCTTCATGGCGATATTCCCTCGGTTCCCTTTTGAGTTTCAAAACAGCAGAGTTGATCTAGGATCAGTCAGGGTGGCTAGTGACCGGGTAATTGCTTCCAATTCAGACGACCTGCAAATAGCCTTAGCGGAAGAACATTTGGAGGGATTCAACGTACGTGTCAAATCAATTGCACCCGCGCGTTGGCGGGCGCAACCTGAAAACGTCAAGCGGGATGCGCAGGGAAACCCAATTTTCGTTTCATGGAATCTGCCAGAGCTCGATGAGCCAGCGTTGACTATAGATGGTCACCAAGAACGCTAACCACGCATCAAAACGTCCGGTAGTCGGTGGTGTACAACTATGAACAGTACGAAATGAAAGGACGGAGGCAAAGTATCATTCCAAAGCATGAGTCATGAGCCATCACTCGTCCGCGGAGAGTAGATCCGCCACGCTAAATCTTTTCCATCCGAATTGGAAGATACTTCTCTACTGCAGGGGCGTCGCAAGCTCAGCTATTTTGCTGAGTTTCGTCTATGCGCAGATCATTATTCGCGCCGACTCCCGTTAATTAGAGCTCCGACCGCAACGATTTCGCCGTCGTTCCTGTTACACAATGAGATGGATGTTGTCATTTGAAGAACGAACTTGCCGCACGAGTTGCGGCTATCTATAAGCTTCCAGTTCCGATTTGGGTGAGTTACTCGTGTCTGGGCAAAACCTATACAACTGGAGTCAAAGGTCTTAGTTTTGACGTCGTAATGCCCCAAAAGCCTGGAGAACCAGATGAAGCGCCTGTCTCGAGCGACCTTCAAATTCCAGAGATCGTCGACGAACACTATGCCGGATGGACAGCAAACTTTGCCAGCATAATTCCAGAATCCAACAGTCCCGCAACTGCCCTAATAAGAGTCCTCGTTGATTCCTCCATCACACGCACGATGCCGACCAGCACACGCACGATCCCGACCAGGGTCCGCCGACCGCCAGAACATCTACTTGCCGAGCGAATCGATCACTGGTTCGAATGCGTTCGCACTTGGGTTGAAGTTCTAACAGCACAAGATCTTGACCCAAACCACCGCGTCTACGATGCGGAGGCTCTGGGCGCTGGATTGACATTCATCGAGCCCAAACGCGACGGACCAATAATAATGCGTTTCGGTTTGGGGCCGGTCATTCCTATTAGACACGATCAATGGCAAGAGATCCTGACAGCTGTCGAACAAGACAAGGCACCTCCTTTAGAGCACACCTTGCTACGTGATGGACGTGCAGCAATAAACAGAAAGTACTACCGTCGAGCAGTAATAGACGCAGCCGCAGCAGTTGAAATAGCTCTCTTAAAAGAGCTGAAAAAACGATCCTCCGAACTGCCAGAATCTCAACGTAAACGGTTGAAAAACAAGCCAACTTTGGGGGCACAAATCTCAATTGCGAAGGACTCGCAATTTACTTTCAAAGCCTCGTATAAAGATCTGAAGATCCTGGCGGACACCAGGAACGACGTCATTCATAGAGCCGAAGAGCCAGACTATCGTTCAACCCATGCGATACTAACGACTGCGACTGACATTGTGCGAGAGATCAACCCGCTCTAAGGAAAGTGCTACCGAATCCAACAAATTTACATTGCTAAGTTACTTCGAGGCACGATGGCGATTTCGTACTTCGCAAATGATGCTGCAGCATCGATGACCGGGAATATCTAATCTAAACATGTAGGGGCCAGCCCAATTGTCGCCGAAAGCGCGTAATGGTATTACTTTCGTTGACGATCCACCTCCTCAGACAGCTTAGCTACGAGCTCAGTGCGGCGTGGACCGGCAGCTGCCGGAGACGATCCTTCATCAATAAACGTGAATTCTGTCGGCCATTTGTATCCACGGCGGATGGAGGGCAGCCGCATGTTCCTCCATTGCCAGAACCACCCCAAAACCCAGAGGGTGGTCACTGCGATCAAGATACAGGCAAGGGCGATCGCTGGACCCCAAAACTCCTGCGCAGCCATCCACCTGACTGGAATGAGAGGCCAAGCCTCACCTGGCTGTGCAGGAGGGACGGAGGATAGAAGATCTTTGAGAGGCGGTAAAGCAACTACAAGCCCTACGAGTGTTGCCACCAGTGTGATCCACCATGACCGACGCGCTGCGCGTTCGGCGCTGCGCGTTGAATACGCTGATGCAGAAAGGCTCAACGCTGTTTCAATTGTCTTGCGAATCTCCGGCGCTCCATGATCATCCAACACGTGACGGACAATGTCACGTGCCTCTCCCGATCTCAAGTCACGCTGCCTCAGCTCCGAAAATAGGCGCACTGCTTCTTTATATCGTGCTCTCAATCTCCTCTCTCCCGAAACCATGCGCGAAACATCTTGTTCCAATGAGTGGAGTCGCACGTACAAAAGGAGTGAATACTCCAAGACGAGCACGGTATCTAGCTCCGCAATTCCTTTAGGCGGGGAGCCCCACCAATGAAGATAGATTGCTGAGCCTAGTCGAGCGAATAAAGAGTGGTCACGACTAAGTGAGAGATCCGCTGGGAGGGATACGTGTTTAGCTACATCACCGGTATAGGAACTTCTGTTTGTCAGACGGATGAGATCTTCTTGATGATTTATCTGCCACTCTTCCGGACTACAGCAAGGGTTAGGTCCCACTATCGCAACGGGGTATGAGGTCCAATACGCATATGACTGCTTGATGATCCTCAAAACCGCGAAAAGATGCATATGCAAAAGGTCCTGCATAGTCGCCGGCTCTGAATGTTCTATCACTCCGAGAGGCTGGTCGGCATCCAATTTGCCCTCTGAGAAATCCGTCAACGACTCCCAGGAGGTTCCTTGGATGAGAGGTACTGACATCTCTGAACGTACGAACAGAGGTTCTGCTCCCCACATCATCGCCAGAAGTTGCCGAACATCCAGAGAAGTTTCAGCACTTACTACCAGGTCGATCTGAGCGACTCCCGATTCATGCAGTAGCAGCCTTGGCTCGAAGACCACGTGGTGCCTCTCATCTGAACCAGGAAGAACGAAATCGTGATAGCTCTCCCTCAGCATCAACCGCACGAAACCATCGCTGTCACGAGTCGGTCCACCGAAGAGATTCGCATCGCTTCGCCGGATTGCGGCTGACACAACCTGGCGATTCAGCATGTTGCTCTCCGCCTCAGCAAGCAATTTCAATGTATCGACGTCATCTTGATCAGACTCCACAGCGGGCATCGAGATGGGCTGTTCCTGATCCGACGGAGTGCTTGGCTTATCCCACTCGCTCCGTTTCACATCTCTCCGGGTTAGCCGGATGTTGGGAAGAACATGGCGCATCGTGATGATCGGATGATGGAGGAAGAGCTTCGCGAGGCTGGCGAAGGATTTGGTTTCTGCTAACTCCGCCACTCGTGGCGCCGCCTTGGTCGATAGCCACTTGGCTCTGAGGTATGGAATCCCAAAGCGTGGATGCCGCCCCGCAAACGCAAATGCCGCCTTCCAGGAGTCTGACGTCATTGCCGCTTCCAACATCGCAACGCTAGAGCGTGATTTTCTGATTGAGCGCGCTATCCTGCGGTGTCTGTAGGGGACTCGGACCGCCGTTTCAGAAGGCCAAGCGGCCGAAACTGCAAGATCGGCATCCAAAAGGGTACGGGTCCAGCGGGCGAGGTCAGCGTCACCACTCAGGGACGCAGTGAGTATGTGGTGAACAGAAACGGAATCAAAAGAGGGGCTATGAGGGCGCTGACGCTTCCGGAAGAACCTGCTCCGCGTCCATGTCCGCACACGTTTCATACCTCAGTATTCCGTTCTTGTGATGCGTTATTCATACCAGTTCTTGTCTTTCTGAGTGTGCATAGAGCAAGGTTGGCGACAGGCCGGGGCTATGAGACCAGCGAACTTGTGATCCTATGCGACGGTTTTGCAGTTAGATTCGATAGAAAGCATCTGCCAATACACGACCTAAATGCGCATGTCCGATCGACAGAAGCAACGGTTCTCAGCGAACAGATTCTTGGGCCCCGCCTATTTCGGATATGCGCCTGAAATTTGAATTCCTGTTTCCCATACATGGATCATACCGACCTGTCTTCCCCTCTCAACTCGCTCAACGCTTCCATAAGCCTGTCGTTCACCGGTACAAATTCAGACGACTTCGGGCACCGTCCAATCTGTAGGGTTTGCTCGAATGTATAATTCCTGAATATCCGCCCGAGAAATAGCCAGTTCAGTTGCCGATCAAGACATGTTTTTGAAGTCTTGGCTGGCCGTTCAGCAGACAAGAATGTAGTGGATTTCAAATCTCGCGGTTTCTGCTGGGACGAAATTTTAGTGTTCTATATGTGGCGTTTGTCGTCTGCAATTTGGTGACTATTGAACTGTCTGCAATGGAACGTATAAACCCGGGGTATGGCGGGCATTGGATTGTCGGAGGTGTGGCCTACGATCTAGGTGATTGGTGAATAATGCCGGCAGTTTGCTGTTTTGCATGGTTCAACGATCCTCAGTCTCGTTGAACCACTGAAGGGCAGGGCCATGGAAGAACATCGATCTATACGGGATCAGATCCGTCAAGCGGTAGATCCTGATGGGTACCACGAGATGCTTGCTGAATTGGTCAGCGGATCTGGAAAATCAACAGCTTGGTTAAACATTCTCAGTCAATCAATTGGGCAGGACCGTGCGCAGTTGTCACAGATGGGGGTTGACTATCAACGGCTCCTGAAATCCATGGAAGAGGCGCTGGAACTACTGGTTCCCCGTGGGTGGGCACCATTTCGCATGGATTCTCAAACCGTTGAGCAAGCGATTGATCTCATCCGAAACGGCGAAGACAACGAAGCCGATAATCTCCTAGCTGACCAATGGGAAGGCGCAGGAGCTTGGCGAACCAAGAGCATCCACGCAAAAGTCAGCGTTCTTGGTGCAGGCGAGAGGCAAGATCGGTACCACCAGATCTTCAGGGATCGAGCACGCTTAGTCTGGAAAGCTAAAGAGCATCATGAAGCAGGAAACTATGAGGCCTCTATTCCCTTGATTCATGCTCAAATGGAAGGCATCGTAATGGACGTTGCCGGCGGCAAAAAGTTCTACACGAAAACCAAAGCTAAAGCTGATCTTGTTGACCCGGCTCACTTGGTCAGCATCGAAGCATGTCTAGCGGCGCTTCAAGTTCTCTACGGTGAGGGGGTTCTTGGAACCCAATCAGCTGGAAGCCTGTCGCGTCATGGGGTCGCTCACGGACGTGAACTTGCCTATGATACTCGGGTTAACTCCGCTAAAAATTGGTCCGTGCTCGATGCATTAGTGACTTGGGCACGTCCTTTGGCAGCGGCAGAAGCATTGCGTTTACGGGGAGAAACCGAACAAGCTAATGCAGGAATCGATGGTACCAATGCGGACGGTCGTCGCATCGATGACCGGGAGTTCCGTCAGACCAAAAAGATGCTTCGGAAACTTCAAACTTCAGCCGCCGGATGGCACAACAGAACTGAAAAATTCCCTAGCGATCTGATTGGGCGAATCTACACCACTAAAGATTTTGTCGAAGCAGGTTTACCCGTCCCTCATGGAATTCATATGGGGGTTTCTTCTGACGGCCGCTACGCATGGTTCTGGCGAGAGACCATCTCCGGGTGGGTCTTAGGCGCAGCCGTTGGAGTTCAAAAGCGAGGCTTTGGGGAATGGCACTACGCTGGGCCGAAACATCCAACATCATCTCCTGAAGAATCACCAGAATTGTGGGGCCCTGTCTTCTCTACCCCACCCGACTGGACCTGACATCGGATAAGGTCCACCTCAATAGCGCGAATTTGGGCCGGACTGTGATCCCTTAGCTTGAAGTCTTAGACCGAAAGAAGGAGTCCAGGGTAAGGGCGGTATGTTCCCACCCTGGGCTCCTTGTGTGTTGTCTAGGTGTGGCCAGCGGTTTGTTTGCTCGGAGGCCTGTATCAGTGATTTATGATGTTTTGCTTGAACCGATCGGATGCGTGTCCTTGAATTGGCCAACGTGGTCGGGGGGCGGTAATCCATGATGGAAAGATGACCCGTCGGGGTTTTTCATAGTAATAAAGTTCAGATCGGTGGCACTTTCGTTCAAGGTGAAAGCGCGCGATGATTTACAACGGTTGAATCCCGCTAGTTCTACGCGATTATCTATCCTGAGGGAATTTCCAGGAAAACTATTGCTTTCCCCAAGGTTTTAGCTTCAAATACTTCTAATGGCTTTTTGCAAGCCTAGTCACTCTTAGCTTTTGGGGTCTCTTGTGGAGAATTTTTCGGGGTACAGTTCTGCGCGTTTGTGGTCGGATTTTCCAGTGAGAACGAGGAAGTTCTTATCGGGCTTGACGATTGCGAGCACCGTTGGGCTCGTCGCTTCAGGTTTGTTCCCGTTCGAGGCCTTCGCCGATGAGAAGAGCGCGACAGAAGCTGTAGAAAACGTGAAGGAACGCCCTGACGGGGTGTCTGCCCAAATTACTGCCAAGGTTACCGGGCACCGCGTCGAGGACCTTTCGTTGCGTACGGCCACGGAGCAGGTGTTTGCCAACCCTGACGGGACATGGACCTCGGAAACTACCTCTGCAGCTCGGTTCAAAGAAGAAGATGGCACGTTCGTTTCGATTGGCGATGCCAACGAGCTCACTGATGCCCGCGAACCTGTGGTCGGCGACGGCACGGAGCTGACCGTCGCTGATGGGGAACAATCGGTAGGGGACGGACCGAGCAAAGATTCCGTGGTTCTCGCCGAGCTGGAATCTACAGGCGAAAACAAAGGCGCCAAGCTGAAGCTTGGGTGGGAAGGGGTACTGCCGGCCCCTGAGATTGACGACAACCAGGCCAAGTATTTGGACCAGGTTGAGATCCCTGTGATTGAGGATTCCACTGGTGAAGTAGTTCCCCAAACTTCCACGGTAACGCCGATCCCGTCCGGGTCCTCTGAGCCCGTCGAGGAATCAGAAGTACCGGAAACAGCGACCCCTGGCGAAACCTCTTCAGAAACTCCGGATGAACCTACTGAAGTTCCAGGATCATCTGCACCTAGCGAAGACCCGCAAGAATCCGAAAGCACTGAGTCCGAGAGCGAAGCTTCAGAAGCAACGGAAGAAGCACCCTCCGATGAAACTCCTCAGCAGAAATCTGTTGAAGCTGATGTCGTCGTTCAGCCGCTGGGGTCGGGCTTCTCGCACCGGACCGTATTGGAGCAAGCCCCTGAAGGTGCCGTTTCCCTGCGGTTCCCAGTCAGCCTGTCAAAGGGACTTGAGCTGGAGAAAGACGAGAAAACCGGGGATCTGCGCGCTGTGAACGGCAAGGACGAGACGGTGTTCTTCGCTCCGGCGCCGACGATGTGGGATGCCAAGATCGATGAGGCTTCTGGCCTTCCGGCTGCTGAGCGTTTCGTCGACACCGAACTCACCGAAGAAGACGGCGTTCCCGTCCTCATCTTGAAGGTTGAGGCTGAATGGCTGCAGGATCCAGACCGCCAGTATCCGGTCACGATTGACCCGACATGGTCGGCCGGTGCTTCGGATACCTGGGTTCAGGCAGACGTTCCAGGGTCGAAAGCGGGTGACATTGAGCTTCGTGTCGGTACATTCAATGGTGGATCGCTGAAGTCCCGCTCATTCCTGCGCTTCGAATCCTCGGCTTTGGACGGAAAGAAGATCACCAAAGCTGAACTTCGAATGCATAACTACCATTCGTACTCGTGCACCTCGGCCCCGGTTAAGGTGCAGCGAGTGACGACCGCATGGATTTCCAGCGACGTTACCTGGACAGCGCAGCCCAGCGTGACAACCAGCGGCGAGGGATCAAATAACGTTTCCAAGGGCTACTCCTCCAGTTGCGCAGCCGGATATGTCTACTACCCGATCACTCCCATAGCCCAGTACTGGGCTGATAACCCAACGAAGAACTTCGGTGTTCGACTGATCGCTGCCGATGAGACGAACAACTACTCGTGGAAACGGTACTTCTCAGGAAACTACGTTACTGGCGCGAATGATCCACTGGAACCATCATTCATCATTACCTACAACTCTTACCCGGGCACCCCATCAGGTGTCTCCTTCAACTCCGGTGAGTCAGTCAAAGACGGTGCCGGTAAGACTTGGGTGAAGTCCAAAACCCCGACATTCCGCTCGACGGTTACGGACCCTGATGGCGGTAACGTCAAGGCCGAGTTCGACATGTCCGGCACCAGCACGTTGACCAAGCAGGCTGGCTCGACGGTTGCCTCCAAGCAGGTCTCCACGTATAAGGCCTCCTTGGCAGAGAACGGCACCTACACGGTCAAGGCCTGGGCCAATGACGGCTCGCTGCGTTCCAAGGCAGCTGGCTCTTCAACTACTTTCACCGTTGACTCGGTAGCGCCGTCTGCTCCTTCGATCTCCTCCTCAGGAGGGATTACGAACAACGGGTGGAAAGCTTCAAAACCAAGTTCAAATACTTTCACTTTCTCTTCCAGCGCTGATACTGACAAGTTCTCTTACCAGTTGAACAACGATGCCTGGAAGACTGTCACCGCGACCTCAGGCAAGGCAACCTTGTCGTGGAACCCTACGGGAGCGAATATCCTGAGGGTGAAGGCGAACGACAAGGCGACAAACACCTCGGGCACGACCACGTGGACCTTCGGCAACGGCGTTGCTTCATTGACTTCCCCTGCTGGTGGTTCCACCACTTCGGATTCGTTCAAGGTCACTGGTCAAGGACCGAGTTCATCGACCGGCGTGGTGACCCCGAAGGTGTATTGGCGTGAAGCGGACAGCGTGACCGCAGATACAACGACCTACGGTTCGAATAGCGGATGGTATGAAGCCGCAACCCTGCCGGATATCGCTTCGGGGCAACCGGTCAAAGTCGACACCATGGTGAACGTCGCCGCCGCCCCGGCGGGCAAACTGAAAGAACTCGGCAAAGACCGCTTGGCTACGTTGGTGGAGCTGCAGGTCTGCTTCGACTACGCGGGCGCTCCGGCCGCTTCGAAGCTGCAGTGCACGACGAACAAATCCAAGAAGCCGGTGCAGGTCACCAAGCTGCCGCATGCTTTCGGGGATAACTACCCTGTTGCCGAAGCCGGCGACGGACAGGTCGCGTTGACCACCGGCGAGCTGAACCTTTCGGAAACCGATGTCGAGGTGGACGCGGGCAACACCGGTTTGTCCGTTAACCGCTCCTACTCCTCCTACTCAGGCATTGGCGCGAATTCGAAGATTTTCGGCAAGGGCTGGCGCGTGAATATCGACGGCCCCGACGAAGGGCTGTCAGGGCTGATGGTCGCTGAATCCACTGCCTTGGATGGCACCGTCACTTTGATCAATGATGATGAAACCGCAGCGGTCTTCCGCCAACCAGGTAACGGCCGTGTCTCCTTGAAAACCGGCACCTATGTGGCGGCCAATGACGACGCGAGCGCTTCAGGATGGAAACTCGCATTGTCCGGCACGGGTACCGCTGCGCGGATCAAGATCACCGAGGAAGACGGCACAGTGACCACGTTCAAGCGTGGTGCGATCTTGGAGGGCAACTCCAAGATCTATGAATGGATCACTGAAACCGTCACTGGCGGCAACGGCACGGGCACAGCCAAGTTCGTTTCGAACACTGCCGGGCAGACCACGATGGTTGTTGCTGGCACCGAGACCAACCTGACATGCGACACGACCACCCCCGTCAAGGGCTGCCGGCGCATCAATCTGGCCTATGACACCTCTGGCAAGATTACGAAAGTCACCTACACCGCCTGGGATCCAGCCGCCAGCGCGATGAAGACTGTGAACATTGCCGAGTACGGGTATGACGGAACGTCTGCTGATGCACGACTGGTTAGCGTGAAGGATTCCCGCACAGGGGATGTCACTTCCTACACTTATGCTGCTGACTCGGCCGCTGGCGTGCCGCTGATTGCTTCCACCGAGGAAAAGACCAGTGGCGGTGCGCGCGTCGATGCCCCAACATACTATTCCTACGGGCTCGGGAACACCGGTTCCGGGCGTGCTGATTGGCTGGAGAAGGTCGAGCGAGGCAACGCCGCCGACGGAAATACCCGGGTGCAGACAGCACGCTTTGTCTACGGGATCAATCCTGTCGGGGATGGAAACAACCTGCCAGATCTGCGTGAAGAACGAGTCAAGCTCTGGGAACAGGAAGGTTCCAAGCGTCCCGTTACTGGTTACGCAGTGTTCGGGGCCGGGAAGAACATCGCTTCTTCCAAGGCCGGATCCGTTGCGGCCGGCGACTTCAAGTATGCGGATCTGCAGTATGTGGATTCGCAGAACCAGGTCGTGAACACATCTTCGTACGCTGCCGGTGCCTGGCAGAGCACCGCGAGCGTGTTCAACGGGGACGGCAACGTCGAACGGTCCTACGATGAGCGGGCTTTGCGGATGATCCAGGCCTCGGCGGCAACCCCTGAGAATGTTGTCGGCGGCATCGTCATCGGACATTTGGACCAGGCATCCTTGTCCTTCTACTGGTCGGAGCTGTCGGCCTATGTCGATGAGAACGGCGACGGCATTTCCACCGCCACCGACCCTGTGATCAAGGCGGATGAGATCGCAAAAAATGAGGCCACCGCGGAATTCCTACGCGGGTATGTCACTGACTCCTATTCACCGGTGACCACCGATGAGAACGATGAGCCAGCCCGCGTCCACACCAAAACGACCTACACCGAGCTGACTGACGTCGATGCTGGCGGCATGCCACGCATGCTCACGACGAAGGAAGTCACCTCGAAAGCGAATTCCGGCGACGTCGACCCATCGGTCACTGGCGAGCCTGTCCTTTCTGAGGTGCAGAACGGCTACGACGCCTACACCGTCGATAAGAATGGAAAGGCGATTACCGACAAGAACAACCTGCGCTCAGGCTGGGTGATCGGCACCCCGACCAAGGTCACTCAGGTCCTATCTCCCACGACAAACAGCATCGTTGTCGAAACCAGGTACGACGACCAGGGCCGCGTCATCGAGACCCGCCAGCCGAAGTCAGCAGGGGCAGACGCCGGAACAACCCAGAGCATCTACTACTCAGCTGGCGCCAACGCCGCGGATGCTGCTTGCGGCAACGTTCCAGAGTACGCGGGATACCTGTGCAAGAACACCCCTAAGGGCGCTGGCTCGGTGTCGAAGCATCAGACCGGGTTCAACATCTATGGCCAGCCGGCGACGTTCACCGAAGCATCGACCGGGGCTGACGGGGCCAAGCGCACGACAACCCAGACCTACCGCGCTGACGGGCAGGAGCTGAAAACCACGGTCACTACCAGTGGCGTCACTACTACTGCGGTGCCTCCGGTGGAGAAGCTCTATGACGCTACCGGTGTCCAGAACGGAGTACGGGCACTAGCCTCGGGCACCTTGCCGCAGTCAGAGGTGAAATGGTCCCAGGATTTGTGGGGACGTACCACCTCCTACACGAACTCCCTGGGTGAAACGACCACCACCGAGTACGACGGATTCGGCAACGTGTCCAAGACCGTTTCGCCGGTGTCAACCTCGACCTACAAGTACGGGGCGCTCTCAGGAGACGGCACCGCGGAGTACCAGGGTGTGGTCACGAGCATGAGCGTGTCCAAGCATGGTGGAACGGGAACCGGCACTTACAAGGCGTCCTACGACGGCGACGGCAACATCCTGACCCAGAGCATCCCGGGCGGATTCACCCAGAGGATGGACTACGACGAATCCGGCAAGCAGGTCCGCCTGGCTTATGACGGCCCGCTGAAAGCCGAGGACGGCACGAGCTCAACCGGAACTTGGATCGCGTGGGAACTGAACCGGGATACCACCGGCCGGATTGTTGGCGAGACGACTCCGGAGGGTGATGTCCTTGCTGGTACTTCCACAGCGGGCGACCGCGGTGCAGCCTATGACCGGGCGTTCTCCTATGACCGGGCTGGTCGTTTGACCGAAGTGCAGGATGTCACCGCGCAGCCTGGCGAGACGGTCAACACCGACCCTGTCGAAGGGGCGGTGACTCCTACGACGGTGCGGAAGTACGCGTTTGATAAGAACGGCAACCGCACGTCACTGACCACTACCGTAAATGGCGCCCAGACAGCTTCGCGGTCCTGGACCTATGATGCGGCTGACCGTGTCGGTGTAGGCGCCGGGTATGCGTATGACGGGTTGGGACGGCAGACCACGATTCCAGCAGCGGATGCGCCGGTTGCTGCTGGTGGCGTGAAGGCTGGTGCCGGGGCAATCACGGTGAAATACTTCGCTAATGATGCTGCTGCAGCCATTACCCGCAACGGGACCACCTCCACTATTGGCCTGGATCCAAATGGCCGCCGACTAACAGTCACCTCGACGGGAACTGCTGCGGCTGGTACTGAAACGAAGCATTACGCTGATGATTCGGATAATCCTGCGTGGAGCAGCCGTGTTCAAGGAACGCAAACGATCACGACTCGGTATGAGTCGACGATCGGTGGCGATCTTGCTCTGACGATCACCGATAACAACGTTGAACTGGCGTTGAGCAATCCCCATGGCGATGTCGTTGCCACCGTGCCAGTCACCGGCACCGGTGCAGGGCAAGGAATCACTGGATGGGCGCAGTACGACGAGTATGGCAACCACCTATCGGAACCAGTGAATACCGGTGCGACAACTTACGGTTGGCACGGCGCGGATCAGCGAGCGGTCGATACCAGCGGGCTGATCCTGATGGGCGCAAGGCTCTACAACCCAGCAACTGGTATGTTCACGAGCCGTGACCCAATTGATGGCGGCAATACTACTGCTTATGTTTATCCTGCTGATCCTGTCAACGGCCATGATATTTCGGGAGAGCTAGCTTGGTTCGCGGCTCCACTCATTTGGGCAGGCGTCCGATGGGCAGCTCCGAGAGTCATTTCCTGGGGAGCTAAGTACCTGAGCCGACGGAGCTTCGCGGTTCGAGTAGTCAATCCTCTCCGTCATAGAGCCTGGCGTGGACAAGCACGATACTTGAATGCGCGGGCAAGTCACTACGCCCGACGAGGTGTTCAGTATTCCGGAAGTTACAAACGCCAGTACCATCCGATTGCTGCTAGATACGCAGGAAACCGCTGGGTCGGCAGAGGCGCCTCTCCTTCGCGATCTATGGGTAGAAAAGTGATGATATCGCGAAACAAGTACAGGCAAGTGCGCCATGCGACCTATAAGCCTAAGTACGGGTACAGGCAAACTAACTTAGAGAGCAGGCGCGGTTCCAAGGGGCCATGGGCATACAATTACCACATTCGTATCCGGAATCTGAGGTGACTTCAATGCTAATTGAGTTTGATTGGCCTGATTGGGATGACGGCCGTGAACTCCAAGAGGAGCCCCAGCTGTTATGTACCTACGTTGATGGGGTGCAGGTCCAGAATCTCGTGTATTCGACGACAGGATTGCAAGCTGAACTGGATAAGGGTCAAGGGGGCCTCCTATGGGGCACGATTATTGTCCCAAGTCTCAAGAACGGTGTGGACACAACAGTTGAAAGCAATATAAGGGAAATCGTTGAGCAGTTATCTAAGCGAGCAACGTCCTTATCTGAGCTTTATCAATCATTGGAAATGATAGGCATTGTTGAAGACTCGCCACGAAGTTCCATCATGCTCAAGCATCCTCTTAAACCCTACTTGTCAGTTTTCAAGTTGTAATTGTGCCGATAGGAAGAAACTATGCATTGAGGAAATCGCATAAAATGAACCTCCTTCACGAGAGACTCATCGCAATCCAGGCATTGATGTTTCCGCCAACGTTTTTTGACGGAAAGATTGAAGAAGAGCTGAATCTATCTGTGGAATTTGTGGATTCACATGTCATGGCATACGGCTTAGTCGAAGAATTGCTTGCCATGGTTGCTTCTAGCCGAACAACTTACTCAGAAGTGAGTGCCTTCTGGAAGTCACTTATCGCTGGTTCTGCTGGCACCGACTTCATTGACGCATATTCCATGCTGAAAAGATCGGAATTCGGACGGATCGTGGTTCACATGATCGATTCAGCGGTTCATCAGAAGTAGCGGCTGAGCAGGTGGTTGCATTCAAGCAATGAGGTGAGAATGTGACATGGCGAGTGTTCCCGCTCTGTGTAGCCGAGTAGGAAGGGGTTATCGAAGATGACTAGTGAATCATCTGAGTATCTCAGTGAATTGCATCAGTATGTCCAGAAGATCATCAAATCTCTTCTTGCAGAGTTCAGTGCATCTTCAGAGCAGAGAGCGCACGATGTTCTGCTAAAGCTCAAGGGGCCAAATCTCGAGCAATTTACTCTTGTACTTGGCGGAGAAATTGCTGAAGTGAATTATGATGACCGCTTCTACGGTTACGAGCAACTCAGCGATGAACGTGAAGAATTGCGCGAGTTCACTCGGGAAATTGTTAACGATATCGTCGTGGTGTCTCTGCGCGGCATCCCAATGGTCGAAAGGAAAAAGTTCCTAGGTGCTTCCAAGCTGGTTCTTCCGCGTGAGAACGGTGTTGACTTCCTTCTTCGAAAACGGCATTCCTCCCATTTCTAACTCTGATTTGGGTTTTTGAATTCTCAACTATTCTCGAAGTCGAAGCAAACGGGCTGATGGGTTTGACACTTATCGATAAGTCCAGAAATCCGCTAATGCGGACCACAGGCCAGGGTGGGGACGGCATCTCCCCACCCTGGTCTCTTCATATGGTGTCTAGTTTCTGTCGGCTGCTAGTTTGCGTAGCGGGGTGTAGTGCGGGTCGATGATTTCTTGACTTTTTTGCGCCGCTGAAGGATTTAGGCTGCAACGGAAACATCTTCGTGGCGGGGCATATAGAAGGTCGTTATTCCTTTTAAGGCCAATCGTATGGGTGCATGGTACGTTCGGTGATATGCCGGTCAGCCAAGGAGATATACCACCTAACCACGCTTCAAAAATGGCAGCGATTGACTGCGATTCAACCTCTGGACGCAACGACCCCAGAGCGCTTTCTATTGATCAACTCTTGGCACATTTCCACGTGCCTAGCGTAAGCGTTGCTGTAATCGAGAACTACGAAGTTCAATGGACAAAGTCGTGGGGCTTAGCCGACAGCCAATCAGGACTCATGGCCACAGATAAAACGCTTTATCAGGCAGCCTCCATCAGCAAACCAGTAACCGCGATGGCAACGCCAAAATGCGTTCAACTAGGGCTTTTCGACCTTGACCAAGACATCAACAGCATTCTGATGAGCTGGAAGCTTCCTCATTATCCATTCAACGGTGGCCAAGCAATAACTCTCAGATCGCTCATGAGCCACACTTCTGGACTTGGGGACGGGTTCGGCTTTCCCGGATACGAACCTGGTGAGGCCCTCCCCACTATCCAGCAAATACTCGACGGCCAGTCACCTTCCACGTTACCTGCGGTACGGCTCGTGCGTTCTCCAATGGAGGACTACCAATATTCTGGCGGCGGCATAGCCATTGAACAGCTCATACTGACCGACACTTTAAACGAACCTTTTGTACAAATCATGCATGACTTGGTTCTCCAACCTCTTGGCATGGGCATGAGCACTTTTGAACAGCCGCTACCTGCTGATCTAGAGCACTGTGCTGCACATGCGCATGATATAGATGGCTCTCCCATGAATAGCCCTTGGCATGTATATCCAGAACAAGCAGCAGCAGGGCTGTGGACCACCTCTGGTGATTTAGCAAAGTTCCTCACTGAAGTGCAGCGGACACTGGCTGGCCAACCGGCAAAGGTGCTGAATCAGACCATGACGCGAAATATGGTTGCTCCTGTCGGGGTTGGCCCTTTCGCTGTCGGTTTTGTCGTTTCGCAGAAAGGCAATGGTTGGTACATAGAGCATGATGGCGACAATTATGGATACAAGGCTCAGCTCATAGGACATGTAGCCAAGGGCTACGGTGCTGTAATCATGACTAACGGAGACAATGGAAAATCCGTAACAGATGAAATTCAGCATCGCATCGCAAACGCGTATCACTGGGATCTAGTGGATTAGATTGTCGCCGATTGGATCCTCAAAAAGGTCGTTCAAGACATCAAGCGTGGGACGGATGTAAGACATGCGAAGTGCATAAAGGGACCAGGGTGGGGACATACCGTCCCCACCCTGGCCTCTTTGCGTGGTGTCTATTTTCTGCCGGCTGCTTGTTTGCGCAGTGAGTTATGGTACTGGTCGATGATGTCTTGTTTGATGCGGCCGCGGGCATTGACTTGGATATTGTTTTGGGCGGCCCATTCGCGGATTGCCGGGGAGTCTGTTGTCGTCTGTTTGGTGTTGTGTTGGGCGGAATCAACGTAGGGCTGGAATGCTGCGCGGAATGCAGCAGCGTTGGCGTCGTTGAGGTCGATCTCGTAGCTGTTGGTGTTGATTGTGAAATTGATGGATTCGGTCGCGTCGGTGCCGTCAATGTCGTCGATGAGGGTGATGCGGGTTTCGCGGGCCAAGTGGGTTCTCCTTAGTGGTGGTATGTCTTCAAATGAGGGGTGGGCTAGTTGATGATGCTTGCGAATGATTCAGGCAGGGTGATGTTGGGCGGTGCATTGCGAAAGAGTGGGGCGACCTGCTCGGCGGTGAGTCCTGCAATGCCGGTGCCGATCGGGGTGAGGAGGAACGTGAGCTCCGGATGCTCCGTGGCATAGGCGAGGAACTCTCGGACCTGTTGTTCGAGAGTGGGTAGTCCGCTCATTGAGTTGATGGCGTAGCTTTGCCCGTGGTGGCCTGTTCCTTTGCCGAATTTCGCCCCGAATTTGAGCCAGGCGGTGCGGGCTGCCCCGCCGAGGTGCCGCCCTTTGGCATTGGAACCGAAGACGAACACTTCGTCGGCTGCTAAGTGGGTAACATGCTCGGGGGTGATGGTATGTCCCATGGGTTTTCCTCCAGAAGACCAGTGGTCAGGGATTAGCTGTCGTATGGTTTTGCCTGCAGCAGGGCCAGCTGCGCTTCGAGATCAAGCTTGCGGCGGGTAAAAACAGTGACCACAACCGCCCACAAGGCAGCCAAGGCCAGGAGGACATAAGTGGGCCAGGCGACGGCAGCACTCTGATTGCTCAGGGCGCTCGCCAACCCATTATCTGCCCACAGATAGACCACCAGGAAGGCAGCGACGAGCAAAACAGTCCCAGCAAGGCCCCAAGCCATCTTCAAGAGCCGGGAATTCACTGCTAATCCTGCGCTGACCGTTCGTATCTCATAAAGTCGAGAAGCTTCGGACACGGTATGTCCCTCCAACATCGCTGATCCCTTCTTCCTTACCAGCCTACAAAAAGTCGAAGTACTACCTAGAGGCCGTTACATGCAGCGCTCCAAAATCCTCTTGATAGCTTGATGCTCAGCAGGAGTCATCCACACCCCATATTTTGCTTTCACCTCTGTCTGCCTCGCCACGTAATCACACCGGAACCCCTTATTCGGAGGCAACCAGGTCGCAGCGTCCTTATCTCCCTTAGCCGCATTAGTGGGACCATCGGAGGCCAGCAGATTCAACGGGTCATTAGCGAACTGCAACCGCTTCTC
The DNA here is from genome assembly GCF_001302565.1 of Glutamicibacter halophytocola. NCBI lineage: Bacteria > Bacillati > Actinomycetota > Actinomycetes > Micrococcales > Micrococcaceae > Glutamicibacter > Glutamicibacter halophytocola. The sequence goes on from NZ_CP012750.1 coordinate 301,741, forward strand.
ACCACTCCACAGCTGGGCGCCCTTTTGCCAGCTGTCAGACAAAGCAACGACATGATCAATCTGCACCGCAGTGCTCGTGGAAGGACCGCGCACGAAATCAATCTGCTCTCCCGTGTACGGATCAGTGAAAACCCCCGAGAGCACCGTGCACTGCGCCGATCCAGGCTTGAACTTCACCTCATTCAGGTCACGGGCCAGCACATCATTGCGAGCATCGCACCCATTGCGGTCAGGGTCCTTCCACCCTTGGCCGAACTGATCCCGCGCATACCCAGTTTTCGCGGTACGTCCCTTCACCTCAACCTGATCCAGCTGCTTCAACGCCAGAGAATAGTCCTGCTTCAGCGAAGGACTCACCGATTCAATCGAACTGGAATGCCACGACGAGAGATCCACAGAATCCACCGCTGAACAACCACCCAAACCCAGACCAATGATCAGCGCAGAGACCCCTGCCCACCGCAACTTGCCACGCACCAGCGCGCCACTACAGAACATAGCGATCCTCCAATCCAGCGAAGACCCGAGACCGTGAAGCAGCATCCAGCTCCAAAGGACCTAGAAAAACCCTCTCCAGCTCATCGAGCACCTCACCAAACGGAACCCGCGCCTGCTCACTAGAAGGCCACTGCACCAAAGGGAGCCGAAACCGCCCCTCACGCAACACCACCACCAAATAGGCCCGCGGAATTCCCGCTTTTTCAGCGTGCGCCTTGTTAGACCACGTAAAAAACCGCACATACTGGTCATCGCCATCACGATGCACGCGATGAAAACTATGGAAACCAGGCTCCTCGACAAACGAGAAGCCATGCCGACCCAAGGTCGGTTCCAACTGCTTGCGTGAAATCATCACATCCCTTTCTCTTCCACGGCGCTCGCCGGACATCAAGTTTGTCCTGATTACTCAGGGGATAGCTCTGTCTGGATCGGCTTTCTGTCACGGATTCTTGAACGGTCGCCGAGGCCACAATCAGTGCCTAGAAAATAAATCTAGACAAAGAGTTGTCATGTGACAAGCCTTTTAGTAAAGTTGTATTTGTCAGATCAAGAGAAAGAGGTTCGCAGATGCGACACGAAAAAAAGGTTCGCAAGCTCATACCAGAGCTTGAACGCCAAGGATTCCGAGTCAGGGAAACCAAGTCAGGCTGGATGATCTACCCACCCAACAAAGACCAGCTGACCATCGGAACCCACCGGACACCGAGTGATCACAAAGCATGGAAAAACTTCATGGCTGATCTCAAACGGCAGGGATTCATCGAACCGCAGTAGGTCGCAAGGCCGCCGGGAAGCCCCGGCGGCCACCCCTCCCCACCACTAGAAAAAGGAACCACCATGACCACCTGGCATATCTACACCAAACTGACCCTCCCGCAGCCGCTGCACGAAGACGCCGAGCTACTTGATCTCACGGCGCATCTCACTGATCACGGGGTCTCGACAACCATCGATCCAAAGAACCTGGCCAGCATCACCATCTCGCTCACCCTCGAAGCTACCGAACACCTCGATGCAGCCCAGCGGACTACAGAACTGCTGACCACTGGCCCCCTTGCAGGAGCCGAAATCACCACGATGGCACTACGCACAGAAAAGGACTTCAACGCCGATTACGCCACCGCGCAAATTCCCGATCTGGTCACCCTGACCGACATCGCCACCCACGCGGGCATTACCCGCCAGCGCGTGCGCGAACTATCCCAGAAAGACCCCACCTTCCCGCCGGTAGCACTCAGCACCAACACTGTTGCCCTCTACCTCAAAGCCAGCGCAGAAGCCTGGGTCCGGAACCGCAACACCACCACAGGCCGCCCAAGGGCTCAACGCTAAAAAATTCAGAATCCCATGACAGGAACCGCCAGCACACAGAGCTAACTACCGCATAACAAGCAGAACAGGATGCCCCGATGACCCACTCACTGTCCCAGCACACCGAGAAACTCGCAGCAACGAACAACCGCGAAGCAACCGCTTACCTCGCCACGCTCACTGCAAAAGAACTGACCGGACTGATCAGCGACTGCCAGCAGGTCATCGAGGAAGAAATCGTCCGCACCACAGCAACCAACGAGCGCCCCAGCTGGGCCGCTTGCTCCCACCAACAACTCATTGGCCAAGCCACCAGCGTCCTAGCCCGCCACCAAGACAACAAGAAGGAGAGCACGCCATGAGTACCCCGGAACACACTACCCTCACCCTTGAGGTCCTCCGCCCGGCAGACAATCCCCACTACATCCACACCGGGCTCAGCGCCATCTATGACGAGCTAACCCTCGTCGGCTACTACTCAGATGAGCAATGGGAAGTCCATCACCTCATCGAGGGCACCACCACCCAGCACGAAGACATCGAAGCCCCTGTGCTACTTCGCACCAAGACGATCTACGGACAGACAGAAGCCAACCTCATACCCGCCCACTGGGACACCACAAGCAACACCTGGAAACCAGATCATGAATGGCATACCAGCGGGGGAAACCACGCCCACACCAGCGACTCGCGCTATCTGCGCCTCATCCAAAACCAAACGGGCCATAGCTATAACGGCGCGCTGGCAGTCTACGACCGCACCAAGCACTGAGAAAGACAAGGCAATGAGCATCACCATCACGCACACACCCAGTGCCGGAACGCTGCTCGACGGTACGTCACGCGGGGACGGGATCAACGAGATCCTCAAAGCGCACGGCTGGAAGTGGGGCCGCGGACTCGGAAAATGGTATGTCCCCCAGTCCCGCGACAATGCACCGCAGCTGCACATCATCGAGGAGACCGCGAAAACACTCACTGCAGCAAACCACACCGTCCAGATACAGATCGATCAATCAGCACGCAGTATGGCGGAAGTTGAAGCAGACCGCGATAAACGCGCTTCCCAGCGCGCACAACACCTGCAAGAGGTCGCAGAACGGAAAGCGCACGCAGCTAACGAAGCTGAACAAGCCTTCTTCGCAGCCCATCGCCGTCTCCCAGCTATGGGTGAACCAGTCAAAGCGGGCCATCACTCGGAAAGTCGGCACCTGCAGGCAATCGACAAGGCAAACACCGCCTGGAAGAACAGCGTTGAAGCCGATCAGGCAGCACTTCAAGCGCTCGATAAAGCAGAATCTGCCAAACACGCGACAGGCGCGCGGAATAGCCCGCAGACAGTAGCCAACAGGATCGAAAAGCTCACCGCACAGATGCGCCAGCTCAAGCGGTCTGTCGATGGATACACCGCAAACCGGGGCACCCTCTACGAACGCGACGTTCCACCTGTGTCCGGGGAAGTAAAAACTCGCACTCAAGAAGAAATGGCAGCACTTGCTGATCAGATCCAGTACTGGCAAAGCGTGCAGCGTGAGCACATCAATGCTGGACGCATCGGCAACTACTGCAAAGACTCCATCAGCCCGGGAGACTACGTCCTGATCGGTCCTCACTGGCACCAGGTGCTCAGGGCCAACGCTAAAACCGTGAGCGTCGATAACGCCGGCCGCACTGGCAAAGCTCCATACAGCTCCATCAAAGGCCACCAGAAGGCCGAACCACCAGCTGACCAACTACTCAGCAGCTAACCCTTCATCAGAAAGCAGGTTCCACGATCCATCTCATGAAACCCATCCCACGACCACCACCACAACGAATGGAAAGCATCATGTACACGCACATCAAGATCAAGAAGAACCCCTACACCTGGCCAGCCTGGCTCGTGTCCTAGGAGGGACATACCATCGGCTCATCTCACAGCCTGCAGATCGCCCGCATCGCAGCGAACTTCGCCCAGGTACACGTCAAAGAGATCAACCCGGCAAACCTCTGCGCCAGTTATCTCACAACCCACGTCGCCGAAGACATGGGCAACGCCGGATACCAGCAATTCTGGACACCCGCAACGCATCGCCTAGAAGCCCTAGCTACGGCCGCCTAACCACCAGCCAACCCAAACACTGAGGAACCCCGATCATGACTAGCCCGAAGAAAGCTCAGGAGCTCTCCCTGATGATCGTTGAAGATACCAGGGGGCAGAGAACATCGCTGGGCGGGTGCTCAATTACCAGCGGCAGAAGGAAAAACGCCAGAAGCAAGGGCTACCAGAGCCAAGCGCTATCGAGCACGAGAAACTACGAACAGCGATCTCCTACTATTTCGGGGAAACCACTGCACTGTTCTTCGATCGCCACGAACGCCTCCCTTATGACCGCCGGTCAATTCTTGGGTGGCCAATGACCTGGTTAGAACGACAGGCAATCAACTTCTGGTCGGTCGCACTTTCCTTTGCTGCGTGGGTTCTGCTCTTCATCTATCTGCCGAAAATCTCACTCATCGTCGCCTTGGAATCACCGGCGAAGCCCTTCGCGCATGCAGCTGTGGCCGCCCTCTGCGCTGGTCTGCTACTTCGAGTGCTCATCTTGCTTATTCAAAAATTCCCGCCCAAAAATTTGGAACAACGACTAAGCGACTACGAAGAGCTGAAGCAACAGCGGATCAATGAAGCCAAGATGAGGGAAACTGCAGCTGCACAAGAACGGATCGACCGTCTCGCCGAAGCCGAAGAACAAGAAATCAAGGCAGAACAAGCCCGGGCAGCACGCCTAGCCCAAACCTCGCCTAAGGGCAGTCGGTAAGTCAGGTTTCTGAGCATCTGGGCTCTATTGATACTAATCATGTTCATCTTCCACACCGTCGGAGTGCTTAGAACGTTGGGGATTCGAAGCCTCAGCGGCCCGTCCTACCTTGCCATAACTGCGGTGTGGGCTTCATTCACTCTTTGGACGTTCTTGAACCCACAAAACATAGTCTGACCGAAAGCGGCAACCACATGTGGACAATACCCGGATTAGCCGCTCTAGGAATCTTCAGCTTCTGGCTCCTAGGCTCAGGAGCTCCCATGATCTTCCTCCAAGACAAAAAAGGGGGATTCTCCATTAGAGCTGTCACCCTGGTGCAATTACTCCTTACCGTTCTGGCCATCGGCTCTCTCAGCTCAGCAATACTTCTCGCCGTGACATAGCACGTGAGGAAATACGATGAACGATCAGCAAATACACCTAGATAACGATCAACTGTCGATCCACGGTTTCACCTTTGACGATAGCTTCATCGCCCGGTGTACAGCACTCACCACATCAACCACCACAAACATCCAAAAAGTGACTTGCCCTAACTGCCTCAGAGCCATCGAACATAAAACTTCAAGCACGGTGACCGGTATGTCCCCTGACCGAGGCTAACTGCACCTACAGAAGACCAATACCCAATCCCTTCAGTATCGATCCGAGCAAATGCTCAAAGCGAAACTCTGAGGGAATGAAAGGAAGCAGGAGGCAATGAATATCGTCGAAACGATAGAAACAGTAAGACCAGCCCTTGTAGGCATAGCACTTATAACGAGCGTCCTGTTATCCCTTGGATGCGTCTTCAAAGCCATACAAGGAAACGGGTCGATGGGCTTCGCCATAGTCCCCATATTTTTTGGATGTTTTGCCGTCGCAACAATGTATATCCTGCCAAATCTTATGAGCGTCGGAACCGAGCCAGCGGAAGCCAGAAAAACCAAGAGGCTGAACCTGACGTAATACCCACGCCATCATCGCCGACTCCAACCCCACTTCCTGAACCAGCAGCCACAGCCGATACTGGAACACCGCTCCTAGTTCTCCTCTGGATCGGTGTGGTTCTCCTCTGGATCGGTGTGGCCGTCGCAGCCATCGCATTGATTGCAGCCATCATTTGGGGGATCAGCAAACTGCATCGTCGCAAGCAGCTGGAAGCCCAAGAGATGGAGCGCAAGGCACAGGATGAGGAGCAAACAAAGCTCACCGCGCGCTGGCAAACTGTCATCGACCGCCACGAAGCGATGCGTTTGAACGTCCTCAAGGCTGAAACTGACTGGGACATGCTCTTCGACCTCCCCGCACTGACAGACATCAAAATCAGAGCAACCAGCCGCCTGTACCACGCCATGCGGGACGCAGAAAACACCATCCCCGGCATGCCAACCAAATTCAACCTCTACACAGACCTCAACACCCTGCCATACCCCAAAGCAGTCAGAGCCTTCGAAGACGCCTGGGAAGCCGCCTACGCCAACGCCCAGCGCATCAGCACCACCAAAATCCCAGCCAAGGAACAAAAGACCATCCAGCGCATCCGCGCACTACTCACCCTCGCAGAAGGAGCCGGCGCCACCGACCACGAACGCCACACCGCCTACACCCAAATCCACAAAATGCTCGGCGACCTCAAAACCATCAAGGTTCCAAAACGCGCACGGCTGCACATCGAAGAAAAACAACGCCTCGCGCTCGCCATCTAGGCGCTTCACGCAAGCATGAATCATCAATAATTGACCAGGAAGAGGGGCTACGCAGTGTATGAAGAAGTCGACTTGCAATGTCAAATCGTAGAGCGGTGGGCAGGCTAGGGAGTATCCGGCATCTGCGACGTGCCAGCCTGTACGAGGGAGTTCTTTCGCGGCCTCAATAACAAGTGTGAAACGGTGTAGGTCTATAACATGTGTCGTGCCTTGGTAAGTGATTGAATAACATCAATATTTGCTGACCTGAGGTTTCCTTGTCCCAACGCGTTACAAAGGGTCACTAAAGGGTGGCTGTGTCATAAAGTGTCATCATGGCCGTGAGATTTATCCGGAGGGTACGCACCGCCTCAGGTGCCGTCGCCGTGCAGATCATCAATCGCACCGGCCGCACTGTCACCGGCATTGCGCACCTCGACTCCGCCCATAATGACGCTGAACTAGGGATTCTCCTGACTCAAGCCGAGGCGCGACTGCGTCCGGGGTAGCAGATCTTCGACCTAGGCGACCTAGAGAAAATAGCGGTACGCACCACCGATGTTGCTAACTGGCATGAGGCTACCCTTGGGCAAAAGCCACCAGATAGAAAGCCTCAGGTTGTCAGTTCCACGGGTAAAGTCGTCGCTTCACCCGCAGCGATACTTTGGGAAGTGCTGGACGCCGCGTATGAGCGGCTTGGGTTGCCGTCATTGCTGATGCGGCGTTCAAAGGGATGGTCCTGGCCAGGCTGACCGAACCGACGTCCAAAGCAGACACCATCCGTGTCCTGAAAGATATCGACGCGCCTCACCCGTCGCAGCGGACCTTGTTCCGCAGTCTGGGATCCTGTATTGAGAAAGACTACCGTGACCAGCTGGCCAAAGCCATGGTTGTTTACCGGTCAGCAACCGCGGGCTTGGCCTCCTTGGTGATGTATGACGTGAACACCCTGCATTTTGAGGCGAAAGACAAAGACAAGCTGCGCAAGGTCGGGATGAGCAAGGAACGCCGCGTCGACCCGCAGATCCAGGTCGGCCTGCTCGTGGACCCGGCAGGCTTCCCGTTGGAGCTTCATAAGTTTGAAGGGAACAAGGCAGAGACCACCACGATCATCCCCGTGCTTGAAGAGTTCCAGGAACGTCACGGCATCACCGACCTCGTTGTGGTCGCTGACGTTGGCATGCTGTCGGCCAACGACTTGAATGCGATCGAGGACGCTGGGTTCAAGTTCATTGTCGGGTCCAGGCTGACCAAACCACCCTATGATCTGCAGGAGCATTCCGATACTAAGGGCAACAGGTTCGCCAACGGTCAGAGGCTTGAATCCACGCGGGTGATGGGTGCAGGGAAGAACGGACGGGAACGCAGGATTGTTTGCCAGTGGTCAGCTAAACGCTTCGCGAGAGACAACCGAAATATCAACCTTATGGAGCGCACAGCGCTAGCGGTAGCTGAGGGGAAAGCACCGTTGAAGAAAGTGCGGTTCATGAAGGTGAGCGGGGCTGAGAAAGAGCTGGATGAGAAGGTCATTGAACGGGCCAGGACGCTGGCCGGGCTCAAAGGCTACGTGACGAGCCTGCCGGTCGACACTATTCCAGCCACGCAGGTGATGAGTGCTTATCACGATCTGTGGCAGGTGGAGGCGTCATTCAGGATGACGAAGTCAGACCTGCGGGCCGGGCCGACCATCCATCGGGAGAAGGATTCCATCGACACGCACCTGAGCGTGGTGTTCGCTGCGTTGGAGATTGGCCGGCATCTGCAGGAACTGACAGGGTGGCCGTTGAAGAGGTTGATCACTGATCTGAAGGCTGTCCGGTCAGCGAAAGTACTGATCAACGGGCAAATGGCGATCTATGCTGCGCAGCTTCTGGCAGATCTTGAGTCGGTAGTCAAGACTATGCGAAAGGGTTACTAAACCATGGCACGACACAGGTACGAGCATGACCTTTGCCCGGTGCATCGAGGTATGTCCATTGGGCAGATGCTCCTTAGCCGGGCGATTGGTGCGATCTGCGCAGATAACGAGTTGCTTGCCTACACCCCAGCTGAGCGGAGCCCTTACCCGGTGGCGGGGTAATGCCATCGCAGGCAAGAAGCATCAATCAAGGATAAGGAAGAAGAACATCATGGGTTGTGCAGTGCATGAAGACTGGCAGATCTAACCTAGAGGGAAGTCGCCGCGCGTATTCAAAACTGTACTTATAAGGAAATAGCAGTGTCGCTAAACATTATTCCTAATACAAAGAGCCCTTAGGGCAGCAACAACACAATCGATAGCAATATCTTCTATTTGAACAGAAAAACCCAGACGGTTCAAATGAAGATGAACTGCTGAAAAAATTTCGAGATCGCTCATATGCTTGGAATCAATCGCTGGAGGAGACGCCAATCTATTGGTGCCAATGCCGGGACTTGAATTGAGAATGTAATGAGAAAATCTCGATCGTCTTTCAGAAGCAGACTTTCCTAACAGCTTAGGTTGTCGACGATACGAATCAAGTATTCTCATGCATCTATCAGTTGAGGCACACAATGAAATAATTTGATTAAAAATTTCAAGCGATGCCTGAAAAATAGCGATATCAGATTCTTGAGGTATACATATATCATCATTAAGGCACTCTGAGAATGACAATATCGACGACGTATCTTGAACGAAATACTTTTCCCATTCAATGAGATGTTCCATACCGCCAAACCTGCCAACTTCAGGGGTGTAAACTTCCATACTATAGCTGGGTATTAGATGGCGAGATACCAAAAAATCAAAGAATTTGAAAGTTCTATCAATGGGAATCGATTTTGAAATGCGAACACGAAGGTGACGTCGAGGAATGTTGTACCTAACAAAGAACCAATCTACACCAACAAACTCTGCATAGATCCTTTTTAGCAAAAGATTTTCGCCAGCCAAGTTTCTTGTCGGAACATGTATTGATAACCAAGCCGATTCTTGTGGGCAACTTCCATCTGAAATATGATGTGTGGAGACTTGATCAGAGGCAGTACAAGTAGACCTATCCTTGAATACTGAGAAAACTACTTCCATCGTGCCGTCATCATCCCATATATCAATGCCAGATCCTGAAATATATCGGTCTGTATCATTCAGCGACTGAAGCAATAGATCTCGGTCAAGAGAAAAATTGAGATCGTAGCTTGTGCCTAGTTCATCATTGTCCAACCGAACCTTTCGTGGAACTCCAGACTCTTTCAACCAACTAATAAGCATCGATTGGTCGCGAATATTGGAAGGAACTCGCCACTTTTCTTCACTAATGACAACATTTTTGTAGGTGATCTGTGGAAAATAGGCTGGTTTGAAGTCTTTAAACCACCAGTTCCAACGTAAGTCATGTAGATTCTCATGGCTTAATCGATAGAGAGAATCAAGAATTCGAGGAGCACTGCTTGTCGAAACCAAATGGTTTGTTCTAAAATAGATCCTCTCCAAAGTTCTTGAATCAAAAAATTGCACATTTCCATTTCTTACGCGCATGGAAACATCGTGAATAGAAATAGAAATTCGATCCTCTCCAACAAGAGAGGACCAAGCTAGCACGTGTTCAATGTTTGATTCTCCAGCTGAAATTTCAATCATTGAGTCGTGCCAGTAATCTAACAATACAGGTTTAGAATCTAGTTCTGTAACAAGATTGTTTACATGCCTCACCGCAGCAAGAAATTCATCGGAATACCTACTGAATCGGCTCCAGGCTCGACCAGCATGAACCGTCAATCCTCGTGGACTGAAAGAGATGTTTCTGCTATTCTTAGAGTCTATGTGAACAAAAATATCAAAATTATCAAGGGCATTTCTAGAATTAGTTAACTTGTTAATGTCTTCATCAAGCAGCTCAACGGATGATGAACCTTTAGCCCTTGAATACAAGTCATACTGAAGATCAAGGAAATCTGGGTAGGGGGAAATTTGACGATCAGCTATTGTGCCGATGCCGTAAAGTTCGTCAAATACTATGTCAATCGGTACAAGCTCCCACGAAAACTTATCATCAAACTTATCAATAAATTCTTTGACTGATTGATCATAAGCATGTGCTGAACTTAATTTAGCCAAACCGGGCGATATTTTAGCGATACGTTCACTAATATCGTTACTGATTGACGGAGGATTATCCCAGATCAATACTTTGGTAGAAAGATCTTTGGCCCTTTTAAGAGGACTGTTCGGAATGCTAGGACGTTCATTAGATACTAAAAGTCCGATGTCAATTAGCTTCAGAATCGAACTGGACGCTATTGCACCCTTGACTAGCTGAGGCCTTTTGAAGTGAGTGAGTATTCGACTTAAACGTGAATCTAATTCAATCTCGATTCTCTTTTGCTGCCCAGGTACCTGGTAAATAACTTTTAGCGTGTCAAGTTGAATGCTGATTGACGGGTTAATGCCTACCAAAAGGTTATTTTTTTCACCAAGAACGTTGTTTCGACTTTCTGTAGGAGCTATATCCACTACTGAAAGCTTTTTGGGAGCTACGGTTCTCGCAGGTTGTTCTACATCTGCAACCCCGATCGCTGCTTGTAATCCAAATGGCGTAGGCCGTGTGGTCATTCGAAGTAAGTACGAACCGAGCGCACGTTTGATTTTGTCGCGTTTTTTACCAGATTTAGGCATCTTACAAATTTCTGCGTAAAGCGTCGGAGAAGCTTGTCTTATAGCATCGCGAATAAATTTGCTTTTCCAAAGCGATTCAATATCGTCGTTTCTGATATGAGTAAGAGCCGGTGATGAAGGATTGAGAGAAGGCGTCCGTGCCAGCACTTGATCATGCACTATCCACCCTGAATTTGGTTTCATCCTTTTAATACTCATCATTAAAATGTATCCTTTCTCTAATAACCATCAGTATGTATATTCTTCGAAAACCACCCAGAAGCGTGTAATGCACCTCTTGAATGGGTCTGATAGATCACGATAGTTCAATAATTTGGAGTGTTGTAGATTGGATCAATCGCTGTCTAATTCTCAGAGCGTTCAAGTAATTTAACATTTGGTCGAAAGTCCACTTGCAACATTCGACGCCTGAAGCACTCGGTCCACAAAGGTCAACTATTTTCATTTCTTATCTAGTTGATCAAAGTCTCTATAATAGTTTCAATACTCACCGAATGCTGTTGCAAAAAACAGTATGTTCGACGTGAACCTGTAATTTCACAATCCATCTTCGCTAGTTTAATAACATAACGGATGTTAGGCAGTTTGCGAATTCTAGGTTACGAATGGTTTGACTGGTCGACTATCACTAATGAGCATCGAGTTGATAACCCAGGTGCAACCACGGAGTCGTTAGAGCGTCACTCCCGGAACTACACAAAGAAGCTAAACGTGTTGTCGATCACAAGTGATCCATGTATACTCAACGGTAGTTTGACTTTGGATTTTAGATTTATCAACCTAAAGAACCAGCAACACTTCTACAGAACCGTTGAGTGTCGGTCTGGTCTGAACATTCTGAAGGAAAGAGATGGAAACGGACCAAATAGTGTCTAATGAGTTGGTGGAGCGAACTGACGGATGGACTCTAGATGCATTCGCTGATAGATCGGCCGCTTTTGTATTCAGGTCCGAACCTCTCAGCATAATCGTTCTTGACCGGATCTCATGGTACATCCTTGAACTTTCTGATGGTCACAATTTTGGCGAGATTTCTGAGTCATTGGGAAAATTTGTCTCGAATGCTCAAAGAATTGCTTCAATTCGCTTAAGGCAGCTAGAAACTTCAGGATTAGTCACGATTGGACGAAAGTAAGATATGGCTGATTTTCGTACATCTCAGACAAAGAGTGAACCTTGGGAAATGCTCTGCGATAAAACTACCCTGTTATTGACCACCGGTAAGTTTGGATCAAATTCTGCCATCATACAGACGGCTAAAACCTATTATGCTGGAACTGCAAGAATTCTATCGGAACATCTCGGGATAGATAACCAGCTGCTGCTAAGAAGCGCGTCGCCTCAGATTGAGAGTTTGCGACGTGCGCACCTTGACCAGGCACTTAAGTTGGCACAGGCCGGGGATCGTATTAGCGCTAAGAAAACCCTCGAAGATTACAGCTATTTTCTTGAGGAATTGAACAGCCATGAACCTGATATACAACTCTGGGAAGCGGCCGAAGTCCTTCAGATTCCGCACGATTGGACACGTAATAGAGTATCCAAGAAAGTCTTGTCAGCATTTTCTGAAGGAATGGAGAAAAATCCTGATGGAAGCAAGGTTGTTGCTGCCAAGATTACACCGCATACGCGTAAGCTTTTACAACAGTCGGTTGATTTTTTGTATAAAACCGTGCCAGCCATTGCAAGTGATGTACTGATAGGCATTCCGCAGGTAGCACTGTTCAATGGTGCTCTGCTCAGTGGATACAGCTCTGCCGTTCCATTGCTTATTTTTATTAATGAGGATGTACTAGGAGATCCAGTTAAAGCAGCTGAGCTAATTCTTCACGAGTCCTTACATCAAAAACTTAATGATATTTGCATTACTCGCACTATTCTAAAAATTGATTATAAAGATAGTGAAAGCGCAACAATAACGGTTCCTTGGGGGAGCACTGGTAATCAACCTCGTGAATTTTCAATTGACAGATGTCTCGCGGCGTTCCATGTGTATACACATCAAACAGTTTTCTACCTCAGTATGCTGATGGCTCTGGGAGACGATCAGTCGATTCAGATAAGAAATTCTCTGGTATCTTCTTGGTCGCGTGCTGACCATTTTTCTCAAGCAGCGAAAACTCCTGAGTTCAAGAAAGAGCTTGGAGCCGAAGGTCTGGAGCTAATCAGTTGGTTATCAGCATGTGTAGATGATCTCGGGAATGTAGATTTCGGTGGAGGAAGCCTGCGCTATTGCGCAGAAAGTCTTTCGTCGTAAGGACGTGACAACCAGTCGCGAACTTCCACGCAAGGAAGTTAATGTGAACAAGAAGGAGCAACAATGGCAACGATCGAATCATTGGAAGCTGAGTTGGCAAGCATCTTCACCAATGAAGAAATCCAAGTCGACAGTCTGGACTTAGTTGATATCGACGTGACTGATGGCGTACGTGAGATTCGGACCGATTTCTCTGAATCTCTTATGACCCGGCCAGCTACTAAGTAGCCACGTTGGTGTTGCGGTGCTGCAGACTGTTCTGCAGCACCGCAATTTCTCTTTACAGTTAGGTAACATTTTGGATCAATTTGCCACGGTATCCCCAGTAGAGCCTCTTGTTGTTGGACCGAGCTGGGAACTAATTGCAAGTCTCAATGGAGTTATGACACCAGCAATAGTATACGACCTCGAAAATCTGGATCGTTCATTATCGATTCTCCAGGAAGACATCGGGAAAGTCAGAAACGCGAAGCTCAACTTCGCTGTTAAAGCCTGCCATACACCTCAGATCCTCGAATTTCTAGCGAGGAAAGGTTTAGGCGCTGACGTCGCTTCTATGGGAGAATTCCATCTCGCAAGAGATGCCGGATTTCGGGAGATTACTGCTACGGGACCGAGTTTTACCTCTGCTGAAGCTATCGAACTAGCAGGCTTTGGTATGGCAGTTGATGCTAGTTCCATCGATCAACTACAGGCTTTTTGGGAATCGGAGCCCAATCTCGATGTTGGTATTAGACTTCGAATTCCATTGCCAGACCATATTGACGACCGTACCACAACCTTCGGCACGAATAGCCGATTCGGAATACTACCAGCTGATCACAAACTTCAAAATCTGGATCATGAAAATTCCGGAAAGATTATCAGATTACATACGCATACAGGACAGATGACGCCCGAGCACTTACTTTACAAGGCGAAAGTACTTCTTGCCACGGCTACCTTCTATAAGGGGGTTAGGAGTATCGACTTCGGGGGTGGCTTCTTCTCGTTATACGTGAGCCGCTCGCGGGCTATTAGCGCCCTTCAAGAACTTAACAGTATGGTTGAATCGTGGGTGGCACAAAACGATCGAGATATCGAGATTGTTTTCGAGCCTGGAGCAGCTACGCTTGGTTCGCATGGATACTTGGTGACTGAAGTGACAGCAACGGAAGACAATCATTCGGGTTTCGGCTGCAATGTTGCAACACTAAATGCATCCAGTTGGAATCTCACACCGTGGCATTTACCAAAAGTGTTCAAACTGGGATCGCTAAGTACCGAATCAGCGAAAAGCCCGTATCTTTTGGCTGGTAACACCCTCTACGAAAACGACTTTTTTGGTAGTGACCTATTCGGCAAAAGGAAACTTTTCCAAGTTTCAAAATTATCTGTGCATGACAAAGTGGTATTCACAAACTCTGGAGCGTATACCATGACTAATTCGAGGGATTTCAATCGTATTCCGAAGCCAAAAGAATATATTTTCTCTGAACGAGAAACTACCTTTATCAAATGAGCAAAATTAGTTATGACTTACTAGAAGAGCAAGAGTTGCTCCTGGGCATGGTAAGCGAAGTTATCGCTCAAGATTCTTATGATGCAAAAGAATGGAATCGACTAGGCGATCTAATTTCTTCAACTTGTTCTGACTCCGACATCGCCTTTGAAGCAAGTTTGAATACCTTTTCTCAGTTAATACGAAAATTACTGATTGAGCGGGGTAAGACCATCGAGAAAACCTTTTATAGGTCACCTAGCTCTACAGAGAACCGATTTCTTCCCAGCGGTTCGCCACTAGACCATGCCTATGAACGCAGCATTCCAGCATTGGAAGTCGAAAAGAAACTAAAAAAGCGATTAGAACAGATTGTAGGGTGGGAGACGGAGAGCATAGCGACGTCATCTGCTATGGGAGCGTTACATTTGGTGCTTTCAACTCTCTGCCATATATTGCGTCCTACTTCGAATCGACCCCTACGGCTTGTATCCGCAGGTAAATATTTTGAAACATCGAAATTATTGGATTTTTTCGACAACGAGCTATTTAGTACTTTAGAGGTAGATTCAATTCGAGAATTGGGTCTAATGGACAAAGAGTCAGTGCCCGATATACTTCTGCTAGAACCTATAGTTTATGGACATTCCTTATCGGTACTTAATCTAGAAGATCTAATTAATTCTTGGAAACAATTAGGTTGCTGTCCAAGGTACATCATTATTGATACGACACTTTCTGGACCGGGATGGAATACTCGGTTTTTTTTGGAATTGCTTTCAAATATAAACGGCAACCCGATTCTGATTGAGTATCGCTCAGGTCTTAAATTGGACCAAAGTGGTCTTGAAATTGCAAACTTGGGTATAATAGATATTTTCTCGATAAAGTCGAGTACGATTCAAAAGTTGGACGCGGTGAGCCTCGGGAAGACGTTACGTGCACTCCGAGGGATCCTAGGCTTAGGACTACGTGCCTCTGACTTGGCTTCTTTGGATGCACCGTTTTTATTGTCCCCAAAATGGAGCAAAATACATGCTGCAAGGGTCTTTCGGAATAATAAACTGGTTGCAGAGGAATTAGGCAAGTGCACCGGGCTTGTTAGTAGCGTTTCCCATCCAAGTACAGCTGAAGCTAAGGGGAATGCGCCCTTTGTAATCATCTCCTTGGAGAACGAGAGTTTGCAATATCATGGTTATCTTCTGGCTGCCTTGAGGGAAGAAATCTACAGTACTAATCTGCAAGTTGTGCATGGTTCTAGTTTTGGATTCAGAAATACCCGGTTCGAATCGATAGTGCCAAACAATAGTGATGATGTCGGAATATTCAAAATCGCGGCAGGAGCTGTTTTAGGACCTTCTCTTGCTACTCTTCTTCATATAATGCGAAAATTGTCCAAAGGTGGCATTGAGGGCATTCGCAAAAACTACCCACAAATTAAACCATTACAATTACCTTAGAAGTTGAGTTATGGAATTGCGTCAAAATACTGTAAAATCAATAATTCTCTCCAGGAAAAAACTAATGTTGCAGAATATATGTTTTTCTATATTCGCATCCGTTTCTGCTGCACTAGTTCCATTGTTTATCTCTAATTCCTTAAAGTTTGCAGATTCGGACAATTTGAAACAACTTGTCTTCAACCTCACACTTTTGTCCGTTGCTTTAATTTCGGGAGTAACATTCAGTGTACTGCAGCACGTTTTAGGAGCGACTTTTCGAATTAGTATCGTTGAATTAATTCGCCAGAATGTCGCTATCGTTGTTTCAAGAAGATCTAGGGTGGTTGCAAAGCAGTTTAACTCGGGAGAAATTGCGACTATAGTCAGCGATGACGCAGACAACGCCGCCGTGTTCGCCATTGTGCGTTCTAAATTGGTAGCGGCTACTGTTTCATTCGTTGTCATTATTGTCTATCTCTCAATGACATCTCTGTGGTTGACGATAATTATTCTCGTCGCTCTGCCCCTCCTCATGTGGACCATTTCGAGTTTAAGCACCACTTTGGCCGAAAGAGAAGATGCGCATCGCTCAACGACTGTGCTTCTCACGAACATGAGTGCAGAACTGGGGTTGGGCTTAAGAGTCTTGCATGCGATTGGTGGGCATAGGGCGTTCTTGAATTTTTACCGTTCTCGGTCAAGAGAGACTGAAGCCGCAGGGATTAAAGTGTCTCAAGTTCAGGCCTTGCTGGTCGCGCTTAACGTCCTTCTTCCTGGTTTGCTGCTTATCGTTTTAGTATGGGCCGGCGTATTCTTGGTGGGTCAAGGATATTTAGAACCGTCCGAATTGGTGATGTTCTACGGAGCATCTGTTTTTCTAGTTGCGCCTCTGGAAATTTTTGCTGGCTATACTTCAACACATTCGGAGTTTAAGGTTTCAGCAGCCAAGATCGACTCAGTATTGGCCGAGCTGAAGAATATAGAGATCAAAGAAGTAAGCAGTAACTCGACCCCATCGTCACCTGTTTCGTATGGGAACCTGATGGATTTGCAAACGAATGAGAACTTTTCTGAGAATTCATTGTCAATCCTTGATCTTGATGAGAATAGAGCTCAACGATTGGGTGGGCTTCATGCCAGAGAAACGGTTGCGATTGGTGGTGTCCCGCTTTCTACATTAAGCAGAGCTGAACTTTCAGCATCGTTAAGATATAGCCCTTCGGATTCTCAAATTCTTTCTGGCACCATCCGGTCGATAATAGACCCTCACTCATTGATGACCGACACAGAGCTTTGGGATGTATTGGAATGTGCTGAGGCTGCCGAGTTCATTAGGAAATTTCCAGAAGGTCTAGACTATTGGATCGTGACTTCGGGCAGGACTTTATCTGGGGGACAGCGGCAACGTCTGGCCCTGGCCCGTGCGCTTGTTGGCAAGGTGCCACACCTTATCTTAGATAAACCTTTTAGCGCGCTGGATTCTGTAACCCGGCTTCTTGTATTACGCGAACTGCGTACATCTAGAGCTGGAATGACAACCATTATCTCAGACGCTATTTGAATACAAAGGAGTCATGTATTGAATCGTCTTCCTATATCCTCACGTAAAGAAGTCGTCGCAAGTATCATCCGTTTATCAAAGCTGCATCGAAAAAAAATTGTTCTAATCTGCTCAATTCAGCTCATTACTTCAGTAGTTGCGGTTCTTCCGGCATACTTTTTCGGCGTCGCAATCGATCAACTTTTTGCGCCGATAAGTGATTATAATTGGATTTCTCTTATATTCATTTCACTCTCAGTTGTGCTCCAATTTGGGTTAACACTGCTGTTCGCTAGAGTAGCCTTTAGGTTCAGTGAACAGATTTTCTCTGCCATCCGGGAAGATTTCGTCCAAGCCGTGACGTACATGGACCACAGGGAATTGGAAAAGGTTCCTACTGGCGATATCTTGAGCAGAGCAACCACGGACATGACTGCTGTTCAAGAAATCGTTCGTACCGGTGTTCCTGAAGTGATTAGTGGCCTATTAACTACAATTCTAACTGTGGTTATTGCATTTATTATCAATCCCTATCTAGGCCTTTGTTCGCTTCTTGGATTACCTTTTATAATATTTTTCACCCGTAGTTATGTCAGTGAATCACCTGCAGCTTATGCTGCTGAGCTTGAAGCGTCAGCTAACGTCACGACTACAACGGCGGAGACAGTGCGTGGCGCCATTATTGTGGAGACATTGGGGCTTGAATCCATTCGAGAGAGTAAGATTCATGAGTCGGTTTCTGAAGCTAAAAAACAGTCTTTGCGAACGCTGAGGCTTGAGCAACGATGGATTCCTGGTGTTCAGATTGGGTATCACCTTCCTCTTCTACTTACTCTCGTCGTTGGTGCCTTCTTGGTTCATCTTGGAAAAGCTTCCATCGGTGAAGTGACGACTGTTGTTCTACTTATGCAAGCAGTCCTTACACCACTGGACGACCTGATTTATTGGTTCGGCGAGGTACAGTCAGCTGCTGCGGCCTTCGGTCGATTATTGGGAGTATCCGCGACGAAGCAAGAGCCTTCCGGTATTGAACCAAGGGCGCACACGGGTATTGACATTCAGGATCTGAGCTTTGGCTTCGACACTAATAATTTGGTAATCGAGCATCTTGATTTGAGTATCGAGGCAGGAGATCATGTCGCTTTAGTGGGTGCATCAGGTGCAGGAAAGAGCACCTTGGCGCAGCTCATTACGGGGGTTTTGAGTCCAAGTTCCGGTAACATCTTAATTGACGGTCAAAAGATAACTTCATATGGTGTTAATTTGCCAAAAGTAGTATCGATGGTCACGCAAGAGGACCATATTTTTGGGGATTCACTTCGATTTAACTTACTCGTTGCCAATGAAGATGCTACTGACGACGATTGTCTCTTAGCTTTGACATCTGTCGGTGCAGTGTCTTGGGTTCTGGAGCTTCCCGACGGTTTGGATACCTTACTTGGTCCTGACAATTTTGAACTGTCTGTTCTTCAGAGCCGTCAGGTCGCCCTTGCTAGACTTCTACTTATCCGACCACATGTTTTCATACTCGATGAGGTAAGCGCGGGGATACCGTCCACAGTAATCAAAGCATTTAAAGATTTGCTGAGAATGCAATTACCGGATTCCATTGTGATTGAAATTGCACATAACCTTGAATCCGCAACAATTTCGGACAGAATCCTTGTTCTGGACCATGGGACTGTAGTTGAAGATGGATCACATGAAGAACTTATTGGAGTTGACGGATACTACCGTAAGCTCATCGACGATGCAGCCTCGGCCAGACGTTTAAAGGGGAATCATGCTTCAAGGTAACAGACTACTTGTTGTGAACCCTAATGTACGCAAGATCGCTCAATCGTCACTAAATGATCAAATTATGTTGTCGGGTTTTGAGGGTGATGAACAAGTTTATGTTTCAACAAGTACAATTAGACTAATTGAACGCTTCGCTATAGCTACTTGCCTAGATAACTTGTTAGCGGATGTTGTGAATGCAGGCCACAAACAGGTGTTAATTGAAACGGTTGAGGGTCTGTTTAGTCGCGGAATTCTTGTCGATGCGATCCAAGCAAGCTCATCAAGCCGGCTTTCTCGCGGCGTCTTCGGCTCGCCACTTATTTCGTTGGAGAACCTTTCGGAGTTTCCGTTCGATGTTGTCGTATTGGGTGTGCCCAGTGATTCGGGAGCAACATATCGCAAAGGCTCTCAATTCGGCCCTAATGAAGTGCGTAAATACAGCTCAGTGTTCCTCAACTGTGGACCTACAGGTGTTATCCCTGATATACATGACCCGCGGGGCGAAATTAGCTTATCGGGTATGAGGATTGGTGACCTTGGTGATCTCCTCTTGCCTTTTCCGGAGGGCACCCATGAAGCAAAGTTCGGGCAGATCGCTGAGGCGGTTTCCAGAATTTTCAAATCGGGAGCCATCCCTGTAATGCTGGGGGGTGATCATTCTATTACTTTGGGAGCTGTGAACGGTCTTTCTCAAGAATGCCAACGCAAATTGGGAATTATCCATATTGATGCTCACTACGATTACCATGATGCACGGTTCGACAGTCTGGAGAATGTACATCACGGTAACTTTCTTGGTTGGATCGTCTCCAACCAACGAGTTGCTCAGGTAGTTCAAATAGGTCAACGCCAGATCACACCTACGGCGCCCAAACCGCATCCTAAGGTCAAAAATTTTTCTTCTTCATCGATTTTCGATTATGGAATTGAACATTTAGTTGAAGAACTTTCCGATGATCTTTTTTGGTATATCACGATTGATGTTGATGTTCTAGATCCCTCCGTGATGCCCGCAACTGGAACGGTTTTACCAGGTGGTTGGGGTTTTAATGAGCTGGTTATGGTGGTAACTAGTATTGCCAGATCTCTGCGAGTTATTGGATTTGATATTGTTGAATTTAGTCCAAACGGTGGTGAGGTGGAGCCGTTAATTATTTCTGAATTATTGCTTCGAGCCATAAATTCTACTTTGGAGAATAATGCCTAAAATCGAGTTTTTATCGCCCAAGATGGGTGAATTACTGAGATGTCAAATTGATGCAAATGCTGGTATGAAATCTGATATTGACGATGAAACTAGGATTTTTGTTGATTTTTTTTCGGCGTGTCAAGAAAATTTGGTTATTTCACTCAGAGATGGATCGGTATATGTAGGTTTTGTTCGAATATTTATTACAAATGAACCTCACCGCCCTACTTTGGTTACGCTCTGGGGCACAGTTTTCAGTGCATATCGTAGCTTAGGTTACGGTTCGATCCTGCTAGATGCGGCCCTTGAGCGAATTGGTCGTATTGAAAGCAACGAGCTCATCGAAGTCTGGATTGATTCAAACGATCCACAGCTATCTGATATGTTGTCACATCGAGGATTTACTTATGGTGAGATTTCTGAGTTCACGAAACCTCTTTGTCGGGCGGATGCTCATACTATAGTTTCAGACAACCACCGAACATGGACGTTACGTGCGCCAACTGTTCATGACCTCAGAGAAATGGCTGAAGTTTTTGTTAGCCGCTTTCCATTCGCTATGGATACCCCTTCTGCCGATACTGTGATTGAACGATGGAATCGCCATCGGAACATTTCTTTGGACAATTCTCTAGTTGCTATCGACAGTGGTCGGATCGTTGCCTATGCACTATGTATAGTTTGGGCAGAGGACAAGAGTGATCTTTGGATAGAGTCTATTTGCGCAGCGCCTGGCTTTGTAGCAGCCGGTGAGGTCGTACTGGACAAGTCGATCAGACATGCATATTATTCTGAATTTTCTACAATTAGTTTGGGCACCGAGTCGAAAAATTCTCAACATGATTATCAGAAAAAGGGTTTCACTTTGACTTCGACTTGGCGTCGACATAAGGCTCTTATCTCTGCCAGCTGATTCGGTGCATCATTCGTTCCCCTCAGTGCGCTGCCGTTACATCCCATTGCTAAGTGGCGCCCTGAAATATTCCCAGCTGTCCAGCTCCTAGTCTTAGGACACCCCACTAGCTACACGCGTTTTCTTTGCGGTCCTACCTGTGTCGTGCCATGGTAAGTGATTGAGTAACATCTATATTTGCTGACCTGAGGTTTCCTTGTCCCAAGGTGCCAAATGTTTAGCAGACGTATTTGGTAGCACCTGTGTAACGACCCGGTAGCAGTAGTGCGTGGATCGGATAGCACCTTGAAACCACCCAGATCCATGCACTACTGCCCACCCTCTATTACACTTCGATACCAGCCTTGTACGTGCTGTCGTCATGCCGGCGCATGTTCGGCCCGTCGAGCTGGATCATCTCACTTTTCGAAACCAACCGATTCAGAATCGACTCAGCGATCACCGCATCATGTAGCGACCGGTACCAGTCCGGAGGATCGAACTGCGAAATGATGATCGTCGACCCCCGATATTCCCGAACTGCGAGAATGTTTAGCAGCTCACTGGCAATATGACTGCTAATCGGCGTGGTCAGAAAATCGTCCAGCAGCAGGATTTAGTAGTCATGCAGTTTCTGAATGGACCGCAACCGCTCCGGGTCAGAAGGCTGAAACACCGACAGATGATTCGCCAAATCATCCAACCTGAAATACCGAGCGGTGAACCCCTGCCGGCAGGCTGCGTTCAACAAAGCTTGAGCCAGATAGGTTTTTCCGACGCTGGACCGGCCGAGGATCACCACGTTCGTCGCGTTCTGCGCCCACCGGCAGGAAGCTGCAGAATAGCGCTTTCGGGTACTTCTGTTCTTGCAAGATGGTACTGCTGTTCTGCTTAGTTGGTACTGATGGTCACCGACCGCTGTTTTTCTAGTCATGGATATTCCCCGTTGTGAACCACGCAGGGTTCCAGGGAGTATCCCTGCCCCAAGGAGAATCCTGGAAAATGGATTATCGGCGCATCATGCAAATGCTCTTCGATGGATACACGTACACGGAAATCACGGCCGCGGTGAACTGCTCTTGAAGAGGCATTTCAGCAGTCAAGAAAGCCATCGACACCCACCAGATGACCGTGCAGAACCTCGCTGGCATTACCCACGCCAGGTTGGCGGAGATCGTCCCGGACCGGCGCAAAATGATCAGCTCGAACTATTCTGAACTGGACTTCGCCCTGGTTGCCGAGCAGCTGCAGTGCAATCGGTTCTTCACGCTGCAGCAAGCCTGGGTGAAATACACGGATCTGGACGATGGGCTGAGGAAATACAGCTATTCCCAGTTCTGTTCGAAGTTCCACCAGCACGCGGGGACCCATGATTTAGTGGCGACGCTGCAGCATGAGCCGGGCAAGGCCATGTTCGTTGACTGGGCTGGTCCGACCTTGACGGTGGTTGACACGGTGACTGGCGAGCAGTTCAAAGCGTTCTTCTTCGTCGCCTCGTTGCCATTCTCGTCCATGGTGTTCGCCAAGGCGTTTGCGAACATGAGGCAGGATGCGTGGAATCAAGCCCATGCTGACGCGTTGGAGTTCTTCGGCGGCGTTCCGCAAATGATCGTTCCAGATAATGCGAAGACCGCCACCCACTTCCGGCAGGACCGACGCACCGTTGCCAAGGGCGGTGCCCGCGAAGTGGTGGTCACCAAGTCCTATGCTGCGTTGGCTAAACACTATGGGACAGCGATCGTGCCGGCACGGCCGGGCAAGCCCCGTGACAAGGCCCATGTTGAGCGGATTGTGCAGGTCTTCGAAACGATGGTCCTGGGGTATCTGGCCGGCGGGGACTTCGAGAGCTTTGAGCAGCTCAACGAGGCAGTGCAAGACCGGCTGGAACATGTGAATTCCAAGGTGCACCGCACCAATGGGATCAGCCGGGCCGAACTGTTTGCCAGTTCAGAGAAATCCTTGCTCAGACCCTTGCCGCCGTACCGGTTCGAGCAAGTTGAATACAAGCAGTTGAAGGTGGGGCCGAATTATCACGTTCATTGCGATTACCAGTATTACTCGCTGCCGTATCAGCTGGTCGGTCGCACGTTGAGCACGCAGCTGACCCAAACCAAGGTGACGGTGATTGACGGGACGCTCGTGGTGGCCGAGCATCCGCGCCTGGAAGGACGCCGCGGCCAGCATTCCACGCTGGAAGCCCATATTCCGCCGCAGCACAAGGATGTTTCCGGTCTTTGGAGCCGGGAGTGGTTCATCGCTCATGCCCAGTCTTTCGGCCCTGCAACCGTTGATGTCATCACGGCCGTATTGGATCGTGCCGCTGTTGAAGCGCAGGCATTTGTCGAGTGCCGCAATATCGTCAAGGGACTGGGGGCCAAGCACCGCAGCTTGCTGGAGCCAGCCTGCAAGTATCTGCTGGAGCGGGGTGGATATTCCTCATACAGCGGGCTGAAGCGGATCATCGCAACGATGGCTCAAGAAGAGAAGCAGCGAGGGCCTGTGGTGCCGGTTCCGGAGGCGGCCAAGGACTTGTCCGGGGAATCTGAACGACTGCGTGAATTCGTCAGGGCGCCTGGCTACTACTCGCGGGGCGGTGGCCAGTAATGCTCAGCGACGCAGACCAGAAGAAGATCAAGGACTTGCGGCTGACGGCCTTCGCGCAGAAGTTCTTCGAGCTGACCGGCGAACAAGCCAATGAGCGGCTGACCCCGGAGGAGGTGTTCATGCAGGCTGTTGAGCATGCGGTCGATACCCGTCGGGGCCGGCGGATCGACAAGTTGATTTCGCAGGCCGGATTCCCGTTGCCGACCGCATCGATTGCCCAGATCCATTATCTTCCCGGCAGGAAGATCGACGAGGCCAGAATGCGCCGGTACCTGAGCCATGAATGGCGGGCTGATCCGAAAAACCTGCTGATCATTTCACCAACAGGCGGTGGCAAGACGTACTTGGCGTGCGCGATCGGGGTGGCTGCCTGCCATACCGAGCACACGGTGTTTTACCGTCGGATGGACGACTTGGTCAGGGACTTCCGGCTTGCGCGGGAAGATGCCCGCGATTACCAACGGCTGCTGATCAAGCTGCGTACTGTTGACGTGTTGATCATTGACGATTTCATGACCGTGGGCATTGACCAGCAAGGGGCCAGCGAGCTGTTTGCCGTGCTTTCCGACCGCGAGTACACGTTGCCGACGATTATCGCTTCGCAGACTGATCCGGAGTACTGGGTTTCGGTAATCCCGGACAGGATTGCCGGGGATTCAATCGTGAACCGGTTGGCCACGAATACCAGGTGGTTGCCCCTTGGAGCGTTGGACATGCGTAAGCAGCTTGGAGATCAGGCCCGAAAATCCAAGGATTTCTGGGAATAGGTTTCGAAGCCCTGAATACTCCTAGGACCTTGAAGATCCTCGGGGCCTGATGGCTCAATAATATCGTTCTGGGTCCGGCATGCTCCTGGCCCAGAACGTTGCCAATGCCATGGAGCGGTACCAACAAGCCGGAATCGCGGTACCCGGTAGGTGGAAGCGAACCGTACCAAGTCGCCAGAACGGGCGTACCATTTCACCCTATTCGGCAAAGCTAACCTGCCCACGACCTCACGCGTCAGCGACCTGTCCGGCAAATGCCGGATGTCCTCAACAAAAGCTCCCAGTTTCGGTGTGCCAGAGGCCTTGAGTAGTTTCTGCGTCCTGCGCTCATTCCTGGCGATGTTCTCCTGCTCCAAGGCATAACGAATCTTTGCGGAGAATGTCCACTGATCAAACGTGGTACCGGGGCTTGCGGTGTGGTGGGCTGCTGGTCTTCCTTGGTCGCCGAAGATTCGGGCCGAAGGTTCTGGCAGCTGCTGGTCCGGTCGGTTTCGTTGAATCTCGTTCCTCAAGCCCAGAAGGCAAAGGGGGGCAAGGGCTGGCTTGGGAGATTGATGCTCGGGTGGGGACCAGCCCGGGATCGGGCGCCCTGGGACCGGTAGTTGGTGGTATGTCCCCCTTTGGGGTGTGCCGGCCGCCGCAGCTCGCTGGTCGCCATCTTGGCTGCAACAGGCCGCGCACGCCAAGTAAAGCCTCTTTTGAACCAGTGTTCCAAGATGCTGCACTTCGACCGGCTCAGTAAGGAAGACAGCTCCTATGTTTGGTGGCGTTCCCAGGGAGTGCGGGCAGATGCCCAGGCTCCTTTTGGGTGCGACTATCTTGTGACGGCCACGAGCGTACCGCCTGTCTTCGCTGGTTCTGATGGTGTTGGTGAATGAGGACAGAACTCGCGCCCTTTCGCAGACACCCTCATACCTGCAAAAGGGGGCACTTTGCTACCCAGCCCCGGCCCGGAATCACGGGGGAGAGAGCGCTGTGGGCGCGGAACGGGCAGAACTCGCGCCCTGGGGCGACGCTCGGGTTGGTTGCGCTCGCCGTTCACATCACCCGGGTTCTCGCATGGTGCCTGGTTGGCGGGGACATACCGCCCGTGCGCGCGGGCTGCCGGCGGGCCCGCAGCTGGCAGCTCGTCCTCCTGGACACTGGGGCTTTGGCACGGTCGTTTGCTTGTCTCCTTGGGGTTGATGGTCCCGGGTTGATGGTGCTGGTACGTCCCGGAATTCCGTCTCGTCGTTGTGCTCGTCGTTGGCCAATCTCACCGCGGGGATCTGCGCGAATGCTGGTGCTTTTACCAGGTTGTCGTTGGCTGGTGTGGGATGCGTACCAGTTTGGTTTCCAACGCCGAGGCAGTGGCTGGCCAGAAATTTTTATGAGGTTTTGGTGCGAAAACAGCGCTTTCTTGGGGCCTTTCTATATAGAGAGGCCTTTCTTTGAAGGTTCTTTCCGGGACCAGGCTGACGAAGATCAGCAGATGCCAAGTGGGTTCAGCGTTCAGGGGCTGCATCCCACTTAAGCATTCTGCTCCCAGTCAGTCTGTGTGCCGCGACAGCTTCTCCACCCAGCGGGGAGCGCGATGCAGAGCAGAAGAGGAAGAACTAATTATGGGGCGGCATCGAGTTTCGAAGGGTTCGGCAGTACACCGTAAAGGGCTGATTGGCATGGGGAAATGGCTGGCGCACGTGGTTGCCTCAGCAGTGGCCAGGGAGTTGATTCGTGATTTGTTCTCCCACTTTTGCAGTTGATCAGCTTGTCTGCGGCGGTCGGTGGGTGTTTTGTGCTTGGGGCTTGATGCTTGTGGCTGAGGGGGCTTGCCGGTCGCTTCTGGCATCGCAGCGGTAAAAGGGACGAATCCTTGGGCGTTCAACTTGGGAGTGGATCTGGTGATGCCAGGCGTTGTGGGGACATACCGTCACAGCGGCGGGCCTGCAGCCGAGGCCGGCCGCCGCCATCGAAGCGCGCGGGCCACTGCATCCGGGGCCTGGGTGCCAGGTGCCTCACCGAGAACAGGGCGCGTACCGGTTTCACGTCAGTTTTCGTGGACCGGAAGCACCCGTGGCGGGCGGTATGTCTTGGGCTCCTGTCCGCGCTCGCCGTGGCCACGAGGATGATCCTCCGGGGAAGACTCTGCTCTTCTCGCGGATCTCGTGTAGCCATGGTGCCTGGTTGGTGGGGACATACCGCCCCTGTCCTGGGCCTGCAGCGGATCCGGATCCGGCCGCCAGGTACGTGCCCAGGGGCACTGGCTCAACCCGGCCTTGGCGCTAAGCCAGGCCCCTGCGGGCCGATCCCTGACCGATGGTATGCCTGCCGCCTCTGAAGGCTACTCACTCCAGAAGACCGGCAGCGTACTGTGCCAAGCAGGCGCTCGCCGTTGGGAGGTATGGTCCGCCCGCTTGGCACGCCTCCTGCACTCCTTCCTACGGGTTCCAGGGAAGCTGCCGGCCCTCGTGCCTGGAGCGAGCACATGACGGTACGTCCCTCCCTGCCGTAGCTGCACTTCTTGCGGCCCACGGAGCTCGTCGACGGCTACCAACTGGGTTGGTTGAAACGCCTAGTCAGAGGGTGGCGATTTTTTTGTGCACGGGTCACCTCTCACAGACCGGCATGATGGGTGGCATGAATTCCTTAAACGATCTATTAGCGCCCTTACCCTCAGTGGCAGCGTTCTTTGCTGCGATCTCTGGTCTGATCACGGTGGTTAAGCCCCTGTTTAGTTCGGGGGCGCGCTATCAGAAGAAGGCTGAGTTTTGGCGTGAAGAAGTCAACAAGAGCCGCAACGGTCAGCTCACTGCGTTCTTTCAGGAGAAGCACCGATTTTATTTGGCGAAAGTCTATGCCCAGTCGTTTTTCAATGCCAGCGCCTACTCGTGGGCGGTAGTAACCGCTGTTTTCTGCTGGTTCTTCGCAAGCCTTGTGTGCATGGCCCTGACAGCGAGCACTGACACTTCGGCTGCTTTTATGGAGACTGAAACACTTGTTACGGCTCTGGTGCTAGGAACTTTGAGCTTGATTTATCTCGCACGGTGTTTCTATAAATTCATGGACAATACACTCCGACGCCGAATCGCGTTTGAAGCGGTTGTGAATGAAAAGCAGCCACCGTCCGCCACAGGTGCCTTGCCCCGTTTTCGCAGAGGGGTACTTTCGAGCGCTTTGTTTGCCGGGGGCGCTGTATGCCTTGGAAGCTTTCTAGCGTTTACGCTTGCGGCTCTCACGAAAGACGCTCCAATAGACACAGCTGCAGCACCTTATGCGATTTTATGTGCCCTCCTTCTGGTGCTTGCCTTCTCTGCGCGTGGGTACTGGTATGACAATGTCACTACTCCTGATTTGAGGGATCAGAGCATGAAGCAGAGTGATTCGGCGTATCTCTTCCTTCGAAAGCGCCGCAACCACGGGGTCGGAGAACCAAGAGGTTAGACATCTGATTGGCTGCTGGCGTGTACTACAGGCTCCTGGGGGACATACCACCGGGCGGGCTGGCTGCAGCGCGGCCGCCGGCGCCCTCCAGGGGGAGAAGTACCTTCTTTGGGCAGGTCGCCCTGGGCGCGGTCAGCTGGTGGTACGTCCTCGCCTTCTCTCAGCGGCTGCTGCTCTCGAAGATCCGGATCTGGCTGCTACCGGAATCCGGTCGTGCAGTCCTGGCAGGTGGCCGGTGGTATGTCCCTCCCACCGGCCCACCTGGCGATAGTAGGCCTTACTGCTGTAATCCAAGGGGCTTCAGCGCGGGCTACTGCGTTCTGCATCTATTGGCGTTACTTGTGCAGGGGGTGAGGGCGCTCGCTGTGCGTCAGGACGCGTCAGGACGCGTCAGCATTTGCTGAGATTCAAGCTAGTGGCTCATCAGCCCTGAAGTTGGCCTGCTGGCCTGGGCACGCTTGGTACGTGATTCTGCGTTGCATCTGGTCCCCTGGGCTGGCCAGATGCGCAGGGCAGAGCAAGGCTGATGCGGGGGACAGCTGGATCGTGGCGCTTGAACGAACCGAACCTCATGGGTTTCCGCAAGGACACGGCGCGCATACTGCATCCATTGGTGAAAGGGCTCTCTAAGAAGCGCACTCCGGTTCCGGATACTGTGGATAAGCTTCGCTTCGCTGCGCTGATCAGCAAGCATTGCACCTCGTTGTAGGGAGGCGGTGCATCGGGTCCTGCAATGCTGCAACTAGGCCCCACGGGGTGGGGACATACCATCATGCGGCCGCCCTGCAGCGAGGACCGGCCGGCGCCTTCGTCCTCCGGGGCCTGGTCTTCGGTGGTATGCCCACTGATGTCGCCAGTGACCGATCTTGGCCCTCAGAGCTCAGCGAACCCGGCCAGCCATCTGGCGGTACGTCCCCCGCTGCACGTGTTGCTTCTTGTCCACCAGGCGCTCGCCGAACATCGCAACCGCGTATTTGCACTCAGGGATCCAATAACGGCGCCTGTCAAACTTCTGCCGGGCGCTGAGGTTCTTTGCGCATGAGGCGCAGGCCAGTTCAGCAAGCTGTGGCCATTGCTGCCTTCTTGGACATGGATGGCATGTCCCCAAGGCGCCTAGGGGACATGCCATCCATCGTCTCTCCTGCGGTGAGGGCCGGCTGAAGCCTTTCGAGACTAGGCCTCTGTAGCGGGTGTTGAGAGCAGGCCAAGCCGCGATGTTCCGCTTTGAGATTCTTATTGCTAGTTTCTGAATGTCGCGTTCAAAACCCAGCTGCCAAGTGCTTCGACGAACCCGTCAGTATCAGTTGCTTCCAGAGTGGCGAGGGTGATGGTTTGCCCTCTCAAACTCAATTCGACGTCTATTTTTGCGAAGACATCACGTTCCCACGGGCCTGTATTACGCATATTGATATTAGGACTGATGTAGAGGACTGCATCGCCATGCATGAACTCTTTGCTCGCAGCATATTTCCGATACTCTGTGGAAAGGATGCTCTGATCGACATCAGCGTGAACGTCCTCGGCGATCTTAGGACCTTCTTCTCCTGAATGATCTAGATGGACTCCAAAGAGAGAGGCCGGCAGTACAAGATGGGCCATGAGGCTCAGACCTGGCTCTAACTCGGCTCCGCCACGAGCGTTGACTGTCTTTGACGCAGCTTCCAACTGCTCAAGCCGGTGAATCAAAGTCCGAGCGCCCCATCGTTCAGCAGGTCCGTGATCGATATCGAATACCTGCACCACCCACCCAGCAGAGCCATCTGGTAGATAGTTTCCATTGAGCCCCATTTTGGTGGCCATCGTAATATCCGCTGCTTGCCACACGCGGGAATCGGGTTCGACCGGATCATGTCCGGTAGGCAGCAATTGAAGCGATTCATGGCGGGCCATCGCATCGATCTCTAGTTCCTCAGCGATTGAAAGACGTTGGGCACGCGTGAGGGTATTTGCCATTGTGGGAAAGCCGAAGGATAGGGCTTCTGCTAGGTCGCTTCCTGTCCATGACTCGCGGTGACGGCAACCTTCAAACATGGGACCACTGATCGTGGGTACGTCCGTTGTTTCGCGCAAAGCATGAATCAGTGATTGCAGATACGTTTCTGCCTTATCGTAGACGTCCAGCCACGCAGCCGCGTCCCACATGGATTCGGAAATTCGGGTCAGGCCATCTGCAAAGCGAGAAGCTTGACGTGAGTCCGTGAAAGTGGTGACTTTTTTGCTGTGTGATTCTGCGTCTTCTCCGGGCCAAGTGGCGATGATGGAAATTTTTCCCTGTGACGGCAAACAGCTGTAGAGAGTCATTGTGTACTCCAATTTTGGATGATGCTGAGCAAGTCGTTGATCCTCGTCCGCAGGTTATGAAACGGCTAAAAGCGGGCGCAGTAAAATCAAGGATTGAGCAAAGCTAAGAATAATGGGGATGACGGTAACTTTGCGGCACTACCGCGAAGCCAATCCGATAATTGAAATCCTAGGCCAGAAGTTGCAAAGCAAGAGGATAAGACACGCCGAAGAATAAGCTGAACCGCAATAGGCGCATTTTGCTCCCACAGGGGTAGCCCTGGGCGCGCTCGCCGGTGGGGTTCGAAGGGCTTGGTGACAGCGATGATGGTCGTGGTCGTGGTGATGGCCCGGTCCGACCCAAAGCAGCGTTTACCTTCTCTTGCTTGTCTTCTTGCGACTTCCAAGGCGGGGGCTTTACGTGGACGGCATCCAAGGCGCTTTGGCTTCGAAAGACCATGGATGACGCCACCGCGGCCGGGGTGGTGCAACAAAACGTCTACAGATAAACTTATCTGTAAACGTTTTGTTGCATGAAGGGGTGAATAGTGAATGAGCGCAAACAAGTCGAACAGATCTGCAGGGTTGCAGGCGGTCAGGCCTGACACCCTGCGAGGACTGACGCGCAGCGCCTTGTTGCGGGGCGTGAACGAGGGGCGCTGGGAGCGGATCGCCCGCGGCATTTACCTACCCTCTGACGCGCCGCCGATGGATTGGGACCAGCTGGAAGCCGCTACGCGCCGTCCTGAGGCCACCATCTGCCTCATTTCTGCACTGGCCCATTACGACCTCACTGACGAGATCCCTGACGCGTTGGATATGGCCATTCCTCGGGGCACCCGCACGCCCCAAACCGCGGGGGCGATTCGCTGGCACCACTTCGACAAGGAAACTTTTGACCTAGGCCGCAAAGAGATCACGATCCCGGGCAGCTCACAATTGATCGGGATTTATAGTCCTGAACGCACAATCGTTGATTGCTTCCGCCTGCGCTCGACGATCGGCTACGAAATTGCTAGGGACGCAACCAAAGAATGGCTGCGCCGCGGCGGCAAGCCAGCCCAGTTGATGCAGATTGCTACCCAACTGCCACGGGCCAAATCATTAGTCCTCAATACCTTGGAGCTGCTGTCATGAACGCTGACGAGATCTACCGGCGGATCCAGAAAGCCGCCCGCGCCGCCGCAACAAAGTACGGGATCCCTGCGCCGACGCAAGAATATCTGACCCGTCACGCCCTGGAATCCTTCTTGGACCGGCTGAACCACACCCCGCACCAGAACGACTTTGTACTCAAAGGCGGCCTGCTGCTCGGAGCGTATGGCGTACGACGCCCAACGAAAGACGCCGATTCCAACGCGATCAACGCAGATGTCACTCCGGAGCATTTGAAGCAAGTTGTCCGCGACGCAGCAGATGTTGCAGTCGACGACGGCGTGCTCTTTGACCTCGACACCCTCACGGTGGAGGAAATCCGAGATGACGCCGACTACCCAGGAATGCGCCTACGCGTGAGCGTCTCCATCGCCACGTGGGATGGCGTGGTCTCCTGGGATGTCTCCACCGGCGACCCGATCGTTCCCGCACCAAGGAAAGTGACCCTTGATCGTGTTCTTGGAGAGCCCCTCACCCTGATTGGGTATGCCCCGGAATCAACTGTGGCTGAAAAGGGAGTCACGATCCTTGAACGCGGAACCACAAGCACCCGATGGCGGGACTACGTCGACATCGTCACCCTCGGCGAGGCAGACCTTGATCATCAGGAGCTGATCCGAGCAGTACGGGCCGTGGCTGATCATCGGGGCGTTCGATTGCAGCCGATCGGCCCTGTAGTGGAAGGGTACGGGCTGGTCGGCCAAGCGAAGTGGGCTGCTTGGAGACGCAAGCACAGGTTGGCTGGTGTATGCGAAGAGAGCTTGGATGATCAGATGATCCGGGTTGCAGCGATCCTCGACCCTGTCTTCACAACGGAACAAGACTAATGCGCACGCTGTAGGGCGGGGGCATACGTTTGCTGAAGCCATTTAGTTTCACGAGGCCGAAGCTGCGGAGCATCGTGCTCCTTAAAGGCAGTGGCCCCCGTTCCACCGGGGGCCACTCGCCACGCGATACGTTCAGCGGGCTTTTAAGCCGAGTCCATAGCTAATCCAGGCGACTAGTCGGTACTCACTGACGACCCTTTGTCTGTACCAATAGATCTAGGGCGTACCGTGCTACAAGCTAAAGAAATTGGACAATTCAGCGGGCCACCTAAGCCCAGGGTTTACCGGTCCCGAGTGCTTAGTTCCTGCTGAACAGTTGAATCTTTCCAACCTGATAAAACAAGGCTAGCACATAGTTTTTGGCAAAACATCAGGTCAGAAAGGTATAAATTACGTTAGTTGATGAGTAATAGCTACATTAGGATAAGAGTTGAACATACGTTAGTTGAATGAAGGCTTAGTTCTTGACCATAGAAGAATGTAGGACATTATGAGTACCATTCAGACCCGAAAAGCCTCAGGCTCATCAGCAAGTGAAAAAGCCGCAAATTCAGACCCTGAAAAAGCCTCTGAGCTCACCTCAGAACAGAAGCTGGAAGACCTAAGACTCAAGCGTCGCCTCGACCATTCGAAGGCACTAGCAATAGAGCTCGATCGGAGTGTGGGCGCTCGCCGTACGGCGGCTCTCGTGCGAAAGTCCTTTGTTCGCAATGATGACCCAGAGATCAAGCCCCCGCTCCAACAGCTGGTCGCTAAAGCCGGAGGGCGCGGCGCAACTGTTCCGGTCTTGCTCTACATCGCCTTGCTTTGGAAATGTGCTGCTAAGCCCTACGATGTTCAGCTGCCCGCCCGCAAGTGGGCCGAGCTATTGGCCTTACCTGATCCTTCGACTAAGGGCGCTCGGCGAATTACTAACGCCCTCGAAGTTCTCGCAAACTTGAAGCTAGTCAAACTTGAAAAATCCCATGGGGAACCAACCAGAGTGATTTTGCGCGACGAATCAGGTGAAGACCGAAAGTATGAGAACCCATCAACCGCCTATTCGCTTAAAAGCAACAACCGTGACCTCTATTTCAAAGTTTCAAGTCGGTTGTGGACTTCCGGACAGATCCAACAATTGAAAGCCCCAGAACTCTCCATGCTTTTGATCCTTCTGCAAGAAGGCGGCCATCGACGAGACACTGACCCTCTGGCAAATTTTTTGCAGCGACGTGGTGAGCTACTAGGGGTCGAAGTATGGTTCACCACTGAGAATTTCCCTGCTCGCTATGGAATCAGCCCATCCATGCGCTCACGAGGTACTAAAGGGCTATGTGAGGCCGGATTGCTTGAAACCGAGCGCCGACCAGTGGGCCCTCCTGGTAAGCCCGTCAGTTTCTCAACTGAAAAACTGCGCAAAATTTACAGGCTTCAGGGTGACGCCGTTATCGCTGAAGCTTCCATTAAAGATCAAAAGAAAACTAAAAAGTAGCCTCAATTTTTTCACGGAAGTAAGAAGGGTGGACGAAAGCCGCGATGCAACCAGGCCACGAGGGGGCATGCCCTCACGCTGTCGCCTAGCAGCGAGGAGGAGCCGGCGCCTTTGTTCGCCCGGGGATCGCTAGCGGAACCCGACGGTACGTCCTGTCTCACCAGCTCCGGGTCCGGCGCGCAAGGATGAGCAATGATCCAGCGTTGACGCTGGTGGTACGTCTCCCAACACTCCGCACTATGCGCCAGCCCTGAAAACGTCTTGCGGGCCCGTAGCCGACGGCTGGCCGTCATCGCGCGGTACTCAACCTGCAGAAACCAGGGGAGTAGCAACCCGAAACCTCAAGCCATACTCACCTGATTCCTCGCGAGGCAGAAGAAACCCCTACGGTGAGCACCCCCTGTAGGCCCACCGGCAGCGCTCGCCGTGGACCCGCTCCCCGGACCAGACACAGCGAGGCCGTGGTGTCTTCCCCTGAGACGGGCTGGCGGCCAGGCATGGCCCTGGAGCGCAGGCGGCATGATGTGCGGCCAGGCTCGGTGGGGACATACCTCCACGGCGGCGCTGCGAAGAGTGGATCGACCCATAGGGCGCCATCAACGAACCAGGTGTTCGCTCGACCAGGTCCAGCTACCATCGACGGTAGACTCCTTTCCGGACTCCGACCCCGGCGCCGAGCTTAGGCATTCACCCCAGAACTCAGCAAGCTAACCCGCTGCCAGGCTCGGTGGGGACATACCAACGGGCGGGCCGCCGGCAGCAGATCCGGCCAGCGCATCTCATCAGTGAGGTCCTACCCCCTGGAGGGTACGTCCTTGGCTCCCTTCAACAGCAGAACCTCGACGACCACGCAACCTCCTCTGCGCCCGGGCGCCATTTAACTCCTCCCTGGGCGTTCATCTTCACGGAAGACGTCTGCAGCCTGGGACTCGTCCCGCGGTCGGTATGTCCCGCCGCCGCGACCACTGTTCCTTGTGGCTCAGCGCTCGCCGGAGCGAGCTCCTCCCCTCGGGAGCGGCTACGGACCACCCATCAGTGTTCCGTTATCGTGTCGCAGGGTAGGAGCGCAAAAGTGTGATATTGCAACTTATTTTAGTGGTAAATCAGTGGTACGATGGTTTTAGCGGAAAAAGATCCCGCCTCTACGAGAATGATGAATCAGACAAGCGCAGATGCGCGTCAGTGAATGGAACTACAGATGGGAATCACAACGACTATAGGAACAGTCCATGCGGAAACTTCCCGCATGGACTTCCGTGAGATTGTGCGGAGGTTAAATGCGTCCCTTGGGGCTGCAATGGTTTCCGCGTTAGCGGGTGCTAAGGACCCTAAGGCAAGCTACCGCTGGCAAAAGGAGAATGGAACGGTCCCTTCGGATGCGTCCCAGGCTCGTATTCTGCTGGCTCACCGTGCGTGGATGATGGTCTCCGATGTTGACGGAGAACAGGTAGCGCGCCAATGGTTCCTTGGCGCTAATCCCTGGCTCGACGAAATTTCACCCGTCGAAGCTATTCATCAAGATCGGTTCAAGGCTGTGATCGACGCAGCCGGAGCCATGTCCTCAGGAGGTTACAACGGATAATGATCGGCACATTGGAAGAAGTGGACGGTCAGCCAAGCATCGTGCGAGAACCATTGGCTGGCTTTCGCATCGCAGCTGAAAGCTACGGTGCTCTTAATCCCCCGGAACGGGGTTACTTCTTCCCGGATGACGTCGGAGTGTGGAACAGGTACGACACTACCGGCCGCACACTTTACGCAGCGTCCACGTGCCTCGGCGCATTCACTGAATGCCTCTACGGGTTTCGACTGGACCGTAGGGCTCGCACGGCTATCGACTTCATGGCGGAGCAGTTCGGCATCACACCCGAGGAAGCCCACATCCTCTATATCGAGGAACAGCAAGAGCTTGGACACGAAGAACCAAGAACGTTTCCCAAAAACTGGCGTGAAGGACGCTGACTCTACGAACTGACCAGCGAGGAGGACCTTGTCTGGTTCGACCTGGGCACGGCGCATTCGCTGGCCTATATCGACCGGAACCTTGGCCCAGAAATCGCCAAAACCTGTGGCGTAAAAGCCGTAGATCTATCCCACCTGCTCGGGGTAGACCGCAAACTCACCACCTTGATTTCCACGAGATTGCGCAATCTGCGGCTCCATGACGGTAGCTTCGCTGACGGGATCCGCTTCACGTCCCGACACGGAATCGGCACTTGCTGGGCGTTTTGGATGAGACGCACCGATGACGGGCTAGACAACGACCTGATTTCCGCTAGCGAGGGCCAGGAAATACACGCAGATGACCCAGATCTGCGCGATGTTTCCCAACGGTTCAACATCCGCTTCAGCTAAACGTTCAAGGGCCTATCCTGCACGATCTGACCAAGGCAGAGCCACAGGATAGGCCCTTCAAGTATCCGTGCTTGTCCTAACCCAAGAAACCGGGTGCTGCCAGGCGCTGTGGAGCCGTACCATCGGCGGGCCGCCGGCAGCAGATCCGGCCAGCGCATTGCATGAGTGAGGTCCTAGCCTCCGGAGATACATCCTTTGATTTCCTCCAGGTAAAGAATTCGACGACCACGGAAGTCTTCTGCAGCCTGGGACCCGCCCCTGTGGGCGGTGCGTCCCTCTTGGACATGCCAGGGCTATCTCGAAGCACAATCTGCACTACATGCGTTCTTTCTCCGCCGCTTGGCCGCAGTGGGATCCGAATGTCCCACAGCCTGTGGGACAGTTGTCGTGGGGGCCATATCTGAGTTCTGCACGAGGGTACTTTGCTGCGGCCCTGGAACGGATTGAGCTCGGGGAAGAGTAATGCTTCATGGGTTTTGGCCACGACTAATGCATTGGCCCAGGGGAACATACCATCAGGCAGGAAACTGCAGCAGATCCGGCGCCCGTCGACGGTATGCACCGGCCCCGCAGCTTCAAGAAGTGGAACCAACAGGAAGCAGTCCGAAGACAATACGTCCCCACCTGCTCTGTCTCATGTGCGCTCGCCGAGTCTGCCCTTCTGATAGTGGGCGAACCTTGCTATAAGACTGAACTGACCGGGTGATGCCTCATGATTGAGATATTGATAGATCGCTAAAGCACCTGTGAAGTTGTTGAAAGGACCTGTAGATGGAGCAGCCTCAAATAGGAAATCCGCCGCAGCCGTTTGTTTGCGATGGGCGGGTCGACCGGGAGAAACTCCTGGAGTTGCTG
Organism: Glutamicibacter halophytocola; assembly: GCF_001302565.1. Classification (NCBI taxonomy): domain Bacteria; kingdom Bacillati; phylum Actinomycetota; class Actinomycetes; order Micrococcales; family Micrococcaceae; genus Glutamicibacter; species Glutamicibacter halophytocola. The sequence goes on from NZ_CP012750.1 coordinate 338,976, forward strand.
GGTGCCCAGGCAGAGTTTTCTTCGCTTGACTTCAAGCACAGCATCGACTTGAACGATAAGAGCAAGAAGCTGGAGTTCATCAAGGACTGCGCTGCTATGGGGAACCAGCCAGAGGGCGGTTACCTCGTGATCGGAGCCGAGGACAACGGCCGCCCTGTTGAGGGGACTAATTTCAGCGGTCAGAACCTCGATTCGGCAGCCCTTAAACAAGTAGTCGAAGGTTACGTGGATGGCCATATCGACATCCGGTCGCAGATTCACACCATCACTCATGAGAGGCGCTCTTGTCAGTTGGCGGTCATCTACATTGCGCCCCCGCGCGATGGCTTCCCTCTGGTGACCAAAAAGCGAGGAGACGTGCCTAACGGAAAGCCGATCTTCCAGCAAGGCACGGTCTATACCCGGGAGGGGTCTCAGAACGTCCTTGCTTCCCATAAAACGTGGGAGCAGATTCTGCACAAGTTGCTGCAAGGGGTGCGTATAGCAGCCCGAGCGGATGTTGATGAGCTGATTCACCGGGTCGTGACGCAACTGGGTGCTGCAGGTCTTGCACAGCCGATAGTGCCTGACCTCGACATGGACCTGCCGACTTTCACTGCAGCAGTACGAAGAGTCCTCGAAATTGATCAGTCGTCAACGCTTAAACGCGTTATTCTCAACGGCACGGCCGCCTACGATCAAGCCATCGAAGACGATGACCGTCGGGTCGAGATTCTCGATAAAATCACTGTTCTTGCCTGCGAAGCCTGCTTGTTTGATGACACTGACACCCCGGTCAAAGTCACTGATGCACTCTACAAGATCTATAAACGCAATTACGAGCACTCGACGATCTTCAAATACAACGCCATACGCTATGGGTTAGAAATCATCTCCAGGGTCATGGTCATCGGATCTGTGGTGATGAGAACCGAACACTACGAAATCCTGCGGTCAATTGTGCTGCGCCCCATCGGTACGTCCCCGGATGGATACAAATCATGGATCCGCCACGGGCTCACCGAAGCTTCCCGGGCCAACCTCTTTGACACCGACAAAGCTGGTGTCGGCATGATCTCAGCCGCCCGACAGATCATTGCCAATACACCACATCTGAGCCCGGACTACACGTTCGAGGAAACAACAGAAGAAACTCAACCCGCATCGATCCCTGACGTATTACTTGATTCTCTGTTGCAGTTCGATTTCCTCTGGTGCTGCATGGCTCTAAACGAAAACCCCGGTAACGGACACTATGAGTTTTATCCGAGCTGTGCTGCCTATCCTCAGAATCGCATCCAGCCGATTATCGAAAAGCTTGATAATGAGGGCACTTTCCGGGCTCAGATTTTCGGCAGTTCCTCAGATGAACAAATCGCCGGGGTCATTAGCGAAGTCTATGATTTAGCCCGTAAGCAGTCTTTCAATTACGGCGGGTACTGGCCTAGTAGCGACCGATTACTTAGCTCTGGTTTTATTCGGAGCCATGCAAAGTAGCAGACATCCTCCTGGTAAACAATTAATGGTGAAGCGCAGCAGCCTGGTGTGCTGCCAGGCGCGACAGGGACGTACCATCATGCGGCGCTGCAGGAGTTGATCCGCTTCTCGGATGCCATCACGAACAAGGTCTTCGCTCTGTCCGATCCTGGTGTCCGATAGCAACGCTAGGCCACTGAAAGTATCCGCAGCAGATACTTTCGGTGATGCCCGCCTCGAAATAATATTCAGGGATGAGATCTACTCCTCCAAAGAGGGTTCCCAGCCTCGGACTAAAAGCTTACGAATGGATCAAGCAAGGAAGCAGAGCTGCGCTGCAGAGCATCCGGAAGGGACATTCCATCAGGCAATCGTCTTACAGCAATCTTCGATCGCAGGACGCCATCCATCTGTCCAAGTACCTAACACCTAAAAGACGCCACAGCACGCTCGGCGAATTTCATCCTCGTGCTTGTCGGGCCAAGGGCCTTCGCAATGGAACGAACACCAACAACTGGGAAGCATCCTGAAAGGATCCTCTTAGAATGCGTTCACCCCGCACTATAAACCTCGATGAGAAACATGCGCGGCGTATCAATCAAGAACTTATCCGGCTTAGCGAGCCGCCGATGATACTGCCGTTCGAGCACCTCATTGCTAAACATGAGTTCGATTCTGGTTCCTACGATCACATGGGTAAAGCGATCACGTTGATTTTGACCGGTTTAGCGATCTTATTCGCCGGCGGTAGTCTCGCATCTAAAGAGCCTTCCATCGGATATCTCGTGTTCTGGGGAATCGGAGTTGTCTTAGCGGGGCTTATCGGTCTTACCTTGTTAAGCAGTTCTCTCCGAGCAAAGCGAGCTGCTATCGCTGTTTATAAACAACGACATCCATAGATTTCCCGGCTCAGTCATACCTGCTTCGATCTAGTCATCGGCAACAACACGGAGATGACGTATTCCAGCACTATTAACCACGCTCAGGGAGAGGCGAGGGCCGCCTGGTGGGATTGCCGGTGTACACCTCATCAGCTGAGCCAGATGGGCAGCAACGCTCCTACGGTGGGGATTCTGATTTGCGGCAGCCGCAACGACCACACAGTGCTCTACGCACTGAGCCAATCCAGCACGCCTATGGCCGTCTCTACCTACACCTACGAAACGCTGCCAGTCACAGAGCAACGAGCCTTGCCTGATGCGGAGCACCTCGCTGCGGCCCTGGACTGGAGCGAGCCCGGAGAAGAATAACGACTCCATGTTCCTGGGCCACGGCTAAAGCATTGACCCAGATACCCCTCGTTCTCCGCTGACGGTATGCCCCGAGTCTCGCAGCTCCAAGAAGCAGAACCAGCACGAAGCCGCCCGAAGATAGTACGTCCCACACTCGCCCCGCCCCATATCGTTGTGTGCTCGCCGAAAGTTTGGGCTTGTAGCGCCGGAGCACTGGGGAAGTGGGGAGCGCTTGTTGAGAAAGCCTGTGTACTCGGTGGAAGCTGAACCGGCTGGCCACTGGTGGTCTTCTTGGTAGTGCGTGCAGGCCCCGGCCACGATCAGCCAGATCGCAGACTTGAACCAAGCGGTCGAAACGATCCGGGAGGCCATCGCCTGGATCGGAGGAGCGCCGATATACCGGCGGAGCTATAGTCTCTGGTGTACAAAGGCCCCGGTTCGTGCTCCCTGAATCCTTCACGCCTAAGAGCTGTCACCACAGGGACGTATCTTCCCGGAGAAGACTGGACCACGAGGGGACGCGCAAAGTACCTCCATTCCTCGAAGGCTTTGAAGCGATCAACGAGTGAAGATGTTGGAGAACTCTTGCATTGGCGGGTAGTTCTCCAGAAGGAACAGCAGACCTAGGTAGATGACTACTGGTGCGCAGAACCCAACGATCATGAAAATTCCCCTACGTCCACATAAGAGAACGAGACGGGAAACCCAGGAAAGGAAAACACCTTGATTCCCGTCAGGGAATAACCTCACTTTTAGCCGGTGAAGAGAGTCCTGTTGAACTTGCCATGGTGTCCTCAAAAGGTCCCAGCCAAGACGAGTACCGACGATTGTTGCTCCAAGCAAGAACGATGCAGTAACGATGGGTTCGATAATTCCCCAGGTGGTTTCGACTGAGATGGCTTGCTTTTCGGACATCTTGCTCAGGGAGAGGCTGACAATTCCACCATAAGCCGCAGCTGACCCGAAGAGCGCTGCGCCAGATACTACCTTCAGAAGTTCGGAAATTCGTGCTCCTAACGCGGAAATCTCTTTTAGCGGTTTAGCTGGCGGAATATAAGCTCCGATGCTGAACATCAAGGCGAGGAGGAGTGCGAAGCTTCCAAAAAGAACTGCAGATCCGAGAAGATTGCTGATGTTTGCCGATATTACCCAGACAATGAACCAAGAGATAAACAGCCCCCATCCCGGCGTAATCAACCAGAACAGCGATCTCTTTCCTGTTAAAAGAAGCTTGTTCTTCATTGGCAGTGCCTCCTTGAGAGTGTTGTCGTGACGTCAATTGAGCTGAAATAGCCTGGGTGAAGGAGGCATGATTGGTTCTTCCTTCAAGGAAATCCAGTATCTCGACCTACGCTTTCGTCCGATTTATGCCGATGCTCAAATGTCACAAAAGGTATGTCCCTACTTTCTAGATTGCCCGAACGATTTGGTCAATTAAAGAATGATCAGCACCAACAGATCGGCTTTGTCTTTGGGAGCAGTTCGTTAGTGCGCGGTACCAGTGTTCAGGTGGATGGGTAAGCTGCTCCTAGCAGCAGTGAACTAGGCTTCTTTTGCCCGTATAACTATACGTTGACAACCGCGGTTGCCATGTTGTTGCAGAACTGCCACACTAAAGGTATCCATACGTAAACTATGGGTAGAGAGAATGAGAAGAGTGAACGCGCTCATCTTTTTCGAGATTTAGGTTGTTAAACAGCCGTAGGCCTGGTGCTGCAACACCAGACCTACACTGCGGTTCGAAAACCATTAGGTCAGAAAACCAAACTGGTTACCATCCTAAATAAAGCCTTACGAAAGCCACGATCACTCGGAGTCCGTTCAAGACTAAACCGATGTAGGTTGTGGCTTTCTGCTTGCCTGTGCAATGCACGCAGCTATTAGAATCGTTCATCTGATATCACCTCGCTTCCCACCCAAAGCATGGGCGCGCCCGTTGTTGTCGAGCACAAAACGCATGAGCAAAGCCTCTAGTGAGACTCACGCATCAAGTGCCCGCTTCTGGCCTGCGGGTGAGGCGATACCGAAGAGATTGCTCTCTACAGTTGGTGTTCTAAGGCTATCAGTGGTGACGCATTCGTGCTCGTTATCCATAACCACAACTGCACATAGCAGATCGTCATGATCACCCGGTCTAATCACTCATCGGACTGGTAGCCTATTCAGCCAGGTCGCAACAATGGACCATGCAGCCGAAACGATCCGTGAAGCCATCGCCTGGATCGAAAGCATTGATCCGGGGGTCCTTCGATGTCGAGCTCGTCGAGAAAGGCGCCGCCGGCAGCTAGTGACGGTATGTCCTCTTGAAGGAAGCCAGGCGCATTGTCCTTCAGAGGAACAAACCACCAGTGGGTACGGCCAGCGTTTTATTGCTCGGTCGAGTTTTTCTGTATCAGCCTGCGGAGCGCTGGGCGTATGTACCGCGGGTCGTGGATGCCGATACTCTCATCGCCTAGTTTCAGGAAGCGTTCGCCTCCAGCTCCAACCACTGCCTCGGCCCCTGGGATGCCGAGGTGTTTGCCCGTGAGCAAATCCATCACGTCGGGAACTTTGTCGGCCAATCGGGTATCTACTTCATACCACACCAATTTTCCAAGCGAGGAAGGCGCTCGATGCCGACGGATTAGCTCTACGCGCTGACCGATCCTAAGCAAAAGATCAGCCCGGGCCGCCAACGAAGACAAGAGCTTAGAGGGTTGCATCAAGGCATCGAAAAGACGCATCTCCCCGGGAACTCGTTCACGAGTGGACCAGACCGGTGTCCAGCCGGCTGAGGGGGCATCACGGGATACATCCATCTCGTATTCGAGCTCGGAGAGGTCTCGAACGATGGGGTTCTGAGTCGGGCCGCCAGCTGAGTCAGAGATTTCAAGTAGCCCGCCGGTTGGCAGATGCTGCAACACGTAGGAATGACGTCGCACTTCACGCAGGCGCAGCCCGGGAAAGCCTGAAACTACGGTGTTTCCGGAAGCATCGTGGCCGGTGTAGGGAAGCAGGTAGGAGACGACTCTGCTTGCTACTGAAACGTTGATCAGATAGCGATCGTTTTCGGGGGAGATCCAGTTGAAGTAGGAGACTAAATCTGTAAAGGTCCGTCCGATACCTCGATCCCAGGGCAGGCTTGCTTGTGGCGATACGACATTCTGGAAAACCATCCCGTTGAACTTCGCTTGCTCTTCGGGAACATCATCGAGGCACAGCTTCCCATGTGTCCATTTCCTCACCAGGTGCGCCCGTGGAATGGCAAAGAGCCCAGCAGCAGTGTTGAAGTCGGTTCGGTCATTGATGTGAGGCATTGCCTGATCCATTCAACGGCGCGCAGCTCGGGCTGCAGCCGTAGATGTCAAAGGGAGTGCATAACTATTGGGTACGGCAAAGCAATCCAGGAACGGGCATCCCACCCTTCAGGCCCACCGAATATGGCAGCGTCCGAGCACTACCGGGCGTGTGTTCTCCTGGGGAACCCTTCTAGCATACCGGCCACTCCAGCAGCGCTTGCAGCGGACCCAGGGAGGGGACATACCGCCTTCGCGTCTCGTGCAGCAGATCCTGCCGCGGGCGCTATCTCTCAACCAGGTCCTCGGTTATCGACTGATACCGCGGCACATCTCACGTCTCATCGCACAGACCTGCCAGGAAGGCGCCAACCCACTGGCCCTCGGCCGCCAACAGTACGTCTTCCACCAGGTCAGCCACTGACGCCGGCACCTCGACCACTTGGCACCCAAGACCTACCACGTCGCGTGTACCCCGCCGGCGCTCGCCGAGAAAGCAAGCACCCCGGCACCTGGTCGCTGCCTCGTGCCGGAGCCCTCTCGTCAAGGACGGTATGTCCCAACCTTCGGGCAGCCAGGTGAAACCCGGAACAAAAGGGTAACCAGCAGCCGACATCCAAGAAAATCACCAGATGATGAATCATAAAAACACTGAAAAATCAGTAAATATACCCGTATAACCTAGAATTAAAATCTCGTAGTGCTGCACGCTAAGCGAAGCTCGATCCACCACCAGTGGCACCTTGAACACACCAGGCAGGGATACCTAAGACATACCGCCACAGCATTCTACCTGCAGCAGATCTCCGCCCTGGCCACCCCATGGGGGACATACCGCCCCTACGGTAGAACGTTCCTCCAGGCGGCGAGAACCGCAACCAGACCAACCGCACACACCTCCCGCGCCACCAACCCAGCAACCAGCCACAGAACACGCGCAGAGCCCCGCTAGCGCTCGCCGATGGGTGGTTGGAGTGCTGTGGGCATGGCGAAGGCCGGGAAATCCTGGTTTCCCGGCTTTAGGAGGATGGCTAGGCGTTAGCGAGAGCGAAGGCTTGGTGTTTTGAGGTTGACGGAGTTCTTGCCGAGGCTGGAGAGGGCACGGGCGGTGTTTTCGTCGTCTGCCCACTGGTTGCGCTGGGTCGGTGCGTAGTGGTCGATGTATTCGGTGACTGCCTGGTATCCAGCCCAGCGGGTGCCCCGGATAGGGTCGTTGGTGCTGGCTTCAGTGAAGAGGAAGTCGGGGTGTTGCGCTTTTCGCGGTAGGTGTCGTGGACGCGGGTGGTGGCGTCCTTAGATGGGGCAGGGAAGGGATTTTCGAAGTATTTGCGGAAGTGGTCTTCTGCCATGGTCTGCTGGATCATTTGCTCGGCTGCCAGCTGGAACGGGTCTTGGAACTTGAATGCGAGGCTCAGAGCTTGGCGGGCTGCTGCGATGTTGCTCTTGGCGCTGCGCGTGTGGCGGATGGAGAAGGTGCCGACCGCGTTATTCATCGCTGCGCGTTTGGTGTTGGCGCAGACTACGCGGATTGGGGTGACAACGAAGCGGAATGGTGCGGAGCCGTCGCGGCTGCTCATTGCTGCGATGTAGAGGTCTACGCGGTCGACGTCGCCGACGAGCGTGTGCTCGGGCAGTTTCATGGTGACGAAGACTTCCCGGCCACCGCGTATGGAATCGGCGGTTTCGAAGTGGGTGCCTGATTGGTCGAGAAGCTGGTTGAGCAGCTCGGTGTGTTCCTCGTTCTGGATTGTATCGCAGGCCTTGCATACGATGCTCAGGGGTTCACGGTGGCCGGTGAAAGGAATGGTTGGCACGGTGGCGCTTTTCCGGTGCGGTTCAGATGGAGCTCGTTGGCGTCGGTGCCCGTGCTGGCAACGGGTAATTGCGCACGGCGAAGAATGTTGAGCGCCAACCTGCGTGGGGTCATTCTCTTGCACCGCTTGATGGCCGCTCGTCAATTATTTTCGACGTCTAAAGCCGCAGGGCCGTCAATGAGCGGGTGCTCCGCTTCGTCGCGGGCAAATTTTCCAGCCCACCACGCAATGACGCCAAACACCGGTGAAGCCAGGCCTGCGATGATGAAAATCGCCTGCAAGCTCAGGACTTGGGTCAGTGGTCCAGCCGCTGCCATGGATAGCGGCATCAATGCCAGCGAAACGAAAAAGTCCAAGCTGGAGATCCTGCCCAGCAGGTGGCGGGGCACTCGGCGTTGCAACAGCGTTCCCCAGATGACCATGCCCACAGCGTCGGTGATGCCGAATGCCAGGAGAATGGCAAAGAGCATCCATGCTTCTTCGGCATAGCCCACCAAGGCCAGCGGCAACGTTCCCAGACACCAGCAGGCTGTCATCAGGCTCAGATACCGGCGCGGGAATTTAGCGGAGGCGATCAGCAGCGAGCCGAGTGCTGATCCGAGGCCGAAGAAAGCCAGGGCGAAACTGAAGAGCTTGGCGTCCCCGTGCAGATTATCGCTGACGATAAAGGGCAGCAGAACTTCGAAAGGCCCAATGAAGGTGAACACGGAGACGACCGAAAACAGCAAGGTCCACAGCAGCCAGCGGGTGCGCGTCGTATAGCCGATGCCTTCGCGCAGCTGCTGGAGGATGCCCGGCTGCGGTTGGCCGTCCGCCGGACCCGTCGCGTTATATGCGTCCCGGCTGGGGATCGTGCGCAGCATCAGCAAGGCGAGCAGGTGAACCAGTGCCACGCCAATGATGGCGTGGGCTGGGGACAGGGCTGCCACCACGAATCCTGCGGTCATCGGGCCCAAGGCAGTGTGCACCACGGGGCGCACGGTTCCTTCCAAGCCATTGGCGGCCAGGAGCTGTTCGGATGGCAACATCTTGGGCAGCAAGGCGGAGTACGCAGGGTAGAAAAATGCTGAACCTGAACCGATGAGAAATCCAGCCACCATCAGATGCCACAGTTCCAGTGCGCCGCTGATGGCCAGCACCGCGGTGATGCTCATCAGCACAAAGGAAAAGGTTTCCACCAGCACCACGATGCGCCGGCAGGAATGCCGGTCGGCCATGATCCCGCCCAAGAGGACAAAACACAGCAGGCCTACGGCATTGGCGGTGGCCACCATTGAAAGTTCCACCGGCCCGCCGCCCAAGCGACGCACCTGGTAGACCATGGCCACGGTCCACATGCCCGCGGCGAAAGTCGACAGGACAAGAGCGCTAGCCAGCAGGGCATAATCGCGGACGGCGAAAGGCTTGACGAGGCGCAGCGCGGAGGTCTTGAGCGCGCTCATTCAAACTCCTACGTTAGTGCGTAAGTATCATCATCCGCTAAGTGATTGAGTTCTGTCAATCAGTATTTTGGCCACAAAAAACGGGGAACAAGCCATGGCTTGTTCCCCGGATTTTCGAACTAGGAATTACTCAGCGTCGTGATCGGTCTCCAAGATGGTGACCAGCTGATCCAGTGCGGCATCTGCGCCGTCGCCCTCGGCACGCAGCACCACGGTGGTACCGTGCTCGGCGCCCAGGCCCATCAGCGACAGGATGCTCGAGGCATCCATTGCGTCTTCTGCTGGTTCGCCTTCCAGTGCGATGGTGACTTCTACCGGAAGCTCTGAAGCGGCTTCGGCGAAGATAGCTGCCGGGCGGGCGTGCAGGCCGACGCGGCTGCCGATAATTGCTTTACGTTCTGCCATGATGGGCTCCTTCAGGATCTTGTGAACGGTCGTCTGGGATAAATTCTAGTGGCCTACAGGCCGAAGCGGTCCAATTCGCTCAGCTCAGCGCGCACCGCGCTGCGGGCCAGTTCGGCCGACGGCGCATCCAGGGCCATCTTGGCCAAACGCTGCGCCTTGGCGAAGTCCACGGTGCGCAAGACCGCCGAGACCGGAGCCAAGGCGCGCTTGTTCATGGACAGGGTGGTGACACCCAAGCCCACCAGCACCACGGCCAGGGCCGGGTCGGCAGCGGCTTCGCCGCACACGCCCACCGGCTTGCCGCCGGCGCTTTGCGCACCGGCGGTGGTGGCAGCCACCATGTGCAGCACAGCAGGCTGCCATGGATCATTGAGCTCGGCCAAGGTGCCCAGCTGCCGGTCCGCAGCCATGGTGTACTGGGTCAAGTCGTTGGTGCCAATGGACACGAAATCACAGCGCTGCAGGATCTGGCCGGCCAGTACCGCTGCCGATGGGACCTCGATCATGGTTCCGGCGGTGGCCAGGCCAGCGGCCCGGGCCATCTTTGCGAAATCTTCAGCCTCGGCCGGGGTGGAGATCATCGGTGCCATCACCCAGACATCAGCGTCGTGCTCGCTGGTGGCTTGCGCGATGGCCTTGAGCTGGCGCTCCAGCACGCCGGGGCTGGACAGGTCGGTGCGGTAGCCGCGCACACCCAGCGCAGGGTTTGGCTCGCTGGAATCGGTCAGGAATGGCAGCGGCTTATCGGCGCCGGCATCCAGGGTGCGAACCACCACTTTCTTGCCGCCGAAGGCCGCAAAAACAGCGCCGTATGCGGAAACCTGCTCTTCATGGGTCGGTTCCTTTTCCTTGCCCAGGAAGCAGAATTCGGTGCGCAGCAGGCCCACGCCCTCGGCGCCGGCGGCGGCGGCCAGCTGCGCGTCCTCGCCGCTGCCCACATTGGACAGCAGCGGCACGCGATAGCCATCGGAAAGCTGGCCGGTGCCGGTGAAGTCCGGAAGGACTTCGCGGTTGGCGTAGGTCGCCGCCAGGTGCTCTTCGGCAGCGCTGGGGTCGGTGATCACCAGGCCGTCGATGCCATCGACAAAAACATAGTCCCCGTCGGCCAGCTCAACGGTGTCCGGTGCGGCAACAATGGCCGGCAGGCCCAGCGAGCGGGCAATGATCGCGGTGTGCGACTGCGGCCCGCCATCGGAGGTGACCAGGGCCAGCACCTTGGCCGGATCCAGGGTTGCGGTGTCCGCCGGGGCTAGATCCACGGCGACCAGGATGAACGGCTGGTCCGAATCCGGGATGCCCGGGGCCGGGACGCCACGCAGCTCTGCAACGATGCGGGCACGGACATCCAGCACGTCCCCGGCGCGTTCGGCCATGTAGCCGCCCAGCGCGGTCAGCTGGGTCGCTACCGCGTCGGCCGCTTCCCAGATGGCCGATTCGGCGCAGGTGCCACCGGCAACCAGCTTGGTCGCCGACTTGATCAGGCTCCGGTCGCTGGCCATCAATGCGGTGGCCTTCAGCACGGCCTGCGCATCCCCGGTTGCGAGCGCAGCGCGTTCCTTGAGCCCGGTGGCCACGGCTTTGGAGGCCTCGGCCAGGCGCTGGGTTTCCTCTTCGGGGCTCACGCCCTGCGGCAGCGGCGCGCCATCTGCCGGGGCGAGGATTGGCTCAGGCATGCGGCGCACGTGTCCGATGACGCGTCCGGCGCTGACGCCTACTCCGGTGAACTGCTTGCTCATGCTGCGACCTTTGCCGGTTCAGCGGCTCCGACAGGAGCCTTGCGTACATACTTCTTCAGAACGATAACCACTGCTGCTGAGACAACCGTACCAATCAAGGTGGCCAGCAGGAACAGCGGCCAGGTGTTGTTCATGGCGAAGAAGACGAAGATGCCGCCGTGCGGGGCCTGGCTGACCACGTTGAAGCTCATGATCAGCGAGCCGGTGACACCGGCGCCGACCATCGAGGCCGGGATCACGCGCAGCGGATCGGCAGCCGCGAAGGGAATGGCGCCTTCGGAAATGAATGCCGCGCCCAGCAGCCAGGCGGCCTTGCCGTTTTCGCGCTCTGCCTCGGTGAACAGCTTGGCGCTGATGGTGGTGGCCAGGGCCATCGCCAGCGGCGGAACCATGCCGGCGGCCATGACGGCAGCCATGATCATCATCGGGGCGGGGTTATCGGCCAGCGATGCGGTACCCAGTCCGGCCACGGCGAAGGAGTACGCCACCTTGTTCACTGGTCCGCCGAGGTCGACGGCCATCATCAGGCCGAGCACCAGGCCGAGCACGGCTGCGGCGGTGCCGGACATGCCCGAAAGCCAGTTGTTCAAGGCTTCGGTCAGCTTGGCAATCGGACCGCCGAGGAACAGGAACATCAAGCCCGAGGCGATGATCGAGCCCAGCAGCGGCACGATGACCACGGGCATCAGCCCGCGCATCCAGCGTGGAACATTCCACGAGTTGATCCAGCGGCAGGCCAGGCCGGCGATCAAGCCGCCGACGATGCCGCCGATGAACCCGGCTCCCATGAAGCCGGCCACCGCGCCTGCGGTGAAGCCCGGCGCGATGCCCGGGCGGTCGGCGTAGGCGTAGGCGATGTAGCCGGCCAGCGCCGGAACCAGGAAGCCCATGGACAGGCCACCGATCTTGAACGCCACCGCGCCGAGGTAGGCCAGCAGGCCGGCATCGGGCAGGTTGAACAGGGTGTTCTCGGTCAGGTACTGGTCGGCCACATCGGTGATGGCGTAGCCGCCGAGCAAGAAGCCCAGCGCGATCAGCAGGCCGCCACCAGCGACAAACGGAATCATGTAGGAGACACCGGTGAGCAGGGCGCGCTTGAGGCCCGCGCCGAAGGACTCGGAGCCGTTCTTCTCCTCGGACGTTGCGGTGGTCCCGGCGGGAACACGGCGGGCCTGCGGATCCTCGGAGGCCGCGATGGCGTCGTTGATCAGCTTTTCCGGCTCATCGATGCCGCGCTTGACCGGAACCTGGATGACCGGCTTGCCGGCGAAGCGGCCGCGGTCGCGCACATCCACGTCCACCGCGAAGATCACGGCGTCAGCGGCCTCGATCACCGCTGGGTCCAGCGGGGTGGAACCCGAGGAGCCCTGGGTTTCCACGGCGAAGTCCACGCCCATTTCCTCGGCGGTCTGGGCCAGCGAGTCGGCGGCCATGTAGGTGTGGGCGATGCCGGTAGGGCAGGCGGTGACCGCAACGATCGACTTCTTCTTGGGAGCGCCGACGGCTGCCTCAGCGGCCGGGGCCGGAGCAGCGGCCGCCGGGGCAGGGGCTGCGGCAGGGGCGTCGGAAACGACGTCGCGGACCAGTTCAACGATCTGCGCTTCACTCTGCGCGGCACGCAAGGAGGCGGTGAAGGACTTCTTCACCAGCGCGCGGGCGAGCTTGGAAAGCAGCTTGAGGTGGGCCTGGTCGGCGCCATCCGGAGCGGCGATGAAGAAGACCAGGTCGGCCTCGCCGTCCTTGGCACCGAAGTCCACCTTCGGGTTCAGGCGGGCCATGGCCAAGGTGGGCACGGTCACCGCTGCCGAACGGCAATGCGGAATGGCAATGCCGCCGGGAACGCCGGTGGCGGTCTTGGCTTCGCGGGCCTTGCCGTCGGCGGCCAGGGCGCCGGCATCGGTGGCACGGCCCTGTTCGGCAACCAGTGACGCCAGCTTTTCGATGACCTCGCCCGTGCTGTTGCCCAGATCGGCATCGAGCAGCACGAGCTCTGCGGTGATTAGTTCACTCATGACTCGGTTCCTTGCGTTGAAGTAAGTTCGTCGACGGTGACGGCGTCAACGGTGAGATCGGATTCTGTAGGGATGGTGGAGCCTGGCAGCTGCGTGGCGGCAGCCCCGTAGGCGACGGCGTTTTTCAGCCGTTCAGGGGCGCTGGCCCCTGCAACATCTGCCAGCAGGTAGCCAGCCAGCGAGGAATCGCCGGCCCCCACCGTGCTGCGCGGGGTGATCGGGGTGTGCGATCCGTGCCAGACGCCCTGCTTGGTGACCAGCAGCGCGCCCTGGGCGCCCAGGGTGGCCAGGACCGCGCCGATGCCCGTCTCCAGCAGCTTCTTGGCGCAGTCGGTGGCCAGCTCTATCGAGCCTTCCAGCGCCGCTTCGTCGTAGCCTCCGACCAGTTCAGCCAGCTCTTCGGCATTGGGCTTGATCAGATCGGGGATGTGCTGCGCGCTGTGGGCGAAGAGCTCGGTCAAGGGAGCGCCGGAGGTGTCCACCGCGATCTTCGGGCACTTCCCGCCCAGGCTGGTGCGCAGTTGCGCGGTGAGCTGGGCGTAGAAGTCTGCGGGGCCTGACGGCGGCAGCGAACCGGCCAGCACCAGCCAGTCGGCGCCGGCGGCCTCCTCGGCTACCAGGCCGCCGAGCTCTGCCAGCTGCTGCGCGGTCAGGGCCGGACCGGGTTCGTTGATCTTGGTGGTGGTGCCATCGGGATCGGTCAGGGTGATATTGGTGCGCAGCGGCTCGGTGATCGACAGGGTGCGGTGGGCCAGCTTGTCGCTGGACAGCGCGGTGATCAGCGGATCGGTGCTCGCGCCGGGCAGCACTGCCAGGGTCGGCACGCCGGCCGCGGCGATGGCGCGCGAGACATTGACGCCCTTGCCCGCTGCCTGCACGTGGCTGGCGGTGGCGCGCTGCACCGCGCCGTGCGAGAGCGGTTCGCCCAGTTCAATGGTCTTGTCCAGGGCCGGGTTGACGGTCAGGGTGACAATCACGCGATCACAACCTCTACATCTGCGGCTTCCAGGGCAGCGGCGAGTTCCTCGCCGGGCTGCTGGTCGGTCACCAGGGTGTCAATGGATTCCAGGCGGGCAAAGCAGACCAGGGTTTCCTGGTCGAACTTGGAGCTGTCGGCCAGCAGCACCACGCGGCGTGCGCTATTAACCAGCGCACGCTTCACGGCGGCTTCCAGCGGATCCGGGGTGCTCAGGCCAAATTCTGCGTGCAGCCCGTTGGTGCCGATGAAGGCGATGTCTGCGCGGTGCCGCGAGTATTCCTCAACGGTTTGCGCCCCGGAGGTGGCCCCGGTCAGGCCCCGGACGCGTCCGCCGATGAGCTCCAGGATGACGGCCTGGCTCTGGACCAGGACCGAAGCAATAGGCAGCGCGTGGGTGATGACGACCAAGCCGGCGCTGGCGTTGGTGCGCAGCATGCGCTCGGCGAGGAACTCGGTGGTGGTGCCGGCGTCGATGATGACCGAGGCGTCCGAGACCGGCAGCAGGCTCAAGGCGCGCTGGGCGATGCGGGACTTGGCATCGGAGTGGATGGCGGTGCGCACCAGGTGGCTTTCCTCGCGGGTGCTTGCCTCGGTGGTGGTGACCGCTCCGCCGTGGACGCGGCGCAAGAAGTTTTCCGATTCGAGCTGGGCCAGGTCGCGGCGGACCGTTTCCCGGGTGATCTCGAAGCGTTCGGACAGCTGCGCGACGGAAACTTTTCCGTCGGTCTCAAGCTGCTCGACGATCAGCCGGTGTCGTTCTTCGGCGAACATAGTGTGCCTCCGCAATCCCTCATGACCTGCACCACATGAATCTGTGTTTCCATGACTTTATGCCCGATTGCGTGGGAACGTCAAGCTAATAGTGATGGAATTTTGGGCTAAGTGGCATATTGGCGTGGGATTGGTTGGCATTGTGCCAAGTAGATGGTCTGTACGCTGAGAAAATCAGCTTTAAATAGTTTGCTTTGGCTGTCCCCCGGACGTTCAATAGTGGCGGTTAAAGGGGTGCGCGGCATAGCAAGGCCCGCCTCGATGTGCGTGCCTGGCGGCACGGCGGAATATTGCGCTGAATCCTCCTGGAAATGGCGAGTGGCGGACAACCATAAAGGTTGTCCGCCACTCGAACCAGCTGCCTGGGATCGCCTAGGCGAGCACCTGGCGCTTGGAGGAAATCACGCCGGTATTGAACCCGGCCAGGCGCAGGCCGCCGTGGAAGCGGGCGTGTTCGATCTTCACGCAGCGGTCCATCACGACATTCATGCCTGCGGCCTCGGCACGGCGGGCCACGTCCTCATGCCATGATCCCAGCTGCAGCCAGAGCGTCTTCGCGCCCACGGCCAATGCCTCATCCAAAACCGATGGCAGGTCATCATGCTTGCGGAAGACCTCCACCAGATCCGGAGCCTCTGGCAGGTCCGCGAGGGACTTGTACACCGGCTGGCCCAGGATCTCATCCAGCACCGGGTTGATGAAGTACACCTTGTACTTGGATGAGGACAGCAGGTAGGTCGCTACGAAGTAGCTGGCCCGCGATGGCTTGTTGGAGGCTCCCACGATGGCGATGGACTTGGTTTCGCGCAGGATGTTCAGCCGTTGCGCGGCTCCCGGGCCTTCCCAGGTGCGTTCGGTGGTGCTCATTAGTTGGCTCCCTTCGGTGCTGCAGGAATGGCGCACGCGGCACCATCATAGGCGGGTTCCGCAAATTCATCGGCGGAACCGGAGACCGCTTCCTGGGAGGCGGCCAAAGCCTGGTCCAGATCCCAGAGGATGTCTTCGACATCTTCCAGGCCCACCGACAGGCGGATCAGGTCTTCGGGGACGCCGGCGGCAATCAGCTGGTCTGCGCTGAGCTGCTGGTGGGTGGTGGAGGCCGGGTGCAGCACCAGGGTGCGGGCATCGCCGATATTGGCCAAGTGGCTGGCCAGCTGCAGGGCTTCGATGAACTTGGAGCCGGCTTGGCGTCCGCCCTTCACGCCAAAGCTGAAGACCGAACCGACACCCATGGGCAGCAGTTCCGTGGCGTGGGCATGCTGCGGGTGGGATTCCAGTCCGGCGTAGTTCACGTAGGTGACCCGTGGATCAGCTTCGAGCCAGGCGGCGACCTGCTTGGCATTGGCCAAGTGGTTGTCCATGCGCTGGGGCAGGGTTTCCAGGCCCTGCAAGAGCTGGAATGCCGACTGGGCCGGCAGGGCCGGGCCGAAGTCGCGCAGCTGCTCGCTGCGCAGCTTGGTGAGGAAGCCGTATTCGCCGAAGTTGGCCCACCAGGAAACGTTGCCGTAGCTGGCCACCGGTTCGGTCATCGCGGGGAACTTGCCGTTGCCCCAGTCGAATTTGCCGGACTCGATGACCACGCCGCCGAGGGTCGTGCCGTGGCCGCCAATGAACTTGGTTGCCGAGTGGATGACAATATCGGCCCCGTGCTCGATAGGGCGCAGGATATAAGGGGGAGTGAGCGTGGAGTCGACCACCAGCGGGATCAGGTGGCGGTGCGCCACCTCTGCCAGGCCCTTCAGGTCGGCAATGTCGCCCGAGGGGTTGGCCACCACCTCGGTGTACACCGCCTTGGTGTTCTCTTCAATGGCCGCTTCGAAGTCGGCTGGGTCATTGGAGTCGACGAAGGTGGTGTTGATGCCAAAGCGGCGCAGCGAAACATCAAGCTGGGTGATGGTTCCCCCGTAGAGCTTCGAGGAGGCCACGATGTGGTCGCCGGCCTGGGCCAGAGCGGCAAAGGTCACGAACTCGGCGGCCATGCCGGAGCCGGTGGCTACAGCGCCGATGCCGCCCTCCAGCGAGGCCATGCGCTCCTCGAAAGCCGCGACGGTCGGGTTGCCGATGCGCGAGTAGATATTGCCGTACTTCTGCAGCGCGAAGAGGTTGGCCGCGTCGTCGGCGTCCTTGAAGACAAATGAGGTGCTCTGGTAGATGGGTACTGCGCGGGCGCCGTGCTCCGCATCGGGGGTGCCACCGGCGTGCAATGCGCGGGTGCGGAATCCAAACTTGTGATCTGCCATGATGGCTTACGACTCCTTGTCGACGGGGTTTTCGCGCTTCACCGCCCGGCGGTGGTGCGATCGAGGCAGGAATCCCGGAATCAATGTCGCTTCTTGCTGTGGTTGAACAAGACAGGCGGCTGCATCGTTTCTGGCGGTAGCACCGTAACCACCGGATGTGGCAGGTTGCTGCGGCGTCAACGAACCAGATCTCTCAGACGCTCGGGATGGTGTAACAATCTTCGCAACATGACCGTTCATGACCTAACTATGAGTCTTAACGTTGCGTATTGGACGTAATGCCGGAGATTCTTCGATCACCGTGCTCGCCGGTACGCTTGAGTCATGGATACTGCGCTGGTATTGATCAGACACGGGCTGACCGATTGGAATCTGGCCGGCCGCCTTCAGGGGCGCACCGACATTCCGCTCAACGACACCGGACGCGAACAAGCCCGCGGTGTAGGGCGCGAACTTCAAGGCCAGGGGTTCTCCCTGGTGCTGGCATCCCCGCTGGGCCGCGCGCAGGAAACCGCTGCGTTGATCGCCCGGGAGCTGGAGGCGGAGACCGGCCGGAGCGTCCCGGAATTGATTGAACGCGGTTTCGGACCGCTCGAAGGCCGGATCATGGCCCAGGTGAGCGATGAGGAATCGGCCGCGCTCCAGGATCAATTGGAGCCGATCGACGAGATCCTGCGCAGGGCGATTCCTGCCTTGGTTGATCTGTCGATTGAGCATGCGGGCAGGAAGGTGGCCGTGGTCAGCCATGGAGCCACCATGCGCGCCATTCGTGACGCGCTGGCCGGAACCAAGCTGCCGCGCGGCGTGGACAATGGCGAGGTCATCGAGATTGACATCCAGCGCCTGCGCGAACTGGCTGAAGGGCTGGATCTGGTCAGCTGCTAGGGGCTCAAAAGTTTTTCCTAATCGCCACCTCACATTTTTGCTCCGCGATGCGTTTACATGGTGAAAGCCCGTAAAGGTGCCGACCTTCAGGAGAGCCATGCAAGTGCCGTTTGAGCGGATAGTCCAGGATTACGGGCTGAACGTGCTTCGCGTTTGCCGCGCCCTGCTCGATGAGCATCGCGCCCAGGATGCCTGGTCCGAAACTTTCCTTTCAGCGCTCAAGGCCTATCCGCAGCTTGCCGAGGACGCCAACGTCCTGGCCTGGCTGGTCCGCATTGCACGGAACAAGGCCATCGATGAGCTGCGCAAGAACAAGCCGGAGATCCTCGTCGACCATCATCAGTGGGACCAGATTGATGGCGAGCCGCAACCGGCACTGCAGCTGGAGAATCTCCAGCTCTGGCAGGAAGTAGGCAGGCTCCCCGAGAAGCAGCGGCTGGTGGTCGGCTACAGGTATCTGGGCGGGCTGACCTATGCGCAGATTGCCCAAATGGTTTCTGGCACTGAAGCCGCCGCGCGGCGAGCGGGCAGCGACGGGCTCAAGAACCTTCGCCGATTGCTCGGCGATGACACACTGTGGCAGGAGAAGTCATGACTGATGCACCGATCAACTCTTCGGCAACCGGAGAAGAGGCCCAAGTTCTGGAGCAGCTGGGAATCGAGCTGCGGGCCAAGGCGCAGGCCGGGGATCTTGTCGATATTTCCTACCGAGTAGTTGATAGCCCGGTAGGGTCTTTGCTGCTGGCCAGCACCCCAGCCGGCCTGGTGCGGGTAGCTTTTGAAACAGAGGGCCATGAGAGGATTCTCGAGGTGCTCGCCCAGAAGCTCAGCCCGCGCATTCTCAAGGACCCCGCGCGTTTGGATGCTGTGGCCCAGCAACTCGATGAGTACTTTGCCGGAACCCGGCACAACTTCGATGTGCCTCTGGACCTGAAGCTTTCCACCGACTTCCGCCGCCGGGTGCAGCTGGAACTGGGCATGATCGGCTACGGGCAGACGTGGAGCTACTCGCAGATGGCGCAGCGCATTGGCAATCCCAAGGCCGTGCGCGCCGTAGGCTCGGCCTGCGCGACCAATCCGATTCCCATTGTCCTGCCCTGCCACCGGGTATTGCGCACCGATGGATCACTGGGCGGCTATCTTGGCGGACTCGAAGTGAAGACGGAATTGCTGACGCTGGAAAATCCCCGCTTTGGTGGTGCGCCGGGCACCCTCTTCTAGGTTTTTCGCTCAGTTGTTGTCGCGGATGCGCTGAAGCGAGTGCCGGAGCTGGGTCTTGCTCTGCTCGGGCAAGCCAAGCAGCGGGACCATGGCTTCGGCTTGAAGCAGCAAATGCTCCCAGCCGTCGGAATATTCCAGGCCTTGCTCGATGGCAGCCTTGATGGTTCCGGTCGTGTGCGCGCTGTACACAAAATCATAGACATAGGTGCCAGGAAGCAGGTGCACGGTGCCCCAAGCGGCCCCGTCTTCGGCATGCTTGCCGATGGGCGTGGCATTAATGATGAGGGAAGCCTGCGCTGCGGCCTGCGATGCCCGGGGCCAATCCACGCTCTTGCCCGGGACTCCCATGTGGGTGGCCAAGGAGAGCAGCTGGTTGGCCGCTTCTTGATCACGGTCCGCGATGGTGACGGTGCCGATATGTCCTTGGAGCGCAACCAGAGCTGCGCGGGCCGCGCCACCGGCACCGAGGAATACAACGTGATCATGCATTCTGGTAGCCAGTTTGGTTGCCACCGCAATCAGATCGGTGTTGTAGGCATGGAGTTTTCCGCCCTGGCGGATCAATAGATTGGCTGCTCCACTGAGGCTGACCTGTTCGGAGCGTTCGTCGGCGATGCCTGCTGCCCACTGCTTATGCGGCATGGTCACGTTGGCGCCTATGACTTCCGTTGAGAGCAGGCTGTTGCGGATTTCCTGCATGGGGCTGTGCGCGGGAACGTCCCGTGGCTCGTAGCTCCAGTGATTGCCCAGCGCCTCGAACACAGGATTCCAGAGATCCGGCGACATGGTTTGCGAAGCATGGGAACCAATGATGAACAGCTGTGTTGCGTTGATGGAGTGGCTCATTGTTGTCCTTTCGAGACGAGCTTGCCCAGCATGGATTACGGAAACCGCCACACCTCTTGTGACTCGCCTCACCTTGCTGTACTTTAACTATTGTCGCATATCGCACGTTTGTGCGTATACCGTACAACTAACATTAGTGCAGGACGGAAAGCATCCCTGCTGCTGTGGAAGGACATCCCATGAGCAAGACCATCAGCCATTCGAGCGCCAGCCTCGACGAGGAACAGCGGCGCAGGCTCAAGCGCGCCAAGAAGGCGGCGCTCGCGGGATTCCTCGGCGGCGCGCTGGAATACTATGACTTCTTCATCTACGCGACGGCCGCCTCGCTGATCTTTTCCAAGATCTTCTTCCCTTCCGGGGATGCGACCATCGCCCTGCTTGCATCCTTCGCGACTTTCGGAGTCGCCTACATTGCCAGGCCTTTCGGCGCGGTGTTCTTCGGGCATCTCGGTGACAAGATTGGGCGCAAGGCAACGCTGGTGATGACCTTGGTGCTGATGGGCTCGGCAACCTTCCTCATCGGTGTGCTGCCCGATTTCTCGACTGCCGGATACTGGGCTCCAGCGCTTCTGGTGATCCTGCGCTTGATGCAGGGGCTTTCTGCCGGTGCGGAGACCGCCGGCGCGTCGGCGCTATCCACCGAGGAAGCTCCGGAAGGCCGTCGTGGATTTTTCGCCAGCTTTGCGATGAGCGGCATTTCCTTTGGCATCGTTCTGGCCTCGATCGCGTTCCTTCCGGTAGCGGCGATGGACGAGCCGGCGCGTCTGGCCTGGGGCTGGCGAATCCCATTCTGGCTGTCATTGCTGGTTCTCGTGGCCGCCTTCCTGGTGCGCCGCTCCTTGGAGGAGCCCGAGGTATTTGAGGAAAAGCAGGAAGAAGAACAGCTGGTGAAGCTGCCTTTCACCAAGATGATCACCACCCACCCGGCCCAGTTCATGCAAGTGGCGCTGATGTCCTTCCAGGTGGTCACGAATACGTTCATGCAGTCCTTCGGGTTGGCTTATGCAGTGTCCGTGGGCATTCCCGCGGCGACCATGTTGTGGGTGAGCATCGCCGGAAACGTGGTTGCCATTGTCAGCCAGCCGTTCTTTGCCCGGCTCTCGGATAATTTCGGGCGCAAGAAGGTGTTTATCGGAGGCGTGCTGGGTTCTGGCGTGATGATCTTCGTGTACTTCCTGACGATTTCCACGGGCAATCTGGCCATGGTCTTTGTGTCCAGCATGCTGATTACGGCCGGAACGTACGCAGCCTCGAATTCCGTGTACCCGGCGTGGTTCTCTGAACTGTTCAACGTGAAGGTCCGCTATTCGGGAATGGCCATCGGGCTGCAGGTCGGTATCCTCTGTGCCGGCTTTACCCCGCTGCTGGCCACGGCACTTGTTGGCAGCGTGTCGGCCAACTGGGGCCCAGCGGCGTGGATTGTTGCCGCGTCGTCGATTCTTGCCATTGCTGGCGCGGCGTGGGCGCGGGAAACCAGCAAGACGGACCTGCGGGAGCTGGGCAACCCGGTTCCCTAGACCCGAGGACCGAGGCGTTAGTAATAAATTGGCCAATGGCCGCCAACTCCGAAAATTCGGAGTTGGCGGCCATTGGCGTCTTTGCGCAACTGATCGCGTGCCGCAAGTGATTGGTCGAGTTATTTTCCGGATGCTTTGGCTTCGTCGAAGCCTGGCATCCGGTTGTGCGTTATGCCTTCTCCGATCGGCGATAGCTTGCGCTTCAGGGTAGGCGGCAGCCCGTAGATAGCAGCCCACCGCCAGGGGACCAGCGGAAATAACTAACAAACCCCTTGCGTGATATGTGATCACAAATTACAGTTAATGTGAGAGCCGTTACATCGGAGGCGTGCAAGGCCTTCCAAACGCGTTATCAAAGTTGGTGCCCGGATCTATGGAAACTAATTGATCCGAAGTGCAGTTGCAGCGCTCAGCCTGCGTTACCCCACACATTACCTCGCGCAATGGCGCGCTATTTGTCGACCCCTGATTTAAAGGAGAAATGTACTCATGAAAGACGTAGTTATCGTTGGAGCCGGGTTGGCTGGTCTTTCTGCTGGGTGGCGCCTGCGTCACTGGGACTCGCTATTGCTCGAAGCTGATGACCGTGTCGGCGGGCGCATCAAGTCGGAACGCCGTGGGGCCTACTGGCTGAATTGGGGTGGCCATGTTTTCGCCGGAGAGGACTCCTCGACTGAAGCGCTGCTCAACGAAGTAGGCGTCACGGCGGTCAACATTCCCGGCTCGTTGCAAGCGATGTCGATGAACGGAAAGTTCTTGAAGAGCGGGCATATCGCTACTTATCCGCTGCGCTTGCCCATGAGCCTGAGTGATCGGATCGCAACTTTCAAAGGCGGTCTCAAGGTCGTATCCGGCGTTGCAAAATACACGTCAGTGGTACGCAAGCGCGCCGGCGAATCAGGTGCTACCCGCCAGCAGAGAATCTACGACTTTGAAAACGAGCGCAGTTTCCAGGACTTCATTGGCGACCTGCCAGAAGACGCGGCATCTCTCTTCAAGACGACGGTCACTCGATCGGCCGGAACGATGGATCAAATTTCGGCCGGGGCAGGAATTGGCTACTTCAGCCTGGTCCTCGGTTTCGGACAGGGGTTGAGCAAGGGGATCGTAGGCGGTCCGTCAACGTTGACGGAAAGCATTGCAGCTGCGTTGGACGACCGTATTGAACGTGGCGCAAAGGTCCAGGAAGTCATCCACAAGAGCAATTCGGTCATCGTGCGCTATCAGCAGCACGGCCAGATCCACGAGGTCGAAGCCCGGACGGTCATCTTGGCAACAACTGCAGATATTTCTCATCAGGTGGGCGTCGACCTTCCAGCGGATCTGAAGGACGCGCTGTCCCAAATCAAATATGGTCCGCACGTCAGCACCGCTTTCCTGACCAACGAAACGTCGGCAAGGCCTTGGGACGACATTTATGCAATTGCCGCTCCAAAGCGTTCGTTCGCGATTGCGCTGAATCAAGCGAGCATTGTTCGAGGCAGTGAATCTGCTCGCCAGCCGGGCGGAAGCATGATGACGTTCTCCCCAGCTGATCTTGGGCAGGCGCTGTTGGAAAAGCCTGACGAAGAAGTCATAGAAACGCACCTGCGGGATTTGGACGAAGTCCTCGGCGGAAAATTCGCTGATTCCGTGACCGAGGCGAAAACCGAACGGTGGAAGATGGCCTCGCCGTATTCCTTCCCGGGCCGGGCCAAACTGCAAAGCACCCTGATGCGAGGTACTGATCGCGTGTTCCTGGCAGGCGATTTCATGGGCACGCTGTACACCGAATCATCAATTACCTCTGGCTTCGCCGCTGCTCAGAATGCGGCGCGCGTGCTGGCCACGCATCGGCAAAGCCCGAAGCTCGAATTCCGCAAAGCGGTATAGCGCTGAGCCACCGGGCATTGAGCACCGAAACATCCCGCGATTGGGCGAGTATTTGATCGCGGAGTTCTACAACCAATTTTCATGATTCACGACAGGGAAAGAGAGAAGACAAATGGAAAATCTTGACTTCGCAGAGTTCTTGTCACGGGTCTCCGATGCATTATGGGGACCAATGGCGTACGTTGTTTTGGGTTTGGGCATTGCCTACTCAGTAGCAACCAAAGGGGTGCAATTCACGCGCATTCCGGATATGTTTCGGCAGCTCAGGGAGAATGACGGCAGCCAAGGAGGACTGTCATCTTTCCAGGCCCTGGTTCTGGCGCTCGCCTCGCGAGTTGGCGTCGGAAGTATCGCCGGTGTTGCGACGGCGATCTTTGCTGGCGGCCCTGGTGCGCTTCTGTGGATGGCAGTGACCGGGCTGGTTGGCTGCACGGTCGGTTACGCCGAGGCTACCCTGTCTCAAGCATTCAAGCGCCGGGTGCTCGACGATGACCGCATTAAGGCCAATGAGGATATCGGCGGGATGCCTTATTACATCAAGTACGGGCTCAAGCTCCCCAAAATTGGAGCGCTCGTAGCCGTCCTCGGTGTCATCGGCTATGGAGTCGTCTTCCCGGGCTTCCAGGTCAACACGATTGCCGCCAGCGCAAAACTGGCGTTCAATGTCCCGTCGTGGATTCCGGCTATCGTGGTGACCCTATTGATTGCCGGCGTGATCTTCGGCGGAACAACCCGTCTTGTGAAAGTCACCCAGTTCCTCGTCCCTGTCTTGGCGATCGGCTACCTGATTTTGGCCTTGGTGGTTATTGCAATGAATATTGACAAGGTGCCTGACGCGCTCATGCTGATTGTTCAGTCGGCAATCGGTGTTCACCCCTTGCTGGGCGGCGTCGCCGGCGCTGCTGTGGCCTGGGGGGTACGGCGTGCGGTATTTGCCTCGTCCAATGGCCTCGGCGAAGCAACGTTCGCTGCTGCTGCCGCTCGAACCTCGCATCCAGCCAAGCAGGGCCTGGTCCAAACCTTCAGCATCTACATCGATGTCTTGCTGATTTGCATGGCGACAGGCCTGATGATGATCGTATCGGGGAAGTACAACGTCACCGATGGGGCGGACGGGTACCTGGTGGGCAACGTTCCTGGTGTTGCTCCCGGTGCCAACTGGGTCCAGGAAGCCATCGATACGGTGGTTCCGGGGTGGGGTGCCGGATTCGTGGCAGTCGCGGTATTGCTCTTCGGCTTCGCCTGCCTGCTCGCCTACTTCTACGTTGCCAATTCCAACCTGCTGTTCCTGCTCAACGGCAAGTCCGGGCACGGGTGGAAGCTTGCGCTGAAACTTGGCACCATGGCCATCGTATTCATCGGTTCCATTGCCAACGCGAAGCTGATCTGGGCCGCTGGCGATATTGGATTGGGTCTGATTGCCTGGGTAAACCTGCTCTGCTTGGCCCTGCTCTTCCCGACCGTTCGCAAGATCCATGCAGACTACGAACGACAGCGAAAGCTTGGGATCAACCCGACATTCGAGCCTGAAAAACTTGGCATCGAAGGCGCTGACTTCTGGACGGATAGCGACGACAAGGAATCTGTCAGAAAATAGCGGGACTCATTGCGAGTCGTATCAAAGTTGTCAGATATTGAATTCGTGATCACATCCATCGATAGAATGACGGCATGACGTTGAACAAACTCGAACCAGGCGCCTTGGTTGCAGACCAGGTTTTCGACGCGATCCACCAAGGAATCACCAACGGTGATCTGGCCGCGGGCCAGCGTCTTAGAATCAGGGATCTTGCAGACCAGCTTGGAACCAGCGTTATGCCCGTGCGTGATGCGATTCGCCGCTTGGAGGAGAGCGGCCTGGTCGAAACGATCCCCTATCGAGGGGCTGTGGTTCGCGCCTTCACCGCACATGAACTGCTCAACGTCTACGCGGTGCGTCGCATCTTGGAAGTCGAAGCGGGCAAACTCGGTGTCGTGAACCTCGACAAGCCCGAGCTGGCCGTCCTGAAGGACCAGTACGACTCGATGAAGTCGGCCCTTGCTGGCGGAGACCTCGCTGCATGTATTGCACTGGACGAGAAGTTCCTGAGCACCATTTATCTGGCCTCAGGAAATCCCGTGCTCTTCGAGACCATCGAACGGCTATGGATTCAATGCCGGGCTTATAAATTGATCGGCGCACGTCGTGCTGTGGCCGAAGGCAAATCCCGTCTGCTGTGGGAATACCAGTCCAAGATCCTCAAGGCAGTGAAGTCGCACGACGTCGATTTGATCGCTGAGCTGACCGATCAGTCCATCTTCGCTGCGATGGAACGAATTCGCCAGGCACTTCCCTCGGCCGCGCAGGATTAATCGCAAGCCCGCTCTTCGAGCGGCTCCGCAAATAGTGAACTTCTAGGGCGAAGCTTTAACCTCTTGTGTGATTTGTGATCACATATTACTGTTAAATGAGATCGCCGTTACACCGGAACGAATTCAGGTACTGCCCGTTCCTCTCTACCGTCATAGCCTCACGACGGAATAAACCAACTGGGCCACCGCGGCTGTCACCATTCACAGCCCCTTGGCATATACACATTCAGAAACTCAAGGAGAATCAAGCATGTCTGCAAATCTTCATGGAATCCTCACGGCTCTCATTGCTCCATTCGCCCACGATGGAAGCCTCGACGAAGCGGGGCTGAAAAACCTCGTGGAACGCAGCATCGCCGGCGGCGTGAACGGGCTGGTCACCTGTGGATCGACAGGTGAATTCAGCGCCATGACGCACGAGGAGCGCAAGCGCGTTGTTGAAGTCGTGGTTCAGGCGGCGGCTGGACGAGTTCCGGTTGTCGCGCAAACCGGAGCGACGACGGCGCGTGAAGCCATAGAACTCACTCGCCACGCGGAGCAGGTTGGGGCGGACGTTGTCATGATCGTGACCCCGTACTACGAGCCCATCTCCGTGGAAGAAACGGTTGACTACCTCAAAACCGTGAGTGCCTCGGTTTCGGTACCGGTCATGCTCTACAACATCCCGCCGGCAACTGGAATCAACCTGGACCCAGAATTGGTTGAGCGGCTGGCCGATGAAATCCCGAATGTCCGCTACATCAAGGACTCCAGCGGAAATATGGAACAAGCACTGCAGCTGATCCACAACCTGGGCGACAAGATCGAGACCTACATCGGCTGGGACGTCTTGACGCTGGCCGGCTTGCTCGAAGGCGCCGCAGGCATCGTTGCCGGGGCCGCAAACGTCGTGCCGCGCGAACTTGCCAATGTCTACGCCGCAGTCCGCGACAACGACTTGGCCAAGGCCCGCCAGCTGTGGAACGAGGTCTACCCGGTTATTGACGGGCTGTTGACCGAACCATTCATCCCGGCCATCAAGGCCGCGCTGAAGATCCAAGGGCAGGACTTTGGAGAGCCCCGTTTGCCGATTCACCCTGCCAGCAAAGAAACCAGCGCGCGCATCCAAGGACTGCTTGAACAGCTATCCGATCACGCTGCGCCAGTGAACAGCTAAGGAACCGAAATGACTACCGCCAACCCAGTGGAAGTACGCCGCAACGAGCAGGCGCGCCCAGCTCCTGCCTTGCCCCCGGCAAAAATCTTTGTCAACGGCGAATTCACATCGCCTGAAGGCACTGAAGTGTTCACGGTGATCAACCCGAGCAATGAGCAGGACATCCTGGATGTGCCGCGGGCCTCGGTTGAGGATGTCGATCGTGCTGTTTCAGCTGCACACCAGGCCTTCGCGCACTGGGGGCGTACCGTGCCTTCGGAACGCGCGGCAGCATTGCTGAGCATTGCCGATCGCATGGAGCAAGAACGCCAGGTGCTGGTGGATCTTGAATCGCTGAATACGGGCAAACCCCAGGCAGTGGCAGAGGACGATGTTGATTCCGCCATCGATTCTTTCCGCTTCATGGCGGGGGCACTGCGTGCTGGGACGACGCTGGCGGCCGGTGAATACGCCAAGGACCACACCTCGGTCATTATCAGGGAACCGCTAGGTGTTATCGGAGCCGTGACCCCGTGGAACTATCCGCTGCTCATGGGCGTTTGGAAAATCGCCCCGATTTTGGCGGCAGGCAACACCTTGGTGATCAAGCCCTCGGAAACCACGCCGCTGACAACCCTCAAGTTCGCAGAATTGACCGCTGACCTGCTCCCTGCCGGGGTATTCAACGTTGTCACGGGTAGGGGCGCGGTCATTGGAGACCGGCTGGCCTCCCATCCAGACGTGGCCATGATTGCCTTGACCGGGTCGGTGGGCAGCGGGCAATCCGTTGCCGCGTCCGCGGCGGATTCGGTCAAGCGGGTGCACCTGGAACTGGGCGGGAAGGCCCCGGTCGTTGTATTCGACGATGCCGATCTTGATGCGACGGTTGCCGGGCTGCGCAACGGCGGTTTCTGGAATGCGGGTCAGGAGTGCGGAGCCGCCTGCCGCGTTCTGGTCCATGAGTCCATTGCAGAAGAATTCACTGCCAAGCTCGCTGAAGCGGTGCAGAGCTTGGTCGTGGGGGAACCGGGCGCAGGGGCCGAAGTTGAAATCGGGCCAATGATTTCCCGTGCGCACTACGAACGCGTGCTGGAACATCTGAAACTTGCCGAAGAAGAAGGCAACGAGTTTGCCACCGGCGGACACGCTGTGCCGAGCAAGGGCTACTTCATTGCTCCCACGGTGATCAAGGCTTCTAAGGGCGCCGCATGCACCCAGCAAGAAATTTTTGGCCCCGTTGTCTCCGTGGAGACCTTTTCTCAGGAGGACGAAGCAATTTCGCGGGCCAACGAAGTTCCCTTTGGGTTGGCTGCTTCGGTCTGGACCAAGGACGCTCAGCGCAGCCATTACGTGGCTTCCCGCTTGGACGCGGGAACCGTTTGGGTCAATGCGCACCTGGTTTTGGCAACTGAAATGCCCTGGGGCGGGTTCAAGGGGTCCGGATACGGCCGCGACCTCTCGGCCTATGCCTTGGACGACTATTCGAGAACCAAGCACGTGATGCACAATATGGCCCGATAGATAACAGGGCTGGAACGGCTGTGGCCGCCACCTCCGATGAATTCGGAAGTGGCGGCCACAGCTTTGAGCCCTGGGTCTGCTTACTTGCGCAGTTCGAAGCGATCAGCATCCATGAGGTTGGTCCAGGCCGCGGCGAAGTCCTTGACGAACTTCTGCTTGGCCCAGGCCGGAGCGTAAACCTCGGCCAGTGCGCGCAGCCCGGAGTTCGGTTCAAATGCTCCGGATGCGGGCGCGGCCTCCCAGCCTATGCCTTGGTCGGCTATTCGAGAACCAAGCACGTGATGCACAATATGGCCCGATAACAGGGCTGGAACGGCTGTGGCCGCCACCTCCGATGAATTCGGAAGTGGCGGCCACAGCTTTGAGCCCTGGGGCTGCTTACTTGCGCAGTTCGAAGCGATCTGCATCCATGAGCTTCGCCCAGGCTGCAGCGAAGTCCTTGACGAACTTCTGCTTGGCATCGTCCGAAGCGTAAACCTCGGCCAGTGCGCGCAGCTCGGAGTTGGAGCCGAAGACCAGGTCTACGCGGCTGCCGACCCAGCGGCCGTCAGTGGTTGCGTAGGTCTTCTCTTCTGCATCCGGGGTCCATTCAAGGCCCAGTTCCAGCAGGTTGGCGAAGAAGTCGTTGGTCAGCACGCCCGGGGTATCGGTGAATACGCCGGTGTTCGAGCCATCCCAGTTGTTGCCCAGTACGCGCAGCCCGCCCACCAGTACGGTGGTTTCCGGTGCGGTCAGGCCCAGCAGGTTGGCGCGGTCCAGCAGCAGGTACTCGGAAGGCAGGTTCAAGAAGCCCGAGTCGTAGTTGCGGAATCCGTCAGCTACTGGCTCCAGCCATGCGAACTGCTCGACGTCGGTCTGCTCCTGGGTAGCGTCAACACGCCCCGGAGTGAAAGGAACCTCGATCTGCTGGCCAGCAGCCGATGCTGCCAGCTCAACACCTACGTTGCCGGCCAAAACCACAACGTCGGCGAAGGAGGTCTTGATGGCGGAAGTGGCGTTGAAGTTGTCAACGATCTCTTCCAGCTTCGCGATCACTGGCTTGAGCTGCTCTGGCTGGTTCACGCTCCAGGAAACCTGTGGTTCCAAGCGGATGCGTCCGCCGTTGGCACCGCCGCGCTTGTCTGAGGAGCGGAAGGTTGCCGCTGCCTTCCAAGCGGTGGAGACCAGCTGCTGCACGCTCAGGCCGGATTCCTTGATCAGGTCCTTGAGTGCCGAAACTTCTGCAGCGCCCAGGGTGGTTTCTGGTGCAGCTGGCAGTGGATCCTGCCACAGCAGATCTTCTGCTGGAACCTCTGGACCGAAGTAGCGGGACTTCGGGCCCATGTCGCGGTGGGTCAGCTTGAACCACGCACGAGCGAAGGCGTCGGCAAACTTGTCCTGGTTGTCCTTGAACTCGCGGGAGATCTTCTCGTAGGAAGGATCGAAGCGCAGGGCCAGGTCGCTGGTGAGCATGCGTGGCTCGCGGCGAACCGAGGAGTTGTGGGCCATTGGAACCATGTCGGCTCCGCCGTTGTCCTTTGGACGCCACTGCTGGGCGCCGGCAGGGGAGTGGAACAGTTCCCACTCGTAAGCGAAGAGGATGTGGAAGAACTCGTTGTCCCAACGGGTTGGGTGGTAGGTCCAGGTAACTTCCAGGCCGGAGCCGATGGTGTCATCGCCGTTGCCGGTACCGAAGTCGGACTTCCAGCCCAGACCCTGCATTTCCAGCGGGGAAGCTTCCGGGTCGCCGCTCTTGTGCGACTCGGCGCTGGCACCGTGGGTCTTGCCGAAGGTGTGGCCACCGGCAATCAGGGCGACGGTTTCCTCGTCGTCCATGCCCATGCGGCGGAAGGTTTCACGGATATCCGCTGCGGAAGCCAGTGGGTCGGCAACGCCGTCTGGGCCTTCTGGGTTGACGTAGATCAGGCCCATCTGGACAGCTGCCAGTGGTGCGTCGAGGTTGCGGGCGCCGGTGTAGCGTTCGCTTTCCAGCCATACCTTCTCAGGACCCCAGTAAACGTCTTCGTCTGGTTCCCAGACGTCCTTGCGGCCACCGGCGAAGCCGAAGGTCTCAAAGCCCATGTCTTCCAGCGCGACGTTGCCGGCCAGGATCATGAGGTCAGCCCAGGAGATGGACTGGCCGTACTTCTTCTTCACAGGCCACAGCAGACGGCGAGCCTTATCCAGGTTCACGTTATCTGGCCACGAGTTCAGCGGAGCGAAGCGCTGCTGGCCTGCAGATCCGCCACCGCGGCCGTCGTGCGAGCGGTAGGTGCCGGCAGAGTGCCAAGCCATGCGAATCAGGAAGGGACCGTAGTGGCCGAAGTCAGCTGGCCACCAGTCGTAGGACTTGGTCATGACCTCGGCGAGATCAGCCTTGACTGCTGCCAGATCCAGAGCTTCGAAAGCCTTGATGTAATCGAAGTCTGCATCCAGGGGGTTGGTAGCCTCCTGATTCTTTGCAAGGATCTTCAGATTCAGCTTATTTGGCCACCACTCGGTGTTGGCGTTTCCCTGGGTCGGGTGTACTCGACCGGTGTTGCCTACAACCGGGCACTGACCTGCTGTTGTCTCAGACATATGCTCTTCCTTCCGGATTTTTTGGGGTTTGTGGTTCGATGTTCATCGCCCGAGGGGGTCCCGAATGATGACAAAGTTTTGGGGCCGTGCGGCTACCCGCCGAGATTCTTAGCCTGGCACTCGGGGCAGGTGCCCCAATAGATGACTTCGGCTTCATCGATCTTGAAGCCGTGGTCATCCGACGCGTGCAAACAAGGGGCTCCGCCGACAGCGCAGTCGACGTCAGCTAGGGTTCCGCACTGGCGGCACACCACGTGATGATGGTTGTCGCCGACGCGGGTTTCGTAGCGTGCGATATGCCCTTGAGGCTGTATCTGGCGGATGACGCCCAAACTGGTGAACAGCTTGAGCGAATCGTAGACCGCCTGGTGTGACACCGTGGGATGCTCACTGTGGACCGCCGAAATAATTGTTTCGGTGTCCGCGTGAGGGTGCGCGGCAACCGCAGCGAGTACCGCAACGCGTGGTTGCGTGACTCGCATAGAGGCAGCCTTGAGCACTTGCTCGATCCCGTCCAGAGATGTCATATCTTCAGCATGACCGCTTATCTTGAATGAGTCAAGATAAGTAGAGGTGTATTTCAGGTTGCTACGCGATGTTCCCTGATTAACTTCTGGTGTTCAGTGCTGGTTAGTAAATATTCTTATTTCGGAATATGTCTTATGTGTTTGGCGTAGGAGCCGAAGTTACCGCAAAAACCGAACGAGTAGCCCGCCCTCGGCAGAATTCGCCAAGGTATCAGGCCACGGATTTTGCTGCGCACGACCTGGAATTCTGGGCGGCTTCGGGCAGGAATTATGCACACGCGAGCAAGCTCACATAGCTGTGAACAGACTATGAGCAGTACGCCATGAACGGGGTGCTTGAGGCAAAAAACCGCGAGAATCAGGCGCTCTGGTTTGACCAATGGGTGTGGGTCGACCATGCTTAAAAAGGCCTATTTAGGATTTATTGTGACAATTCGAGAAGAAATAGCGTCGGGTCACCGGTAATATTCCCGTGGCAATATGCAGGGTCAGTTGTATCAATCAGCACCCTCTGACGCTAGATTTGGATTCAGTGAATCGACACCGATAAGCAATTCGCAATCAAGCACACTGCAGGGCAATCGCGTCCCCTCGAAGCGATAACTCGCCGGGCGCCGGCAGGACTTCGTTCGCCGAGCCTTACCAGTGAAGGAAGAACGCAATGAAGCAGACGGATCAATCATTTGAAGACCTCGTCGGCGAGCTGCATACAGCTCGACAACGACGACCAAAGAAATATTCGGTTTCAGGAACCGACTATTGGGTATTCGGAATCGCTGGCGCCTTGGCGCTGGCATTTATCATTTGGGGTTTCGTAACCCCCGAGGGCTTGGGTAAAGCCGCAGACGTGGCCCTTAACTGGGTCATCACCAACACTGGTTGGCTGTTTATCATTGCAGCCTCGGTATTCGCAATATTTGTCATCGTGGTCGCTGCGAAGAACTTCGGGCGCATCCCGCTGGGCAAGGACGACGAAAAACCGCAATTCAGTACAGTTTCATGGATCTCCATGATGTTTGCTACCGGCATGGGCATCGGCTTGGTGTTCTACGGCGTGGGAGAACCGCTGTTCTTCTACATGTCACCGCCGCCAGGCACCGTTGAAGGGTCTACCGACGCTGCCCTGAGCACCGCCATGGGCACCACGCTCTTCCACTGGACGCTGTTCCCGTGGGCGATGTATGCCATCGTCGGCTTGGGCATGGCCTACGGCAGTTTCCGCCTGGGGCGCCCGCAGCTGTTCTCGGCAATGTTCTCCTCCGTCTTCGGAGAGCGCATTGTGCACGGCTGGGGCGGCCGCACCATTAATATCCTCGCCATTATCGCTACCCTATTCGGCTCCGCCTGTTCACTGGGACTGGGCGCACTGCAGATTGGTGGCGGCATCCAGTCCGCTGGCATCCTTGAAAAGGTTGGCTCCGGCGTCCTGGTAGTGATCATCGCGATCCTTACCGCATTGTTTGTCGCTTCGGCTGTCTCCGGCATCGAGCGCGGCATCCAGTGGCTGTCGAACATCAACATGGTCTTGGCAGTGATCCTGGCGCTGATCGTCTTCATCGGCGGCCCAACGCTATTCATCCTCAACGTCGTCCCGAACGCCGTGGGCGCATTCATTGGCGACCTTCCAGAGATGGCTTCGCGTACCGCGGCCTCCGGCGACGGCACCATGTCCAGCTGGCTGTCCTCCTGGACTGTCTTCTACTGGGCTTGGTGGATCTCATGGAGCCCATTCGTGGGCCTGTTCATCGCTCGCATTTCGCGTGGCCGCACCATCCGCCAGTTTGTCACCGGCGTGCTGCTGGTTCCATCGGCTGTCACCCTGCTGTGGTTCTCCATCTTCGGCGGTGGCGCCATTGGCTTGCAGGAACGCGCGGAGCGTGCAGGCAACACCGGCGAGGCGCTGGCCAAGGTGGTGGATGGGGCTCCGGACATCAACTTCGACCTGATCCTCTTCGATCTGCTTAATGCGCTTCCGCTCTCCGGCTGGATTGCCACGGTGCTGATGATCGTCACGGTCTTGCTGATCGCGATCTTCTTCGTCACCGGCGCCGACTCGGCTTCCATCGTGATGGGTGCCTTGAGCGAGCGCGGGGCCGAGGAGCCGACCAAGAAGTCCGTGGTCTTCTGGGGTGTCGCCACCGGTGCTGTTGCCGCAGTCATGCTGTTGGCGGGTGGCGATCATCCGGCCGAGGCGCTCAACGGCTTGAAGAACATCACGATTGTCTCGGCCTTGCCGTTCGTGATCGTGATGCTGCTGTTGTGCGTCGCACTATGGAAGGACCTGAGCCGCGATCCGCTGATCTTGCGCGGCAAGGTGGCCCGCACCGTGCTTGAGCAATCGGTGACCCAGGGCGTGGACCGGCACGAAGGCAGCCAGTTCAGCCTGATGACCACCGAGATTCCCATCATCAAGCCGGCCGGGAAGCCGGAAGATGGTGTGGTGGATTCAGCTCCGGTGATAGTTACCGAGGCTGTTGTGGAACCGTCCACGGATTCTTCCGAATCCAAGGATTCCTAGCATCAAATAGTCGAAGCCACGTCCCGCGGGACGTGGCTTCGACTATTTAAAGCGGATTTTCTTCAGTTGCGCTTTAGCGGCGTGCCCGGCAGATTGCATTGATCTCGGGAATGCACGGTTCATTCTGCAGGCTGGTGGTGTCACCCAGCGTGGTTCCTTCAAATAGCTGTGTGAGCAGGCGGCGCATGATCTTGCCCGAACGGGTTTTGGGAACATCCGGTACCAGCAGCACATCGCGCGGCTTGGCAATCGGGCCTATCTGGGTGGCTACCGTGGAACGAAGCTCAGCTATGAATTGTGCCTGGCGCGCGGCGAGCTGCTCATCAGGGTTTTCGCCAATCAGCGACTTGTCCAGGGGCACCACGAAGGCGGTGGCCGCATGTCCGGTTTTTGCATCCGGGGTGGGGCAGACGCCGGCCTCGACGACACCGGAGTTGGTGACCAGCGCAGACTCGATTTCAATGGTCGATAACCGGTGCCCGGAAATATTGATCACGTCATCGGTGCGGCCCAGGATGAAAATATCTCCATCCTCGTCAAAACGTGCCCCATCGCCGGCGAGGAACCAGCCTTGCTGGACGTACTTCTCCCAGTAGCTGGTGTAGTAGCGTTCAGGGTTGCCCCATACCGTGCGCGCCATGGACGGGCCGGTGCGGGTGATGACAATATTGCCCTGGGTATTGGGCTCAACTCGCTGTCCCTGGGCATCAACGATATCCACGGAAACGCCCGGCAGGGCACGGGCGGCGCAACCTGGCTTGAAGTAGTCGTCGGTCGGCAAAGGGGAGAGGACCGTCGCCCCGGACTCGGACTGCCACCAGGTATCCACCATCGGAATGCCTGCCGGGGTATCACGGCCAAGCTGTTCGCGCAGCCACCGCCAGGCCTCCGGGTTAACGGCTTCGCCAACGGTGCCGCCGACGTTGATGGAGGACAGGTCGTAGGATTTGGGAATGCCCTCGGGGAACCAGCCCATCAACGAGCGGACCAAGGTCGGGGCCGTGTAGTAGCTGGTGACCTTGTAGCGTTCGACGACTTCGAAGTGGCGTCCGGGATGCGGCGCGTTGGGCACGCCTTCATAAATCACCTGGGTGACGCCGTTGGATAGCGGTCCATAGATCTCATAGGTGTGGGCCGTGATCCATGCCAGGTCCGCGGTGCACCAGTGCACGTCATTCTCGCGCTGGGAGGCATCCGGGTTGGCGAAGAGCATGTTGTAGCTGGCGGCAGCCTGGGTCAGGTAGCCACCGGTGGTGTGCACCAGGCCCTTGGGCTGTCCGGTGGTTCCGGAGGTGTACATGATGAACAGCGGAGTTTCGGAGTCGAAGAACTGCGCTTCATGTTCGGTGGGCTGGGTGTCGACAACATCGTGCCACCAGACGTCGCGGCCTTCGGTCCACGGGATCTGATCGCCGGTGCGTCGAATGACCAGCACTTTTTCGATTTCATTCTCGCCGGAGACCGCTTCGTCGGCATTGTCCTTGACAGGCACCGAGGTGCCGCGGCGGAATTGGCCAT
Organism: Glutamicibacter halophytocola; assembly: GCF_001302565.1. Taxonomy (NCBI): domain Bacteria; kingdom Bacillati; phylum Actinomycetota; class Actinomycetes; order Micrococcales; family Micrococcaceae; genus Glutamicibacter; species Glutamicibacter halophytocola. The sequence goes on from NZ_CP012750.1 coordinate 374,808, forward strand.
CGGTGGTCACCAGCACCTTGGCCTTCGTGTCTTCCACGCGGAACTTCAACGCTTCGGCAGAGAATCCGCCGAAGACCAGCGAGTGGACGGCGCCGATGCGGGCGCAGGCCAGCGTGATGACGACGGTTTCGATGAGGACCGGAAGGTAGATGACCACGCGGTCGCCTTTGGCCACGCCCAAGGATTCCAAAGCGTGGGCGGCCTGGCTGATGCGTTCTTGCAGGTTCTTGTAGGTGACGGCCACCCGGTCGCCGGGTTCGCCCTCGAAATACAGTGCGACCTTGTCTCCGCGGCCGGCGGCCACATGCCGGTCGGCGCAGTTCACCGCGGCATTGAGCTTGCCACCCAGATACCAGGAGATCTGCGGTCCGCGCTTGGCTTCCGGGTCAGCTGGGAGGATCTGGCTGGTGGTATGCCAGCTGGTGTCCCAATCAAGGAGGCGTGCCGCGTCGTCCCAGAATGCTTGGCGTGCTTCCTCTGAGGCAAATGCAGAGGTTGGTGCCGATTCGATGGTCATTACAGAGTATTCCTTGGAGTGTCTATTCGGTGGCTGGTTTGGTACTTGATCGCTAGTGCCCTCGGGCCCGGGGCTTTTATGGCGCGGCGTTCGGAGGCAGCGAGCAGGGCAACGGCAAGTATTCCGAGGAAGGCCAGCTGTTGCTTGTGCCCTGGAGGTTCTTGGCCGAGGCGAATTGCCTGTCTTTGCCCATAGCCCGTTGCGGCTGCGAGCCTGAAAGCGCGGTGCGGCTCTGTGCCGTGGTGGCGAATCTGCGCGAGAAATTGGCGAGGCCGGCGCCCAGCGCCATGGATGCGAGGCCCGGGTACTGCATTTGAGGCTGCGCAAAGCACAGTGCCATGATCATCTCCATCGGTCCTGGCGGTAGCACCGGCCTATGGAAGGTGTCCTCCATAGGTGGTTGCTGCGGTGTCACTGAGCCAGATCTCTCGGCCGCTCGGGATGGTTACACGTCTATTACAGGGTTTCGAAGGAATTGAATGCAAATCTTGCGTAACATGAAAAATCTTCGATAACTGTGCCACATGCGCGGGATATTTCGTTATTTATTTCATTGAATGCCGGTTTGATCGATAATGGGCGAATATGGGCAATTCATCTTCGGCATGATGCGCCATTAGCTGTTCAACCTGCCGGTCATCTCGGAACCGCCCAAGGTCGAAATGTGACTTCGTGGCTTGGATGCATCGGTTTATTACGGCTACAAATGAATGACGACCCATCCAGAGCGGCTGAGAGATCTGGCTCGACGACGCCGCAGCAACCACCCGAAAAGGGAGACGGTGCTACCGCCAGGACCGATGGAAAGAATTGAGGACTTTTAATGTCATTTGGCGAGTTGCCAAACACCTCCGGTTTGGACTTCAACCATCTCAGCGATCCTTCGCAGGCTAGCGCCATGGGACTAGACGACTTCGAAGAGCAGCTGCCCACGCGGCAACTGCTCAAGGTCACCCCCGGCCCCGGCGCGGATGAGCAATACGACCGGCTGGCTGAAATCTTCCGTCCGGTCTTCGCGCAAATCGCCAGCACCGCCAAGGACCGCGACCGCAACCGCGTTCTGCCCTTCGAGCAAGTAGGCCTGCTCAACCGCGAACGTTTCGGCGCACTGCGCATCCCGGTTGCCGAGGGCGGATACGGCGCGCGCCTGGTCGACGTGTTCCGCTTGCTCATCGAGCTGTCCGAAGCCGACTCGCATGTCGGCCAGCTGTGGCGCGCGCATATCGCGTTCGTGGAAAACGTGCTGGTCCTCGACGACCAAAAGCTGCGCAGCAAGTGGACCGCCCGCATCGCCGCCGGGCAAATTGTCGGCAACGCCTACACCGAACGCGGTGGCAATGCCCTGGGTACGCTGAACACCAAGGTGAGCCAGGTTGATGGCCGCTGGCTGGTGGACGGTGAAAAGTACTACTGCACCGGCACCATTTTTGCCGACTGGACCACCGTGGCCGTGGCCCACCCGGAACTGCCCGGGCGCCAGATCGCGGTAGTCTCCACCCAGCACAGCGGCGTCAAGATCCTTGATGACTGGGATGGCTTTGGCCAGGGGCTCACCGGCACCGGAACCACAGAGTTCCACCAGGTCCCGGTGGACACGTTCATGCCGCAGCAGAGCAACGACTCCGAAGCGGCGATCTTCCAGCTGGTGCTCATGGCCGTGCAGGCAGGTATCGCCCGGGCGGCCCTGAATGACCTGCGCATTTCGGTGCAGAACCGCACCCGCATCTTCACCACCGGCACCGGCGTTCCGGTGCACCGCGAACCACAGGTGTTGCAACTGGTCGGCGAGGTGTCCGCAGAATCCTTCGCCGCGGACTCGGTCGTGATCGGCGCCGTCCTTGAAGTCGAAGCCGCACTGGTGGATCCGGGGCTCAACGACGAGGAACGCTATGCGGTCTGCGAACTGGCAGCCAACCGGGCGCAAACCATCGTCCAGCCACTCGTCATCGGTGCCACCAGCAAGCTCTTTGACGGCCTGGGCGCATCCTCGACCAGCGTCATCTGCAACCTGGACCGGCACTGGCGCAACGCCCGGACCATCGCCACCCACAACCCGGCCATTTACAAGGCCCGCATTGTGGGGGATTACGAGATCAATGCGGTCCAGCCGCAACGACTCTCGGTCACCGGCGAAGACAGCAACCATCGAGCCCACGGCGCCTGAGCGCGAACCACAAATCTTCACCACTACCCAACCACGGCAAGGGGAACATCAATGAGCCAGCAGCGCGAAATTCTCTTCAACGCATTCGACATGAACTGCGTGGTGCACCAGTCGCCAGGCCTGTGGCGCCACCCGGATGACAAGGCCTCGACCTACAACACCATCGGCTACTGGACCCACCTGGCCAAGGTACTGGAAAAGGGCAAGTTCGACGGCCTGTTCATCGCCGATGTCCTGGGCACCTACGATGTTTTCAACGGCACCAATGAGTCCCCGTTGCGCTCCGGCGCCCAGGCCCCGGTTAATGACCCGATGATGCTGGTCTCCGCCATGGCAGCGGTCACCGAGAACCTCGGCTTCGGCGTCACCGCGGGCACCGCCTACGAGCACCCCTACGCTTTCGCCCGCCGCCTGGCCACCCTGGACCACCTGACCAACGGCCGCGTGGGCTGGAATGTCGTGACCGGGTACCTGCCATCGGCCGCCCGCAACATGGGCCAGGAAGACCAGATGGAGCACGACGAGCGGTACAATCACGCCGATGAATACCTCGAGGTCGTCTACAAGCTGCTCGAAGGCTCGTGGGAAGACGACGCCGTGCAGAACAACAAGGAAACCGGGATCTATACGGACCCGGCCAAGGTGCACAGCATCGAGCACGAAGGAAAATTCTTCAAGGTGCCCGGAATCGCCATCACCGAGCCTTCCATCCAGCGCACCCCGGTGATCTACCAGGCCGGCGCCTCGTCGCGCGGCATCAAGTTCGCCTCGGAAAACGCTGAAGCAGTATTTGTCACCAGCCCGACCCGTGAAATCCTCAAGGCCACCGTCGCCAAGATCCGCGATGCCGCAGAGGCCGCCGGCCGCGACCGCTACGATGTGAAGATCTTCGCGATGCAGACCATCATCACCGATGAGACGTCCGAGAAGGCCCAGGCCAAGTACGAGGATTACAAGTCCTATGCGGACGTTGAAGGTGCGCAGGTCCTGATCTCCGGCTGGATGGGCATTGACCTGTCGGAGCTGAACCCGGATGAGCCATTGGGCGCCAACCTGAAGTCCAACGCCATCCAGTCCACCGTGGAAACCTTCCAGAAGGCCAGCGGCGACGACGGCAACCCGTGGACCATCCGCCAGTTGGCCGAATGGGTGGGCGTGGGCGGCTTCGGCCCGATCACCGTCGGCTCGGGCGCCGAGGTGGCCGAGAAGCTCATCGACTGGGTGGACTATACCGACGTTGACGGTTTCAACCTGGCCTACGCGGTCACCCCGGCAACCTTCGAGGACGTTGTCGAATACGTGGTTCCCGAGCTGCAGGCTCGCGGCGCCTACAAGACCGAATACGCCCAGGGCTCGTTGCGCAACAAGCTCTTTGGCGAAGGGGACCGGGTGAAGGAGACCCATCGCGCCGCGCAGTACAAGATCTCCAATCGCCTGCCAGCTAAGGGCTAGGCATCCTGCCCGAGGCCCTGGCCTCAAAATGGCATCGGCTCCCTCCACCTTAGAAGGGTGGACGGAGCCGATGCTGTTTCCAGGAGCCTACTGGGCGGGATTCACCACCATGGCAGATCCTCCGCCACGGCGCACCGGCTCGGCTGCCGCAGTCAGAGTTCCATCCTCATTGATCTGCACCGCTTCCACCGCGCCGATCTCTGCCTGCGGGGTGAAGGAGTCCCCGGCCGGGGTGAGCTTATGCCCGAAGGCCTCCATGGCCGAACCGTACTGGTCGATGAATTCCGGTTCTGCAGTCACCGCAGCGGTATTGCGCTGCGAGGCCCGCGGGGCGGCGATGGCTTCGCTGATATCCATGCCCAGGTCGTAGCGGTTGAGCAGCGTCTGCAGCACCGTGGTGATGATGGTTGAACCACCGGGGGAACCGATGGCCATCACCGGCTCGCCGTCACGCAGCACGATGGTTGGCGCCATCGAGGAGCGCGGGCGCTTGCCCGGCTCAAGGCGGTTTGGATCTTCCGGGTCATAGACCGTGGAGAAGTCCGTGAGCTCATTGTTCAGCAGGAAGCCACGCCCCGGCACCACCATGCCCGACCCTCCGGTCTGCTCGATGGTCAGCGTGTAGGACACGACGTTGCCCCAGCGATCCACCACCGACAGGTGGGTGGTGGAGATGTTCTCGGTGTCATGCTCAACGGCCGGCTCAGCGGCAGCTGCCGGGCATTGGCCATCAAAATTCTCGATGTCGCCCGGGGCCACCGGCTTGGCGGCCGCATGATCGGGGTTGATCGCGCAGGCCCGGTCGGCGCCGAAGAGCTCGCTGGTCAAGGTCTCGGTCGGCACATCCACAAAGGCGGGGTCACCCACGTATTTGCCGCGATCCGCATAGGCCAGCGCGGTGGCCTCGAAGTAGTGGTGCAAGGCGTCGGCGGGTTCCATGGAGGACAGGTCGTAGTTGCCCAGGATATTCAGCGATTCGCCAATGGTGGTGCCACCGCTGGAGGAGGGCGCCATGCCGAAGATGTCCAGCCCGCGATAGTCCACCGCGGTTGGCTTCTGCTCGGCCACCTCATAGTTGGCGAGGTCCTCGGTGCTGACAAAACCGGCAGGGACCGGCAGCTTGGTGTCCTCGACCTTGGGCGGGGCCTGGACCGTCTGGGAGATTTCGGAGGCCAGATCACCGTGGTAGAACGCCTTTGGGCCTTCCTTGGCCAGCAGGCGATAGGTATCGGCCAGCTCGGGGTTCTTGAAGATGCTCCCCACCTGTGGCGCATCGCCACCGGGGAGGAAAAGCTCGCTGGTGGAGCCGAAGGCTTCGAAGCGTTCCTTGTTGTCCAAGGTTTGTTCCCGGAAGGTCTCATCAACAACAAAACCGCGGGAAGCCACCTGCGTCGCCGGACGCAGCACCTGCTTCAGGCTTTGCGAGCCCCAATTGTCCAGGGCTCGCTGCCAGGTGGCTACGGTCCCCGGAACGCCCACGGCAACACCGCTGGTGACCAGTTCCGGAGTGAAGTTGTAGGGCTCGCCGGTCGCCGGATCAATAAATGCGTCCTGAGGGGTAGCAGCTGGGGCAGTTTCACGCCCATCGATGGTGCTGACCTTGCCGGAAGCCGCGTCGTAATACAGGAAATAGCCGCCACCGCCGACACCCGCGCTGTATGGTTCGGTCACGCCCAGCGCCGCCGCTGTGGCGACCGCGGCGTCTACCGCGTTGCCTCCCTTGCGCAGTACCTCGATGCCTGCCGCTGATGCTTCCGGATCTACCGAAGAGACCGCGCCACCGGTGCCGGTGGCCGTGGGATTCTTTTCGGTGTGCCGTGGATCGGCGCTCGCCGGGATCGCGCTGAATGCGCCAAGGCCCAGGGAGAGAATCGCGGCGCCAGCCAGGGCGCGCAAACTTGATCGTTGCATACTCTGATCTCCTGAAAAGGTGGGGATGAAGTATGCGTCAATTTACGGGAAGGACTGGATTCGCCAGCGTTGTGACACGCGCCATTTTGTATTGCATGCTCTATTTCCGCGCTGGTCGAAGGATTATTTTGCGCTATGCCGTTAAAACCCGGAGGCAACCAGCGGCCCATGAATCGCCCTGGCTGATTGCCTCCAACGGTGAAAATACCAGCCTGCCTTAGCGGGCCAGGGCGTCCTTGATCGCCTTGCCAAGGGAGGTAGGCGCGCGGCCAATGAGCCGTGCCAAGTCCCCGGAATGCACTTCCAGGGCGCCTTCGCGAATGCGCAGGTCCGTATCCACCAGAATGTCAGCGAACACCGCGGGAACACCTGATTCGGTGTAGATCTCAACCAGCTTTTCAGGGTCCATATCCTGGTAGGCGACATCTTGTCCCGCGGCAGCGCCGACAGCCCCGGCGAGCTGGCTGAGGGTGAAAGGCTTGTCCCCGCCCAGTTCGTAGATCTTCCCGGCTTCCCCGGCTTCCGAGAGCAATACCGCAGCAGCCGCCTCGGCATAGTCCGCGCGCGTGGCGGCGCTGATCTTGCCGTCGGCCGCGGCGCCGAGCACGACTTTGCTGTTCAGGTAGCCCAGGAGCTGATCGGTGTAATTTTCCGTGTACCAGCCGTTGCGCAAGAGGACGTAGCCGATGCCGGAACCAGCCAGCAGGTGTTCGGTGGCGATATGCTCCTGCGCCAGTTTCATGTTGCCGGTGAGGGCATTGGCGATGGAGGTGTAGGCGATGAGCTTGACGTTGACGCGTTGCGCAGCGGTGATGACATTTTCATGCTGGGTTGCCCGCTGGCCCACTTCGCTGCTCGAAACCAGCAACAGCTTGTCGACGCCCTCCAGCGCGGCGACCAGGCTGGCCTCCACGTTGTAATCGGCGACGCGCGTCTGAAGACCTTTGCCGGCCAGGGGTTCCAGCTTCTCTTCCGAACGGCCGATGGCAACCAGCTGGGCGGGGTCGGCTCCGCGCCGCAGCAATGCATCGATGACCAGTCGTCCAAGTTGTCCGGTGGCACCGGTAATTGCGATCTTCATGAAGTCCTCTCGTAGGTTTGCACTCCAGTACAACCACGGCGCCCAGCACAGAATTCCCGCACCATGATCGCTGGCGCATCGATGGCCAGAGGTGCAAGTTCTTCAAGCCTTTTCGTCTTAAAGGGAGCAAGTGACGAAATATTTCGTATTGCTACGCGGATTATTGCGTGATTCCTTTCCCGGTCCGTCCGAACTGCGACTTCATGACGCTGATTGACGTAACGTTTGCCGGCTTGCATCCATGGAGGACAGACTTGAATTGTTCGGGCGGTACAACCGAACACACACCATCCAGAGCGACTGAGAGATCTGGCTCAACGACGTCGCAGCAACCACCCGTATGGGAGCGGTGCTACAGCCAGGACCGATGGAGTACTTTCACTTCGCGACGGAAAAATCTGTCCCCAGCAGATGGTTTCTTGCGAAGTACGCTCCGCATAACCAAGCATCAAGGGAGCGATGATGATTCGTCTTGAGAACGTAACAACAACCTTCGGCAAAGGCCGCGACCAGTTCACGGCCGTCAAGGATGTCACGCTGGATATTCAAGCCGGAAGCATTCACGGTATTATCGGTTTTTCCGGTGCCGGCAAATCCACGCTGTTGCGCAATATCAATTTGCTCCAGCGCCCGACCTCGGGCCAGGTCTTTGTTGACGGCGTAGAACTGACCGGGCTGAGCGAAGGCGAGTTGCGCAAGCAGCGCCATGAGATCGGGATGATCTTCCAGCACTTCAACCTGCTGAACAATCGCACCGCGCAACAGAACGTTGAACTGAACCTGAAGTTCGCCGGTGTGCCCAAGAAACAACGCCGCGAACGTGCCCTGGAAGCACTATCCATCGTGGACCTCGCCGACAAGGCGTCCGCCTATCCTGGACAGCTCTCGGGCGGGCAGAAGCAGCGCATCTCCATCGCCCGCGCGCTGGTCACCGAGCCCAAGGTCTTGTTGTGCGATGAACCTACCAGCGCGGTGGATCCGCGAACCACTACCTCGGTGCTCCAGTACCTCAGCGACATTAACGCCAGCCTTGGCATCACCACCGTTATCGTCACCCACGAAATGAATGTCATTAAGGCCATCGCCGACAAGGTCTCGGTGATGGAAGACGCCGCGGTCGTGGAAGAGTTCGCCCTGAGCTCGCTACAAGAACCAGGCTTTGAACCAAAGACGCCTATCGGCCGCTACCTGATCAGCGATGAAATCACGCTGAACCGCCAGCCCAAGCAGGCCCAAGACCTTGCCGCCAACGTAACCCGCGTATAGAGAACCTGGATTACCAATGAACTTCACTTCAGTAGTGCTAGCCACGAGCAACGGCAGCGCAGCAGCATTCAGCCTTGACCGCATTGTGGAACTGGCCCCGGAAATCTGGGTGGCCATGGCACAGACCTTTGCGATGCTGCTGGTTTCGATCCCGATCGCCATTCTCTTGGGAACCCCGCTGGGCATCTGGCTCTATTCGATGTCTCCCAACGGCTTGCGCCCGCGTCCGCGAGTGCACAAGATTGTTGACGGGCTGGTGAATACGATCCGCTCCTTCCCATTCCTGATCTTGCTGATCGCCATTATTCCGTTCACCCGATTTGTTGTGGGAACGACTATTGGCACCGCCGCGGTTATCGTGCCGCTGACCATCAACGCGATCCCGTATTTCGCCCGTTTTGTGGAGCAGAACATCAGCCAGCTGGGCAACGGAGTGGTCGAAGCCGCGCAGGCCATGGGAGCCACGCGCGGACAGATCATCCGTGAAGTGCTGCTGGTCGAAGCCAAGCCGGCGCTGCTGTCTTCCATCACCATCATGACGGTCAGCTTCATCTCGTACTCGGCCATGGCCGGTCTCGTTGGCGGCGGCGGCATCGGCGACTTCGCCATCCGCTACGGCTACTACCGCTATGAAACCGGAGTCATGCTGCTGGCCATCGTCTTGATGATCCTGCTGGTCCACGCAGTTCAATTCTTCGGAACCCGGCTATCGCGCGCCGCTGACAAGCGCTAAACACTGAACCACTCAACTCGCAATTCATCAAAGGACAACACCATGGCTTTATCCCGCCGCACCTTTTTGACCTTCACCGCCGGCTCCGCCGCAATTCTCGCACTGACTTCTTGCGGCCTGGTAGGCGGCCCAGAGGCCAGCTCGGGGGATAAGACCATCAAGGTCATCGTCACCGAATCGGCTCCATCCCAGGAACCAACCAAAATCGCCCAGAAGCTGCTGGCTGAAAAGGGCTGGACCCTGGAAGCCACCTATGTCACCGACATCGTGCAGCCAAACCACGTGGTGTCCAACGGCGAATACGATGCCAACTTCTTCCAGCACGGTGCCTACCTTGAACAGTTCAAGAAGGACCAGAACGTCGACGTGGAGCCGGCCTTCTACATGTACAGCTCGCCGGCAGGCGTGTACTCGAAGAAGTACGACGACATCAAGGACCTGCCTAACGGTGCGACCATTGCCCTTCCTGTGGATACCGCCAACAACGGCCGCGCGTTGGCGCTGCTGGATCGGGCCGGGCTCTTGAAGGTCACCGAAGGCAAGAGCGTGATCCACCTGTCGCAGAACGACATCCTGGAGAACCCCAAGAACTTCAAATTTGTCGAGGTGGATCAGCAGTCGCTGTCCAAGACGCTTCCCGACGTGGATGCAGGATTCCTCTTCGCCCGCCTCGGTGCGGAAATCGGGCTCACCCCGAAGGATGCGCTGCTCTTTGAAAAGGAAGAAGAGGCGCTGCCATATATCAACATCATCGCCGCGAAGCCAGGCTTCATGGACACCGAAAAGGGCAAGGCCCTGGAAGAGGCCTACCATTCCGACGAGGTGCGCGAATGGTATGCGAGCTATCTTGACGGTGCGCTGGGCACCCCATGGGATCGCGATCTGGAAGCAGACTTCGCGACCTGGAACAAGTAGGCCATAGGCCCCGCGACGCCGCTTTTCCGTGTCGCGGGGCCGCCACTTTTCCGACCTAGTACTCAAATTATCGACGTCCTGCAGGGAGAACCAATGACGATTGTCGCCACGGCAGCTGCCGAGAGCAGATATCAGGAGCTTCTCGACCGCTTCAGCGCGGTCTTCGCCCGAATCGCCGAAGGCAGCCGCGAGCGGGAACAAAGGCGCATCCTGCCCTTTGAGCAGGTGCAGTGGCTCAAAGAGGCCGGATTTACCACGCTGCGCGTGCCAGAGAGCCATGGCGGATCACCGATTAGCCATGAGCACCTGTTCCGCTTGCTGATCGAGCTGGCTGCAGCGGACTCCAACGTGGCGCACCTGCTGCGCAGCCACTTCTCCTTCGTTGAAACCATCTCCCTGCAGCCAGCAGAATTCCAGGACCGCTGGTTCCCCAAGGTGCTTGAGGGGCAGATCTTCGGCAATGCCGCCACCGAGCGCGGTGGCAATGCTTTGGGCACCACGAATACCAAACTGGTGAAGAAGACCGTCGGCTGGGTTCTGCATGGCGAAAAGTACTACACCACAGGGTCGATTTTTGCCGACTGGATTGTGGTCATGGCAACGACCGAAGGGGTCGAAGGCCGCCAGTATGCCGTCGTTGACCGGAATGCCGAAGGCGTTGAAATACTTGATGACTGGGATGGCTTTGGCCAGCCGCTGACCGGCACCGGTACCGCCATTTTCTCTGAAGTTCTTGTCGCGCCGGAGAACATTATCCAGCGCAAGGTGGCGTCCACCCTGGAACCGGCCTTCTTCCAGCTGTGCCTGCTTTCGGTACTGGTAGGCATCGGCAAGGCTGCCCGAAATGAAGCTGCCAGCATCGTGGCCACCAGAACCCGTACCTTTAATACCGGCTCCGGTTCGCTGTTCAAGGATGATCCGCAGATCCAGGAACTCGTGGGACGCCTGGCGGCCAACGTATTTGCCGCAGAATCCATTGTCACCATGGCTGCCCGGGAACTGGACGCAGCCGTTGACCAGCAGCTGGGGCTTGACCCGGAAGCAGCCTACCTGCGTGCAGAGCTGGCCGTGCAGCAGGCCCACGTGGCAACGCCCAAGCTGATCCTGGATGCCACCAGCGAGCTCTTTGACGTCACCGGGGCATCAGCAGTGTCGACTTCCAAGTCGCTGGATCGTTTCTGGCGCAATGCACGTACCGTAGCTACCCACAATCCGGTGGCCTTCAAGGCACGCTCGGTGGGCGACTACTTCATCAATGGCACGGTGCCGACCGGATTGAACTCCATCGGCGAAGCTAAGGCAGGCAAATAATCATGGCAACTTTCCAAGAACGTCCGCGCTTGCTGCTCTCAGCATTCCTGATGAACACTTCGAGCCATATTCTTGGTGGAATGTGGCGCCACCCCGAAGCGCAGCAACACCGCTTTAATGAGCTGGGCTTGTGGGTGGATCTGGCGAAAAAGCTGGAGGACGCAAAATTTGATGCGCTGTTCTTCGCTGATGTGGTGGGCCTCTATGGGGACCACGAAGGTGGATGGGCCTCCCATGTGCGCAAGGGGCTGCAAGTTCCTAGCCACGACCCGCTGGTGCTGCTGTCCGCACTGGCAGCTGGGACGAAGGACATCGGCTTGGCGATGACCAGCTCGGTTATCCAAAGCCACCCCTTCCAGTTCGCACGCCAGATTTCCACCCTGGACCATCTGTCGCAGGGACGGGTTGCGTGGAATATCGTGACCAGCGTTCTGGAAAATGCCCACCGCAATTTCGGCGGCCAAGACCTGGTGGCTCACGATGACCGCTACGGTTGGGCCGAAGAGTACGTTGAAGCCGCCTACAAGCTGTGGGAGGGCTCGTGGGAAGACGATGCGCTGCTGGCCGATAAGGAATCCGGCCTTTACGCTGATCCGAGCAAGGTCAACAAGATCAACCACCGTGGCGACTTCTACTCGATCGACGGACCGCATCTGGCATTGCCCAGTGCCCAGCGCACCCCATTCCTCTTCCAGGCTGGATCATCAGCCCGCGGTTCCCAGTTCGCTGCGACGCATGCCGAGGCAACCTTCCTCTTCGCCCCGCATGCACAGTATGTGGCCAAGAAGAATGCGCAGCTGATCGAAAATCTCGCTGCCGCTGGCCGCAGCCGCGAAGATATCAAGGTCTTCGCCGGGCTGTCCTTTGTCGTGGGATCCACCGAAGCCGAGGCCAAGGCGCTGGAAGCCGAATACGACGAGTACCTAGACCTGGAGGCAATCGTTGCCCACATCGGCGGTGGCTTGGGAGTGGATCTTGGCGGTTTGGACCTGGATACGCCCTTGGGACAAATCCAAACCGAGGGCGCCCAAGGTGTGCTCGAAGCGGCCAAGGCCTCGGTGCCTGGAGGCAACCCGACCTTGAAGGATTTGGCCCACTACCGTGCGAAGGCCCAGCAAATTGTTGGCACCCCGGAAAGCATCGTGGATGAACTTGAACGTTGGCAGGACGCGGGAATTGATGGGCTGAACATCATGAACCATGTACTGCCAGGCTCCTACGACAATTTCATTGAAGGGGTCATTCCTGAATTGCGCCGCCGTGGCCTGGCACAGAGCGCATACGACCAGGGAAGCCTGCGCCAAAAGGTCTTTGGCCGCGGTGACTACCTGCCTGGAAATCATCCTGCCGCCAAGTTCCGCGGCGCTTTTTCGGAATTGAGCGCAGCCAATACCGAGGCTGCGGTGCAGCTGCAGAGCTAAAGATGCGGTTCGGCAGGGCGGTGGAAGCCAATGGCCTCCATCGCCCTGCCCGCTTTAGCCGAAGGGACCATCTCGTCGCCATACCGAGTAAGGTGTCGAGCATGGAGAACAGCCACGTCAATGATCCGCAGGTAATCCGCCGGCTTCTGGGCACCCCAGCCCGATGGGCGGTCGTTGGCCTGACCAACAATCCATCCCGGGTGGCTCCATCCATTGCCCGTTTCCTGCGGGACGAATTATCCATGCAGATCGTCCCGGTTTCGCTGGATGCCCAGAACGTGATGGGGGAGCAGGGGTATGCGCGACTTGCCGATATTCCCTGTCCCATTGACGTGGTTGATTGCTTTGTGAACTCGTCGAAGGTAGGCAGCATTATTGATCAGGCCATTAGCATTGGGGCCAAAGCCGTCTGGATGCAACTGGGCGTCATCGATCACGAGGCAGCGCAACGGGCCAAGGACGCCGGGCTGGACGTAGTGATGAATACCTGTCCGAAAATTGAGTACCCTTTTCGGTAGCGGAGGCGGGAATGAAAAACGAAAATAGCCAAGAAGCACTGGAACAACAGTGGGCGCAGTTGTGCCTGGGCATGCCATGCTCCTTCGCCGACTATCCCTTCGGGCCCGAGAGCACCGTCTTCAAGGTTTCGGGCAAGGACAAAAGCAAGGCAAAGATGTTCGGCCTATTGATGAACGTGCGCGGGGAGCTGGTGCTTAACCTGAAATGCGAGCCGGCTCTGGCCGATCAGCAGCGCAGTGAGCACCCGGAAATCACTCCGGGCTATCACATGAATAAAAAGCATTGGAATTCCATCCGCGCTGGTCTTGATCCGGAATTGCTGCAGGAACTGATTGAGGATTCCTACGATCTTGTGGTTGACGGCATGCCACGACGGGATAAGGAATACATTCGATTGCAAGACACCATCAGCCAATCGGTCCTAGACTAGAACCATGTACTTCATCGTTGTTAAATATCAGGTAAAGCCAGAAAACACCGAGAATTTCATGGACCACGTTGCAGAGTTCACCCAGGCCACCCGCGCCGAAGAAGGTAACCTCTGGTTCGACTGGTCCGTGAGCGTGGAAGACCCCAACGAGTTCGTTCTTGTCGAGGCCTTCCGCGACGACGAGGCAGCTTCTGCCCACGTTAACTCCGCACACTTCGCAGCAGGCATTGAATCCATGCGCCCGCTGCTGATTTCCACCCCAAAGATCGTCTCGCGCAAGGTCGAGGGCGAAGGTTGGGACTCCATGGGCGAGCTAGTGATCGACTAGTTTTTACGGCAAATAAGGGAAGGAACCGCGAGATCATTCTCGCGGTTCCTTCCCTTATTTCGTACCGTCGGTTTAGCGTCCGGCCTTGTTGCCGAAGCGGCGAATCAACAGCAAGACGATGCCCACGAGGACAACGATGCCTGCGGCAATGCCGACCCAGCTGGCGCTGAATCCGGTGTCGGCCAGGTCTTGGCTATCCTGCTGCTTCGAGTCATCCGAGGAATCTTCTTCGGAATCCGAAGTTGGCTCAGCGCTCGGATCCGAATCAGTGGTCGGTGCTGGCGATTCAGTTTCAGAGTTATCGTCTTCGGTTGGCGAAGGAGTAGGTTGCGGGTCATCGCTTGGCGAAGGAGTTGGCTCCTGGGCCTGGGCAACGACGGCGAAGTCCACGGCGATATCTTCGTGCTGCACCTGCGAGACCACTAGCTGGTAGTCGCCTGGCTCCACGGAGCTGCCAACTGGGAGCTGGAACGCAGTGGTTCCCGAAGCATCAGCTGCCGGAATATCAGCGACCTTGGTGGCACCCTCAAATGCGGAAGCCGAAATCTGGGCTCCTTCTTCCAAGTCCGATACCGTGACGTTCACGGTTTCGCCAGCCTTCACTTCGGTGGCATCCAGGACAACGGTGGCCCAATCAGTGCCGGCGAGCACTGCTCGGCCCAGCGGAGATGGGGATACCACGTCATGGGCCTTGAAGAAGTTCACGGTCGCGTCCAGATCAACCTGGCCCGAATCGGCGTGGTCGGTGCCTTCAGCGAAGGCGGTGAAGTTATCGCCACCGGTAGCCAGGAACGCGTTGGCAGCAACGCGAAAGGTTGCCGACTCGTCCAATGGTTCACCGTTGAAGGTGATCTTTTGGATGTGCTCGCCCGCAGGTGCATCCTCGATGTAGGTGTATGCCAGTCCCTCTGAAATGCCGAGGTGCAGCTTGTTGCGCTCCGAGCCTTCAGGCTGCCATTGCTGTTCCAGTGCCTCACGGATTTGCGCGCCTGTCAGATTGAAGGTGATCAGGGTATTGGCAAAAGGCTGAACTTCTGCCGCCTCTTGATAGGTCACCGTGCCGTCTTCGCCATAGAGCAGGTCCGAGCGCAGGCCTCCGGGGTTCATGAAGGCAATCTGTGCTGGCTCACCGGCAAAATCGTCATTAGAAGTAGCCCACAGGTGTACGTCGGCTACGGTGTTGCCCAAGGCGGATTCAACACCGCGGTCTTCACCTGGCACGTCACCGCCGCGCAGGATATCTTCCGAGATTTCACCGACTTTTACGCTGCCAACAACTTCAGCTTCTTTTTCGGCTTCGGCAACGATCTTTGCAACGGCTGGATTCGCTTCGTAGTTAGCGGTCCAGTCGCCGTCTGCAGATTTGCTAGCGAGTGGCAAGCGGGTGCTGGAAGACTGCAGGACCTCACCGGTGGCTGGGTCAACGTCGAGGCTGACTTTGCCTAGCGTGGTGCCGTACTGGTGCGATTGGATGACTGGACGCTCGCCGTCAGGACCGGCAATGTCGCAGTTGTAGGAAGAGTGGGTGTGACCCGAGAAAATAGCGTCGATCTCGCCACTGGCCTCGCGGATCAAGTCCCCGTAGGACGTGGCTTCACCAGCGACGGCAGCACAGTCGGTATTGGCCGAGCCGTTGTGGGTCAGCAACACGATAACGTCCGCTTCTCCGTTCGCCTCGTCACCGTCGCTGAGCTGCTTGGCTACGCGATTAGCCGCCTCGACTTCACTGCCAAAGTCCAAACCGGAGATTCCGCTAGGGGAGACCAGCGATGGAACATCCTCGGTGACGGTGCCAATGAATCCTACGGAGAGTCCACCGGCTTCACGAATTGCATATTCTTTGAGTGCTGGGGTTTTGGTGCCGGCTTGGTAAACGTTGGCGCCCAGTGCAAAATCCTCGCCGGACTGGCCGGTGGCTGCAGCAAAGCGCTCGGTGACTCGCGTGGCCAGGTCTTCAAAGCCCTTGTCGAACTCGTGATTGCCCACGACGGAAACATCCAGCCCGGCTGCACCCAGCGCATCAATGGTTGGAGCATCCTCCTGGGACGCGGAAGCAAAGGTCGAAGCCCCGATATTGTCGCCGGCCGATACGAACAACGTGTTTTCATTCTCGGCGCGCAGCTGGTCCACAGCTCCGGCGAGCACTGCAGCGCCGGCAGAGTCCCGATCGGCAGCGATGCGGCCGTGGAAGTCATTAATGCCAACTAGATCCAGGGTTACAGGATCAGCTGCTGGGGAAGCAGTGCTGATTGATTCCTCGGTGGGCATTGCCTGCGCCATGGCTGTTCCTGTGGCCATGAGCGAGAGGGTGGCCAAGGAGGCGAAACTGAGTTTTCTCATCTGCGCGAATGCAGACATGGGTACTCCTAAAAGTGACGGGTGTGACAAGACTTATGTCTATCGCATCTAGGTGAACCTGTCGATGCCTGCGAGTTAAATTGCTGTGCAGGGCCATGAGAACTAGCGGTTAAATAGTCGAAGCAACGCACCAGCCTGTGGTTGATACGTTGCTTCGAAAAAACTTGATGCGGCTAGAGCCGTCGGTTGTGGCGTGATTTGGTTGCTGTGACCGAGGAAGCTCCTACGATGGCACCGAGCATGAGCATGGCAGCCGCGATGAAGAAGACTGTGGACAGGATCCAGCAAGCCATGGCTGTGTCTCGATGCGCGGCGTTCAGGGCAAAACCAAAAAGGCACACGCTGGCAAGCAGCAAGAGCGCTCCCGACAACCGTGTCTTCATCATTGACCTTTGCAGCAGAAAATTTTGCCAACAATCACCACACATAATGGCTATTGGCTTGAGTAATATCCATACTGTCACAAATCCATCGATTTGACGATAGCCCTTAAGGAGGATCTTTCACTGCGACTTTAGGCTAACTACACGCAAGCCTTCAGGATGCGTTCGATGGCATCGTGTTCGCCCTTGGTCATCCAAGCCCCATATTTCGCTTTGACCTGAGTCTGGCGTGAGACGTATTCGCAGCGGAAACTCTTGTTGGGAGGAAGCCATGTTGCGGCATCCTTGTCGCCTTTAGCCGCGTTCGTCGGCCCGTCCGAGGCCATGAGGTTTAGCGGGTCATTGGCGAATTCGAAACGAGCTTCCTGGTCCCAGCGCTGGGCGCCCTTTTGCCAGGCATCCGACAGCGCGACAACGTGGTCGATCTGAACTGCGGTGCTGGTTTTCTGGCCCCGAACAAAATTGATGGTGGTGTTGGTATACGGGTCGTGGAAAGTTCCGCTGAGCACTACGCAAGGCTTCGACGCAGATTTGTATTTCACGTGTTCCAAGTCGCGAGCCAGGATGTCGTTGCGGGCATCGCAACCGTTGCGGTCCGGATCCTTCCAACCCTTGCTGAACTTTTCCCGTTCATAGCCAGTCTTGGGGGCACGGCCCTTGACGTCGATATCCGCGAGCAACTCAAGCGAGTCAGCATAGCTGGCGCGTTGCTCCGCGCTGTTGTGGGTAGTGTCAGCCTGCGCGTCGGGAACTCGATACTGCTCGATGGAATCAAGAGTTGAGCATCCAGTGAGGGCAAGGGATGAAGCGATGAGTGCAAATGAGATTGCGCGGCGCAGCAGCTGCATGCGGAAGTACGACTCCTAGGAAAGCGACAGTTGGCAAGGGGGGACAGGCCCTTAGGAAACTATATGAAGCGGGGTGGACCATTTAGCTGCGTCCATGCCGTGTTTTAGTGTGAGATCGGTGTGAACCAGTTCTAGCGATCATGTCGAGACCTGCTGGCTATCGAGTTTCTGTTCCTCGATATGCATTGGTCAACTCGGTTTCCGACCTCAAGGCCGATTTATCTGTATCTTGTCGGGAAAGCAGCGAAGTGGTGGCATGGGTTTCCTTGCGTTGCGCAAATCCCGCTGCCGAATGGAGCCGGGAAATCACGGTTCCAGATGGCGCTCAACCCCGGGTTGCCCAAGAACCGAGTGCTGATACGCGCGGGATTCATGAAGTAATGTTCTACAGCTAAGCCGTGCGTGTGCTACTAATGGGAGCAGTGACACGGGGTGCCGCAGGGCGGCTGAGAGAACACCCGTTGAACCTGATCCAGTTAGTACTGGCGAAGGGAATGTCCTGGATTCTGCGTATGTGTGCACCCGAAGTGCTTGAACCGTCCGCGTCTTTGGTCAAAAATCCATTCGCCAACAGACGCCGTCAAGGAGTTCAAACAAGATGAGCACGGACACCCAATCACCAGCAACCCCCATTGCCCTTCCACTTGAAGAGCAGGTCATTCTTGTCACCGGCGGAGCTCGAGGGCTCGGTGCCGCCATCAGCAAGGCCTTCCTTGCAGCTGGCGCGAAAGTCGTCATCAATTACAACTCTTCGGAACAAGCAGCCAATGATCTCGTCGCGCTCTACCCGAATGATGCAGTAGCCATTCAGGCTGATGTTCGCAACGAATCTGCGCTCAAGTCGATGGTGGCTGAAGCCGAAGATCATTTTGGACAGCCGGTGACAACTCTGGTGAACAATGCCTTGGTGGATTTCTCCTTTAATGGCGACGCCCGCTCCACCGCCGAAGCGATTTCCGCCGCAGAGCTCAGTGCCCAGTTCGCCGGATCGGTGCTGGCTCCCGTAGCTGCCATCCAGGCTGTACTGCCGGGAATGCGGCAAACAGGATTTGGCCGCATCATCAATATCGGCACCAACCTATTCCAGCACCCGGTGGTTCCGTACCACGACTACACCGCCACTAAAGCTGCGCTGCTGTCCCTGACCCGTACCTTCGCTGATGATCTTGGGCCAGAAGGAATCAACGTCAACATGGTTTCTGGAGGGCTCCTGCGCACCACCGACGCCTCGGCTGCGACCCCCGAGGCAGTATTCGACCTGATCGCCTCGGGAACGCCATTGCGTCGAGTCACCACGCCCGCGGAACTGGCCGATACCGTCCTGTTTTTCGCTTCCCCGCTATCTCGTGGGGTTACAGGTCAGAACCTTATCGTGGATGGCGGGCTGGTGAAGGGATGAGCCAGAAGAAACAGGTACATCTGAATCTGTTCCTCTATGGAACCGGGCATCACCAAGCGGCCTGGCGTGCCGAGGACTCGGCGGCCGAAGAGCTTCCCGATACCCAGTACTACATCAAGCTGGCCCAGCTGGCTGAGAAGGGGCTGTTGGACGCGGTGTTCTTCGCCGATGGCCAAGCGGTGTCAGCCTCAGCTGCGCAGGCCGGTCCCACCTGGTTCTTTGAGCCGGTGACGCTGTTGTCGGCGATCAGCCAATGCACCACGAATATCGGACTGGTCTGCACCATCTCGGCCAGCTTCTACTCTCCTTTCCACGCGGCACGCATGCTGGGCAGCTTGCAGCATTTGTCCAACGGGCGGGCCGGGATCAACGTGGTGACGAGCATGTGGGATACCGAAGCGCAGAACCATTCGCTCACCGAGCTGCCTGCGCACGCGCAGCGATATGGCAGAGCCGCAGAATTCATTGACGTCTTGCGCAAGTTGTGGGGATCATATCCGCATCAAGCAGTCCAAATTGACCGTGGCGGAAATTTCACCGATACGCGATTGCTTCAAGAAATCAATCACGAAGGCGAGCACTTCTCGGTGCGAGGTCCCTTGAATATGCCCAACTCAGTTCATGGCGAGCCTGTCATGTTCCAAGCAGGCTCCTCGCCAGCTGGCCGTGAACTGGCAGCAGCACACGCTGAAGCGATCTACTCGGTAGCAGCCGATCACGAGATGGCATCCGAATTCGCCCAAGACCTTTCCGAACGCACCAGAGCTTCGCGATGCTCGGACAACAGGGCGCTGATCATGCCCGGGCTGGTGACCTATGTGGGGCGCACAGC
The DNA here is from genome assembly GCF_001302565.1 of Glutamicibacter halophytocola. Taxonomy (NCBI): domain Bacteria; kingdom Bacillati; phylum Actinomycetota; class Actinomycetes; order Micrococcales; family Micrococcaceae; genus Glutamicibacter; species Glutamicibacter halophytocola. The sequence continues at coordinate 394,676 of NZ_CP012750.1, forward strand.
AGAAGAAGCCAAAGCCAAGCAGCGTGCACTGAACGAATTGCTGCCAACGGGGGACGCTCTGCGCCAGCTGGGAGTATTCTTGCAGCAGGACACCAGCCGCTGGCCTTTGGATGGACCCGTACCGGATCTGCCGCCACTGGAAGAATTCACTGGCCCGGCTGGCCGATACACCACGATTCTGCGGCTCATCGAGCTGCACCAGCCCACGGTTCGTGAACTACTCGGCCTGCTGGCTGCTGGCGGGGGCCACTGCACCATGGTGGGAACGCCGGAAATGATTGCAGATGAGATTGAACTCTGGATCGATAGCGGGGCCGCAGATGGCTTCAACCTGATGCCGCCGTCCCTGCCAGGATCTCTGGAGGACTTCATTGAGCTAGTGATTCCGGAATTGCAGCGCCGTGGCAGATTCCGTACCCGCTACGAGTCGGCTACCTTGCGTGGAAATCTTGGTTTGGCTGTTCCGGAGGCTGTGGCCTTGGCGCGCGGCTAGTTGTGTGGTTGCGCTTCGGGAGCCAAGCCGGGGAAATCATTCTCAAAGTAATCCAGGATTTTCTGTGTTGAGAAGAAATCCAGGAGGAATGACTCCTGAAGCGCAAAGACGTTGCCTCCGCGAACGGAAGGCAATTGTGCAAGGGAGGCATCGGAAGAGAACTGCTCGGTGGCCTCTGGATCCGAGGAGAGCAGGAAGGCCGTATCGCCCGGCAAGGACTTGGCCAGTCCTTCGTAGCTGGTGAACGAGAAGTCTTCGCGTTCTTGCATGGAAGTATCAAACTCTGCTGGAGGATCCAGCACGGTGAACCCCAGGGACTCGAACAGCTGTGCATGCGGACCGGTGCTCTGGGCTATGGGGGAGATGTTTCCCTGGTGATAGGAAAGAATCGATGCCGTGGTGCCGGCGGGGATCGACAGGGACTGTTTCAAGCTGGCAACACGTTGGCTGATGATGCTGTTGTTGCGAGCCGCTGCTTCCTCCGTGCCGGTAGCCTTGGCTAGATCCGCGCTGAGCGCGGTCCATTTCTTTTCGGTGTAATCGACGAGGAGAGTTGGGGCGATTTCCCGCAACTGGTCGAGATGCTCCAATTCGGAATCCGCGCCTGAGGCGGAGACCAATATCAAATCAGGCTTGCGATCCCGAATAGCTTCGAGATCAAAATTCCCGATTTCATAGAGTGCATCTACCGAGCGTTTTGAGGCCACTTGGCCCCACTGGTTCAAGAATCCATGCTTGTCTGTTGCCGGGTTCTGTGGTGCGACGGACGTGGCAACGACCGGGGCGTCGAGGGACAATAGAGTTCCGGTCACTGATACGGAGGTTGAGACGATGCGCTCGGGCTTGGACGGAATCTTGATGAGGTCTCCGGTCTCGTCGGTGACGACCCGTGGCCAGCCGTCGGCCTCGACATCGGCGGTACTGGCGTAACGGACTTCGGGCTTCGTCGTGGACGTGCATGCACCCAGCGAAATAACGAGAAGGCAAGCAATGATGGCAGCGGCGGCCTTGGGCAAACTTGAACGCACGAAAGCTTCTCCTAGGCATGACTCGTTGCACGAAGTTGATCCGGAAGCTCAGGTTGAGTCCCGCAATCCATCACCACATTATGCGATGTTATTGTGAACTGCTGACCTGGAGCTCCAGCTGAACCCTCCGTTGATCAGACGTTATTTCGCTGTGCTCGGTACCAGATGCGTGCTGAAGATCATTCCGGGCACACTGAAGCACTCTTCGGGGACGTTGTTCTTGTTGCCAAGAGCGACTGGGTGAACTTCGGGGGAGCTTGGTTCATGGCCGAGCCTCGCCGACCATCGGATTGCGGCCAGATTCGGGTTTTCCACGCAGCCGAACACCACGCGATACCTACCGATGCAACCTGCCTTCACGCAAGGTCCAGTAGGAAGAGATATGCGATGAATGCTTATTCAGATGCCAATACTCGGTGATCCGGCTGATGGCTTTGATAGTGGACCGTTCGGCATGGGCGATGACGCCCACTTGGCCCGCTGGGAGCGGAAGCGATTGGAACGCGGCCGGAAGCGCGTTGCTTTTGCCTGCAGGCATTGATTCCCGAGAAAGCCACTGTAAAACAACGCCTTCTGGATGTTTCACGTCAAACATTGCGTTTTTGTCGGCCGCTTCGATCAGCGCAGTTCCCTGGGCATGCGCGGGCAGGGCTTCTAGGACTTTGGCAATAGCGGGCAGGCCAGCTTCATCGGCTGCTAGGACGTAGTAGTCGGCATTGAGCGATAGCGACGTCTTGCTGCGGGCCGGGGAGATGACCAAGGGATCTCCTGGCTGTGCAGTTCCTGCCCAGTGGCCAACGGTGCCTGGCGCACCATGAACTACAAAATCAATAGCCAGCTCATTGAGGACCGGGTTGACCCAGCGAATGGTGTAGGACTTTGAGCGGGGAACTTGTTCGCGCGGCAGCCGATGGCGCAGGGTGCGCAAATCGTAGGGAGGAACCAGGCCGAGCGAAGGATCCGCGACAAAAACCTTGACGTACTCGTCTAGCGCGGAATTGGAACGGTAGCCGTCAAGGTTTGGTGCACTGGCAATGAGCCGCACCATCTGGTCGTTGAGCCATTCCACCCGCGTGATGGTCAAAACGTGCTGGTCGACTTTGGTGCGCGGAGTATCCAGAAGGCCTAGCGGTGGCGAATATTTGGCCAGGGGTTCTTCGTAGGCGGGGGTTGGAAATTCAGGTGCGATGGCCATCGAAGCGCCCGATTCTGCGGGCCGGTGATGGTGGTTGAAGGAAGTGCGAAGCGTCTTGTCGAGGACTTTGCGTGCTGCAGCCAGCGCTGCCGCCGACCCGGCGCGCTGCGCTGCGGCGAGCAGCTCGTCGGTTTCCTGCTCGTTGAGGAACCGGCTGGAAGCGATGTTGCGGTAAAGCTCTTCTTTGGCCACGGCGTATCCTGCTTTGGCTCCAGCCTTTTCAGCCATGGCTAGAACGTCCAAGGTCAAGCCCTCTTTGGGGGAGACCGAAAACTGCGCTCCGTAGCTGCGGTGCTTATGATGCTTAGACATAATGTGCCCCTTAGCTTCGCTGTCGCGGGAATCAGCTCGTATGCCTGAGTATGAGCGAAACAGGGCGAACAAAACAAGTAGTTTTAAAGCAGTGTTCTGGGTTCGTGGAAGGTGGTCGCCTCTAAGGGGTTTGCCGCTATCTACAAGGATTATTCGATATTCGATTCATTCGACAATAGGCGTTCAGAGTAACTAAAATTAGCCGCATGCCTGATACATTGCCACCGTGCCCCCAATGCTCCAGTGAGTACACCTACGAGCTTGATGCATTGCTGGTCTGCCCGGAATGCGCTCATGAATGGAACGCGAGTGCCGAGGAATCCGAGTCGATTGAAACTGTCATCAAGGACGCAGTAGGCAACGTTCTGCAGGATGGCGATACTGTCAGCATTACCAAGACCATGAAGGTCAAGGGCGCCCAGAGCGCACTGAAAGCTGGAACCAAGGTGCGCAATATTCGATTGACTCCTGGCTCTGGCGACCATGATATCGCTGCCAAAGTTGATGGCTTTGGCCAGATGGAACTGAAGTCTTCTATCGTCAAGAAGATCTAAGGGCCTGGTTTCTTGTAGATGGCAGTCCGTTCTCCTTTCGGAGGCGGGCTGCTTCCGTCTTTAAGGGCGCTTCCTGACCGGGCTTTGCTTGTCAATCATCGGCCCGCACTTCTGCGGGGCACCGGCCTGCAGGCCGATTTCCGCCCGTTCCCTGCCGAGCCTTCGAACGAGGTGCTCCAGATGCCCTGCGCTCCCGAGGCGCAGGCGAGGCTAGAGCTTTTGTTCCTTTTTGCGTGCGTAGGAACGGGCAGCGCGTACTCGGTCTCCGCAACGAGTTGAGCACCATTGTCTGCGGCCGTGGGTTCTGAGGAAGAATCGCGTGCATGGCTCTGCCTCGCATTGAGACAGCTGGTCTGCTTCATCGCCGCTGAGCAGCGAGGCAGCGTCTTCTGCCAAAGCCGCGAGCGCGTGCTCGGTGAGTTGCGTCGCTGGGTGCTCTAGGGCACGGAAAAATCCTTTGCCGTTCTCCTGCCTGAGCAGAGCAGTGTTGGGTGCCGCCAGCAGCGCGCCATTGATGCCCCGCAATGCTTCTCGGCCAATTTCTGTTCCCGACGTGCTTGCGGTGAAGGCTTCGCGAATTTGGGCGCGCAACGTCGCCAGGCGGTTCTGGCAATAAGCCTGCAAGGATGCCTCGTGGGGGACTAGGTTCCGCTCGATGAGCCACTGCGTTGTTGATTCAGGTGTAGCTAGCGCATCAAAACTCTTGTTGCTGGGTAGCTGGATTTCACTGTTGACCAAGTCGATACTGCAGTGTTCCTGTGCACCTGGGCTCGGAGGAAGCGGCATTTGAAGCATAACCTCATGGTATCAGGATTGTTTTAACGTGATTTAATGCTAGTGTGAGCATCACGGTAAAAATGACAATAAACGTGAGAAATGAGTTTTGCATTGCATCCTGCGCCACGGTTCGGCTCAGCTCCCTTTGGCCTGTCCGCCCATGCCGGCGGTGGTCCGGGAGTGGGCCAGTCTGCACAAGAAGGCTTGAACGACACCATCGAGACCGCCAAAACCGCCGATCGAATGGGCTACCACCGCTTTTGGATGTCGGAGCATCACGCGATGCCGGCTCTGTCCGTCGCTTCGCCTCCATTGATGATGGCCCGGCTTACCGCGGACACCCAGCGGATCCGACTCGGAGCGGGCGGGATCATGTTGCCAAATCATGCGCCGCTGATCGTTGCGGAGCAATTCGGCATGCTCGAAGCACTGGCTCCAGGCCGAATAGATCTTGGAGTTGGGCGCGCTCCGGGAACTGATGGAGCCACAGCTTCGGCTTTGCGCAGGGAGAACTTGGGCGCCGAATCATTTGATGAGCAAGTTGCTGAACTCTTGGGATTCCTCGCCGATGATTTCCCTGACCATCATCCATATAGCCAGGTGCATGCCGTGCCGGGGCCTTGGCAAAACAAGGAGAATCGGATTGCTGTTCCAGGGCGTCAAACCCCGTTGTGGATTCTGGGCTCATCGCCGTATTCGGCTCAATTGGCCGCGCGCCTTGGCCGCCCCTACGCTTTTGCCCTGCAATTCGGGGACGCTGATATTGAGACGGCACTGCGCATCTATCGGGGCAACTTTGCGCCCTCCAAGGTTTTGGGCGCTCCGTACGTGATGGTCAGTCTCAGTGCCATCGCCAGCCGCGACGCCGAATTTGCCAAGGCGGAAGCCACCAGCACTGCGATGGCGATGTTGCGGATGTTCAAGCGCGAATCTTTCAAGCTCTTGGATCCGAAAGAAGTGGCCGAATATCCAGCGACAGTGCAGGAGCAGGCCATAATCCAGATGTATGCCCAGCGCACCCTTGCCGGAACTGCTGAACAAGTGGCCCGGCGGCTCGAGGCGCTGCAGGCATCGACCGGTGCCGATGAGCTGATGCTAGTGACGGCAAGCTATTGGCAAGGCAGCGGGGCACAAACTCTGCGGCTGCTGGCTGAACATTACCAAAACTGATCCCGGCAATCGCCACCACAGGCGCAACACCTAGAAGATGGAGAGAAAACAATGGAAACACCACGTCGAGCATTGATCATTATCGACGCTCAGCAGGAGTACTTTGAAGGCCTTCTGCAGATTCAGTATCCCGACCGTGAGCAGTCTGTGTCGGCCATCGCGCGCTCGATGGACGTTGCGCGACAGGCCCAGATCCCCGTAGTAGTGGTCCAGCATCAGGCCCCGGAAGGGTTCCCGGTGTTTGCCCCGGAATCGTCAACCTTTGCGCTGCACCCGCAAATCTCCGATCGCTTGAATATAACTGAGCATAGCTTCACCAAGAACTTCGCCAGTATTTTTGCAGGCACCGGTTTGGAGTCCTGGCTTCGAGAGCGGGAGATCGATACGCTCACGCTGGTTGGCTACATGACAAACAACTGCGTCATTGGCTCCGCCGCAGCTGCTGAACCACTGGGCTTTAAGGTGGAAGTGCTTTCTGATGCCACCGGCGCCATCGACATCGCCAACGCGGCGGGTGCAGCCCCGGCGCGACAGGTCCACGAAACGCTGATGGCCGTATTGAACTCGAGCTGGGCGGCTGTTGCGCCCAGCGCCGAGTGGGCCAACGCCGTGGAAAAGGGCCATGCTTTGGCCGGGGACAACCTCATCGAGTCAGCAGCGCGCGGGCGCGCTGGCCAGTAGCGCCAGCGCGGATCCGAAGCTTTGCAAACGAAGTGGAACCGCAAAGCTAGGCTGAGGTGGCCAAGCTGGCCAAGCTGATTAGTTCGGACAGCTGGTCACTGGGCTGGTTGGCGCCAAACGCCGGCTGGCCCGGCTGCAGGCGTACGCCTTCAGCCAAGGTGCCGATGCGGAGCGGATCAAAGCCGAAGGCGTCTACCAGCTGGGCCACCTCTTCGACATCCGCAGCACCATTTCCGGCAATGGCAATGGCCTTGCGTTCACTGCCTTCCGGCCGGGCTTCTTCCTCAAGGTCGTGGTATCCCATGTGGTTGAAGGCCTTGACCACGCGCGCGCCGGCGATGAAGTCCTGGATCAATTCGCTGGTGGAGACCTCCGGGCCGTTCAGATCCTCTCGGATGCCATCGGTTTCCCACCAATAATTCATCGCATCGACCACCAGCTTGCCCGACAACTGCTGGACAGGGATAGTCCGGTACTTGCCCAGCGGCAGGGCCAGGAAGACCACATCAGCTTCACTGGCAGCGGTGGCCGCATCAACAGCCACCGCTCCCGGAGTCAGGATCTCGATGGTCAAGGCGATCGCGCTGGGATCCCCGGATCCGGCGATAAGCACCTCGTGGCCCGCCTTGAGAGCCAGCCGTGCCAATGCGGTGCCGATCTTCCCGGCGCCAAGGATGCCAATTTTCTGCAGTGCCATGTTCATTTCCTCGCAGGTGCTTATCGTCCAGCTGGGACCGGTTGCTCGGCGAGCATTTCCCGGACTAGCGGGATGACCTTGTTGCCGTAGAGCTCCACGGCGTGAAGCCGCGCACCGGCTTCTACGGCGCCGCCGGAGTAGATCAAATCGAAGCGGCCGATGTCCAGCGTCTTCACGGTGTTGGCGATCTTGCGGGCCACGGTTTCGGGGGATCCGATGTAGAGCGAGCCCTCGCTGGCTTCGTGCTCAAATTCGGAGCGGCTCATCGGAGGCCAGCCGCGCGTTGCGCCGATCCGGTCGCGCTGTGCCTTGTAGGCGTCAAACATGTATTCACGGGCCAGCTCATCGGTGTCAGCCACGAAGCCGGGGGAGTGCAGGCCCACCGGTGTGCTCTGGTGCCCGAACTGTTCATTGGCCCGTCGGTAAAGGTCCACGTAGGGTGCAAAGCGTTCAGGAGATCCGCCGATGACGGCCAGCATCATGCGGAAACCGTAATGCGCCGCGCGGATCACGGATTGCGGGGAGCCGCCTACGCCGACCCAGGTGCGCAGCCGCCCGGACTCGGTCTTGGGGAAGACATCCATATCCGTGAGCGGTGCACGCTTGGTGCCTTGCCAGGTTACCGGCTTCTCGTCGAGCAGCTTGTGGAACAGGTCGATTTTCTCCTCAAAGAGGACTTCGTAGTCGGCCATGTCGTAGCCGAACAGCGGAAAGGATTCGGTGAAGGAGCCGCGCCCCAGCATGACTTCGGCGCGTCCGTTGGATAGCGCGTCCACCGTAGCGAAGCGCTGGAATACGCGTACCGGATCATCGGATGACAAAACGGTTACGCCGGAGCCAAGGCGAATATTTTCCGTTGCGGTGGCGATGCCGGCCAGCACCGTTTCCGGGCTGGAAATAGCGTATTCCGGGCGATGGTGCTCACCGACGGCAATAACATCCACGCCAGCCTGATCGGCAACGATGGCCTCCTGCACCGTGGCGCGGATGGCCTGCGCCTGGGTCAGCAGCTGGCCGGATTCCGCACTGGGCACATCTCCGAAAGTGTCGATGCCAAATTCGATATTCTCGATGGCGTTCATGACCGCTCCCTCTTCAAAAATAAGTTGATGCATCAATTATATTCAATATTATTGACGTGTCAATTAGTTTTAGGCGGCGTACCTCGGCGGTCGCCGCTGATATCGCAAAAGACGTTGAACTGCAACGGATTCTTGCTGGATTGGGCTTGCCAAGCAGACCTACGGTAGAAAAACCCGGTGTACGGGAATCACAAGGAGGGAACCATGCGCGCTCAACAATCCTCTGCAGTGCCGATGGCGCTTGCTCTTGGGGTGCTGCTGTCAATCGCCGGCTGCAGTTCAAGCCCTGGCGGCGAAGCGTCAGAAAGCCCGGCATCTCCAACGACAGCCGAAAATTCGGCTCCTGCGCAAAGCACGCAACCGGCGACAGATTCTGCCGCAGCAAGCATGCCAGCGAGTTCTGCGGCAACTGGAAGCTCAGCTGACCCGATGACAGGTGCCTTGACCCTGTTCTACGTTGCCGTGGGCGATGAGGGAAAATCCGGTCCGAAGATTGGCTGCGGCGATTCGCTGGTCGCAACTGAAACCGGGCCCGTGGAATTCACCAACCAGATCGAAGCCTCAATGATCGCCCTCCTTGACGATGATGAACAGGAACTAGGAGGTTCCGGATTGCGCAATGCGTTGGCCAGTTCCGACCTCGACTATGTTTCATCAACGGTGAAAGGCGATTCGGTGAGCGTTGAGTTGAGCGGATCCGTGAGCTCCGGCGGCATCTGCGACGATCCGCGCATGATCGGGCAACTCGAATACACCGCAATGACCGCCGCTGGTACCGGCCAGGCCCAGATTCTTGTCAACGGCGAAAAGCTCGAGGAAGTGCTCAGCGCCAAATAGTCCTGCTGGAACAAAAAACGGCGGTTCTCCCCAGTGAGGAGAACCGCCGTTCAGGCGTGGGCCAAGGCCTAGCCGAAGTACTTCTTCATGGTGCCTTCGTTAGCCTCGCGAAGCTCGTCCACCGATACGGTGAATTCGCCTTGGACTTCGAGGGAACCGGACTGTGCATCAACAATGCCCAGGCGGGCCACGGTGACACCGCGAGCGCTGGTCATGTCGTTGAAGCGAACCTCTTCGCTGCGTGGAACTGCAACCACGGCACGAGCCTGGGTTTCGGAGAACAGGGCGGTGAAGGAATCGATGCCGTCACGATCCTTGATCTCGTCCAGTGCCACACGAGCGCCGACGCCGAACCGCAGAACCATCTCGGACAGGGCAGCAGCCAGGCCGCCTTCGGACAGGTCGTGAGCCGAATCGATCATGCCATCGCGGCTGGCATTGATCAGGATCGCGCCCAGTTCCTTTTCCGCTGCCAGGTCAACCTTGGGCGGAAGGCCGCCGAGGTGGCCGCGCAGGTTGGCGAACTCGGAGCCATCGAGCTCATCCTTGGTGGAACCGATCAGGTAGATCGCCTGGCCGTCGGCCTCTTCGCGCCAGCCCGAAGGGGTGCGGCGGGCGACGTCGTCGAACTTGCCCAAGGTGGCCACCACTGGGGTCGGGTGGATGGCCTTGTCACCGGTCTGGTTGTACAGCGAGACGTTGCCGCCGGTCACCGGAACTCCGAGCTCCATGCAGGCGTCGGACAGGCCGCGGATGCCCTCGGCCAGCTGCCACATGACATCCGAGTCCTCGGGGGAACCGTAGTTCAGGCAGTCCGAGACAGCCGCTGGGATAGCACCCGAGGTGGCGACGTTGCGGTAGGACTCGGCCAGTGCCAGCTGGGCGCCGGCGTACGGGTCCAGGTAGGTGTAGCGGCCGTTGGCATCGGTAGCAATGGCAACGCCCAGGCCGGTGGACTCGTCGATGCGGACCACGCCGGAATCATCCGGGGAAGCCAGCGCGGTGTTGCCGCCAACGTAGCGGTCGTACTGGTTGGTGATCCAGGACTTGTCGCACATGTTCGGGCTGGCAATCAGCTCCAGAACGGCAGCCTTCAGCTCCTCGCCGGTGGCTGGCAGGTTCTTGCCGGCCTGGGAGGACTTGAAGGTGTCGGCCTGCAGCGCGTCCTGCCACTCGGGACGGGCGTACGGGCGGTCGTAGACCGGGCCGTCGTGGGCGACGGTCTTAGGGTCCACGTCCACGATGACTTCGCCCTTCCAGGTGATGATCAACCGGTCGGTGTCGGTCACCTCGCCCAGCCAGGAGTACTCCACGTTCCACTTGGCCATCACGGCCTCGAACGCCTCAACGTTCTCGGGGGTGACCACAGCCATCATGCGTTCCTGGGACTCCGACATCAGGATTTCGCCCGGGGTCAGGGTGGAGTCGCGCAGCAGCACGTCGGTCAGCTCGACCTGCATGCCGCCTTCGCCGTTGGATGCCAGCTCGGAGGTGGCGCAGGAGATGCCCGCGGCGCCCAGGTCCTGGATGCCCTCGACCAGCGAGGCCTTGAACAGCTCCAGGCAGCACTCGATGAGCACCTTCTCGGCGAACGGGTCGCCGACCTGGACAGCAGGTCGCTTGGATGGCTTGGTGTCATCGAAGGACTCGCTGGCCAGCACCGAGGCGCCGCCGATGCCGTCGCCACCTGTGCGCGCACCGAAGAGCACGACCTTGTTGCCCACGCCCGAGGCGTTGGCCAGGCGCAGGTCCTCGTGGCGCAGCGCGCCGACAGCCAGCGCGTTGACCAGCGGGTTGCCCTGGTAGATCGGGTCGAACACGGTTTCGCCGCCGATGTTCGGCAGGCCCAGCGAGTTGCCGTAGCCGCCGATGCCGGAGACCACGCCGTGCACCACGCGCTGCGAGTCCTCATGGTCGATGGCACCGAAGCGCAGCGGATCCATCACGGCGATCGGGCGGGCACCCATGGAGATGATGTCGCGCACGATGCCGCCGATGCCGGTAGCGGCACCCTGGTATGGCTCGACATAGGAAGGGGAGTTGTGCGACTCGATCTTGAAGGTCACGGCCCAGCCGTCGCCCAGGTCGGTGACACCGGCGTTTTCGCCGATGCCGACCATCAGGTCCTTCTTCATCTCGTCCGTGACCTTCTGGCCGAACTGGCGCAGGTGGTTCTTGGTGGACTTGTACGAGCAGTGCTCGGACCACATCACCGAGTACATGGCCAATTCCGCGGCGGTCGGACGACGGCCCAGGATCTTGACGATCTCGGCAAACTCGTTGTCCTTCAGGCCCAGCTCTGCCCAGGGCAGTTCTACATCCGGGGTGCCAGCGGCGTTTTCAACGGTATCGATGTTGAATTCCTTGGTGACTTCCTGGCTCACTTTTTTCCTCCAACAAGGTGGGTCAGAACACTGGTGAAGAAGGTCAGGCCGTCGGTGCCGCGGGCGTCCGGGCCAAAGCCGACCTCAATGGCGTGCTCCGGGTGCGGCATGAGGCCCACCACGTTGCCAGCCTTGTTGCTGATGCCGGCGATCGAGCGGCGCGAACCGTTCGGGTTCCAGCCCACGTAGGAGAACGCAATGCGGTTTTCCGCTTCGAGCTCGTCCAGCACCTTCTCGTCGGCCACGTACTGGCCGTCCTGGTTCTTGAGCACGATGGTGATCTCCTGGCCAGCCTCAAAACCATTGGTCCATGCGGTCTGGTTGTTCTCCACGCGCAGCAGCTGGTCGCGGCAGATGAACTTCAGGTGGTCGTTCTTGATCATCGAACCGGGCAGCAGGTGCGACTCGGTGAGGATCTGGAAGCCGTTGCAAATGCCCAGTACCGGCAGCTTGGCCTCGGAGTTCGCGGCGTCCGCGATCTTGGCCATCATCGGTGCGAAGCGCGAGATCGCGCCGGCACGCAGGTAGTCGCCGTAGGAGAAGCCGCCGGGGATCACCACGGCGTCAACGTCCTGCAGATCGGTGTCGGCGTGCCACAGGGACACGGCCTCGGCACCAGCGGCGCGCACGGCACGAGCGGCATCACGGTCATCGAGGGTGCCCGGGAAGGTCACCACGCCGATGCGTGCTCCGGAAAGTTCGGTGCTTGGCGTTGAGTAGTCGCCAATCAGGGGGAGTTCGGTGCTCATTAGTCTTCGACTACCTCGACGTTGACGACATCTTCGATCACCGGGTTGGAGAGCAGGGTTTCTGCTGCCTCGCGCGCCTGGGCGAGGATTTCTTCGGTCACCTCGCCGTCCACGGAAAGTTCAAAGCGCTTGCCCTGGCGGACAGCTTCGAAGGAGGTGAAGCCTAGGCGGGGAAGTGCTCCCGCGATGGCCTTGCCCTGAGGGTCAAGGATTTCTGGCTTGAGCATGACATCTACAACGATGCGGGGCATCCGGCATATCTCCTGTTGGCGAGGTTAAGTTAAATGCCACACGGAGATGCCGTCTCACACCAGGGGGATTTGGCGCTCCGCGAGCTTGCCCTCATAGTCTACCCGTGAATGTGATGGGGCAGATGTGCCTGTGTGCCATAGCACCCGATATCGCTGGATAAAAGCCATGTGATCTTTGGCTCACGGGGTGCAAGATGGTTCCATGCGCGTATTCTGAAAGCGTGAAAAACTCTAGTCAGACGACGTGTTATTGCCGGGAACTGGACTCGCTCAAGCTCAGCTACCAAGAGTGCTGCCAACGCTTTCATGACGGGCGGGCAGATGGATCCGCGTTGCCTGAAACCGCTGAGCAGCTGATGCGCTCACGGTATAGCGCCTTCGTAGCCGGCCTGGCGCCGTACTTGCTGGCGACTTGGCATGAAAGCACGCGCCCCCAGGAATTGGAACTTGATCCGCAGATGCGCTGGACGGGGCTGGAAATCATCACAACGCGCAGCGGTGGCGCGGAAGCGAGCCGTGGCGTGGTGGAGTTTGCGGCGCACTATCTCGAAGGCCAACGAGAAGCGCAGCAACATGAAGTCAGCACGTTCGTGCGCGAAAACGGGGCGTGGTTCTACCTCGACGCCCTGTAGCGATTAGCGGTTGCTGGCCGACTGAAGCATGTTCAGCATCTGCGTCTGCTGGCGTTCGCGGGCCAGCTTGAAGGCATCGGCACCGGTGCGGTCTTTCAACCGTGGATTCGCGCCATTGGTGATGAGCATCTGGGCGATATTCACCGAGCTGTTGGTGCCCTGCCCGAGCACGATGGTCTCATGCAGGGCGGTCCAGCCCAGATCATTGACGTGGTCGATGTCGATATCGGTGTGCAACAAGATGCGAACGGCGGCAACTTGGCTGTTTTCGCTGGCGACGGTCAAAGCGGTTCCGCCCATGCGGCTGACCTCGTGCACATTGGCCCCGCTATTGATGAAAGCTTGCAGGGCGCCGGTCAAGCCATTGGCGCTGGCGCGCAGGAATGGTGATTCCTGGTACTCATCCTTGACGTTCGGATTAGCCCCGGCATCGAGCAGGGCCTTGGCGATCAGCTCATCCTTGACGATGACCGCACGCATGAGCGGGGTGCGCCCGGCATCGTCCTTGACGTTCAGATCGGCACCGGCCTTCAACGACTTCTTCACGGCGTCGAGATTGCCGGAATCAATAGCGGCGTAGAGCTTGCGTGCGGCAGCAGGCAGGGTCGGGGAGGCTGGGGTCATCGCTTTCAGCGAGGCGCCGGAGGCAGCCCCTGAGGCCAAAGGCGATAGCGTGGACTGCGAACTTGCGGCGCTCGGGGTGCTGCTGGCGCTGCTAGGCGCCGGCGAGCTGCTTTGCGCTGGGGTGGACTTTACCGGTGCCGAGGATTTGGCACTAGGCACCGACGTGGTCGAAGCCTGCGGGACAGCGGTTTCTCGTACAGCCGAGGATGTGGCCTTGGGCGTAGCACTTGCCGCGGGGCTGCTGCTCGGAGCTTCAAGGGCCTGGGGCGATGAAGCTGCGCAACTAGTGCAGGCCCCAATGGCCGCGGCCAGCGGAAGTGCAATTAAAGCGATGCCACGACGGTGCGTGGAGAGCCCGGTTCGAAGTGCCATCTGTCCTTTCGCGGTTTAAACACCCGATCCCCCGCGGCTGTCGCAGCTGGCTGGGGACTTAGCTTGTAGGCTTCTGTTTTCAAATGCGAGCTTAGCGCTCGAAGCTGAAAATTTGCGGTCAATCAGCGCCAAGAATTCTTGGCGTTCGGAATTGAAGAACTTCGCTAAAATTATAAGCATCATGGAATGCCTCTACTTTTCAGCCTCCCGCTGCCGTTCGTGTACCCAAATGACGGTTCCCTATGCCCAGCAATTGCAAGCAAAAGTAGCGGACTGCCAGCACCTGCTTTCCGGCTTCGACTCGCTCAAATTCCTTCCGGCCCAAGCCAGCAGCGAACAAGGTTTTCGCAACAAGGCGAAGATGGTGATTTCCGGTACAACCGCGCAACCCACCATCGGCATTCTTGACGCCGATGGGCATGGCATAGACCTGCGCAATTGCGGGGTCATCGCGCCGGCATTGCGTTCGCTGTTCCCTGTCATCGAGAACTTCATCAAAGAGCTGAAGCTCGTGCCCTATAGCGTTCCGCAGCGCAAAGGCGAGCTCAAGCATGTGATCCTCACTCTGTCGGACACCGGATCCGTGATGGTGCGATGGGTGCTGCGCACTAAAAAGCACTTCGTGGCTCTGCGCGATTCACTTCCGCAGTTCCTTGAGCAGCTGCCGCGCCACAGCGTCGTTTCGGTGAATTTCCTGCCGGAACACAAGGCCGTGCTGGAGGGCGAGGAAGAGATCATCCTGACCCGCCGCACCACTTTGGAATTCGGGCTGAACGGTGTGCCAATGCACCTTCGCCCGCAGGGCTTCTTCCAGACCAATACCGAAATTGCCGCTGCCTTGTATCGCCAAGCGCGACAGTGGATCGATGATATCGATCCCGAGAGCGTCTGGGATCTGTACAGCGGGGTCGGTGGCTTCGCACTGCACTGCGCCGGCGAGGGCCGCGCCGTCTACGGCATTGAAACCAGCACCGAGGCGGTAGCCGCGGCCAAGACCAGCGCCGATTCCCTGGGGCTGGGCGACACCCACTTTGTCGCCCAGGATGCCACCGAGTTTGCACTGAACGCAGGCTGGGCTCCGGACGCGGTGATTGTGAATCCACCGCGACGCGGAATCTCGGCCGAGCTGGCGACGTGGCTGAACGGTTCGGATATCCAGCATGTGATCTACTCCAGCTGCGATGCCAAGTCCCTGGCCCGCGATCTGGAACGCATGGGGAACTACACGCCACAGCTGGCGCGCGTCATGGACATGTTCCCGCAGACCGACCACTATGAGGTCATCGTGAAGCTGGAGCGCAAAGCCTCCTAGCGGTCCAGGGTTGCGGTACGCCGGTCCAGCCGCACGACAATCTCATCCACCAGATGCGGATCGATGTTCGGTTCGCGCCGGGCCTTGAGCAGCTCATCGCGGGCCGCCTCCAAGGCGATAGCCTGAATCGAATCGGCTTTGGCGATCACGGCGCGAATCTGGGTGTACTTCTCGTCGGAAATGGCATCGTGCGGGTCTGGATCCCTGGCCAGGATCGAGTGCAGGGAATTCATGCGACGCCGAACCGCCTGCTGGTAATTCTCCGGAAGCTCCTGCAGGTCAACGTTGTTGCGCAGCGCGGACATCGCAACAGCTTCGGCGCGACGGGCCAGCGCGCGACGGGCACGCTTGGTATCCTGCTCGTTGTTGCGCAGCTTCAGGACGCGCATCAAGGACGGCAAGGTCAGGCCCGGCAGCACCAAGGTGCACAGCAGCACCGAGCACGCGGCCACCACGACGAAGTTGCGCTCTTCAATTACCGTGCCATCGGCAGTGGCATGAGGCAGTGCCAAGGCCAAAGCCAGCGTGGCCAGTCCGCGCATGCCGCACCAGGTCAGAACCAATGCGTCCTTGCGGGCAGGAATCTTGGTCTTGGTGCGGTTGGGCAGGTAATAGGTCGCCAGCATCCACAGGGCACGTACCGCGATGACCACAAAGCAGATTGCCGCAATGCCAGGAATGTAGCCAATCAGGTTGCTTCCTTCTTCCTGGATCACCTGATTCATTTCGATGCCCATGAGGCCGAAGGCCAGGCCGGTAGCCAGCAGCTCGAGCACTTCCCAGAAGGCCTGGCGGGTCAAGCGTTCCGCAGAGTCCTGGGGGCGGTCGCGCCGGACCATTTCAAGTGCGGTGACCACCACCGCGATCACGCCGGAAACATGGACTTCCTCGGCGAGCATGTACACCGCGTATGGAGCCACGAGGGTGGCTGCGCAACGGGCGGCAAGATTGGGGACGAAGCGGTTCAGCGCACCGATGACCCAGCCCATGGCCAGGCCCAGGACCACGGCGCCTGCGGCGCCGATGAGGAACTGCGGGACGATCTCCAAGCCGACTTCTGAATCGTTGACAGTTGCCTGGACGGCCAGCTGGAAGATCACGATGGCCATGGCATCGTTGAACAGCCCTTCGGTTTCCAGCAGCGAGGTCAACCGCCGTGGCATGTTCACCTTGGTGGCGATGGCATCCACCGCTACCGGGTCAGGCGGCGCGACAATAGCGCCAAGGGCCAGTGCCAAGGGGATGGAGACGATGGGGGAGAAGGCCAACGCCGTGGCGGCAACGGTGCCTGCAGTGACCACGATGAGGACCACTGCTAGGCGGATCAGGGCTTTCCATCGGAAACGGAACACTGACCAACTGCTTCGCTGCGCTGTAGCAAAAAGCAGCGGCGGCAAGAAAATTGGCAGGATCAATTCTGGATCGATATGCATTTCGGGCATGAACGGGAGAAAGCCCGCCAGCGTCGCGAAAATGAGCATCAGGATCGGGTACGGCAACTTAATGCGCTCGCCGATGCCAACGATCAGAATAGTGGCGAATAACAATCCGATGATCAGCAGGAAAAAATCCATAGTCTTCTAATAGTAGTTGATTTACCCAACTAAATTGATGATTGTTGCTCTCAAAGTCCGGAATTGAAAAGGAATTCCGCATCCTCCCACTGGCTTATGAAACAGCCATTAGAGCGGGAGAATTCACTGTCGATTGGCTGTCCGTTGACCGTTCCAGAGACCTCGGCGCGCTGCGGTCCACCGTAGATTTCCGTGCACGCGGTCGCCGGATCCAGAGATGGTGCTGCAAGGCTTGGCTGCTGGTTCAGCCTTGCGCAGGCAGCGGCGGCATTGGGCAAGGTGCTGGAATCCATTGCTTGTTCGCCAGAGCATTCCAAAGTGTACTGCGCGGACACTTTAGTGCCATCTGCCTTGATAATGATTTCCAGTTTTATCTCCGAGGGTGCCGGGCGTTGCGCCTCGCAGGAGGACACAGCAAATGCCAGCAGCAAGACGCAGCTGCCGGACACTGCCCGTCGATGAATATCAGTGATGCCCACAGGGACATTGTGCGTTGTGCCGTGGCTGAATACTAGTCTTTTGGTGCAAGCTGCAGGTTGTTGGCAACCTCCAGCAGCTTGAGGCGCAAGTGATCTGCTCGCGACGCAAAACCCTTTTGCCTCCGGATGTATTCGGCTTTGCCGGAGGGAGTCTCAATCCGAATGGGTTCGTGGCCCCAATCGGCCAAATCATAGGGCGAGGCCTGCATGTCCATGGTGCGGATATCCCATGCGAGTTCGAAGCAATCCATCACCAAGCTGCTGGGGACAGCAGGGGACAGCTTGTACGCCCACTTGTAGAGGTCCATGTTGGCATGCAAGCAACCGGGCTGTTCCAGATCGCGCTGTGTTTCGCGGGTGGGCTGCAGTTCATTGAGCTCAATAGCCTGCGGCGTGTAAAAGCGGAAGGCGTCAAAGTGCGTGCACCGGATCTTCTCGGACTCCACTACTGCGTCGGTTCCCTTGGCCCCGAGCCGCAAGGGCAGGTACTCATGCCGAATTCCGTTGTCTTCCGATTTATACGCCATCGCCCATTCATGCAGACCGAAGCAGGCGAAATTCCCCGGCCGCTGTGAAGTCCCGGCCAAGATCACGCGGGCAAATTCTATGGCGCGAGCTCGCGCCTGGGCGAAGGCCTGGACATCAAATTCATATCCAGTGCCCTGACCGGTTTCCACCGCGCGATAGAACTTCCACGTCGCCCGCTCTTGGGCCTCTTCGCCGGTGAGCACAACATTCAGCCCCGGGTGCCAGCGATAGAGCTGGCCCGGCTTTTGCGTGTAGTAGGTGAAAAGAAAATCCTCTATGGGATGCTTCCGACCGGTCATGCGGCGTTCGACAAAAGGTTCTCCGAAGGCGCGCGCACGAGCCTCATGGCTGTGGGCCAGGGGCATCCACTGGGAGGCTTCCAAAACGGCGGCGGTAACGGGCATACTTCTCATTATTCAATTCATCCGCCCAACAGACCACTTTGGTACCTCAACTCACATCTCATCGCTCAGGAGCTAGACATGGCTGACTTTCCCATCTGGGAACCACCAATCTTCGCCAGCGAACAGGAACATCTGTTCGCCATGCTTGATCGCCTTCGAGCCACTTTTCGCTACAAAGCCGATGGCTTGAACCTGGAGCAGCTCAAAGCCCGGCTGCCCAGCAGCGAGCTGAGCGTGGGCGGATTGCTGCAGCATCTGGCGACCGTGGAAGACGAGAAATTCAGCTATTTCATTGCGCGCGAGCGCCCAGAGGTTTTGCTCGAATTCCTGGAGCAGGACAAGAATCCTTTTATCGTCCAAGACGATGAAGACCCTCGGGCACTGTATGAACGCTACGACAAGGCGGTAGCAAAGAGCCGGCGGATCCAGCAGCAGATTATTGACGATGGCACGCTGGATACTGCCTCGGGGCTGGAATTCGAGGGGCAACAACCCTCGGTGCGCAGGATTATCTGCGACCTGATTGAAGAGTATGGACGGCATACCGGCCATTCGGATCTGATCCGAGAAGCGATCGATGGGCGCGTTGGCGAAGATCCCCCGCAGGACTTTCTCCCAATGTGGTTCAAGGGCTAAGGGCCGCGCCACGTACGGGCCCCTTGCCGGGTAGCCCTGCGAGGCTGGGCCATTGAGGGGACGAGCCGGACGGGCAAGGGCATGGCGATGCCCAGTGAGGACGAGTTGATACTGTAGGTGCTGGCCAGAAGACTGAAGGAAAGCAGGAGTTCTCGAATCGCTACGCGTCCTGCGGGGCGTTTCTGAAAACCGCCAGCTTGGCCGCGTACGTGGTGCGGCATCATGCAGCCGGCCCGGAGGAAAGCTGGGAGTATCCCGTGCTGCCGAGGCCTGTGCTGGGGCAGGCCGGAAAATGAATCCTATGATGAGCGCATGATCATTGAACGTTCCAGCCAGCTGCCGGCAGATCCTTCCGCTGTCTTCGATTGGTTCTCCCGGCCAGGTGCCATTGTCCGCCTTCTTCCCCCTTGGCTGCCTCTGAAACCCATTCGCGAGGCGGCGTCACTTGAGGATGGGACTGCCGTGTTGGGAATTCCCGGCGGTTTGAGGTGGATTGCGAAACACCAGCCCCTCAAGTTCTCCGAAAATCGCCGATTTGTCGACCAGCTGGAGCCCGAAGGCCTTCGCGGCTTGCCGACCCGGGCGATCAAGTGGAAGCATGAGCACCTTTTTGAGCCTGCGGGAACAGGTGCGACTACGGTCAGCGACCGCATCGAATCGAATGTGCCGCGGCGCCGGATCGAGCAGATGCTCGCTTATCGCCATCGGCAATTGGCAGCGGATTTTGCCGCCCACCGCAGCGCGGCTGAAGCCGGGCTGGCTCCTCAGGTAATTGCCGTGACTGGATCCAGCGGCCTGGTTGGCGAGGCGTTGTGCGCCTTCTTGTCCACAGGTGGCCATCGCGTCATCAAGCTGGTGAGACGTGCGCCGGCATCGCCAGATGAGCGCCGCTGGGATCCGGATAATCCGGCGGAGGATCTGCTGGAGGGATGCGATGCCGTCATCCATCTGGCTGGAGCCAGCATTTTCGGCCGGTTCACGCAAGAGCACCGGCAGGCCGTGCTCAAGAGCCGCATCGGGCCAACACGCTCCTTGGCTCTGCTCGCGTCGCGATCCGGGGTATCCACATTTGTCAGCGCTTCGGCGATAGGGATCTATGGAGCCAGCACCGGTCCAGAGGCCGTCGAAGAGTCCGATGCCCAGCCAGCCCAATCTGGCGACTTTCTTGTTGAAGTGGTCCAGGGCTGGGAAGAAGCGGCACGCGCAGCGGGGCCCGATCTTCGCAGCGTCCAAATCAGAACTGGCGTCGTGCTCACGCCCAAAGGCGGCATGCTCGCGGTGCTGCGTCCTCTTTTCGCCGCCGGCGTCGGGGGAAAGCTGGGCAGCGGACTGCAGCGTTTGTCGTGGATCGGACTAGACGATCTGCTGGATATCTACCTTCGGGCTCTGTGGGATGGCCAATTATCTGGTCCAGTCAATGCCGTGGCACCGCATATGGCGAGCAACGCTGAATTCACCAACGCGCTGGCGCATGCGCTTAAGCGCCCGGCTTTTATTCCAGTTCCGGAGGCCGCGCCCAAAGTCCTGCTCGGGTCTCAGGGCGCCCGGTTGCTTGCCCTGGCAGACCAGTGGGTTATTCCCCGCAAGCTGCTCGACGCGGGCCATGTCTTCCGCAATGAGCGCATCGAAGCTGAATTGGCCCATAGCTTGGGCGTCAGCTAGGCGTTATTAGCGAAGAGCCGATGACTGTTTGAGCGGAAGGCCCGGAGCGCAGTGCGGTGGCTTTCAGTGAAGGGGCATGTGCTGATTTCTGCGGGCAACCATTTATCTAGTTTGGCTAACTACTTGCTAAGCTATATATCTGATGATGCTGTTGGCGGCCGGTCCCTGCGAGGATACTGTCGGCGCAGCAGTGGCTAAAAAGGAAAGCAGCAGATGAAAACGACAGATAGTGATCCCCTCGCACCTTTCGACGCCGTAGTGCTGATGTCCTTCGGCGGCCCTGAGAAGCCCGAGGACGTTCTTCCATTTCTGCAAAATGTCACTCGGGGCAGGGGAATTCCGGACGAGCGCTTGGAAGAGGTCGGAGAGCATTACTACATGTTCGGAGGCAAGTCGCCGATCAACGAGCAAAACCAGGACTTGTGGCGAGCGCTTCAGCGTGAATTCGACTCTCGCGGGATCACGGTTCCCCTGCTATGGGGAAACCGCAACTGGCACCCGTATCTGACCGACGTGGTCCGCAAGCAAGCGCGGGAGCATGGCGCTCGGAAGTTCTTGGCCATCGACACCTCCGCATATTCCTCATATTCCTCTTGCCGGCAATATCGGGAAGACTTCGCCGCTGTCGTGTCCACCTTGGAGGTCGAAGGGTTATCGGTGGAATTCGACAAGATCAGGCAGTACTACAACCATCCGGGATTCGCGAAAGCCCAATTGGACTGCGTGCGCCGTGGCCTTGCCGAACTTGCGACGAGGGCAGGAAGCCTCGATGGGAAGCGCCACAAAATCCTCTACGTTACCCACTCGATTCCAACTTCCATGCAGGAATCTTCACAGCGATTCACGCCAGGATACGCACAGCAGCACGAGGAGCTGATTGCGTGGATCAGTGGCCAGCTGAATGAATCGGAGCAGCTGGACGCGGAGCTCGTGTACTGCTCCAGATCAGGGTCCCCGGCCACGCCATGGCTGGAACCCGATATCAACGACCGCTTGCGAGAGCTATCGCGCTCTGGGATCGAGGCGGTGCTAGCAGTTCCGCTCGGGTTCGTATCGGACCATATGGAGGTCAAATACGATCTGGACACCGAGGCGGCCCAAACGGCGCGCGAGGAGGGGCTCACGTTTCTGCGAGCTGAAAGCCTTGGCGTCTCGCCGATTTTTGCCAGCGGCTTGGTGGATCTCGCCATCGAACGGGCGGCGCAGGTCCGTGGAGAACAAATGGAATCGCAGGTTATTTCCGGCAGCACGCCGCTGGGGCCGGGCAGCGGCGCCTGCTCGATGAACTGCTGCGAAGGGCCCAAGAGCAAACGAGCCCTTCCCGCGTGGGCTACCGGAAGCATCCCTGGGTAGCACTGTCGCTGGACGGGCGCCGTGCGCGATGGCGCACGGCAAAGTCCGACAGCCATCTGCTTAAACGCCGCACCCCGCTGGTCTCGGAAGCGAGACCAGCGGGGTGCGGCTGACGACAGACCGTTAGGCCTTTGGGCCTTAGCCCATGTGGATTGCGCCCAGCAGCACGCCCGAGACGAGCATGACCAGGGCTACCACCAACGCGCGCCACAGAACCTTCTTGTGGTGATCGCCCAAGTCCACGCGGGAGAGCGAAACCAGCAGCAGGATTGCTGGAACGAGCGGAGACTGCATGTGCACCGGCTGGCCGGTGATCGAGGCACGAGCCATGTCCACGGCCGGGACTCCGAAGTGCGCGCCGGCTTCGGTGAGCACTGGCAGGATGCCGAAGTAGAAGGCGTCGTTGCTCATGAGGAAGGTGGCCGGGATGGAGATCAATCCGGTGATTACCGCCATGTATGGACCCAGGGAGTCGGGGATGATCGCGACCAGCCACTGGCTCATTGCATCAACCATTCCGGTGCCCGAGAGCACGCCGGTGAGAACCGCTGCGCCAAGAACCATGGAGACCACGGCGATGATTTCGCTGGAGTGGCCCGCAATCATCTTCACCTGGTCGGAGACCTTCGGGAAGTTCACGACCAAGGCGATCGCGGTACCGACCATGAACAGGTAGGACAGCGGCAGCACGTCGACAACCAGCAGCACCATGATGGCTACGGTGAGCACCAAGTTGAAGTAGAAAGTCTTCGGGCGCAGGGTTTCGCGGTTCGGGTCGAGCACGGTGCCGTCCATGGTGGCAGGTTCCGAGCCATCTCCCTTGCGGGCAACTGCTTCCAGTACAGCCAGGTGGCCGCCGGAAGGCGCGGTGCCAGCCGGGGATTTGCCACCGGATGGCGAGGTGATGTTGCCGCCACCCATTTCAGTGCCCCACAGTTCGGGGCGTTCGCGCTGCAGGCGGCGGCGCTCGGAAACGCCCAGCTGCCAAGCGAACAGGCCGATAACGACCAGGGCGATACCCAGCGATGGGAGCATCGGGACAAAGACGTCTGCGGCATCGACATGCAGCGCTGCGGCGGCACGGGCGGTTGGACCGCCCCAAGGGACGATGTTCAGCGTGCCGTTGGTCAAGCCGGCCACGCAGGTCAGCACCACTGGGCTCATGCCCAGGCGCTGGTAGATCGGCAGCAAGGCCGCGGTGACCACGATGAAGGTGGTGGAGCCATCGCCATCCAGGGAGATGACCGCGGTGAGCAGCGAGGTGCCCAGAACGACCTTTGCCGGGTCATTGCCCACAAGTTTCTGGATGCCGGCGACCAGGCGGTCGAAGAGTCCAACATCGATCATGATGCCGAAGTACATGATGGCGAACATCAGCAGGGCTGCGGTGCCGGACATGTCCTTGATGGCGTCCATGATCATGTCGCCCAGCCCGAAGCCTGCGCCGGTGAAGATCCCGAAGATGGTTGGGACGAGAATCAATGCCAAAAGTGGCGTCATGCGTTTGGTCATGATCAGCGCCATAAAGGTGGCGACCATGAGGAATCCGAGTGCAACTAGCATTGCCCCGACCTCCATTTCGGTGAGTGTACGTCGTTGTGTCACCCAATAACTTCAGGGCACCTATTCAAAGTACGTGGCGGGGCTCACGTTGCGCCCCTTGTGCTGATTATTGAAGGCTTAAGTTCATTGCCATCTTTTTGCTCTTTAAAATCGCGTTGCCCGGGGAGTGCGTCTATGCTGGGTGGCATGTTCCGTTCTGGCCCGCGCTCGAGGCATTTCGCATCGCGCATCATGCGTTTGCAGTTCCTCGTCGTTGGCGTGCTGATCGTGCTGGTCACCGCCGGAACCCTGTATTCCAGCTATGACCGTGTCTTTTCGCGCGCCGAAGATACCTCGCTGACCATCGCCCGATCCGTGGCGGTGCTTCCAGAGGTCATCGACGAAGTGACCCGATATGCAGCCATGGAAGAACTTGACGAGAAGAAGCTCGCCAACGGAAAGCTGCAGCAGCTGGCCAACGCCATACTTGAGCAGAAGCAAGCGTACTTCGTGGTGATCACCGAAGACCGGGGTCTGCGGCTGAGCCACCCGAATCCCGCGGAAATTGGACAGATGGTTTCCACCGACCCGGTGGCCCTGGACGGGATCGAAGCGGTGTCAAGGGAGCATGGAACCCTGGGTGAATCGGTGCGCGCCAAAGTCCCCATCCGTGGCTCGTCGGGCCAGGTGATCGGAGAGGTTTCGGTCGGTGTGACCACGCAGTCGCTGACCGGTGCCCTGCTGGAATCCTTTAGCTGGATTGCGCTCTTTGCGCTCTTGGCTGCCGGGTTGGCCACTGTGGCCGGACGAGTAACCGTGCGCCGGCTGAAACGCCAGACTTTGGGACTTGAACCGACCGAAATTGCCCAGCTGGTTCGTGACCAGCAGGCAGTGCTCTACGGCGTCACCGAAGGCGTCATGGGCATCGGTTCCGACGGGCGGATTACCGTGCGCAACAAGGCCGCTCGTATGCTTTTGGGCCTGCCGCACCGCACCGAACTGGAAGACGTGGTCGGGAGGCATTTTGAATCCGCCGGCCTGGACCGGCGCCTGGTCAAGGCCATCAAGGAACGGGACCGGGCTCCGGTGCGCCTGGAAGCCAACGGCCATTCCCTGATCGCCCGGGTGAATGAAGTGAACCGCGACGGGCTCGACCTTGGCCAGGTGGTATTGCTGCACGATGTGACCACCATCGAGGCGCTGGGCACCAAGCTGGATGCCGTCCAGGACATGGCAGATGCCCTGCGCGCCCAGCGCCACGAATTCGCCAACCGCATGCACGCGGTGCTCGGATTGATTGACTTGGGAAAAATCGAACAGGCCGAAGCCTATTTGCGCGAGGTCATGGAAACCGGGCCGAAAATCGCCCAGGTGCCCGGGCTGGAAGCGATCCAGGACGCCTACCTATCGGCGTTCATCTCGGCCAAGGCGGTCCGTGCCCACGAGCAGGGGATCGAACTGCGGGTGTCGAGCCAGTCGATGCTCTTCGGGCAGATCGCCTCGGCCCATGATGCCCAGGATGCAACCGCGGTGCTCGGCAATCTTCTGGATAACGCCTTTACCGCCGCCTTGCGGGGCCACGGGAAACCGTGGGTGGAAATCGATCTGCTCTCCCAAGCTGCCACACTGCATATTGCTGTAGCTGATTCCGGACCGGGCATCACCACCACCGAGGACATTTTTGCCCGGGACGTCAGCACCGGTTCCCATCTGGGCAATGATCATGGACGCGGGGTTGGCTTGCCACTGATCAAGCGCTTGGCCCAAGCCCGCAGCGGGGACGTCTGGATTGCCGATCCGGGCACCGGAACAGAAGGCGCGGTATTTGCCGCCCGATTGCCAGCGGTGCTGGTTGAACCAGCCACCCCAGAGAACAACGAGAATGAAGGAGCGCAGCCATGAGCGACAGCGCCAATGGAAACTACCAGGTCATGATCGTCGACGATGACTTTCGCGTGGGTGCCCTCCACGCAGACATGGTCAATTCCATTCCGGGTTTCCAAGCCCTGGAGCCAGTGCAGGATCCGCGCATGGTGCCCAAGCTCGTCGCCACGCTAAAGCCTGACCTGTTGCTGCTGGACCTGTACCTGCCTCATGTCAGCGGCATCGAGCTGCTGCGTGAACTGGACGTGGATGCCATCATGATTTCGGCTGCCACCGAGCCGAAGAATATCTCCAAGGCTATTCGGCACGGGGCGCTGGCATTTATCATCAAGCCTTTCGACGCAAAAACACTCAGCGCCAAGCTCAAGGGGTGGGCTCGCTATCGGCGGCAGCTCAGCGGCACGGCTGAATTCAATCAGCAGGGAGTCGAACGGCTCTTCCGCTCCTTGCAGGGCAGTGAAGAGGCTGCTCCGGCGGCCGGTGCCGCGCCTACCGAACAGGCAGTGCTCAACTGTGTCAAGGAAGCTTCGGAGCCGATGAGTGTCGCCGAAGTGGCGGAAGCTGTCGGCGTGGCGCGAGCCACGGCCCAGCGTTATCTGGCGGCTCTGGTGGCCAACGAGTCATTGGAACTACAGCTGGGCTACGGGACCCGCGGTCGTCCAGAGCACCGCTACGTGGCACGCTAGGCAACCTGATTCAGGTGGCGTCCCAGATCTTTCGGTAGAAGGCGATTTTTTCTTCATTTGCTTCCATTCCGTAACCGGCATATACCAGATGTTCGTAGCCGGGACCGTAGTTCCATTCGGTGCTCCAGGCCGCGATGGCAAGATCTGCCCACCTGTCGGCGATGCCCAATTTGCCCATGTCAACGTGTCCCAAGAAGCCGCCGTTCGCATCCAGCTGCGTGTTGGGAAGGCAGGCATCGCCGTGGCAGACCACGGCGTCAAGGGGCGGCGCTTCGGCGAGCAGCTCGGATTGCTGGCTTAATGGCAGGGAAGCGATGCGTGAGGATAAATCCCAGCTGAAGGGGCACTGCCTTGCTGGCAGCCGATCGTGCAGGTGCCGAAGTCCTTGGCCGAGGGCGTGGGCTGAACGCTCGGGATTGCTTTTGCCCAGTTCGCTCACGGCGCTGTACCCGGGCAGCGCCGCGGTGAGCAGCAGCTGGCCTTCAGGGTACTGCTCAACTGAAAGCACTGCCGGCACGTTGATGAACTTCCCTGCCCACTTCATGCGGCGGGCCTCGGATTCCAGATCGATCTCCGCGTCCACCGGTTGCCCCGGCGACCATTTCGCATAGCGGCTGTCCAGTCCGTGCCCAATCCGGTAAGTGGATCCTCCCAGGGCGTTGAGCCACACTCCTTTCACCGCATGGGTGCCGGCCACGTCACGCACAGCTTCCGGAATCGGGAATCCGGCAGGGGGAGAACCCGAGATGACTCGTTCATCGCTCATTGAACCAGCTTGCCAGCAGGCGACAAGGAAGCCCTGCATCTTAATCTGCCAGGTTTTTCTTCGTGTTCACCTTGGTGCCATAAATTGGCTAGGCTGACGCACCACAGTTAGTGCCATGACTAATGTTTCGCGACGAAATTTATTGACCGGTGCCTTGGGCGCAGGAGCCCTGGGCCTCGTTGGCCCCACCGGTGCCGCATTGGCCTCTGGTGCTCCACGCTTGGTCCGTTCGCGTTTGGGATTAACCAGCGGCTTCTCCATGGGCGACGTTTCCACCAACAGCGCGGTGCTCTGGGCCCGCAGTTCTGGTGAAGGCCGAGTGCGCGCGCAGCTGCGTGCCGTGGATGAAGCTGGCCAGATTATTCGTGGACGCGGATCCTTTATTCGCACATTGAGAGGTGCCCAGGCTACCGAGGGCAGCGACTTCACCGCCAAAATCAACGCTGCCCATCTGCCCGCCGGAACACGATTCTCGGTCAGCATCGGTTTTGAAGATGAGAACGGAACCCTCGGCGAAACCCAGCAGGGATGGTTCAGCACTGCGCCGTCGGGAACCGGTCGCCGCAACCATGAGGCTGAGCGAGCGCAAAGTTTTGTCTGGTCCGGAGATACGGCCGGCCAGGGCTGGGGCATCAATGAAGAAATCGGCGGCATGCGCGCCTATGCCGCGATGCATGCCACCAAGCCTGACTTCTTTGTGCACAGCGGTGACACGATCTACGCTGACGGACCGATCCTTGCCGAGGTCGAAGAAGCGGATGGCCAGATATGGCGCAACCTGGTGACCGAGGAAGTTTCCAAGGTCGCCGAAACTCTGGCGGAATATCGTGGACGCCACCGCTACAACATGATGGATGCCAATGTCCGCGCGATGTATGCCGAAGTTCCAGTCATCGCCCAGTGGGACGACCACGAAACCCACAACAACTGGTGGCCGGGCGAAACCATCACCGATGAGCGCTACACCGTGCGCGACATCAATACCCTGGCGGCCCGTGGCCGCCAAGCATGGCAGGAATACCAGCCCATCGCCGATCCGCGGGCGATGAGTGGCGGCACTGGTTTTGAAGCGGCGCGTATCTACCGCAAGATTTCCCGCGGTCCTGCCTTGGACTTGTTCGCATTGGATATGCGCACTTTCAAGTCCGAAAACACGGACGGCAAGGAGTCCAAGGAAACCGCGATCCTCGGTGAAGAGCAGCTGGACTGGCTCGTTGATGGGTTGAGCCAGTCCAAGTCCACTTGGAAAGTCATTCTCAATGATCTGCCGCTAGGCATCATCGTCCCCGATGGCAACGCGCAGGAATCCATTTCCAACGCTGACCACGGTGCCCCGCTGGGCCGCGAACTTGAATTGGCGCGACTGCTCAAGGCCATCAAGGACCGCGGCATCAAGAACGTCGTTTTCCTGACTGCCGATGTGCACTACTGCGCGGCGCACCACTACTCGCCAGAACGAGCAGCGTTCAGCGACTTCAACGAGTTCTGGGAGTTTGTTGCGGGCCCGGTCAATGCTGGATCCTTTGGTCCCAATGAGATGGACGGAACCTTCGGGCCGCGGGTGGATTTTGCCTTGGCGGGCACGATTGCCAACCAGTCCCCGCGCGATGGCAAGAGCCAGTTCTTCGGGCATGTGGATCTTGATGAGCAGGATATGTTTACCGTCAGCCTGCGCAACGCACTGGGCGAAACGGTCTATTCCAAGACTCTGGAACCGGCAAAATAAGCCTATTCTGACAGGCTAAAAAAGATCAGGCCTGCGGTGCTGGCAATCTTGTGGGAGGGCTCTAGAGAGGGGCTTCGAAACTATGAATTATGGCATGCAACTGACGCAGGAATCTTGCTCAGATGGAATCTGAATGAGTCGCTCTAGAGAGCACTGAGCGATTTAGGAGGTCAGTCCAGTTGGCCCGCATGATTGCTGAATTCGAGAGAGCATTCGAACGAGTTGGGTGACTTTGCTGGGTCTCCCAATCAACAGAGCTAACGTTAGACTTTCTAAACCACGAATGACTTATGCTTTGCCATCGCATAAGTATCCAATAGTAGTGGGTTTCTCGTAAGCTTCGTATCGTCGGCCTGAGAAGTAGGTTGGATTGGACATTAAATTTTGAATCGTGTGGATGTAGCTCGGCAGGCTTTTCTGCAGCGAGACGACGACTGCACTGGCCATGGTCGACGGAAGAAGTAAGCTTTCGGATGTCACGGCTAAAATTCTGGCGTCATTTCCTCCGTACTAACAATTTGATAACGCGGATGTATAAAGTGGAATTATTAGTTATGATTGAGTTCGATGCCTCTAAAACAGAGCGCATTATTCAACTTGTCTATTCGAGCCTCTAGTCTGAAACCGACACTCGCACTCGCGGTTACGAGCTGAAGTCGAAGCAGACCACCTATTGAAAGAGGACTTGTTGAAAGGACTAAAAGCGATATTCGTCTACGGACTAGCTTTGTCACTAACCTTGGTCGCAATGCCTTCATTTGCGGCACAAGATGTAGCTATGAATTTAGAAGATGCGGCGGCTGTTTCGATCACTTCGCCGGTTAAACCGGGCCCTGCAGCCGGCGTCACGCTGCCTCCAAAGACGATCACATTGTCAAATGGCGCAGTTGTACCGTTTAATGCAGACGTCCGCACAGGCTCTGAAGAGGAAGCCTTCCGCAGAGAATTGTCACTGCTGGTTACTTTAGATCAGCTAACTCCGGAAAAGATGAAAGTGATGGGGCTTTCGGAGCCAGAGGAAACCCTTCCAAAAATTCCTGTGACGGCAAAACCTAGCGAGCTACTTCTTAACGTTGCTCAACCGGCAGCTATTGGATGCCGTGTCACGAAGCCGTCGTCGAGCGCGGGCGACATGAATGTTTCTCGCCCCCAGATCGTGAAGTCTGGAACAAAAATTTATGCGTACGCTCGATACAACTGGAAGAACGCCCCTTTTTCGGAGTGCCCACGTAACCAGGCTCAGATCGGCGGACCTGACGGACTGGCAATTACTTTCAATCGCGCTGTGACCAATAAGGGGGTCTCCTTTGTTGGTTGCAACAGCTATAACAAGTGCGGAAAAACTGGATGGCTGGAAACGAACAGTCACTACGGTGCGGGTTGGGCATTCCAGGATTGGGGCTACGGTGCCCTTTACGGGCACGGTCCAACTTATAAGGGAACCTTGACATATACACTAACCACGAGTTCGACTAAATGCCTTCAAGCATTTGCGAAATATGGCCACTCTTGGAACTCCACGAAGTTGACTGGTTTTAGTATAGGTAAGTCTTCAATTGGAATCTCATGGAATACGAGCAAAAGCCTGTGGCAGAAATCAAGTCAAGCCGGGTCATATCGATGCTAGGAGGCAAATGGGGGCGGACTATAGTGCTAACTTCACTTGCTTTATTGTTGGCTGCTTGTGCAACCCCCGAAGAAAAGTCGTCCATCTCAGTGGAAGCGGTTATGGATGTGTGCTCGCGAGATGAGTGCTTCACTGCAACCGTTCCCGCGGAACTGTCAGCGACAGTCAATGGCGAAGAAATAAAAATTCCCTCTCCGGATGGAACTGGGTCAATCACCCTAGGCTCAGTGGGTAGTGTCCAAGTGACGGCGCGCTGGGGCACTCTTGTGAAAGAACTCGATATCCTGACAAGTGATGGATCTGCTCAAACCGTCACTATCAAATTTGATGAAACTGCGAGAGTTTCTGAATGATTAAGAATGGCCACAGGCTTGAATTGTGGCCATTCTGTTCATCTGCGTCATAAGAATGACAACGGCCTCAGATTTCCGGATCGTTGCAGAAACTATGATAGATCTAGATGGATACGACCGAGCCTTCGCGGTGCTGAACCCTAGAAAATCCCAGTAAGCAACTCAGGAAAGGTGAAAGTGCCTGAGCACCGAGTAGAAGCCTGCCATTAGGGGGCACCACTGCGCATTGCACTCATGACATCCTCCTCCAGCGTTCGTAAATAGCTGGACCCATCACTCGGCGGTAGGCAGTTTATCCTGAACTCTGACGTCATGGGCCAGCGCTTCGAAAACTTTGATTTGACGCTTATCGCCGGCAGCCCACCAGCTCAACCGGGCCACTGAGTTATATCTGGAGAGGCAGGAGATTCGGAGCCTGTTAAGGTGTCCTGCAAGCTCCAGATCCATACGATCCAGGAAGACGATCTGGTCCTCATTGGCGTAGGAATCAATGAACCCCGCAGTATATCCATAGCCGCCCTCACATTTGGCCGATGCTGGAGTGTCCATACAGGCTTGTGCCAAATCAATCACACAACGTCTCTTGGCGGTGTCCTGATCCTTGATCAGGTACTTGCGATCCACCAGCCAAATGGTGTCGGCAATACCTGTGGCCCGGTGGGCGGCGCAAAGGGCAAACGCTGTCTCACCGTCGATACGCGGGTTCTGAACCTAGAGGGCTTTAGTTCCGCCTGAGGGTCTCCTGCGACGCGTCACGTTTTGGTGACCATTTAGCAAGGTATTGATCAGCGAATCAAGATCTGCTGGAACACAAGCGCCAAAAGACTCACAGGCATTTTCGTCCCGTGGGCTAACAGCCGCTAAGCCTCCAATGACTTGACCAGTCTCTTCAAATTCCACTCTGTTGTCTGACGCATTGCATGGTCCTCTGTCCTGGGATCCAGATGTTGAGATGGTGTTGCGTAAGTCAATTAGCGCTGCGACGGAAATGGATTTTATAGTCCTGCGACGCGCGTAGTCCTTGGCATCGCGTATCTATTGAAGACACCACTGGGTTGCTGCGCCGTTTTTTTACGGAGGGTTCTGATTTGAACAAGCATGGCTCGGAGAATCTGAAGCAGGAAGCGGTATTGTTCAGTGGGCGTTTATGCGAATCGTCCGGCTGGATGATTTCAGCCGGACGTTTGCAAGATTTAATATTCGAATACTAGCCCGCCGCCGTTGCAGTGACGGTTGGAATACGCTGTGCCGCAGGCCTGATCTCTAGTGGAGCGTGGTCTTAGCGGCCGGTGCCGCCGTAGACGGTGGCTTCCACATCGGTGTCCAAATCGAATGCGGTGTGGATAGCACGCACCGCATCGTTGAGCTTGTCGGCATCGGTGACCACCGAAATGCGGATTTCGGACGTGGAGATCATGTCCACGTTCACTCCTGCGTTGTGCAGGGCTTCGAAGAAGGTGAAGGAAACGCCCGGGTTCGAGCGCATGCCCGCACCGATCAGCGAAAGCTTGCCGACCTCGTCATTGTGCTCGATGTCCTCAAAACCGATCTCGCTCTTGGCGGTGTTCAATGCGCCAAGCACGTTCTTGGTCTCGGTCATGGGCAAGGTGAAGGAGATGTCGGTTTTGCCCGAGCCGTGGGTCGAAATGTTCTGGACGATCATGTCGATATTCGCCTGGGCCGCGGCGATCACGCCGAAGATCTGGGCTGCCTTGCCAGGGATATCAGGCACGCCGATGACGGTGACCTTGGCTTCGGAGTGGTCGTGGGCGACACCTGAGATGATTGGCTGTTCCAAGGGTTCTCCCTCTTGAATTTTGATTTTGTCGTCGGGGTTCGGGAGCACCCAGGTGCCCTCGTGAGTGCTGAATGAAGAGCGCACATGCAGTGGCACGCCAAAGCGCCGAGCGTATTCCACGCAACGCAGGTGCAGGATTTTGGATCCGCTGGCGGCCATCTCCAGCATTTCTTCGCTGGTGATTTTCTCGATCTTTTTCGCCGAAGCAACTACACGCGGATCAGCGGTGTAGACGCCGTCCACATCCGTATAGATTTCGCAGACATCGGCGCCCAAAGCGGCAGCCAAAGCCACTGCGGTGGTGTCCGAGCCGCCACGGCCCATGGTGGTGATGTTGTTCGATTCCTTGCTCATGCCCTGGAATCCGGCAACGATCGCGATGAAGCCGCGGTCGATGGCGCGGCGAATGCGCTGAGGGGAAACCTCCATGATGCGGGCCTTGCCGTGCGTGGAATCGGTGATCACGCCGGCCTGCGATCCGGTGAAGGAAGCAGCCTGTTCGCCAAACTGGTCAATGGCCATGGCTAGCAGGGACATGGAGATGCGTTCTCCAGCGGAGAGCAGCATGTCCATTTCGCGCGCTGGCGCATCGTCGGTGAGCTGGCCTGCCAGATCTAGAAGGTCATCGGTGGTGTCGCCCATGGCCGAGACAACTACGACGACGTCGTGGCCCTGGGACTTGGTGTCAATAATTCGACGCGCCACACGCTTGATGCCTTCGGCATCTGAAACTGACGAACCGCCAAATTTTTGAACAATTAGGCCCATGGGCACTCACTCCACCTGTTGAAAGCTGTGACTCGTTATTGGCGCAAGGCACAACGCGAGGCATCTACCAAATAAATATTGTGACAGCTACGGGCCAAGTTCTCCTACTTGTGACGGTAAACATTGGTCATATTGCCTAGGAATATTCGCGGCTGTTGTTGAAAAACATGGGCTATTGCTTGAATTCAGCCAAGATTTGTCGCCAAAACCTCTTCCATTCAGACACCTGATCTGGTGTTTCAGCCTTAGTAATGTTAATGGCTATCGCTGATTTGTCGCCCTTAAGCCCAATATCCACTTGGGCCTTGGTGCCGTCGCTGAAGCTGGCACGCCAATAGCGCCAGCGCTCGGATCCACTGGTCCGTGCTGGTTCGGCTAGTGTTTGCCCATTGAAGGTTTCCATGCCAGAGACTTGTTCTTCCCAGCGGGCCAAGGCCGTATCCAAATCGGCGGCCAGGGTAGTGCTGACCGAGCCTTGGAAGGTCCCGTCTTGAGCCTGCCCCGGGAGCCGGCGGCCAATTTGCTGCTCGTAGGCGACAGCAACCGATTGTGCCCACCACCCCGGGTTGTCAAGTGACGGTGGCATGTGGGCGAACGCAAGCTCAGCGATTTCCTTATGCGTCAGCTCGCCGGCCTTGGCGTCCTCAAGCTGGCTGCTCCAGGTGTCCCATGGAATGCCGGTGGCATTGGCTATGGCTGAGGTATTGCTGCTCTTGGTTCCCATGGTTGAAGTCTAGGCAATGCCGGGTCTGCGGGGAAAGGAAAATGGCCGGGCGCCACGGTCGTCCCGTGATGCCCGGCCTGTCGCACCGGTGTTCAAGTGCAGGCTAGATCGCCTGAATTTCCAGATTCAATCTGCTCAGCAGTTCAACCAGCCTGTCCAGGTCATCGTCAGCCCAGTTGCTCATGCGCGAACGAAGCTCGCCTCGCCACTGCTCAAATCCGCTGTGCCAGCGCTCTTTGGCGTGCTCGGTGGGGAGCAGATCGAAAGCCCTGCGATCATCGGCGTTGACCTCGCGAACCACCAGGCTGAGCTGTTCGAGCTTGGAGATCATGCGTGAGAGCGTCGCCTTGTCGATCAGCAGCTTCTCGCAAATTTCTGACTGCGTGATGCGGCCATGGCGCAGGATCAGGCCGAGCACCGGCAAATAGCCTGGCGTCAGCTGGCCGTTGAGCCGATGGGCAAGTTCGCGCTTGAATCGTGCAGTGACCGCAATCAGCGAGAACAATTCCTGCTCTGCCAACGAATAGCGGTCCGCGCGATCCTTCGTGCAGGCAGAAGCATCTGTGCTGGTGGTATCCACTGGATTTCTCCTAGTTGCCGTTCGGCTTCATCGCTGGTTCGGTTCCTTGCTTGCTGGGCGCGGTTGGCTCCTGGATTTCAGCGCCTGCATTCTCGTCGACGGCAGCTATGCCATTGGCTTCAAGCGCGGCTTCGGCGTCAACTTCCTGCATGCGCTCGGTGGCGGTCTGCGTGGTCAGGGCCTGGTTGGGTATCAGGCAGACAGCAATCACGATGATCAGCGACAGCGGGGCTGCGAAAGTGAATAGGGAAGGCACCGCGTCACCGTAGATGGATTCGAAGATGACGCGCACCGGCTCGGGCAGGGTGGAGATGGTTGGAAGGTTGCCCGAGGATAAGACCTCTGCGACCGCTTTGCCCTTTTCGCCCAGCGACCCGATGGCCTGCATCAAATCCGCCTGGCGATCGGCAATCATGTTCGGAATGGATGCTGCCAGGATGGCGCCCAATCCGGCGGTGCCGGCGGTGCCGCCCAAGGTTCGGAAGAAGTTGACCGAGGAGGAGGCGACACCCAGTTCCTTGATGTCAACGGAGTTCTGCACTACCAGCACCATGTTCTGCATGACCAGGCCCATGCCGGCGCCCAGGATGAACATGAAGGCCGCAACCAGCACGTAGTTGGTGTTGTAGTGGATGGTTCCCAGCAGGAACAGTCCAATGACGATTAGCACCGAGCCGGTGATCACCAGCGGCTTCCATTTGCCGGTGCGGGAGATGAACTGGCCGCCGATGGTGGAGATGACCAGCAGGCCGCCCATCAGGGGGAAGGTCATCAGGCCGGCCATGGTGGCAGAAGCGCCACGGGCCATGATCATGTACTGGCTGAGGAACACCGAGGTGCCGAACATCGACACGCCTACGGCCAGTGAGGCGATCACGGCGAAGGTGAAGGTGCGGTTCTTGAACAGCGACATGCTCAACAGCGGTTCGGAGGACTTGATCTCGACCAGGATGAACGCTGCCAGCAGCAGCACCGCGCCAACCACCATCATCAGGCTGGTGGCCGAAGCCCACTCGAACTCGGAGCCGCCCAGAGACATCCAGATCAGCAGCAGCGAAACGCCGCCGGAGAGCAGCAGGATGCCCCAGTAGTCGATTTTGACCTTGCGCTTGGCGATGGCCGGAAGGTGCAAGGTGCGCTGGATCAAGATGACCGCAGCGATGGCAAAGGGCAGCGCGATGAAGAAGTTCCAGCGCCAGTTGATGGTGTCGGTGACGAATCCGCCGATCAGTGGTCCGCCCACAGTGCCGATGGCCATGACCGCGCCGAACAGGCCCATGTACTTGCCGCGTTCGCGTGGCGAGAGGAAGTCGGCCATGACGATCTGTGCCAGGGCGCCAACGCCGCCGCCGGCCAGGCCCTGGATGACGCGCATGGCGATCAGGAAGCTGGTGGTCTGCGAGAAGCCCGCGGCAGCGGAAGCCAAGACGAAGATCGCCAGGGAGATCTGCAGCAGCAGCTTGCGGTTGCCGAGGTCTGCGAGCTTGCCCCAGATCGGGGTCGAAATGGTGGTCGCCAGCAGGGTAGCGGTCACTACCCAGGTGTAGGCGGTCTGGCTGCCGTTCAAATCCGAGACGATCACTGGCAGGGAACTGGATACTACGGTGCTGGCCAAGATCGAGACGAACATGCCCATGAGGATTCCGGTCAGGGCGGTGAGGATTTCACGGTGCGTCATCTTGGGCCCGGCGACCGGTGCGATTGCGGTCATTGAGCCTCCAAAAAGTTAAAGTCAGGCCCAAAGAGCCTGAATGGTTGATTGATGTCAACTATACGAGGATAGTTGATTATTATCAACTATGGTGTTTCATCGCACACCGATATCCCGAGGAAAACGGCATTAAAAGAGAACCCCGCACTCCCTTCGGTGAAGGGAGTGCGGGGTGCGCCAGGAAAGGTCTTATCGGCTGCGGTGGTTATCCATCTCTGGAACTACCGGGTGCGAAGGGCTGCCGTCGCCAGCCTGGGGGGTTTTCGCCGGATCAACGGCCCTGAAGAGCTTGGGCTCGGTGGCAGGAGCCTTGCTTGGAGCATTTTCGGCTTTTCCAGATGCTTCGGCATCTTCGGCCGCGGGAGCCGGACGTCGCGCGTTCGACGCGCTGGACCCGGCGGTGCGACGGCCTTCAAAGGCTCGTGCCAGGGTGACCTCATCGGCGTATTCCAGGTCTCCGCCCACCGGCAGGCCGGAGGCCAGCCGGGTGATCTGGATGCCCAGGGGAGCCAGCGCGCGCACCAGGTACACGGCGGTGGCCTCGCCCTCGAGGTTCGGGTCTGTGGCCAGGATCAATTCGGTAATGGACTCGTCGGCCAGGCGCGCGACCAACTCGCGAATGTGCAGCTGCTCCGGGCCGATGCCGGCCAACGGGTTGATCGAGCCTCCGAGCACGTGGTACTTGCCGCCGAAGGCGCGGGTGCGCTCAATGGCCATCACGTCTTTGGATTCTTCGACGATGCAGATCTTGGTTCCATCGCGGCGTTCATCGCGGCAGATGGCGCAGATCTCCTGCTCCGAGATGTTGAAGCAGATCTCGCAGAACTTGACCTTCTCCTTGACCAGCTGGATGGACGCGGCCAGCCGCGTCATATCCTCGGCATCGGCATCAAGAATGTGAAAGGCAATGCGCTGAGCCGATTTCGGGCCGATGCCAGGCAAGCGACCGAGCTCGTCGATCAATTCCTGTACAGCACCTTCGTACACGTGCGCCTTCTTTCTGCTTTGCTGGGAATCTTCCCTGTTACACCCTAGTGTCTCACCCCGACAGGATGCCGTGGTTTCCGCTACAGGCTGCGCTTGATTTCCACGACATTCCCGTTCACATCACGCTGCTCGATGACCATGCCGCCGAGCAGCCGTTCCACGGCGGGAACACCGATCAACGCGGAATCCTCGACCTCGATGTCATCGTCGCTGGGGACGAACTCCTCGGGCTCCTGATTCTGCGCAGCGGCAGGCGCCGCAGCTGGTCCACCCCACCCGCCGGCAGCCTGCGCGGGTGCCGGCGCACTAGGCGAGCTCTTGGCCTGGTTCATCAGCTGCTGATAGCGGCTCATACGCTGGCCAGCGGCTGGCGCCGACGGCTCGCTGGCCGTTGCCGCCTCCTGTTGCGGCGCGCCCCAGCCCGGAGCGGTTTCAGGCGCTGGCGCGGACTTTGCCGGAGCATCATGCTCTGGAGTCCTGGCCGGAGCAGGCGCCTGGGCTCGCTGCTGTGGTGCTTCGGCGGCCGGGACCTGCGGTTCCGGCTCCACAGCGGGCGCCGGAGCAGCCGATGGCCGCGGGGCCACCGGCGCGTGAACCTGTGGCGCCGGTTCTTCGCTTTCGCGAACGGCCAAGTCCTGGAACGAGTCCGTGGTGCTCTGCGGGTGCAGTGGAGTGCTCGAGACCGGACGTGGAATATTCGGCGTGCCAACTTCAGCCTGCCGGGCACTGAGCCCAGCAGTCAGCCGAGGCTTCGGTGCTACCGGCGGGCCTCCAAAACTGCGTGGCGCGCTTGGCTGCTGAGGCTCGGGAGCAACCGCTGCCTGTGCGGGGTGCCCGGTGGCTTGAGCAGGCTGGGCCGGCTCAGGCTGGCGCTGTGGTTCGCGCGCAGCTGCCGGTTCTGGCGAGTAGTACGGATCATCCGGGAACGGCGGCTCGTCCATGAACGGCTCGTCATAGGGTGGCGGCACGTCATCGTAGGAGCTGGCGTAGCCGTCGGTGGCTCCTGCACCTGGCGTGGCTGGTGGCGGTGCCACTGGCGAGGCGGCCGGAGGCGTGCTGGCAGCAGGCGCCGGGGCGGCGGCTTGTGCGCGCGCAGCAGCACGCGCAGCTACCCCAGCAGAAGTTGCAGCCTTGGTGAACTTGGTTGGTGCTGGGGTTTGCGCCGGGAGTGGCCGGCGCTCACCTTTTGGGGAACCACCGCCAGCTGGGTTGGAACCGCCTTCGGTGAGTACTACTTCTATGGGGGAGCCGGCGAATTGCGAAACGACCCCGGTCAGGGTGTTCATCAAATCCGGCCGGTTGCGCAGGTTTACGATTGGACCGGTGTTGCTGAACGCCAAGGTGAGCGTGCGACCGTCAAAACCAGCGACAGAACCATAGGTTGCCACCATGGAATGCAGAACTCGTGAGCTTCCCTGCAACTGCTGCAGGATCATTGGCCAAGCCTGCTGGAACTTCACGACAGGGGAACCGGCGCCAGGCTGCTGCGCTTGCTGTTGAGCCGGTTGAGCCTGCTGTTGCTGTTGCTGAGCTTGCTCGCGGGCAGCACGTTCCTGGGCTTCGCGTTCTGCCTTCTCGCGCGCAATACGTTCCTGTGCTTCACGCTCGGCTTGCTCGCGTTGCGCCTGTTCACGAGCGGCACGTTCCTGGGCTTCTCGTTGTGCCTGCTCTTGCTGAGCCAGCTCCTGCTGTGCTTGAGCTTGCTGCGCCGCCTGGCGCTGCGCATCGAGTTCTGCCTGGCTGGGTTGCTGTGCCGGAGCCGGAGCCTGGGTTGGGGGAGCAGTCTCAACGGGTGCCTGCTGTTGAGGTGCAGGAGCAGCCGGCTGCTGGGCACGAGACTCGGCAGCCTTGCGAGCGAATTCGGCCATGGCCGGATTCTGCTTAACATCATCGATTGAAACCCCGGTGCCAAATGACAGGTCTTCGCCGCTGGAAGGATCTGGAACCAGGCTGAAAGGCGCAACGCCTTCAGGGCGGGCTGCAGGAACACTTGGACCTGGTTGGACTTCGGTGGTCACCGAAAAGCTGTCGTCCTTCGGACCCCATGTTGCACCCCAATCTGCAGCTTCGCCAGTGTTCAGCGAGGACTGCGCATCCGGGTCCAGTGGCGCATTAGGATCATCGTCGGCAGGTTGCGGCTGTTCCTTGGCTGCAGCCTGCTGAGCCTCTTGAGGTGGTTGAGGCTGCTGGGCCTGAACAGGCTGAACCGGAGGCTGCGCCTGAACAGGTTCGGCTTGGGGCTGCTGAATTGGTTGCGCTGGCTGTTCAGCAGGCGCTGGCGCCTTTGGGGCAGGCTCGTGTCCCGGCGCCGGCATGGCCACACCCTCGCGGCGGGCCTTGGCGGCGGCCAGCGCCTCGCGCACAGCGGCCGCGCCCTGGCGAGCAGCGCCAGGATTCGGCGTTGCACCTATCGAAGCCGACGAATCGGCGGTCTGGTCAACGTCAAGTGCTGGAAGCTCGCCACCGCTCATCGCGTGGCGTTCCAAGCGATCCAATCGTGCGGCAAAGGAAGACACCGAGTTCTCGGAACCCGGCAACATCAATCGGGCTGCTAGCAATTCCAAGTGCAAACGAGGAGAGGTGGCGCCGGTCATCTCGCTCAGCGCCTTGTTGGTGACATCTGCCCATCGGGAAAGCTCGCCGGCGCCAACCAGGCCGGCCTGCAGGTGCAGGGCCTCTAACTGGTCCTCGGGTACACCGCGAAGGATCTTTTCCAGGCCTTCGGGCATGGCCTTGGCAATGATCAGATCTCGGAAGCGTTCAAGAATATCTTCAACAAAGCGTCGTGGATCCAAACCGGTCTGGATGATGCGGTCAATGGCGCCGAAGAGCCCGGCGCCGTCAGCTTCGTGAAGCGACAGGGTCACTTCATCCAAAAGGGTCGAATGGGTATAGCCCAGCAAGGCAATAGCGGTTTCGTAATCCAGCGTTCCTTCACGGGCACCAGCCATCAGCTGGTCAAGAACCGAGAGGGTATCGCGGACCGAACCGCCACCTGCACGGATAACCAAAGGAAGTACGCCCTCGGCTACCGCGACATGTTCGCGTTCGCACAAAACCTGCAGGTACGCCAACAAGGCCTCTGGCGGAACCAGGCGGAAGGGGTAGTGGTGGGTACGGGAGCGAATGGTCCCGATAACCTTCTCGGGTTCGGTCGTTGCGAAGATGAACTTGATGTGCGCTGGTGGCTCTTCAACGATTTTCAACAGGGCGTTGAAGCCTGCCGCGGTCACCATATGGGCCTCATCGATGATGAAGATCTTGTAGCGGTCGCGTGTCGGCGCGAAAGTTGCCCGTTCGCGCAGGTCGCGGGCGTCGTCCACGCCACCGTGGCTGGCAGCGTCAATTTCGATAACATCCAGCGACCCCGGGCCGCCATTGGCCAGCTCAACACAGCTAGGGCAGGTGCCACAAGGTACCGGCGTTGGGCCCTGCTCGCAGTTCAGGCAACGTGCCAGAATTCGTGCGGAAGTCGTCTTGCCGCAACCGCGTGGGCCGGAGAAGAGGTACGCGTGATTAACGCGGTTTTTCTCCAGAGCTGTCATCAGGGGAGCAGTAACGTGCTCTTGTCCGATGACGTCGGCAAACGTATCGGGACGATACCTGCGATATAGCGCTGTACTCACACCGGTTCCCTATCGGTTGCGTGATGCCGGGGGCATCAGCTGTTGGACGATATTTTCAGGTTCTACGATCCACGGCTCACGGGGCAAGTTCACCGGATCGAAAGCTTCCAGGGCTGCCAGCAAACTCGTGCTGGGCAAGCCCAATGACTCTAGCAAAATCGCCACAACATCGGCTGGATGTACCCCATGTTCGGTGATCTCTTCGAGTGTTACAGCACCATCGCGCTTGGCTAGGCGCTGGCCCTTGGTATTCAGGGCGAGCGGGACGTGGGCGTACTCCGGGACGTCGTAGCCCAAGAGCGTTGCCAGATACCCCTGTCGTGGCGCGGAAGAGAGCAGATCATCGCCACGCACAACCTGATCAATTCCGGAGAGCGCGTCATCGACCACGACGGCCAAATTGTAGGCAGGAGCACCATCATTTCGGACCAGGACAAAATCATCAACTACGCCGGCATAGCCGCCAGCCAGCTGGTCGTGAACCGAGAATTCAGTTACCTCGGCGCGCAGGCGCAAGGCGGCAGGACGGTCTTGTGACTTGGCTTCACGTTCGGCCGGGCTCAGGTTCCGGCAGGTACCCGGGTAGGCGCCGGGTGCTGCATGCGGCGCGCTGGCAGCTTCGGCGATGTCCTTGCGAGAGCAGAAGCAGGGGAACACCAAGTCCTGCTTTTTGAGCTGTTCTACGGCGTCGAAGTAAATTGGCAGGCGTTCGGATTGGCGCAAGAGTGAGCCGTCGAATTGCAGGCCCAAGGACTCCAGTTCGGAGATTTGGATCGCTTCGGCGCCGGAGCGGACCCGGTCAAGATCTTCAATGCGCAACAAGAAATCACGTTGCGTGGAACGAGCGAAGAGCCATGCTAGGACCGCCGTGCGCAAATTGCCGAGGTGGAGTGGCCCTGACGGGCTAGGGGCGAAACGGCCTGCGCCCACGTGGACTCCCCTTCGGCTTGCGTGAAAAAGTAAAGACCCCTCATGCACCTGCCAGAGCCCATCTACCCTTGCTACCTTCCGGTCCTGGGGGAGTTCAACAGGATGACACCACACGAGGGGTCACCAAAAATACTACCCGAGGGTGGTGCTTGGATAAAAATCGGGCAGCGTGCGCTTGCTCTCAGGCCCTGAATGTAAAACAAGAAACAGCGTGGCGAATCCGGGCGTGAAACTTCATCCTGTTTCCCCGTCCACTGGTTCTAGCCATCCGAGTACCTTGCGCACCCTGTCATTGAGTTGAACTGTCGGCAGCATCGGCGTTTGCTCTTTTTCAAAGTCGAAATTCTGCACATTGGTGACACTGCCCGGAAGTTCGATGCACACCACGCCATGCGGGGAACGCCAGTTCACGGATCCATCGGCCA
Organism: Glutamicibacter halophytocola; assembly: GCF_001302565.1. Taxonomy (NCBI): domain Bacteria; kingdom Bacillati; phylum Actinomycetota; class Actinomycetes; order Micrococcales; family Micrococcaceae; genus Glutamicibacter; species Glutamicibacter halophytocola. Next base: position 436,595 of record NZ_CP012750.1, read on the forward strand.
GGTAGGTGGCTTGCCACCCCAAGGCGTGTTTGAACATCTGATGCCGCTTGCACAAAAGGTGGGTGTTGGTCCGAGAGGTGTGCCCGCCGTTGGCCCAAGCATCAATGTGGTCGATCTCAGAGGTCTCCGCTGGACGGTTGCAGCCGGGGAAGCGGCAACAAATGTCCCGGCTGCGCAGTAGATCGCGCAGTGCCTTGGATGGCCGGTATTTCTCACGGCCAACATCTATTACGGCACCAGACCACGGGTCGGTGAGTACCTTCATGAAAGATGGAGCATCCTTGGCAATGCGTAACGCGGTTCCGATAGGTATGGGCCCGTAGCCTTCCAGATCGGCCAGAGCACGCTGGGGATCGGCCAGCATCTCTAGGGCAGGAATGGTCACCGCAACTCGTGCCTTGAGCGGAGTGCCCCCTCCAGCTGGCCATCCGTCAATGAGTGCATCACAGATGATGTCCAGGCGCCGTTGCTGTTCGGTGCGTTCATCTTCGGGATCATCGTGTTGCGAGGCATGCCAATTGACGGTGTTGATGATGCTCAACGTATTTTCGGCAGGCATGTACAGCTGGATCACCGACATCCCATTGGGTTCGTTCCAATAGGTGACCTTTCGGTCTTCAGCACTTTTCTTGTGCCGTTCTTCAATAGGGCGAGGGTGAAGGCGCTCGTGGATCTTGCGAGCCCTGTGGGCAACGGCAGCATCCGAGGCGGTCCGGGCAATGGGCAACAGGGTTTGCTGCATATGCCGTACATCTTCCGGCTCAAGGTCCTGGGACTGTTTGACGATCTCTTGAGCCGTTCTGGTGGTGATCTCTCCGCGACTTAGCTCTTCAAGAGTTTCAGGACAAAGATGGCGCAAGCCTTCTGCGATGAATAATCGGTCTCGAACATTCGCCTCGGAGGCTCGCAGGGCCATGGAAGCCTCGGCTACAAACGAAGAACGAATGACCGCTTCTTCCGAAGGGCTGATGCCGTAGTACTGGGATGACTGTTCTTGAAGCCCGTCTGAAGGCGTCTGGATGAGTGGGTCTTGGCTGCCTTGGGCTGAGGACTCTTTCACCGCATGTTCATATGAGTCCGCCAATATTGCTGCTTCCGCAGCATCCAGCATGCTCCGTAGCCGGGACACGATTTTAAGCGTTCCCAGGCCTTGGCTGGTTGTGAGTGCAGGCAACCGGTCGTAGAGCTGTCGCGCCGTGGCGGCAATCTGCGCAAAAAGGTTATCTTGATCCAAATTCGCGGCCCAAAGGCCAAAATCTCCCGGTGTGGTGCGTTGTCCAGGAGGGCCAATGTGCAGGCGCCGAGGATCATCGCTGCTGTGAAATACCTCTCTTTTGCTCATGAATAGCAGTATCGTGGCCCATTTGAGGGGCGGAGCCGGAAAGTTGCGGGGTGGGTATAACCTCTGAAAACACTGGATTTCAGGGGAGGATGGCTTTAGTAGCGGTGCGGGAAACGGCAAGAGAACTCTCGATTCGTGATTGAGCGAGAATTTAGATATGCTGGATCCTGCTCCTCGGAGCAAACTGAGGAGGATTCGCCTAGCGGCCTATGGCGCACGCCTGGAACGCGTGTTGGGTTAACGCCCTCAGGGGTTCAAATCCCCTATCCTCCGCCAATTTTAATGCCTTGGTTCATCATGGAAATGATGAACCAAGGCATTATTTTTTTGCCTTCTGAGTTCGGGGGAATATTTCCCGGTATGATCCGAATCAAGTGACGACCAAATTTTTGACGAGGCAAGACCATGGCAAGTGTATTGAGCGAGATTTCGGTGGATTGCGCAAATCCAATGCTCCTAGCTCGTTTCTGGTGCGAAGTGCTGGACTACGCGGTACGAGAAGAAGAAGTCGGATTAGTCAGCATTGGTCCGCAGAATGACGGCGGCGCATCCGTTGTTCTGACCTTCGCCCAGGTTCCGGAGCAGAAATCGATCAAAAACAGGCTGCACCTCGATGTCCGGCCACGCGGAACTGGGCAGCAGCAAGAAGTCGACCGCTTGCTGTCCTTGGGGGCCGCATACGCAGACGTCGGACAGGAAGATGACGTGACGTGGGTGGTTCTTGCCGATCCTGAAGGCAACGAGTTTTGTGTCCTCGCTGGCAGCGAGTGAGCCGATAAAAACAAGAAAGACCTGTTGGCCTCGACTCGAAGAATAATTTCGAGCCGGGACCTGCAGGTCTTTCTAGTTCGCGTCCTCGCGTGGAGGGAGCAGTTCGAGCTATGCGCTCTTCTTGGCCTTGACGACTTCTGGGTAGTGGATTGCAGCGGTCTGCGGGTGAGCGCGCAACCAGCCCTTGAGTACATTGGCGCCGTACGAAGCCAGCATTGGATTCTCCGGGTCATCTGAGACGCCACGGGCTTGGGCAGCCAGCTCTGCGGGCAGCTCGACCTTGTCGATGACCGCGTCGAGCCGTGGCGAGTAGAAGAACGGCACGGAGTAGCGGTCAACGCCAGCAGGTGGAGCGATCACGCGGTGAATGGTGGCCATCAGGTAACCATCGGTGGCGACCTCCAGCATTTCGCCGAGGTTGACGACCAGCGCGCCCGGAGTTGGTGGAACCTCAATCCACTCTTCCTGGCCGTATGGCTGGACCTGCAGCCCGCCGACCTGGTCCTGCAGCAACAGGGTTACAAAGCCGTAGTCGGCGTGCAGGCCAACACCTTGGTTGCCCGACTCGGGAACGACATCGCCGGATACGTAGTGAACCAGCTTGCCCATCCACGAAGGGGTGTTGGCAAAAGGCTCATCGAAGTGGTCTTCGGGCAGTCCCAGGCCCACGGCAATGGCTGAAAGCAGCTCATGTCCAGTCTTGTTCATCAGCTCGGCCCAAGCCATGGCACGGTCTTCGAGCTGTGGGAAATCTTCTGGGAACTGGTTAGGTCCCTGCAGGTTCAGGTAGGGCTTGTCGGCTGGCACTACAGCGAGGGTTTCACGCTCGGGTCCGTAGTCGATCTGCTCGCGGGCGTCGGCGCGGCCGCGGGTGATCTCGGTGCCCATGCGGGTGTAGCCGCGGAACTGGGCGCTATTGCGGTTGTCGAGCTTAATCTTTTGCTCGACTGGCTTGTTGAAGAACTCGGCGATGGTGTCCAGCAGCTCTTGGTCTTGGCCTTCTTGGGAGCTGTAGCCAACGATTTGGAAGAATCCAACACGATGGGCCGCGTCACGAAGTGCAGCGACGAAATCTTCGTTGAAGGTGCCGTCTGCGTTGCGCGAGGTAGAAATGTCGAGGACTGGGATCTCGGTGACTACGTTTTTCATATCCCCAGAGTGCACCTTATGAAGGGATTGTTACCAGCCTAAGTTACGCCCGGTTCCTCCAAGTTTCTCGCGATGTCACAATCCTTGCGAAGAAATAAAATGAGGTCCATAATTCGGTTTTCCGCCATTGGCGAGGAATCTGAATCATCCGAGACGGGTACCTGCCAGCGCTCAAAAAGGAGCAACTATCCCAGCGCGTATACAGCATACGATGCAGGTCCTTGGGCTGTGCAAGAATGACGTGACGCTGGACGCTCGTAACTGGACGCAGCCGTGGCTGACGTCGTGCAACGGCCATTTGGCTCGGTGATTGTTACCCGAGGTTCACGGTGGCAGGCCCATCCAATGCCAGGACTGCCCGCGTTATTGGAATGTGGAACGGCAGGAGCTTTCCGGCGGCTCTGCAACAATGGCCCAGTGGTGGCCCGTGGGTTCATATGCGGCCGCTGGGTTCAACCGCCAACCAGGCCTGGCGGCAATTACTTGTCCAAGCGCGCACTGGCCGTGCAGCAGGTAATTCCAGCGATCTGAATACTCGGAGCTTATGCTTGAAAGGTGATATTTCGAGCAGTAGGTGACGGCCGGCCATACCCGGCGCATGGGCTGGTCTCCTCTCGCGACTGGAGCGAATTGCCCCCGCAACAGGTGAAGCTGGATCAGCTGGTTACGACCAAATCCACTCTTGATCTGGAAGCACTGCTCTCAGAAGATTCCACATTCTACGGTGACCTGTTCCCTCACGTCGTTCGATATGACGGCGTTTTGTATCTAGAAGACGGTGTGCACCGTGCATTACGTTCTGCGCTTCATCATCGCTCTGTAATACATGCGCGGATATTGGATTTGGACGACGATTCGATAAGCTAACTGCCACGAGGATGACGAGGTGGTTCTCCTCAGCTAGTCGTAGCCACAGACTACCCGGAGCTAGGTGGGAAGATGCGTGAACGCGAAGACCCGGGCGAATGGCACGGGGCGCATATTGTTGATGAGCAAGACCTGAGCTTCAGCTCGGATCGCAAGGCCAAGAAGCGTGCGCGCAGACGGCAAAATGCGGTGTTTTCCGTGATGGCAGTTCTTGTCATCGCCGTAACCGTGGGCGCACTGCTCATCGTTACCGGAAACTGGAATCCGGGAGCAGAAGCTACGACTGAAGAAACCGCAGAGCCGGCTCCGGCAAAAATTGAGAACGTGAAATGCCCAGAGGTGGACTTCTCATACCAGGACCCGCAGAGCTTCAGGATCCGGGTGCTTAATACGACGAATATTTCCGGGCTCGCCGGAGATACCGCAAAGTCGCTGGAAGAACGCGGTTTTAAGATCTCGTCGTTGACCTCTGGCTGGACTTCGCTTTCTGGCACGATCGGCGCTGTCATTGCCGGGCCAGACGGCTACGCCCAGGCATTCACCGTCCAACGCCAGGTACCCGGATCGGTGTTCATCTTCGACCCGGAAAAGTGGGGTTCGACGGTAGACCTGGCGGTCGGCGAGAAATTCGAGGGCCTGCAAAAGGACCGCAAGCTGGATAGGTCCGCCGGCAAGCTGGTGTGCGCGCCGGCGGACTAGCCAGGCTGGAAGCCCGGACCTACTGGGCCTGTACGTTCTCCGCGTAGACCTGGGTCAATGCGTTGGAGAAGACCTCAGCCGGTTGTGCACCGGAAATACCGTACTTTCCGTCGAGCACGAAGAATGGAACACCGCTAATGCCAAGCTGCTGGGCCTGTGAAATATCGGCGTTGACTTCCTCGGCATAAGCACCGGCTTCGATCTGCGCACCCAGCTCTTGGGCATCAAGTCCCAACGATCCAGCCAGCTCCAGCAGGGTTTGAACATTCCCGGTGTCCAGCCCCTTTTCAAAGTGCGCCGACAGCAGCAATTCCTTCATCTCGTTGCCGGCTCCGTGCTGCTTTGCGTACTCCAGAACACGCAAGGCGGTAAAGGAATTGGCTACCTTGAGATTCTCGAAGTCGTAGGCCAGGCCTTCTTCTGCAGCCTGGGCGGTTACATGCTGCAGCATCTGCTGGACCTGCGACTGATCCAGCCCCTTCATCTTCGACAGGTATTCTGCTTCGCTGCCGTCATAGTTATCGGGCAAGGATGGGTCCAGCTGGTAGGCATGCCAGTACACGTCGACGTTCTGCGAATATTCAAAAGATTCAACGCCCTGCTCAAAGCGGCGCTTGCCAATGAAGCACCAGGGGCAGGCGATATCGGAGAAGATGTCGACGCGTAGGCGCTTGGACTCGGCAGGCTGTTCGCCAATAATTTCACTCATACTTGAGCTAACAACTTTGTACTGAAATGCATTCCGCAACCCCAGCGAACCGGCCACTTCCAATCGCTGGAATACTGGGAACGACACAACGGCGTCCGGGGAAGCGGGCATCTACAGAAAGCGGTGCATGTGGCAAAGAATCTTCGCTGGGGCGGAATCCTCTTTGCCGGAGCCATCACCGCGATGGCCGGGTTTGTGGACGGCGTCGGATTTGTGCACTTTGGCGGCTATTTCTTGTCGTTCATGTCCGGGAACTCCACGCGTTCTTCCGCGGCGCTGATGACCGGTGATCTCACGGGGTGGATCAACGCCATGTCATTGGTGGCAAGCTTTGTCATTGGCGTGGTCATCGCCACCCTGTTGACTTCTTCTCTGGCTGCTTTGCGCAGGCCGCTAGCCATGTACTTCAGTGCCGGATTGGTCCTGGCTGCCGCTGCGACGGGAACCGTCCAGCCGAACGCCACAGCACTCTTATTGTCGGCCGCCATGGGGGTGGTGAACGTGTCCTACACGCGTTCCGGCGAAGTCGCTTTGGGCCTGACCTATATGACCGGCACGCTGGTCAAGCTCGGCCAAGCCCTCGGCGGCGCAATCCTTGGGCTGGTGACAGGTTCCAACCAGGGGGTCAATCGGTTGCTATGGCTTCGCTAAGCGGTGCTGTGGGCCATGATCACGGTGGGATCGCTCGGTGGCGTTTTCGCCTACCTCCATTTGGGCCTGGGCAGCCTTTGGATTGTCGGAGCGGGGATGCTCCTTTGGGCCACCCTGGCCTTGTTCCAGGAACTGCGGGCCAAGGCCGATCCACGCTCAGGACCTGCAACTGCCAACACAGACCGGCAGCAAATCGACTAGGAAACATCCAGATACGGCAACGGCGCCCAGCCTCATGAATGAAGCCGGACGCCGAAGGGACAAACGCGGGGCTAGCCCCGCAACGAATCGCTATCCTGCCTGAGCGCGGCCGCCGGGCGCACCAGCACCTTGTACAGCACGCCCAGCAACAGCAGCCAGACAATTCCGGTGTACAGGGCCACGCGGGTTTCGGCGCTCAGCGCCAGCAGGACCACAACCAGGGCCATGAAGATCAGGGCCGCCCACACGGCGATGGTTCCTCCCGGCACAGCGTACTCGCGAGGCAGCGAGGCGTCGCGCCCAGCCTTTGCTTCCTGCCGGCGCATGGCCAGATAGGAGGCCAGGATCATGATCCAGACCCAGACGGTGGCGAAGGTCGCGATCGAGGCAATGATGGTGAACAGCGCCTCTGGCAACAGGGCATTGAGCACCACGCCGGCCAGCAGCACAATGGCCATGATGACCACGGTCATCCACGGCACGCCGTGGCGGGAGACCCGGCCGAAGGACTTCGGGGCATGGCCGGCGACGGACATTGCATAGAGCATGCGCCCGGCACCGAAGGTATCGGCATTGATCGCCGAAATTGCCGCGGTGATGACCACTGCGTTGAGCACGTGCGCCGCTGCAGGCAGTCCCAGGCCATCAAAGATCTGCACAAACGGCGAGGCCGAACCGTCGATCTGGCGCCAGTCGAAGAGCATCATGACCACAGCCAGCGAAGCCACGTAGAACAGCAGGATGCGCCAGGGCACGGTGTTGATCGCGGCGGGCACCGAGGTGGATGGATTATCGGCCTCGCCCGCAGTGATGCCGATGGTTTCGATGCCGCCGAAGGCAAACATCACCACTGCGAAGGACAGCAGCAGGCCCATGAACCCGTTGGGGAACAAGGTGCCGGCGCTCATCAGCGTGGCAAATCCGGTGGCGGTGCCGGTGTCCGGGGCATTGAAGCCGAAGATGATCAGGGCCGCGCCGCCGACGATCATCGCGATAATGGCGGTGACCTTCACGATCGCCAGCCAGAATTCGGTTTCGCCGAAGACCTTGACCTTCATCAGGTTGATTGTGGCGATCAGCAGCACCACGGCCAGCACCCAGATCCACTGCGGCACCTGCGGGAACCAGAAGCCCATATAGATGCCGAAGGCGGTGACATCGGCGATGGCCACAATGGCCATTTCAAAGCTGAAGGTCCAGCCGGTGACAAAGCCGGCGAAATTGCCCAGGTAGCGCGAGGCATAGTGCGCAAAGGATCCGGAGACCGGATGCTTCACGGCCATCTCGCCCATGGCGCGCATGACGATGAAGACGGCTGCGCCGCCGATCATGTACGCCAAGAGGACTGCTGGTCCGGCGGCCTGGATAGCGGAGGAAGAGCCGTAGAACAAGCCCGTTCCGATCGCTGAGCCCAGGGCCATGAAGCGGATGTGGCGGGCCGTGAGCCCGCGGGCCAGGGAGGCCTTGATATCGGTCACGATTGTATTGCTCGGATCCTATTCGGGTGCATTCGATCTGGGCCTGAAACCGTTGAAAACAGGAATCAGCCGAGAAAATCCTATGTTCTCATTGGGCTTTGATGCGCGGAACGTGGGACAGATCTACCGTGAGCTTGACCACCAGCAGTTGCTGGTCCGCACACATCAAGTGGGAGAATGGGCTCATGAAACTTGGATTCGTCCGCCACGGACAGACGCAATGGAACCTCGAAGGCCGGCTGCAAGGCTCCAGCGACATTCCGTTGAACGACACCGGCAGGTCCCAGGCCCGCGAAGCCGTGAAGGTCCTCGGCGCCGGAGGCTGGGATGTCATTGTCTCCTCCCCGCTCTCGCGGGCCCGCGAAACCGCGCAGATCATTGCCGAGGGGCTGGGCCTGGAACTAGGCCCCAGCTACGACCTGCTCATCGAGCGCGACTACGCGCAGGGCGAGGGCATGGTCGAAACCGAAGCCCTGGCACTGTGGCCGGATAAGAACGGCGGCGGAATCGAACCGCTGGACTCCGTGGTGGACCGCGGACTGCGCGCCATCGAGCAGATCGCTGCGGACTACCCGGGCAAAAACGTCGCCATCATCTGCCACGGCACGATCATCCGCTACACCCTCTCGCACCTGGCCGGCTACAAGCTTGATACCATCCGCAACGGCTCGGTCGCCATTGTGGGCCGCGACAAGGCAGGGGCCTGGCAGCTGGAACTGGTCAACGACGAAGTCCCGGACAAGCTGGTCCACTAGCCATCAAGGACTTCGCTGCCCTCGGGCAGCACCGCGCGAATGCAGGAAGCCAGCTGCGAATCGCGCTGCCGGGTTTTGAGTGCTGCCAGCCATGAACCCAGGGACCGGTAGGCCTTGGCACGCACCGCGGGCGCGGAGAGAAAAACGTCATGCAGCGCTCCGGGCAAGCGCACCACATGCAATTCCCGGCCCAAATCCAGGCTGCGCTGCGCCACCACCTGCACATTCAAGGCCACATCGGCACGGGTGGCGGTGTCATGCCAGCGAGGCAGCAGGTAGTCCTCGGCCGAGAGCATCACCAGGGTGGGCATCTGCAGGTCCAAGCCCTTTTTCACCTTGGCTTGCGCGTTGAATACCGCAGCGATGAATCCGGCGGTGAGCTTGAAGCCATTGACCGGCCGCCAGCCCAGGTCGTAGTCCCACTCGCCGGAGAACTGGTTGGACACGGTGCGCGTGTAGAACCCCGGATCAACGGTGGGCAAAAAACGATGGGGGTTGCGCGCACTGGCCGCCTGGATGATGCGGGCCAGGGCGGTGCGTCCGATTTCGCTCGCCTGGAATTCCAGCCAGGGGCTGTTCAGCGCCAGCGCGTCCAACTTGTCCGGGTTGGCTGCCGCGTACATGGAGGCGCTGAGCCCTCCAGTGGAATGCGCGAGCATGACAAATCGGGTGCCCGGGTGGGCACTGGAAATAATCCGGTGCGCGGCATCAAATTCCTCGAAGTACTCCTGCAAATCGGTAGTGAACCCGGGGCTGATGCTTTCGTCCAGGCCGCGGGCCTTGTCGATGGGCAGATTGCGCCCGTAATGGCGCAGGTCCAGTGCGTAGAAGTCCGCGCCGGCTTCGCTGAGGAATTCGGCCAGTTCCTTTTGGAAGAAGTAGTCGGACCAGCCGTGCACATAGAGCACCGCAATTCCGCGCAGCGGCGGGGGCAGGCGCAGCTTCTTGCGCGGGCGATGCCGCACCAAGGTCGCGGTAGAACCATCGGCCAGCGGCAGCGGCCTCCAGCAGAAGCCATCTCCGAGCAGGTCAGGCTGCCAGAGGTCTTCGGCGGGGCTCTTGAACGTCAATGCCATGGCTACAGCCTAGCCACTGCGCACAAAAAACGGCATCCGCCCGCTGGACTGGTTACCAGCGGATGAATGCCACTATTTCCTGTCAGATGGCGAGTTCGCCGATGTGATGCCCCGCAAGGCCTGCACGGCCGAGTAAAGAAGCGAGATCGCTGCAGAGACTCCGAGCATTCCGAGAAATGGCATATTTTCCATCCAGCTCGTCAGCATTCCGCACAGATATAACGAGCCAAGCGATACAAGCAGCACGACCGAGGCATCGGATCGTGCTCGGCGATTGTTCCTGAACATGCATCCACCCTATGGCAATCCGTGTTGTTTTCCTCCGGTAGCCGGCACGGCTTGTACTGCGCACAAAAAACGGCATCCGCCCGCTGGACTGGTTACCAGCGGATGAATGCCGCTTTTCGTGGCCGATCTTAAGGACGACTGGTTTCGAATCGGCCGGGTCTCATTGGCGCCTAGCCTGCCATTTGAAGGGTGCGGGCTGGTGCATCCAGGTAGCGCAGGTAGGCATTCTTGGTCAGGAAGGTCGGGAAGTCGTCACGCAGTGCGCAGGCTTCGAAGATCTCCAGGGCTTCCTCGAAGCGGTCGCCCTCGAAACGCTCCAGGTTATCCATGGTCTCCTCGGCCAGCTCCTGCACCCAGCGACGGGTGATGATCTCGCCCTGGTTCGTGATGGCCGACTGGTGGATCCACTGCCACAGCTGGGAACGGGAGATCTCCGCGGTAGCGGCATCTTCCATCAGGTTGCGCAGGGCCACTGCGCCATTGCCGCGCAGCCAGGACTCGATGTAGCGGATGCCGATCTCGATATTGTCGCGGATGCCGCGCTCGGTGATCTTGCCGGTGACGCTCTGGATGTTCAGCAGCGCCGCATCGGAAACTTCAACGTCCTCGCGGGTGCGCTGCAGCTGGTTGGGGTTCCCGCCGAGCACCTCGTCGTACACTTCGCGGGCTACCGAAACCAGATCCGGGTGGGCCACCCAGGAACCGTCAAAGCCATCGGCTGCTTCACGCGCCTTGTCCTCGCGCACCTTGCCGAAGGCGATCTCGTTGATCGAGGCATCCTTGCGGTTGGGAACAAAGGCGCTCATCCCTCCAATGGCTGAAGCGCCGCGGCGGTGGCAGGCCCGCACCAGCTGCTCGGTGTAGGCCCGCATGAACGGTGCGGTCATGGTCACGGTGTCGCGGTCCGGGAAGACAAAGCGCGGTCCGCGGGAACGGAAGTTCTTGATGATCGAGAAGATGTAGTCCCAGCGTCCTGCGTTCAGCCCCGAGGAGTGCTCGCGCAGTTCGTAGAGGATCTCTTCCATCTCGAAGGCAGCGGTGATGGTCTCGATCAGCACCGTGGCGCGAATGGTGCCGCGCTCGATCCCCAACAGGTCCTGGGCCATGTTGAAGACGTCGTTCCACAACCGTGCTTCCAGGTGGTTTTCCAGCTTTGGCAGGTAGTAGTACGGGCCGCGGCCGGCAGCCAGCAGGCGCTTGGCGTTATGGAAGAAGTGCAGTCCGAAGTCCACCAGCGCGCCGGAGATCGGGGTGCCGGAAACCTGCAGGTGCTTTTCGGGAAGGTGCCAGCCGCGGGGGCGAACCACGATGGTGGGCAGTTCGCTCAAATCGTAGCTGTTCAGCTTGTACTCGCGGCCATCCGGTGCGGTGAAGTCCAGCTCCTCGTCCAGGATGCGAATCAGGTTGACCTGGTTCTTGATCACGTTCTGCCAGGTCGGCGAGCAAGCGTCCTCCATATCGGCCAGCCAAACGTTGGCGCCGGAGTTCAGCGCGTTGATGGCCATCTTGCGTTCGATCGGGCCGGTGATTTCCACCCGGCGATCTTCGAGCCCCGGGGCGATCGGGGCAACCTGCCATGAATCATCTTCGCGGATGAAACGGGTCTCTTCCAGGAACTTCGGGTCGCGGCCATTGGCAATGCGTGCCCGGTTGACCTGGCGGCGCTGCATCAGTTCGGCACGGCGGGATTCAAAAGCGCTGTGCAGGGAGGACAGGAAGTCCAATGCGTCGCTGGTCAGGATCTGCTCCTGGTAGCGAACGGGGGTAGCGGTGATGGTGATGTTGTTCAAGGTGATCGGGGAGTTCATGGCAGCGTCCTTAAAGATGAAAAATGGTGGTGGTGCTAGCCGGCGTCCTTGCCGGCTAGCACCATCGACCCATCAGGGTCTAATGGAATTGGCCTTCTTCGGTGGATCCCACCAGGGCCAGGGTGGAGGCGTTCGGGTTCAGCGCCGTGGAGATGGCGTCGAAGTAGCCGGTGCCGACTTCGCGCTGGTGCTTGGTGGCGGTGTAGCCGGCAGCCTCGGAAGCGAATTCGCGTTCCTGCAGCTCGACGTAGGCGCTCATGCCGTCCTTGGCGTAGCCGGTGGCCAGGTCGAACATCGAGTGGTTCAATGCGTGGAAGCCGGCCAGGGTGATGAACTGGAAGCTGAAGCCCATGGCGCCGAGTTCGCGCTGGAACTTGGCGATGGTGGCATCGTCCAGGTGCTTCTTCCAGTTGAAGGACGGCGAGCAGTTGTAGGAGAGCATCTGATCCGGGAAGTCCTTCTTGACCGCTTCGGCGAACTTGCGGGCCAGCTGAAGATCAGGGGTGCCGGTCTCCATCCAGATCAGATCCGAATATGGTGCGTAGGCCTTGGCTCGGGCGATGCATGGCTCGATGCCGTTGGTGACCTTGTAGAAGCCTTCCGGGGTGCGCTCGCCGGTGATGAACTGCTGATCGCGTTCATCAACATCCGAGGTGATCAGGGTTGCTGCTTCTGCGTCGGTGCGGGCGATGACCACGGAGGGCGTGCCAGCCACGTCGGCGGCCAGGCGGGCCGCGTTCAGGGTGCGGATATGTTGTTGAGTTGGGATCAGCACCTTGCCGCCGAGGTGGCCGCACTTCTTTTCGCTGGCCAGCTGGTCCTCCCAATGAACGCCCGAGGCGCCGGCCGCAATCATTGATTTCATCAGCTCGTAGGCGTTCAGCGGGCCGCCGAAGCCGGCCTCTGCGTCAGCGACAATCGGGACCATCCAGTCCTCGACGCTCTGGATGCCCTCGGAGAACTCGATCTGGTCGGCACGCTGCAGCGCGTTGTTGATGCGGCGGACCACCTGCGGGACCGAGTTCGCTGGGTAGAGCGACTGGTCAGGGTAGGTCTGGCCCGAGAGGTTGGCATCTGCGGCTACCTGCCAGCCCGAAAGGTAGATGGCTCGAAGTCCGGCCTTGACCTGCTGAACTGCCTGGTTGCCGGTCAATGCTCCCAGCGCGTTGGTGTAGCCGCCGGTCGGGGTTTCTTCGGTCAGCTGCTTCCAGAGCTTCTGCGAGCCGCGCTTGGCCAGTGTGTGTTCTTCCTGGACCCGTCCCTGCAGTTTCACTACGTCTGCGGCAGTGTAATCACGAGTGACCCCGCTCCAGCGAGGGTTGTTTGCCCAGTCGGTCTCGATGGCTGCGATGCGGTTGTCGATCGAGGTTTCGTTGGTGTTCTCGGTAGTCATTGACTTGGCTCCTTCGCGCAAGTTCCGGGTTCATGCTGATCGCTAGGTGATCTTGTGAACTTCTTCGTGGGAACTACTTTTCCTCAAGCGCAAGGGCTGAAATAGGGGTTTTCAATATTAAGATCTTCACTTCTTCTCAAAAATGAAAGATCTGCACTTCTTGGGGCAAGAGCGGAGGTGGACGCTGAAAATTGAGCAAATAGAGAGAAATGAATGAGAAAAAGTGTGAAATTTTAGAATGTCTTACGTGTTTTCGGGGAAGTGCACGCGCTTGAAGCCTACGGATGGGCAGCACAATGACCCCGTCTGACATGGGAACCAGCCGATGGCCCAAGGATTTGAGCCAGGATTTGATGGTGTGGCAGGTGGTGAAAACGTGAAGTCCCGGCAAGGGCGAAGTTGAACTATGTGGAGTGGTGAGTACGCCGAAAGAGGGTGAATCTACTTCTGGGGCGGTACGCGGAAGCAGGGAATCGGCGCGAAAATTCGCCGTTTTTGCCGTGGGGGCTCAGAAGAGCGCCGCCACCGTCTGTTGGCTAAGCGAGGTCGAAGGAAACGACTGCCATGACGCCGCGGCCTAAGATGCGTGGTTCTTGGGCATCCGATCCGGCGACGGTATCACGCAGGTTCACCGGCTGCTGCTCATCGCCAAGCAGCAAGGCGGCTGAACCTTGAAGCAGGATGCCGAGCTGGCCGTCGAAGAGGTGCTGTTCGCGCTTCTTCGACAACTCAACGATTCGCACCGTAGGGCGAACCTTTTGCGGATCCGCGGCAACATAAACGGTGAGCAGTTCTTCGGCGGGCTGGCTGGCTTCAACTCGGTCGCTGGTGGTGAACTTCAACGGGCGCAATGGCTCTAGGCCGTGCTGTTCGCCCTCGACGGTGAGCTCAACAAAATCACCAGCAACCAGCGTGATGACCTGGGCTGTGAGCGCAGAGAAGAAAGAAGCTTCCTTCTCAATGGAGCGGATGGATACCTGCCAGGTTGCCTCGGCTTCGGAGCTGCGCAGCAACGTTCCGTTATCGGCCAAAGTGCCGGCGGCGATGAGCCTCACCTGCCCTAGTTCCCATTGCTTCTTTGTGCTCTTGGCCAGCTCAAGAATGGATTCCGGTGCAAAAGTAGCCTGTGCTTCGCTCATGAGTCGAGTCTACTTGCCTGCGATCATGCGCAATCGCTCCACCAGTTGTGTCGTGGGCACGGATGCGTCAAGCACCAGCCAACCATGCAGCTTGGCCAGGCGGAGGTATTCGGTGCGTGCTGCCTGCAGGAATTCCAGGGGTTCCTTGTCCTCGGCTCGCGCTTCAATGCGTTGGAAAGCAAGGTGGGGATCAAGATCCAGAAGAATGACAGTTGCGTGTTCGGTGCTCTTTCGTGCCAGCCACGGCAGGAGCACGCCTGGCTTCTGGCCTCGGACTCGGCGGAGAACCAGCTGGCAATACAGATGGCGGTCCATCATCGTTAGTCCCGGGGCCTGCCCAGCAGTGAACGAGTTGCGGACAACGTTGACGAGCCGGAAGGTCGTCTCGATCAGTGACTGGATGAGCGGTGGAACCTGAATACCGGAGTTGTGCGAGAAGTTGTTTAGCCAACGTCGGCCAGCGGCATTGGCCAGTCTCCGTGCAGGAATCTGCTCGTTATTCAATTCTTGCACCAGGGTGTTGATAGCGGTGCTCTTGCCTGCTCCATCGATACCCATTACGACAAAAGTCTGTGGCGGATCATGGGCAGAGTTTTTCGCGAAGAGGACTTTTTCTGCGATGGCTGTCATGCGTGCTCCTCGTTCATGGTTGATTGACTAGTTCAACGAATGGCAGGCCTGCATGATTCCGCTGGTGTGCTGTGCATTTGGCATGAATGGCCAAAGGGTTGCTGTATTCGGAAGAACTGTAGATATTTCTGCGCGCGCGGGCTTCAATGACGCATAAAAGCTTCTTTTATCGCCAACTTCTGGAAAAGTTGCCCATTCTTCACATACTCTGGGCATGTGACTGCAACCACGTGGAACCGTGCGAAGACGCCGGAAAATGGCAATGGCTCCGGAGAGACTCCGGAGATGGATGCCATTGCCTTGGGGCGAAGGATTCGGTTCCTTCGCAAAAGCAAGCAAATGACCTTGGACGATATCTCGGCCGTGGTCGATACAGCGCCGAGCCAACTTTCCCTGATTGAAAATGGCAAGCGCGAACCCAAGCTTTCACTGCTCAAAGCGCTGGCCGGCGCCCTCGACGTCGGCGTTGACGACCTGCTGGGCACCGAACCTCCCTCACGCCGGGCCGCCTTGGAAATCGAGCTGGAACGTGCCCAGCGCGGCCCGCTCTACGAGTCTTTGGGACTGCCGACCGTACGCGTGGGCACCCGCCTTCCGATGGACGTGCTCGAGTCACTGGTAGGACTGCAACACGAACTCGAACGGCGTTTGAACGAACAGGCAGCGACCCCTGAAGAGGCTCGCCGGGCCAATACCGCTTTGCGCCACGAGATGCGGCGCCGCAATAACTATTACAAGGAAATCGAGCAGGAAGCTTCCAAGGTTCTTTCGGCAGTCGGCCATGATTCTGGTCCGCTGTCTCACCACCGAGCAGCGGATATTGCTGAACATCTAGGATTCAGCCTGCGCTTCGTGGGGAACTTGCCCCACTCCACGCGCTCGGTGACCGATCTGAAAAATATGCGGATCTACCTGACCCAGGCTAACCGGACCGAGCACGATCCGCGGTCGGTACTGTTGCAGGCTTTGGGGCATCACGTGCTGGGCCATAAGACGCCGACGGATTACTCCGATTTCCTCTCCCAGCGCGTAGCCACTAATTATTTTGCTGCAGCACTGATGATGCCGGAGAAATCAACAGTCGAGTATCTGCGCCGTGCCAAGAACAATCGCGAACTGGCCATTGAGGACCTGCGCGACGCGTTTGCCGTGTCCTATGAATCGGCAGCACACCGATTCACTAATTTGGCCACCGAGCACTTGGGCATGACCTGCCACTTCCAGAAGGTGCACGAGTCCGGCATCTTGCACAAGGCCTATGAAAACGACCGCGTGAATTTCCCGGCGGATCATACTGGCGCCATCGAAGGGCAGAGCATTTGCCGATATTGGACCAGCCGCGTCGTCTTTGAGCAGATGGACAAGTTCCGCTCCTTTGAGCAGTACACCGATACAGTCAACGGGACCTATTGGTGCACGGCTCGCACCGAACGACACTCATCGGGACTGTATTCGCTGTCTATCGGGGTCCCGTTTGAGCACGTGAAATGGTTCCGTGGCCGCGATACCAAAGAGCGCTGCCAGTCCACTTGCCCGGATGAAAACTGTTGCCGCCGCCCGCCGGCGAACCTGTCGGATCAGTGGTTCGGCAATGCCTGGCCGGCCACGCGTGCCAATACGCACCTGCTCGCGGCGATGCCCACCGGCGCCTTCCCTGGCGTGGATGAGACCGAGGTTTATAGTTTCTTGCAGCGCCAAGAGGACTGAGCCTGTGGAATTTTCACAGATGTTCATGCCGGTGAGACGAGTCGAGGCTATTGACGCTGAGGCGTTGCTTGGAAATCAACGGTGGCCATTTGTCCTGCCGCCGGTGCGCCAGCTGCTTCATGAAGGACTGGACCTGGGACAAGTCACCGTCATTGTCGGTGAAAACGGCACTGGAAAGTCGACTCTCGTTGAAGCGCTGGCGATGGCTTATGGCATGAACGCTGAGGGTGGTTCGACGGGCGCGATGAATACGACGAGGACGAGCGAGTCCGAGCTGTGGCGGCAGCTCAAGCTCCAGCGTGGTGCCGCGGCTTCGCGCAAGGGATTCTTCCTGCGCGCAGAAACCATGCACAACTTCTATACCTATCTCGAAGAATCCAAATTCAAGACCAAGCTGCATGAGCGGAGCCATGGCGAGTCTTTCCTTGACCTCGTTGAGGAGCGAATTCCCTTTATCAAGGGCCTATGGATCTTGGATGAGCCCGAATCTGCCTTGTCGTTGGCGGGCTGCGTGAAGCTGATGAAACTGCTTCAAGCCATCGCGGACGGGGGATCGCAGCTGCTCATTTCCACCCATGCGCCCATTCTGGCTGCATTCCCGGATGCTCGGATCCTGAAGGCAGGATCGTGGGGACTTCGCGAAAATGATTTTGAACAGCTGGAGCTGGTGCGGGGATGGCACGACTTCCTGGATGACCCGCACAGCTATTGGCGCCGCGAGAGTATCTAAGAGGCGTGCTTCCAAATGAAGTTGGCGGTCGCTTCGGCCAGCCAGGCGCCATCCTGCGCCACCGTTCTTTGAGAACGGGCTACCTTGAAGGAATGATTGCCGCCTTCAAACCAGACCAGTTCCGTCGACTTATTGAGCTTCGCGGCTACGGCTTCCATCTTTTCTGGATTGGCGAAAGGATCCTTGGTTCCTTCCAAAAACAGCATGGGAACCGTCAACGGGTAGAGGTGCTCATCGCGAAGCTTGTCTTCCTTTTTCGGTGCGTGCAAGGGGTAACCCAAAAAGATCAGAGCGTTCGCCGGCATGCCTTCGGCAACGGCCAGCGAGGCCATGCGCCCGCCAAAGGATTTGCCAGCAACAACCACCGGGAGCCCCTCGGCTACATGCTCCTGAACCCATGAACGCACCTGCTGCCAGACGGCGATAGCCGTGGGCGCCTTGTCCGGGAACTTCTTTCCAGCGTCCATATAGGGAAAATTGAAGCTCAAGACGCTGATCCCGAGATCCGCGACAGCCTGAGCGTAGCCGGTCATGAACTCATGGTCCTTGCCCGCCCCCGAGCCGTGGGCCAAAATCATGACCGCGCTGGCGCTCTCAGCAGGTGACCACAGGGCACTGAGCTCAGAGTCATTAAACGGAATAGACAGTTCTTGCGTCATGGATTCTAGCCTAGAGCGTACCGTTCATGCTGGAAGAATCCGTGGTGGCTTCGTCACCTGCCTATTGCAGCCACTCTTCGCGCAAGGCGGTGCTGGTATCTTCGCCATCCCTGGCGATAACAGTCAGCTTTTCAACTTGTTCTCCCACGGCAGCCTTGTCGTTGATCTTGATGATCATGTTTGAGGAGACGAAACTGGACGCAGGCGTATCGTAGATGCCGTCCATCCACGGACCATCGTTGATCGTGACGACAAGTTCGCCGAATGCGGGCGATGTCACCTTGTCGACGTGGGCATGCGGGTCAGCAGGAAGGCAATTGCGGTACACCTCCACGGCGGTAATTTCTGCGTGGCACATGGATTCATATACATCATTCATGCCCGCAAGCCACTGCACGTATTTTTCCTTGGCCCAGGCTTTGCGATCGTTGGGGTCTGCACCGGTTCGGGCTCGGGAGTAGGTTCCTGAATTCTTGCCGTCCTCGGTGGCGAAGGTGACGCTTTCCAACTCTGGCGACTGCTCGCCGATGCTCTCGAACATTACCCGCCCCATGATTCGAAGCTCGTCCTCGCGCGTTTGGTAGTTTTCCTGCATCCCGTCCCGGTTGAAGATCATGCTGTTGTCCAAATAGATATTCAAGACGCCTTCTTCGGGAGACTGCCACGAGGTCATCAAATTATTGGGATATAAGAATCCTTGGGTGGATTTGATGCCCGAATTGTCTTTCCACATCTGAATTTTGGAGTCCGCCCAAGCCTGACCAGTCAAGGCCGTTGCGGTGGACTCAGCAGGAGCCGGAGCGATTGAATTTTCAGCAAGTCCAGTTCCAGGAATTTTGGCTTCGACGGTGGAAACGCCTGGAGCGGTTGCCGATTTTTCCGGTTCAGCAGCAGGTGCCGGACTTTGAGGTGTGCTGCAGCCGCTCATCAAAAGAGCCACCATGGACAGGGCCATGAAACTTCGGATGCGCAAGAGTTGCTCCTAGCAAAGTGGTGAATTCCCAGTCTATTAGGACGAATGCGCTAAAAGCCATCTATTAGAGAAACTGGGCGAAAATTCTGACAGGACCGTGCTCGAAATCTGAACCTTCGGTCAGACCCATGGATTCGTAAAACGCACGTTGCCCCGGCTCATCATCGGTAATGAGCACAAATTGGCGCAGGTGCTCGAATCTTTTTCGGACGGCCGAGAACAGTTCTCTTCCTGCTCCGGTGCGCTGGGCCTTCGGGTGAACCAAGATGTCTTGGAGAAAGCAAATGGTTGCGTCGTCAGATATTGCGCGGGCCAATCCGATGAGCTGGTGATCCTTGTCGTAGGCGTAGACAAGAAAGTCCGAGTTGGCGTGCGCCTTGGCAAGCACGTCAGGTTGGTCGGTATAAGCGCTCCAGCCGACGGAATCGTACAGTGCGGTGACCTGTTCACGGGAAGGAACTTTTGTCATAGATATTTCCATTGCCTAGATGCTCCCAGAGTGTCCAAGAATTTGGTTCATGCTAGCACCGCGGGGCTGTTCTTCAGCCTGAAGCGCAACAACTCCTAGGATGTGGGGCTCGGAAGCCGCGCATCGTTTGCGAGCGGCTTCTCAACCGTTGCAATTTTTGACCATAACTTACTTGGACTTATTCATACCTAGGGAGGACGCACTGTCCTTTTTGGCCTGAAAGACTGAACGGATGAAATTCCTCCCAAAGGCAGCTTCTCGAACAACGTCATATCTTCTCGAAGGAATGTCTTGAGATGGAAAAGATGGCTGTTGAAAGCGGCGAAATCCTTGAGCCTCAAGACAAGGGGCTGAATCGAAAGCAACTGGCCTGGGGCATCTTTCTTCTTGCTGTCGCAGTGATTTTTGGGCTGGGCGCTGGCTGGCTATGGGCACGCTCTGAGCAGCTATGGTCCTCCGGACAGATTGTCTATTTCATCTTGCCTGGCAGGCCGCTGGTGTTTTGCGGATTGCTGGTTAGCGGCCTTTGGGCAGTGGCAGGGTTGCTTTGCCTTGTCCCCAAGATGATCCTCGGGATCAAGCGAAAGGGCATGCGAGTATTTGTCCGAATTCTCGTGCACCTGTGCATCACCGCGGCATCGTTAGTCTGGCTCTATTTTTGGCTGCTCTCGGGGATAAATTCAGTCGTGGGGACCTATCACAAGGTGACCGCGGAGACCGGGGAGAGCATTGTCGTTTATAAACCGGGTTTCGACCCGGCGAGCTTTGCCGTTTATGCTCCAGCGTCCGCCTTTGTCTACGAAAGGATCGACGGGATCAGCAACATGGCGCAGTCCGGGCATTTTGTCGCGGATCATTGCACACTTCAGAAGCAGGACGCTGACTTGATTCTCACCTGCGGCGTTGACGTGACAAAGTTCCCGAATCCGTCCAACTGACCATCGGCTGGCATCGCCATGACCCAGCTATGGAAGCACGTCTTCAGTGCATGCAAAAGGGGCTTGATGCGCCGAAGCAAAAGCTTCGGCGCATCAAGCCCCTTTGAGGCTAATTCGACCTAGTTATCGAAGAAGCTGGGCACCTGCTCGTTCTGTGCTGGCGGGGTCGGCGCATCAACCTTCTTGCGCACCACCAGCTTGTCCTCAGCGAAGTCCACCAAGACGGTGTCGCCGGCAGCCAGCGAATCGTCGATCAGCAGATCGGCGATGGCATCCTGCACCTTGCGCTGAACCAATCGGCGCAGCGGGCGGGCGCCGAACTCCGGGTCGTAGCCCGCGGAGGCCAGCCAGTTCACGGCGGGCTCGCTGACTTCCAGAGCCAACTCCTGGTCTGCCAGGTGCTTCCGCGTATCGGCGATGACCAGCTTGACGATCTGGCCGATCTCCGGCTGCGAAAGCTTCGAGAAGAGCAGAACCTCATCCAGCCGGTTCAGGAACTCGGGGCGCATGAACTCGCGCACCTTGCTCATCACCTTGGCGCGGATCTCTCCGGCCTCGCTGGTGGCCTTGGCCGAGGTGAAACCGAAGTTTCCGGCCTTGTTGGCCAGGTACTCGCCACCAAGGTTGCTGGTCATCAGGATCAGCGTATTCGAGAAGTCCACGGTGCGTCCGGCCGAGTCGGTCAAGCGCCCGTCATCGAGCACCTGCAAGAGCACGTTGAACACGTCCGGGTGGGCCTTCTCGATCTCATCAAGCAGGATCACCGAGTACGGGTTGCGGCGAACCTTCTCGGTCAGCTGGCCGGGCTCGTCGTGGCCGACATATCCCGGAGGGGCGCCGATCAGGCGGGCAACGGTGTGCTTCTCGCCGTATTCGCTCATGTCCACGCGCACCAGCGAGTCAGCCGATCCGAACAGGTTGGTTGCCAAGGCCTTGGCCAGCTCGGTCTTGCCGACACCGGTGGGGCCCAGGAAGAGGAACGAGCCGATGGGGCGTCCCGCGGGGGACAGACCGGTACGATTGCGCCGCACGGCGCGGGCCACGGCGGACACGGCGTCCTTCTGGCCGATGACCGAGGCATGCAGCGACTGTTCCAGCGAAGCCAGCCGCGACTTGTCATCGCCGGTGATCCGCGAGGTCGGGATGCCGGTGGAGCGGGAGATGACCTCGGAGATCTGGACTTCATCCACGACACGGGTGATTCCGGCGTCGCCGGCTTCCTCGGCCGCGTTGATCCGGGCGGTCAGCTCGGCGATGTGGTCGCGCCAGGCACTGGCATCCTCGAAGCGTTCCTCGCCAATGGCGCGGGACTTCTCGCGTTCGGCTTCCATCAGGTCGGAGCGCAGGGATTGCACATCCTCGGTATCGCCGGCGGCAATGGAACGCCGGGCGCCAGCGATATCGATCAGGTCGATGGCCTTGTCTGGCAACTGGCGGTCGGTGAGGTACCGGGCCGAAAGCGCTACGGCAGCCTTGAGCGCAGCCGGGGTGTACTGCACCTGGTGGTGATCCTCGTAGGATTCGCGCAGGCCTTCCAGGATGGCGAGGCTGACTTCCTGCGATGGCTCGTCAACCATGACCTTGCCGAAGCGGCGGGCCAAAGCGCTGTCCTTCTCCACCTTGCGGAACTCATCGAGCGTGGTGGCACCGATCAGGTGCAACTCGCCACGAGCCAAGCGCGGCTTGAGGATGTTGGCTGCATCCATATTTCCGGATTCGCCGGAGCCGGCGCCAACCAGCAGGTGCATTTCGTCGATGAACACCAATACCTGTCCCTCGGCGTCGGCGATTTCTTCGAGGAGGCCGGTGAGGCGCTGTTCGAAGTCGCCGCGGTAGCGCGTGCCGGCCAGCATGCCGGGCAGGTCGATGGAGATCAGCCGGGAACCGCGGATCTGCTCTGGAACCTGGTCATCAACGATGGCCCGTGCCAGTCCTTCGGCGATGGCGGTTTTACCCACGCCGGCCTCGCCGATGAGCACAGGGTTGTTCTTGGTGCGGCGAGCCAGGATCTCCACGACCTGGTCCAGCTCGTCGTCACGACCGATGACCGGATCGATCTGTCCGTCGGCGGCCAGCGCCGTCAGATCGGTTCCGTATCGTTCGAGCATCGAGGCGTCGGACTCGTCCTGGCCCTGGTCCTGTCCGCCGTTTTGGGCGCGCTGGGCCTGTTCCATGGCTGCCTGCTGCAGGGACTGGCCGGTGATTCCGTGCTGGGCCAGCAAGTGGCTGACCGGGGATTCCGGGTTGAAAACAAAGGCAAGGAATAGATGGTCAGGGTCGATGTAGGTCGAACCGTAGTTGCGTGCCACCTGGTAGGCATCAAAGAGGCTGCGCTGGGCAGCAGAGGATAGCCGTGTTGGCTTTTCGCCCTTTTCTTGGCTCTTTGGCATGTGGGCAATGGCATCCTGGCTCAACGCCTCGATGTCGATGCCCATGGCGGCGAGGTGTTCACCGATGGGTTCTGTGCGTATCAGCGCTGCGAGCAGGTGCAAGGAGTCGATCTCGTCGTGTCCGTGCTCATGCGAGATCGCTGCGGCCGTTGCTACTGCCTCATGGGTACGCGTGGAAAGCAGGCGGGTGATGTCGATTGGACGTGCTGCCTGAGCTCGCGAAGAGAGGAACCGAGAGAGGAATTCCTCAAACGAGCCGTCTGATGGTGCACCAAAAAATGCTGGCAAGTGAGCCTCCTAGTAGAAACTTGAGCGGTCTATGCTCATGTTCAACGCATGAGGCTTCAAGATATTCCCGTGGCACTCGAAATATCTTCCCGAGCGCTCGAGGTCACACTTGGGGCGACGCGAAATTCAGTGCTTCGGGATTTCAACAATTCCCATGCGGGCGGCGGCCACGAGCGCTTGTACGCGGTCGCGGACATTAAGCTTGACGAAGATCTTGGCCATGTGGGTCTTCACCGTGGTTTCTGTGATCCCCAGAGTTTTAGAGATTTCAGTGTTATTTAATCCCTGCGCAAGGAGTTTTAGAATCTGAATTTCTCTATTGGTAATCCCGAGATCATAAATGATGTCTTCGACAGCCTGGGAATTGTCGGCGTAGGCTTCACGCACCGCCGAAATTAGATCTGAGGAAACCGATGGAGAAATAGCGGCGGTGCCCTGGTGCACTGCATGAACTGCACGAATTATTTCGCCTGGTTCAGAGTCCTTGACGAGGTACCCGCTGGCTCCTGCGGTAAGAACGGGAACTAGATATTCATCCGAGGAAAATGCGGTAATTGCAAGGACTGCGGGGCTGTCCTTGCGTGATTTAATGGCGCGTGTGGCGCTAACCCCGTCCATGATTGGCATCTGCAAATCCATCAGAACTACGTCGATCTCATTGTCGGAACAATAGTCGACTGCCTGCTTGCCGTTTTCTGCAGAAAATACAGTTACAATTCCGTTATCCGTTGCTAGGATTGTGCCCAACGCATGACGAATTAGTGGTTCATCATCGACGATTAGGACCTTAATCTGTTCCATTCATTTCCTTAGTGTCGATGTTGCGGTCCTTCCAGAGGACTGCTTGCTTGTAAGTATATAAGTTGACGAGATGTGGGGTTTGTTATGAAGGGTTTGAAGGTGCTGGCCGTTGCCGCACTCGCTTTGGCGCCGGTGACCGCCGTGGCCGCTCCCGCATCTGCAGCGTTGCAGCTGCAGATAAGCGTTAATAGCGGTCCGGTCGCAACACCTGCAGGTTGGGGTGCAGATTTTTCCAAGTGGGTCTGCGAGCGTTACGGTGTCGGCTGCCCATAAGCGGAATTATTTGACTTGATCAGCGTTGCCGTGAATTATTCGGCCTATGAGTGAACGACTGAAAAGCACCCTGACCAAGCTCCTGGCTGGTCGGGGTGTCATTATTTGGGTTGGCATCACGGTACTCGTTGTGATGTCCAGCAGCGAGTTCTTGACCCTGCTGGAAGATGGATTCAGCGGTTCCTCTGAGGTATCGGTTCAAGGCGCTCTGGTAGGGCTCATGCTTTGCGTTACCTTGCTATTGGCAACGCGCTGGGTTGCGGTGTCATTGGGCCTTTTTGTAGCTGTTGCCTACTTTTTTCTCAATGCGGGTTTCCTGTTTGTATGGACGATCGTCTCGTTCATGATCTTTGCTGCCCTTGCGGCCACGGTGAGTGCCCGGAGTGTTCGTGGGTTATTCCTGACATTGTCGGCCGCCTGGATGGTCCAATTTGGATTCCAAGCGGATCAGGACGCCATATTGCTGGTGGCTCTGATCCCGCTGACAGCATTGGCCTACTTTCTGACTCGCAGCATTTTCATCCTGCGAGAGAAGAACGCAGATGTCGTGCAGCAAATGCTCAGGGCTCAAGAGCAAACGCGCTCAGCTATTGAAAGGGAGCGCAAGAACATCGCCCGCGATCTTCATGACATTGTTGCGCATGACATCACCATCGTGGCCATGCAGTCGAAAGCGGCGAAATTTGCCAACGACGGCCAAATGGCTCTCGATGCCTTGGATGTCATTGCCAAGCTGAGTTCCGAAACCCTGCACGACTTGCGTCTGATGCTCAACGTATTGCGGGCTGATGGCACGATGTCGGACGAAGCGGCGTTGGGTGTCGACAAGCCGGCTGCAACGACCGTTTACGCGCTTCAAGGAGTAGAACTTTTCGCGCAACGCCTCAAAGACGCGAACTTTAAAGTGAACTCAACCACGGATGAGGAGATCTCTGATCTTCCCCGTTCGGCGCAGACAGCGATCTATCGCGTGATGCAAGAAGCTACAACGAATGTCATAAAGCATGGTGTTCCAGGTAGTGTCTGCACCCTGGAATTGGTATCCAACGGCACGGAAGCTGTACTTGAAATTACTAATCAGATAGACATTTCAGGCAGAAAGGCAAAGGGCCTGCCAGAGGGTGGCAGCGGGCTGATTGGAATGTCCGACCGCATGCGAACTTTTGGCGGAAAGTTCTCGACCAGCTCCGAAAAGGGACTGTGGACACTTCGGGCCAGCATACCGTTCAAGGCCCTACCCTCCTACTAAAGTATGATTTCGAAATTCTTGTGAACGCGATAAGTTAGACATGTATCGGTGAAGACCGATCACCAATAAGGTACTTGGTGGTGTTTTGCGAGTGGCATCATGAAGGACCTGAGGGTGATTAAAAGGTACGTTGCATTGAATAAACGGACTGATCTTTCATCGGCGGCTGCGCCCCCATCGCCCGTCGTTGTCTGTCTACAATGCAACGTACCTTTTATAATTTAAGTCCAGACCGACGTGGTCTCGCCGATATCTGAGAATCACATAAAAATGCGATGTGCCTGGAGATCCTCCGGGCACATCGCATTTGGGCAACTGCGGGTCTTACGCTTCCGGGGCGCTCGAATCCGTGTCCTGTTTCAGCACATGATCCGAAACCTTGCCCAATGCGCGCTCCAATGAAGAACGAAGCACAATGGGAACGGTAATGTGCTCGTCGATTTCTACCAGGCCTTCGCGCTCGAAGACGCGCAGCAGCGATTCAACCTGTGGCACAACCTCCTCGAGGCTTGGGATCAGGTGGTGCTGTTCTTCGGGAAGGTCATCCGTGGTTGGAATCTGCAAGGCAAACTCGGCGCGTGGGGGCGTGGATGAGGCGGCGTTGCTCAAGACCCCGGCCACCATTTCCGCGATCTGCGCCTGGCCTGGCTTCTCCAAAGTGTTGATCAGGATGTGCGAGTACAGCACTTCCGCGATCAGTTCCTTGACCACGCGTGCGCCGGCACCGCTGGAAGCCAACAGCGCTTCGCTGAGCGACTCTGTTGGCTTGGCGTGAGGTGCTTGGTAGGTCAGCATGGCAGTGCCGATCAGCGCATCCCAGTAGGCGGAAAGCCGGGGGATGTCTGCCAGCGAAGGAACGACAGTCCCATCTTCTGGTTCCCAGATGGCATCCTCGGGGATTGGAGCATTCCCGTCGACCTTGATGAACAGGCCCAGTGCCGCGGCTGCGTCCTGCAAGGTTTCCGCCGTCAATACTCCGGCCGGTGTGGTGGGCTTGCCATCGCCAACCCACTGGATCAGCTCGCGCGCTGCAAAGACGAATGGCATGGATTCGAAAGCGCCATTTGCTTCCTCGTCTTCAAGGTAAGGCGCGACGATCGGTGAGTCACCAGCCATGCGGGAGAGGAACTCAAAAGTCTGCTTGAAGTCCTCCACACTGCCGCCAAAATTGGCGGAGGTGCCCAAGAACGTCAGGTAGTGCTTGAGGATTGCTGCACTAGTTGCGGCAACTTCTTTGCCCAGGGAGGACAGGTGGCCGAGCTGCTCACCAAGAATTGATGGATCCAGTGACTGTACGTCAACGCTCTTGCGCAACTGGGCATGGGCGGTCAGCAGGGTGGTCAACCCTTCGAGCGCTGCGCGGGTTTCGCTGGCAGGCTGGCCTTCTTCTTGGAAGTGACGGAAGAGCTGCGATTTGAACGGCTGAAGTGCCTGTCGCACCTCTGTTTCAAAAGGTACGGAGCTGGCGCCTGCACGGCGAGCTGGATGTCCCTGAGCTGGTTTCTTCTTGGCTGGTTTGCGTGAGGCCATGTGTGTGGTGGTGTTCCTTTGAGATGGCTGATCGAGAAAGGGCAATTTTCGCTTCCTTTCAGTGTACGCAGGGCACGGTTCAGGCGTGATTTCTTGATGTGCTTCATTGCATCCCGTGCGGTTAAAGTTTTCGCCTCTCGTCAGAGAATTGTTAAAAGTGCGGCGAATGGTAAGGATTTCCGCAGAAAACACACATCACACCGTAGTGTGGTGGCGCTCACCGTTAAATCCTCAGAACGCGTTGAATTTCACTGCGGTTCGCGCGACAGTGAACACATGCGACCTCGTGTTAAGGGGCCAAAAGATTGCAAGGAGAGTGGGCCATGGCAGGGGTAACTGCGCCAGATCATGTTGTCGTTGTCGGTGCGGGGTTCGTAGGCTTGTCCACGGCTTGGTACCTGCAAGAAGCCGGCGTGAAAGTCACGGTTGTTGATCGAGGCGGCGTAGCGTCAGGCTCATCGTGGGGCAATGCCGGGTGGCTGACTCCGGCTTTGACCCTGCCCATCGCGGAGCCGGCGATTTTTGCCAACGGCCTGAAAATGATGCTTGACCCGACCTCGCCGCTGTACATTCCGTTGAAGGCCGATGCAAAGTTGCTGCGCTTCTTGCTCGGCTTCGCGTGGCACTCGATGCCCAAGCGGTGGGAAGCGGCCATGCGCATTTTCTCGGAAATCGGAGGCAGCGGCCTTGACGCCTTCGACGAGATTGCCCAGGCCACGACAGCGGGTCCTGGCGTGCTTGAATTGACCAAGCCGGCAAACCCCTTCCTCACCGGATTCACCTCGTTCAAGGACCGCGAATCGTTCCTGCATGAATTTGAGATGATCGAGAAAACCGGCGGCAGCGTCGACTATGAATTGCTCACCGGCGACCAGCTGCGCGGAATAGAGCCAACACTTTCGGATAACGTTGCCGCTGGTGTTGCTATCAAGAACCAGCGCTACATCAACCCGCCGAAGTTCATGGCTTCGCTCGCTGAATCGGTCGTTGAGCGCGGCGGCGACATTATTGGATCTTTTAACGTCACCGACATTCGCGACAACAAGAACTCGGTGACTGCGATCGGTTCCGAGGGGCGGGCAATCACCGCGGACCACGTGGTGCTGGCAACCGGCGCCTGGATGACCGATATGGCCAAGAAGTTCGGGGTCAACGTAGTGGTCCAGGCCGGACGCGGCTACTCATTCACCGTCGAGCCCGAACATATGCCGACGCACCCGATCTACTTCCCGACCCAACGCGTGGCCTGCACCCCACTGGGCGACCGTTTCCGGATCGCCGGCACCATGGAATTCCGGGATGTGAACCACAAGCTGGAGCCGAAGCGCATCGAAGCCATCGTGGCCGCTGCAGCCCCGGTCTACAAGGGCATCAACTGGGAGCACCGCAGGGAAGAGTGGGTGGGCGGGCGTCCTTGCACCGCCGACGGACTGCCGCTCATTGGCCAAACTGGATCGGCTCGCGTGTCGGTAGGCGGCGGCCATGGCATGTGGGGAGTGGCTCTGGGCCCGCTGACCGGGAAGATCTTGGCTGCCCAGATTACTGGTGAACAAGTTCCAGCCATTGCCCGTCACTTCAATCCGCTGCGCAAGGGATTCTAGGCCCGGGCTAGGCGCAGCGGGCATTTGAGATGGGTGCTGATCCAGCTGGCCCAGCGATGCCTTGGAGCTAGGCGTGCCGGGTAGAGGCGCCGGACAGGATCTGGCGGTATCCCTCGGCATAGCTTGGGAATTGCAATGCCAGGCCGCTGCCCAGCAGCGCGGAGTTATCCAAGCGCCGGTCACCGGCACGCCGCGTGGCCGGCGCCATTTCCTGCTCCGGCCGCTCCAGGCCCAGTTCGGCGGCGAGGAATTGGTACACCTCGCCCAGCTGGGCCGGAGTGCTGTCCGAGGCCAGATACAGATCGGCCGCCTGGCCGCCCAGGCTGGCCACGTGAACGATGGCCGCGGCCAGGTCATCGCGGTGAATCCGATTGGTCCAGTGCGAACCTGCAGGAATTCTAGCGGTGCCAGAGATAACCAGATCAATCAGCCTGGTGCGCCCCGGGCCGTAGATGCCCGAGGCGCGCAAGATGGTCACCGGCAGGCCGCTTTCGGCGAGCGCGGCTTCGGTACGTGCCAAAACCTTTGCGGTGTCGCGGGTGGCGGCCACCGGTGCCTGCTCATTGACCCATTCGCCGTCCTCGCCGCCCATCACGGCGGTGGAGGAGATGTAGACCAGGCGGCGCAGTCGTGGCGCCTGCTCGCGAAGCCGGGCGCAAAGTTCCTGGGCCACCTGCAGATAGCTGCGCTCATATCCTTGGACATCGCGGGTCACCGGGACCGGGGTGAGGACCACTACTTCGGTCTCGGGATCCATGTCCGGCCAGTGGCCAGGATCCAGCAGGTCGACGTCCTGTCCGGCGAACTGCTCGGGAAGCTTGCTGCTGTTGCGTCGCCACCCGGTCACCTCGTGTCCCTGGGCATGGAAGCGCAGTCCGGCTTCGGTGGCGACATCGCCGCAACTGACTAGTAGAACTTTCACTGCGCTCCTTCGTGGGCAATTCTTCTGCTTCAAGATTAGAACTTCTCGCCCGATGGAAAAGTTCCGTCTGCTTTCATGGTGCTGCGATGGATTCAGCGCAGACCCTTATCGGGGTCGCCGGGCTAGGGATATTGTTGGCTGTCCTGATTCCACCGGTTTGTTCCAGAATTCTGGCGAGGATGAAAGGCACAGTGCAGCGGAATGGGGCTTTCGGTTTTTGCTCTAGGGTTAATGGCAGGCGCAAATGAGGAATTGGCGCGGACCGGCACCGATGATGAAAGCCGCTCCGCCTGAATTCATTGTTCGTGCTTTCAGAATTCCTTTACTGCTGCCAGGCGCTTGGATTGCCGGGCCGCCAGATCCACCAATGCTAGGGTGATGATTTATCCGTTCTTCAATCATCAGGCCAGTTCCGCGTTCAACAGCCATCCTGGAAATAGCGATGGTCTTGATCCTGGCCTGGACGTTGATCGCCATCGAGCCTACCGGCTGGGATCTGTCGGTGTACCGCGAAGGCGCGCTGACCCTGCTGCGCGAACCCGAGGATTTGTACGGGCCCTTTGTGGGTCCCATCAACGATCCGGGGTTGCCCTTTACCTATCCGACCTTTGCCGCCTTGCTTTTCCTTCCCATGGCGATCTTCCCGTATTGGGTCTCGGTGGCGGTGACGATGCTGGCCTCCATAGTCCTGACCTTCTTTGTCGGCAAGGACCTGGCCACCCGAATTGCCCGGCGCTGGCCACCGCTCGGCCGCTGGGTCACCCCATTGACCCTGACCTGCCTGATGCTGATTTCCGGGCCCTTCCGGGACACCATTTGGTTCGGGCAGATTAATATCTTGATTCTCGGCGCTTGCTATTTGGCGTTGGTGAATTCCAAGTCCATGACCCCGTTTGCCATTGCTGTGGGTATTTGCGCGGGCATCAAGCTCACCCCCATTGCCCTGCTGATTCTTCCGTTGGCCATGCGCAAATGGCGAGCGGTCATCATCGGCACCCTGGCATTTTTCGGTACCCAGGCCATTGGGCTGGTCTTCCAATGGCGCAACACCTTGGACTACTGGTTCGACGTGGTGCGCGACCCTTCGCGCGTGGGCAATGTCGGCTATATCGACAATATTTCCCTTCAGGGTTTCCTGACCCGACTGGGCGCGGGTTCGCTGATCTGGTTTGTGCTGGCGCTCGCCGTCGGCCTGGCGTTTATTGCCCTGCTCTACAAGCTGGATGGAACCGTTGAGCCGGTGGTGCTGCTGGGCATTGCCGCAACGTGCCCGTTGCTGGTGTCCCCGGTGAGCTGGTCGCACCACTGGGTGTGGGGCCCGGTGATGGCCTACGCGTGGGCCGTGGTGGCCCTCCGCCTGGACGCATGGCCGCGGCGGATCATGGTGGCGATATTGGTGCTGTTCAGCATGGAATTGATGGTTTCGGCGAAATGGACCATCCGCTTCTTTGGCATCCATCCGGATCATGAGCTGGCGGCCTGGTGGTATATCTGGCCTGCCGTCCCGGTGGTGGGCATGGTGTTGTGCCTGGTGATTGCCTTGTGGGCCAAGCCGCGGGAGCTGCTCGAAGCATCACCGGTGTGAAGCATCCTGCCGGGCGCTGTACAATTCTTGTATTCGAACATTTGTACTAGCTTGCGGCAGGGAGTGGTGGGTGTGGCCGACGAACAGGAACTGATGCCTCCGGACGCCAGCCAGGGCCCGGTGCAAGCCGTATCCGCGATGGGGTTCCCCTCGCCAGCGCGCGACTACTTCGACGGCGGCCTGGATTTGAACCGGCTGCTGGTCCGGGATCGGGTGTCCACCTTCATCATGCGGGTCAGCGGGCATGCCATGCAGTCCGCCGGGATTCATGATGGCGATGAAGTGATCGTCGACCGCTCGCTACCGGTCCGCCATGCTTCGGTGGTCATTGTGAACCTCAACGGCCAGATGCTGGTGCGGCGCTGGCATATCGATGGGCCCAAAGTAGGATTGCTCAGCGACGAATCGCCGCTGCCGGTCTGGCTCGACGAAGGCGATGAAGTGGGAGTCTTCGGCGTGATTACCAGGTGCCTGCATCATGTCCGCTGACCATGTATCCCTGGTGGACGTGAATAATTTCTACGTCTCCTGCGAGCGGGCCTTCGACTACTCGCTGCGCAACCGGCCGGTAGTCGTGCTCTCCAATAACGACGGCTGCGTTGTCGCCCGGTCGCAGGAAGCCAAAG
Organism: Glutamicibacter halophytocola; assembly: GCF_001302565.1. NCBI lineage: Bacteria > Bacillati > Actinomycetota > Actinomycetes > Micrococcales > Micrococcaceae > Glutamicibacter > Glutamicibacter halophytocola. The sequence goes on from NZ_CP012750.1 coordinate 468,292, forward strand.
ACCTGGGCATAGCCACTGGCGAGCCATTCTTCAAGGTCCAGCGTTTCATGGACAGCCACCACCTGGCCGTGCGCTCAAGCAACTATGAACTCTACGGCGACATGTCCGCCCGCGTCATGGAACTGCTCGGCCGCTACGGAACCTGGCATGAGGTGTATTCCATCGATGAATCGTTCATCGGCTTGGAAGGGAGCCTGGAACAGGTGCGCAGCACCGCGGCGCAGATCCGCAAGGCCATCGACAAGGTCGTTGGTGTCCCGGTCTGCGTCGGAGTGTCTTCCACCAAAACCCTGGCCAAGCTGGCCAACCATATCGCCAAGCACAATCCGGGCCTCGGCGGCGTATGCGTTCAGCAACTGATGGACCAGCGGGTTCTGGACAATATTCTTTCCCGGGTTCCCGTGACCGATGTGTGGGGCGTCGGGCGAAAATCCGGAGCCAAGCTGGCCAGCATGGGCATTGAAACCATCGCGGATTTGAGGGACGCCGACCCGTTGCTCATCCGCAAGAAATTTTCGGTCGTGCTGCAGCGCACCGTGTTCGAGCTCAATGGGCAGCGCTGCATCGGCCCGGTGGAAGAACGCGCGGATCGTGGACAGGTCATGTTCACCCGGTCCTTCTCGACCCCGGTGCGCACCCATGAGGCCATGGAAGAAGTCATGTCCATTTACGCGCAAAAGGCCGCCAGCCGATTGGCGAGCGAAGGGCGCTATGCCTCGCTGCTGACAGTTACCGCGGGGACCAGCAGATTTGCCCAGGGCGAGTCGTCGTTCCCCAGCGCGCAGGTGCGCCTGCCTCGGCCAACACGCGATCCGATCCTGCTGAGCAAGCTGGCCATCGCCGCCATGGGGGACCTGATGCAGCCGGGCATGGATTACGTGCGCGGAGGAGTGATCCTTTCCGGGCTGAGCGATTCGCCGGGAGAAAAGCAGCTGGATCTCTTCGGGCTTGGCGACGAGCAGGAGGAGGAAGAGCAGAAGAACGTTTCTTCGGTTGTGCAGGATATTTCCGCCCGTTTCGGGGCGAAGTCCATCGGCTTGGGTCCCGCGGGGATGGCCCAGAGCCCGGCCTGGACGATGAAGCGCGAACATATTTCCCAGCGCTACACCACCGAGTGGGATGAGCTTCTGGAAGTCCGGGCCTAGAACATTGAACAAAGTCCACCTGAAGAAGCTTTCGGCGTCTTCGCAGATCCGGGTGGGAGGATGGAGTCATGACTACTCACGTCAGACAGCTCATGTCGTTGGGAATGCTCACGATGCTCTTGCTCAGTGGTTGCAGCGCGCCCAGCTCGCAGAACAATGCTCCCAGCTCAACGAGCGCCGTGCCCTCAGCCCCAGCCTCGCCCACTGGCAGGCCATCCGGTCCCGCGTCCAGCACTTCAGCACCGCCCCCGCCAAGCCAGAAACCGACGGTGCGCCAGCAGGCGGAAGAACTGGCAGACCAGCTGTCGATTGAGCAACAAGCAGCAAGCCTGGTCATGGCAGGAGTCCCAGCGACAGGAGCCGGCAGCAGCGAACTGAACGCCATGAAGAAGCAGGGCATCGGCAACGTATTCTTGCGCGGGCGGTCGCAGCTTTCACTCAAGCAAACCGCTGCGAAAGTCGGGAGCATAGCCAAAACCCTGAAATCCAATGTTCCGGGCAAGCTTCCGGTCTGGGTGGCCACCGATCAGGAAGGCGGATTTGTCCGGGTGCTGCAGGGCGCCGGGTTCAGCCAGCTGCCCACCGCTTCCGAACAGGGCCAATGGTCCACCGGCAAGCTGTCCTCGCGCATCGAGCAAGCCGGTGAGGAGCTGGCCGAGGCCGGGATCAATGTGAACCTCGCACCGGTGGCGGATGTCGTTCCCGCCGCGATCGGCACCAGCAACGCGCCCATCGGCTATTTCGGGCGGCAGTACGGCAACACCGCCGGCGAGGTTTCCTCGGCCATCACCACCGTGAATGACGCCCTGGGCAAAGCCGGGGTGCAGCCGGTGGTCAAGCACTTCCCCGGTCTGGGCCGGGTGTTGAAAAATACCGACACCTCCACCAGCGTCACCGACACGGTGATCGGTGCGCAGGCCACCGACCTCGAGCCTTTTAAGCAGGCGATCAGCCAAGGCAACGCGTGGGTCATGATCTCCAACGCCCGCTACGCGAAACTTGATGCGAAAAATGATGCGCCCTTCTCGAAGAAGATCATCACCGGGCTGCTGCGCCAGGACCTGGGCTATGAGGGAGTGGTGATTTCCGATGACCTTTGCGAGGCACAGCAGGTCAGCACGGTTCCCGTGGGCCAAAGGGCAGTGAAGTTCGTGGCGGCTGGCGGAACCGTGCCGCTATGCGTGAAATCCGATCAGGCGATCGTCATGGCCAAGGCGCTGGCTCAAGAAGCCAAGGGCGATCAGAAGTTCGCAGACCAGGTCCGTGAGGCGGCAACGGCGATTCTGGAAGCAAAGCTGCGCCAGAACTGAGCATTGCCCCGCTTTTGGGGTTAAGAAAGGTCCGGGGCGCATTCCTACTCGCTAGGAAGCGCCCCGGACCTGGTCTCGGGAAAGCTGGAGGCTAGTTGCCCTTTGGCTTTCCGGTCTTGCCGGAAACGATGTCCAGCACCTGGGCACGGTCCCCGCTGGCGTTGTGCAGGTGCAGCAGCAGCGCCTTGGAAGCCTTGGTGCTATCGGCAACGGTTACCGGGATCTTGTTGCCCTTCAGGTCCGTGAACAGCGAGCCTTCTGCGCCAAAATCAACCTGCGGCGTCGCCGCGTTGAAGTCGATCCAGCCGGTCTGGTCCACAGGAACCATCGAGCCGGCCTCATCGGTGTTGTACCAGGTGTAGCCAAGGACGCGGTAGGAGATCTGCGCTGCGTCCTCGCTCAGGCCCAGAGCCGAAAGCGAGACGGGCAGGATTGCCGTATTCGTGTCGAAGGTGTTGGTGTCAACATCGCCCAGCACGCCGTTCACTGGCTGCAGGTCAACCTGCTCGCCGGTGGCCAGATCGAAGGTCGCTGCCAGATCCAGGTCGACCTCATCCATGGCGGCGGTGAAGGTGACAAAGTCGGCCTCGCCATCGCCATTGGTGTCGATCTCGACATCCAGCTCGGTGCCACCGGCCAGGTGGGCCCAGTTATCCCAGGTGGAGATGCCGATGTTCAGCTGTCCATCGGCCACACCGGTGCGTGGCGCGGTGCTCGAAGCGCCGACATACTGCAGATCCATGGATCGTGCTGCCGGGATGGAATCCAGCGAGGCGTTGCCGCGTTCGCTGGAAGCACCGAGTTCAAAGGCACCGAGCAACGAGGTCACTTCGGTAGCGCCCTGCCCAGCGGTGATGTCCTTGCCCTTCAAGCTGAGCATCGTGGTGTCCGAGCCCTTCTTCAGCTTCTTCGCCGAACCGGACATGTCGGCGGCCAGCTTCGGAGCTGCCTGGACCGGGATGCGCAGGGTTGGAGCGTCGCTGCTGGTCAGCTCAACGCGACCGGTAGCATCGGCCAGCCATGCACGGGACAGCCCGGACTGGGTGGTGTCCATCGTTGGATCGATGGTCTTGGCCCACTTCTTCGGATCAACACGCAGGGTCACGGTCAGCTGCGCGCTCTTGCCTGCTTCCACGGTGATGCTCTTGCGGTCCAGGGTGTAGGTTGCACCGGGGATCTGCGTGGAAGCAACGTAGCCGGCCTGGTAGGTCTGGGCCTTGTCGCTGGTGTTCTGAACGGTAATCTGGCGCTGGGCGGAGTAGCCCTTCTTGCCGTCGAGCTCGATAACTCCGAAGACCACGCTGGTCAGATCCGGTGCCTCGGAATCGTAGGCAAAGGCAGGGGTCTGGATGGCGGCATCGGCCATCACCCGGCCAGCGCCTACGCGGTTCGGCCCGTAGGCCTCGCCGTTGGCGGCCTTGATGTCGGTGGCAGCGGTGTTCATGATGACGCTCTTGGCCTCATAGGGGGTGTAGTCGCTGTCTTCAAGAACCAGTGCCGCAATGCCTGCCACCAGCGGGGTGGCCATTGAGGTGCCCGACATGACGGCGGTGCCGGTGCCGGTGCCGACACCGACCGAGCCGATCTGCGTGCCCGGTGCGGCAACGTCAGGCTTGACTACGCCGTTGGTGCCATGAACGCCGCGCGAAGACGAGGAGTTCAAGGTATCTCCGGCGCCGGATTCGCTGGAAGAGCCTCCAACAAATTCAGGAGACAGGGTCACCTTCAGCGTGCCAGCCTCTGCAGCTGGGCGCAGTCGCTGCGACTCATCCAAGGTGAACTGGGCACCTGGGATGGTGGCGTTGCCCGCGATACCGGCATCAAAGAGGTTGGCTTCGGAATCCAGGAGAACACCGGTGGCACCGGCGGCTTCGGCGTTGTTGAAACGAGCGCCGGATCCACAAGGGAATTCGCCGTTCTCGCTCCACTTGAGCCAAACCCACTTGCCTTCCAGTGAACCCGCTTCGAATGCGTCGCAACCATATTCGTTGCCGGCCGGGGCCATCACAACTTCACCGGAGAGCTTTGCTGGGTCAGCAGTGGTGTAGTTGAAGTTTGCGGAGTACTGGCCCGAAGCAGTACCTGCAACATCGCCAGGCTCGTCGACCTGGATCTTGTCCAGGGTAACGTGCGAGCCAACCGAGTTGGCAACGGTCAGCGAGGACCGCGAGTTGCCGGGGGAGCCGCCGACATCGGTGACATCGCCTGCGTTGCCCGAGGCCACTACCGAGAGGATGCCCGCCTTGGTCAGGGCATCAACGATGTCGTTTTCCGGGTCTTCGGTCGGTGAGTGATCCGAGCCCAAAGACATGTTCACTACCTGGGCGCGGTCGGAGAAGTCGCCGTCGCCATTGGGATCCAGGACGTAATCCAGTGCCTGGCCCACCACGGAGGAGGAGCCTTCGCAACCGAAGACACGGATGCCGATCAGCTGCGATCCGGGTGCCGAGCCGGGGCCGACCTTCATCTCGGAGAGGGCCTTGGCATCCAAGTCAGCGTAGTTTCCGGTGAAAGTGGAGCCGTCGGCGTTCACGCCGTAGCCGGCGGTGGTGCCTGCAACGTGGGAGCCGTGGCCGGCAGCCTCGCAGTCCAGCGGGTTGGGGTCCGGGTGCGGAATGGGCTGGTAGCTTTCATCCGCATCGTTGGCGTTGTAGTCATCGCCGACCAGGTCCCAGCCGCCGATGAACTTGTTGCCATCGCGCAGCCCGGAGTCGGTTGAAGGCAGCTGCTCGGAGGCTTGCGCTTCCTTGTAGGCTTCCAGGGTGCCGGGTCCGCCGAAGCTTGCGTGGGTGTAGTCCACGCCGGTGTCCAAGATGGCGACCTTGATGCCTTCGCCGGTCTTGTCCAGGGACTTCCACGATTCCAGGGCTCCGGTATCAACCACGGAACTGCGGTTTGACGGCTTCTTCGGAACGATGGAGCTGATTTTTGCAACGTCGCTGCGTTCTGCGAGCTTGCGCAGGTCATCAGCGTCGCCGGTGAGGGCCACGCCCCGCAAAGCATTGTGCGTGGTGTAGATGATCGTGGAGTTCGCTTCGGCCGCGAGCTGCTTGCCCTTGGCCTTGACGTCCTTGCCCATCTTCTTGACCTTGGCGGTGTCTTTTTTCTTGCCAGACTTCTTGACGGCCTCGAACGCGCCGTCGCCCTCAAGCTGCACGAACACCGATACCTTGCCGGAGGCTTTGGCTAGTGGTCCTGAAACTTTGAGTTTTGACAGCGCCTGGGAGCTGCTAATCGGCAGCGAGAAAGCCTGTTCGCCATCTGCTGGTTGAGGAATGCCTGCTGCACTTGCCGGACCTGAAAGGGTGACAGCCATTGCAAGTGCAGTGGCTGACCCCAAAATCAGGCGCGGCACTCGTTGCGTGCGCCGAGTGACCATGGTTCTCCTAGCTGGGCTGGGTAGCGGTACTGCTCCCGTCACGGGGCGGGCGAAAATGGCAAAGCGGTGCGAGCTTTGATGATCGTCCGAGGCGACGTCCGCTGGTGCGTCGTCCTATAGCTAGGAATCCTAGGTGACGCACGGCATATATCAAGGGGTTGTTGAATAATATTCTGTAAACGGCACTCGGGCCGGTTGGGCCATTTCACAATAAAAACCGCGCAGCACTGCGACAAACCCGCCCGGCGCTAGCCGTTGAGCACGAGGATTTTTTAGAAAAAATCGTCGCTTTGTTACTCATCAGTTGGCCAGCGCCGAACGGGTTTGGCGATCGGGACATGGGTTCGGTCCGCGGTGCTCCTAGAGGCGGTTCAAGAAGCTGTGCACGCGCTCGTCGAGCAGCTGGATGCGCTCGGCGACAACGACCATCGGATCCGGGTAGATCGGATTCTCCGGAGGCGGGATGCGCACGTTGCGTGAGCACTCGAAGTTCAGGCAAATCAGCGTTCCCAGGGTGTCCCCGTCGCGGCCTGCCTGTCCTGCTCGGCGAGTGGTCCACATGCCCACGGCGGCAGGGATGTTGACGTCTCGGCACATCTCGCACATGGCGGCGTTGCTCGTTTTGCGTCCGCTTTCGGTGGGACGCAGCAAGATGCCCCGGGTCCGGCCCGATTCATCGGCGTGGAACAGGTAGCCGCGCTGCTGCATCTTGGGGTCCCGCCAACCGAGGTAATCGATGGAATCCCAGTCGAGGGAGTTGAAGTCTTCGGGGAGCGTCAGTTTTTTGGCTTCCTGGCGGCTGGCGTTAATGAAGGAAGAACGAATGGTTTTTTCGGTTAAGGGCTGCATGATTATCCTCAATAAGTCCGCGCACAGAAAAATGGCGCGCGAAGGTATTAGTCAAAAAGGGACGTTGAGGTCTGCAATGAATCGAAAGAATGGGCAGCCAAGAAAAACCCAAAGGACAAGGCCCTGGGCGGTTATTACTTGCCGGCCCCGTTCGACGCGCAGACGAACGGGTGGAGCGTCAAAGTGGCTTGCATAGCCGACCGCCCTTTCCCGTGGCTAATTCACGCGTCGATGATTGATGTTCTACAACTACCGTAGCAAGAGTCGCCAGATGATGCCAATGAGCATGATCACGCTTAAAGCTGGTGCCGGCCGCATCCATCAGGGACACGGCCGGCATCATGGTTCTTGCAGGGAAGGAAGCCCGATCTAGCGGCGTCCGCCCTGCCAGAGGGCATCAAATGGGGTGTTGCCCGAAACGCGGTTGCGAATGCCTTCGGTCACGAAAGCCTTGGCGGTACGCGCTGCGTCCAAGGCGGTCGCGCCCTTGGCCAGTTCCGCGGTGACGGCAGCGGCCAGCGAGCAGCCTGCACCGGAAACAGCGACTTCGCCGATCTTCTTCTCGCGCAGCACTTCCAGGGTCGTGCCGTCGTAGAAGACGTCGACGGCGTCTTCGCCGGAGATGCGCACGCCGCCCTTGGCCAGAACCGCGGCACCGGAGATTTCGTGAATCTTCTTGGCTGCTGCGATCAGGTCTTCTTCGGTGCTGATCTTCAGGCCCGAGAGCTGCTCGGCTTCGAAGTGGTTTGGGGTCACGAAGGTCGCCAGTGGAAGCAATTCCGACTTCAGCGCTTCGTCGGTATCCAGTGCGTGGCCAGGCTCCTGGCCCTTGCAGATCAGCACTGGATCCAGCAGCACGTTGTCCCATTTCTGGGACTTCAAGGCGGTGGCGACGGTGTTGATGGTTGCAGGCGAGCCCATCATGCCCAGCTTGACGGTGCCCAGCTTGTCTTCGTAGCAAGTCTGGATCGCTTCGAGCTGATCTTCAATGACCTGCTGGTCCACTGGGACAAAGCGGTGGTTCCAAGAATCCTTGGGATCAAAAGAGACAATGCAGGTCAATGCCACGATGCCGTACGTTCCCAGTTCCTGGAAAGTCTTCAGATCGGCCTGGGCGCCAGCGCCACCGGTGGCTTCGGAGCCGGCGATGGTCAAGGTGATGGCTGGGTCAACAGTGTTTGTATTAGTCATAGTCTCAATTAAAAGTAGTGCGGAATGGAATCGATTTAATTATGCTGCCAGAAGGCCAGCTCGGTCGCCTTGGACCATCCGGCCGGCAGGTGCGCGGCATGTTCTTCTGTGGCTACCAAGAGCAGCCAGGGCAGGCCGTGGCTGAAAGCCGAGCCGGCGAAGTTGGCCAGCACGGCGCGACGAGCCGTGTCCGGATCATCGGGGGAGAACAGATCGGGATCGTTGAGCAGGCCATAGGTTGGGCCAAAATGCATTCGGCCGCGGGCTACGGGACGGTCGAAGTCCGTTACCTCGACGACATCGTAGTTTTCCATGGGAGCTTCGAAAAGCCCAGAGGTGTCGGAAAGCTTGACGACCTGTTCAACGTCTTCGGGCTTTCCTGCCAGCAGGTGCATCGTTGCGCTGTGCTGCCACCCCTCGCCCTGCAGCTTGGCTCGGGTGCTGTTGTTGGCGGGACCCAAGAAGATCAATCGCTGCGCATCTGCCGGCGCGGTCCATGAATCCTCTGGCCAATAACGCAAGATTTCTACGTCATCGCCGTCCTGGTGCACCGAACGAATTTCCTGCTGGTTGGGGAAGGATGCAATGCGGTCGCGAAGTAATGCGTAGTCGCTGGTCCAACTTGGCAATGTTCGCGCAGTTGAGCTCATGGTGTTGCGTTCTCCTTTTGGTTCGCTAGGGATCACCTGTCGGCAACACAGACTTTACGCCTAAAAACTGGGCAATACTCAACTGGGTTGCCCTGTTGCAATGTCCCCGCCGGATGGCGCTGGAACTAGGAGGCCTTGGGGCGCCGCAAAGTCGAGCGAACCGGCAGGTCGACCTCGGCTTTGTCGATGGCTTTTGAATCCATCAGGGCCAAGATGTCCTCAAAGAGGGATCGGACCACCGGCAGGCGGCAAAGCACCGCGAACTTGGCGACCACCGGTGCCATATTTTTCATCAGCGCTCGGGAGCGGCGCTGCTGCGCCGACTGGTCATAGGCCCACGCGGAAAAGACATGGCGGGACACCAGCAGAAGGAACTTCGGCAGATCGCGGCGGATTCCCAGCGGCGGCAACGGCCGGGCGCCAGCAACGGCTTGTTCCCACAGCGAGAGCTCAATTTTCGACACCTGTTCATTGGCGTATTCGTCGGACAGCAAAACCTTCAAGAAGACCGGACCGAACTCATGATAGGGCGCCAACGCAAGGACCCCGGCATCCAGTACCGCGCGGATATTGGATTCCAGGGTATTGCCCTCATCCAAGCGTCCTTGGCAAAGCCCGTACTGCTCGTTGCGCAGGTTCAGCAGCAGCTGGGCGACGATGTCTTCCTTGGATTGGAAGTAGTAGTAGGCGTGGGAAAGGGACACTCCGGCGTTGGCGGCAATAATTCGCATGCTCGACGCCCGGTAGCCATCTTCGGCAAAGCAGTCCAAAGCGGTCGATAGGAGCTTGGCCTGCGTCTGACGACCTTTTTCGGTGCGTGGTTGGATACTCATCGGCCCTTCAAAAGCAATGTGGTGAAGTTCAGTCTAGCATTTTTTGAACGCGTTCAAAAAATGAAAAAATTCATGCGGATGCACGGGAGAGTGATCACTGCGGTATTAGATTCCTCGATTTAATATTTCGAAGAAGTAGTAGTGAGATGCTGAATTCTCGGATTTTTTATTCCTAGAACTTGGTTGTGTGCTAAAGCAATCAGCAACCACCAGGGACCAACATGGGATACTTGCTAGGTAAGTGCTAATACAGCGGAACAGCACGCAGGCTGAAACTCCACCTTTTTACAGGGCAGGGGCATGCCTTCGTCGCAAAATTCTGGCGAACCACTTTGACAAGGACAACTAGCATGGGCGAAATCAACGCCGCAAATAATCTGACCAAAACCAAAAAAGCGGTCTTCGCTTCGGCCGGTTCCCCCTACTTCTCCACGGTACTCACCCTGATGGGCGCGATCGTGATCCTCTCGAACATCGGCGCCTCCAAAGGCGTGAGCTTCGGACCTGTCATTACCGACGGCGGCTTCTTCCTGTTTCCAATGGCCTACATCCTCGGCGACGTCATTTCGGAAGTGTACGGGCTGAAAGCAGCTCGCCGATCGATCATTCTCACCTTTGCGCTGGCCATCTTCGCGGTGATCTCGTTCTGGATCATGATCCAGCTGCCTTCCGCGGAATTCTACGATGGGCAAGAAGCCTTGGAACGGACCTTGGGGCCAATCTGGCAGATTGTCCTTGCTTCGGCCTGTGGATTCTTCGTCGGCCAGTTCGCCAATTCGTGGGTGCTGGTCAAGCTCAAGGAACGCACTGGTGAACGCGGGCTGATTGGACGCCTGATCGGCTCCAGCGGCGTCGGCGAGTTCTTGGATACGCTGATCTTCTGCGCCATCGCCGCCCCGGTCATCGGTATTAGCGACGCTCCGAACTTCATCAACTACGTAGTCGTTGGATTCGTTTACAAGACAGCTGTTGAAATCATTCTGGTGCCGGTGACCTCATTGGTCATCCGATGGTTCAAGAAACGCGAGCCAGGCTATATCCAAGCCGCCAACGCAAGCTAGGCAACCTGTGGGCATCATCCGCAAGGACGATGCCCACAGCTGTAACCGGAGGCTAACGTTGTCACCATGCAGACAGGTCAGAGCACTGAATACCAATTGGAAGCAAAAGACCTGACCATCGGATATGCGCAACGAACCATCTGCGGACCACTGAACCTGCACCTGTCCGCAGGACAGGGAGTGGGAATTATCGGGGCCAACGGCAGCGGAAAATCCACGTTGATTCGCACCATCCTCGGACATCTTCCACCGATGCACGGCGAGGTTCAATTCCTTGGTCTGCCCGTGGATGAGGATTCGAAGGCCTTCCGCCGAGAGGTAGCAGTCCAAATCGCCGACGGGACATTCTTCGAGGAACTCAGTGTCGCCGAGCATCTTGAATTGGTGGCTCGTGGCCACGGATTGCTTTCATGGCAACAGAAAGTTGAAGAAGAGCTCGAATTTTTCAATCTGCAAGCAGTCGCCGGATTGCTTCCCGGTGAACTGTCCTCGGGCCAAAGGCGCAAGGTGTTACTGGCTGCAACCTTGATTCGGCCAGCCCAGCTGGTGCTTCTCGACGAACCAGAACAGCGTTTGGACCTGCGGATCAGGCAGAAGCTCTATGCACGGCTAGCTGCGCTGCGGCAGTGCGCAACGACCTTGCTCGTCGTTACTCACGACCCGCAACTGCTTCGCCAGAGCCTTGACCATGCCCTGCTGCTAGATGAGGATCAAGGCAGAATTCTCAGCGCCGAGGCTGGAGCGCAGTGGCTTGAACGATAGCGAAGGATTGGTCGGAGCTTCCGGATTCGATCCGAAGCAACTCATCCTCCGAGCCAAGCGACGGCGGAACTTTTCAGAACGCTTTGATAGTTTTTCGGACGCCTACGTATGGGTGCTGGCCGCTCTTGTGGCCCTGGCATATTTGTTCAGCGCGATCTTCGGACTCATCTTCGCCCTGCTTGGGCAAGGCGTAGCGCACCCAAAAATGCCGATTGCAGTATGGAGCCTCCAAGAGCTGTCTCCAATCTTGCTGGTGCTTGCCGCCATCTGGCTGTTGCGATTGCTATTGCACCTGGGCCCGGTGGCCGTGAATGCGGCCACGGCCGACTGGTGGTTGCCCTTGCCGCTTAGTTCCGCCTCCCTTCGGGCCCGGGCCCTGCGCAAGGCGCTGTTATTCGGGATGCTCGCAAGCGCCTTTGCCGGGGTGTTGTGGCTGATCGTCCTCTACGGCCTAACCGGTGCCTTCGACCCGCTGCTGGCTGGTTGTGCATTGGCTTGCTTTGTCCTGGCCGGCCTCCTGTTAGCCAATGCAGGAGTCATCGTGCAAAGCTTCGGGCTGCAAAGCCCGGCGCAACGCTGGTTCGGAAGATCTGTCATGGCAATCATTGCTGTGCTTGCGGTCTCCTGGGGCTTGCTGGCAGCGGAGAACCAATGGACCATGAGCGCAGTGCAAGGCGTTGCTGCTTCAATTCTGCAATTACGCACATGGACTTATGCCTCCGCCATCTTGCTGCCCCTGGGCATAATTGGCACCTGGTGGGCGATGCAGCGCAACCGGCACATTGGCTCGCGCTCCCTCCGCTCATCAGGCGAGAAGCAACAGCTGGCGCTCGGTACTCTAATGCAGGCCGATGGCCGGGCCGCCACCGGTCCTTCAGCGGTTGCCATCGGCCGCAGACGCCGACACGGAACGCTCATCGCCGCGAGGCTGCCAGTGATCTGGAGGATCCTGGCGTTGCGCCTGATGCGAGCCGGCTATTGGCGCACCACCGCTGGCTATCTGCTGCTCGTGATGGCCTTGGCGGCGGCCGTTGACCAGGTCGCGAACCCGTTGAGCGCCGTGGTCTTTTATGCGGCTCTCGGCGTGCTGTTGGCCCTGAATCTCTCGGGAGTCATTGCCCCATTGCTCACGCAGCCTCAACTGACACAACACCTGGGGCAATCAGCTGCCAGATTGAGCCAAACAGCGGCCCTATTTGCCGTGCTCTACAGCGCCGTAGCGCTGAGCGCATTGACCGGGGGACTAGGACTGCTGGGCATTGTGGACCTGAGCCGCTTCTGGTTGTGGTGCGCTGCGCTGGTCATCGGGGCCCTGGGCAGCGCAGCGGCCAGCCTCGGGCATGCACAACGCAAGGAACGCGACTGGGAGAGCCTGCTGGGCAGTGCCACCAGCGAAGCGACGATTGGCTTCGTCCTATTCAGCGAACTCTCCACGCTGGTTCGCGCTATGGCGACCTTTGCTCCGATGTTTTCGCTGGCGCTTAGCCCGAGCACTGAAATTGCCTGGCCGCTATGGGTGATTTCCTCGGTATTCACCGTCCCTGCTTTACGATTACTGGTCGGAGAGTTTCCGAGGAGATCGCGTGGATAGGATGAGACGATGAACGTAGAAATAGCAATTCAAAACCCTGAAGATCTCGACACCCAGCGGCTGTACGCGTTGCTCAAATTGCGTACCCACGTTTTTATTGTCGAGCAGCGTTCGTCCTACCCGGATTTGGATGGCTTGGACCTTGCCGAGGGTACGGTGCATCTGAGCGCATGGGAAGACGGGGAATTGCTGTGCACCGTGCGCATCCTTGACGTTCACGGGGAGGACCCGCATATTGGACGGGTTGCCACAAAGCTTGAAGCCCGCGGCCGCGGGGTGGCTGGAATGCTGATGGAACGAGCGGTGGACATGTGCCGAACCGACGCCCGGATTCACCTTGGCGCGCAAACCCAGCTGGAAGGCTGGTACGGAAAGTTCGGCTTTGAACGCTGCGGCGAAGACTTTGACGACGATGGAATCATGCATCTGCCAATGATCAGAAAAGTAGTGGCAGCTTCGGCCTAAATACGAAAAGTGGGCATCGTTGTCCCGCCGCACGGCGGGACAACGATGCCCACAGCTTTATAGTCTTGGCTACTTAGCGGCCGGCTGGCCCTGTGGATCCGGCTTGCCAGCGTAGTAGCTTGCCAAGACCTGATCCTTGAGCTCGAAGAAGGTGCCATCCTCCAGTGCCTGGCGGGCAGATTCAACCAAGCCGACAGTGAAGTGCTCGTTGTGGATGGAAATCAGGGTGTGGCTGAGCAGTTCCTTGCCCTTGTACAAGTGGTGAATGTACGCGCGGGTGAAGTTCTGGCAGGTGTAGCAATCGCAGCCTTCCACCAGAGGGGTGAAATCGCGCTTGTAGCGGGCGCCTGAAAGATTGAAGCGGCCCCACGGCGTGTAGAAAGCGGAGTTGCGGGCCACGCGAGTAGGGGAGACGCAGTCAAAAGTGTCTGCACCGTTTTCAATGGCCGTAAAGATGTCATCAGGCTCGGAAATGCCCAGCAGGTGGCGAGGCTTGTCCTCCGGAAGCTCCTCGGCGCACCAGCCAACGATGGTTCCAAGATTTTCCTTCTCCAAGGCGCCGCCGATGCCAAAACCATCGAAGGCCATGGCCCCAAGATCCTGGCAGGCCTTGCGACGGAGATCCTCGTACTGCGCACCCTGGATCACGCCGAACAGGGCCTGGTATTCCTTGCCTTCGCGGGAATCGGTCAGCGCGAAGTGCTCGGCGATGCAGCGCTCAGCCCAGCGGCGGGTGCGCTCCAAGGACTCAACCTGGTAGCCACGCGAATTCTGCAAGGTGGTCAGCTCGTCAAAGGCGAACATGATGTCCGCGCCGATCTGGTGCTGGACCCCCATGGATATTTCTGGCGAGAAACGATGCTTGGTGCCATCAAGGTGGGATTTGAACCAGACGCCGTCCTCGTCTACGTTGGCCAGGCGTTCCTTACCCGGCGCTACCGCGTCATCCGGGCCTGACTGGTCAACGGACTTCATATCGATGACCTTCTTGAAACCGGAGCCCAAGGACATCACCTGGAATCCGCCGGAGTCGGTGAAGGTAGGACCATGCCAGCCCATGAACTTGCCCAGCCCGCCGGCCTCATCGAGGATATCCGCACCCGGCTGCAGGTACAGGTGGTAGGCGTTGGACAAGACCGCCTGGGCTCCGAGCTCTTCAACCTGGGCCGGGGTCACTGCCTTGACGGTAGCCTTGGTGCCCACCGCGATGAACGCAGGTGTTTTGATCTCGCCGTGCGGCGTGCGGATTACACCGGTGCGGCCCAGCATGGGGGAGCCGTCGGGTGCGGTGAGCCGGGTTCCGACCTCAAATCCGAATTCTTCCTGGCGGGCATGTGGGGCGCTGGGGTCAAAGTTCTTTTCGGGCACGTACCAAGTGTGCCGTATTAACGCGTCGGTGAGGAAAACGACAGTGCCAATGTGCCCGCATACCTAGCCCCTCACAAGGCAATGAGCGAATAATGGGAGATGTGCGTTGTGTCCAACGCGACGGAAGGAAACTGTGGGCCTGGAGAAACTGAAGGAATCAACCAAAGCGCTGATCACGCTCGGCCCGGCCCGCAATGACCACTGGATTGGGTTGCGCACCGGCATCGGCATCTTTGCGCCGCTCATCACCCTTTTTGCCATCGACCGGTTGGACCTCGTGGTCTTCGCCGTCTTCGGCGCCTTCACCGGTGTCTACGGCCGAGTTGATGGCTATTGGAACCGCCTGCGGATGCAGATTCGCTCGGGGCTATTGTTCTTTGTCGTCATCGCAGTGGCCCTGTCCGCCTCATATTGGTGGATTGACCATGAAAATCCAGAGGTGATGAAGTGGCAGATTGTCGGTGCAACCACCCTGGTCGCCGGCATCTGCTCGGTGCTTGTTGGCTTAATGCGATTGCGCCCCGGCGGTTCCCTGTTCCACATCTTCGCTTTTGCGGCCATTGCCTCGATCCCCCATCCGGCGCCGATGGGCGAAGCCCTGCTGGTGGCTGCACTGACCATCTTGCTGGCCTTGGTCATTGGGTCGGCAGGAGCCCTGGGGCAGTGGGCCAATCTCTGGCAGAGGACCCCCTTGCCGCCGCTTTCCGACAACGTGCGCAAGGCGATCTGGTGGGAAGGGCTGTTTTACATACTTTCGGCCGGGGTGGCCGGAATTCTTGCCAATACCGTGGGATCCCAGCTATCGGCTGGCCACAACTATTGGGCCATGGTGGCCGCGGTGGTGCCGCTGGTTGGACACACCACCAGATTGCGAATCCGCCGTGGTGTGCACCGTGTGCTTGGCACCCTGGTGGGCATGATCTTGATGGCGCTGCTGATCTGGCTCAATCCGCAGGTTTGGATCTTATTGGCCGTGATCGCAGTCTGCCAATTCCTGGCCGAGTTGCTGGTGATGCGCAATTACTTCCTGGCACAGGTCTTCATTACGCCGATGGCGCTGGTGGGAATATCCCTGGGGACCGGGCTCAGTGGCGCAGTGATGTACGACCGTGTGGTCGAAACCCTGATCGGCTGCGCCGTGGGCATGCTCGGCGTGCTCTTGGGAAGCTGGTTCGGCCTGGTCCTCAAGCGCAAGCAGGGCCTGCTTCCCAAGAGCGGAAGCTGAACTTAGATATTCACGCCTACGTGGGCTAATGCCTGGCGGAGAATATTTTCACGGCCGCCGGCAAACTCGCCCTGGATGTCGGAGCTCAACGCCTCCGCAGGCGAAAGCCAGGTCAGTTCAAGCGCGTCTTGGCGCGGAGAGGACTCGCCTCGCACCGGGACGATGTAGCACATGGATACCGCGTGCTGGCGGTCATCGGTCAGGCCCGTTTCGCTCGGAGCCGGGAAGTACTCCGCCACGGTGAATGGAACCGGGGAAGCAGGGAGCTGCGGCAGCACCAAGGTGCCCAGATCCTTTTCGATGTGCCGAATCAGGGCAGCGCGAATTGTTTCGCGGTACATCACGCGTCCGGAAACGAAGGTTCGCAGCATGCGCCCGTCGTCGTCGCCGGTCAGCAGAAGCCCTACTTCATTCACGTAGCCCAGCGGGTCGAGGCGAACTGGAATCGCTTCAACGTAGAGCATTGGCAGGCGCTGGCGCGCCTCATAGAGATCTTCATCAGAAAGCCATCCGGGATAAGGATCTGGGGTGCGCACGTTCATGCTTCTATCTTCGTACACAAACCCCATTTGATCCATGAAGCTGTATCTGTGTTGCGTAACTCACCAATTGGCTGCCAGCGCGCTCTAGTGCCGCTGGAGTTCTCCGGATAAAATTGATTGAGCTATCCCAATCCCTTGCCTGTGCGTTCAATGCGGGCCTCGGAAAGCACATCCCCTTTTCAATTACTCGTGGAAGCAGAATTCTGCCGTGACGAACGCTCCAGAACGACTGAGCAAAAAGAACTTCACCACGATTGCGGTGCTGATCGTATCCAGCTTCGTGGTCATCTTGAACGAGACCATCATGAACGTGGCCTTGCCCGTTCTGATGCATGAATTCAACGTCACCCCGGACGCCATCCAGTGGCTGTCTACGATCTTCATGCTCACCATGGCAGTGGTCATTCCAATGACCGGATTCCTGCTGCAACGGCTGAGCGTGCGCAATGTATTTGTGCTGGCCATCGGCCTGTTCACCCTGGGCACCATCCTGGCCGCTGCGGCACCGGGGCTCACCGTCCTTCTGGTCGCCCGCGTGATCCAGGCCTGCGGTACCGCCATCATGATGCCGTTGCTGATGACCACCATCTTGCACCTTGTCCCGGCCGAACGCCGTGGTGTGCTGATGGGCAACGTGTCCATCGTGATCTCGGTGGCTCCGGCCATCGGCCCCACGCTGTCCGGGCTGATCTTGCAGTACCTGTCCTGGCGCTTCATGTTCATCGTGATCATCCCGATCGCGATCGCTGCCCTGGTCATCGGCACCCCGCGCTTGTCCACCGAGGTGGACGGCGCATCCACCCCGTTGTCGGCGGCTTCGGTCATCCTGGCCATCCCTGCCTTCGGCGGCTTGGTCTTCGGCCTGAGCCGGCTGTCCGCGGGGGTCAGCCCGGTCAACATTGGCATCCTGGTCATTGCACTGCTGTGCCTGGCCGCCTTTGTCTTCCTGCAACTGCGGTTGCAGAAGGAAGACAAGGCCCTGCTGGATCTGCGGCCGCTGAACTTCAAGGACTTCACGCTCTCGCTGTTGCTGATGATGTTCGCGATGATCTCCCTGTTCGGTGTCATCATCCTGCTGCCGATGTTCTTCACCAATGTGCTGGGGATCGAAACCTTGACCACCGGCCTGATCATGCTTCCCGGCGGTTTGCTCATGGGCATCATGGCTCCGATGGTTGGCAAATTGTACGACCGCGTAGGTGCTCGCCCGCTGATCGTTCCGGGTGCCATCATCCTGCTGGCTTCCCTGCTGGGCTATGCGCTGATCCTGGATGAAAGCACCCCCATCTGGTTGCTGGTCGTGCTGCACCTGGTGATGAGCTTGGGACTGGCGTTCATCTTCACCCCGGCGTTCACCACCGCGCTGAACCCGCTGCCGCACCACCTGCACTCGCATGGTTCGGCACTGCTTTCCACCCTGCAGCAGCTGGCCGGCGCCATGGGCACCGCGCTGCTCGTAGGCGTGGTTGCATCGACCACCGCCTCAAGGCTGGCCTCGGGCAGCGACCAGGTGACCGCTGCAGTGGACGGCTTCCAGCCTGGCTTCTTGATCGGTGCCGGCTGCAGCGTCGGCATTATCATCATCGGGTTCCTGCTTGGCGGCAAAAAGGACCTGGTGAGCCTCGACGCCCAACCAGCTGCGGCTGAAAAGCACTAATTCGATTCTGGGCTCAAAAATTGCTGGATGTTCTTGCCGAACATCCAGCAATTTTTTGTCTCTGGACCTTTGGGCTGCTTTTGCCGCAGCTGGCACGGCAGTAGGCTGGCGGATAAGTGTACTGACTACAAAGGGGTAAGCATGCAGTTGCAGGATTCGGTCGCGCTGGTCACCGGCGGACTTTCGGGCTTGGGCCGGGCCACCGCCCAGAGACTCGCCGCCACGGCCAAGCACGTTCTCGTGGTGGATCTTCCTCGCGATGACGGCGATGAAATCGCGGCGCAGATCGGATCAAACGTCCGCTATGCCCCGGCCGACGTCACCGACCCGCAGCAGGTCGCCACCGCGATCGAGCGGTGCAAGGAACTTGGCGTGCTGCGCGTTGTCGTCAATTGCGCCGGAGTTGCTACCCCGGGCAAGGTGCTGGGCCGCGACGGCGTTTTGCCGCTGGAACGCTTCTCCAAGGTGCTGGATATCAACGTGAATGGCACCTTCAACGTACTGCGCCTCGCCGCCGAATCCATGGTGCACAGTGAAGCGCTGACCGACAACAATGGGACGACCGAACGCGGAGTCATCGTGAATACCGCCTCGGTGGCGGCCTTCGATGGACAGATCGGACAACCTGCCTATGCCGCCTCCAAGGGCGCTGTGGCAGCAATGACCTTGCCCTTGGCTCGCGAGCTGGCCAGCCACCAGATCAGGGTGATGACCATTGCGCCGGGCATTTTCCACACCCCGATGATGGATTCCCTGCCGCAGGCGGCACAGGATTCCCTCGGGGCGCAGGTGCCGCACCCCTCGCGCCTGGGACGCCCGGACGAGTATGCGGCCCTGGTGGAGCATATCGTGGCCAACCCGATGCTCAACGGCGAAACCATCCGCCTGGACGGCGCCATCCGCATGGCCCCTCGCTAGGAACCACGCGGCGGCAGGCCCTAGAATTCCACGGGCTTGCCGCGCTGGGCCCGATGTTCTGCGTGGCTGATCCGGAACCGGCGGTTTTCGGCCATCAGGAATACCAGCAAGGACATCAGAATGCAGATCGCGCTCACCCACAATGCGGTCGCCTCCGAGAGCCACCCGTTGATGGCCGCGGCAATCATGGCGATGCCAAAACCGCTGGCCAGGGCGTGTCGCCCGCGCCCGGTATGCGCAAATCCGGCGGCTGCCAAGGACACCGCAGCAGTTGCCAGGGAAACCTGCAAGGAATGGCTGAGATCGTTCCAGCCTGCCACGGCAAACCAGAGGTGCAGCGTGTACGCCATGGAAAAACCAGCAAGGAAACTCAGTGGCGCATCACCAAGCCAGCGTTCGGCCTTGGTGCGTGCCGTCAGCCGATTCAGCTGGTGAACCCCCACCAGGGACAAGAGCGAAGCGAGCGTAGCGACTATTGCCGCAGCGGCCGGAAGGAATCCAGCCGCAAGGACGATCGCGCAGGCGCACAAGGCAGCGGCACTGATCGCATAAAGGCTGGCCACTCGCTGGCGGCGGGCCGAGCGCTGATCCTTGCGGAGCGAAAACACGGCGCTAGCGAGCAAGAAGACTGCCGCAGCTGGCCAGATCACCGCCGGAACCGCGCTGCTGTCAAGCAGGCTAATGCGATCGCGCCCGTTCATGGAGGAAGAAAACACCAGCGAAGTAATGAGCAATAGCAAGGATGCCGCCGCCAATAGGCAGCCGCGAATCATGTCGAACGGCTCAACCTCGGGATTGGGACGGTGATCCGGAGCCGGGTAGGGCAGCACGGACTCGTGCTCGGCGGAGTGCGCGGGCGCGGCCTGCTGGCCGGACTCCATCAGTGAATTGAGCGGTGGGGTCGGATGCTGCTCGGACATGATGCTGGAGTCCCTAACGATTGCTGAGTTATCAGCAACAGCCTAGGGTACTTCGCTGGCGAACAGAAACCCCGGCTAGGCCGCCGGAGCTTCGGCGAGCTGCTGCGCCGAGCTGAAACTGCGCTCAATTCCGCTCAGCGGGTCGGTGAAGGAAATGGTGTGCGCCAGCAGCTGGAGCGGGCGCTGATAATCATCCGGAGCCAAATCCCATAAGCGCGGGTAAAAGGCATCATTGATAATCCCCAGGCCCAGGGAGGCGAGGTGAACGCGCAACTGGTGGGTCTTGCCCGAATGCGGCTTGAGATCCATCAACGCGACCTCCAAACCTGCATGGTGGCCGGCGCTATAGCCCACGGATTCAACATCAATAAAGGTCTTCGCGTTCGGTGCGCCGTCCTCGACGATGGATCGCAACTGGCCTTTGACCTTGGACATCCGATTTTCGTAAATCAGGGGCATCTGGCCAAGCAGATCATGCAATTGGGTTGTGTCCTTGACCAGCGAGTGTTCGCCGTTGGGCTGGAGAACCCGGCCAGTTTCCAGCCCGGGGCCGGGCTGCAGTGCAACGACGGCCTTGTAGCGCTTGCTGATTTCACGGCGTTCAAAAAGCATTTGGTAGGCGCCACGGGTTTCCGGGTTGACCGCAAAAAGAATCACGCCAGCGGTGGCCCGATCCAGCCGATGCATCGGCACAAGATCATCGATGCCGGTCTGGTTGCGCAGGCGCACCAAAGCCGATTCCTGGATGAACCGGCCACCGGGGGTGGTTGGCAAAAAATGCGGCTTATCAACTACCAGCAGGTGCTCATCCTGATGCAGGATCTTGGCCTCAAAAGGTATCGGCGTTTCTACCGGAAGCGAACGATAGTACCAAATGAACTCATGCTCACCCATGGGAGTCTGCCGGTCTAGCGGCACTCCTCCGAGGCCGACAATTTCTTGGTTGTCGAAGCGCCGCAGGATGCCTTCGGGGTCCACATGGCCGAAGCGCTCCAGGAGATATTCGGCGACGGTGGCCCACGCTCCATTGTGTGGAAGGCGCAATCGGGTTGCATTAACACCATTGCGAACGGGGAGCGGGGATTCCATAGCCATAAGGGCTATTCTTTCATCCCGGCGCCAGGACTTCAGACCGCCGGCTGGCAATGCGGGCACCAATAGCAATCCCGCTCGGCGCCTTCTGGGGTGGAAGGAATCTTGAGCATGGCGATGGGGCCGCCGCAGCGGAGGCAAGGTTTTCCGGCACGCCCATAAACCCAGAGAGGTTCCCGGGTTCGTTCTTGGCCGGTGGTGACGCGCCGTGGCCGGTCCTTATTAATTGTCAGAAGCCGATGAGCCAGATTCACCACTGCCAGCAGATCAGCGATCTGCCCGACTTCAACCAGCGGATGCAAACGGCGGAGGAACAGGATCTCGCAACGGTACACATTCCCCACGCCGGCCATGATCCGTTGATCCAATAATGCTTGGCCGATGCCTTGGCGCGGATTGCGGCGCAGGTTGTCTGCGGCAAGCTCCGGGTCCCAATCCGCACCCAGCAGATCAGGGCCCAAATGGCCGATGAGGTCGTTTTCCTGCTCGGTGGGCACCAAACGCACCTGCGCAATATCGAAGCCCACGGCCGTCACCGCAGGGGTCTTGAGCACTACGCGTGCGGTGTGAGCCGGTTTCTTCCAGCGTTCGTTGTCCGCATACAGATCCCAACGGCCTTCCATGAGCAAATGCGAATGCAAGGTCAGCGGCTTAGCGGCGAACCCGGAGGACCCAGCAGCAGGGGGACGCAATCGCATCAGCAGATGCTTGCCGGCCGGAACTACTTCATGCACTGAATAATCCGTGAGATCTGTTGTCGCCAAGGCTGGAACTCGAAAGTCCGAGGACAACAGTGTTTGCCCTGCCAGCGCCTGATGAAGCCGGGCAGTGGCACGATAGACGGAATCCCCTTCGGGCATGAGAGCTCTTCTTTCTGCCGGTCAATCAGCGCCGGAAACGAATGCCTTGCGGCGTTGAATAGAATCCCGCGGCCAATAGTGCGATTCCCACCGGATGGTCCAGGACTGGTTGTCCGTCCACGGTAGCGATGGCGATTTTCTCCACCTTGGCCGTGCGCAAAGCTGCCACCAAATGCGTGGCAATAATGTTCCACGACTCTTCAGCCAACTGGGCAAAGGTCAACACGGTGCGACCGCCGCGCTCCAGATAGAAGCACAGCTGGCCATCCAGCAAGCCCACAATGGCCCCGGCTTTGCGCCCGGGGCGGTGCCCGGTTTGCGTGGCTGGCCAGCCCAGCGCCGCACCGTAGGGATTCGCCGGGTCGGTCGACGCAAGCACCTGGGCCACAGGCTGCCGGCGCGGGTCATCGGAAAGCTGATAAGCGCGCAAACGGTCAATGGTGGTGGAAGTGGAAAACTGGGCGGCCCCCAGTTTTTCGACGAAATAGCCCCGCCGCGCATGACCGGCTTCTTCCAGCTTGGACAGGATCCGGTAGAGCTGGCCGAAACCTCCGGGCACTGCTTCGGCCGCGACCGAGCCGCGGGTGAGCACTCCGTAGCGTTCCAGCATGATCTCGGCTGTGGCATGGGCTGAAATGGTTGGATCTGCCACCGGCTGGGGGAGCAGCGACCATCGTGCGGAACCACGCGGGCCACGCATGGGGGATCCCCCGTGGTCCTGGGCCAAGCGGTTGAGACCCGAGAGGCGATTGAGCCTGGCAGCCCGAGCCCGCGGCGCCGGCTTGGCAATCTTGTGCGCAGTGCTTCCGCCCGCCAGGTAACCGCGAATCGGTGCCAGAGTGTCGGGAGAAATGAAACCCGCCCAGAAAAGCCGCCAGCATGACTCCGCAATATCGACGGCGCTCACTGGAGGCTTATCGGGATGGTGGATCCGGGCGGCGAGCTCCTCGGCAAAGTAGGCGCCTGTTGATTCAAAGGCTTCGAGCACGCGCAGATCCAGTGCCTGCAAATCGCTGGAATCAGGTGCTGGCAGGGAGAGCGCGGCGTGTTCGGCGGTATGCAATGACAACCAGCCATCCTTGCCTCCGGCCGCACCGGCACCGCACACCAGGACATCTCCTGCACTGCACAGCTCATCCAGCCAAGAGCTCTGGTACCCCTTGAGCCGGGCAGGAAGAATGAAGGATTCCAGCGCCGAGGCAGGCACCTCGGCCCCGGCCAGCTGGGCGACGACTTCATAGAGGCCGTCAGCGCCGCTGAGCGTTGAGCCCACCTGCTGCCAAGCAGGAAGGAACCGGGCGTAGGTGTTCTGGTCAACTGGCTCCACTTCGGCGCGGAGGGCGGCCAAGGACCTGGTGCGGATGGTGCGCAGCACCTGGACATCGCAGTATTCATCACCGCTAATGCCTTCGGGAACAAGTTCCACCGGGCGGAACGCGCCGACCGACAGCCGGCCGGC
This sequence comes from Glutamicibacter halophytocola, assembly GCF_001302565.1. NCBI lineage: Bacteria > Bacillati > Actinomycetota > Actinomycetes > Micrococcales > Micrococcaceae > Glutamicibacter > Glutamicibacter halophytocola. Next base: position 491,569 of record NZ_CP012750.1, read on the forward strand.
GGCTACCAATTGGTCGAGTATGGGCCGCAGCACCGCAACGCCGAGTGAAAGCTCGGCGGCAATTTCAGTGAGCGTAAACGGAACATGGGTGCGGGCGAAGCGCGAGATGAGGTCCTGGATGGGGTCCGTCGCTGGCTCCAGGAATGCGGCAGGAATTCCTGTGGGCAACGGGGTGCCCAGGGCATCACGCAACTTGCCGGCATCCTCGATCGCCGCGTAGGCCAAGGACCCGCCGTGGCGCAGGGTAAAGGCCCGCCGGGTGGCAACCAGGGCCTCGGCATGTTCCCGGGCCATTGCTGGGTCCAGCGGCGCGCTGTCATCATTCGGATCACGCAGCCGAGTGGCCAGCTGTTCAATAGCCAACGGGCCCAACAAGCGCAGCAGGTCGGCTGCGCCTTCCATGCCGGCCAGGCGCCGGTTTTCCGCCCGGTACTGCAACTGTTCCTGCAACCCGGTGATGACCTGAGGATCCAGGATTTCACGCACATCATTGCGGCCTAGCAATTCACCAAGCAGCACCGGGTCCAGGCTCAGCGCTGCCGCGCGGCGCTCAGCCAGCGGTGCGTCGGATTCGTAGAGGAACTGTGCAACATAGCCGAAGAGCAGGGACTGGGCGAAAGGCGAAGGCAGCTCGGTGGTGACTTCCACCAGCCGGATCGCGCGCGACGAGACCTTGGACAGAATCGAAGACAGGGCCGGCAGATCATAAACGTCGTTCAGGCATTCGCGCACGGTTTCAAGGATGATCGGGAAGTCCGGGTAATTCCGGGCGACATCAAGCAGCTGGCTGGCCCGCTGGCGTTGCTGCCACAAGGGGGTGCGCTTGCTTGGATTGATCCGGGGCAGCAGCAAGGCTCTTGCCGCGCACTCGCGGAAACGGGAGGCGAACAATGCAGAATTCGCCACCTGCGAGGTGACCACGTCGATGATTTCATCGGCTTCAAAAGCAAAAAGGTCTGCTCCCGGTGCTTGGTCATCCATGGCCGGAATGCGCAGCACAATGCCATCATCGGCGGCCATCGCCGAAGCATCCAGTCCCCAGCGTTCGCGCACCCGCGCACCCACGGCCAGTGCCCACGGGGCATGGACAGCCAGGCCGAAGGGCGAATGCAGGATGACCCGCCAATCGCCGAGCTCATCGTGGAAACGCTCGATCACGAAGTTCTGGTGGTTGGGCACCTGGCCGGTGGCCCGGCGCTGCTCTCCCAGATAGTTCAAGAGGTTATTGGCGGCGAAGTCATCCAGTCCGCCGGTGCGCAAAACCGCAGATGCCTCGGTGCGTTCGCTGGCCAGCAAGCTGGTGGTGAATTCGCCCAGGGCCGAGCCAAGTTCCACCGGGCGGCCCAGCCCATCGCCGTGCCAGAACGGCAGCTTTCCGGGTTGGCCGAAGGCCGGGGTGACCAGCACGCGGTCATGGGTGATGTCTTCGATGCGCCAGCTGGTCGCGCCCAGGGCAAAAACGTCCCCGACCCGCGACTCGTAGACCATTTCCTCGTCCAGCTCGCCCACGCGCTTGGGAGCCTTGTCATCCTCGGCGCCGGCGAGGAAGACGCCGAAGAGCCCGCGGTCCGGGATGGTGCCGCCGGAAATGACCGCGAGGCGTTGCGCCCCGGGGCGGGCGCTGAGCGTGCCGGCATCGCGATCCCAGATCAGCCGTGGTTTGAGGGTGGCGAATTCATCCGAGGGGTATTTGCCCGAGAGCATGTCCAAGGTGGCCATATAGGCGCTGCGCGGAAGCTGCTCATAGGGCGCGCACCGGCGTACCGTCTCGAACCACTTCTCGACTTCCAGGTCTTCCATGGCCACCGCGGCCAGGGTCTGCTGGGCCAGCACATCCAGCGGGTTGGCCGGGATGACCATCTTCTCGATGGATCCTTGGCGCATTCGCGTGACCACCAGCGCGGTGGAGAGCAGATCCGCACGGTGCTTGGGGAAGAAGATGCCCTGGGAGACCGAACCTACCTGGTGCCCGGCACGGCCTACACGCTGCAGTCCGGAGGAGACGGAATTGGGGGATTCGACTTGGATGACCAGATCCACCAGGCCCATGTCGATGCCTAGTTCCAGCGAGCTGGTGGCCACCACCGCACGCAGGTTGCCCAGCTTCAGATCCTCTTCGATCTGGGCGCGCGCGTCCTTGGAGACCGAGCCGTGGTGGGCACGGGCCAGCAGGGGTGCTTCCGGATTTGAGGCCGCGGTAGAGCCGGCCTGGGCCATCATCGCCGCCGGGGTCGAGGTGGAAGCATCTTCGGTGCTGAATCCCTCGCGCTCGGCATAGATCTCGTTGAGCCGCCCGGTGAGGCGCTCGGCCAGCCGGCGGGAGTTGGCGAAGATGATGGTGGAATGGTTTTCCAGCACCAGATCCACCAGCTGGTTTTCGACGTGGGGCCAAATGCTCGCCGAGGCGGCAGGAGAGGATCCCGGTCCAAGATCGTGGGCGCCGGCAGCCGAAGGCAGATCGGTCATGTCCTCCACGGGGACGCGCACGGCTAGTTCCCACTTCTTGGTGGAGGGCGGACGCACGATATTCACCGGGGCAGACCCTGCCAGGAAGCGGGCGACCTCTTCGGGCGGTTCCACCGTGGCTGAGAGCCCGATGCGCTGGGCCGGGGCGGGCAGCAGCGCATCGAGGCGTTCCAAGGACAAGGCCAAATGGGTGCCGCGCTTGGTATTGGCGATGGCGTGGACCTCGTCGATGATGACCGTATGCACCTGGGCCAAGGTTTTTCGTGCCTGGCTGGTGAGCATCAAGTACAGGGACTCGGGCGTGGTGATCAGGATTTCGGGCGGGTCCTTGAGCAGCTTGCGCCGGTCATTAGCCGGGGTGTCTCCCGAGCGCACGCCCACCGAAACCGAAGGCTGGGACAGTCCCATCTCGTGCGCGGTGGCGCGGATGCCGGCCAGCGGGGAGCGCAGGTTGCGCTCAACGTCCACCCCGAGGGCTTTCAGCGGAGAAATATAGAGGACTTTGGTGCCATTGCCTGCCGGGTGATCGGCATCGGATTCCATTCCCGGCAATGCTGGAGCATCGAGTTCTGCATGATGCAGCCGGTCCAGGGCCCAGAGGAATGCGGCCAGGGTTTTGCCGGAGCCGGTCGGCGCAATGACCAGGGTGTGCTTCCCGTCGGAGATGGATTCCCAGGCTCCGCTCTGCGCAACCGTGGGCGCAGAGAAGACATCGGTGAACCACTTGCGGGTGGCCGCGCCAAACCGGGAAAGCACATCACTCATGGAATCGATACTACGTTCTCGGCAGGACAGTTCGAGAACGGCATTCCTGCGAACGCTGGGTATTGGCAGACCCAGCGCATTTTGGCTTCTGGCGCAGAAGTTCCTGCACAGGGTTTTTCCCGGGCCGAGCCTGCCCTTCGCCGGAGGCACCTTGGGCTCTTCCTGCAGCACTTCCTAATGGGACGCGGTCATATTTCGGCGTTCGAATCGTGGAGAGGTAGCGTTGAAGGATGCTCGAGCTAGTGCGTGCAACAGGCATCGATAGTGCAGAAGTTTCAGAGTTCCTGCGCATCGCTGACCTCACGCTGAGCGGGCTTGATTCACCGAATGTGCATTTGTGGATCTTGCGGGATGCAACAACGGACCGCATTGTCGCCACCACTGGATTTGAAAGCAGCGAAGACGGCCTGCATGCACTAATCCGAAGCGTCGCGGTGGCTCCCGAGCTGCGCGGCGGCGGCATCGGATTGGAACTTGCACAATTTGCGATGGATCGAGCTGTCGAAGCTGGAGCAAAACAAGCGTGGCTGTTTAGCCGCAGGTCCGGTCCGTTTTGGCAGAAAGCTGGATTCAGTTCAGCAGACACGAAGGATCTTGCCGTGGCCCTGGCTTCGACGCACCAGGTGCAACTCTTTGCTGAAACAGGCCAGCTTGAACGTGAGGTTGCCTGGAGCCGGCAGCTCTAGGGGAATCACTTCGGCACAGAATCGCACTCGAACTCAAACCCAATGTGTCGGCGGCCTGCGGGCAATGAACCGCGTATCTCACGTTCGGATACCGGTTGTACCGCAACGGAATTGGCCGGGAATTCTACGAGGATGCTTAGCGAGCATTGCTGACTCAAGAATGGCCGGATATGAATTCCTATGAGGAAGCAAAATCCCGCGTGAATAAAGTAGTTATTGTCCGGGCCAGAACGTTCAGCATCGCGACCAGGTGATCTCATCAAGACTCAGGCGTTCTCGACTGGTACCGGGCGCTTCTACTTCATCTGCGCAGGGGTCTGCGGTACCGAACGCGGTTATCGACGTTACCTCCCAGTGAGATGGCACGGCGAAGTCCGAGCCGATTCCGTCGCGGTCAAAGGCGCGGAACTGATGAGCCGCCAAGCCCATCGATAGGCCTTGAACTGTCATATGAGCGACTGCCTGTCCAAGGTCGTAGCGCGCAAACTCTGAATACTCCCAATCTTCAGTGCCTTCAACGAAGATATGTGCCAGATTCACTACCAGCAGCGAAGCGCTCGGAGCCCACAGAGATGAACTACGCGCCAAACGGCGCAGTATTTGCTCATGGTTTGCATCGCCTCGTCGAGCAACAATGAATTTCCAGGGCTGTGAATTTCCAGCCGACGGCGCACGTCGAGCCGCTTCCAACAGCACGTCGATTTCGATGCTTGTCACAGTGGATTCGGGGTCGAATTGCACTGGGCTGAAACGGCCTGCTAACGCTGGGTGCAGGGCTGGATCGGCCGGGACGGGGCATTTGTTCATGTTCTTCATTCTCCAGCAGCTCATAGCCTGGGCGGCGAAGCTATCGAGTGGTACTCCCGCCGCAAGGCCGCTACGCGATACCACCTGGTCAACGTGGATTTAGTTGAGATAACGGCAGTGGTAGGCACTGGCGTTGATTCTTGTTCTTGGTGTTTGGCAAGGTCGAACGCGCAAGATCATCGACCGCCACGTAGTGTCCGCTCAGCGTTTTTTCGAGAGCCGAAGATCCAACCCGCTGCGAACTTGGGGCCACTCAGAGGCAATAATCGAGAAATAGACGGTGTCTCGAAGTGAACCATCGGCCATACGGCTTGTTGAACGCAAGACGCCATCCTGTTTTGCACCCAGACGGGCAATTGCGGCTCTGGACTGCATATTCATCCAGTGCGTGCTGAAGGCCACGGCGACGCATTCCAGGGTTTCAAATGCGTGGGCCAGCAGCAGCCGCTTGCTATCGGGATTAGTTCCCGTTCCTTGCACGCTGGCTGCATTCCAAGTGTAGCCGATCTCCAAGCGTGGCAGCTCAGCGTCAATGTCGCAGTACGTGGTCATCCCGATGATCTTTCCGGGTTCACCAGTCACTGGATCATTCAGCCGTGTCGTGAAGGGAAGCATGGATCCGGCTTCTTGCATTGATAAGCGACGCTGGATTTCGCTGCGCATTTCTTCGGGACGGGGCACAGCGGTGTACCAAAGATTCCAAAGTTCACCATCGCAGGCGGCATCGACAAGCCCGTCATGATGGTTCTCGCTTAGCGGTTCGAGAGTGACATATTTTCCGCGCAGGGTTACTGGATTGAGCCTAGCCATAACCTCACTTTAGCTTCCCTGTGCTCCAACCGTGCCTGTGCAGTTTCGGGGCCCCGCTCCGCAGGCAGTGGCAATGATCTTTCGCCCGTGAGCCAGGTTTCAGCGACCGTCAAGACGGCAGGACTTGTTGATCCTGGCTCGGGATGGACTCTGACTTTTAAACATGGCCACCTGTCCGCGGATGGCGGTGCCTTTACCTAATTTGCGGTAATTTCCCGAAGCGCGGCTACGTGGCCAACATAGGCTCGACGGCCAGCCGTGGTTAGCGATACTCTCACGTGGCTGCGGCCCAGTTTCGTGAACCGTTCAATATCAACGTAACCGGCGTCGCCCAGTTGCTTCAGGTGCTTGCTGAGCACCGAGTCAGCGACGCCCAGATTCTGTTTGAGATGCGCGAATTCTGCCCAGTCAACCGGGGCAAGGCTCGCACATATCCGCAACCGTAATGGCGCGTGGATCAATTCATCAAATTGGGCTTTGCTAGTTGGCCTGGTCATTGCCGTCCTCGACGCGAGCCCTGTTATAGGCGGCCTGCATCTTGGTCACCAAAAACATGGCACTGATGAACGTGACAAGAATCTTCGCAAGAACTTCATCCACCTGGGTTGCTTCCCAGAACCTGAGGCAATTGATCAGCAGAATGCAGAGAAAGAAGTATCCTGCGTAAGCGCCCGTCAGAAGATGCGGGCTATTGATCAATGAACGCGGCTTGGCTCGACCACGCTGGGCCAAGGCATACCAGGCAATCAATGGAAGATAGAGCAACACGAGCCAATAAGCCCGGGGTGGATAGGCCTGGCACAACGTGAAGACGAAAGCTGAGACTGCGATAACGCTGGTGAGCAATCCACGCGGATTCCCGGACGCTTTGACCATCTGCCTTGAATCGTGTGCGACAGATAGCAGCAGCTTGGCTGCGCGCTCTTGGTCCCTGCGATCTTCTGGCGAATCCATGATGCCTACTTTCCGTTACGGAAAGTCTCGTCTTTCCGCAATGGAAAGTCAACAATTCGGTTTACACGTGGTGGTATTTTCCGCCGGCCAAGATGTCCTGCGCACGGTAGAGCTGCTCGGTCAATATCAAGCGCACCAGCTGATGCGGGAAGACCAGCTTGGACAAGGACCAGGTGAAGTCGGCCCGGGAATGCACCGTGGGATCCACGCCGTAGGCGCCGCCAATAATGATCACGACATTGCGTGAAGCATCGATGGGTGCGCGTAGCTTGTTTGCCAATGCCGGGGAGTCCACGTTTTTGCCACGCTCATCAAGCAACACTACGAAGTCGCGATCATCAATCTTCGCCAGGATGCGTGCGGACTCTTCGGTGCGGGCAGCGTCGTTCTCGCGCGATGAGTGGTTGAGCAGCTGCCAGGTGAGGTTAAACGGCTTCTTGAGCCGCTTCTCGTAGCGGGAAATTCCCTCATCGACCCACGACTCATGTTTCTTGCCTACTGCCAGCACCTTGATTGTCATGCTTCCATTGTTCCGCATTCCCCGGTTGGTTGCTTTGGATCAGGCACCGATACGATGGAGGATATGAGAAACCCCAGACCACTTCCGCAAGGCAAACAACCAAGCGGCGTGCAGGTGCTCTGGATGATCTTTGGCATCGTCACCGCGATCTTCTATTTCACCCGGCGGGTGCTGGTCTCATTGCATGCAGGCGGATGGGCCACAGACCTGGATGCACCTGCCTATCAATGGGTCTTGAACAACCAGTCGCCGGCCCTTTTTGCGGTCTCCGATTTTTTGTACTTCTGGGGATCAACGCCGGGCATGAGCATCATCATGGTGCTGATTACCGGGCTGCTGAGCTGGAAAACACGAAGCATCTGGCCATTTATTGCCGTGGCGCTGACCGCAGCGGTTTCTGTCGGACTGACCATTTTGCTCAAGGCCAGCCTGCAAGTGCACCGCCCGGAAGGCATTCCAGGCGGGCCGACGCCACCGCTGTCCTATTCGTTCCCCAGCGGCCATACGCTTAATTCCGCGGCGCTGATTGGCATCTCTGGCTACCTGGCCATCATTTACGGGCTGCGCCGCTACGCCTATCTCATCGCTATCGTGGCAACGTTGTTTGTTCTGGCCATGGGCGCATCGCGAATCTACATTGGGCACCATTGGGTTTCGGACGTGCTGGTGGGCTTGCTGATTGGAACCGCGTGGGCTGCCGTCGTCGCCATCCTGCACTACTTCTTCGTGCCGTGGCGCAGGGTTGCTAGCTCAGCACGCGGATCGGTGAACCGCTAGCCCAAGCTCGAATATCCTCCACAGCGTCCCGGTAGAACATCGAGAACTGCTCGATGGTTACGTAGCCAATATGCGGGGTTGCAATCACGCCACGGGTGCCCAGCAGTCGGTCCTTGGCCGGCAATGGCTCGGTGTCGAAAACATCGAGGGCCGCCAAGTAGAGTCGTTCGTTTTCAAGGGCTTCGATAAGTGCAGGAGTCTGCACGATTCGGCTGCGCGAAGTATTCACCAAAATGGATTCCGGCCGCATCCAGGCCAACTGCTTTGAGCCAATGACACCGGTGCTGCGCTCCGAGAGTTTCAGATGAATGGTCACGATGTCGCTGGTGGCAAAAAGCTCCGCCTCGGAGACCAATTCCACGCCGACCTCGGTGGCCCGAGCCTTCGTGAGGTTCTGGCTGTAGGCAATGACCCGCATGCCAAAAGCCAACCCGACCTTCGCCACCTTGGAACCCAAATTCCCCAGTCCATACACGCCAAGGGTTTTCCCCGCCAGGCCCATGCCGAAGCTCGTTTGCCACGGTTCGGCTTCGGAGCGAGGGGACTTCGAGGAAAAGAGCTCTACATCCAGCCTGCGGGCCGCAGCCAAGATCAATGCCCAGGTGTGTTCCACCGCGTCGGTGGGGACATAGCCGGTATGCGACACCACGACGCCGTGCTCGATGGCAGCTTCCAGATCGATGGCGCCATTGCGCCGTCCGGTGGTGACCAGCAGTTTCAACTGCGGCAACAGCTCGAACCGCGACGCGGGAAACGGCGTGCGCTCGCGCATAGCCACGATGACATCAAAGCCCTTCAGCGCAGCGCAGACAGCTGTGTCGTCATGTCCGAGGTGTTCGGTAAATACTGTCAGCTCGGCGTTGAGCTCGTTCGCCAGGCCTTCAAAATCTGCGAGGTCGGTAGCGACGTTCTGGTAGTCATCCAAAATGGCAATGCGCATGAGTTCATCCTAGGTGTTCCTGTGCCGTGGTGACCCTTTAGTTACTTCGTTGCCCGCCTTTAGGCAGCCGGAATGCACAACGGCGGCTGGCACCCAGGGCACCAGCCGCCGTTCACAGATTGGCTGCTAGTCGGTGACTTCGAATTCGAGCTTGTCGGTGAAGGAACGACCGTGGACATCCGTGGCCGTCACTTCAGCGGTGTGCGATCCGGTTTCCAGATCATCTGGCAGTTCAAGACGCCACAAATGGCTGGTCTTCTCAGGCAGTCCGCCGCCGTGGACAAACTGCTCGGCGATAGCCACCGGGTCAGAGTACTTGGCGCCAGTTCGTGCGGTTTCTCCGGTGAGCGATTGCGTGCGCGTTGACTTGACCGGGGCGTTTCCATCGATGGAAACCGCCACCGTGGAACCGGTGCTCCCCATCCAGAAGTTGGTGGTCAGCCAGGTGTCCTCGGCCAAGCCGCTGCGGCTCACCGACAACGGGTTCTCCAGCGCCTCGATGGTGCCGTATTCCTTGTCGACATTTTCCTTGTACCAATCACGGTAGGCAGGAGTGTTCAGGCCTACGGCCATCTGGTTGCTCTCATCACCGCCGGTTGGGGTGAAGCGCTCGGTGATCTTGGTGTTCTTGATGTCCAAGGTCAGCACCCCAGGAGGGGTGCCGTCTTGCTGGAGGGAGGTCGGGTAACCGGTCTCGGTGACTCGCCCGCCGTACCACTGGCCGGCAACTGCCGGAACCGTCAGGTGGGTGAAGGGCAGGCCATCCTCGCCGACTTCGTCCAGCCAGCCCTTCATCAGATCGCCTTCGCGAAGGTTTTCAGACATGTGGGTGTGGCCGCCCAGGGAGACCACTTCGCGGCCCTTGAGGATCTTGTAGATTTCCTTGACCTCTTTGGTGGTGTGCTCATCGTTGAAGAAGAATTCCAGCAATGGGCTGTGGCCGGCGAGGACGATGGCCTTGTTCTTCGGCACCTTGGCAATGTCTGCGCGCAACCATTCAAGCTGCTGCTTGCCGAGCTGGTAGGTGTAGTCGCTTCTCTTGGCAGGAACCTTGGTGGGGTACTCGATGGTGTTCAGGGCAACCACGTGGGTTTTGCCCGTGTCGTAGGAGTAGTACTCGGGGCCGAACTGGGCGCGGTAGGTATCAAATTCGTGCACGCCGTCGAGCGAGTCGAAGTCGATGTCGTGGTTCCCGGGAAGAAAACGAGCCGGGCCATTGAGCATGGAAGTCAGTTCGCGGGTCTGGGCGAACAAGGACAGGTCATTGCCGACGAGGTCGCCGATGAACAGCACCCCGCACCCGGTGTAGTCGGTGCGGGCAGCGAGGTCGGCGAAGGCGCCCTTGCGAGCGTATTCGACTTCCTGCTGGTTATAGGTCTGCACATCGGCGCCGATGGCGCAGCTCTGCTCAGGGGATTGGGTGGCTTCGCTGCGAGCCAGCGGGAAGTTCACGGCGTCTGGCAATTCGCCGGTGGGGGCAATGCCGCCGTATTTCAGCTTGGGGGAGCCGTCTGGCAGGTGAATGTAGGAGAACTGCGCGACGTTATTTTCGTCGACTGGCACCTGGAAGCCTCGTGGCTGGGTGACGAAGGCTGTCATGTTCTCAAAGGCAGGCAGTGCATAGCGGCCCTGCGAATCGGTGGTGACAACATCTCGGCCATTGGAAACGGTGACCTTGGGCAGTCCTGGCTCGTTGGCGTCCTGCTTGGAGTTCTTGTTGCGGTCCTCGAAAACGACGCCTTCCAGCGTCTTGCCTGCTGCTGGAGATTTTTTGCCGGCGGCACGGACCACCTGGACTGATCCCCGGTAGGCTGAGGAGTTCCAGTCCACGGCCGTCGTAGCTGCTGGTTCTGGATCGGGTGCGGAATTGGCGGCCGTGAGAGCGGCCGAAGCTGCCAGGACAACGAGTGTTCCTGCAGTGATGCGCAGCGGGGTGATGTGATTGGTTTTGCCGGGTCGAGCGAAGAATTTCACGTGCGTTCCTCCGGGGTGGTGGCAATCTGCCGGCCCTCTGGCCGGCCTTCGCCAACGCTGTCAATCTCAGATGAATAACAGCACCCGCTCAGGTAATGTTGAATTATCGATTCCGTAAATACTTACATGGTGTCTTGGGCGTATTTAGCAATCTATGACCAGGGAAAGCGGAGGTGACCATGGAGATTGTTGACGCACTGTTGCAAGGGCAGCGAGGGCGGCGACTGTTGTGGGAGTTCATGACGGTCGGCGAAGACGAATCGCAAACTGATTTTTCCCCGCATCCTTTGCACGAGGCGATGTACTACGCCTCAACCGGTATCGATGGCCTGCAGTATCGCGGGCTCGAATCATCCGACGTGATCGTTGAGATTGAGCGCACCGTGCGGGAAGGGGCAGAGAAGCTCGCCGAATTGCTTGAACGTACCGAACTTTTCGAAGTAAAGCATTGCATGTTGCAATCGGCATTGGAAAGTTCCGTCGACGCGGCGATGTACTGGCAACCACCGTATGGGCAAGAATTCGTCTTGGCATCCCCGATCCTCAGCGTCCAACTGGAGAGAATCGCAAAACACATAGCGGCTTCGGGGCAAATAGATTATTGGTTCGACCCGTTGGATATGGCAGCGCAGCACCGGGTGAATTTCGATATTGCGGGGTCTCTTGCCCCTGGTACGGATAAGAAGCGGACTGGTCTTGAATCATTGATCGCGTGGAAAGATCACGTGCTCCGAACCGAAATGCGTGATGCCCGGGAGAACCAGTCACTCCCTATAGGAAATTTCGGCGGTGAATGGTGGTCGGCGCCAAACATGTACCTAGAGGAAACGTGCGGAGAATTCGCTACGGCGCAACCCGTTGGTTTGATTTGCGTTGAAGACGGCTTCGGGTGGGAAAAAAGCAACCACAAGATTAGTAGACATACCCCCTAGCTCCAACGTTCTGGAAATTTCCTCAGCGGAGCATTGGGTCAAGCTCTGCCAAGATCACCCAATCGAGGTCACTGCACAGAAACGCCACGACTGGTATCACGTCACGGGCCGTGACGGTGCGTGGGTCATTCCAGATTGGCTAGCGGTAGCACGCAATTATGACGGGGTGCATCTGAGTATCGGCGCCTACCTCGCGCTCGCCGGACAATGCCTGCCGGTAGATGCTAAATTCGCTACGCTCATAGCCGGGTGGGACCCCGGCAAAACGTATTGGTTCATCGATGGCTTGCTCGAGAGCGAACCATCGCAATACTGGAAATGCGTGGATGCCAACAGCAATAATGCGCACTGGGTCTTGGACGAAGGCTCTAGGGGTTAACGCTCTGTCACGCTGGGGGCGATGTACTTGAACTCTGATCCAATGAGCTCATGAGCAATGAAGCAGCAAATGAATTGGCAGCCGCAACGGAAATAATGTTGCAGCTGCGCTGGTCGGATCAGGACGCCTTGGGGCATGTCAATAATGCCCGCATCGTCACGCTAATGGAAGAAGCGCGCATCCGCTGGACCCGGGAAGACGGGAAGGCAGGACGATTCGAATTCGGAACGGTCGTGGCTTCCATCCAGATCGACTACAAACGGCCACTGTACTACCAGTCTGAAATGCTGATCCGCATGGGAATCAGCCGAGTCGGCAACAAGTCGTTCACTGTGCGGGGCATCGGCTACCAGGACGGGCAACCGGTGTTCGATTCCACCACTGTCATGGTGCCGCTGGCCTCCGATGGCGTTTCCTCTCGGGCGCTCACCGAGCAGGAACGCAGCTGGCTGGAATCATCGCTGATTCCAGCCGCTGGCGCACGATCACGAAACTGAGCTGATCTTGTGGCTGCGCCTCAATGGCCAGCTGTCCGTTGAACGAGCCGCGAGAGCGGTACCTACTGCGCTGCGTACTCGTCCAGGACTTTTTTGCCGATTTTGAAGGCCACATTCGCGGCGGGCACGGAGCAGTAGATGGCGCACTGCAGGAAGACTTCCTTGATTTCCTCCGGGGTCATTCCATTGCGCAGGGCTGCATGCACATGCATTTCCAGCTCTTCCCAGTAGCCTCCGGCAATCATGGCGGTCAAGGTGATGGCGCTGCGCGTGGTGCGCGGCAATCCGTCACGGGTCCAGATGGTTCCCCACGCATAGCGGGTGATCATTTCCTGGAACTCGTCGGTGAACTCGTTCGAATTCTTGGTAGAGCGGTCAACGTGCTCGTTGCCAAGGACTTCGCGGCGCACGCTCATGCCCGCATCGTAGGTATCGCCTGGCAGGCGCTGGGAATCGGTCATGGAAGTACTGCCCTTTCCTAGTTGGCCAGGAAGAATTCGGCCAGCAGGGCCGCGGTGTCTTCCGGTGCTTCAGCCGGAGCCAGATGGCCTGCGGAGTCAATAATGGCCGCCTGGCCCTGCGGGGCGTTCTCGGCGATGAACTGCGCATCAGCCGGAGGGCACACCTGGTCCTGGGCGCCGTTGATGGCCAGGATGCGGTCCGTGGTGGCCGAGAGCCGCCCACGCACATCGAAGCCGGCCAATGCGGCACAGGCATGGGCGTAGGCAAAGCGGTCAGCATCCTGCAGGCTGTGCAGCAGGCTTGCGGAAATCTCGGGTTCCTTCTCGATGAACCCCGGGGCGAACCAGCGCTGGGCGGAACCGGCAACCATGGTCGGGGTTCCGGCTTTGGCAACAAGCTCGGCGCGCTCGGTCCACCCCTCGGGAGTGCCGATCTTGGCGGCCGAGCAGATCGAGGACAAGGCGTTGAAGAAGCCGGGATGGTCCACGGCCAGTTGCAGTGCGGTGGCGCCGCCCACCGAAACCCCGGCATAGAACAGCTTGGCGCCTTCGGCGATGACCCCGTCAGCCCGCAGGGCCCCTACCATGGCAGTGATGCCGCTGGCGAGTTCGGCCAGCGTGAAGCCTTGCGTCGATGGCTTGCTGGCTCCGTGCCCGGGCAGATCCCAGGCGATGACCTGGAAATGCTCTTTGAGGTAGGGCAGGGCAGGGGCCCACAGAGGAAGGGCCGCGGTGCCCAGGGAGGGTCCTGCGATGAGGGTGGGGAGCTTGCTGTCGGTATGCAGCAGCGACGGAGTTAGTTCTGGGACTGCCATTGTTCCTTCCGTGCCGAATAATCGGCTAATACAGTTGTGGTGAAGCGATCCGCGGCACCAAGGTAGCCGGCGGGATCAAAGAGTTCGGCCAATTCGGCATCACCCAGGCGATCTGCGGGAATCTGCGAACGCAGAAGTTCGTGCAGGGACAGCTCTTCATCCAAGCTGCGGCGCACCAGCTTCTGGATGGCTGCCTTGCCTCCGTCCACCAGCGGTGCCAGGACGGAAGCCAGGCGTTCGGACAGCACCGCGTCGCCGCCCAAGGCGAGGTTCCGTGCGATGGCCGGAAGATTGACGCCCAGGCCGTTGGCCAGGAACGCTGCGTGGAATGCGGCTCCTGCTCCCAGGCGGGCCAGCTCGCGCAGTGCGCCCCATTCGGCATGCCAGCCGCCGTCGGGGCGTTCATCCACCGCGGTGCCGGCAGCGGTGAAGAGCGTGGAGAGCAGACCGGGAGCGCTGAACGCGGCATTGCGCAGCAGCACCGAGCGCACCGGATTCTGCTTTTGCGGCATGGCCGAGGAACCGCCCTTGCCCGCTTCGCGTGGCTCGGACAGCTCGCCGATCTCCGGACGCGAAGAGGTGAGCACATCTGCACCAAAGGTGCCCAGCGCCGCAATGGCCGCGCCCAGGGCGGAGCCGAGCTGGAGAATGGGCATGCGGTTGGTGTGCCATGGCGTGCCCGGATCGTGCAGGCCCAGGACGCGGGCAAGCTGGGAACTGAGCTGCTGGCTGCTGGCCGTGGTGCCGCCTGCCCCTTCGAGGAATTGTTCCAGGGAGGCCAGGGTTCCCACCGCCCCGCCCCACTGCAGGCGCAGCTGACTCGAAGCTGTGTCCAGCTGCTTTTCGGCGTCCACGATGGCCGAGAGCCAGCTGGCGGCCTTCCAGCCGAAGGTGGTTGGCAACGCGTGCTGGGTCAGCGATCGGGCAATGCACACCGTTGAGCGGTGGGCCTGCGCGAGGCGGGCCAACCCGTCGGCGGCACTGCGCAGATCGGCCTGGGTCTGGGCCAGGGTCTTGGACAGGACCAGCATCAGCGCGCTGTCGATGATGTCTTGGCTGGTCGCCCCGCGGTGCAGGGCCGTGCTTGCGGTTTGCGGCGCGCCATCGCGGGCGAGCAGTTCGCGCATCATGCCCAGCAGGGGGATCAGCGCGTTGGCGCCATCGGGAGTCCGCGAAGCCAAGAGCGCCAGGTCGTAGCGTTCCACGCTGGCTACCGAATGAACTGCCTGCGCGTCCTCGGCGCTGCACAGTGAGGCATCGGCCTGGACCTGCACCCAGGCAGCCTCGACATCCAGCATGGCCTGGACAAATGCGGTGTCGCTGGACAAGGAAGCTGCCGCGGTGCCGGCCCACGCCGGGGCCAGCACGCCGTAGTCTGCGCCATCCATCAAGACCCTCGATTCTTCACTGGTTCAATTTGTTCCCACGCTCTAGAACTCTAGCGCCAGAGCGCTGGTTGCCACCGGCATCAGCTGGCGCGCCCGTCATAATCCGCACGCGCAAGCCGCCGCCAAGAAGGCCGAGCCCGTTTCTAGCTTTCGCGCGGATAGGAGAGGAAGACGGTTTCTTCTTCGCCCTGCAAGCGCAGATCCAAGCGCAAGGATCCGTCGTCCTCGCGGGTGGCGATCAGGGTCTTGCGCTCGGCCTCGGACAGCGAGGACAGCAGCGGATCGCTGGCCAGCGCTTCGGCATCCTCGGGCAGGTAGATCCGGGTGAACAGCCGGTTCATCAAGCCGCGGGCGAACACCGTGAGCATGATGAACGGCGCCTTGCCGGCTTCGGTGGCTCCCGGGTTGAGAGTGGTGAAGGTGTAGTGGCCGGCATTGTCCACCGCGGTGCGCCCCCAGCCGGTGAAGGTGTAGCCATCTCGCACCAGCGAGCCTTCGCGGGAGACCACGTTGCCCTGCTCGTCGGCCTGCCAGATTTCCAGCAGCGCATCGGGAATGGCCTCGCCCTTGCCGTCATAAACCACCCCGTGCAGCCGCACCGAATTCGGGTGCCCCTGGTTGACCAGCTCATTGTCCTTGTCATAGGGCAATGCGTAGCCGTAGAACGGGCCGACGGTCTGTCCCGGGGTGGGGACGAGCTTCAGTTCTGGAGCTTTTTTCATTAGTGCTCTGCCTCTTCCTCTTCCATCCAAGTGCGGTTGGATCCGGTCAGTACGATGTCCCAGTTGTAGCCGGTAGCCCATTCGTGGGAGGTGATCGAGTGGTCGTAGGTGGCGACCAGGCGGTCGCGCGCCGCGGGATCGGTGATGGACTGGTAGATCGGATCCAGGGCGAAGAGCGGATCGCCCGGGAAGTACATCTGGGTGATCATGCGCTGGGTGAAGTCGGTGCCGAACAGCGAGAAGTGGATATGGGCCGGACGCCAGGCATTGTGGTGGTTTTTCCACGGGTACGGGGCCGGCTTGATGGTGGTGAACGAATATTCGCCGTTGGCTCCGGTGATGGCCCGGCCCACCCCGGTGAAGTTCGGGTCAATGGGCGCGGGGTGCTGATCGCGCTTGTGCACATAGCGGCCGGCGGCGTTGGCCTGCCAGATTTCCACCAGCTGGCCCGCGACCGGGCGGCCGTCGCCGTCCAGCACCCGGCCGGAGACAACGATGCGCTCGCCGATGGGTTCGCCGTTGTGCTGGATGGTCAGGTCCGACTCCAGTGCGTGCACATCGCGCTGGCCGAAGGCCGGGGAGTGCAACTCGATGGTTTCAGGGTCTGCGTGGTGCAGGTTCTTGGTGGGGTGGCGCAGCAGCGAGGAGCGGTAGGGGGCGAAATCCACCCGTGGCTGGGTTTCGGCCTTTTTGCCGGCCAGCAGCTGCTGGCGGTAGTCCTCGTGGATGCTGGAGATCTCTGCGCTGATATCTTCCTGCGTGGCCGCGGAGGCTGCGGGATCCAGTGCGTTGGTGTTGGCGCTCATGTCGGCTCCTTTCTGGTGGTTATTGGGTGGGCTTAGGCGTGGGGCCAGCCGGTGTAGGACTCGGCCAGAAATTGCTGTCCGAAGCGCGAGGAGGTGACGGTATCCAATTCGCCCAGTGCGCGCTTGGCCATGAACGGATCGCCGCCCACCGGGGTGTGCAGCATGGAGGTCATCCAGTAGGAGAAGTTCTGCGCCTTCCAGACTCGCTTCAGGGCCAGATCCGAGTAGCCCTCCAGCAGCTTCTCGCTGCCGGTGGAGAAGAAGGAATCCAGTGCTTCGAAGAGCACCTTGACGTCGGCGAAGGCCAGGTTCAGGCCCTTGGCCCCGGTGGGCGGGACGGTGTGCCCGGCATCGCCGATCAGGAACATCCGCCCGTGCGAGAGCGGTTCGCGGACGAATGAGCGGAAGCCGAGCACGGTCTTGTCGAAGATGGGCCCGGTCTTCAGCTCGAAGCCATCCGGCCCATCCACGCGCTTTTGCAGTTCGGCCCAGATGCGGTCCTCGCTCCAGGCATTCACGTCCTCGTTCGGGTCGCATTGGAAGTACATGCGCTGCACGGTTTCGCTGCGCTGGGAGATCAGCGCAAAGCCGTGCGGCGAGTTCGCGTAGACCAGTTCCGGCGCGGACTTCGGCGCCTCGGTCAGGATGCCGAACCAGGCGAACGGGTAGGAGACCTTGAAGTCCTGGCGCGAGGTGTCGGGCATCTGGCGGCGGGCGAAGGAGCGCGATCCGTCGGCCCCGACGATCACATCTGCGTGCACCTCGAAGAGGCCGCCGTCGGCATCGGTGAAGCGGAACTTCGGGGTGGACGTTTCCATGTCCAGGATCTCGGTGACCTCGCAGCCGTAGCGCACATCGCCCTGGTCGCGCTGCCGGGCGGCGGCCAGGTCCACGAACACCTCGTTCTGCGCGTACAGGGTCACGGTGGCGTCAACCAGGTCCCGGAAGTCCAAGGGATGGGATTCGCCGTTGAAGCGCAGGTCGATCCCGGCGTGCTCGTCTCCGTGGCTGAGCACCCGTCCGTCCACGCCCGATTCGGTGAGCATGGAGACGGCTTGGGATTCGAGGATGCCGGCGCGGTGGGTGTTGCGGATCGTTTCGTGCTCGCGCATTTCTACAACGATGTTCTCGATGCCCGCTGCGGCCAGCAGGTGGGAGAGCATGAGCCCTGCCGGACCGCCGCCGATGATGCCGACCTTGGTCTTCAGGATGCGTGGCGCCTGTGCCATGGGTCCTACCTGTCTGTGCCGGGACCAGCGGGCGGAGTCCCAGCTGCAGTGCAGGGGTCCGGTGCTGGCCGGGGAAATGGGGTCTTGCATAAGGATGCGCGCGGGACGGGCCTGCGATCAGCACGGTTCTCATTGAATGAGAAAAATGGCGCGGGATCCGCACGCTGATCTGCCCATCGTCCTAGGCCGATCCGCCCGGCTGCAGCGCCCTGGAAATGCCCCGCGCGGCGGTGCGCAATGCCAGTCCGGCGGATTGCACCGCTCGGGTTTGGCGGGGGAGCACCACGGAGATCACGGCTACCTGGTATCCGGCATCATCAAGGATGGGAGCCGCGACGCCGGTTGTTTCCGGATCGATGAAGCCATCGAAGGTGGCATAGCCGGTGCGGCGTATCTCAGCCATTTCAGCCCGGAAATCCGGGTAGGTAGCAGCCATGATCGCCTGGTGGCGGGATAAATAGTCCCGGATGGCTTCCGGACGGGAAAAAGCCAGCAGGGCCATCCCCATGGAGGTGCGGTGCACCGGCATGCGGCCTGCGACATTCGCCTGATTGACGACCGAGCCAGGGCGTGAAAGCCGTTCGATGATCAGCACCTCGTCCTGGTGCAGCACCGAGAGCTGGGTGTTTTGCCGCAGAAGCTGGTTGATGTCCTCCATGAAGTGCAGAGCTGCCGTGCGCAGATCCTGGGTGGCCGCACTGCGATTCGCCAGCTCCCATAGCCGCAAGCCCAGCCGAACCTGGCCCGAGGCATCGCGGCTGAGCAAATCGTGTTCCACCAGCGAATCGAGCAGCCGGTACATGCTCGCTACCGGTATATCGGCCCGGCGCGCCAGGACGCTGACGCTGAGCGACTGGGTTTTCGCGTCAAAGGAGTCAAGGATCCGCACCAGGCGGTCCAGCATTGAATCCCCGCTGGGAGAATTGGCCATGGGACAACTCTAGCCACGCTGCGGCTTGGGGATCTGCGCGATGACGACAACGGCGAGCAGCGCTGCCCCGCCGTACAGGAAAAACGCCCCCGGGTACGCGGTGCCGGCAGCCACCATCAGGCCGGTGACGTAGGGGCCGATGATCGCGCCAAAGCGACCGATGCCCGAAGCCAGTCCAATGCCGGTGGCCACCAGGTTGCGCGGGTACACGTGACCTGCGTAGGCGTACATCAGGCACTGGGCGGAGAAGACAAAAACGCCGGTGACAAAGAGGAACGCGGTCAAAAGCACTTGGCTTCCAAAGGGCACTGCCAGCAGCAGCAACAACGCTGAAGAGGCCGCGAACCAGATCAGCGAGACGAGCTTGATGCCCTTGGAGTCGGCCGCGTAGGCGCTGATGACCAGCCCTGCGATGGCCCCCAGATTCAGCACGAAGAGCATCGTCAGCGAATCGGCTACCGGATAGCCGGCAGCGCCCATGATCTTGGGAAGCCAGGCATTCAGCCCGTAGACCAGGACCAATCCCATGAACGCGGCAATCCACAAGCCGATCGAGGTGCGCAGGTATTTGGGCTTGAGCACATCGGAGATCGAGGTGCGCTCATTGCTGGCGACAACATCGCTTTCGGGAAGCTTGAACCAGAGCAGCGCCAGCAGGGCCAGGCCCAGCCCGCCGCCGAGGAAGTACAGCACCGACCAGTGCACCCCGGCTGCCTTGCCCGCCAGCGATGCCAGGACTGCACCCAGGTGATAGCCGACCATCGGCAGGTTATTGGCCAGTGCACGCCGGCCCACCGGAGCATTCTCCTGCATCAGTGCCAGGGCTACGGGCATGCAGCCGCCCAGGCCCAGGCCCGCGATGAAGCGGAATGCGCCCATCAGCAAAGCGCTGGGAAGGAAGGGGAAGAGCAAGGTGAACACCGAAAAGACGAGAACTGCGATCAGCAGCGGGCGCCGCCGCCCGAAGCGGTCGGCCAGCCGTCCCATGGTTGCCGCGCCAACGCCGACCCCGATCAGCGAAAAGGTGTTGACCCAGTTCATCTCGCTGACGCTGTACCCGCCGACGCCTGGATCGGTCAGCACTGGAATCGTGGCGCCCAGGGCAACAATGTCGTAGCCCTCGAAGACCACGATGAAGAAGCACAGCGCAGCGATCCAGCCGCCAAGTTCGAGTTTCCGGGTATCGGTTTGTGGTGAAGACATGAGTCGCCCCTTCGAGATCTCTTGGTGCCTGGCACGTGATGGGTGCCACGGCGTTGTGATCCTAGCACTATTTTCATTGTGCGCACCAAAGTTCACAAAGCGAACTTTTCTGGCAACCTCTTGATCGGGCTGGTGAAGGCTGATAAAGTTCATTCTACGAACTTAAGTTCACATTGTGAACATCTTTCAGCAATGGAGCAGTGAGACCATGCAGCAGGCGTACCTCTACGACGCAATTCGTACCCCCTTCGGCAAGATCGGTGGCGCACTATCTGGCCATCGCCCCGACGACCTCGCCGCGCATGTGGTGCGCGAACTTGTCGCACGGTCCCCGAAGCTCGAGACCAGCACCATCGACGAATCGATCTTCGGCAACGCCAACGGCGCCGGCGAAGAGAACCGCAATGTTGCCCGCATGGCCACCCTGCTCGCTGGCCTGCCCACCTCGCTGCCTGGCACCACCATGAACCGCTTGTGCGGTTCCTCGCTGGATGCCTCCATTGCAGCATCCCGCCAGGTAGCCACCGGAGACGCCGATCTGGTGCTGGTGGGCGGCGTGGAATCAATGTCCCGCGCACCTTGGGTTCTGCCAAAAACCGAGCGGCCCTTCCCGATGAGCAACCTGGAACTGGCCAACACCACCCTGGGCTGGCGCCTGGTCAACCCGGCCATGCCGGGGGCATGGACCGTCTCGCTGGGCGAGGCCACCGAGCAGCTGCGCGAAAAGCACAACATCTCCCGCGAGGACCAGGACGAATTCTCCGCCCTCTCGCACCAGCAGGCCGCGGCTGCCTGGGATGCCGGAAAGTATGAGAGCCTGGTGGTTCCCGTGCCGCCGGCCAGCAAGCGCGGCACCGAATTCACCCGTGATGAAACCATCCGCGCCGACTCCACCGCCGAAACCCTGTCCCAGCTGCGCACCGTGTTCCGCACCGGCGAGAACGCCACCGTCACCGCAGGCAACGCCTCGCCGATGAGCGATGGCGCCTCGGCCGCGTTCATTGGTTCTGAAAAGGGCGGAACGCTGCTGGGCCTGGACCCGATCGCCCGCATCGTCTCCAACGGCGCCTCCGCCCTGGATCCGCAGTTCTTCGGCTTCGCCCCGGTGGACGCCGCCAACAAGGCCCTGGCCAAGGCCGGGCTGAAGTGGTCGGATATCGCCGCCGTCGAGCTCAATGAAGCCTTCGCCGCGCAGTCCCTGGCCTGCATCCGCGCCTGGGATATCGACCAGGGGATCGTCAACGCCTGGGGCGGGGCCATCTCCATCGGCCACCCGCTGGGCGCCTCGGGCCTGCGCATCCTGGGCACCGTCGCCCGCCGCCTGGCCGAATCCGGCGAACGCTTTGGGCTCGCGGCCATCTGCATCGGCGTCGGCCAGGGCCTGGCCGTCGTGGTCGAGAACGTGAACGCAACCAAGTAGAAGCTGAACGACGGGGGGATTTGAACCTCCGGTCCTACAGCATCTTGAATTCAGAAAGGCAGAATCATGGCACCACGCATTGCCACCTCGGCCGCGGATGCCGTCGCCGAAATCACCGACGGCTCCACCGTCCTGATCGGCGGCTTCGGCAACGCCGGCCAGCCGATGGAACTGATCGACGCACTCATGGACTGCGGCGCGAAGGACCTGACGGTCGTGAACAACAACGCCGGGCAGGCCGACGCCGGCCTGGCCCTGCTGATCAAGGAACGCCGGGTCAAGAAGATCATCTGCTCCTTCCCGCGCCAGTCCGACTCCTGGCACTTCGACGCGGCCTACCGCGCCGGGGAGATCGAGCTGGAACTGGTCCCGCAGGGCAACCTGGCCGAGCGCATCCGCGCCGCGGGCGCCGGCATCGGCGGCTTCTTCACCCCTACCGGCTACGGCACGCTGCTGGCCGAGGGCAAGGAAACCCGCGTCATCGATGGGCGCGGCTACGTCCTGGAGACGCCCATCCACGCCGACTTCGCGCTGATCAAGGCGCTGAAGGCCGACACCTTTGGCAACCTGGTCTACCGCAAGACCGCGCGAAACTTCGGGCCGATCATGGCCACGGCCGCCAAGGCCGCGATCGTGCAGGTTGACGAGGTCGTCGAGGTCGGAAGCATCGATCCGGAGCACGTGATCACTCCGGGGATCTATGTCGACACCGTGGTAGCTCTTGGAGGAGAAAAGTAATGGCTGACGTGCGAACCACCGAAGAAAAACTGACCCGTGACGAGATGGCGCAGCTAGTAGCCCGCGATATTCCTGCCGGGGCCTTCGTGAACCTGGGCATTGGCCAGCCGACCAACGTCTCCAACTTCCTCACCGCCGACCAGGGCGTCACCCTGCATACCGAAAACGGCATGCTCGGCATGGGCCCGGTCGCCACCGGCGAGGACATCGACGAGGACTTGATCAACGCCGGCAAGATCCCGGTGACCGAACTGCCCGGCGCCGCCTACTTCCATCATGCCGACTCCTTCGCCATGATGCGCGGCGGGCACCTGGATGTCTGCGTGCTCGGGGCCTTCCAGATCTCGCAGGCAGGGGACCTGGCCAACTGGCATACCGGGGCCGAAGGCGCGATCCCTGCCGTGGGCGGCGCCATGGACCTGGCCATCGGGGCCAAGGAGACCTGGGTGATGATGAGCCTGTTCACCAAGACCGGCGAATCCAAGCTGGTTGAAACACTGAGCTACCCGGTCACCGGATTGGGCTGCGTCTCGCGGATCTATACCGAAGTGGCCATCTTCGAGTTGCGCGATGCGAAGGTCTTGGTGCGCTCGGTGCACGGCATCAGTTTTGACCAGTTGCAGGCCAAGGTCCCGGTGGAACTGACCTGGGCCTAGAGACACAGTAGATTAGTGGGGTGCCTTCAAACATGCGGAGGCACCCCATGACAGTTTTCAGCGCGTGCAAGGAGCATGGTGAGCGAGCAGGCAACACCTTCAACGTCGGTCCAGTCACTGGCCCGCGGCTTGGCCGTCATCAGCTGCTTTGATGCGGAGCATATCTCAATGACGCTCTCCGAGGTCGCAGCGCGCACCGGGCTCTCGCGCGCCACCGCCCGGCGTTTTCTGCTCACCTTGCAGGAACTGGGCTACGTGCGCTCTGACGGCAAGCATTTCGAGCTGACCTCCAAGGTCCTGCAGCTGGGTTATGCCTATCTCTCCAGCGCCACCTTGCCGCAAATGATCGAGCCGGTGCTTGAGGAGCTCTCGGCGAAGGTGCACGAGTCCGCCTCGGCCTCCGTGCTCGATGGCACCGACATCGTGTACATCGCCCGCGTGCACACCCGCTCGATCATGCGCGTCGGCATCTCCGTGGGCACCCGATTCCCTGCGGTGAACACCTCCATGGGCCGGGTGCTTTTGGCTTTCGGGCCCGAGGAGCTTCGTGAATCCGTATTGGCCGAAGGGTTCGAATCGCGCACCGGGCTGGGCCTGAAAACGCCAGCAGCCCTGCGCAAGGAACTGGAAAAGATCCGTACACAGGGCTACGCGGTGGTTGACCAGGAGCTGGAGATCGGGTTGCGCTCGGTTGCGGTGCCGGTCTTCAACGCCGATTCCACCGTGGCGGCGGCCATGAACGTATCCATGAGCGTGCACCCGGCCAGCGAGCAAAGCGCTGACGAAGCGGCCCAGAAGATACTGCCTCGGCTGCTCCAGGCAGCGCAGCAGGTGCGCGAAGCGCTGGCTTCCAGCCGCTAGCAGAAGGGCGGCCTCGGGCCCCTGGAGGCCCAGCGGATCCGCTATGCGGCGACGGCCTCTTCCACTTCCTGGATGGCCGCGTTTTCATTGGCCAGGCGGGTCTTGTGCACGCTCCATGCGTGGGTTGCGAATATCAGCGCCGCACCGGGAACCAGCCACACGATCAGCCGCAGGATATCCATGCCGATGCCCTGGTCCGGGAAGTAGACCAGCGTCTGAACTGCGTGCAGCCAGCCGGCGCCGTTCCAGAAGGTGTTCAGCGCGCCGAAGAATCCGGGCTGCATGGCCGGCTGGAAGATGCCGCCGGAGCTGGTGAAGTTCAAGGCGACAAAACACATGGTCAAGACCGGCGTGGTCCAGTGGCGCAGCATCGGGTGCAGGCCCATGCCCAGCATGATGATCGAAACCGCGTAGGTCCACGAAATCAGCCAAATGCTGGCGTAGTGGTTTTGAATGATCTGGTAAATCGGACCGGAAACGATCACGGCAATCGATGCGATCACTGCGGCAGCAATTGCGGCCATGGCGAAGCGGATGGGCAGCTTGACCTTGCCCATGAACCCTGCCAGCGGCACGGCGCTGGCGTAGCCGCCAATGCTCAGCGCGACGAGCAGGAAGAACAGGCCCTGCCCGGTGCTGTCATGTTCTCCGGCGGGGACAACGTCCTCCACGTGGAACGGCTGGCCCTGCTTGTAGGCCACATTCATGAAGACCTTCTGGGCGATGTTCGCCGAGGTTTCCGATGCTGCGCTGGAAGCGTAGAGCGTTGCCGAGTCCTTGGTCGATTCGTAGGCGGCGACGATTTCGCGATCTTCGACCAGCTGCCGGGCGGATTCCCCATTATCGACAGTGCGCACGGTCAGCGCCCCATCCGATTCATCTTGCAGCGTCTGGGCGAAGACCTTGGTTGCAGCTGAATCTCCAACCACAGCTACCTGCACGTTGTGCGGCGTTGGCTGATGGAAGGCTCCGAGGTAGAACAGGCCCATGATGGCGCAGAGGAAGAACGGGATCAGCATGGTTCGCGCCAGCTTTCCCCATCCCTTCGGTGCGCGTTGGGCGGTGGCCGGTTCTGGCGGTGCGGAGTTGGAATGCTTGGCGGCGGGGGTACTGGGTGCGGTGGTGTCGGTGGCAGTCATATGTATTAAGAATACCGCTAATGTTGCATTGTGCAACAGAATATCTTGAGTTGTCCGACACGTACTAGACTCGGAACCATGGGCAGGGAACAACGGGAGACGGACATCGAGTCGGTCTACCACCACATGCAACTGATCACTCGACGAGCCAACTCGCGCTCACGGCAGCTAGCCGAGCCCCTGAGCATGGTGGAGCATTCGCTATTGCGATTCATCGCTGACACCCCAGGCGCCAGGGCTACCGATATCGCCGAGGCCTTCTCGCTGAATCGTTCAACGGTCTCCCGGCAAGTCGGTACCCTGCTGGATCTGGGATACGCGGCTTACGACGATTCCGAAGCCGGTCGAGGCCGTGTCCTGGAACTGACCAAACTTGGACAAGAGCGGCTGAATGCTTCAGCGGCGGTGCACCGGGCCGCGGTAGTCGAGCGGCTGGAGGGCTGGAGCGCGGAGCAGATCAATGACTTCGCGGCAGCTCTTGAGCGATACAACGAGGCTGACTCGCAATAGGCAAGCGCTCCACGGCCCGTGGTGAGCCAATCCGGGTTATTCCAGCGCCCGTGCCCATGCGACTGGTTGTTCTCCACGAACTCCGTCACTGCCTTCCAATGCTCGCCGTGCCCGGTCGCAAACATGGTTCCCCAGGGTTCTATTGCCCCAGCGTGGGAGTCCTTGAGCAGTTTGTACATGGCTGTTGTTCTTTGCCGCATCGCGGCAGGAAGAGCTGTGCGAAGCTCGCCGCTGGCCCCATAGTCATCAACAAAGGCATTCAAATTCGTGGCCGCGTTGACCAGGTCGGCTGAAGCATCATTCAAAGCGAAAGCCTGGGCAGAATAGGCGAGGTCCCAGAGCCGGGTACTTGGAGAAGCCGCATCCCAGTCGATAAATACCCACCGATCACCAACGAGCAGATTCCACGGGGCCAGATCGTTATGGCAGATCAGTTCGGCACCCGGGGCTGCAATGGGTGGAGTCCAAGTAGATCCCGTTTCTGGCCGATACGCCTGACTTGCATCATGAATGGAGCGCACCAGGCGCCCCGCTCTTGATAGCTGCGAAGGAGTCAACGGCTCCGAATCCATGGCAAGGCGTCCTGGAACAAACTCGGTGATTTGCCGTCCCTGCGGGTCCTGGCCATACACCTTGGGAACATCGATGCCTGCGGCGCGCAGGGCCCGCATGTAATGGAGAACGCTGGGAGTGGACTCCGCCCACGGTTTGCGCACGGTAGAGCCAACTCGCACCACGCCATCGGATGCGTTGCCGCCAGCGAGCAGAATCTCCTCCATGGCAACAGCCTAGCCTTCCTCATCACCCATCACGCCGAATTTGAGGCTCGGCCTGGAACCGGCCTAAGTGCAGATGAGGCAAGGCGTCGTGGACTCGTGCTTGCGCCGCTACATTGCTGAACCGTCGAGCAGCGCCATGGCCCGATAGATGGTGTGGTGGATTGGCACTGCGACCGCATGCTGTTCAGCCATCCGGACTATTGTTCCGTTCTGCTCTTCTAGTTCTGAAGAACGTCCTGCAATGAGGTCGCGTTGCATGGATGCCGTGCTGTCCGGGGCGAATGCATCGACCTGGGCCATCATTTGATCGATATCTTGTTCGCCAAGTTTTGCGCCAACTTTCCCTGCCAGAAGGGCGACTTCGCGCATGGCATCTTCGACCAATGACCGCGTCAGCGGATTTGCGCGAGTGCGGCCAACTGGTTCCCTGCACAGTGCTCCCACCCCGCCATACGAGCTGATCAGCATGAACTTGCGCCACATGTCGGTGACGATATCGGATGACACGCTTGTGCTGACACCGGCAGCAGCCAACGCTTCCGACAATTGCGTGGCGCGCGGCGAGATGCTCCCGTCGATTTCACCGAGAATAATTGCTGGCTGTCCGCCCACATGGTGCACGGTACCGGGCTCCTGCAGGTAGGAGATGATCACGCATACCCCGCCCAAGGCGTGGCTTGATCCGACGGATTCAGCGATTCGACCAGAAGCAGTGACTCCATTTTGAAGCGGAAGAACTGCAGTTTCCGGGCCGATTAATGCATGCGCGGCATCCATCGCTTCGGTCACCTGTCCGGCTTTGCAGGTGAGGATCACGGCATCGCAGGCCCCGATTTCTTCAGCCTTCGTGCTGACACTGGCCACGCGGGCGGAGAATCCTGGCGTGCCATCACCCTTGGTGACAGTGATGCCATGTTCGGCAATCGGCGCGATGTGGCGCTCCGTGGCGAGCAGATGCACTTCGGCACCACTGCGGGCTAGGGCTGCTGCGAAATACGCGCCGACTCCGCCTGCGCCGATGACTCCAATTTTCATGCTCGTTTCCATGCTTTCTCGTAGTTGCGCATCTGGCAGCGATGCTCGGGCGCCTTGCGCGGGACCGGTCCAATGCTCGAACCTGAGAAGGCTGCGGCTTCCGGGCTTGTCGTCCGCTAGGCGACCCTCGCAAAACGCGGGCCGCTGTAGCCGTCGCGGTCAACGGCTTCTTCGAACATCGCCAGCGGTCGCGCCCAGAAGCTGTAGTCATCGTAGAGCTTGCGATAGAAGACCAGGGGTTCTTCGGTTTCGCTGTGCTTGCCCACGGCCAGCACTTCGTAGCGCTGCCCTTTGAAGTGTTCGTAGATTCCAGGTTCGACGCTCATCCTTCAGCCTTCCAGATCAAAGTACATGGTGTTTTTCAGCGTGGCCCGTGGCCGGTGCCGCCGCAACGTTGAGACAGTAGGTGCTCCAAGACTGGATCCAGCACCGCCAGCCCGTCTTTGACCCCGCCGGTAGAACCAGGCAAGGTGATCACGAAGCTGCTACCGGCGAACCCGGCCACCCCGCGAGTGATGATCGAGAGCGGCGTGTTCGGCTCGCCGCGGCGGCGAATGGCCTCGATGATCCCAGGCAACTGCACATCCAGCAGCGGAGCAACCATTTCGGGGGACTGGTCATCCGGGCTGACCCCGGTCCCGCCGGTCACGATGATCACCTGCGCGTCATCGGCCAGCAGGTCATCCACGGCGAAACGCACCGGCTGGCCATCGGCAACCACCACCGGGCCGGGGACCTCGAACCCGCGCTCGGCCAGCCACCGGGCGATCATCGGGCCGGTCTTGTCCTGGGCAGTTCCCGCCGCAGCGCTGGTCGAGGCGACCACGACTGCCGCATGGCGGCTAGTCTTCACGGGCCCAGTCGCCACTCTTGCCGCCGGACTTCGCCAAGACTTTAACGGAGCGAACCTCGGCGTGCTTGTCCACGGCCTTGACCATGTCATAGAGGGTCAGCGCGGCTACGCTTGCTGCGGTCAGCGCTTCCATCTCCACCCCGGTGACACCCTTGGTGGTCACCTGGGCGATCACGCGCACGGCGGAATCCTGCGCCTCGAAATCAATGGAGACCTTGGAGATCGGCAGCGGGTGGCACAGCGGAATCAGCTCCCAGGTGCGCTTGGCAGCCATGATGCCCGCGACTCGGGCGGTGCCCAATGCTTCGCCCTTGGGCAGGTTGCCGGTCATCAGCATCGGGACGACATCTTCGCGGGTGGCAAAGATGGCTTCCGCGGTAGCAACGCGCTTGGTGACAGCCTTATCGCTGACGTCGACCATGTGGGCGCTGCCATCTTCACGCAGGTGGGTAAGTTTTTCAGACATTCATGCTCCAAGTTTCAATTTGCTGCCCAGCTATCAGCTGGCTGATGCCTACAGGGATATGCACCAGCGCATCGGCGCGGGCCAGATCGTGGACCAGATGCGAACCCGGATCCAGGATTTCCACCAGGCCACCACGGATCACAGCCCGGCGTACCTGGTGCTTATGCCCGGGCGAGGTGGCATCGGAAGCCAGCGGGTAGTGCTGCGGCACCGGATCGGGCAAGGCGTTGAGCTTGCGCAGCAGCGGGGCCAAAAATAGTTCAGCCGATAGCAGCGCACTGACCGGGTTGCCGGGGAAGCACAGCACCGCTGCCTGGGGCAGCTGGGCGAAGCCTTGCGGACCACCAGGCTGGATCGCCACGTGGTGGAACGCACCGCCCAGCGGCGCAAGAGCCTGTCGGACCACTTCGTAAGCACCGGCACTGATTCCGCCTACGGTCAGAATCAGGTCAACCTGTTCCTGCAGCGCATCAATAGCCAGCGCGAAGCGCTTGGGATCATCAGGCAATTGCAGGGTGCGCACCTGCACCTGGTATTGGCGCAGCCAGGCGGTGAGCATGGGGGAGTTCGAATCCGGGATCTGGCCCTGGGAAGGCTGATCATCACTGAGCTCGTCACCGGTAGTGCACACGGCCACCTTCAATGCGCGGCGTACCGGTACTTCACGCAGTCCACTGGAAACCAGTGCAGCAATCATGGTCGGGGTCAGCCGGGTTCCGGCCCGGGCCACCAGGGCGCCGGCTTCAAGATCGACGCCGGCGGGGCGGATGAAACGGCCTGATTCGCTGGGAGCAGTGAACTCCGCGTTTCCGCTCGGAGTGCCGCGGCCTGCCCGAACCAAGTCCGGAAAAACCCCGGAGCTGCTTTCCTCGATGGGGATCACGGTATCGGCCCCCAGCGGGATCATGGCCCCGGTCATCACCGGGCTGGCAGTTCCTTCAGCCAAGGTGATTTGCCGGTCGCCGGCGGCCGCCGTGAAACCCAATGGCAAGGTGATGGGGGACTGCGGCGTTGCCGTGGCCAAGTCCGCGCTGCGTGCAGCGTAGCCGTCCATTTGCGAATTGGTGAATGCGGGGATGGGCAACAGGGCGTACAGATCCTCGCTGAGGATGCGGCCGTTTGCCTCGGGGCTATCAGCCAACAGCTTTTCGCTGTCCAGGGAAGCAAAGACCGGGGACAACAGCGCTTCAAGTTCTGCGCGATGATTCTCCAGGGTGCAGGTCATCGGCTATCCGCCAGCAAACGGTGGCAGCACGTCCACCGTGAGATCTTCGGCCGAGCCCAGTTCGCCGGCATCGCGGCGCACCACGCCGTTGATCAGGAAACTTCCGGCACGCAAAACCTGTGCCATTTCCGGCCCGTAGGAATCGATCAGTTCGCTACGCAGCCCGGCGAGCGTTTGCGGGCGTTCCCAGCTCTCCTGCTCGCAGCCCGCTGCTGCCGCCGCGGCAGCGAAGTAGCGTATCGTAATCTTCGACATGACTTCATGCTATCGCGCCAACGCGATAAGGAGCACGATGAAAAGTGAACGCGACTTTCCCGCGCTGGTGGCCCCCGGGCCGCCACTGAGCGAGGAACAGGCTGCTCGCGCCGCACGCCAACTGACCCTGCCCGGATTTGATGACACCGCGCAGCGCAGGCTGGCTGCCGCCCGGGTACTGGTGATCGGCGCCGGAGGGCTAGGCAGCGCCAGCGTTCCGTATCTTGTCGGAGCGGGGGTAGGCACCATCGGCATCGTTGATGATGACGTGGTGGAACTATCCAATTTGCACCGCCAGGTTACGCACACCACCGCAAATATCGGCCTGGCCAAGACCGCTTCCCTGTCCCAGGCTGCCAAGTCGCTGGACCCCAATGTGGAAATCATCGAGCATAATCTGCGCCTGGATTCTTCCAACGCACTGGAGATCTTTGCGAATTATGACTTGGTCATCGATGGCAGCGACAACTTCCCGACCCGCTACCTGTCCAATGACGCAGCGCAGCTTTCGGGCATTCCGCTGATCTGGGGATCCATTCTGCAGCACCACGGACAAGTCTCCGTGGCCTGGCATGAATATGGTCCGGGCTACCGCGACCTGTTCCCGGTTCCTCCTGCCCCGGGCACCGTCCCGGATTGCGCCGCTGGGGGAGTGCTGCCCGGATTGTGCGGCACTGTCGGTTCGCTGCTGGCCACCGAAGCGCTGAAGCTGATCGCCGGAATCGGCACCCCGCTGGTGGGCAAGGTGCTGATCTACGATGCGCTGGCAGCCAGCACGCGCACCCTCGAATTTTCCCGGGACCCCGAAGGTGCTGAAGTCACTGAGCTGATTGACTACGTGCTCTTCTGTTCCGGTTCTCTGCCAGAGGTCCAGGGCATTGATGCCAAGGCGCTCGCAGAAGAACTATCTGGCGATGAAGCGCCAGCCTTGTTGGATGTGCGCAATGATGACGAACGCGCACAACAGCACATCGCCGGTTCCTTGCATCTGCCGCTACCTCAACTGGAAGCAGCTATTGAATCCGGCGCAGAGCTGGAACAGATCCCGGCACAGGTAACGGTCTACTGCGCACGCGGTCCGCGCTCGCAACGCGCGGCCGCCTTGCTCGCTGGCCGGGGCATCAAAACGAACTACCTTGAAGGCGGGCTTCCCGCACTGGCTGAAGTGGCCCCGCAGCTGCTGGCCGAACACGCACATACCGAAGGAGCCCGCTCATGAGCTACGCGTTGATCACCGAAGAACCTATCGACGAGGCCGCAGTGCGCGATGCCGTGCAGTCAGATACTGCAGGCGCAGTGGTGCTCTTCCACGGAATCATCCGCAACCACGATGGGGGCCAGTCGGTGAACTCCCTGGACTACTCGCACCATCCGCAGGCGCAGGAATTCCTGGATAAAATCATTGCCGAGGAAGAAGAACGCACCGGGCTGAAGCTTTCCGCAGTGCACCGCGTGGGTCCGCTGAAGATCGGCGATGCCGCGCTGGTCGCTGCTTCGGCGGCGGCACACCGCAAGGAAGCATTCGATGCCATTGAGAACCTGGTGGAACGCATCAAGGCCGAGGTCCCGATCTGGAAGAAGCAGCATTTCACTTCCGGCAGCTCCGAATGGGTAGGGCTTTAGCAGTTCCCAGCCGGTATAAGCTCGAACACTTCCCTGTCCAGTTTCAGCTGGCAGTTCGCTTAAACGCGATGGCTGCCAGGGCTGCGGCCTGCTCTGCGAGCACTGAGTCGTCAAAAACCACCCGTGGCGAGTGGTTCCACTCGGTTTCTTCGGCAGGCAATTCGGGTGGAGACGTCAGTAGTCCAATAAAGGTGCCCGGAACCTCGTCGAGCACGAACGCGAAATCCTCGGAGCCCATCATCGGCGAAGGCATCAGTGCTACGCGCTGTTCACCGTAGATTTCGCGCATTGTTTCCAGCGCTGCCTCGGTCTCGGCGGCATCATTCACGGTCACCGGGTAGAGCGTTTCAAAACACACATCTGCGGTGAGCTCATGGGCTGCTGCCACGCCGTGGACGACTCGCGGCAGTCCTTCTTCAAGGACGGCCAGCGAGTCGTGGGACATGGTGCGGATGGTGGCAGCCAGCTCGACGCTTTCCGGGATGACGTTGATCGCTCCGTCTCCCGTGGACAGCCGCGTGATCGAGAGAACTACCGGGTCGAAGGCGTTGAACCGCCGAGTTACAAAACTCTGCAAGGCCAGGACGAGCTCCGCGGCTGCCGGTACCGGATCCAAGGTCTGGTGGGGTTGCGAGCCATGTCCGCCGCGTCCCTTCAGCTTCACGGTTAGCTGGTTTGACCCGGCGGCTACCGGGCCGCCCCGAGTTGCGAAGACTCCGCGCGGGCCGGGGCCTACATGGATCGCATAGGCGGCAACCGGAGGTTCTCCGGCTGCCGAAAGCAGCCCCTCTTCAAGCATGATCTTGGCGCCGCCGTGGCCTTCTTCGCCTGGCTGGAACATGAAGATGACCGAGCCATGAAGCTCTCTTTGCCGAGCCGAGAGCAACTTGGCTGCGCCGACAAGTCCTGCAGTATGCAGGTCGTGGCCGCAGGCGTGCATGTTGCCATTAACAGAGGCGAAGTCCAGATTGGTCTCTTCGAGAATCGGCAATGCGTCCATGTCGCCGCGAAGCAGGACCGTCGGTCCGGGCAGTTCGCCTCGAAGCACTGCGGTCACCGAGCTGGTGCGCGTGCCGGTAGTGATTTCCAAGGGCAGCCCTTGAAGTGCGTCAAGTACTTTTTGCTGGGTGCGGGGCAGATCCAGTCCGAGCTCCGGGTCCGCATGCAATGCGCGGCGCAGTTCAACCAGCTCGGGAAGTATCGTTTGTGCATCGGCGGTAAAGTCGGCAGTGGTCATGAATCAGCCTTTCTTAGGCGTAGTCGACGGGCGGGCAGAGCGCCTCAGGGTGCGTGGATCTGACTATGCCGAAGATTCAATCTTTAAGTATTCGCTAATCAAAGCGTTTACTCCGAACGATTTGAATGCAATGAGCACGCCAGCGACTATACGCCTCGCGGTTGTGGCACCGTCAAGCTGTCACGACGTTTTTTGTTGCATCTCACAACTTTCCTGGCTGGGACCGATATTCGAAATCCAGGAATCCAGAAGCGCGCGCAGTTCCGTTGGCTGCACCTCGCTGACCTTTGCCTCGCTCATGGCCAGACCGAATGAAATGCCTCAGACTAGTAGCGGTTACCAGCGCCGACAAGGAGTCCACTCATGAGCTTGACGTTGATCACTGATGAACCCATTGACGAGGCTGTCGTCAGCAATGCCGCGCAGTCCGACTCCGCCGGTTGCTGGTGACGGTCCATGGGAGCATTCGTAACCACGAAGGTGGTCAATCGGTGAACTACTTGGCTTACTCGCTTCATCCGCGGATGCAAGACTTCCTGAAGAAGATCATTTTTGTAGAAGAAGTTCGCACTAGGTCAAAGCTTTTCGCAGTGCACCGCGTGGGGCCGCTGCAGATTGGCAATGCCACTTTGGTGACTGCCTTGTCGGCAGCAGACCGCTAGGAAGTATTCAATTTCAATGAGTACCAGATGGAGCGCTTCAAGGTCGAGGTACCGATAACGTACAAGTGCCACTTCATATCGTGTACCTCTGAAGGAGTGGTGCCGTGACCGTCCGCATTCGAGTATAGCCGGATGGACTGTAATTGATTTTTTGGTGTATTAGAACAACTTGAGTTGTTACGAGTTTCATGCCGTTCCTATTTGGGAGACCGTAACACATGCCCAAGTAGTACGCCCCTGAAGCCAGTGGCAGTACCGTCACCTTCGTCCTATAAACGCCCTAGACCGACTCAAGCCCGTCTAGGGCGCCTGCCAACACCCGTTAAGTTGTTGACAACTCCTAAAAGAGGATCGTAGGGACTGATATCCGACAGTTCCTATCATCCTCTGATTGAAGAGCTGCCGAAAAGGTACAGGGCTGGTCCCCTCCGCGGCACCAACAGGGACACGACCGGCAACGCCAATGCTCTGACAGTAGCGGGGTTGTACGAGAACGAGGAAGTGGTCAGGGATTCCCCGTTCGCCACCGGCCCTTTGACTACGAAGGCCGACGTGATCGTAAAGCGGGCGCGCTGGTGCAACCATATCGGGATGCTTTCGATTTTAGTCCACCGGTATCCGGTGGATTTCGAGGAACTCTTCTATGTTGAAATCATCGGCGCGGTGCCTGGTGTTGCTGCTCGTGAATTAGTGACATGATTTCAAGGACGCTTCAAAAAGGTCGTTCCTATTGGGTTTAGAGGTTAAAGAGATTCCAATCCCATCGTCGTTCCAAACCTTCTACCCCGCCACGGTCAATATAGACATTCTGAATAGATGGGCCATCCCAACCAATCTCATTGAGCACCATTTCTTTGGTGAGTTCGTCTCCGAAGGTACTAACAAGGATCATGGGCTTACGCTTTCTATTGGCGAGTGCTATACGAAGTGCGCTATTCACGGATTCGTCACGGAAACTGTACCCAACGATCAGCCAATGATCGGAGGATTTCAGGCTTTCGGACATTGCTTGGTAAGCCAAGTTGAAGGGGTATTCCTTGACTCGCTTTTGCTTTTCACGAGAATTCGCCAACACTACCGCTGGCCTGATCTTCCCTTCTGACGCTCCAAGGCTAGAGAAAAGGTCATGAGATCTCAGTGCTTCAATAGGCACCTTGCCAATTACTCCTGTTTCGGTGTTCTTCCAATAGGTCAGTGAACCATGAGGGTGAACGAGCCGAAATTTGGCTTGTTCCGGGAAATCTAGAGAAGTGCGCAACGGCTTTCCACTATAATTAGTGAGAAGTTCGCCTCGGTCATTCATAATTGAGAGCTTCACATTCCCGTATCCCTTGCCCATATCGCACATTGTGAAACGAAGGCCCAATAGCGTCTTTAGGACAAGGATGTCGTAGTTCAAATTTGCGAAAGTAACTGTACCTGCGAAACAATTGTCAATTTCCCTGAAGAGTTTGTTTATATTTTCGGCCGATTCCGAATAACTATCCGAGGCTTCAAGGATAGTTTTCAGCACTATTCCGGTCCCGCGACTTAGAACTTTGCTTGTGAAATTACGGACCTCTTCGATAGCCGCAGGAAGAGCCGTTCCCCCTTCTGGGAGAAGGGCAGCTAATTCAGCCAAGTCGCTTAGGAGAGCGGCCTGACTTTCGAATGATCCCACCAATTGCTCGAAATCATTTTCGTCAATCGTGCCGTTATCTTCAATCCGGTCGGCCAAGTTTCGCAAAGTCCCTAGAACACCAGTCTCATCTCCCGACAATGCATCGAACTCCGCTACAAGACGCTCAGTGATCTTGTTGAGGAGTAGTTCCTTTGAGAAGGCGATACTCAAACCATTTCCTGCAATGACCGCGAGATTTCTAGGCTGATCCAATTCCCGGACTCCTTTCGGTTGCCTATTCAAAGTTTATTGCTTGTAGTTGCAACTGTTAGAGAGTTGACCATTATGCATACGGAACGGGACTCATGAGACTTCGTCACGCTGACAGCCTGAGCGGATCGGCCCTGACTAGACGATTATCGGAATTTTTAGGGCTTTTACCGGACTTAAAGTCACGTTATCAACACCCTTGCACACAACTACGGAGACTTGGCATGGAGGGCTATCAAACAAATGAAATGTCGGTATTGTTGGGGCATGCTCCTTCATCGCCCCTTTTGACCCAATTTTTCATTCGTTGCGTGCCTCCGGTAAGTTGATGAGCTTTCAACCTGTCTTATTGTTTAGTTTCATTTTTCTAGCAGGAAGAACGTTCATTTCATGACTTGGGTGAGTTGCTGATCGTTTTATGTATTGGGTTTTTCAGTCTGACGAACCGAAAGGTTAGGTCCGTTGGTTTGGATGGGCTCGCCAGGCTGAAGGAGGGCGATATAGGAAATGTCGGAAAATGCCATTTTGTAATCATCGCTGTCGTCGATTGGCATGGCATGTCTTTCGCCAAGGGTTCCGATGACTAGATCCGCGTTCAATTCTGCGAGCCGGCGGTTTAGCCAATCAGCGTCGACCAATACGACATCTTGGCCATTCTCTTCGTCGTCGAGTTTCAGAGCTCGGCAAACCACAGAATTGTTAAAGGACCATTCGGCACGGTGCCCAATCCAACGAGCGTTACCCAACAGCTCGGCAGTCGGCATGTAGAAGTCTACGTTTTCATCCAGGGAGCAGTCCAGGGTGTTTCCTTCCCAGAGGTATTGCTCCACGGCGGGCCAAGCCTCAATGCCCGCATCACGAAGCTTCTCGGGGATATCACGATCATGATTTCGGGCTGTTTCAACGGGCGCCCACCCCAGTTCTCCGAGATACTGCGTGTGTGTTCGGGAGGTATCGGGCATCCAACGGCCACCTAGACCTTGAGCGATGAGAAGATCTTGTAGAGACTGCCCCTGCCCTTTGGGTGTGAGCCAGGCAAACTGCAAGAAGAAGACGTCACGTACGCGTTTCGAGATGCCTGTTCGTCGGTCATTTTTCCGGTTCCACGTGCAATATCTCTGCAGCGCGATCCACCTTTTCCCTTCAATATCCTGCGATTCAAACATTGCAGAGGCGCTAGGAAGGTCAGTGGTATTGGCAACCCATTCGTCGGGCGAGATGGAAGTATCAAGGTCGGGTGAAGCAATGCTTGCCCACGACTCCGCGTTCGCTTCTTGAGCGATGTCACAGAATCTGGAGTTGTCTTGACGTGTCACGCTCGGTGGGAGGCTCGGATCAATGTCCCTGCCGTACCAGATCCAAGGGCCCTGGTAAATATCACGCTCTTGGTCCCACGGCTGAAGCGTCAGGTGATAGTTGTCGGCAAGTCGGCCCAGCAGTTCGTGAAGAGCCATCCACTGGTACTTCTTGCCAAATCGTTCCGCCTTATGTGAGTCCCTACCTCTTCCGTGCCAATGCTCTCGTTCAAAATCACCGAATCTTTCTTCAGTCCAACCCATTTCGAGAGCCCGGTGGGCAATCCACCGGCCTGCCCAGTCGCCCTCGACTTCTCCGAGCGGGTCGATCCGCTTGCCCTCTGAACAAGGCACAGGCAACAGCAACGGGTGCTTGCTGAATTTACCCACATGGCTCTTGACCACGTACTTGTTGAAGTCACCCATCCAATCGAGGCATGAGTCAAGAATCGAGAAAGCGCGCCAGCGGGTGATATCGCCTTCTTTATCTTCCTCATGTCCGTGCCACACTCGAAGTTCGTCGGCAGTGGGGGGCTCTGTGGGGGCAGCTGATCCATACGGGGGTAGAAACGCATTTTGAAGCTCGTCCGTAGCAATTCCACGATAGCGTGCCCATGCGATAGTTCCCCGGGCTGAGTCCCGTGCAAGGACATTGACGGGTAGACCCGCGTTTGCCCAGTCGGATAGCTCCTCACAGATCAGTTCAACCGCATCGTATTGGGTTTCTCCTCCGACCATAACGGCACCGTAGATGCTGGTGAACACACGTTCTTGAACGTATGGGTCGTCCACTTCCCGTGCCGCGCGGAGGAGGGAGGCACTGACCAAGAGGCGTGAGCTTAGAAGGTGCGCAAGGGTCTTGGTCACGCTGTCACGCAGGAAGCGGTTTGGTGATGATAGAAGCCACATGAGGGAAAGCGACGCAAGTCGTATCTCTTCATCACTCGTAGTCGTCGTTACACGGCGTGCCCATTCTGTGAGCCTTCTGAACGCCGGGGACTCAGATCCTGCGTCGTAAGAAGCGATCGACCAGGACGCGTCCCGTGTTGGCATGTCCATACGAATGAGTCGCTGGTGTAGCCAGTCGCCGTTTGCCGGATGAGATTCTCGTGGGGCCAGCGACAATACGGTGTCGACGGCCTCGGTCATGTTTTCACATACCAGCATGCCCTCTAGCAACTCGTGGGCTCGCATTCCGAATGCATCATGCGACCTCTCGACTAAGCTCTGCCTCAGCGCTTCACGAAGCCGGTGTTCTTTGGTTTTATCAGGAAGGAGCTCGGAAAGTTCTACTCCCAGTCTTTCTGGTAACAACACCGCCATGGCTCGCCACAACCACGGTTCGTTCCGCAACCGTATAGCGATCTGGGTCTGTGGCTGGTTGCGGCCGGGTAGAAAACTACGCCACCAGGAGCGCTTTTGAGCTGGAGCCAGTACTTCGATAAGTCGAGCTCCCAGAAGGTGTTCGGAGTAGGCCTGAAAGGGGAAACTCACAGATTCCTCGCCGTCGTATGTTGGCCGAAGTTCGAGTAGCCCCTCGCTACCCAGCTGTTGGAATAGAGTTTTTGGCCATTGCCGTATTGGCAATAGGGCGTCAATCTTCTGTTCTGCGATGGCACGTGGAACGGGTTGCCCGCGATGATTTAGAAGTAGATCGGCGACGATTTCGATGGCCTTAGATACGACCTCAGACGAAGGGGAAAGCTCCAGGCGTGCCAGAACTTCTCGGGAACGTGCCTTTGCAAATCGCTCGAATAGGTTAGACCGGGTTATGGGGTCCGTATGTCGGCTCTTTTCGCTCGCTAATACTTCACAATACATGCGGAGAAAGAGAGGGTTGCTGAAGGATGGATCGAAGAGAGAACGACCTGGCAGTGGGATACTGAAGAGGGCGCAGTATTTCTCCATAGCGTCTGTCTCTCGGCCGGCTAGTCCTGGGTGGCGCACGATCGGGAGTTTTCTCGATGGATGCACAACATTTTGGTAGTCATTCCGGTAGGAAACGATGAGCGAGATGTGAGCGAATTCGCGGACACGCGAATGTAGCGCGACCAGTTCAGTCTCCCAACGTCGGGGAGATTCTGATTCGTTGAGGGCGTCCACGATGATCACGGCGCGACAATTCTTGGCTTCTGCAAGTGAATCGAGCGCCTGCAAGAACTCCTCGCTAGTCGTCGGCACCCCTCCCAGAACATCCGACAAGGCCCTCCACCAAGTCGCATCTTTCATCCGTTGCCCGAGCAAAGCGATGGTGGGGACTCCTTGTTCATGGAGTCGTTGCGCAGCAGCCATGAGGGAATGGGTTTTCCCTTGACCAGCTGGACCTTCGATGGCCAGTGCGCGACCGGTGCAGAGCGCAGCTAACTTTCCAATGGCAAAGTCCTCTAGATGCTCTATCAAGGGCAGCAAACGTTCAATTTTTATCCGTTGGAAAGAATCTAGATCCGCAAGACTTATGCTCGCTGCTTCTCTTAGATTAGAAGCGATTTCCGCCAAGGTCCTAAAATCTGGTTCACGAACCAGAACTTCTTGTACCTGGGAATCCTCCCCAGACAGTGATAGAAGAGCCCACGATTCGAGCTTTTCCAACATTTCCTCAACTTGTTCCGTATTGGGACCCCACACCCCGATGTCTTGCCTGCACGCCCGAAGCGTGCGGTCAATCATTTTCCTGAGACCGGTCAGGAATCGCTGACTCTTCGCGGCTGCGTCGATGAAGTCGTTGATCGCGGAGTAGGTGTCGGCCTCCGGCGTGTACCGTTCTCCGGCGGTTGCGAGCGATTCCCGAAGGCGGCTTGATAGCCATGCATCAGTGAGTTCGAGATGTCCAAACCAGTATGCACGGCGGCCTGCGTGCTCGGCGAGCATTAGCTTTTCAGTGATATCACCAGCCCGAAGGACACGAAAATCCAACCTGGTGGCACCTACTACGTCCTTCTTCCAACGCGTAACAGCATCATTCCATCGATCCTGGTCAGACTTGGTTGCTGACTCACCGCTGTCCGTGAAGTCGTAAGGCACAATGAAAGTCAGGCGAGTCATGCGAGGACGCTTGCCTGCTACAGCCCTGACAGATTCGAGCATGCCACCGAGTGCATCAGCCAAGTTGTTATGAAATTTTGCCTGAAAGCCTTCCTCGTGGCCGTCCGCATAGATTTCGTACCATTCGACACCAGCATCAGGAGCTTTCGTTTTTCGAGTTTCGACATGTCCTGTGCCGGGTAGCGGTCTGACCTGGTAGACGAGTTCTTCCCATGCTCGCGCTTGGCTTCCTTCATGCGCACGAATGTCGTGTAGACGTATCTTGGAGGTTGGTGACATGAATCTAATATTATGGGAGCTTCAAGGGCGATGATATTTGATTCAAAAATTATCTGCTTGGTAATTCGGAATTGTCTGCCTTGCGGCAGGTCAGGTGGGAAAATATCATTTTGCACTAAATTAAGTAAATGCTGCATTGCATCGAGCAAAGTACATTATCGGGAATTCGATAGAGGAATTATGCTGACGCCAATTTTTCGGTTTTAGGTAAAGGCAAGAAAGACTCAGGAAAGTTCTTGTGTCAGCGTAGATAAGTCCCTCCCAATCCTGATTTTTCACAATGCAGCCGAATTGCTGGACAACGGATTATCAAACCGCTAGCCGAGAGATGTCTTTTGTTTAGAAATACAGTTCGCGTGGTCCTCACTCCCGTGGCGTGGAACCGATATTCGAAATCCAGGAATCCAGAAGCGCTCGCAGTTCCGTTGGCTGCACCTCGCTGACTTTTGCCTCGCTCATGGCCAGTCCGAACGCGGCCCAGCGAAGATCCATATTTTCGGTGCGCACCAGGCAACTGTCCCCATCGATCTGCTGGATCTCGAACCAGCGGCCAATGAGCGGCTCCAGCTTTTCTGCATTGGCGTAAACTCGCGCGCTCACTCCTGGCTGCCCGCTGCCACGCAATCCTGCGCGGACAAACCCCGCCGCATCGCCACCAGGCACCGGCCGGGGGATGAAGCGCAACGCCCTGGGCGAGGCGTTCTGCGCGCGGTCCACGCGGAAGCTGCGCCAATCATCGCGGTCCAGATCGAAAGCCACCAGGTAATAGCGGTTGCCCACATTCACCAGCTGGACCGGCTCTACGCGGCGCGAGCTCTTGGTTCCCTTGGCATCCTTGTAGTCGAAGGCGATTCGCTCGTGGTCGCGGCAGGCCTGGGCAAAAGCCACCAGTACTGCAGGGTCCACGGGATCCGGTGCCGAGGACCGGGAATTGAGCGGGACGGTGCTCGCGGTCAGCGCTTGCGCCCGCTTCCTTAACCTGGCTGGAAGCACGGGCAGAACCTTCCCCATCGCCCGCAGTGCCGCCTCGGCCAGCGCCGAGGATCCGCCGTGCACCGTGGACTGCAATGCGGCCACCAGTGCCACGGCTTCCTCATCGTCGAGCACCAAGGGAGGCAGCGCGGTGCCGGAGGCCAGCTGATAGCCTCCGCCTACGCCGCGATCAGCCTGCACCGGATAACCGAGATCGCGCAGCCGCTCGATGTCCCGGCGAACGGTGCGCAAGCTGACGTCCAGGCGGTCGGCGAGTTCGTCCCCGGACCAATACCGATGGGTCTGCAAGAGCGAGAGCAGGCGCAAGAATCTGGTGCTGGTACTCATGCAACAAGTCTGCCTTGATTTAGGACAGAAACTGGCACTTTTCACTTCTACTCTGGTTATTGCCAGCTGGAAATACCGGCTGCAGCTTATGCCAGGAGGCAATCATGAGCACCATGGCCATCACCAACACCACGCTGAGCGGCGAACGTGCCGACCTGTTCCAAGCGCTGGCCAACGCGCGGCATTTCCTGCGTTTCACCGTCCAGGGCCTGAACGACGAGCAGGCCGCGCAGCGCACCACGGTGAGCGAATTGACCCTCGGCGGGTTGATCAAGCATGTGTGCGCCGTGGAAAAGCAGTGGCAGGAATTCATGGTCAAGGGCCGGGCCGCCATGGCCTGGGACGGAGCGGATTTCAGCCAGATGCCACCCGAGGCGATCGAGGCCTTCCTCAACGAATTCCGCATGCAGGACGGGGACAGCCTGGAAGCGCTGCTGGAAAACTATGCGCTGATTGCCGAGAGCACCGACGCGCTGCTGGCCGAAGTGGATCTGGATGCCGTGCACGAATTGCCCTCGGCTCCATGGTTTGTCGACACCCACTGGTCGGTGCGCCGCACCTTGATGCATATCATCGCCGAGACCACCCAGCATTCGGGGCATGCGGACATCATCCGCGAATCCTTGGATGGGCAAAAATCCATGGGATAGGAATCCAATTCGGTTCACAATTTCCGCTTCATTTTGTCGCCGTACGGTGTCATAATGCGAGCATGGAAACGATAGATTCCGCTCAAACGCTGGGCCAAGCCATTCGCGGGACTCGCATTGAGCGAGGGCTTAGCCAGCAAGCGCTGGCCGAGCTGAGCGGACTATCCCGCAAATACATTGGCGACCTGGAAATGGGCAAAGAATCAGTCGAGCTGGGAGCCGCGCTTAAAGTCGCCGCCGCCATGGATATCGTATGGAATGCGCCGGCTCCCACGCCGCAGACGATCTTGGACCAGGCAGCGCGGGCCATTGCCCTGGAAGTCGCCAACGGGGATTCGCAGTTCGCTCTGCAACTGGCGATGGATTGCTTCTTGCAACTGAAGTCAATGAATCCGTCGCGGTTAAAAAAGCCTCCGGCCACTGGGTCGCTGCGCTTTGATGCTCTGCTCGCAGCCGGGGCAAGAGCGGTGCTTGATCAGCACCCTTCTACGCCACCGCGCTGGGGTTCGAAGCTTTCCGAACCATGGTTCCCAGCGGATGACGTGATGGAGCTGACCGATGAGTTTCGGGCGCTGACCATCCGGCGCACTCCACGGCGCTTCGCAGAATTCAACATCTTCCTCAAAGACAATTCCTTGGAGCGGCTATGCATATAGAACTGACTCGGGATGATATCCGAGAGCTTCTGAGTGAGATATGCGCACGACTGGAGAATGCCGGGATTCAGGCGACTGTGCGACTAGTTGGAGGTGCTGCCATGGCGCTTTCTGGCAGAGACCGAAGGGTCACGGTTGATATTGACGCGTCCTATGCGCCAGTACTTGCCGTCGACAAGATCGTGCGGGACATCGCGCAAGAGCGCGGACTGCCGCGGAACTGGATGAACTCGTCCGCCGCAGCATTCATCCCCTCAGGCGCCAGATGGCAGCCAATTGCGCTGGGCGGTGGCTATCGTATTGATCTGGCAACACCACGAACGCTGCTGGCCATGAAACTCAGTTCGGCTAGGCAACGCGATATGGAAGATCTCGGCTACCTCGTTACACAGCTGGAAATCACGGATCCCCATGAAGCCGTGGAAATCGCCGAGGAACTTTACGGTGATGATGATGTCGCCTATCCGCCTATAGCCCGTCAGGACGCGGAAATCGTGGCCGCCCAGGCTATCAAATTGGCACGCTACAAAAACTCCTAGCCCCCGATGTAGGACATCTCGATGCGCTTGCGGTTTCCCGGGGTCAGCGCGGCGCGCAGCTCGGAATAATTGTCATCGCGCTTGCGCCAGTGGCCGGCCAGCGCCTTGGCCAGATCCTCGTCGCTGATCCCATCGCGCATCAGCTTGCGCAGGTCATAGCCGGAGCCGGCGAACAGGCAGGTGTAGAGCTGCCCCTCCGCCGAAACCCGCGAGCGCGAGCAATTGCCGCAGAAGGCATTGGTGACGCTGGAGATCACGCCGATTTCCCCGGCCCCATCGGTGTAGCGCCAGCGGTTGGCGGTTTCGCCCGGCTCGGTTTTGGCCGCCGGCTCAAGGGCCCAGCGCTCGTTGATCATCGAGACCACCTCGGCCGAGGGCAAGACCTCGTCCAGCTTCCAGCCGTTGGTGGTGCCCACGTCCATGTACTCGATGAAGCGCAGGATCGCCCCGGTGCCGCGGAAATGCTCGGCCAGTTTCAGGATTTCATCGTCGTTGACCCCGCGCTTGAGAACAGTATTGATTTTCACCGGACCCAGGCCGACCTCGCGGGCCACCTCGATGGCCTCCAGCACGCGGGCGACCGGGAAGTTCACGTCGTTGATAGCCTTGAACTTGGCGTCGTCGAGCGAATCCAGCGAGATGGTCACGCGGTTCAGCCCGGCGTCCTTCAGCGACTGCGCCATCTTGGGCAGAGCCGAGCCATTGGTGGTCATCGCCAGATCCACCGGCGCGCCCTGGGGGGTGCGCAACTGTGCGAGCATCGAGACCAGTTCGGTAATGCCCCGGCGCAGCAGGGGCTCGCCACCGGTCAGCCGCAGCTTGGTCACGCCGAGCGTGACGCTGATGCGGGCGAGCCGTTCGATCTCCTCGAAACTCAGCAGCTCCGAACGCTCGCGAAAGGCGAAGTCGCGGCCGAAAATCTCCTTGGGCATGCAGTAGACGCAGCGGAAATTGCAGCGGTCGGTCACCGAGATCCGCAAATCATGCAAGGGCCGTCCGCGGGCGTCGGCGATATCCCCGGCCGGTAGAACTGTCATAGCTACCAGCGTAGCTGGCGCAGGCAAGAGGCGGAAGATGGGCGGGTAAAACAGCAAATCAGCACGTAAAATACCGTGCTTGCCCGGCGCCCGGTTGTAGCATGGGCACAAACCCCAAGTACTGGAGAACTCATGCGCGTAACCTGGCCGCTGGCTGCCCGAATCCTGCTGGCAGGCACCGCTGCCACCCTTGCGCTGGCTTCGTGCAGCAGCGACAAGCCCGCTGACCAGCAGGTCATTACGGTTTCCGCCGCGGCTTCGCTGCATGAGGCGTTCGACCAGATCGCCAAGGAATTCCAGGCCGAGCACCCCGAGGTTCAGATCGCCGGCATCAACTATGACGGCTCCTCCACCTTGGCCACCCAGATTGTGGAAGGCGCCGACGTGGACGTTTTTGCCTCCGCCGATGAACGCACCATGGCCGAGGTGACCGAGGCCGGGTTCGGCCACGAACCGGTGATCTTTGCCAGCAATACCCTGGTGATCGCGGTGCCCAAGGACAACCCTGCCAAC
The DNA here is from genome assembly GCF_001302565.1 of Glutamicibacter halophytocola. Classification (NCBI taxonomy): domain Bacteria; kingdom Bacillati; phylum Actinomycetota; class Actinomycetes; order Micrococcales; family Micrococcaceae; genus Glutamicibacter; species Glutamicibacter halophytocola. Next base: position 536,291 of record NZ_CP012750.1, read on the forward strand.
ATCGGCTCGCTATCGGACCTGGCCGGGGCCAGCACGGTGCTGTGCGCAGCGCAGGTTCCCTGCGGCAATGCCTCGCGGCAGCTGCTGGAGAATGCCGGCGTAGAGCTCAAGCCGGTGAGCGAAGAGCAGAATGTCACCGCGGTGGTGCAGAAGGTGGCCGCCGGGGAAGCCGACGCCGGGCTGGTCTACGCCAGCGACGTGCAGGACGAACCGGATCTTGCCGCCATCGTGCCCGAGGGAGCCGACGAGGTGGTCAACAGCTACCCGATCGCCACCCTGGACGAGAACCCGGCCGCCCAGGAATTCCTGGACTTCGTGATTAGCGAGCGCGGCCAGGAGATCCTGGCCGAGTACGGTTTTGGCAGCGGGGCTGCGCAGGGCAATGGCTAGCGATACCGGGCTGCGCGTCCCGGCCTTCACCTTCGCCCCGGCGGTGCTGGGCCTGGCCCTGCTGGTCTTGCCGCTGCTGGCGTTGCTGGGCCGCGCCAGCTGGTCCACCCTGCTGGCCGATGCCACCAGCGAACAGGCCGTGGCGGCCCTGTGGCTTTCGGTGCGCACCGGGGTGGCGGCCACCGCGCTCTGCGTGCTGCTCGGGGTGCCGCTGGCCCTGGTGATCGCCCGCAGCGGCCCGAGGATCGCGCAATTGCTGCGCGCGCTGATTGCCGTGCCGCTGGTGCTGCCGCCGATGGTCGGTGGGGTGGCGCTGCTCTTCCTCTTCGGGCGCACCAGCCCGATCGGCCAGCTGATCGATTCGCTGTGGGGGTTCACCCTGCCCTTTTCCACCGCCGCCGTGGTGATCGCGCAAGGCTTCGTGGCCCTGCCCTTCCTGGTGCTCTCGGTGGAGGGCTCGCTGCGCGCGGCCGGCACCGGCTACGAGCAGGCCGCCGCGACCCTTGGCGCCGGGCGATGGATGGTGCTCACCCGCATCACCCTGCCGCTGGCCGCGCCGGGGCTGGTGGCCGGGGTGATCCTGTGCTTCGCCCGGGCGATCGGCGAATTCGGGGCCACCGCGCTCTTTGCCGGCAACGCGCCGGGGGTCACCCAGACCATGCCGCTGGCGATCTACACCGCGTTCAATGGCGCCGGCGCGGGCCGGGATACCGCCGTGGCGCTGTCCTTGCTGCTGCTGGCCACCGCGGTGCTGGTGCTGTTGTGCGTGCGCGCCTGGCGCCCGGGAGCCATCAAATGAGGCTGCTCGCCGAGCTGCGGGTTGAGCGCACCGGCTTCGAGGTCAACGTGGAATTCGAGGTGCGCTCCGGCAGCACGCTGGCGATCATGGGGCCCAGCGGCGCCGGCAAGTCCACCATCGTCAACGCCATTGCCGGAACCCAGAAAATCGCTGGCGGGCGGATCGAACTCGATGGCGCGATCCTGGCCGATGGACGCCGGCATCTGGCCCCGCACCTGCGCGGGGTGGGGCTGCTGGGGCAGGAATCGCACCTTTTCCCGCATCTGGACGCGGCCAAGAACATAGCCTTCGGGGCGCACGCCTCGGGGGCGGGCAAAGCCGCGGCGCTGGCCACCGCCCGCGAATGGCTCGCGCGGCTGGGGCTGGAGGAGCTGGCGAGCCAGCGCCCGGCGGCGCTGTCCGGCGGGCAGCGCCAGCGCATCGCCCTGGCCCGTGCCCTGGCTGCCCGGCCCAGGCTGCTGCTGATCGACGAGCCCTTCGCCTCACTGGATGTCGAAGCGGCCATGGACATGCGCGCGCTGGTGCGCGAGGAGCTGGAGCGCACCGCGACCAGCGCCATCGTCATCTCGCATTCGGCCACCGACGCCCTGGCCCTCGCAGATGACCTGCTGGTGCTGGAGCGCGGACAGGTGATCCAGCGGGGCACCGTCGAGCAGGTCTTCGCCGCCCCGGCCAACCGCTTTGTGCGCGCAGTGGTGGCTACGCTGCCCGCCCGGCATCCGCGAAGCATCCAGGAGGGACAACCATGAGCACCGGCAATGAACCCGTAGACCTCGAAACCCATCGCGCGCGGTTGCTTGCGCAGATTGCGCCGCTGGCCCCGCAAAGCATCGAGGTCTCTGGCGGCTTTGCCGCCCTGCACGGCGCGGTGCTGGCTGAAGATGTCGCCTCCGCGCACCCGCTGCCGCTGTGGGACAACTCGGCCATGGACGGCTATGCGGTGCGCTCGGTCGATACCGCGGCAGCGCCGGTTGCCTTGGAGGTGATCGGCGAAGTTCCGGCCGGCAGCGGCTGGGACCCGAAGCTCGAACCGGGCCAGTGCGTGAAGATCATGACTGGTGCCCCGATTCCGACGGATGCCGATGCGGTGGCGCGCATCGAGGATACCTCGGCGGCCATTGGCGGCTGGGATGTGGACACCGTGCAGGTCAACGTGCAGGTGCCGCCGGGCAAGGATATCCGGCGAAGCGGCGAGGACAAGGCCGCAGGGGACCTGATGGCCTACGCCGGCGAGACGCTGAGCGCAGCCAGGCTTTCGGCCCTGGCCGCCGCCGGTGCCAGCACGCTGGTGGTGCGCACCGCGCCCAGGGTGGCCGTGCTGGTCACTGGGGCGGAATTGCGTGCCTCTGGCGAAGATCTTTCGCGCGGGCAGATCCCGGAAACCAATTCGCTGCTCATGGCCGGCCTGCTGGCCGAATCCGGCATCCAGGCAGCCACGGTGGTGCACTGCGTGGATGACATCTGCGCGGTCCGCGAACAGCTCGATATCCTCGGCGCCACCCATGATGCCGTGCTGAGCACCGGAGGCGTTGGCCCCGGCGCCTATGACGTGATGCGCCAGGTTCTGGAGGCCGAACCGGGGGTCCAGGCGGCCCGGGTGAAGATCCGACCGGGGCAGCCGCAATGCGCCGGTCGATTGGAATCCGGCGCGATGGTCTTCGCGCTGCCCGGCAACCCGGTCAGCGCAGCGGTCAGCTTCGAACTGTTCGTGCGCCCCTGCCTGCGCGCCATGCAGGGCCACCGCGAAGTGCTGCGCCCCACCCTGCGGGCGGTGGCCGCCGTGGGGTGGAAAGCCGCGGCCGGGCGCATGCAGGTCATTCCCGTGGTTTTCCAGCACGGGCCGACGCTGCGTTGCGCCCCGGCGGTCCAGGCCAGCAGCATTTCCCACTCGGTCGGCGGCTTTGGAGCGGCCCAGGGGTACGCGCTGGTTCCGGCCGGAGCCACGCAGATCAACCCCGGCGATGAAGTCGAGGTTCTGAGGATGATTCCATGAGCCCCGATTTCGACGCGCTCGTCCTCGCCGGCGGCCGCGGCACCCGGCTGGGCGGGGTGAACAAGCCGGAACTGCTGCTGCACGGGCAGCGACTGGTCGACCGCGTCATCCATGCCGCCCGCCACGCAGGTGCTGTCCGCGTGGTCGTGGCCGGCGAAAGGGCCAGCGGAGCCCTGGCTGATGCGGTATTGCGCGAGGATCCGCCCTTTGCCGGTCCGCTGGCTGGCATCGCCGCTGGGATCGGGGCAGTGCAAAACCCCTGGTGCCTGATCTTGGCCTGCGACCTGGAGCATCCCGAGGCGGTCGTCCAAGTCCTGCTCGATAACCTCGATCACCGGGCCTCCGACGGATTGGTGTTGCGCGATGCCCACGGCTATGCGCAATGGCTCGCCGGCTTCTACCGCACGGCCGCCGTTGCCCAAGCCTGCGCCGAACTTGGCGATCGGCTGGTCAATGCCCCGGTGCGCGCGGCGCTGGGCCAACTGGATTTAGCCGACCTGCCGGTGGATGATGAGACCACCAACGACATCGATACCAAGCAGGCGCTAGAACGCGCCCGCCGCGACGAAAGGAACTGACATGGCTGTGCATTTGCCTCCCGAAGCACTGAACGAATGGCTCGAAGCCGCGACCCGGGAGCTGGGCCTGGACGCGACCGAGATCGACATCGCCACGGTCTTGGACGTCGCCAAGCACGTGGCCCACGAAGTCGCCCGCCCGGCGGCACCCTTGAGCACGTTCCTGCTCGGCGTCGCTTTGGGCAGTGCAAAGGGCGATCTGCCCGGCCTCGCTCAACAGCTGGTCACTCGTGCCCACTCGTGGTCCGACGATCACCCGGAAAACGACGCCTAATGCGGACAGGTTTTCGAATTACCCACGTCCGCTGTTGAATTAGTTGTTGTGGATAATCCCTGTTGTTCCGGGGTTATCCGGCGTATACTGGATATATGTTCGAAGACAATGGAGTGTTCGGTAGTAATTTCGAAGACGCGATTCCAGTGGGAACCGGCTTCGCTAATGCTCCTTGCCTTTCTGAAAGCGATCTGTCATTTATCAACGTGGCACTCACTGAGGATGATCCGACCCTGAGCGTCATAGCACTTCAGAAAATCGAGTCCCAGGCTGCCTTCCTCGCTTCAGTTCAAGCCCGCCTTGCAGCTCATTTGGATATTACTCAGGGCGGGACTGTTGACGGTCCGGTGACTGCCAAGCAGCGGGGGATGGCCCACCAGGTGGCAATGGCCCGTCGTCGCTCACAAAATGCCTCTGTCGCCTATGTGCGTCGCATGCATTTCTTGATAGCTGACTTGCCGTATCTTTTTTCGCGCTATCAGCATGGCGACTTCAGCGAAAAGTTGGTTATGGCCATCCTGGCCCCGCTGGAAGAGATGAGCAGGTCGGAACGCCGGGAGTTTGATAGCTTTTTTGCCAGTGCTCCCGCCATGTTTGACACGGCATCCGTCAACGAAGCCCGCGACCTTGCACAAAAAGCTGTTGACGAAGTGCGTGGTGAAAATCGCGATGAAGATATTGACCGCAAGGCAGAACATCGTGGAGTGTCCTTCTTCAAGGGAAAAGACTGCGTCAGGCTGAGCGCCGGACTTCCCATTGAAGTGGGAATTGCCGTAGAAGCATCGCTTGAGCATGAAGCTCAGCAGTTGAAGAATGCTGGCGACGAACGCTCCATCGCCCAGCTCAAAGCAGATCTTTTAGTTTCCAGGCTGACGGGGCATCCGGCGGATAAGCCATTGCCAATTAAACTTCACGTAAATCTCGTGATGACGGATATGGCTCTGTTGATGGACGGAAAAGAGCCGGCTTCAATGCCCGGCTATGGCACCGTTCCAGCACAGTATGCACGGCGCCTGATTGAAAATTATGGCGAGATCGATGATTGCGCACCGATTTCAGAACTTGCTGCATTGCGTCGCAGAATCAGGGCCTACCCGATGATCCGGCGGCTCTATACGTTGCCTGGTGCGCAGGATTTGGTCGCCATGGATTCCAAAGAGCGGCTCTTCAAGGGGTCGCTGCGCAAACTTTTGCAATTACGGGACCCGTACTGTCGCACACCATATTGCAACAACAAGCCCCGCCACGCAGACCACGTTCATCAGCACAGCAAGGGCGGAAAGACCTGTTGCGTCAACGGATGCATGAAATGCGCTTTCTGTAATTTGGCCAAAGAGGCCCCGGGCTGGACCGAAGAAGTTGTTCAGGAGAATCCGCACAAGATCAGAATTCATCCTCCAGGGAGCGTCACCTACGAATCTTCGCCTCCGCCAATAACTGGTCTAGCAAGAATGGACGAGTCGCTGACCAGACGGATCAATAAGCGGACGAAGATCCCGGAAACCCCTCGGAACGTCCGCATCATTCGAATCTTCCCTGAAGCATCCTGATTCCGTAAAGCGGAGGATGTCACTTCGCGGTGCCGCACGCGCTGTAAACTCGAGAACTATGGCTATCGGCGCGACTATGCACACTTTTGAAGTTCAACTTGCTGATGTAGATCGCGGGGTTTACGAGGATCTGTCTCTGCGCGTGGCGCAGCATCCTTCTGAAACCGATGCCTACATGATCACGCGCGTTCTGGCTTACTGCTTGGAATACGAAGAAGGGATCACCTTCTCGGCCGGTGGCGTATCCACGGGCGAAGAGCCAGCGATCCTGGTCAAGGATCTGACTGGGCTGATCACGGCATGGATTGAAGTAGGTGCGCCGGATGCACAGAGGGTTCACCTTGGCAGCAAACGAGCAGACCGCGCGGCCATCTACACTCACCGGGATCCTGCCAAGCTGCTTTCGGCCTGGCGGGGCAAAACCATTCACCAAGCTGAAGATATTCGCTTTCGATCTTTTGATTCCGTTTTCATTGATGAGGCGGTGCGCTGCCTAACCCGCAGAAACACAATGTCCGTTTCGGTGACCGAAGGCCAGATCTATCTTGAGCTGAATGGAACGAATTTGGAGACGCAATTCAGCGAACACGCTATTGAGTAGTAAACATTAATCTCTGCTTCAACTGACCTTGAGGTGGAGGTCATGCGCGCGCGGAAGCATGGCTGGTGTTCATCAACAACACCAAAGGAAATCCACCATGAAACTGCGCAACATCACCCTCGGGGCAGCAGCCCTCTGCCTGGTTGCCGGAGTTAGTGCACCGGCAGCAGCAACGGAGATTGAGTCATCGGATTCCGGCCCTTTGGTCATTGGGCACCGTGGCGCTGCAGGTGTAGCACCGGAGAACACCTTGGAAGCCATCAAGGCCGGAAGCCAGTCGGGTGCCGAATTCATCGAAATCGATGTCCAGCTTTCCAAAGACGGCGTCCCGTTCATCTTCCATGACGGAACTCCGGCCCGAACCACAAATGTTGAAGACGTGTTCCCAGAACGTGCTAACGATCCGATTACTTCGTTCACCTGGGCTGAATTGCAGCAGCTGGACCCCGGCTCGTACTTCTCAGCCAGTTTTGCCGGTGCCAAGATTCCGCACTTCGATGATGTTCCCGGCGCATTGGCTGGCCAGACCGGCGTGTTCATCGAGATCAAGGACCCCGCGAAGTCCCCTGGAGTCGAACAGGTAGTCGCTGACGCTCTGGCTAAGAATGGCCAGTGGAAGTCCTTGCTGGAGTCCGGAAAGATTGAAGTTCTTGGTTTTGATGCGGCCTCCAACGAACGTTTCGCCCAGCTGGCCCCTGAGGTGCCATTGCAGCAGCTGACCGGAACCGTTCCCTCGTCGCAGGAACTGGAGCACTACGCAACCTATGCTGATGCTTTCGGCACCAGCTACCGCACTCTCGACGCGGCCGGGGCACAACGCGTGAAGGATGCCGGCCTGGGGCTGGGCGTCTACACGGTCAACGCTCCTGAAGCGGCCGACGAAGCCATGGCTCTGGGCGTCGAGCGCATCACCGGGGACTTCCCGCAGCAGATTGATCGACACCTCGAAGGGCAGAAGGTCTTCCCCGCAAACAACGGCGTGCTGATATCGGATGCCGTCAACGATGTGCCAGGCAGCGATGTCACCCCGGAAAACGGCGAACACGTCATCGTGGAGAACACCAGCCAGCGCACCATTGACGTCAGCGGCTACCTGATTCGCGATGCGGCCAATAACAAGCTGCAGATCGGCGAAGGCTACGAGCTGGCACCGGGCGCGAAGCTGCGTGTGTACTCCGGACCAGGCACCAACAGCGATGAAGCGTTCTACGTTGACGGAGCAGGCGTGCTGAACAACGACGGCGACTCGCTGGCGTTGTGGAATGCCAAGGGCAAGCTCACCGACCTTTTCGCAAACTAGTGCGCATCTGGTTCTAGGCAAAGCAAAACCCCGGAAATCCAAAGGATTTCCGGGGTTTTCATTGGCGGTGACGGTGGGATTTGAACCCACGGTACGGGGTTACCGTACACAACATTTCGAGTGTTGCACCTTCGGCCGCTCGGACACGTCACCAGACCTGATAACTCTATACCGAACCAAAGGTGAATACAAAAACGAGAGCGCGATAATCGCCCTGAAGTGGCTCGAAACACACAAATGGGGGCGATTAGCCGCGTTTTGCCTTGAAAAATTCGCGCAAGAGTTCGGCGCATTCCTGCTCTTTGACCCTCGAATAGACTTCGACCCAGTGGTTCAAGCGCGGTTCGCGCACGATGTCGAACACCGATCCACAGGCTCCGGCCTTTTCATCCCAGGCACCAAAAACAAGTTTGGGGATGCGAGACAGGACGATTGCGCCGGCGCACATGGCGCAGGGCTCCAATGTGACCACTAGTGTGCAGTCGGCCAGGCGCCAACCGTCGTCTTGGCCGCGTTCTTCCAAGGCCCGCACCGCATGGCGAATGGCGACCACTTCGGCATGGGCGGTGGGGTCTTTGATCGCTTCGCGCTCATTGCGCCCGGTGGCCAGCACACGGCCCTCGGGGGAGATGACCACCGCGCCGATCGGCACGTCGTCGGTGGCCAGCGCCGCGCGCGCCTCGTCCAAAGCGAGGTCCATCCAGGCATCGTATTCGTGCACCATAGTGCTTTTACTCTACGTGCTTTCGGGCGTCCAAGGCTGGCCGTGGCGCGCAATTCCTGTTTCCTTGGGCACACCAAACTCGTTGGACAGCGGAATTTCGGGCGCTTTCCTCGATTCGCCCGCCGGTGTGCTGATAGATTTCTACTTATGCGCGTACAGGTAGTCGACCACCCGCTGGTGGCACACAAGGTATCGGTTCTTCGAGATAAGAACACCCCGTCTTCGATCTTCCGCCAGCTGACCGATGAACTGGTCACCCTGCTGGCTTATGAGGCCACCCGCGAGGTGAAGACCGAAAGCGTCCAGGTCCAGACCCCGGTCGCCACCACCATCGGCACTGCCATTGCCAAGCCAACCCCGCTGGTTGTCCCCATCCTGCGTGCCGGACTGGGCATGCTCGAAGGCATGACGCGCCTGGTCCCCACCGCAGAGGTCGGCTTCCTGGGCATGGCCCGCAATGAGGAAACCCTGGACATCATCACCTACGCGGATCGCGTGCCCAACGACCTGACCGGCCGCCAGGTCTTCGTGCTGGACCCGATGCTGGCTACCGGCGGCACCCTGGCCGAGGCGATCAAGTTCATTTTCGATCGCGGCGCCGAGTCCGTAACCTGCATCTGCCTGATCGCGGCCCCTGAGGGCGTCGCCCGCCTGGAAGAAATCCACGGCGACGACAACCGCGTGCACGTAGTGCTCGCTTCGCTGGATGAGAAGCTGAACGAGAAGTCCTACATCATTCCAGGCTTGGGCGATGCCGGTGACCGCCTGTACGGTGTCACCCCGCCTATCGCCTAGCAAGCACCAGGCAATAGCCCAGAGGCTGCGGTTACTTGACCGCGGCCTCTGGCGTTTTCGGCCCAGTTTCCTCGCCGGCTAGCGGCAGGCGAACCTCGAAGACGGTATTGCCGGGCTCGGAGCTCACGGAAATGCTGCCACCGTGCGCTTCGACGATGCTCTTGGCGATCGGCAGTCCCAGCCCGGTTGTTCCATCGGAACCGGAGCGCGCCTTGTCGGCACGGGTGAATCGCTCGAAAACCTTCGGCAGGAACTCTGGGGCAATGCCTTCGCCGGTGTCGTGCACCTCAAGCACCGCCTCATCGGTCTCGTCGTCCTGGTCCACCGTCACGGTGACCGTATTGCCAGCAGAGGTGTGCTTGCGCGCGTTGGCCAGCAGGTTGGTGATCACCCGGCGCAGCGAGGCTGAGTCGCCGAAAACCATGGTCTGCTCGGCGCAGCACTCGAATTCCCAGTGATGGTCGCTGGCGGTCAGCTTGAAGTCCTCGGTGATGTCGGCGGTGAGCATGCCCAAATCAAGCCTGCTGCGCTTGAACGAATTTTCTTCGTCCAGTCGTGCCAACAGCAATAGATTCTCCACCAGCGACCCCATCCGGCTGCTTTGCTGCAAGACCCGGTCGATCGAGCGCTGGCCGTCAGGGGAGAAGTGCTCGGTGGCGGAGAGCAGCTCGGTGTAGCCGCGAATTGAGGACAACGGGGTGCGCAATTCATGCGAGGCATCGGCGACAAACTGGCGCATCTGGGCCTGCGACTTTTCGCGAGCGGTCAGCGCCGTGGAGACGTTGCTGATCATGGCGTTCAGCGCGTTGCCGACATTGCCGACTTCGGTTCCCGGGATCGCATCCGCGGAAGGGACCCGCTGGGTCAGCGCCACCTTGCCCGAATCCAGGTCCTCGGCAGCAACGGATGCGGCCACGGAGGCCACGCGCTTGAGCGAGGCCAGCGAGCGGGAAATCAGCCACGAGCCGGCCAATCCGGCGCCGGCGATCAGGATCAGGGCGATAAACAGCGTCAGCCAGGCCATGCCGCGCAGGGCCAGGTCGGTGCCATGCAGCGGCAAGCCGACGATCAGGATCCCGTTGGAGCCCGAATCCTTGACTGCGACCAGGTAGTAGTCGCCCACGGTCAGATGGGCCCGTACCGGATGGAAATTATCCTTGTCGGGATGCAGGTCGCTGAGTTCAAGGTCCACCATCGGGATGGCATCTTCCTGGCTCAGCTGCTGCCGCTCGCCGGTGCGCTCGTCGAGCACCCCGCCGTTGAAGACATATTTGTCGACAAAGCGCGCGGTCAGGGTGCCGGCAGCCTGGCCCGGGGCATCCAAGCGGGAGTTCACCGCGGGAGCGCCCTGCGAATAATTCAGTGCGCGCTCGGTGGTCAGACGCAGCTGGCTATTGAGCTGGTCCATCAGGGTCTGGCGCATGCCGGCGTTGTACAGCAGGCCGAGCAGCACGGAGACCGCGGTGAGCGAGGTCAACAGGATGAGCAGGAGCTTGCGCTGCAAGGAATGCGGCGAGCTGACCTTGGTGCTGGGGGAGAAAAAGCTCATGCCGCCGGCTTCAGCACATAGCCGACGCCACGCACGGTATGGATCATTGGCTCTGCATCAACGTCGATCTTCTTGCGCAGATAGGAGATGTAGAGTTCGACGATATTCGCCTGGCCGTCGAAGTCGTAGTGCCACACGTTATCGAGGATCTGCGATTTGGACACCACGCGCCGGGCGTTGCTCATCAGGTAGCTGAGCAGGTCGAATTCTGTGGCGGTCAGCGAGATATCGCGACCAGCCCGGGAGACATCATGCGAATCCATATTCAGCACCAGATCCCCTACTACCAGTTCGGCGGTATCCGCGGCGGCTGCCCCGGAGCGCTCAACCAGGCGGTGCAAGCGGATCAGGACTTCTTCGAGGCTGAATGGCTTGGCCACGTAGTCGTCGGCCCCCGCGCCGAGCCCTTCGATGCGATCTTCCACCGCATCCTTGGCCGTGAGGAAGAGGACCGGGATCTCGGGGAAATGGGTGCGGACCTTGCGCAGCACTTCTGGGCCATCAAAGCCTGGCAGCATCCAGTCCAAAACGAGGACGTCCGGTGCCAGCGAGCGCGCGGTGGCTACAGCTTCCGGGCCGTCATGAGCCATGGTGGCTTCCCAACCGAGCATGCGGGTTCCCATGGCGACCAGTTCGGCCAGCGAGGGTTCGTCGTCAACGACGAGGACTTTGATGGGGGTGCCGTCGGGATGGGTGAGGCGGGGCAGCTGCGAAGGTGAAAACCGGGATTCATTCATGTTTAACAGCCTCTCCTATTGCCTTGGGGTAAGAATATGATTTTGCTGTGTGCGAGCTATGACTGCATGTCGAGTTTATGCAGGAATTTTGCTGACCGGTAGTGCTTAATTTGGTCAAGCCTTGCGTTCGGCGAATGATTGGAGTGTGGACAACGCTATGGGGTGAATGGATATTCAGGGACGTGAATGGACTGGTCGGTATGCATGATCTGGTCGGAAAGCTTGAGCATATTGAGTAGTTAAGCGCTTAGATACCCTAGATATGCCTAAAGTGTCCTGCATCACCTTTGGGCGTTTTCATCTCACTATATGGACAGCCGCCTGGTTTGTTACTTGCAAGTTGACAATGTTACGAGGAAACTAGATGTGTGAGTACGGCGCAGAACAGCAAAAAGCATCCCGGCGGACAGCCGAGGTTTGCCGATGCATGTTGCAATCGAATGCTCGGCGTCAACGGCGCAAAAACGGAATTATGAGCCTTTCATAATCGAGATTTTGCCGGTCGTTGACGGGAAACCCAACTGCTGGACGTGGACGAAGGCCGCGAACAGCGCAAGCAAAACCCGAAGCACGAGCGCCAAGCCACTTGGCCTTCGCACTAAAAGAGGAAATCATCATGTCGGCTGGATCCGGATACGTCCACGTTTCAATTCGCAACGCGCAGAACCGCGCAGCTGCTGCACAGCGCCAGGCAGCTGGCAACTATGCACCAGCGGGCTATCGCCCACTGCGCGCTGTTTCCAGCGTCCAGGAAACTCGTGAAGCCGCTCATCAGCCGACCAGCACCCCGGTACAGCCAGTGGGCCAGGCAAGCGCTGACACTTCAGCCCGCGGCTTCGTGCTGTATGTGGGCCTGGATGAAACCGCAGCCCAGGCACAGGGCACCTCGCTGGGCAAGCTGGCTACCCAGGTTCGCGCATTCCTCGCTACCCTCTCGCCGCAGGCGCAGACCCACGCGGCGGTAGCCTTGGCGCCAACCAGCGCCCAGGGCGAGCCTATTGATGTTGTCCGCCAGGCGCTGGGAGACCCAACCGTCTCGCGCCGTCCGCGGGCCGAAGCCCGTCCAAGCACCCCGCGCCCATCGGGTGTGCTGATCGACCTGTCCCGCCGCGAGGTGTACCTGGACGGCGAGACCCTGAACCTGACCTTCAAGGAATTCGAGCTGCTGAACTTCCTCGTGGAGAACGGCACCCGCACCGTCGGGCGCGAAGAGCTGCTGGAAAACCTGTGGCGCAATGCCGAAGAGGTGCCCAATGAGCGCACCATCGACGTGCACATCCGTCGCCTGCGCTCCAAGCTGGGCCGCCTGGCCAATACCGTGCGAACCGTGCGCGGCCAGGGCTACCGCTTCTACGAGCACCCGGAAGTTGTCGTCTGGGCAGCTCCTGAATACTCGATCTAGTTTCATCACCTGGCAGCGGCGGGCAAACCATATTCGGTTTGCCCGCCGCTGCTGTCTTAAGCTGGGAAGATGAACACCATGCATTCGCGCAAGCTCATCTTGATGCGCCACGCCAAGGCCGACTACCCGCTGGGCGTCGTGGATCACGATCGGCCGCTGGCTGCCCGAGGGCACCGCGAGGCCCCATCGGCCGGCGCCTGGCTGGTGGAACAGGATCTGGTTCCCGACTACATCCTGTGCTCGGACGCGTTGCGGGCCCGGTCCACCTGCGCATGGGTGCTCTCGGAACTGGGCGAAAAAGGGCCAACGCCCTATGTGGACTCGCGAATCTATGGCGCCGGTGTCGCGCAGCTGTGCTCCATCATCAACGAGGTGCCCGATACGGTGAGCAATCTGCTGGTGATCGGGCATCAGCCGGTTCTCCAGGAACTGGCCCTGCGGCTGGCCTCGGCCGACTCCGATGAAGAAGCCGTGTACGAGCTGGCGATGAACTATCCAACGCTCGGTACCACCGTGCTGGAAACCAGCTACCCGTACTCGCATCTGGATGTTCGCGATGCCCGCGTCACGCATTTCCTTGCGCCGCGGCCAGAATGAGAAAACTCTCACCAAGTTTATTCTTATCTACTAGTCAACCCGCGTTATATGGATGATCTGCGGTTATGAGAAGCAGATGAAAGCCCTCTCATCGATTGCACCACAAGGCCTCAGTCCTCGTTCATCTTCTCTTAATCATTGCTCTATTCACTAAGGACTGTTGGCACCGCAGCCAGCACCGGAACACCATCAGGTGCACCGGGCCTTGCGTGAAAGAGGAATGGGACCATGGCCGTCATCGCAGAAACACTTCCAGTTCAGAGCACCGCCGCACGCAAAGACGTGCAGCAGCGCATCGACGCTGCACGTGCCCGGGCAATCCGGGCCGCCTACACCACCCGCTTCGTCGCCGCGGAACTGCAGCGCAATCCGCAGGACTTCCAGATCGTGCGCCAGACGCGGATGGTTCCAGGCCCCGGAGACGTGGTGATCGCGAAGGTGACCGAGCTGGGCAAGCATAAGCATTTGCAGTCCCCTGCCTCGCGCCGCCAGCTGATTTTTGCTGGCCAGGAAATCATGGTGGCCTACGGCCACCGCTACGCGCCGGACCAGTTCCTGGCGCACGTTCCCCAGGATCTGGGGCCCTGCCAACTGGTGGCCGGAGGCGGCGTGGCCAGCGAAGTGATCGAGCAGCACGCATCCATCGACCAAGCCACGCAGCTGGAACCGGTGGGGCTGCTGGTGCGCCACGGCAAGGTGGTGAACCTCCTGGACTTCGCGCCGCTGGACATCAACAACGATTCGCCCCGCGCAGCGCACGCCGGAGCGGTGCGCCCGCCGGTCATTGCGGTGCTGGGCACCTCGATGAACTCCGGGAAGTCCACCACCCTGGGCTGCCTGGTCAATGGGCTGGTCAACGCCGGGATGAGCGTGGCCGCGGGCAAGGCGACCGGCACCGGGGCCGGCAACGACCCGAACCTGTTCATTGATGCCGGAGCGTTCAGCGTGTGCGACTTCACCGACTTCGGCTACCCGACCACCTACCGGCTGGACTATGAGACGGTGCGCTCGCTGCTCGTGGCGATGATCCGGGAGCAGCGCGCCAGCGGAGCAGATGCGGTGATCATCGAGATCGCCGACGGGCTGTTCCAGGGGGAAACCTCCCGATTGCTGGCCGACCCGATGTTTGCCGAACATGTGGACCGGGTGCTGTTCAGCGCCCAGGACGCGCTCGGGGCGCAGGCCGGGGAGCGCATCTTGCTGGAAGCCGGGCTGGATCTGGCCGCGGTCAGCGGGGTGGTGACCGCTTCGCCGCTGGCCGCGCAGGAAGCCCAGAGCCAGCTGTCCACCCCGGTGATCGGCACCTTTGAGCTGTGCCAGGCCGAGGTAGCCACCAGCCTGCTGCGTGCCAAGTAGTGCAGCCATTGGCATCTGGGGACCGCTTGCCCCGGCTGGTTGCGCCAGGGCGGCGCAGGCTGCTGGCGGGGCTCTTGGGCCTGGGCATTCTCGCCGGCCTGCTCTCGATCGCCATCGGCTGGCTGATCGGGCAGCTTTCCGCTGGTTATGCCACCGCTGCGCTGTGCGCCGTGATTGGGCTGGTGATCGGGTTTTTTGCGGCGAAGTATCTGGAACGGGTGCTCGCCGAGAAACTCGGGCAGCACTATGTGGCGCAATTGCGGCGCGGGCTGATCGCCCATGCGCTGCGCAGCGCGCGCGGGCCTTCGGCAGGGATCACCATCGCCCGCTCCACCAATGACCTGTCCTCGATCCGCAACTGGATTGTGCAGGGCCTGGTGCCGCTGGTGGCGGGGCTGCCGTTGTTGCTGGTCAGCGGTGCCGGGTTGTGGCTCTTGCATCCCTTGCTGGCCGCGAGCCTGGGGCTGACGCTATTGCTCGAGGCGGCGCTTTTGGCGGGCCTGGCTGGCGGGACTTTCGCCAGCGCCAGGAGCCTGCGCCGGCATCGAGGGAATTTGGCGGCCCGGATCTCCGACACCGTGGCCGCGCGAACCGCGATCGCCGCCGGGGGAGGGATCGACCGCGAGGTGGCGCGGGTGCAGGGTTCTGCGCAGAAGGTGATCGACGCGTCGGTGCAACGGGCCCGCTATGCCGCCGCCCTGCGCGGCTCGGCATTGGCCGTGCCGCTGCTGGGCACCGCGCTGGTGGTCGGCGTCTGCGCGGCGGCTGGCCTGCCTGGCTCCGCGGTGGCTACGGCGTTGACGCTGATGGGGATTTGCGCCGGAAGCCTGGGCGAATGGGGCAAGGCGGTGGAGTACCGGCAGAACTACAAGGCCGGGCGCCGGATCCTGGCCCCGCTGCTGGCCCAGGAAGAGCAATGGCGAGGCAGCGACGCGCGGCAGGCCAGCACCCGGGATGCCAGGGAGCTGCTGGGCCAGCCTTCGGCGGTGCGGATCCATCCGCCGGCGCGGGATCCGGACCGCTTCCCGGTGCTGCGCGCCCAGCCGGGCGAACGCATTGAGGTGCTGGGGACCCAGGAGCAGTGCTCCAGGCTGTTGGCGGCCATCGCCACCGGGAGCTATGGCCAGTGCGGCCAGGGCCAAGCCGGCGTGTGGATCGCCGAAGGGCGCAGCGAGGACCTGCCTGAAGCCTCCCGGCGCAAGCTGGTGGGCGCGGCGCTGGAATCGATGGTGCCAGAACGCGGCAGCCTGGGGCGGGCCCTGCGCTACCGCCACCCCGGAGCCTCGATGGGCAAGGCGCTGGCGCTGGCCGCGCAGTGCGGGCTGGACCTGGCAGCGCTGCCGCAGGCGGAGGAGACCAGGCTGCGCCGAGGCGGGCAGCCGCTGGGACGCGGCCAGCAGGCGGCGCTGCTGGTGGCCCGCGCCCTGCTGCGCGAGCCGCCGGTGCTGGTGCTCGATGAGCTGGCCACCCGGCTGCCGGCCCAGGGCTATGCCCAACTGCTGGAATGGCTGGAGCGCTACCCGGGAGTGGTGATCTACTCCGGGCAGCTGCCGGGGATTGAACCGACTAGCTCGTGGCGTGCGGGCGGGTGGCCAGCAGCCCGTCAACCGTGAGCATCACGGCGCTGATGACCTGATCGCGCGCCAAATCCGTGCGGCCGGTGGCCCGCATCCGGGCGGTGAACAGGGCGGCGCCGAAGATGGTGGTGGCCACCGGGAATTTTTCGGCCTCGTCGAGCCGGACCAGGCGTTCGAGGACCTGGAGCAGCACATCGGTGACCTGGCGATGCAGCGTCGTGGTGCTGAAGTCGCTAGTGTCATCGGCGCGCAATTGCTCCTGCATCCACAGCTGGACAAAGGCCGGGTAGCTGGCCACGAAGTCCATGGCGAATTCCACCATGTGCTTCAGCGCCAGGTAGGGCTGCGGCCCGGCGGCTGCGCGGTTCAGCTCGTCCATCAGCTTCTGCGCGCCGAAGTCGAGGATCTGGCTGATCAGCTCGTCCTTGGACCCGAAGTTGTAGTAGACGGTGCCCTTGGACACCCCGGCGGCCGCGGCGATCTGGTCCACCGAGACGGCCTCCGGGGCCCGGGTGCCCAGCAAGGTCATGGCCGCCTCGAAAATCCGCTCCTTGGAATCGGTGGCGCGCACCCGCCGGCGCTGGCTGGCTGGCGTGGTCATTCCTTGAGCTCCGGCTGCAGGACCTTCAGGGTCCAGGTCTTGTTCTTCCGCACCGCGAGCATGCTCAGCAGCAAGCCCAGGGCGGTGTAGATCAGCAGCGAGCCGAGCACGGTGGAAAGCACGCCCAGATCGGCCCCGTACACCAGGTGGCGCATGCCGATCACCACGTTGCCCATCGGCAGGATCTGGTGCAGGAACTGCAGCGGCTCCGGCAGGGTCTCCCAGGGGAAGGTGCCGCCGGCGGTGATCAGCTGCAGGACCATGAGCACCAGCACCAGGAACTTTCCTGCGGTGCCCAGCAGGGCGAAGAACCCCTGGATCAGGGCGCTGAAGCACAGGGCGGCGCAGACCAGCAGGAGCCAGGCCATCCATGGGTGGGCGGTGGTCAGGCCCAGGCCGAAGTGCACGGCTGCGTAGAGCAGGCTGGTTTGCACCACCGCGATGGCGGCGAAAGGCAGCCACCCGCCGATCGAGATCTTCCAGTTGCTTCCGTTGGAGAGCAGCGCGCGCTTGGTGATCGGGCGCATGACCTGGGTGAGGACCAAAACGCCGATGTAGGTGGCCAGGGTCATGAAGAAGGGGGCCAAGCCGGCGCCATAGGACTGGGCTTCGGCCTGCTTGACGTTATCCAGCGCCACCGGGGAGCCGATGACGTCGGCCAGCTGGTCGCTGGTCTTCTGATCCGGGTTCGGGACCTGCTTGACCCCGTCATGCAGGCCGCTGGAGAGCTGCGAGGATCCGTCTTCGAGCTGTCCGGCGCCCTTGGACAGGTCGCCGACGCCGTCGGAGAGCTTGACCAGTCCGCCGTGCAGCGCATCGGTTCCCTGCACCAGGGTTCCGGCGCCTTCATCGAGGGCTTTGGCGCCGCCGGCAGCCTGGGAGGTTCCGGCCAGCGCCGACTTTTCCCCGGCGGCCAGTTTCTTGGCTCCGTCGTTGGCGCTGTGGGCGCCGGTGGCCAGTGCGGCCGAGCCGTCGGCGGCGCTGGAAATGCCATCCACCAGGCTTGGCACCGCGGCGTCCAGCTTCTTGGTCCCCTCGGCCAGAGTGCCCAGGCCGGTGGCCAGCTGCTGATTGCCATCGGCGACCTTTTCGGAGCCATCGGCAAGCGCGTGCAATTTCGACTGCATTGACGACAAGCCGCTGTTCACCTGGTCCACCTTGGATTCCAGGGCGTTGGGCAAAGCGGATTCCTCGACGCTCTGGCTGATCGTGGACTTGATGGCCTTGGCCTGTTCGGCGCTCAGCGTGCCATCGGCGACCAGCTGATCCAGCTGCGCCTGGGCGTCGGTTTTGACGTTTTCCAGCCGCTGGTCGGTGTCGGCCTGCAGCTGGTTGATCACCGAGATCGCCTCATCGGCGGTGGTGGCCAGCTGCTGGTTGCCGTCGGCGACCTGGCGCGAGCCGGTGGCCAGCTGATCGGCAGCGCCCTTGGCGCTCTGGGTGCCGTCGTTGAGCTGGCTGACCGAGTTCGGGAGGGACTTGGTCTTGGCCTGCATGGTTTGCAGCCCCTTGCTCAGCTTGTCCGCGCCCGTGGCCAATTCGCCGGTGCCGTCGGCCAAATCGCTGGCCCCATTGCTCAGCTTTTTCTGTCCGGCCAGCAAATCCTGCAGTCCTCCCGAGAGCTGGGAAGTGCCGTCCTTGAGCTTCACGCTGCCCTCGGAGAGCTCGCTGCTTCCGTCGACCAGCTTGGTGGTGCCATCGGCCAGGGTGAGCACGCCGTCTCCGAGGCTCAGGGTTCCGTCGTAGAGCTTCTTCGCGCCGTCGGCGGCATCGCCCATGGAGCTGTGGATGTCCACAAAGCCGGCGATCATTGCCGAGGCGGTTTCCGTGCCGACCTCTTCGGAAACCGAGGTGCGCACCTCTCCGGCGAGGGTGCGCGCAAAATTGGAGACCATGAAGTTGTTCGCGTCGTTGGTCAGCAGCTCAAGGTCGGCCTGGTCGGCATCCTTGAAGTCGCCGGGGGAGACCAGCGCTGCCGAGAAGTCATCGGGCAGCACCAGGGCGAACGCGTATTCGCCGCTGGCTACGGCGTCTTCGGCTTCTTTCCGGGTGTCGAGGTGGGCCCAGCTGAAGGTGCCGTCCTCTTCGAGGTTCTCCACCACGTCATCGCCGACGCGGGTGAACTCGCCGTCCTTTTTGGCTCCGTCATCGAGGTTGACCACGGCCGCGGTGACCTTGTCGAGGTTTCCCTGCGGGTTCCAGTTGGCATAGAGGTAGAGCGCTCCGTAGAGCAGCGGTACGCAGGTCAGGGCGATCAGCGCCAGCTTTGGCAGGGTGCCGCGGGTCATGCGCTTGAGTTCGGAGAGCGCGAGCTGCAACGTCGTCATTAGTTGTCCTTTGCTTCGCTGGCTGGTTCGGGAAGATCCAGATCCAGTTCTTCCTGCACAAATTCTTCGGCTGCCGGCTCTTCTTCCTCCGGCGCCTCGTCGATCAGCAGTGCCGTATCGAGCAGGCCGGTTTCCGGCGGGGAAATTTCAAGGGGTTCTTGCCAGCTGGAGCCCAGGTGGCTGACCGGCCCATCCCAGTCGTAGGGGACATTGGCGACGATGGCGACCACCGCGAATTCGCGGTGCGATTCGGCAAAGTCCAGCAGCAGGCCCAGCCACATCTCGTCGTGCATGTCGTGGCGGTCAGGGGAGTCGAGGACCAGCGATTGGATTTTCGGGTTCTCGGCGGCCAGCAGCAGCAGCAGTTCAAGGCGCCGGACCGGGTCGATGGCATCGGCCCATTGCGTGGCGACATCACTGAATCCGTGCTGTTCCATCCACTTCTTGGGCCGCGGCTTGCGCCAGATCGGGCCGGGGATCAAGGCGAGATCCTCGACGATGACATCGCGGACCTTCATATGGGATTCGGGCTCGTTGACCTCGGGGGAATCGAGCAGGGCGGTGTGCTGGCGCAGGGTTTTCAGCGAGTCGGCGTGGCCCCAGGACACCGCGCCGGTGGTGGGCTTCATCCGTCCGCTGAGCGCGAGGGCCAGTGCGGTGCGCGAAATTTGCGGGTCGGCAACCACGAGGTGGACCTCGCCGGGCATGACCTGCAGCGAGGTAGGCGGCACCAGCTGGTCGTGGCGTCCATTGACGGTGACTGAATCTGCGATAAGCACAGTTACAGACTAATTGAACTGACCGGTCAGTTCAATTAGTGCGAATATTCCTTTAATCACCTCTGGACGTAAACCGCTTGATGCTTTTGGATGGTTCTTGGATAGGCCTTGCAAAGACCGGGTGAAGTTCATGAGTCGTTCACCGGACTTTGATTATCTTCAGGCCTGGACACCATCGATCATCAACTGAGGGACATCATGAGCAAAAGACGAACTACGCGCATTGCAGCAGTGTTGTTGTCAGGGGCGGTTGCCGCAACCAGCTTCAGCGCAGCCCAGGCCGACACCATCGAGATCACCCCGATCGAGCAGGTGCAGGGCACCGGCGACAGCTCTGCGCTGGCTGGCCAGCAAGCCACCGTGCGCGGGGTGGTCACCGGCGCCTACGCCGAGGGCGGGATCCGCGGTTTTTACCTGCAAAGCGCCGGCACCGGGGCCCAGCTGCCAACCGGCGGCAGCCCGGCGGTATTCGTTTACGCTCCCGACGAGGTGTCCTCCGTGCAGGTGGGGGATCACCTGCAGGTTTCCGGGACTGTCAGCGAGTACTATGGGCTCACCCAGATCAAAGCCGAAAGCGTCCAGGGCCTGGAGGAAGCCGCCGAAGCCATCAAGCCGCTGGCCATCTCCCTGCCCAGCGACGAGGCCGGGCGCGAGCAGATCGAATCCATGCTCGTAGAACCGCAGGGCGAGTTCACCGTCTCGGATAACTACTTGCTGAACCAGTACGGCGAGCTGAGCCTGGCCATGGGAACCAGCTCGATCCTGCCAGGTGAAAAATTGCTCCGCCAGCCCACCGATGTTTTTGCCCCGGGCAGTGGCCAGGCTGCCGCGCTCGCCGAAGAAAATGCGCAGCGCTCCATCGTGGTTGACGACGGCGCCACGCTGAACTTCAGCACCGCCAAGAACACCACGGTGGCCCTGCCCTACATTGACGCCGAACAGCGGGTCAGCGTTGGCGCCAACGCCGCCTTCACCGGTCCGATGATCCTGGACTACCGCTACGATTTGTGGCGGCTGCAGCCCCAGGGCCAGGTGATTGGCGCTGACGACGCGGACATTGCCCTGGCATTTGAGCAGATCGACAACGAAGCACCGCAAGAAGTAGGCGGCAATGTGAGTGTCGGCAGCTTCAACGTGCTGAACTACTTCACCACCACCGGAGACCAGCTCGAAGGGTGCAAGTACTACACTGACCGCGAGGGCAATCCGCTGACCGTGCGCCAGGGCTGTGATGCCCGCGGAGCTGCCAACGCGGAGAGCTTCGCACGCCAGCAGTCCAAGATTGTTGCGGCGCTGGGCAAGTTCACCGCCGATGTGGTGGTGCTCGAAGAGATCGAAAACTCGGCCCGTTCCGGACAGGACCGCGACGCCGCCCTCGCCCACCTCGTGGAGCAGCTGAACTCGGCTGCCGGCCAGAAGATCTGGAGCTACGTGCCAAGCCCGGCGGCTATTCCGGCTGACGAAGATGTGATCCGCACCGCGATCATCTATCGCGCCAAGACGGTGAAGCCGATTGACGAATCGGTCATCCTCGACGATGAGGCCTTTGGCAATGCCCGAGATCCACTGGGCCAGGCTTTCCAGAAGGTCGGCGGCAACCAGAACACCCGTTTTGTCGTGGTGGCCAACCATTTCAAGTCCAAGGGATCCAACCCCGATGACGGTTCGGGCAATGCCGACTCCGGCGACGGACAGGGAGCCTGGAATGCCGACCGCGTTGAGCAGGCCAAGGCCCTGGTTGGCTTTGCCGATCAGCTCAAGCAGTCGCGCAATACCCGCAAGGTGCTGCTGGCTGGAGACTTCAACTCCTACGCCGCCGAGGATCCAATCCGGGTGCTCGCCGATGCGGGCTACGTTGACCTGGGCGCCTCGGCGGATTCGCAGAGCTACATCTATGACGGATTGAGCGGTTCCCTGGACCATATTCTGGCCTCGCCAGAATTGGCCGCCAAGGTGACCGGGCAGGATATCTGGAATATCAACGCCATCGAATCCGTGGGCTATGAATACAGCCGCTACAACTACAACATCACCGACCTGTTTACCGCGAACCAGTACCGCTCATCGGATCATGATCCGGTGCTCGTCGGACTGGAACTGAATAAAAAGGGCTAGTTGCCGCCCCTTTGATTGGCCGGGCACCCTTCCTCGTGAAGGGTGCCCGGCCAATTTTTCTTTGGGGCTTGACAAGAAAGTTCCATCGTGGAGAATTGATGAAGAAGTTTTGTGAGAGCGCTCACAAAATCACTAAGCGGAGCTGCTTTCATTGCCATGGCAAGCAGGGTTCAGGGATGGGCCCTATTATTTTTGCTGTATTTTGAGAGCGCTCTCAAAATTAGTTGGTCCCACCCACTCGCACGAACCGAACTTGAATGGAGTCACCGTGAACCCCTCACGAACAACTCGGCTTGCCAAGGTACTAGCACTGACCTCAAGCATCGCACTGCTCGCCGCAGGCTGCTCATCGGGCGAAAGCAAAGACGCCGTCCAGCCAGCCTCGGCCGAGAATCCCGTGACCCTGGCGGTCACCACCTTCGGCACCCAGGGACTGGATCCCCTCTACAAGAAGTACGAACAAGAGAACCCGGGCGTCACCATCGAAGCCACCAATATCGACACCGGCGGCAACGCGCTGACCGACTGGAAGACCAAGCAAGCCGCCGGTGCGGGCTTGCCGGATGTCCAGGCCGTGGAAGAAGGCTGGCTCGGCCAGGTCATGACCGTCTCCGACAGCTTCACCGACCTTAATGAATATGGCGCGGGCGAAATCTCGGGCGACTGGGTGGACTGGAAGGTCAAGCAGGCCACCGATGCCAACGGGCGAACCATCGGCTACGGCACCGACATCGGCCCCATGGGCCTGTGCTTCAACAGCAAGCTCTTCAAGGATGCCGGCCTGCCCAGCGATCGCGACAAGGTGGCCGAACTCTTCGGCGGCGACGACGCCACCTGGGAGGATTTCTTCTCTGTCGGCGAGGACTATGTGAAGAAATCCGGCAAGGCCTTCTACGACCAGTCCGGTTTCGTCTGGAATGCCATGGTCAACCAGCTCGATGAAGGCTACTACAGGACCGACGGCACCTTGAACATCGACTCGAACACCGAACTGCGCCAGCGCTGGGACCAGCTGTCCGCTGCGGCGTCCAAGGGTCTGTCTTCGGGGCAGACCCAGTGGGACTGGGGCAAGGGCCAGGCCTTCGTTGATGGCTCCTTCGCCGTGATGCCGTGCCCAGGCTGGATGCTGGGCAATGTCAAGGGCCAAGTCGAAGGCGCCGGTGGCGATGCGAAGGACGGCTGGGACTTTGCCGATGTCTTCCCGGGCGGCCCGGCCAACTGGGGTGGCGCATTCTTGACGGTGCCAAGCACCTCCAAGCACCCTGCCGAAGCAGCCAAGCTGGCCCAGTACCTGACCAGCGCCACCTCGCAGGCCATTTCCTTCGAAGAAGCGGGAGCCTTCCCGAGCAACCTTGAAGCCCAGAAGTCCAAGGCCGTCACCGGCGAGAACGAGCTGACCAAGTTCTTCAACGGCGCACCCATCGGCGAAATCCTCGGCCACCGTGCCGAAGGAGTGAAGGCCCAGTTCAAGGGCGCCGAGGATTCGGTCATCCAGGAGCAGGTCTTCGGGCCAGCAACCATCGCCATCGACCAGGGCACCGACGGCGAAGCGGCCTGGAACAGCGCCCTGTCAACGCTGCAGGAACTGGACATCAAGTAATCCGATAGCCACCACCGCATGGTGCGGGGCTGGGCAGCACCTACGGGCCCGGCCCCGCACAACGCAACAGCAGCAGAAAAGATGACACTGATGAGCACCACGACACCTATGTCACGGCCGAAACCCGCGGCCGAAAAACCAAGCACTCCCACCGCCGAAAAACTGGAGGAATCCAAGGGCGAACGCGCCATGCGCCGACGGCACCTGCGCGGGCGGCTGGACTTTAAATACTCGCCGTATCTTTACATCTCGCCCTTTTTCATCCTCTTTGCACTGGTCGGGCTCTTCCCGCTGATCTATACCTTTGTGGTGTCGATCAACGACTGGGACCTGCTGGGCGGGGCTGGCGACTGGGTGGGCCTGGATAACTACAAAGCCGAGCTGGCATCCCCGCTGTTCTGGAACTCGCTGTTTAACACCTTCAGCATCTTCCTGCTCTCGGCCATCCCGCAGCTGGTGGTGGCCACGTTCATTGCCGCGATGCTCGACCAGAACATTCGCGCCAAGACCTTCTGGCGGATGAGCGTGCTGGTGCCCTATGTGGTCACCCCGGTGGCGGTGACGCTGATCTTCTCCACAGCCTTCGACGAGAAGTATGGCCTGATCAACAACCTGCTCGGTGCCCTGAACCTGGATGCGATCGCCTGGAAGACCGAGGTGTTCCCCTCGCATATGGCCATCGCGACCATGGTGAACTGGCGCTGGACCGGCTACAACGCGCTGATCCTGCTCGCGGCCATGCAGGCGGTACCGCGTGAACTGCATGAATCGGCAGCCATTGACGGGGCCGGGGCGATTCGCCGCTTCTTCTCCATCACGCTGCCCAGCATCCGCCCCACAATGATCTTCGTGATCATCACCGCGACCATCGGCGGCCTGCAGATCTTCACCGAGCCAAAACTCTTCAACCCCAGCAGCTCGGTCCCCGGCGGGCCAGATCGGCAATACCAAACCACCGTGCTCTACCTGTGGGACCTGGCCTTCAACCGCGGAGACTTCGGCCGCGCCTCGGCCGTGGCCTGGATCCTGTTCCTGATCATCATCGTCATTGGCGTGATCAACTTCTTGATCTCCGGCACCATCGCCTCGTCATCGGAGCAGAAGAAACTCCGCCGAGCGGTCAACCGCGCCGACAAACGTGCCAGGAATCGCTTCGCCAGCTTGCAGACAGGAAGTGCCAAAGATGAGTAACGCCACCGTGCAACGGGCCTCGGTGCCCAAGGTCGCGCGCCCGGGCCGGGGAAAGAACTTTTCCGCCGACCGGCGCCCCGGATTCCTCACCTACGGCATCCTGCTGGCATTCCTCATCGGCAGCACCTACCCGCTGTGGTATTCCTTCGTCATTGGTTCCTCCACCGGTGCCGTCTTCTCCTCGGCCTGGCCGCCGCTGTTGCCCGGCGGGCAATTTTGGGTCAACGTGGCCGAGGTGTTCGATTCGGTCGACTTCTGGGCGGCGCTGGGCAACAGCCTGGTCGTCGCCTCGGTGATCACCTTCTCGGTTGTCAGCTTCTCCACCTTGGCAGGCTATGCTTTTGCCAAGCTGCGCTTCCGCGGGCGCCAGGGACTGCTGATCTTCGTGATCGCCACATTGGCGGTGCCGACCCAACTGGGCATCATCCCGATGTTCATGATGATGAAGCAGCTGGGCTGGACTGGCTCCCTCGGAGCGATCATGATCCCGACCCTGGTCACTGCCTTTGGAGTCTTCTTCATGCGCCAGTATCTGGTGGACAACATCCCGGACGAACTGATTGAAGCTGCCCGCGTTGACGGAGCATCAATGATTGGCACCTTCTGGCATGTTGGCGTGCCGGCGGCCCGTCCGGCCATGGCGATCCTGTCGCTGTTCACCTTCATGACCGCGTGGACCGACTACCTGTGGCCGATGCTCGTGGCCCCGCAAACACCCACCCTGCAGGTGGCCCTGAGCCAGCTGCAATCTGCCCGATATGTCGACTACACCATCGTGATGACTGGCGCGCTAATGGCCACGATTCCCCTGCTGTTGCTCTTCGTCGTGGCAGGCAAACAACTTGTATCCGGAATTATGGCAGGAGCTGTAAAGGGCTAATGACTCATCACCTATCCCAAGAATTTTCGTGGCCCAAGCACTTCCTCTTCGGCTCGGCCACCGCGGCGGCTCAAATTGAGGGCGCAGGCCATTCATATGGCAAGGAAGACTCCGTCTGGGACGCCTTTGCCCGCACGGAAGGAGCCATCGCCGGGGGAGAAAACCTCGAGGTGGCGGTAGACCACTATCATCGCTACCGCGAAGACGTAGGGCTGATGCGGGAACTGGGGCTTGATTCCTATCGTTTCTCCACCAGCTGGGCCCGGGTGGTGCCCGGCGGCCGCGCGGTCAATGAGCAGGGGCTGGATTTTTATTCACGCCTCGTTGACGAGCTGCTGGAGAACGGCATCCTGCCATGGCTGACCCTCTACCACTGGGACCTGCCCCAGGCGCTGGAAGAACGCGGTGGCTGGGCCAACCGCGATACCGCCTACCAATTTGTCGAGTACGCCGAGGCGGTCTACGGCAAGCTCGGCGACCGCGTGCAGCACTGGACCACCTTCAACGAGCCGCTGTGCTCGTCGCTGATCGGCTACGCCGCCGGCGAGCATGCGCCGGGACGCCAAGAACCTGAGGCCGCGCTGGCCGCCATGCACCATCAGCATCTGGCCCACGGGCTTGCCACCCGGCGGCTGCGCGAATTGGGTGCGCAAGAACTTGGCATCACCTTGAACCTGACCAATGCCGTGCCCAATGACCCTGCCGATCCGGTGGACCTTGAAGCATCCCGCCGCATCGATGCGTTGTGGAACCGGATGTATCTGGATCCGGTCCTGAAGGGCTCCTACCCGGAAGACCTCTTGGAGGATGTCGGCCATCTGGGGCTGTCCGGCGTGATTCATCCCGGGGACCTGGAAATCATCCACCAGCCCATCAATTTCCTTGGCGTCAACCACTACCACGATGACAATGTGTCCGGCCACCCGCTTCCAGAAGGCCAGCCAGCTGCGGTGGTTCCCACGGATTCCGCCAAGTCTTCTCCATTCGTGGGCAGCGAGTACGTGACCTTCCCGGCGCGCGACTTGCCTCGCACCGCCATGGGGTGGGAAGTGAACCCGCAGGGATTGCGGGTGCTGCTTAACCGTTTGCGGCAGGACTACGCGAACCTGCCGGCGCTCTACATCACCGAAAACGGTGCCTCGTACACCGATGAGGTGAGCGAAGCGGGAACCGTCGAGGACCACGAGCGCAGCGAATACATCTTGGACCATCTGGATGAAGTTGCCCGTTCCATCGAAGACGGCGTAGATGTCCGTGGCTATTTCGTTTGGTCATTGCTGGATAACTTCGAGTGGGCCTGGGGCTATGACAAGCGCTTTGGCATCATCTATGTCGATTACCAGAGCCAAGAACGAATCATCAAGAATAGCGGTCGGGCCTACGCAAGCCTGATTGCCGCTAATCGTACAATGGCATAACACCTGAGCGTGATGGTCCGCGGCCCCGGCTAGGGGCGTTGCGGACCATCTTGCGTGCTTGGGTGGCCAGCAAACTACCCGGACCCAGGCGCACAGGAATGAGCATGCAAGAACCACGCAAGCCGCAGGCAACACTGGAATTGGTCGCAGAGCGAGCCGGGGTTTCGCGCGCCACGGTATCGCGTGTGGTCAACGGTTCGGACCGGGTGAAAGCTGATGCCAGGAAGGCCGTTGAACAGGCGATCCGGGAGCTGAACTATGTCCCCAACCGGGCAGCTCGTTCGCTGGCCCAGGGGAGGACCAACTCGATTGCGCTCGTGGTTCCCGAAAATACGGCGAAGTTCTTCGCAGATCCCTATTTTGCCAAGGTGGTTCAGGGGGCCGCTCAATATGTGGCGGGCACCGAATTCATGCTGACCTTGTTGCTCTCGACCGAATCGGATCCTGCAAAAACCACCCGCTATCTTCAGGGCGGAAACGTTGATGGGGCTTTGGTGCTGTCGCATCATGCGGCGGACCGCTCCTATGCGGATCTGGGCTCCCTGCTGCCGCTGGTCTACGGCGGACGCACCATGAGCACCGACCAGAATGAAATCTATGTAGTAGACATCGACAATATTGCTGCCGCCCGCCAAGCAACCGAAGTCATCATTGCCCAGGGGCGCACCAGGCTGGCGATGATCGCCGGGCCGCAGGACATGGGCGCCGGTTTGGACCGCTTGACCGGATTCCAGCAGGCAGTTCACAACGCCGGGCTAGAACCGGCGGTCATAAGGATTGG
This sequence comes from Glutamicibacter halophytocola, assembly GCF_001302565.1. NCBI lineage: Bacteria > Bacillati > Actinomycetota > Actinomycetes > Micrococcales > Micrococcaceae > Glutamicibacter > Glutamicibacter halophytocola. The sequence continues at coordinate 564,205 of NZ_CP012750.1, forward strand.
TGATTTCACACCCGCCAGCGGACACCGGATCATGCAGCAGCTGATTGAAAGCAAGGCCGATTTTGATGGCTTGTTTGCCGCCAGTGCGCAGATGGGTTTCGGAGCATTGCAGGCGCTGGCCGAAGCAGGATTCAAAGTGCCCGCGGATGTATCGGTGACTGCGGTGGACGACGACTCGTTCGCGCGCAGTTCCACCCCGCCCCTGACCACAATTGCGCAGTTCCCTGAACGCCAGGGCGAGATCATGGCTGAATTGCTGATCAAGAGGATCCAGGGCGAGCAGGTGCCCGAGTGGAGCATCATGGACACCAAACTTGTGCTGCGCGATTCCCACTAGCTGGCAGGTCGAATTCCGGCAAGAACATAAAAAAATTCCCACTCAGTTGAGCGGGAATTTTCAATTTGTGCGCCCAAAGGGATTCGAACCCCTGACCTTCTGTTCCGTAGACAGACGCTCTATCCAGCTGAGCTATGGGCGCATATTTATTTGTTGTCGTCTTGACGACTTGAATAACTGTACACGAGTTTGAGGCGGAGAAAAAACCGAAATGGGCAAAAGTGCCGTGATTCACAAAATATCTAGTGGAGAGGGCATTGAATGGCTTGATTGCCATAGAATCCAGGGCCTGTGCCCGGGAGATCAGGCTCGGTCGTGGAGTATCGCCTGATAGAGGTTGTGGTCTTGCCATCTGCCAGCGATTTTCAGGTAATTCGGTGCCATGCCGATTTTGCCAAAGCCATTTTTGAGGAGCACTTGTTGCGAAGCGTGATTGTGCAAGAGGGTGCTGGCTTCGAGCCGGTGCAAGCCAAGGGAATCGGTGGCTTCGGTGCGCAGCGCGGCCACGGCGCGCGAGGCGAGGCCCTGGCCGGTGAAGTTGTGATCGACCCAGTAGCCGAGGCTGCCGCTCTGGAAGGGGCCGCGGACGACTGAAGCGATATTAAAACGGCCGACCAGCGCATCTCCTCGGAAGAGTCCATAGGGGTAGGCCAGCCCGTTTTGATGTGCAGCAAGGACTTGTGAAATATTCTCGGCCTGCCAGGCTTCGGTGAAATATTCGTCGGCCCGCTCTGGTTCCCATTCGCTTAGATGCTCTCTGTTGCGCAGGTAAGCCTGGGCAAGCTGCGAGGCGTCGCTGACTTTGAGCAGTCGAAGGGCGGTGTGCGAATCAAGGGTTAGCTGGCGCATCAACTTCTCCGTGGGAACAAAAAAATTCCCACTCGGTTGAGTGGGAATTTTCAATTTGTGCGCCCAAAGGGATTCGAACCCCTGACCTTCTGTTCCGTAGACAGACGCTCTATCCAGCTGAGCTATGGGCGCATATTCTGTTGTTGATTCGTTCTCACGAACCTCGAATTACTATACAGGTCGTTTTCGGCATGTACAAATTGGCGGGCAAAGCTACCGTGCCGAGGTGAACAAAAGGATATATGAAGCGGGCTAAAGGGTACCGGTCTACGTGACCTTCGTCACATATTTTTACACGTCGCGCTTTCCCCTTCCCCGGAATTTCGGGAATTTTCTACTTCTGAATTAACGCGCGTGAGAATTCTGAGGTCTCAATCACACGGTCGGCTCCGCATGCTCCCCATAGCCTTGATTCATTGCTAGTTGAGCCCAATGGAGGGAACAAATAATGAGCACGAGCTCGGATCAGACCGTTATCGACGCAGCCGCCACTTCGCACAAGGCGTTGGCAAGCTGGGTTGAAGAAGTGGCCGCCCTGACGAAGCCGGATCGTGTTTATTGGGTAGACGGATCAGCTGAAGAAGCCGATCGACTGACCGCCGAGCTGGTCGAGGCCGGAACCCTGGTTAAGCTGACCGATCCAAATTTCCCTAACTCCTACGCTGGATTCTCGGATCCCAAGGACGTTGCGCGAGTAGAAGAGCGCACCTTCATCTGCTCCAAGAAGAAGGAAGACGCTGGCTTCACCAATAACTGGGAAGACCCGGAGAAGATGAAGTCCATGCTCAATGGCCTGTTTGACGGGTCGATGCGCGGACGCACCATGTACGTTATTCCTTTTGTCATGGGGCCGCTGGATGCCGAAACTCCTGCCTACGGCGTAGAAATCACCGACTCCGCCTACGTCGTGGCTTCCATGCGCATCATGGCCAAGATCGGAACTGAAGTCCTGCGCAAGATGGAAGCGGAGAATGCCTTCTTCGTACCGGCTTTGCACTCGGTCGGCGCACCATTGAAGCCAGGACAGGAAGACGTTGCGTGGCCATGCAACGAGAACAAGTGGATTGTGCACTTCCCGGAAGAGCGCTCCATCATGTCCTTCGGTTCGGGCTACGGCGGCAACGCGTTGCTGGGCAAGAAGTGCTACTCGTTGCGCATTGCCTCGGCCATGGCCCGCGATGAGGGCTGGCTTGCAGAGCACATGCTGATTCTGAAGCTGACCAGCCCGCAGAACAAGGCCTACCACATCGCGGCTGCCTTCCCATCGGCTTGCGGCAAGACCAACCTCGCTTTGCTGGACCCAACCATCGATGGATGGAAGGCAGAGACCCTGGGCGATGACATCAACTGGATGCGCATCGGCAAGGACGGCGAACTGCGCGGCGTGAACCCGGAATACGGGCTGTTCGGCGTAGCGCCAGGCACCGGCTGGTCCACCAACCCGAACGCCATGCGCGCCATTGCCAAGGGCAACAACATTTTCACCAATGTGGCCCTCACCGACGAAGGCGGCGTGTGGTGGGAAGGCATGACCGACGAGATTCCAGCACACCTGACCGACTGGTTGGGCAATGACTGGACCCCGGAGTCCGGACGCCCGGCAGCGCACCCTAACTCGCGCTTCTGCACCCCGATCTCGCAGGTCGACATGCTCTCGGAGGACTACTACTCGCCAAACGGCGTGAAGATTGACGCGATCCTCTTCGGCGGCCGCCGCAAGACCACCATCCCATTGGTGACCGAAGCGCGCAGCTGGACCAACGGCATCTTCATGGGTTCCACCCTGTCCTCGGAAACCACCGCGGCAGCCGCAGGCGCCACCGGCGTGATCCGCCGCGATCCAATGGCCATGCTGCCATTCATCGGCTACAACGCAGGTGACTACCTGAACCACTGGGATAACATCTCGGCCAAGCTCAACCCTGAGCAGATGCCGAAGATCTTCCTGGTCAACTGGTTCCGCCGCACCGCCGATGGCGGCTTCGCATGGCCAGGTTTCGGCGACAACTCGCGTGTGCTCAAGTGGGCTATCGAGCGCATCGAAGGCACCGCCGATGCCAAGGAAACCATCATAGGCAACGTGCCAACCGGCGAGTCCATCGACCTGACCGGCTTGGAAGGCTTCACCCCGGCCGACGTCGAGGCTGCCGTAGCCGTGAACAAGGACGAATGGGCCACCGAGGTCGAGGGCATCGAAGAATGGTACGCAAACTTCGGCGACGCGCTGCCAGCTTCGCTGCGGGCCGAGCTTGATGGCTTGAAGTCGCGCCTGAACGCCTAGGCTGAAACGCTGGTCAATAAGGGATGAAAGGCTCCTTGCCTCTGGGATTCCAGAGGCGAGGAGCCTTTTGCCTGCGCAAAAAGCAACCGTGGCGCGCAATTGTCACAATCCGGGCACAGTTTTCCCACACCGAGCCAAAGTGGGTGCAAAATCAACTAACTGTGAAAAGATAACCCTATGGTTTTGGCACGTTTGATTCTTGGGCTGCTGTGCTTGTCGCCGATGACTGGCTATGAGCTCAAAAAGCACTTTGACTCCTCTATTAACCACTTCTGGAATGCGGACAAGGCACAGATTTATCGCACCTTGGCTCAGCTGGTTGATAAGGGCTATGCCACCGTGCGCACCGTAGCGCAAAGCAATTACCCTGACCGCCAAGAACACCACATCACCGACGCGGGACGCGAAGTCCTCACCGGGTGGCTGTCGGCAGGAGCCGTGCAATCTCCAGAACGTGATCCCTTCATGGGGCAGGTGTTCTTCGCCGCCGAATTGGAGCGCGAAGACATCGAAGCATTGCTGGTGCAGCGTCGCGAAGCTACCCAGTTCATCCTCGATGACTACCTCTCCCAGCGCGAAGGCATCGATATGCGCGCGGCCGCCGACCGGCGAAGCTTCTTGATGGCCGCCACCCTTGACCATGCGATCCGACAACAAGCCGCCGAGCTGGAATGGCTCGACGCGGTATTGGAGTACCTGCCATGACTTCCGCCAAAGATTCCGGGCCCAAGCCAGCTCAAGGCACAGCGCGTGACGCCACCGACTACCCCGAGGTCCACCCGGGGCGGGCGGCAGAGGGCCAGCGCCAGGTGCCAACCCTGGTCTTCTTGCACGGAGGCAACGTCGGCAACTGGAGCTGGGACCCCCAGGTCCTGGCCTTCGGCGACTTCAACATCCTCACCCTGCACCTGCCGGCCTTCGGAGCCCGCTTCGAGGAAACCTGGGAGGGCTTGGAATCGGCCGCCGACGATGTAGCAGCGCTGATCGCCGACGAAGTCTCCGAAGGCGGCGTGCACCTGGTTGGCATTTCACTCGGTGGGGTCATTGCCCTGCACGTGGCTGCACGGCATCCCGAACTGGTGGACTCGGTGCTGATCACCGGTGCTCCGGTGACCGGGGCCAGCGCCACAGCCCGCGCCTTCCACCGGATGCAGCTGAAGCTGATCGGCAGCGAATGGTACTGGCGTTTCCAAGCCGGGGCCTACGGCATGGTTGACGACGAGCGCGAGCTGTTCACCGAACACGGGGTCAAGCTGAAGCCCGAAAATATGCGTGCCATCATGAACGACCTGGATCCTGGCGGGCTGCCTGGGAACCTCGAAGCCTATCAAGGGCCGGTGCTTGCGCTGGTGGGCGCCAAAGAGCCGAAAATCGTGCAGAAGTCGTTCGCGGCATTGCGCGAGAAGCTTCCGCAGGCGATCACCCGAGTGGTTCCGGGAATGCATCACCAGTGGAATATCGAGAATCCGATCCTCTTCAACTCGGTGCTGCGCAAGTGGATTGCCGATGGCGGCCTGCACCAGATCCTCGTTGACCCGCAGGCGGTGAAACCGGCACGCGGCGCCAAGCCGGCGCCAGCGGAACAGCCGGCTGAAGCACCGGCAGATCAAAGCCGGGCAGCCGCGGAATCGATGGGGGCGGCAGAAGAAGCCGGGCAGAAGAAGCCGGGCAGGTTCACCGCGAAACTCGATTTCAAGAAGAAGGAGCCGCAGCAAGGCGATCGCCGGGAAGATCCTGCGGATACCGAAAAGTAGCGGCACAAGGCGCTGCCGGCGAATTCTGCCTGAATCCGCCGGCAGCGCCGAAGTGCACCCTTGATATCAGGCGGCGAGCCACACGTCGGGACCGAAGACCTCATAGTGGATGCGCTCGGCTGGAATACCGGCTTCCAGCGCCTGGGTGCGCACGGCGTTCATGAATGGCAGGGGACCGCAAAGGTAGACCTGGGCATCCTCGGACAGCGCCGCGGCGAGGTGCATATAGCCGGATTGGGCGTTCAGCCCCTCGGGCAATTCCCCGCGTTCGAACCAGGTGCTGAGGGTGGCTCCTGGCAGCTTGCCGATGGATTCAAGCATCTGCTCGCGCAATGGCCACGTGGTGATTTCCTGGTCTGCGTGCAGCACGGTGATCTTGCGGGTGGAGCTGTGGGCAGCCAAGGTCTGCAATGCGGCGGCGCTAGGAGTGCAGCCGATGCCGGCGGTGGCGATCACCAGGGGCGAGCCCTCGTTGTCGATGACCAGGTCGCCATAGGGGTTCGATAGCTCAATCACGCCGCCGATCTCCAGGTTGTTGTGGATTACCGGGGAGAACTCGCCGTTCACATCCAGCTTCACGGTGATGGTGCGGCGGCGGGCATGCTCGACATCGTTGCTCAGGGTGTACTGGCGAACCTGGCGCAGACCGTCGGCCATCGGCATGCGCACCGAAACGAACTGGCCCGGCTTGGCCACGGTGACTGGAGTGCCGTCAGCCGGTTCAAAACTGAGGATTACCGAATCAACGCCGGTTTCAGCGCGCTCGACGAGCTTCCACGGGGCGTAGATCCCGGCATTGGCCTGCTGCGCGTACAGGCCCTTCTCGATCTTGATCAGCGCGTGGGCCATCAGCCAGTAGACCTCTGTCCATGCGTCGGCGATCTCCGGGGTCAGCGCGTCGCCCAGGTCTTCGGCAATGGCATCAAACAGGTGCTTGTAGACGATGGGGTATTGTTCCTCGGCGACCCCAAGGGAGGTGTGCTTGTGGGCTACGCGGGCGAGCATCGTTTCAGGAGCCGTGCCAGGGTGCTTGACCAGATAGGTGGCAAAAACTGCGATCGACCCGGCCAAGGCCTGCTGCTGGGTGCCGTTCTTCTGGTTCGAGCGGGAGAAGATTCCGTCGAGCAGTTCCGGGTGGGCTGCGAACAGGCGGTTGTAGAAGTTCGGGGTAATGCTGGAGATGCGCTCTGCGATGATCGGCAAAGTGGCCTCAATGAAAGGGAAGGACTTGGGGGACAGCATCGGGTCTCCTTGGGAGTAGGAATAACTCGCATATGAAATGCAAGATTTATGATTCATTTCTACGCCTCGTAGAAGAAGATTGCAAATTCATCGGCGGGCCACCCGCGAAGAGCAAGCGAAATCACTTCAGCGGCGAGGAGAAGCTAGGAAAAATCGCGCACCATCGGGAACGGAAGCGACGTGATCGGCGACGCGGATGATCCAGGGCAGATGTCCTGGATGGTCAAGGGATCCAAGGAAGCGTAGAAAGCTTCACGAGCCTGGCGGAAGACAGCCCGCAATCGGCAATTGCCCGACAGCGGGCAAGCCGTTTGGGCGTCATGTTCGGAGCAATCGACGATATCGGTGCGCTTGTCCAATTGGCGCAACAGCCCGCCGAGCGAGGTGTGCAACGCGTTATCGCCCAAGGCCGCGCCGCCGTTGCGGCCGCGAGTGACCTGCAAAATTCCCAGCGTGCGCAATTCCAGCACGGCCTTGGCGACGTGGTTATAGGGGACTCCAACCGAATCGGAGATCTCGCGGCTGGTCAGCTGCCCGGTGCCGGGTGTTGCCAGAACCATGATGGTTCGCAGGCACACATCGGTGAAGGCGCTGAGTTTCATGCTTATTACTTTACGCGGGGAAAGCATTTTGGGGTCAGCATAGTGACCATGCTGACCCCAAAACTGCAAGGCCGGTTCTAGAGCGCGTTGGCCCAGACAGCCTCCGCGGATTCTGCAGCAGGCTCGTCGAAGAGCCACTCGCCGCCTGGTTCTGCCGGCATGGTGTACGGCTGGACGATCGCCAGGGCCGCGCCCACGCGGTGCTCGGCCACCACGTGGATGGCGTCGCGATCGTTTTCCTGGAGCAGCACGTCCGAGGCGATGGCGATGGACTCGAAGTGGGTGCCCTGCTGATTCAGGACCTGGACCAGCTCGGAGGCCATGGCTTCGGTGTCGATATCGGCGTCCGGATCCTCGGGATCGTCCGTTGGCGGGACGGCGATCAGGCGCAGCTCAGGCTCGTCTTCGCCTTCCTTCGGCTCCAGGGCGATGGCGAAGGGGAGGAACACGCCCTGCTCTTCAAGCTGTTCGCGAGCCACGCCCAGCGCGGTGCCCAGAACCTTGTTCAGCGCGTCCTTGACGCCCTCATCCAATGATTCGAGATTCATGTCTTCCCTTTGCTAGTTGGTGGCGTTTTCTCCGCGCACGATCGCCAATACGGCATCGCGCACAGGCTCGATGATTTCTGCGGTGCGGCCCTCGCCGTTGAAGCGAAGGTATGGTTCGGTGTTGGACGGGCGCAGGTTGATCCACCAGCTGCCGTCGGCAGCAGAAATGGTCGTGCCATCCATGGTCATCACATCCACCGGCTGTCCGTCAAAGTGCGCGAGCACCGAAGCGGTGGCGGCCTCCTTGTCCTCAACCTGCGAATTGATCTCGCCGGTGGCAACATAGGGCTCATACTCGGCGCCCAGTTCGGAGAGCGGAAGGTCCTGCCCGCCCAGCGCCGCCAAAACATGCATGGCAGCAAGCATGCCGGTGTCGGCATTGTAGAAATCGCGGAAGTAGTAGTGGGCGGAGTGCTCGCCACCGAAAACCGCGCCCTGGGTCGCCATCTCGGCCTTGATGAAGGAGTGGCCCACGCGGGTCATCACCGGGGTGCCGCCAGACTTGGCGACAAATTCAGGAACAGCCTTGGAAGTGATCAGGTTGTGGATGATCACCGGGTTCGCTTCGCCGGCGGCCTGCACACGAGCGATTTCGCGGACCGCAACCAGTGCGGTGATCGCCGATGGGGAGAGCGGCAGGCCGCGCTCATCGATCACGAAGCAGCGGTCGGCATCCCCGTCGAAGGCCAGTCCCAGATCGGCGGAGTGCTCCAGCACCGCGGCTTGAAGATCCTTGAGGTTTTCCGGTTCCAGCGGGTTGGCCGGGTGATTGGGGAAGGTGCCATCGAGCTCGAAGTACAGCGGGATGATTTCCAAAGGCAGCGCCGCAAGCACGGTATCGCCGAGGACCGCAGGGGTGGTCATGCCGCCCATGCCGTTGCCAGCATCCACCACCATCTTCAATGGGCGGATGGCCGAGAGATCAACCAGTTCGCGCAGGTAGGCGGCGTAGTCTGCCAGGACATCGCGCTCGGAGATGGTTCCTTGCGGGGCATCGCCGGAGACCGGCAGGCCCTCGTCCAGGTACTGCTGCGCGAGGTCGCGGATGTCGAAGAGGCCGGTGGCCGAGGAGATCGGACGAGCGCCAGCCTTGGACATCTTGATGCCGTTGTACTGGGCAGGGTTGTGGCTGGCGGTGAAAACGACGCCGGCTGCATCCAGCTTGCCGGAAGCGAAGTACAGCTCGTCAGTGGAAATCAATCCGAGCATGATGACGTTGGCGCCCCGGTAGGTGGCACCGCGGGCAAAGGCCTGGGAAAATTCTGCCGAGGACGGGCGCATGTCGCCACCGACCAATACGTCCTTGCCGGCCAGGGACAAGACATCGACAAAGGCAGCGCCGATAGCTTCGATCGCTTCGGCATTCAGGCTCTCGCCGACTACGCCGCGAACGTCGTAGGCCTTAAAGCTCTGATTAAGATCAATTTCTTCACTCACACCTTTCAGCCTACCGGTTTGACTGATTCAAATCATCGAGAATGGCGCTATTGTGCATGGGAAATGCCTAACACTTCCGCTAAATAAAGGTTCCCGTCACCCTCTGTTTCCCGCTTCTTGCACAAATCGTCCCGCCCCGGAACTAAAACAGGGGAGGAAACTGAAATACTTGAGCCATGGATGGCTCAATGCAGGTGGATCTGAAAACACTGGCGCTGCAGAAATTGCGCGCCCTGGTGCAAAACCCGGAAGCCCAGTTCCACGACGGACAGTATGAAGCGATCGAAGCCCTGGTCGCTGAACGCCGCCGCGCGCTGGTGGTCCAGCGTACTGGCTGGGGAAAATCCGCGGTGTACTTCATCGCGTCGCTGCTGCTTCGGCAGCAAGGCTATGGCCCGACCCTGATCGTCTCCCCGCTGCTGGCACTGATGCGCGACCAGGTGGCCGCCGCAGAACGTGCCGGGGTCCGTGCCGCGGCCATCAACTCGGCCAATGTGCTCGAATGGCGTGAAATTCTTGACAAGCTGCAGCGCAATGAACTTGATGTGCTGCTGGTCTCGCCCGAGCGGCTGAACAATCCGTCCTTCCGCGAACAGCAATTGCCCATGCTGATGCAGCGTTTGGGCTTGCTGGTAATCGATGAAGCGCACTGCATTTCCGACTGGGGCCATGACTTCCGCCCGGACTATCGCCGCATTCGCGACCTGATCGCCCGCTTGCCCCAGGGCCTGCCAGTGCTGGCCACCACCGCAACAGCCAATAGCCGCGTGGTTGAAGACGTCGCTGAACAACTGGCCGGCGGGACCGAGCAGGTATTCACCCTGCGCGGCACCCTGGCCCGTGATTCGCTGCGCCTTGGCGTGCTGCGCCTGCCATCTCCGCGTATGCAGCTGGCGTGGCTGCTCAGCCACATCAACGACTTCAAGGGCTCCGGCATTATCTACACGCTCACCGTGTCCGCAGCTGAGGATATCGCCAGATTATTGCGTGAAGCCGGGCATGAAGTGGCCGCCTACACCGGGCGCACCGATTTGGAGGAGCGCGAGCGGCTAGAACAAGCCCTGAAAAACAATGAGGTCAAAGCGCTGATTGCAACCAGCGCGCTGGGGATGGGCTTCGATAAGCCAGATCTGGGATTTGTGCTTCACGTGGGTGCCCCGAGCTCGCCGGTAGCGTACTACCAGCAGGTTGGCCGTGCCGGCCGTGGCAGTGTGAATGCCGACGTATTGCTGCTTCCTGGCCCGGACGATTCGGAAATCTGGGAGTATTTCGCCACCAGTTCCATGCCGGATCAGCTCCGCGCTACCCAGGTGCTTGACGCCTTGGCCAGCACCGATGGCGCGATGAGCGTTCCTGCCTTGGAGAGCGCGGTGAATTTGCGCCGTTCCCCGCTGGAGCTATTGCTGAAGGTGCTGGCCGTGGACGGGGCCGTGGAACGCGTAGCCGGTGGCTGGATGCGCACCGATATGCCGTGGGCCTATGACGCTGATCGGTACAAGCGCGTGGCGCAAAGCCGCATTCACGAGCAAACCCTGATGGTCAGCTACGAGAACACCCGGGGTTGCCGAATGCAGTTTCTGACCGAGGCACTGGATGACCCGCGCTCGGTGGCCTGCGGCCGTTGCGATAATTGTGCCGGGGTCTGGTTCGATGACCACATTCCAGAAAATTCCAAGGACAGCGCCCAGGCGGCGTTGGGACGGGTCGGCATCCCGATCGAGCCGCGCAAGCTCTACCCCTCGGGACTGGACCGATTGGGCTATTCGCTCAAGGGGAAAATTCCTGTTGATGAGCAGCTGGCCAATGGCCGCGCACTGGCCAGGCTGACCGATCTCGGGTGGGGCAATCGCTTGCGCCAGCTGTTTGCCGACCCGGCCGATCACCCCATCGACAAGGCGATGCTTGATGCCTGTGTCAAGGTTCTGGCCGAATGGAACTGGGAAGAACGCCCGGTGGGTGTTGTTGCCATGCCTTCGAATAAGCGCCCGCAACTGATCACCTCGCTGGCTCAGAACTTGGCCGAGGTGGGGCGGCTTCGATACTTGGGGCAGCTGGAGTATCGGGGCGCGGGGCCGCAAAACGGCTCCGGGGGCAACTCCGCGTTCCGCGTGGCCGCGGTAGCCGACGCCTTCGAACTTCCGATGGCCTTGGAACAACTGGTTTCGGGGGCTCCCGGTCCGATTTTGCTGGTTGACGACCTTGCAGATTCGCGATGGTCGCTGGCGATGGCCGGCCGTGCTTTGCGGATTGCCGGGGCGCCAGGTGTCCTGCCTTTCACTTTGGGCGTAGCAGGGTGATTGCACAGTTAAACGAAGTAGTCTGGATGTATGGAAATTATCATCTGGCTCGTCGTCGTCATTGCCGTGATTGCCCTGGGCTACTTCGGTCTGCAGGCATTGCGGAAGAAGAACACTGCGCAAGTTGCGCAGGCGATCTCCCGCGAAGCGGCCGAAGCAGCTAACGCGAAACTAGATGATTCCTCTCGCAACTCGGTCTACCGCAACTTGGCCAAGGGCGATGTCATGGGGGCCGTGCAGATCTACCGTGCGGCTACCGGCGATTCGGTGAAGAACTGCGTCATCGCGGTGCGCAGCCTCGATAAGTACCCGCAGGTTGCTCCAGCCAAGGAACTTCCAATTGATGATGCTGAGATCAAGGCCTTGAGCGACAAGCTGGAAGCCCAGGTCGAGCGTGAAGACCGCGAGGCATCCACGGACAAGGCAGAGGACTCCCATCCGGAATCCACTGATGACCTTTGGGTGGTTCCGCAGGAGTGGAGCGAGCAGTTCGGCTTGGAAAATGAGCCGAGCGCTACCCACTTCAAGATGGCCTTTGAGCTCGATGGCGAGAGCCGCGAATTCTCCAGCGAGCAATTGCCAGCAAATGAATACGACCAGCTGTTCTCCATGCTGCGCGATTCCAACTTTGAAGAAGCGGCAAAAATTTTGCATGGCTACACCGGTCTGCCGGTGGAAGACCTGGAGCGGATGATCGCGACCTCGCCAATGTCCGGTGGAGCAACCGATGGCAGTGTTGCTGATTTCCGTTTTGAGGGCCAAGGACCTGACGGACCTGTGCACTTCGACGCGGCGGAACTGCCTGAAGCCGACCGTGAAGCACTCTTTGAAGCGATCGCCGATACTGACTTGGACCGCATGTCAGAGATTATCGTGCGTCATACGTCGTTGCCGGAAGACATCGTGCAGAACATGCTGCAGACCTTTGTTAAGCGCAAGGACTAGCGCAGGCTGACGATTCGCCTGCAGGATTTCAAATCGGCGCCCCGAGCACCAAGCTCGGGGCGCCTTTTTTGATTTCAGTTGCAGGGAATCGGGCGCCGATAGCATCAGGAAAGTAGTCTTCGAGGCTTTCTTGGGCGTTCGCGGTGCAGGCGGCTTCTGAGCTGCGCGTGAATTTGCGGATTAAAAAGAAATTGTTTTCTCTTGGGACATCGGTGACGGTTCTGCCTCTGGTTCCAACATATCCATCCGGCCCACCACGACAGCAATTCCGCCACCCGGAACCATTTGCTGACACGGCCTGCATGTCCTGAGACATCGTTCACCAGGGTGGCGTCAGGCCCTGTCCTTCTAGTTCCAAGCAGTTTAGGCTGGTTCGCCAATAATCTAATGACCCCCTGCAGGCCTGGCCAACGGCCCTAGGAAGTACTCTTCGGCTTTTCCTTCAAACGACTGAGCGCAATTCGGGCAAAACTCGTTCGTTCCGGCGAAGACTTCAGGGTCAAATCCGGACGCTCTGCAGGCAGCGGACGCCAGCGAATTGTGCGAACATTCGGGGCATTGCCATGCTACCTCGTAGACTTCATGATCATCATGGATTGCATCGGCGGCTCTTATAATCAACGGCGCGTTGAATGGTCTGAATTCCGAAGATGACCTTTTGCTTGACCCCAATTTTCCCCCAATGAGCATTTCGTGGATTCCCAGCTAATCACAAGGTTTGGGCTATTTGTGCACCAATAGTCCAACGTTGCACAAAAGTTATAAAACAAAGTAATTATGCCAACCACACTGTCAGGCATATGGAGGACTGATGCCCCCGATCCCTGAATTCCTAAGAGCTGGTCTCAAGCGATGGGGATAATATCCACCCTCGTACTCTTGCGGCGTTCTATTTGAAGCCGCTGGGGTCAGCGGGTGCCGGCTACGAGAATTCGCGGACTTGCTCGACGAGTGGAACGGGAAACCAGAGAAGAAGGGCCGCGCCGGAAAAACCATCCAGCCCGCAGCGCTTGGTGTCTCCGCTAAGACCCTCGCTTTGGAGAAAAGGACTGGGCGGATCCAACGTGAGGTCACGTCGACTCAGGGTGGATCAGTCAAAGACCAGACGGAGCGCATTGAAGTTCGCGAAACAAAACAGCCTATATGCTGGCGGAGAATGCGGAGAAACTCGCTGAGAACATCGCAACGCTCAACCAGCATAAAGCGATCGCAGAGGAATCTGACAAGCCCTAAACAAACTTGCCAGGGATGTCGGCAAGCTGAAGCCGAACTACACACCAGAAACCTAAGCCACCCAGCGCGGTGGCTTGTCTAATGCCCGGGCACGAGAGGTCTCTGGGTTTTCCTCGGCCCGAAAGAATTCGACTATGAACTACTTTCTTGCTCCTGCCCTTGTGGATCTTCACATCGATGCCAACACCCGCTGACCCAACCACGACAAAGCCTCCGATGGATGGATCGGGGGATCTGCCACATCCGGCTCGCATGACTCACCATAACCCGCGCGCTATGCGGTCGGCGGCATCGTGCGAGTCATCGACATGGACAAGAAGGGGAGAGGAACAGCATTGAGAATTACCTGGACGATACCATCTGTGGCGCGCGCACCTGCTAGGTCATCTGAACCATCGGAGCGCGTCTTTTTCGGTGTCGAATATCTGCGATAGGAGATCGTGATCTGAGTACCAGCGGACACGGTAATTCGTGATGTTTTTCGGCTGGTGTAGGTGTCGAAGCTTGCCATGAAGTTAGTATGCGGCAAGGCTATGACGCTTTTGCCCGGTTCCATGGCGTTGGAAGAAAAAAACCCCTACCTGAGTAGGGGTTTTATGGCGGACACGGGGGGATTTGAACCCCCGGTCGAGTTTTAGCCCGACCCTTCATTAGCAGTGAAGTCCATTCGGCCGCTCTGGCACGTGTCCATCCGCTGTTTCCAGCAGAATCTAGCCTACCTGAAGATAGGCGCGTGTTCCAAAACGAGTCGGCTACTGCACATGTCGCCAGAGGAATTCGTAACTTGTAGCCAGCATTTTCGCGGTTGACTCGTTGTCGGTGGAACCCGCATGGCCGCCACCTTCTGGCTCGTGATACCGCACATTATCAATACCCAGATCCATCATTTTGGCCGCCATGATGCGTGCTTGCGAGGGACCGACCCGGTCATCGGAGGTTGTGGTCCAAATCAACGACGCAGGATAGTCATCCACTGGATGAGGCTGGTCACTGAGGCGATGCACGGGAGAAAACGTCCGAAGGAACTTCCAATCCTCGGGGATTTCAGGATCCCCGTATTCGGCGATCCATGAATGCCCCGCGGCGAGCTGGGTGTAGCGCTGCATGTCAAGCAGCGGGACTCCGCAGGAGATGGCGCCGAACAGCTGGGGGTACCCGGCAATCATGTTGCCCATGAGCAGACCGCCATTGGATCGGCCGGTAGCGGCCAAATGCTCGCGTGAGGTCACATCACGTTGCACCAGGTCTTCGGCGATCGCCGCAAAATCCTCGTAGGCCCGGTGGCGTTTTTCGCGCAGGGCCGCACGGTGCCAAGCCGGACCATATTCGCCGCCTCCTCGAATGTTGGCCATCACGTATATTGCTCGTCGGCCGCTATCGTTGTGGCGAGACAGCCATCCCACGCCCATCGCGGCGGCATAGCCAGGGGTCATGCTGTGCTGGAATCCGCCATAGCCATCCATCAGTACCGGGTTCTGCCCATCAAGAACCACGTCTTCGGGCGCCACCTGGAAGTAGGGAACCCGAGTGCCATCAGCTGAGGTTGCGAAATGCTGGGTGACAGCAAGTCCATCGGCGGGGAAGCGTTCTGGTGATTTCTTCACCGTGGCGGCTTTGGAACCGACGGCACCTCTCAACAACGTCGTCGGAGTGGTGAAACCGGTGACCGTCATCCAATAGTCATCGCCAGCGAGGCCGTCTTCATCGTCGACGGCACCCACCGAAATGCTCAGCATCGGATCTTCCAGCGGCATTTGCGATTCGCTGAAATTATCGCGCAGGCTAATGACGCGCACCTGAGCGGCGACGTGATGCAAAATAGTGAGAAGCAGATAGTTTGCGGTGAAGCTCAAAGACTCCAAGGCAGTGCTTTCATCGGGGGCAAAGAGCACTCTTTCGATAGTTCCATGGGCTAGGAACACATCGAGCTGGGCGATCGCCAATGAGCCGGCTGCGACGACCTGGCCTTGATGCTCCCAATCAGTTTGCGGGGCGAACAGCACCCATTGCCGGTGAAGGCTGACCTGAACATCGGTGGGCACATCAATTACATGATGCTCTCCATCGAGGAAGACCCCGGTGATCGAATGATAGAAATCAATGGCGTCAGTGGTCACCACGCGCTCAAAGCCCGGGGTGGAATCGTAGTAGCCGAAGGCAGCCACATGCTCCTTGTCGACCTCGAACAGTATCGGCGCCTCTTCAATTCCAATGCCCCGACCGACGCGGCGCAGCGTGCTCGAGTAGGTGGATCGCGTGGTGAATTGCCCGCTACTGGCTGAGCCGACCAGCAAGGTGTCCCGGTCAATCCAGGAGGCCTGGGTCTTGGCCAACGGCAAGTCGAAGCCGTCTTCGACAAAACCCTTGCTGGTCAAGTCAAACTCGCGGACGCGCACCTGATCGCCACCGTCGGGGCTCAGGCGAATCAGCGCCCGTTCGTAGGGTTCTGACTTCTGTGGACGAAGCAGCGAGGATCCAGCAAAATGCCATTCTTGTCCTTCGGCGATCGCCAAGGCATCCAGATCGAGCAGGACCTCCCACTCAGGAGCATCGGTGAGATAGGACTGCCAGGTTGTGCGCCGCCAAAGTCCCAGACGGTGTTCCGAGTCGCGCCAGAAGTTGTAGTAGTGCTCGCCGCGTTTTGTGACCATCGGGATGCGGTCCTGGGCATCGAGAACAGACTTGATGTGCTGGACCTGTCCGCGGAACGAGTCATCGTAGAGCTCGTCTTCAGTCCGCTGCGTCTGCTGGCGTACCCAATTCAGGGCAGCTTCGTCGCGGGTCCCTTCCAGCCATGAATATGGATCGGTGCTCGTCGCCTTAGAAACTTGCTCAGTCATGGGCATAGTCTATGCGTTGGGGCTCGTGGCCTGCGTTGAAGGTAATAACCTATAGGAGTGAGCACCGTGATGGAGAACCCCAAGAATGAGTACAGCCTGGCCATTGTCGGGGCGGGCCCGCGCGGCACCAGTGTGGTCGAAAGATTTGCTGACTTGGCACTAAAGCTGACGCCCAAAGGCAGCCGGCTGAACATTGTGGTTTTTGACCCGTACCGTCCCGGATCGGGGCATGTCTGGAATCCACGCCAGTCGGAGAACTTCTGGATGAACACCCCCGCTTCATTTCCTACGGTCGCGCCGGAACGGGCCACCGATGAGCCTGGCCTGAGTTTCAGGCAGTTTGTGCAGCTGAAGGGCGATGGACGGCAGCTCAGCGAAGACCATGCGAGAACCATTGAGCGCATTGACGCGGGGACCTATCCCTCACGGGCCATCTACGGCGAATATCTGGAGCATGTTTTTGACCGAAGCTGCGAGGTGTTGCGTGAGCATGATTCCTTCAGCATCCAGCATGTTGCCGCCGAGGTTCTGGCGCTGCGGACGCAGGGCAACGGGTACCAATTGGAATACCAAGCGGCGGCTCACGGTTCCGAGGTGCAGCATTTGCCGGTGGACGCAGTGGTGCTGGCTCTGGGGCATCAAAGTGCAGAGCTGAATCCGTGGCAAAAGCAGCTTCAGGAAGCCGCGACTAATTCCGGCGCTACCTATCTGCCCCCGAATATCCCGGCGGACCTGGATTTCAATAAATTCGTAGGGGGCCAGCCAGCGCTGATTCGCGGACTGGGATTGAACTTCTTTGACTGCATGGCAGAACTGACCTTGGGCCGAGGCGGCATATTCCGGGAAGTCGGTGCCGAGCCAGGGCAGCGCCTTGAGTACGTTGGTTCCGGGAGGGAGCCGGAACTCATTGTCGCCTCGCGCCGCGGAACTCCGTACTGGGGCAAGCCGGTAGTTGACCAGTTCATTCCCGATGAGATTCAACTGCGCTTTCTTGATGTCCAGGATCTGATCGGCCACTTGGCCGAGATCCGGGCGACAAATTCAAACGCCACTTTAGAATTCTCGCGGCATATTTGGCCCAAGCTGCATCGTGATGTGCTCTTTGCCTATTATCGGCAGTGCGTCCAGATCAGCGGTGCGCCTGCGGGGTCCACAGCAGAAGAATTCGTTGACCAGCTAGAGGCAATCCTCGTAGCCGAACACCGTGAAGGCAGCCAGGTGTGGTTGGGAGAGCTGCGCAAATTCATCTCGCAATTCCCGGAGATTCAATGGCTGGATGTTCCCAAGCTCGCACGCCCCTTTGAAGAGATCGGTTTTGCCTCCAACGAGGACTACCAACTGGCAGTGCAGGATTATCTGGCCAGCAATGCCCGGCACAGCTCAGCGGGACTCGATGACCCGCTGTCCTGCGCAATCATGACCATGAACGCCGGTCGCATGCTGGTCAAGGAACTGATAGTCGCAGGCGCTATCGACGAGCAATCTCGAATAGAAGAGATCCAGGCACACTTCGAGCCGCTGGTCGAGGGGCTGGCCTCCGGGCCGCCCTTGGAACGCATTGAACAGCTGCTGGCGCTGTCCCGCGCTGGCATCGTGACCTTTATCGGCCCGGAGCCCGAGTTCGCCTTTGATGAAGTTTCTGGCCAGTTCACGGCTTCATCGCCATGGGTGGACGCAGAAGTGCACACAGCCAAGACCATGTGCGAAGCAATGATGCCCAGCAACCGCGTACTGCAGAATGACACAACGCTGATCAGGCAGTTGCTCAAGGACCACGTTGGCCGGGCGCACACGTGGCGCAATTCTGAAGGTGAAAGCCTCCCGGGCTCGGGATTTGATGTTGTTGGCGAACCCTACCGGCTGGTCAACAGCGAGGCCCTGGCCCACCGCGGCATTTTTGTGATGGGACTGCAGCTATCCTCAGCCCAATGGGGGACTGCCATTGCTGCGCAAGCCGGTGACCTGAACAATCCCGCAGCACGAACACTCAAGGACGCTACCCACGTGGCCAACGAAGTGGCGCGCCTTGCCGGTTTCCTGGTGGGCGAAGGGCTGCCGGCCGAACGGCATTAAACAGCTTGGCGGGCCGATCCGAAGATCAGCCCGCCAAACTCATAACGCGGATGGTATGGGATTTGAACCCATGAGACGGGGTTGCCGCCTACTGGTTTTCAAGACCAGCTCCTTCGGCCGCTCGGACAACCATCCAACCCGAAAAAGTATACGGCATGAACCCCGAATGAAAGGAATTGGGCCCCATGAGCCAAACAATGAATGCCTACATCTACAACGCTGGTGGCGGGCCAGAAGTTATTGAACTTACCGAACGGCAAATCCCTGCTGCCGGCCCCGGGGAAGTACTAGTCAAGGTCGAAGCTTTTGGTTTGAATCGGGCAGACGTCCAACAGCGAAAGGGCGTGTATCCACCTCCTCCAGGTGCCAGCGACATTCCAGGGCTGGAAGTATCCGGAAGCATTGCCGCGGTTGGTGCCGGGGTGACCGAGTGGAGCATTGGAACCCGCGTAGCGGCCCTGCTGGCCGGAGGCGGCTATGCGCAGTACGTCAACGTGCCGGCCGAACTGCTCATCAGAATCCCCGATGAACTCTCCAGCGTGGAAGCCGCCGCGCTGCCAGAAGTTTCCGCAACGGTAGTCTCCAATCTGTTCATCGAGGGCGGGCTGCAAGAAGGCCAGGCAATCTTGATTCACGGTGGCGCTGGCGGCATCGGTTCCATGGCGATTCAACTGGCCAAGGCGGCCGGCGCACGGGTGATTGTCACGGCGTCATCGGCCCAGAAGCTTGCGTACTGCCAGCAGCTGGGAGCTGATGAGGGCATCAACTACCGAGAAGAGGATTTTGAGCAGCGCGTCAAGGAACTGACCGATGGACAGGGAGTGAACCTGATCCTTGACGTTATCGGAGCCAAGTACCTGCAGAGCAACATCAATGCGCTCGCCGTGGATGGGCGTTTGGTAGTTATTGGCCTGCAGGGAGGAACGAAAGCTGAACTGAATCTGGGCGTGATGCTCGGAAAGCGGGCGCGGGTGATCGCCACGACTCTCCGGTCCAGGCCGCTGGAGCAGAAGAGCGAGATCATCAAGCAGGCCGTCGCACGAGTGATGCCGTTGGTCGATGAGGGCAAACTGTCCATCAACGTGTCCAAAGTCTTCGAATTTTCCGATCTGACTAGTGCTCATGAGTATTTTGATTCAGGTGAGCACACGGGAAAGATCGTCGTGAGGGTTTAGCCGGAAATGTTTCAGGCGCGTAAAGTGACACAGTAGCCTTAATCACGTGACCGATCTTATAGGGGCCGGTCGCGCACATCACTTGTCACGCCCTGAGGAGGATGCTCACCTTGAGTGCCCAAAATACGCTGCCCCCGGCCGGCGTTGATCCTGAAGTCGCCCAACGCGAAGAAAAGCGTTGGACGCCTTTGCGGATCGCCGTCTGGATTGCCATCGCCCTGATTGGTGGCATTGCCTGGTCTTTCCTTGCCTTTTCGCGAGGAGAAACCATCAATGCGATTTGGTTTGTCTTCGCGGCCGTGGCCACGTACCTGATCGCCTACCGGTTCTACTCGAAGTTCATCGAACGCAAGATCGTCAAGCCCGATGATTTCCGCGCAACCCCGGCAGAGTCGGTGAACAACGGGCGCGACTTCGTGCCCACCGACCGCCGTGTGCTCTTCGGGCACCACTTCGCGGCTATCGCCGGTGCCGGCCCGCTGGTTGGCCCGATTCTGGCAGCCCAGATGGGCTACCTGCCGGGAACGATCTGGATTATTGTCGGTGTAGTTTTGGCCGGCGCAGTCCAGGACTACCTGGTGATGTTCTTCTCGATGCGCCGTGGCGGGCGTTCGCTGGGCCAGATGGCCCGCGAGGAACTCGGCTTGATCGGCGGCACCGCCGCCCTGATCGCCACGCTGACCATCATGATCATCATTACTGCCATCCTGGCACTAGTTGTGGTCAACGCCTTGGGCGAATCCGCATGGGGCGTGTACTCGGTGGGCCTGACCATTCCGATCGCCTTGTTCATGGGCATTTACCTTCGCTTCATCCGCCCGGGCAAGGTTCTGGAAATCTCCATCATCGGCTTTGTCCTGTTGATGTTCGCGATCATCTCAGGGCGCTGGATCGCCGAATCGCCGTGGGGTGCTGAATTCTTCCACCTGGATCGCACCACCATTGCCTGGGCCATCATCATCTACGGCATCATCGCCGCCGTTCTTCCGGTCTGGCTGTTGCTGGCTCCGCGTGATTACCTGTCCACGTTCATGAAGATCGGCGTCATCGGCCTGCTGGCCGTAGCCATCATTATTGTGCGCCCGGAAATCACGGTTCCTGCGTTCTCCGAGTTCGCCGGGCGCGCCGATGGCCCGGTGGTTTCCGGGCATATCTTCCCGTTCCTCTTCGTGACCATTGCCTGTGGCGCGCTCTCGGGCTTCCATGCACTGATCTCCTCGGGCACCACCCCGAAGCTGGTTGAAAAGGAGAAGCAGACCCGCTTCCTGGGCTACGGGGGCATGCTGATGGAATCCATGGTGGCCATCATGGCGCTGGTTGCAGCGATCTCGATTGACCGTGGCGTGTACTTTGCCATGAACTCGTCGGCGGCAGCTACCGGCGGCACCGTGGAAACCGCGGTAGCGTTTGTGAACTCGCTGGGCCTTGCCGGCGTGAATCTGGAACCGAATACCCTCACCGAGCTGGCGGCCAACGTGGGCGAGACCAGTGTGGTTTCGCGCACCGGTGGCGCGCCGACCCTGGCTGTGGGCATCGCCCACATCATGCACCAATGGTTCGGCGGCACCGCGATGATGGGCTTCTGGTACCACTTCGCCATCATGTTCGAGGCACTGTTCATCCTCACCGCAGTTGACGCTGGCACCCGCGTGGCCCGCTTCATGCTTCAGGACACCATCGGCAACTTCTTCCCGAAGTTCAAGGACACCTCATGGCGTCCCGGGGTGTGGATTTGCACCCTGGTCATGGTGGCTGGATGGGGATACATCCTCATCCTGGGCGTGACCGACCCGCTCGGCGGCATCAACACCTTCTTCCCGCTCTTCGGCATTGCCAACCAGCTGTTGGCGGCAATCGCCTTGGCCGTGGTGATGACGATCATCGCCAAGCGGAACAACTTCAAATACCTGTGGGTTGTCGCGCTGCCGCTGGCCTTCACCGTGGTGGTCACCTTCGTCGCCAGCTGGCAGAAGATCTTCTCAACCAATGCCAAGGTCGGCTATTTCGCCAACCATAATGCCTACAAGGAGGCGCTGGCCAACGGCGAAACTTCCCTCGGTTCGGCCAAGACAGTTGAAGCGATGGAAGCCGTGGTCCGCAATACCGGAGTTCAGGGTTGGCTGTCGGTGCTCTTCTTGCTGCTGACCGCGGTGGTGATTGTCACCGCTGTCATGGCGACCATCAAGGCCAAGAAGAACGGTGGCGGAAACGATACAGAGGATCCCGCTGTTCCTTCCAAGATGTACGCACCCTCGGGGCTGATTTCCACTCCTGCCGAAAAGCAGCTGGAGAAGGAATGGAAGCAGGTTCCGGCGGCATCACAAATTCAGCGTGGCGGCCACTAGCCATGTCTTCGCTGATGGAACGCCTCTCGCAGGCCAAGAAGTTTGTGGACGGTGTGCTGGGAGCGGATAAATACCAGCACTATCTGGAACACCAAGCCCGCACCCATCCGGACCAGAAACCGATGAGTGAACGGGAATTCTGGAAGGACTACACCGACTGGCAAGAGAAGAATCCCGAAGGGCGTTGCTGCTAGAAGCATCAATAACCGGTCCTGGACCCGCCGCACCTGCGGCAGGCTCCGGGACCGGTTTCGTTTTGTGTCGTGCTCGAGGTCTAAGCGGTGCCTGGTCACCGGTAGGCTAGAGCTATCGATCCTTGTACATCACCGGCAAAGAAGTGTCATGGCGTTCTTTTCACGACTTCGCGCTGAGCGCGCAGCCACTCGCGAACTTGGCGAGGGCGTCTGGCGCCGCGCCCACGACCGCTTCCAGCGGTCCCTGGATCGCGTCTTCCAGGTGGTCGAAGGCATCGCCGATGACCAGGTGTATAACCTGCTGGTGAAGGAAGCCAACGAGATGGCGGATCTGTTGCCCGCGGTGCGTCAGCTTTGCTGCATGGCCCACCGGATCACGCCGAGCAACGACGAGCATATTCCGCAATCCACCGCAGGGGTGCACCGCAGCCTCACCAAGTCGGCCAACGACCTTGCGACCACCGCACAGGTCATTGCAATGATGCGGATGCAGGCTGAAGCGGGGGAGCCGATCGATATTGAATCGGTCCGCCATCGCGCGCAGCTGGTCAAGGAAGACGTTGGCCGGGCCATGCAGCTGCTCGCTGACAGCGAATAATTGACTTTTCCCGATCAGTTGCGTGGTGGTCCTAGAAATCGGGGCAAGCCGTGCACTAAATTGGTTGCATGACCCAAACAATACCCACAAGTAAGTTCCTCGACGGAAACACCATTGACCAGCTGGGTTACGGCGTCTGGCAGGTCAAGGACGACGAAGCGGAAGTAGCTGTTGGCAAGGCGCTGAAGGCTGGCTACCGCCACATCGACACCGCAAAGATCTACGGCAATGAGGCTGGCGTCGGCCGCGCAGTTGCCGCAAGCGGCATTGCCCGTGAAGACCTCTTCATCACCACCAAGGTCTGGAACGCGGACCAGGGCTATGAGAAGACCATCGCAGCTGCCCAGGCATCGCTGGAGCGCCTTGGCTTGGACTATGTCGACCTGTACCTTATCCACTGGCTGCAGCCGAAGCGCGGCACCTACGTGGACACCTGGAAGGCGCTGATCCAGCTGCAGAAGGACGGCAAAGCGAAGTCCATCGGCGTCTGCAACTTCACCGTAGAAGCCCTTGAAGAGCTCTACACCGAAACCGGTGTGCGCCCGGTGATCAACCAGGTGGAAACCCACCCGTACTTTCCGCAGGCCGAACTGCGCGCCTACGAAGCGGAACACGGCATCCTGCATGAGTCGTGGTCGCCACTGGGCCAGGGCGGGGACCTGCTCAAGGACCCAGTGCTCGAAGGCATCGCCAAGAAGCATGGCGCCTCGGTGGCACAGGTTGTCATCGCCTGGCATCTGGCCCTGGGCAACGTCGTGATCCCGAAGTCCGTGACCGATGCGCGCATCGTCGAGAACTTCGAATCCCTGAAGGTAGCCCTTGACGCTGAAGATATCGAAGCGATCGCTACCCTGGATCGTGGACCCGAAGGGCGCATCGCGGCTGACCCCGCTACTGCCGACTTCGAATAGGTCATTAAGCCTGCGCACGGCCCCTCGGATTTCCAAGAATTCGAGGGGCCGTTGCGCTCCCGATAACCGGCAATCCATGAGGAGACTTCGCCATGCACAAGCTCATCGTCCTATATCCAGAACCAGTTGATCGCGACGCCTTTATCAAATACTACGAAGAGACCCACTTGCCGCTCGCGGCAAAGCTTCCAGGGCTTCGTGCGTGGCGCTACTCGACCGGGATTTCCCCGGACGCGCAAGGCCAGGCAGCTGGGTACTTCGCGATTTTCGAGGCCGAGTTCAGCGATGTTGAAGCCTTCCGCACTGCGATGGGCTCACCCGAGGGTCAAGCTGTCGCCGCTGACGTTCCCAACTACGCTACCGGGGGAGCAATAACACTCGACTATGAAATCACCGGTGGAAGCTAAGGGCCGGCAATGCGAAAAACCCCGGAATCATGCAACACATGATTCCGGGGTTTTTCTTCACAACCGAGCCCCCTGCCGGATTTGAACCGGCGACCTGCTCTTTACGAGGGAGCTGCTCTACCCCTGAGCTAAGGAGGCCTGTACCTGCAAACAGGCACCACGTCACTTTATCCGAGGAATTGTCTGATCGTCAAAACGAGGAAGACATGAACGCCCCGCTCAGCACTGTGTATCCGGTGCCGGGGCCTTCCCGTCAATCAGGTAGCCATCGACCGCTTCGGTGATGCAGTCATTGGAACGGCCGTAGGCAGTGTGCCCATGCCCTTGGTAGGTCAATAGCGTGGCGTTATCCAACTGCTTGGCCAGCGACTGCGACCACTGGTACGGGGTTGCAGGATCCGAGGTCGTACCAACGACGAGGATCTCGCTGGAACCCTTGGCGTCCAGCGCTCCAGCCTTGCCAGTGGGCTTGTGATCCCATGCGTCACAGGCGATCTCGCCGTAGGACAGATACTTGCCCAGCGTCGGAGCTACGCGCATCAGCTCGGTGGCTTCCTTCCCCATTGCCTCAGCATCGGCATTCATTGGCCGATCCAAGCAATTGATGGCAGCAAACGCATCGCTGGAATTCGAGCCGTAAGTTCCATCGGCCTGCCGATCGGCGGCGAGGTCGGCAAATCCGAGAATGGCATCGACGTTCCCGTCATTCACCGCTGATGCCATGGCCTGGGTCAGGTACGGCCAATTTGAATTGTCGTACAGCGGCAAGATGAAGCCGTTGACAAAATCGATGATTGGCACGGTGCGGCCATCGCTGGAGGTCATGGGCTCGTTCTCGACCTGGGCGAAGAACTGCTGCAACTGCACCTTGGCGGATTCCACCGTTCCGCTGAAAGGGCAGCCTTCGGATTCAACGCACTGGGCCAGCCAAGCTTCAATCTCGTGCTCAAAACCAACGGCCTGCGCCTTGGTCAGGTCAGCGGCCTGGCTTTTTGGATCCATGGCTCCATCAAGGACAAAGCGACCCACCTTGTGCGGGAACAGGTCCGCATAGGTTGCCCCGAGGAAGGTTCCGTAGGAGAACCCGAGATAGTCCAATTGCTTGTCCCCGAGCACCGCGCGGATGACATCCATGTCCTTGGCAGCCGAGACCGTATCAACGTGGCCCAAGAGTTTCCCGGTGTTGGCCGCGCAATCGGCCGCGTAGTGCTCGGTTTCCTCGACGATCTGTTCTTGATCTTCAGGCAACCAGGCGCGCAGGTTCTCCTGCCTTCCTTCGTCGGTCTCGGCATCGCTCTGGCAAGTGATCGGGGTGCTTTCACCCACGCCACGCGGGTCAAAGCCGATCACGTTGTAGGCCTTTTGCAAGTCTGCACTGAACATGGCTTGCACCGAAGATTCGACCATATCCAGCCCAGAACCACCGGGACCGCCAGGATTCACGAGCAGGTTTCGGCTGGCTCCCTCGGAAACACGCCGGTTCAGTGCAAGGTCGATGCTGTCACCGGTTGGGTCTGCATAGTCCAGCGGCACCTTGATCGTGGCGCATTCAATAACATCGCCGCATTTCTCCCAATCGATCTGCTGGGAGTAGTAGCTCTCCAGTCCTTGCGGGGCTTCGACGCTGCTGGCGCTCGGAGTGGCGTCGGTCCCTTCGGAGTCAGGGAGCGTCGATCCAGCGGAGCAACTGGTCAGCCCGGCAAAGGCCAGCAGGGTCGCCACCGCAATTAAACGCAGTTTGGATGAGCGTACAGGCACGTTGAGTGTCTCCTTGCGTTGGTTAGCGGCGACCCGGGTTCGGAAGGAGTCGAGTCATCAATGCTTCCAAAGCCATGAGCTGATTGACGTTGGCGGCCAAGCGGCTTCTCGTCTGGTTGATGGCGTCCAACTGGGCCAACGATTTTTCTTTGCTCTGGCCTTGTGAATAAGCTTCGAGCTTCTCGCGCAAATGCTCGTTGATCAGCTCGATCCCGGTTCCCAGCTGAAGGCTCAAGACATCACGGAAAAACGTGGTCAAGTCGGTTAAAGTCCGGTCCAAGGCATCAAAGCTGGCACGTCGCGCGAATCGCTTCGCATCCTCTTCCAAGGCCTTGAACTGGCCGCGCAACCCAGGAGGAATGGTTTCTTCAGGGCCGAGGCCATTGGCATGGCGCAGCTGTTCGGTCTTCTTCTGCAGATCGGTGCCGGTGATGTTCTCCGCGCGTTCCGTGGCCAACTTGGAGATTTCCGCGGCGGCCGCCATGGCCTGGGGCAAAGTGGTGGTGCGCAGTGGCAGGGTAACAACCTTTTCACGCTGGATTCGTGCCTGCTCATCGCGGGCCAGCAGCCGGGCCACGCCAATATGCGACTGCGAGACTCGGGCAGCGAAGAGGGCCTGCTGCGGATCAAGGCCGTCGCGGCGCACCAAGAGGTCCGCCACGTCTGCGGTGGAGGGCACCGAAAGATTCACCGCGCGGCAACGAGAGCGGATGGTGACCAAGACGTCGGCCGGGGAGGGAGCGCAGAGGATCCAGATCATCCGCGCTGGCGGTTCCTCGATGGCCTTGAGCAGCACATTGGTGCTGCGTTCAGACATGCGGTCCGCGTCTTCAATGATGATGATGCGCCAACGCCCGGTGCTGGCGCTTTCCTGCGCACGGGTGATCAGGTGGCGGACATCGGCAATCTGGTATTCGAATTTGTCGGTGGAGACAAAGGATACGTCCGGGTGCGAGGAAGCGAGCACCAGCTTGCAGTTCTCGCACTCGCCACAGCCGGCTGGGCTGGTGGTGCACTGCAAGGCTGCCGCAAAGGCGCGGGCCGCCGTAGTTCGCCCCGAGCCAGGAGGGCCGGTGACCAGCCACGCATGGGTTGGATTGCCGCGGTCGACCTCGGCGCACAGCGTATCGATGACGCGCTGCTGGCCAGCCAGATCGCCAAAGACCGGGCGGCTCACAGCAGTCCAGCCAGGTGTGTGGTGACAGCGTGGTGCAGGTCTTCGACGCTGCTGTTGGCATCCAGGACGAGATAGCGGTCCGGCTCCAGGGAAGCCAGTTCCAGGAAGGCCTGGCGGATGCGTTCGTGGAAATCGTCGGGTTCTGCTTCCAGCCGGTCGGCCGCTTCCACACCGCCACCAGCAGCGATGCGCCGGGCTCGGCCATCGGCTGCAGAGATGTCCAAGATGATCGTGGCATCTGGCTTCAACCCGTTCGTGGCGAAATGGTTGATCCCTGCGACCGACTCAATTCCCAGGGCGCGTCCGATTCCCTGATAAGCCAGTGAGGAATCAACGAAGCGGTCACAAATGACATGGGTGCCAGCGGCCAAAGCCGGGGTGATGACCTGCTGGACGTGGGCGGCCCGGGCTGCGGAGTAGATCAGGGCTTCGGTGCGTGAATCGATATCGCCATGGCCGTGTTCAAGTACCAGCGAACGCAGTGCCTCGCTGATTTGGGTTCCGCCTGGCTCGCGGGTGGTAATGACCTTGGACCCACGTGTTTCCAGCCATTGCTGGGCGAGGGCGACCTGCGTGGACTTGCCTGCGCCGTCGCCGCCTTCAAAGACTATGAACAAGCCTGGGGCCGGCGCGCTCGATTCGTTATTCACCCCTCTAGCCTATCCAAGGAGCCGGCAAAACATCTGCGCAACCCCTGGGCCGTGCGCAACTAATCGCCCAGTGTGGTGGATTCGTCAGATGAAATGTAGTGAAATCCATCCAACGCTGTGCGGCGGCTGCGCGTAAAGTTTTTTCCATGAACTCCAGCAGCACGCCATCAGCTCCGCGCCCCGAGTGGGATCCGAAGACCCTTGTCGTTGCAGGTGGCCGTCCGGCCCATGCCATCGATGCACCGGTGAACCATCCGGTGACCTTCACCTCGACCTATCACTCCCATGGGCAAGCCGCTGCCGATGAACGCGTTTATGCGCGCTTCTCCAATCCGACCTGGGACCCATTTGAAGAGGTCTTGGGCCAGCTGGAAGTTGCCGCGTTGCCGGCGCTGGTATTCTCCTCGGGCATGGCTGCCATTGCTGCAGCGTTGAGCTTGGTTCCCGCCGGTGGCGTGCTGGTAATGCCAAGGCATTCCTATAACGGTTCGCTGGCCCTGAGCTCGGAATTGCAAGCTGCCGGCCGGCTGAGCATTCGCCCGGTGGATATTGCCGACACCGATGAAGTGATCGCCGCCTTGCAGGGTGCTGACGTGCTGTGGGTGGAATCGCCGACCAACCCGATGCTGGAGGTCGCAGACCTGCCAGTGCTGCTGGCAGAAGCCCAGGCCCGCGGCGTGCTGAGCATCGTGGACAACACCTTCGCCACCCCGTTGCTGCAGCGTCCATTGGCTTCGGGAGCCGACGTAGTGGTGCACTCTGTCACCAAGTACCTCTCAGGGCACTCCGATGTCATCATGGGCGCGCTGGTGACCAGCGATGAGTCGCTGCGCCAGAAGCTGCATGGCTACCGGACCTTGCATGGCGCCATCGCCTCCCCGATGGATACCTTCCTGGCCTTGCGTGGTGTACGCACCATGGCGGTGCGCATCGATCGTTCGCAGAGCAACAGCCAGGTGCTGGCACAGCGCCTGGCCGAACACCCCAAGGTGCAGGCGGTGCGCTACCCCGGCCTGGCACAGGATCCAGGACATGAGCGCGCTGCGCAGCTGATGGACGGCTTCGGTTCGGTGATCGCCTTCCAAGCGGGGCAGAGCGCCGAGCACGCCGACCAGGTTGTCGCTGCCTTCAACCTCATTACCGGAGCGACATCCCTGGGAGGGGTGGAAACCTTGGCCGAGCGCCGGGCACGCCATGCGTCGGAGCCGCAGACCGTTCCCGAGAACCTGATCCGCCTCTCGGTCGGGATTGAAGATGTCGAGGACTTGTGGTCGGATCTGAAGCAGGCGCTGGAACAGCTCTAGCGCGTGGCAGTACCAAAAAATTCCAACGCCCATAGGTAGAGTGAAGATATGTCCATGATGTATGTTGCCCACCTGATCGAGTACTACTTGATGCTGGCTCTGAGCGTGATCATTCTGGTGCTCGCGGTCTGGGCGGTAATTGACTGCTTGCGCCATGGTGCACAGCGCTTTGCGCAGGAAGGCAAGCGCACCAAAGGCTTTTGGACCGGCCTGACGGCTGCCAGTGCCGTTGTCTCGTTGCTGGGCATCCTCAGCGGGGGTGGAATCGGCTTCTTGCAGTTGATTGGTGCCTGCATTGCCTGTGTCTACCTGGCCGATGTGAAACCAGCAGTCAGCGGCTGGTACAACTACTAGGCCCCGGCAAAGAACATGAATCTTTTGATGACCCGCACTCTCCTGCAGATGGAGGGGCGGGTCTTCTCAATTAATGAACACTCCTTAACTTTGGCGCGTCTGCGCTGGAGCATTGGATAGGATGGATTACATGAGTCACACTTTGATCTTGCTTCGCCACGGGCAGAGCGAATGGAATGAAAAGAATCTGTTCACCGGCTGGTACGACGTATCGCTGACCGAACAGGGCCGTGCTGAAGCATCACGCGGCGGCCAGTTGCTGGCAGAAGCCGGATACAAGCCAGAGGTGCTGCATACCTCGCTGTTGACCCGTGCGATTGTCACCGCCAACCTGGCCTTGGAGGCCGCAGGCCGCTCGTGGATCCCAGTGAACCGCGACTGGCGCCTGAACGAACGCCACTACGGCGCGCTGCAGGGCAAGGACAAGGCGCAGACCTTGGCCGAGTTCGGCGAAGAGCAGTTCATGGAATGGCGCCGCAGCTACGACACCCCGCCACCAGCCCTGGACGACGCTTCGGAATTCAGCCAGATCAACGACGAGCGCTACGCCGCCCTGGGCGATTCCGCACCACGCACCGAGTGCCTCAAGGACGTGCTCGACCGCATGCTTCCCTACTGGGAAAACAACATCAAGGCAGATTTGTCCGCAGGCAAGACCGTTATGGTCACCGCCCACGGCAATTCGCTGCGTGCATTGGTCAAGCACCTTGACGGCATCAGCGATGAAGACATCGCCAACCTGAACATCCCAACCGGCATCCCGCTGGTCTATGAGCTGGACGACAATTTCCAGCCGATCACCGCCGGCGGAACCTACTTGGATCCTGCAGCTGCGGCCGACGCCATCAAGGCTGTCGCAAACCAGGGACGCAAGTAAGACCCACTATTCGGCGGTACCAGAACCCCAGGCCTTGAGCTTGGAAATGCTGGTGCCGCCGTTTCGGCTTTAAGCGCGAATATGGGCCGGCTATATGGCTGTGAGCGAAACTACTGCGCACGATTGTATTTTTGGCATTAGTATGCTGTAATCTCCTATTTCGAATAGGCTCAATGGCTCACGTTAGGAATGCAATTCGTGGCAACTGATTACGATGAAGTCCGCCCAGACGTTGCTGAGGCACGTAAGGCTTCTCTGGATGCGGTTAAGTCCGCAAACGCACCGGACGCCAAGTCCGTCGTGCGCGAGCTCGACGAAGCCGATCACACTGATGGTATGGATCTGCCAGGTGCAGATTTGTCCAACGAGGAACTGACGGTTACCGTCATTCCACAGAAAGACGACGAGTTCATCTGTGGCTCGTGCTTCTTGATTCGCCACCGCTCACAGCTGGTTCGCGAAGAAGGCAATGTAGGTTTCTGCGTAGAGTGCGAAGGCTAAAACCCGCTTTACGCTGGCGCTATTAGTGCGTCGAAAATTTCTAGGGCAACCCGCCAATTGGCGGGTTGCCCTTCGCCTTAACGGCTCATGGCGCACATGGCCAAAAAAGTAGTGCCTGCTGCCGGAGTTCTCCGGCAACAGGCACTACGTCAAGAATTCAGCACGCGCTCACTGGCTCAGGCGTCGGACGGGTCCCACTCGCCGGTAACCAGGTAGGTCACCTTGCGTGCTACCGAAACACCATGATCGCCGAAACGCTCCAGATAGCGGCTGGTCAATGAAACATCAACGGTAGTCGGTGCCGAAGCATCCCAATCCGCTTCCGCAATTCGCGCAAACACGCTGGAGTGCAGGCGATCGACTTCGTGGTTCAATTCAATAATTTCCGCGGCAATCTTCAGATCGCGGGTATCGAGCAGGCGGGCTACCGCCTGGGCAATCTGGATATCGATCCTGGCCATTTCAGAAAAGGTTGCCGAGATCCTTTCTGGAATTGCCGGCTGCGGGAAACGCAGGCGGGCTAGCTGCGCCAGGTGGCGTGCGAGGTCGCCCATGCGTTCCAGGGAAGCACTCATGCGCAGCGAACCGACGATCATGCGCAGATCGCTGGCCACGGGGCCCTGGAGTGCCAGGGTGTCGATGGCTCGTTCATCCAGCTGGTTCTGCAGGAAATCAATTTTCGCGTCCGCCGCGATAACTTCCTGGGCTAGCTCCACATCGGCATTCGCCAATGAATCCCACGCGCGATCCATTGCGGTCGCGACCTGGTTGGCCATCTCAATAAGTTCTTCGCCAATTTGTTGTAGATCTGCCTGAAAAACCTTACGCACAGCAGTTCCTTTCGAGTGTCGGTTCCCATGCCAGCGGGTTCCCTGTCTTCGCAGCGAACCACCCCAAACAGATTTATGGCATGGTGGAGGGTCTTACTCCAGCCTGTCAGCGGGTGATTAACGAATATGCCACGAAACGTGAACGTTTGGTGAACAGCGCGCCGATTTGGCCGTTTTCGCGTCATTTAGGAACGAAGGAACCCAGCGGGGAAGCTAGGCTAAAAGGGTGAACGATGTGATCTCGACTCTGATAGCCGGTGTCCTCGGTCTGGCCTTGGGCATCGTTGGCGTGATCGCTTTCAGGATGTCGCAGCGCCGGACCGCCCGACTGCCGCAGGTTGACGAGCCCCTGCTCCCTGAAGGTGCAGCCGCTGTCCTGTCCGTCATCGGACGCGCCTTCGTGATCCTCGATGATGTCGACGGCGTGGTGCGGGCCAATCCGGCTTCCTATGCCTACGGGCTGGTTCGTGGGCATACGCTCGTGCACAACGAACTGCTGGCCCTGGTGCGCCAGGTCCGGGCGGACGGCGTGATCGCTGAAAGCCAGTACGAATTGCAACGCTCAACGCTCGGCGCCGGCCAGCTGATTGTGCACGTGCGTGTTGCGCCGCTGGGTGATGAGTATATTCTGCTGCTGGCCGATGACCGCACCGAGATCACGCGCACCGAAGCCATGCGCAATGACTTCGTGGCCAACGTGTCCCACGAATTGAAAACACCCGTCGGTGCGATCTCCTTGCTGGCCGAGGCCATTACCGAAGCCGCCGACGATCCGACAGCTGTGCGCCGCTTCTCCACCCGGATGGACAAGGAATCGCGGCGGCTTGCCGCGCTGGTCCAGGACATTATCGAGCTCTCCCGGCTGCAAGCCAGCGATGCCATTGTGCAGGGCAGGGAAGTGAACATCCACAACGTGGTGGCCGAAGCGGTGGACCGCAGCCACTTGCTTGCCGAGGAAAAGGGCATCAGCATCACCGTGGGCGGACATCTGGAGGAACCGATCCTGGGCGATCCCGACCTGCTGATGACCGCTGTGCGCAACCTCATCGATAACGCGATCCGCTACTCGCCGGCGAACACGAAGGTGGGCGTGGGGATCCGCCAGCGTGATGGCTACGCGCAGATTTCGGTCACCGACCAGGGGCCGGGCATTTCACCCGAAGAGCAAGAACGCGTCTTCGAGCGCTTCTACCGGGTGGACTCGGCACGCTCGCGGCAAACCGGTGGCACCGGACTGGGGCTGAGCATTGTCAAGCACGTGCTGGCCAACCACGGTGGCGAAGTATCCCTGTGGTCGCAGCCCGGCCAAGGCTCCACTTTTACCCTAAGACTTCCCCTAGCGGATGAAGAACGGACGGGCACCGATGGTGCCGCCGACGAGATGATGAAGGAACGAGCGGTCGAGGCTAGAACCTCCGATCGCGAAGGAGGACGACGATGACCCGCATATTGATCGTAGAGGATGAGGAATCGCTCTCTGACCCGCTGTCTTTCCTGCTGGAGCGCGAAGGTTTTGAAGTACGGATCGCCGAGGACGGGCTGGTTGCCGTCACCGAGTTCGAACGCCACGGCGCCGATCTGGTGCTCTTGGACCTGATGCTGCCGGGCCAGCCGGGCACCGAGGTGATTCGCCAGATCCGACTCAATAGCCAGGTCCCGGTCATCATGCTCACCGCCAAGGATTCGGAAATCGACAAGGTGGTTGGCCTGGAGCTGGGCGCCGACGACTATGTCACCAAGCCCTACTCATCGCGCGAGTTGCTGGCCCGCATCCGTGCCGTCTTGCGCCGCCAGGGCGAGGGCGAGGAGCTCATCAGCAATGTGGTCACCGCCGGCCCGGTGCGCATGGACGTTGAACGCCACATGGTCTCGGTCGACAATACCGAGGTGTCCATGCCGCTCAAGGAGTTCGAACTGCTTGAGATGCTCTTGCGCAATGCCGGCCGAGTGCTCACTCGCGGCCAGCTGATCGACCGCGTCTGGGGCAGCGACTATGTGGGGGATACCAAGACCCTCGATGTTCACGTCAAGCGCCTGCGCTCGAAGATTGAACCCGACCCGGCCACGCCAGAGCACTTGGTGACCGTGCGCGGCTTGGGCTACAAGTTCGTGGTGTAGCCGGCAACAATACTTAAACGACAGGGAGCCTGGGAACGAATCAAAGGATTCGCTCCCAGGCTCCCTGTTCTGCTGAGCCCTAGTGGCCCGAAGTCGAGTGGCTCTCGGTCTTCTTCAGGTGGTCGGTGACCGAGTCATCGGATCCGCCTGGTACGAAGTCGCGGTATTCAGCCAAGGTGCCGTCTACGACTGGAACGCTGAAGTCCACGGTCTCACCAGATGCGGTGAAAGCGGTCTCTGCGTGCTCGCCGGCTGCAATGTTCAGGCCGGAGATGACCTTCTGGTTTGCGTCGTCTTCCAGCTTGACGCTTTCGTCGGCTGGAACCGAGATGGTTACCGGCTGGGTGCTGGCTGCCTTGACGGTCAGGGTCAGCGAGGAATCGCTATCATTGACAACGGTGCCGATCAGGCGCGCCTTGGAGCCGTCGCTGTTGGTAACGAACATCAGGTTGCGGACCTGTGCGTCGGCAACGTCGACATGCACGCCATCGCTGGCAGCGTAGTCGGTGTTGGTGGACTGCTCGTTGATGGCGCCACAGCTGGTGACACCGAATGCCAGGGCAGCCACAGCGAGGGACGCGGCAATGCGGCGTCCAGCGGTCATGCGTGCGGTGATCACGACACTAACTCCTCGGTGAGAATAATGAGTTGCTTCGGTTCGAGGCTATCTGCCTGGCTGCGCCCAGAGCAGGGGCAACCCAAGATTTAGACCACGATTACCTCTAAGCCTAGCTGTTTTTAACGCAAAGACGCGATTTAGCGACGTGCAACACACGCTTTTCGACAAGTGGTAGAGAACCGGGAAAGGGATGAAGAGGTATAAAACCCTGTTCAGCGTACTTTCTTCTTACCATGTTTCTCTTGCGAATGGAAGAGGCGATTCCGCGTGAATTCGCGGTTATATGGGGCACAAACGAGGGATCGTTGATGGTAAACATGTTAGACTAGTTTGTGGGAAAGGGGTTTATCCACATGGTTTTTGAGGTTGGCGAGACTGTTGTCTACCCGCACCACGGCGCCGCAATGATCGAAGAGATCAAGATGCGCAAGATCAAGGGCGAAGAGAAAATGTATCTCAAGCTCAAGGTGGCTCAGGGCGATTTGACCATCGAAGTTCCTGCAGAGAACGTTGATCTGGTTGGCGTGCGTGACGTGGTAGGTCAGGAAGGCTTGGACCATGTGTTCGATGTCCTTCGTGCTGAATTTACTGAAGAGCCGACCAACTGGTCGCGCCGCTACAAGGCAAACGTCGAGAAGCTGGCTTCCGGCGATGTCATCAAGGTTGCCGAGGTCGTGCGTGACCTTTGGCGCCGAGAAAATGATCGTGGTCTGTCGGCTGGCGAAAAGCGCATGCTGGCCAAGGCCCGTCAGGTTTTGATCAGCGAATTGGCTTTGGCCAAGGACCTGGATGAGACCAAGGCCGAGGGCCTGTTGGATGAGGTCTTGGCTTCGGCCTAGGCAAAACTCCCGATTGCATCTTGCCGTGGAGCGCTATAAAGCGTTTCACGGCTGTTGCCGTTAAAAGCCCAATCACTTGCCGATGAACACGATAAGCTGGGCGCTGTGAAGCAAACCCCATCGCATTCTTCGAGCCTGATCCTGGTTGCTGCCGGAATGGGCACGCGGCTCGGCGCCGGAATCCCCAAAGCACTGGTCCAGGTGGCCGGCAAAACTTTGGTGGAGCACGCCATCGACCGAATCCTCCAGGTCAAGCGGATCACCGAAATCATCGTGGTCACACCCGCTGGCGACCACCGCATGGCCGAAGCGCTAGCCGCCTTTGGTTCCATGCTGCGCACCGTGCCCGGCGGAAGCAGCCGCGCCGATTCTGTACGCCGCGGGCTCGAAGCGGTCAATCCCGGGGCCTCGGCCATCTTGGTTCATGACGCCGCCCGCGCCTTTGCCCCCGCAGAGCTTTACGACCGGGTCCTCGATGCCCTGGACCAGGGGCAAGCCAATGCGGTCATCCCCGCGCTGCCGGTAACCGACACGATCTCAGTCGTGGAGCCGGGAGGCGCGGCGGGTGCTGAATTCATCGATCACACACCGCCGCGATCCACCCTGCGCGCGGTGCAAACTCCGCAGGGATTCAACGCAGCGGTGCTGCGCCAGGCCCATGCCCAGCTCGACCACTGCACCGAAGCCGAACTGGAAAAAGTTACCGATGACGCTTCGATCGTGAGCGCGCAGGGAGAAAAGGTGCAGGTCGTCGCCGGAGCGCAGCAGGCGCTGAAGGTCACGCACCCCGAGGACCTGGAGACCGCCAACCAGCTGGCCACCGACCAGAACAGCTCCGCCAACACTGCCAGGGAAACAATGATTCTGCCACGCATCGGCAACGGCATCGACGTCCACGCCGTCAGCCAGGACCCCGCCCGGCCAATGTGGCTGGCTGGCCTGCACTTCCCGGACGATGTTGGCCTTTCGGGGCATTCGGACGGCGACGCGGTGGCCCATGCTGCCTGCGATGCGCTCTTTAGCGCTGCCGGGATCGGCGATCTGGGAACCCACTTTGGGGTGGACCGGCCGGAATTCTCCGGGGCCAGCGGTGTGAGCCTGCTTGCAGAAGCGGCCCGCCTGGTTCGCGAGGCAGGGTTCGAAATCGGGAATGTCGCCGTGCAGTTTGTGGGACGGCGCCCGCGCTTCTCGGCCCGCCGCGAAGAGGCCAGCCAGGTGCTCAGCGATGCGATAGGCGCCCCAGTCAGCGTCATCGCAACCACCAGCGATGGCCTGGGGTACGAGGGCGAAGGCACCGGAATTACCGCCTACGCCACCGCCCTGGTCTTCCCCCGGCAGCGGTGAGCGCGCAGGCCCGGCGAATGCCCAGATCAGCGAGCGCATCACAAGTGAAGTACAAAGGCCGTGTCCATCGGATAACCTTAAAGGCGTGAGCCTGCGATTCTATGACACCAAAACAGCATCTGTACGCGACTTCCAGCCGCTAGCCGAAGGCGAAGTCAAGCTGTACTACTGCGGCGCCACCGTACAGGGCATGCCGCATGTAGGCCATGTGCGCAGCGCCATCGTTTTCGATGTCCTGGTTCGCTGGCTGGAATACCGCGGGTTTGCGGTCACCACGGTACGCAACGTGACCGATATCGATGACAAGATCCTGGAGAAGTCCGCCAACTCCTTTACCGCAGATTTCGAGGCCGACAAGCACTACAAGCCGCGCGAAGAATGGTTTGCCCTGGCCTACCGCTTCGAGCAGGAATTCGCCCGCGCCTATGAAGCGCTCGGTGTACGCCGGCCGACCTATGAGCCGCGCGCTACCGGGCACATCACCGAAATGCATGAGCTGATCTCGGAGCTGATCGAGCGAGGCCACGCTTACCCGGCCGCCGATGGCTCCGGCGATGTGTACTTCGACGTGCGCTCGTACGAGCAGTACGGTGCCTTGACCCGGCAGAAGATCGAGGACATGCAGGACGCCGCGGACTCCGATCCGCGAGGCAAAAAGGACGCCCGCGACTTCGCCCTGTGGAAGGGGCACAAGGAATCCGATCCGGGCACCGCTTCCTGGCCAAGCCCATGGGGCCGCGGCCGCCCGGGCTGGCACCTTGAGTGCTCGGCGATGGCCGGCAAATACCTGGGCAGCGAGTTCGACATCCACGGTGGCGGACTGGACCTGCGTTTCCCGCATCACGAAAACGAGATGGCGCAGTCCAATGCGGCCGGCCACGGGTTCGCCAACTTCTGGATGCACAATGGCATGGTCACCTACGAGGGCGAGAAGATGTCCAAGTCCATTGGCAACACCATTTCCCCCGAGGAAATGCTCGCCCTGGCCGACGCCCGAGTGGTGCGCTACTTCCTGGGCCAGGCCCAGTACCGCTCCATGCTGGACTACCGTCCGGACTCGCTGACCGAAGCCGGTGCCGCGGTGGAACGCATCGACACCTTCATCTCCAACGCCCGCTACCGTTTGGGTGCCGCGGCAGATTCGATCGTTGCCACGCAGGTGCCGGAGGCATTCGCCAGTGCGATGGATGACGACCTGAACGTCCCGATGGCCCTGGCGGCGTTGCACGAAACCGTGCGCCACGGCAATGCCTCGCTGGACAAGCACGACGACGCAGCCACGGCCACCGCACTGGGCCAGGTTTTGGCGATGACCCGGGTCCTCGGACTGGACGATGCCGGCAATCAGCAGAATTCCAAGGCAACTGCCGAGCACGATGTCCTGGATCAGCTGATCCAGGCGCAGCTGGCTGAACGCGCCCAGGCGCGAGCCGCCAAGGACTGGGCCCGCTCGGATGCGATCCGCGATGCCTTGGCCGCCGCTGGAATCACGGTGCTCGACTCGGCCGACGGCGCCCGCTGGACACTGAACAACTAGCCGACCTAGCGGCTACAACAAACTCAACTTTAAGGACACAAACCATGAGCAAAAAGGGCCCAACCAAGGGCAGTGGCGGCAAGGGACGACGTTCCCTCGAGGGCAAGGGCCCGACCCCGAAGGCAGAAGACCGCCCGTACCACAAGGCTTACCGCGCCAAGCAGCTTTCCGAGCGCTCGGCAGCCAAGCGCAGCACCGGCAATCGCACCGACCGCATCAAGGTCAACGCCGAATTTGTCACCGGCCGCAACTCGGTGGTTGAAGCACTGCGCGCCGGCATCCCTGCCAAGGCGCTGCATGTAGCCATCCGCGTTGATGTTGACGACCGCGTGCGCGAGTCCCTCAAGCTTTCTGCGGCCCAGGGCATTCCGTTGATGGAAGCCTCCAAGCAGGAGCTCGACCGGATGACCGATGGCGCGATCCACCAGGGCCTTGCCCTGCAGATTCCGCCCTACGAATACAAGGACGCCGTTCAGTTGGCGACCAAGACTATCAAGGACTACGACCGCGGGTACACCAACTCCCAGCCGCTGTTCCTTGCCTTGGACGGCATCACCGACCCGCGCAACCTTGGCGCGATCGTTCGCTCGGCCTCCGCATTTGGCGCAGACGGCGTCATCATCCCTGAGCGTCGAAGTGTTGGCATGACTGCCTCGGCATGGAAAACCAGCGCCGGCGCTGCCGTGCGCGTTCCTGTTGCCAAGTGCAGCAACCTGACCAGTGCGCTGAAGGAAATCAAGGCCGCCGGTATCTTCGTGATCGGCCTAGACGCCGGTGGCGACATGGAATTGCCAAACTTTGAACTGGCGACCGGCCCACTGTGCATCGTGGTTGGCTCGGAAGGCAAGGGCCTGTCCCGACTGGTTCGCGAAAACTGCGACGCCATTGTCTCGATCCCCATCGACTCCGCCATGGAATCGCTGAACGCGTCGATGGCCGTCGGCATTTCGCTGTACGAAGTTTCCCGTCTGCGTAATCAGGGCACCAAGTAGCACTGGGCATTCTTCAAAGGGTTGCCACTTGTCGAGAGACAGGTGGCAACCCTTTTTTCGTAGAGTGACCCGCTTCATAACAACAAATTTCAGTTGTTTTTGGGGAGGATGCACTCCTATCCGCTCAGGAACCGCGAGAATTCGGAGTTTTTGAAGCCAAGGATGAGTGCGCAGGCCGATTTTGCGTCTGGTGGGAATCCGTGTAGAGTTTTATCTCGCGCCGCTGATCCGGACGGGCCGAAAAGGCCTGCAGGAAACAGCGGGGTGAACAAGCTGGAAACATCGAGTTGACTTTGGTTGACATGATGGTAGGCTTGAAAAGTTGCTCCGGAGCGAAGCAGTCACCGAGTTTGTGGTGGTTGTGGTGTCGAGAGTGTTTGTTGTTTGAGAACTCAATAGTGTGCCAAGTTTGTTGATACCGAATATTTTTATTTGGTGAATACATAACATTTGCTTGAGGCATTGCACCCCCGTGTAGTGTTCTTGAGTGTTTTTTATTCGCCAGGATTTTTTCATTGATTCTCCCTTATTTTCCGAGGGGTTTCGGTGGCTTTTTGTTTTTTATGGAGAGTTTGATCCTGGCTCAGGATGAACGCTGGCGGCGTGCTTAACACATGCAAGTCGAACGATGAAGCCCAGCTTGCTGGGTGGATTAGTGGCGAACGGGTGAGTAACACGTGAGTAACCTGCCCCCGACTTTGGGATAAGCCCGGGAAACTGGGTCTAATACCGGATATGACTTCCTGCCGCATGGTGGGTTGTTGAAAGATTTATCGGTGGGGGATGGACTCGCGGCCTATCAGCTTGTTGGTGAGGTAATGGCTCACCAAGGCGACGACGGGTAGCCGGCCTGAGAGGGTGACCGGCCACACTGGGACTGAGACACGGCCCAGACTCCTACGGGAGGCAGCAGTGGGGAATATTGCACAATGGGCGGAAGCCTGATGCAGCGACGCCGCGTGAGGGATGACGGCCTTCGGGTTGTAAACCTCTTTCAGTAGGGAAGAAGCGAAAGTGACGGTACCTGCAGAAGAAGCGCCGGCTAACTACGTGCCAGCAGCCGCGGTAATACGTAGGGCGCAAGCGTTATCCGGATTTATTGGGCGTAAAGAGCTCGTAGGCGGTTTGTCGCGTCTGCCGTGAAAGTCCGAGGCTCAACCTCGGATCTGCGGTGGGTACGGGCAGACTAGAGTGATGTAGGGGAGACTGGAATTCCTGGTGTAGCGGTGAAATGCGCAGATATCAGGAGGAACACCGATGGCGAAGGCAGGTCTCTGGGCATTTACTGACGCTGAGGAGCGAAAGCATGGGGAGCGAACAGGATTAGATACCCTGGTAGTCCATGCCGTAAACGTTGGGCACTAGGTGTGGGGGACATTCCACGTTTTCCGCGCCGTAGCTAACGCATTAAGTGCCCCGCCTGGGGAGTACGGCCGCAAGGCTAAAACTCAAAGGAATTGACGGGGGCCCGCACAAGCGGCGGAGCATGCGGATTAATTCGATGCAACGCGAAGAACCTTACCAAGGCTTGACATGTGCCAGACCGCTCCAGAGATGGGGTTTCCCTTCGGGGCTGGTTCACAGGTGGTGCATGGTTGTCGTCAGCTCGTGTCGTGAGATGTTGGGTTAAGTCCCGCAACGAGCGCAACCCTCGTTCCATGTTGCCAGCACGTAGTGGTGGGGACTCATGGGAGACTGCCGGGGTCAACTCGGAGGAAGGTGGGGATGACGTCAAATCATCATGCCCCTTATGTCTTGGGCTTCACGCATGCTACAATGGCCGGTACAATGGGTTGCGATACTGTGAGGTGGAGCTAATCCCTAAAAGCCGGTCTCAGTTCGGATTGGGGTCTGCAACTCGACCCCATGAAGTCGGAGTCGCTAGTAATCGCAGATCAGCAACGCTGCGGTGAATACGTTCCCGGGCCTTGTACACACCGCCCGTCAAGTCACGAAAGTTGGTAACACCCGAAGCCGATGGCCTAACCACCTTGTGTGGGGGGAGTCGTCGAAGGTGGGACTGGCGATTGGGACTAAGTCGTAACAAGGTAGCCGTACCGGAAGGTGCGGCTGGATCACCTCCTTTCTAAGGAGCTAACCATTTTTTGGTTGCCCAGGCTGGACACGAGTGTTGTCCGGGTGGGTTGCTCATGGGTGGAATATCAATGAACTCAGTACTGGAAAGCGCGTGTGCCTGATCGGCCCCTTGTGGGGTTGTGTGGTGCGGGCGGGGTACTGGCTGTGGCTGTGCGGCGCTGTTGTTGTCGAGTACGCATCCTTTGGGGTGTTGGAAAGATGGTGGTGGTGTTGTGTGGCTTGTATGGTTTGGCATGCTGTTGGGTTTTGAGGCAACAAGCCTCCTTGCCTGGCTGGTGATTGGCTGTTGGCCTTTGATGCGTTTTGTGCGTGTTGGGGGTTGGTGGTGGTTGCTGGTTGGGGTTTGCAAGGGGTTCTTGGTGTTTCGGTGTTTGTCCTGTGTTTGCCGTGGGCGTGCCTGGCGTGGTGGTGGTTTGTGGTTTTCATCCTTTGGGGTGGGGGTTGCGGGTTGTTGCCGCGGGGGTGTGTTTGCGGGGGTGCGGGGTTGTTGTTTGGGAACTGTATAGTGAACGCGAGCATCTTGCAGATGAGATGAGCTTTGGGGTCCTTTTCCTTGGATTCTGGGGTGTTTGAGTCTTGTCTGCGTGATTTTGTTAGATTGTTTTATTGCTCAATTCTGAGAACTTTGTTTTGTGTTGAAGTTTTTAAGGGCGCACGGTGGATGCCTTGGCATCAAGAGCCGATGAAGGACGTGGGAATCTGCGATAAGCCTGGTGGAGTCGATAACCGGACGTTGATACCAGGATTTCCGAATGGGGGAACCCCGCACCATGTTATGTGGTGTGACCTGCAGCTGAATGTATAGGCTGTGTGGAGGGAACGCGGGGAAGTGAAACATCTCAGTACCCGCAGGAAGAGAAAACAATAGTGATTCCGTTAGTAGTGGCGAGCGAACGCGGATGGGGCTAAACCGGTTGGTGTGTGATAGCGGATAGGCGTTGCATCATCGGGGTTGTGGGGTTGACATGTACCAGTGCTATCTTGCTGGTGGGATGAGGTGCAGGCGTATAGGTGAATCGGTTGGAATGCCGGACCATAGAGGGTGATAGTCCCGTAGGTGTAATGCGTGTCTGCCGTTCTAGTGTTGATACCCGAGTAGCACGGGGCCCGTGAAACCTTGTGTGAATCTGCCAGGACCACCTGGTAAGCCTGAATACTACTTGATGACCGATAGTGAATCAGTACCGTGAGGGAATGGTGAAAAGTACCCCGGGAGGGGAGTGAAATAGTACCTGAAACCGTGCGCTTACAATCCGTCAGGGCCTGGGACTTGTTCCTGGGTGATGGCGTGCCTTTTGAAGAATGAGCCTGCGAGTTAGTGCTGTGTCGCGAGGTTAACCCGTGTGGGGTAGCCGTAGCGAAAGCGAGTCTGAATAGGGCGTTTGAGTGGCACGGTCTAGACCCGAAGCGAAGTGATCTACCCATGGCCAGGTTGAAGCGCGTGTAAGAGCGTGTGGAGGACCGAACCCACTTCAGTTGAAAATGGAGGGGATGAGCTGTGGGTAGGGGTGAAAGGCCAATCAAACTTCGTGATAGCTGGTTCTCCCCGAAATGCATTTAGGTGCAGCGTTGCGTGTTTCTTGCTGGAGGTAGAGCTACTGGATAGGCGATGGGCCCTACAAGGTTACTGACCTTAGCCAAACTCCGAATGCCGGTAAGTGAGAGCGCAGCAGTGAGACTGTGGGGGATAAGCTTCATAGTCGAGAGGGAAACAGCCCAGAACGCCAACTAAGGCCCCTAAGCGTGTGCTAAGTGGGAAAGGATGTGGAGTTGCTGTGACAACCAGGAGGTTGGCTTAGAAGCAGCCACCCTTGAAAGAGTGCGTAATAGCTCACTGGTCAAGTGATTCCGCGCCGATAATGTAGCGGGGCTCAAGCACACCGCCGAAGTTGCGTCATTCAAATATTAACCTGGTTTCGATTGGGTGTTTGGATGGGTAGGGGAGCGTCGTATAGCGGGTGAAGTCGCGGTGGAAACCAGCGGTGGACGCTATACGAGTGAGAATGCAGGCATGAGTAGCGAATGACGGGTGAGAAACCCGTCCGCCGAATGATCAAGG
The DNA here is from genome assembly GCF_001302565.1 of Glutamicibacter halophytocola. Taxonomy (NCBI): domain Bacteria; kingdom Bacillati; phylum Actinomycetota; class Actinomycetes; order Micrococcales; family Micrococcaceae; genus Glutamicibacter; species Glutamicibacter halophytocola. The sequence goes on from NZ_CP012750.1 coordinate 607,329, forward strand.
GTTCCAGGGTTAAGCTAATCTGCCCTGGGTTAGTCGGGGCCTAAGGCGAGGCCGACAGGCGTAGTCGATGGATAACGGGTTGATATTCCCGTACCGGCGAAGGACCGCCCATACTGAGCTGTGGATGCTAACCATGATGGATCATGATTGTTGCAGCCTTCGGGTTGTTGGTTGTGTGATGTGGTGGGAACCGATGCAGTGAGGTCAGCGTATTAACAGGTGTGACGCAGGAAGGTAGCCGAGCCAGGCAATGGAATTGACCTGGTCCAAGGGTGTAGGAAGAGTGGTTGGCAAATCCGCCGCTCATATGTTCTGAGACCTGATAGGCGCCCGCTTTGGTGGGTGATTCGGTGATCCTATGCTGCCTAGAAAAGCATCGGCGCGAGGTCCCAGTCCGCCCGTACCCCAAACCGACACAGGTGATCAGGTAGAGAATACTAAGGCGATCGAGAGAATCATGGTTAAGGAACTCGGCAAAATGCCCCCGTAACTTCGGAAGAAGGGGGGCCTGCCTCGTGATCAGCTCTTGCAGTTGTGAGCGGGTGTGGGCCGCAGAGACCAGGGGGAAGCGACTGTTTACTAAAAACACAGGTCCGTGCGAAGTCGCAAGACGATGTATACGGACTGACTCCTGCCCGGTGCTGGAAGGTTAAGAGGACTGGTTAGCCGTAAGGCGAAGCTGAGAATTTAAGCCCCAGTAAACGGCGGTGGTAACTATAACCATCCTAAGGTAGCGAAATTCCTTGTCGGGTAAGTTCCGACCTGCACGAATGGAGTAACGACTTCCCCGCTGTCTCAACCATGAACTCGGCGAAATTGCAGTACGAGTAAAGATGCTCGTTACGCGCAGCAGGACGGAAAGACCCCGAGACCTTTACTATAGTTTGGTATTGGTGTTCGGTGCAGCTTGTGTAGGATAGGTGGGAGACTGTGAAGCTTGGACGCTAGTTCAGGTGGAGTCATCGTTGAAATACCACTCTGGCTGTATCGGTCACCTAACTTCGGACCATGATCTGGTTCAGGGACAGTGCCTGATGGGTAGTTTAACTGGGGCGGTTGCCTCCTAAAATGTAACGGAGGCGCCCAAAGGTTCCCTCAGCCTGGTTGGCAATCAGGTGTCGAGTGTAAGTGCACAAGGGAGCTTGACTGTGAGAGTGACAGCTCGAGCAGGGACGAAAGTCGGGACTAGTGATCCGGCGGCACCTCGTGGAAGGGCCGTCGCTCAACGGATAAAAGGTACCTCGGGGATAACAGGCTGATCTTGCCCAAGAGTCCATATCGACGGCATGGTTTGGCACCTCGATGTCGGCTCGTCGCATCCTGGGGCTGGAGTAGGTCCCAAGGGTTGGGCTGTTCGCCCATTAAAGCGGTACGCGAGCTGGGTTTAGAACGTCGTGAGACAGTTCGGTCCCTATCCGCTGCGCGCGTTGGAAATTTGAGAAGGGCTGTCCTTAGTACGAGAGGACCGGGACGGACTAACCTCTGGTGTGTCAGTTGTACTGCCAAGTGCATCGCTGATTAGCTACGTTGGGAAGGGATAACCGCTGAAAGCATCTAAGCGGGAAGCCTGCTTCGAGATGAGATTTCCATGCACCTTGAGTGTGTGAGGCCCCCAGCTAGACCACTGGGTTGATAGGCAGGATGTGGAAGCAAGGACTGAAGACTTGTGTAGCTGACCTGTACTAATAGGCCGATGACTTTCAACACACAATAAAGCATTATTTGAACTAACAATTTTTCAATGCTGCTCGCGTTCACTATGCGGTTACGAGACAACAACCTCTGAAACCATAAAACTTTTGCAGGTGCAGGGCTTCGGTCCTGGCACTGGAAACACATATGACCAGGAATGGTTGGTTTGTGTGCTTCGTGATTGTTACGGCGGTCATAGCGTGGGGGAAACGCCCGGTCCCATACCGAACCCGGAAGCTAAGGCCCATTGCGCCGATGGTACTGCACTCGTGAGGGTGTGGGAGAGTAGGTCACCGCCGGACTTAACTTGAATAATATGTGGTTTGGGCCCTGACACAGTTTGTGTCAGGGCCCTTACTTGTTTAACCAGCAAAACAGGTTGGTGGGGGTTCGGGTGGGTGCCTGGCCCCCCTTTTCGTTTTAGTGGGTGATCGGCAGTAGATGGCATCTGGGCCGTGCGGAAAGCGGTCATGAACTTTCGATGACACTTCTTTGGTCGTAGTGTCTAAAGTGAATTCGGATTCCCAGCGACCGTGGAGACAAAGGTGTCTAGTAAGCAAGTGTCTTTTCTTGAAAATCTTAAGAAGGTTCTTCCTGATGAATCGGTAGTCCAGGATGAACTAGTTTTATCGGAAAATTCTAGGGACTTCGGACAGTTATCCGAGATGCCGATTAATCCCATTGCAGTCGTCTTTCCTACAGAAGCGCAACAGGTCCAGCAGCTCATGCAACTGGCTACTGAATTTGGAATGCCGGTGATTAGCCGTGGGGCCGGCACAGGCGTATCTGGCGGTGTCCATGTCTTAGGCGAAGCCGTCATTCTCAATCTGAGCAGGATGAACCGGATCCTCGATATCCGTCCCGATGACGAAATTGCTGTTGTCGAGCCTGGGGTCATTAATCACGACCTCAATGTGGCAGTCGCCAAATTTGGTTTGATGTATGCCCCCGATCTGGCAAGCTACAAGATGTCCACCCTAGGCGGCAACGTCGCTACGAATGCGGGTGGTCTACGCTGCGCAAAGTATGGAGTTACGCGCGAATCAGTTCTGTCTCTGGATGTTGTCCTTGCTGACGGGCGCCTGATACGCGTTGGCAAGAATACCTTCAAGGGTGTAGCCGGCTACGACCTAACAGCGCTATTCACGGGATCTGAGGGAACCTTGGGCGTTGTAGTGCGAGCAGTGCTTCGATTGCGTTACCTGCCTGTAGACGAACGTGACGTCTCTTTGCTTTTCCCTTCACTCGAAGAAGCGGTTCACGGTGTGCAGCTCATTGCAAAAGCCAGGATCCAGCCAGCGATTCTGGAACTGATCGACCACGCGACCATTCAGGTCTTGGACAAACAATATTCAACCAATCTCTCTGCGTCAGGTGGAGCCATGTTGTTGGCCAGGCTAGACGGATATGGAGCAGCTCGTGAAGAGGAAGCCATCCGCGAGGTATTTGCAGATCGCAATGTCGTACTCAGCTCGGCTGGAAGCAGCGAGGCTACTCAACTCATCGAAATGCGACGCACCAGCAGGGGAGACACCAAAGATGATGCCTACAGGACCGGTGAAGACGTAGCGATTCCGAAGAGCAAAATGGTGGAGTACGTTCACCGGCTGCAGGCGGCTGCAAAGCAAGAGCGAGTCGACTTGCGAATGATCTCCCATGTTGGCGACGGCAATTTGCATCCCACATTTTCTGTAGAACCTGACGACGTTGGCGATCCGTTGGCTCGATTGCACCGCGCCGTTGAGAGTTCCGTGCGCATTGCTTTGGAAATGGGAGGAACGATTACGGGTGAGCACGGTGTTGGCCTGATCAAGAAGGACTGGTTGCCATGGGAACAATCGGCAGATGTGCTGCAGCTTCAACGCAGCATCAAGTCACTACTGGATCCATTGAATATCCTGAACCCGGGTAAAGCTATATAACTGTAACGCTGTTGGCTGATGCCGGTCCTTGGCCCTACCGGTCTATCGGAAAAGGATTATGTGATCAGAATGCTCAGGGTGTAGAGTAAAAACGTTCTTGATCACGGGATATGGCGCAGCTTGGTAGCGCGCGTCGTTCGGGACGACGAGGTCGCAGGTTCAAATCCTGTTATCCCGACCAATTCACCCGCTAAAACTCAACCAAGTTCTAGCGGGTGATACCAAAACTAAAAACGGTGATGCCATTTTGGTTTAAACTAAGTCCATGGCATCACTAATTGAGCGCAAGAATAAGGACGGCAAGGTCACCTCTTACCGCGTCCAATGGCGCAGGGGCGGGCGCGAAACACCCCTAGAATACGAGCGATTCAAAGACAAGCGCGACGCTGAGACGTTCAAGCGCATCCTCGAAATGAACAACCACGATTCGGTCAAAACCGAACGTGAGATCATCCGTGCGTCAAACCGGTCACCAACCTTATTTGCCGTATTTGAGCAGCACATGGCGCGACTCACCAACCTATCAGACGGAACCTTGACGGGGTACCGGCGCGACTGGAAAAACCATATAGCGCCCATGTTCAAGGACACCCCAGTTGAAACAATCGATGAGGATGACCTCGCCGAATGGGTGGCTTACATGAAAGACAAGAAGCGCTCACCGAAGACCATCGCGAACGTTCACGGCTTCTTCTACTCGCTCATGAAAACGGCAGTGTCTCGCAAGTATCGCGCAGACAACCCGTGCGAAGAAACTCGCCTGCCAAAGAACGACGCGACCGAGGAAAAGAATACCTACCTCACCAAGGCGGAACTAGCGCTAATCTTGGTGCACACAAAAAAGCACTTCCACCCGATGGTCCTGTTCCTTGTCGGCACTGGGCTACGCTTCTCAGAGGCTATGGCCTTGCGCCCTGGCGACTTCTCGGACGCGAATGGGGAATACTCTGTCACGGTCAGTAGGGCGTGGAAGAAGTCATCTACACAGCGCCGTGCGATCGGTCCACCCAAGTCGGAGAAAGCACGTCGCAGTGTTTCCTTCGGTGAGGATCTGGCCTTGAAAATTGCACCGCTGATTCAAGACTGCGCACCGGATGACTACGTGTTCAAGATGGAGCAGGGCGGAGAAACACACTCCCAAGCTGTTTACAACAAGGTCTGGAAGCCGGCGATATTAGCGGCTCAAAAGGACGGGCTGAAGAAGACCCCACGCATTCACGACCTGCGCCACACCTACGCCTCATGGCAGTTGGCAGGCGGTACGAGCATCTTCGACCTGTCGCGGTTCATGGGCCACGACTCGGTGAACACCACAGCCAACGTGTATTCGCACCTGATGCCCGAATCGAGGCGCAAGGGCGCGGCCACCATGAACAAAACGATGGGCGGCCTGTTCAACATCAAGACGCAAAAAGAAATCGACGCAGAGAAACTGGAAGCTATCGAGCAGTAAACACTATGAGACCCCCACTGGATCTTCGGATCTAGTGGGGGTCTTTTTTTATGCCTGAAATTCGGCTACCTGATTCATCATCTCAACTACTTGCTTGGCGTTGAGGGTGTTCACGAACGCTTCTACAACCCATGGCATGACGTTGAGTTGTGCGGCTATCTCACTAGTGGCAAGCGTGAATCGTGCTTGTTCAAGGATCATGTCGAAGTTGAGCAGCTTCCCCGCTGCCCACTTGTCGGCAAGTCTCTCTGTTTTTGGGTGGTGCCCGTGGTGCCCGTATCTGGCATGCCCGATTTCGTGGGCGAGGGTGGAACGGTATTGGGCTTCGCTGAGGCCGGGGGAGAGTGTGATGAGGTGTCGGGGTTTGTCGTAGATGCCCCAGAGTCCGTTAGGTGTGGGCGCTTCTCTTACGCGCACACCCAACGCCTCTGCTATGGCATTAAGGTTCGTGTGGGCTGTCGTCTGGTCCAATGTTTGGATCTGCTTTCTTTGCTGCTAGACCATAATTTCTAGCATCCTCTGCCGACATTTTGGAGTAGTCGGGGTCGTCGTCTACGAGTTGAAGTTTGCGGACGTTGTCGATGTTTTGGCGTCCGGCTGCTCGGCGCAGGACTTCTTCAAGTAAGGCGGTTTCGGGAACGTCCTTGAGGCTGGCTTCAGCTGCTGCGTCGTTTACCTCGGATGCTTCCAGTAGTCCGGCTGCTAGTAGCCCGTCTACTGGGTTCAGGTTGTATGCGCGGCACACTGCGATGATTACTTCCGCTGTTTCAATGTTGCGGTTGAACGTGCTTGGTTGCTGTCCGAGCTTTATGGCCATCTGGCGCTTGGTGTCGCCGGTTTTCGCTTCGAGCCACTGTGAGATGTTCGTGTTCATAAAAATAATTATGTTGCATTTTTGCTACATGCGCAAGGCTATTGATGCAAGTCAGCACAATTGTGTGTTGCGTCATTCGAACATCGCGTGATTCAAATTCGAAATACACTGTTGCAATTCTGTCCGTATGTGTGTCAGACTCGAAACATCAAAAAGCAAAAACGCAACAAACTTAAGGGGTGTAGCCAATGAGCCAGCGAATTCGAATCAAACCTGGACTTCTGGACCGACTTCGAACATTCTCCGGGATCACTTCAGACGACGCGCAAGCAAGAATGCTCGGAGTTGACCGCGCAACCATAAACCGTGTCAAGAACGGCGAACAGCCATCCGCAAAGTTCATGGCAGCTCTATGCAGTTCCTACGGGCTCGGACTGGGCGAAGCGTTCGAGATCTACGAGGTTGCAGAGGAAGTAGCAGCATGAGCACCCAGCCAGAGTTCATCAAACCTTCTGAGGTGGCTCGCCGGCTGAGCGTATCAACTCAAACCGTTCTCAACAAAGGCCACTCAGGCGAATGGGAATGGACGAAGCTCGCACCACGGATCTACCGCTTCACCGAAGAACAATACGAAGAAATTGCGCAGGGCATGCGAGAACCACAGCGCAGGTCACGCAAATCAAAAATGCACGAAGCGCTGAAAGTCATCAGCCGCCAATCCGCCTAAATCAGGCACCTCGCCCCAACAGTCAGGGCAAACACTCACCCGTAGTACACCGACCAGAGTTTCGCACACTGGCGCTGAAATCAGCGTCATTTGGCGTACCCAAAACACAGGAGCAGTCATGGCTATCACCGCAACCGGTTACCGCAACCGTCTACTAGAGGAAGCCCCGGCACTTGGGATTCAGGTGAGCAAGAAGCAAGCCGAGAAGATCGGCATCCGCATTGCCCGCCGGATTGAGTCGCAGATGGTTGAGCTGGACTTCTACGAGGCGTTGCGCATCATGGGCATCATCTCCGACCCTACCGCCCGTGACGCGGTACGGAACCTGGAGGCAGCGGCATGATTCCTTTGTGGATGCGTGTGGATGATCTTCAGCATGACCGTGTTGATGCCACGACGGGTGAGGTTATTTCACCTGATTGGCCGGTGTCGGGTGATGATATTGCACGGCGCAACAACCAGTAACCAAATAAGTAAAACCCGCTAGCAGCAACTAGCGGGTTTTGTCATTTCCTGAGGAGGAAAAATGAATAACCCTATTGTACCTGCAACCACGTCGCCGTTCGATGTGATCATGCGGACTGATGATTATGGCAACGAGTACTGGTCAGCGCGTGACCTGATGACTGTGATGGGCTACCCGCGCTGGAACGAGTTCACCCCAGCAATCAGCCGTGCGATCTTGTCCGCTGAAGCGCAAGGACATGACCGCCACGCCCTTTTTAGGGTCAACCCTGAAAAGTCCGGCGGTCGCCCTCGTGAAGATTTCCAGCTCGCTCGTTTTGCTTGCTACCTCGTGGCAATGAATGGCGACCCTCGCAAGACTGAAGTTGCTGATGCTCAGGCATACTTCGCGATTCAAACACGCGTTGCTGAGACTCAGGTTCGAGCACTGCCGTCCGGTCCAGAGTTGCTTGCTTTGGCTGTTGTCGAAGCTCAGAAGGTTATCGCAGCCAAGGACACCGCAATCGCTGAACTGACCCCTAAGGCTGATGCGTGGCACGACCTTGTTTCTTCTGCTGGCTCGTTGTCATTCCGTGATGCCGCGAAGGTCATCAGTGAAGAAGGTGGCGTGACCATCGGCGGGGTACGACTGATTGAAAAGCTTATGGACTGGGGTTGGTGCTTCCGACCTGTTGCCACACCTGAAGAAAAGGCTAAGGGTAAGACGCGTTCGGTCCGTGCTTATCAGACTCAGATTGACGCTAAGACGCTGACTGAGAAGGCGAAGACTTACACGGATCAGGTTACGGGTGAGAAGAAGCTGTCGAATAATCCGCAGACTCGTATCACTGGCAAGGGTTTGGATGCTATCCGAACTCGCTTGTTGAAGGAGTTGCCCGATGCTGCCTGATCCAATCCGTGCCCTTGATGTTGTTGACCCTGAGCCGGTTGATGACGTGCCTTCTTCGTTTTGGCTATTAGCTGTTACGGCTGGTGGCGTTCTTGCAATCGTCGGCTTCTCCTACTTGGTGGGAGCCATTCTTATAGGAGTAACAGCGTGAGTGACGAACTGAGTATTGATGAGATGCGCGTTGAGGTCAATGAGCACGGTGTCCTGGACATTGATCAGGCAACGGAATTGTTAGACCGCCTCGAACAGGCTGAGCGGAACGCGGACACGTACCAGACGCTGTACGAGCAGCGCGCCGAAACACTCGAACAGGCTGAACAGGCCGTCGCAAGGGTGCGGGGCCTGATTCCTAATGATCCCGACATTCAAAAGATGTTCTGGGTCCACTCAGACGATCTCCTCCGCGCCCTGGACGGTGATCAGGCATGAGCGAGGTTTTCATTACCGCTCCTGACGGTTCGTTCACGATCACCAGCGAAGAGTCCAATAAGACTTTCGAGCTATACGACTTTGTGAACTGGGATCGCTTAGAGTCACGTTTTCCTAATGGGGCAACTGACGCTAAGGGAATCAAGCTCGATCGGCATAACCCAAATATCAAGGTCGGTGTCATGGCGTCCGCGCTCATGAGCGTCCGCTACGGGATCGATGCGTCGTATGCCAAGGCGGATGAGTACCTATCGAATAACCCGCACTTTGAGACGCTGATCAGCGCAATGGTCGCAGCGTTTGAAAAGACTAAGGACGGTGATGGACGTGGCTGATCCAGTAAGCCAGTGGCGAGACAAAGTGAACGCAGCAAGTAACTGCGTGGGCGCTATGCACACCGCGTTGGTAGCGATCCAAGAACAGCATGCGGAACTCACCATCTACGAGTGGGATCACGACAGCGGCGACTTCGGTCTCAACTCTGACGGAGAAAAGATCGTAGTTGCCCGGCTATGCCTAGAGTGCACTCCTGAGTCAATCAAAGAACAGATTGACGATGCGGCGTACGACGCAGCGGGTAACTACGACGACGTTCCTTTTCCTTGCCCGACCCGCAAGCTGGCCGACGAAGGACTAGGAGGTGGGGAACGTGGGTGAACACGTTTTCTGCGATGCCGGGTTTGATCTTTGGGGCTACGACCGAGACGGAAAATACGACCCTACTTTCGACCGCGCACCATTCCAAAACTCTCCCTACTCGAACGAGCACAACACCATGGAAGGCAATCAATCATGAGCAGCCACTATATATTCCTGCATTGCGCCAGGGTGGGTTGCGATAAAAGCGAATCAATCTACACCGGAGATATCCACCTTGAGCACTTCAGCGATGGCGCTTTCGAACTTTCGAGCCTGCACATCCTTTGCAAAGAGCATGAGGGGTGGCGGGATCAATGAGCGGTTACCGCTGGAAAGTCGCGTGCATCAATTGGGGACACCCTACCGCGCCGAAGGCTATCGCGTACCGGCTTTGGAGCGGCTGGCTAGGTGAGCACCACAAGTACTTCCCCACCCACGCTGAAGCTATCGCCTACGCCGACCGTATGACGAGGGGTGAACATGGCTGAGAAATGCGATCGATGCAATGGAACCGCTGTCCTCCTGAAAGCCGACTACACCGTGTTCACACCATGCCCGGAATGCACTAACAACCAAGGAGAGAAATAACGTGCAGAATTTCGACATCACCGGAACCGCCACCACCAACGACGGCGTAGAGATCCCAGTCAAAATCACCGTCGAATACCCCGACAATCAAGGCCTGATCGCATGGCAGATCTTCCAGCACACCGCCGAGACAGGATTCGAACAGGTCATCCAAGACCTCATCGCCAAGGGCGATCTGAGCCTACTCGCCAAGATGCACGAAAACGGGATGGAAGCCGAATATGACGAGTTCGGCGACGATGACTAACTCTGAGCACAGGCCGTGCCGTGAGTGGTACTGCGACCCCGAAAAAGTATCTGACGCGTCCCTCATAAAGCAGCTGCTCGAAGAGGGGCCGCACTGCGAAGAATGCGGGAACGACTGGCCATGCGTTGTCAGCATGGCACGAATCAACCAAGGAGAAAACAATTGAGCAACCTACCCGGCAACCCGTTTGCAGACACGCACGAGGAGACGTATCACCAAGTCGGCCAGGGCATGGTGGCAGACCTGGGGCAAACAGAGGCGACTTTGATCTGGTCGGCAATCGAGAACCACGCCACTGCCACTCTCGCCCTGGCATACGAGCAGCGCACGGCGACACTAGTCCACGCGCTGCTCAGTGACAGCCTCGTGACAGACGGAAAATATGACGAACTACAGGCAGAGGTTCGGGAACGCCTCGGACTAGGAGACGACAATGACTAGCAAGACTTTCAATAGCGTCCATGAGGAGAACAGCTATCAACAGTTGAATATTGCCGAAGTTGATGCGGGTATCCGAGTATCTGTTGACCACAATTCTCATGGGGTGAAAGGTGTCATCATCGCCCCGTCTGATGCTCCTGCGCTTGCCCTCGCAATCCTCGAAGCAGCGGGGGTGGAGAACGTTCCGCACGATATTGCGGACGGTTCGGAGAGGGCGCTCGGATACCTCATCGAGTATGTAGGCCTACAGCAAGTGAATGAACGGCACGCCAAGGAGCAGGCGGAGTTTGAAGCCGAAGCGCTGGAACTGCTGAATGCTGAACGGGGAGCGCTCGGAGTCGATCTGGTACGCGACCTATCAGAAGTTCACGCCATTGCGCAGGAGGCAGCAATCGCCGTAGCCCGCCGTGCACGCGAACTAGCCGAAATGAGGGCAGAGAAGTGAGCAACAAGATCGGTATTCACTTTGCCCCGTTCTCCAAGGAAATCCAGGCAGGCCGTCTCAACAAAGCCGGGAATGTGTTCCTTGGCGAGAAGCAGACTGTCACCGACGAGTGCATTGGTGCTGTGGCTGAGTACGTCGAAGCGAACTACGGCGGCGGAGTCGAATTCACCTATCCCGGTGTTGGCCTCAAAGTCGAAATCAAAGTCACCCGCATCGAAAAGGAGGCAGAGAAGTGAACTGGGAAATGTTCTGGTCACTCATGATCCCGGTGACTATCTCCCTCAGTGCAGGGTGGTTCATCGTTTATCAAATCCTCAAAGCATTAGGAGCTTTCGACAATGCCTAACCCGACCCCGCTAAACCCGGACGCGCTCAATAAGGCGAAAGATGCTTTTGACGAAGCGATGGGGATCAATCTCGATAACCATCGAGAGCCGTGGTACATGCAAGCCCCGGTTGAGTACCGAAACATTGGCGTTGAACCAGCCGTTTCCACTTACCTCGCCGTCGCCCAGCCGGTAGTGAACAGCGTGGAAGAACTCGACGCGCTGCCGGTGGGCAGTGTAGTACGAGGCGGTGAATATGATCTGGTTGGCGAGAAGATTCGCCACAGCCCGTACCCTCCCCATTGGTGCACCATAGGCGAAGAAGTAGAAGCATACGAACGCGACTTACTCCCCGCCCGTGTGCTGTACATCCCGGAGGTGAACGATGTCTAAGAAGCCACGGCACCTAGACCGAAAGTATATGGAGCCGAACAACTCGCAGCTTCTGAACTGGAATCGGAAGGCAGGTAGGCGGGAGATTTTCGAATATGGAGGCGGCCGGTACCTCAACGATCCGAGCCACGTCATCCGCAACCCGCGCATGAAACCGCTACTACACCGAGGGAGGAAGCCATGAGCCGTTACCAGCACCCATACGCCCAGCACTGCGACGCGAACTGTGGTTGCTGTGAACCGTTAGACCTCGAAAACTCGGGGTCATTTTTTATGCCCGAAAGCGACCAGGAGGTGGATTGTGGCGATCAAGATCTATGACCAGCTAGAACAGGGAACGCCCGAATGGTTGGAAGCGCGTGCAGGACTCGTAACCGCCTCAACCGTCGGGCAACTCATCACCAAAAGCACTGCGGGCGCTATCGAGTATCTTTGCCCGAAGTGCATGGCAGACCCTGATGATCCTTGCTATGGGGTGAACGGTAAACCAATCAAGACCATTCACCCGGAACGCGCTGAGACGGCACGCAGCGCACCGATTACACGGCTTGTTCCGTCCACTGGTGACACCGCTAAGTCACTTATGCGGACTCTGATCGCTGAACGCATTACAGGCCGTGTGGAGCCGATACCCATGAATAGAGCAATGGAACGCGGCGTCCTTGACGAACCCTATGCACGCATGGCCTACGAGAAGGAGGAGGGCGTAAAGGTCGATCAGGTTGGGTTCATCACCGAGGACAAGCATGGATTCGTTCTTGGGTATTCACCCGATGGCCTTGTTGGGGATGACGGTTTGATCGAGATCAAGTCCCGTGACCAGAAGACACAGTTGCTGACGATTCTGACTGACGAAGTGCCAGCAGCGAATATGGCTCAGTTACAGACTGGCTTGCTGGTCAAGGGTGCCAAGTGGATTGATTACGTGTCCTATTGCGGTGGGATGCCACTGTATGTGAAACGTGTCTATCCAGACCCCAAATGGTTCGCAGTGATTATCGAAGCAGTGAGCGCTTTCGAAAAACACGCGACCGAAACAATCAGCCAATACCTCGATGCGGTTGCGAACAGACCCGCTACTGAATACATCGAGCATTTCCCAGAAACGGAGTTCACGTTCTAATGGACATTTCAGCAGCTCTCGTGGCTAAGAGTGACCAGCTCAACGCGTCGGATCTGACCGGCGCACCGGTCATTGCGACTATCCAAAATGTTCGCCCTGGCGATCGTAACAAGCCGGTCATCATCGACCTCGCTGGCATGGACGGTAGGCCTTGGAAGCCATCCAAGGGCATGCTCCGTGTCCTGTCATACCGGTGGGGGACTGAGACGGATAAATGGATTGGCCGGCTAGTGAAACTGGTCAATAACCCTGAAGTGATCTATGCGGGCGAAAAGGTTGGCGGGGTGGAAGTAGTCGCCATGTCGCACATTGACGCGGCGTTCACTATCCCGGTTCGCATCAGCCAGAAGAAGGTCAAGCAACACCACGTTGACGTTCTTGCCGAGCCAGTAACCGAACCGTGGGTGGCTCAGTGGCAGGCAATCACCAATGCGCTCACTGTGGCGGGCTATCAGGGTGACGGTCCGGCAATGCTCGCGCACGCTGGACAGATTGTCGGCGCTAACTGGGATCACCCAAACAAGATCAGCACTGAGGACGCGCAAAAGATCCTCGCAACAGTACGAGAAGACAACAACGAAGAAGGTAAGTAAATGGCTAAGGATTTCAACATCGAAGAATTGGTCGCTGATCTATCCCTCGCGAATGAGGTGGGAGGCGACTACGGATACAGCGCATCCAGTGACGGCAAGAGCATCGTCGTTGAGCAGTACAGCGACGAAGGCGACATCGAAAAGACCTACACAATGACCATCGAAATCAAGGAGGCCAAATAAATGGCTGAGATTATTGCAACTGGAAATCTGGCGGCGGACGCGGAACTGCGCACCACACCTAGTGGACGTTCTGTTTTGAACTTCCGCATCGCTGATTCCAAGTCGAAGAAGAATGACCAGGGCGGTTGGGACACGCTGGCTGAGAACTGGTTCAACGTGGCGATCTGGGGTGAGCTTGCCGAGTTCTACGCCAAGCAGCTCACCAAGGGCACGCGGGTAAAGATCACGGGCGAGTTCTACCAGCGCGAGTATGACAAGAAGGACGGTTCCGGCAAGGGTGTTTCGTTGGATGTGAACGCGTGGGGTGTTCATGTGATCCCTAAGCGCGACAGCAGTAACGGTGGTGGTTTCCAGCCTCCTGCCCAGCAGGTGACCCCGCAGCAGGGTGGTGGTGGTTCATGGGGTGGACAGCAAACACAGGCCGACCCGTGGAAGCAACCAGAACAACAGCAGAACAACGGCGGGTGGGGCGACCCGTCCGACAGCCCAGCTTTCTAAGGAGAACCAATGATCTTCATAATTTTGTGCGTCATCCTCGCGCTTGTCATCGTTGGGTTCACCCTTGAAGACGGAGTGTTCGGCTTCGTGTCATCCGCCTTTTTCGGCAGTATCGTCGCCGGGCTAACCTTCCTCTTAATTTGGATCATAGTTGGCCTCTTCGTTCAGGTTCCTTACCAGAGCGAAACTACCCACAAGTTACAGGCCATGGGGAACAGTGGAGGGGCAAGCGGCAGCTTCTTCCTCGGCACTGGTTACATGTCGGATAAATCAGTAATCAACTACATCGAGAAGCTAGAAGGTGGAGGTTCGCAGCTCAAGCGTGTGGATGCTTCACGAAGCACCATTTATGAAGTCGATGAAGACCCCACTCTGATCACCCGACACTATTCCGGTAGCCCATGGTGGCTGGCACCGTTCGATATGTACTCAGCGGAAAACTTCGAGTTCCGTGTTCCGAACGGAACGGTAACGGAGTCATTCGAGCTATCCACTGAATAGCAGTATTCACACAGTTACTCACAAGCGCTAACCCGCACCGGGTAGCGCTTTTTTAGTATCCAGAACATGGGCTGGCATCAATCACGGTGCCAGCCCAAACCACTATCTAAGGACTTTTTTCATGACCGCAATCGCCGTTTACTCAAAGCCATCCTGCGTCCAGTGCACCCAAACCATGAGGAAGCTTGACCAGCTTGGTCTTGAATACACGAAGATCGACATCACCCAGGATGCCGGCGCATACAAGTACGTCACCCAAACGCTCGGCTACCAAGCAGCCCCAGTAGTCGTCACTGAAGATTCGCACTGGTACGGATACCGTCCGGACCTCATCAACGAATTGGCGGTGAACTAATGAGCAAGCCAGCTTACGAGGACCTACCCAAATGCACTGAATGCGAACGCCCAATGCGCCCAAGGAAATACAAGTCCAAGGAATACCCAAAAACCATGGCAATGGGCAACTACGGAATGTGCAACCCATGCACCAAGACCAAGCGCGAAGCAGAAAACGGGCGAGGCAACGACCCGCAAACACTGCGCAACAAGCAGAACCTCGAAGTGTTCCTAAACCGCATCAGCGCAGATCGACGCCGCATGGAACAGCGCAGGAAAGTACACATGGTGATCCGATGAACGACTTCCCATGCTGCGCAATCTGCCGTGGTATCAGCCCGTTCTTCTTCTGCAAGGACAAGCCCAAGGGCGTTCTTGAACCAGGGTGCGAATGCCACATTCAACAGGAACTCAAATCACGCAAGAAATACAACGCACTGACCTACAAGGACACGACCGCACGCACGGCTATCAGCAATGTGTTGCGCGAACAGAAAGCGAGCAAGAAATGAGCAATTTCAACAAGGGTGACCGTGTACGAGTCACCAACCACAGAAGCATCCGATACAGAGAAATTGGGACTGTCGAATCCACCAGTGGACACGAGGTGCACGTACTCATGGATAGCGGAAGGAGACTGAGGGGCAACGAGAGGTTCCTTGAACTGCTTGACGAACGTATTGACCTTGAAGCAGATCATAACAATGGCATCGAAAAGCTAATGCGGCCAGCCGAGAATGGTGAGATCCAGAACGCCCCGCTTGGTGAGCAGATTGATTTGGACTGCATCGAAAGCGGGGTGATGGTCTTCGCACAAGTGCCAGACCAGCCAGCCAAGTTCGCCCGCGAAACAGTGCTCACCACTGCCGAGCAGTTGATCAACGGCGACCGGGCAAAAGACTACGGTGACGCATCCGAAAACTTCCAACGCATCGCCAACCTGTGGGAACCGATTCTAGGCGTTGAAGTAACCGCGACCGATGTTGCCCTGTGCCTAACCCAGTTGAAGGTCTCACGCCTCATCACCAGCCCCGCACACAAGGACTCATGGGTAGACGCTGCCGGGTACATCGCACTCGGCGGAGAAATCGCAAACAAGGAGACCCACGATGGGCGCTAATGAGAAGCACGCAGCGACCACCCACGGCGGGGAATACACGCCGAGCACCGACGTTGTATTGGCCGCCTACATGGAATGCGAAAAGCGTCATGTGAGAACTCCAGACGAAAAGGCCATTTCAGCATTCGACCGCTGGCTCGACCAGGTACGCGCCGAAGCGAAAGCAGAAGCGCTCACCGACATGGCGCATGTTCTCGAAGCGGATATCCCCGGACACACTCATGAAAACGGGCAGATCATTGCTGGGCGCCACATCATACGGATAATCCGTGCCCGCGCTAACCAGTACAAGGAGGAACAGTCATGAGTATTCAACCCGTAACGCCGCGTGTTAGTGAGGCTGTCGAAGCTGTACTCAGCGCGTTTGAAACCGCGTACCTGGAACAGCAGAAAAGCAACCAGTACCCGCTCACGCTGACCGCGGATCAGGAAACCACGCTGATAGGAGCCATTAGCCCACATCTTGGCAACGTACCCACACCAGCAAAGATCACCGAGATCCTATCCGAAGTTCAAGACCTCCACCGGTTAGACGGCAGGTGCCTCGAATTTGAGGGCGAAGAATACGAACCCGAAGATGACGGCTACCGGTATGCACTCAGCGACCACGAAGAAAACCGGCGTTCATTCATCCGATACCTAATCCACCAACAAATGAAATAAGGAGCAATAATGCGCATTCGTTCTACGAAGCCTGAGTTTTGGAAGTCACGGCGCATCGCCTCAGTTTCGTGGGATGCGCGACTAGTTCTAAAGGGCCTTGAATCCTACGTTGACGATAACGGTGTGGGCATCGATGATATCGAGCTGATCGTTACCGATGTGTTCCCTCGCGACATGTTCGCGAAAGGTAGCGAGACCGTCGGGAGGGTGTCCGAAGCTATTACCGAGCTTCACCAAGCCGGTTTGGTGCATCGGTACACCACCGAAACCGACCGTCTGCTGTACATCAGTTGGTGGGAGAGTATCCAACGGATCGACAAGCCTGGAAAAGGAAGAAACCCCAGGCCAGACGGCACTTGGAACTATCGAGACTCTGAGATTCGCGAGAGTGTCGCGAGCCTTCCCGAAACCCTCGCGCCCGGAACAGAGGAACAGGGGAACAGAGGAACAGAGGAACAGGGGAACAGAGGAACAGAACTTCGGGTTACGTTGTCCGACGCTGACGCGCCAGACCACGAGCCAGAAGAATTCGAACTCATCGAAGAGGAACTGCCAGTCGATGACGTAGACACCACTCCTGGTTACCCAGCAGACTTCACCCGATTCTGGGAAATATACCCACGGCGCGGAGGCAAAGGCGCAGCATGCACAGCATTCATCAAAGCCAAGAAGCGTGCCAACGTCGAAACCATCATCGCCGGGGCAGAACGACTGCGAGATGACCCAAACCTCCCCGAAGGCAAGCTCATCCCCATGCCCTCAACCTGGCTAAACCAAGACCGCTGGGAAGACGACCCACTGCCACCACGGGCTGACCTATCGAAATCAGACCAGCGTCTACAGCAAGGCTTTGACCTAGTGCAACGTGTCGCAGCCAAGGGCAAGGGTGGACTTGATTGCGACCCATTCGAGAAAAAAGAGATTGAATCATGATGGAACACGAAGTTGCTCAGGCGCTAACTTATGCAAATCAGGCAGATCCCCGCGTCCAACTGAACGACGCGAACGTAGACATTTGGTGGGAAGGTCTACGCACTGTTGACGCAAACGCTGCTCGTTGGGCTATCAAGAAGCACTACGCGGGGCAGAACGCTAACGGTGAAGGTGCGCACGTAATCAATCCTGCAACGATCCGACGCTTGATCACTGCCGAACTAAACCGGCGCGAACAAACCGAACGCGCATTGGAGCCACCAAAGAACAAAGCACCCAATCCGGTCAGTTTCCGAAAACGAGATCCTGAACGGTGGGATGCTTTGGTTCGTCAAGGCGCTGAGGACAGGTACAACGAACTCACCCGACGCGGAATCAAAGTAGACCCACCCAAACACATGCAAGCCACTCTCAACGAGGGTGGCTTTTCTGTATCCGAAAGCGAGAAGTGAAATGGCCGAGAAGAAACTCAACCCAGTGAAGCCGAAGATCGGCATGATCGTACGCCACGAAGAGTATCCCGGACTTTGGCAGGTCTTGGACAAGTCACCCAAACGGGGGGGCTTCTGGCTTCTGGCCTACGACGACGAAGCAAAGGCGGTCGGTAAATGGTCAATCGAAGCAACCAGTTTGGAGATGAAACAGAAGTGATCAACTTTTTTGTTGCCGGCACGCCAGCCGGACAGGGATCGAAGACGTTCTACGGCAAGGGCAGGATGGCTGAGTCATCCAAAAAGCTAAAGCCATGGCGGGATGAAGTAACCCGTGTCGCCAAGCTTCACGCACCCGATGAGCCCATGGATGAGCCCGTGAAAGTCACAGTGACGTTCTGGATCTTGCGCCCGAAGACACCGAAGTTCAAGGACTACCCAGCGACCCCATTCGACCTGGACAAACTGCAAAGGGCTGTAGGCGACGCACTGCAACAGTCAGGGCTACTCAAGGATGATGCCCGCATCGTCACCTGGAACGCGAAGAAACGCTTCACCGACGATGCCCCCGGCGCATCAATCACCGTCGAACCACTCTGGGAAGCGCTGCGCGCCTCACTGGGAGGCGAACAACCCTAAACCCAAACAACCACACCCGAACAACCCCTAGCGCCGCACAGGCGCATTTTTTATGCCCAAAAACGAAAGGAAACACCATGCACATCTCAGAAATCATCAACCCCGAACTGCTAGCCGACGAAATCAAAGCCGGATACATCACCGCCCGCAGCATCAACGGCATCACGATCTACAACTACACCGACAAAGCACAGTGGGATCGCCGATGGAACGAAGCAACCAGCCAGTGCCGAGGCATCATCACGAACGAAGCCGGCACGGTGATTGCTCGCCCATTCCCGAAGTTCTTCAACCACAACGAACCTGAAGCGCAGACCCCCAACGAACCGGTGATCATCACCGACAAGATGGACGGCTCGCTAGGCATCGCCTACACGATAAACGGGACAGTCCGAATCGCAACCCGTGGCTCCCTGGTCAGCGAACAAGCATTGCATGCGACCCGGATCTTGGCGGAGAAATACCCCGACTGGAAACCACCAGCCGGCGTAACCCCGCTGTTCGAAATCATCTACCCCGAAAACAGGATCGTTCTCGACTACGGGGACACTGATGATCTTGTCCTTCTTGGCGGAATTTCAATCAAGACCGGCGATTACGTCAAAACCCAGCACATCGACTGGCCTGGCGAAGAAGTAGAGCAGCTTCCATACGCGTCACTTGCCCAGGCTCTCGCAGCTCCACCGCGCAAGAACGCCGAAGGAATGGTGATCTGGTTCGCGCACTCGAACGTCCGCGTGAAGATCAAGCAAGACGATTACGTGAGGCTTCACCGCATCGTCACCGGGTGGAACGAACGAACCATTTGGGAACACCTCGCCACTGGCGAAACCCTCGAACAGCTCATTGAAGGCCTTCCAGACGAATTCCACCGCTGGGCCACCGAAACAGCCGGTGAACTAACCCGCGCCAAAGAATTTATCGAGCTCGGCGCACGATCCGAATACAAAGCGATCCTCGAAACCCTCCCCGACGGCTGGGGACGCAAAGAGTTCGCCATCGAAGCCGTCAAATATTCCCACTTCCGCCCTGCACTATTCCAGCTCCTAGATGACTGGCCCATCACCGAATGGGCATGGAAGCAAGTACGCCCAACCACCCAGAAAGAGGGCACCATTGTCTAAGCTCACCATCACCCGAGGACTGCCCGGCAGCGGGAAAACCACCTACGCCGAAGCCTGGGTACTACAAGACCCAGCACGACGCGTACGCATCAACCGCGACGCACTGCGCGCCATGATCCACTTCGACCAGCGCAACAGCATCCACGAAACCGAACAAGCAATCACCAAGGTCAGCCACGACCTCGCACGCACCTACCTGCGCGCCCAATTCGAAGTAATCGTGGACGACACCAACCTGCGCCAACGCCATGCCCGCGAATGGGCCACGCTGGCCAACGTCGTCGGCGCTGAATTCGAAGTCAAGGACTTCACGCAAGTTCCCCTTGAAACCGTGCTTGCACAGAACTTGCAGCGCCCAGCAGACAAGGTTGTGCCTGAGAAAGTCATTCGCGAAATGCACGCCAAGTTCCTCAACGGGCGAGCACTCCCACACCCCGAGGCTGATACACCAGCAGCCGAGGAATGGGAACCGTGGGAACCAACCGAAGGGCTTGAATCGGTCTACCTCGTGGACATTGACGGAACCATCGCACTCTGCGGGGACCGTGACATTTACGACGGGTCAAAGGTTCACCTGGACACCGTGAACAAGCCTGTGGCTCACATCGTCCAGATCCTGGCAGCCATGGGTCACCGAATCGTATTCATGACCGGCCGAAGCCAGGAATTTGAAACCGAGACCGTTCAATGGCTCGCCAATCACGAATTCATCGGGCGGTTCATGAAAACCGAACTGCACATGCGACCCGCCGGCGACAAGCGCAAAGATTCCACAGTCAAGCACGAGCTGTTCAACGAACACATCCGAGGAAAGTACAACGTCGCCGGCGTATTCGATGACCGCAAGCAAGTCGTAGACATGTGGCGCGCAATCGGCCTCACCGTCTTCCAAGTCGCCGAAGGGAACTTCTAATGGCCACCTTTGACCCTCGCAGAATCCGGCGCATCGGATTAGCTGTCGAAATGGCTGACGGTGAGCAGATCATGCTCTACACCGAAAGCCCAGGCGCTGAAATCCAGATCGACCAGCAAGTGGAGATTGAAGATTCATTCGACGGGCGCATGTACCGGCCTTTACACCTCGGCTCGCAAACCGAAATCACCATCAGCGGCATCCGCGGATACCAAATTCATACCCGCGCCCCTGAATCCACCGCGCAATCAATTGACCGAATCCACGAAATCACAGGAGGCAACCCTGATGACTACCGATGAACTGATCACTCGCGCACGTCGAGCAATCGAAACCCGGCAACCACGCATAGCCAACATGTACATGCGCAAAGCGCTAGAGCAAACCGACCAGAAACGCCGCGAGCTCAACCCCATCGGATGGCAAGCAAGACAGCTAACCACGGCGTTCGAATCCATCGGCGACGGGATAGCCAAAGCCGGGCAAGCATGGGCGCAAATTTTCGAAAGTTTCGCCAAAGCATTCGCGCCCGAATCCGAAATAGACCGCAAATCAAACTACGCGCTAGCAGGGCCGCGCAAGTGAGCAATCGGAAACCGCAAGGCCACCCCGCACGCACGAACCGCGATGCCTTGCACACCGAAATCGAAAGGCTCGCAACAAAGATCACCCGGCTAATACCCGAAGTGATCAAAGACCCCCGATTTGACCCTGAAGACGTGACAACGGCGAAGGCAGGCAGCATCGCAATGCTTCACCTGCTCGCCGTTCTCGCCGACAAACCAACGCCAGCCGAAATCTACGGCTACGGCAGACACGGATACCACCAAGCGAAAGAAACCAGATGATCAACATCGAAGCCAAACGCCTATCAGGCGTAGACCGAGGCAAGCACGTCTCATTCAGCCTCACAAACCCAGAACGGCACTTCGCCGGGAAATTGTGGAGCGTCGAGCACACCGGAACCTACGAAACCAAAATCAAGCTCCGCAAGGACGGGCGAATATTCGGCGCCACCCTCCAAGAAGATCACCTAGTCAACATTCAATGAATCGAGGCCACCAAATGAAACCCGGAATGATCTACACAGAACATATCCATTCGCCAGCCCTGATCAACAGACTGATTCGATGGTTCGCCGCCAACGGGCTACGCCACCATATCCCCGAGGACGCTCGAATCATCTTCACCGGCAATCGGCTGATTATCCCCACCTTCGATCTCGAACGGCTTGGCCAGAAGAACACGCGCTGGTCGAGCGGCCGGATTCAACGAGCCGAGGACGGCGAATGGGTGCTGCCGATCAAGATTCGAACCTACCGGGTTCGGGTGCCCTTTGAGGCAGTCAAATGAGCGACCCACGACACTGGCACGTCTACCCAGACGGTGACCTGATCGACCACGACACCGAAAACCAAGACCAATGCGTGTGCGGTCCGACCAGCGAAGTTATCTACCACGAAGACGGCGACCGGTGGCTGCACACCCACCACTCACTCGACGGGAGAGAAAACAACGAATGATTCGCCTCTACCGCGCCGCTTGTGAATACCTCGAAGCAATGACCGAGGCAATCCGCAGTGAAGAACCAGCCCCAGAGGGAGCAACCTCGCAAGTTGAACACGCAAACCAGTACGAACCCAACGAAGGGCACCGGCACTACCGAGAACCCGAATGGGAAGACCGCCAACGAATCGGATTCAGGAGCACCAAATGAGCAACTTAGTAATCGCGGCCCTGACCGCTGAAGACCAAAAGTTTCGACTCTTCAAACTCGGCAAGAAATGGCTGATCATGCGAGGCGCGCAACGAATGGCCCGCGCAGACCGCCCAGCAATGGCCTACGCCCTTCTGCGCTCATACCTCGCCTACAGCAAGGAGGTAAGGCGATGACTCCGCATGACGGCAAAATCGGCCCTCGAACCTCCGAGGCTCTATTCCTGTTCTCGAAATCCGACGAGTATCTGGCTGGCTATCGACTCGGCAAAGCCACCGGCAATGAAGGCCGACTCAAAGAACGTGAATCCTACGCCGCACTTCGAAGCGCCGAATGCCTCGAAGGATTCTTTGCCGGTCAGAAAGTCTTCAAATACGGCATCAAAAAAGGACTACGAAAGGCGAAACGATGACCGTCTACTTTGCACCCCCAGGCGAACCAATCGACGGCGACAACTGGCAAGAGCTCGGCACGATCAGCGAAGCCATTCTCGAAATCGAACCCGAAATCAAGGCCATGAGCGAACAGAGACTTCACACTCCAACCGAAATGACACACTCATTCGAATTCTCGCCTTCGAAAGAGTTCGTCAATGCCATGCTCGGCTTCGACATCTATGCCTTGCGTGCCACCGTCGCCGAATGGATCAATCGACCCGCACCCATGCCCAGAATCCCAAAAGCTGAACTATGGGAAATCCATGACGGCAAAAACCGGATGCGCTTCTACCTGGACCAAGCATCTCAACGATTCGCCACCCGCCAACTCATGGAAGGTAACTAACCAACATGGCTGCAATCCACAACATCGAGCTAGACCTCTTCGCCCGCACTCCGAACGGCGAAGAAATCAACCTCGGCAAAGTCGAATTGCCGATCACAATCGACGTAAACCAAAAACGCCCGACACGGCCACCCCATGCCGCCTTGGTCGCAAGGGGTGAAGCCCCGAAACCAATCACGCCCGAAGATTTCGACAACCTGGGGAGCAGCGGAGGCATACAACTATGAGCGCCCTAACACTTCTCGGCTGGATTGTAGGCACAGCAATTGCAATCGTCGCCATGTCAACCGCCGCAATCTTCGTAGCAGCAGCAATCGGATCAATCAAAACCGAAAGCCGCCGCAACCACTCAAAGGGCAAACGGCAATGCTGAACACTTCGCGAGACATGCAGCCAATCCAGCTGGGGCGGCTAAACAACATCGACCATTTCGGCTTGGAAGTCTTCGTGCCCGGCAATGGGGGCCTCAGCGGACGCATAGCCGAAATCACTCACGGATTCCTCACCACGCAAATCAAAGTTCGCGACCGAGGGCTAAGCCGAGAATTTCGAAGCGACCCACAAACCGTAATCAAAATTGAAGCCCACCTAACCGACGAAGGGGAATAAACCACAGTGGCAGAATGCACTTCAGACGATTGCGCAAACCCCACCGAACAACCCATTTGCGGGCAATGCATAAGCGACCTGCAAGCCTGGCTAGACAAAGTCCCCGACATGATGGACGAACTATTCATCACCATGGCCCGGCTCGACGCAACCGCCCCGCGCAACCGCGAAGGCGGCGAAGGCATGACCACAGAGCCAGCAATGCCCGTTCGCGTCGGAGCGCTCGAAGTACGCTCAGCACTCCGACTATGGGTAGAAATCAAAACCAACGGCGAGATAGTAGCGCTCGATGCCTCGAAGCTAGCCAAGGACAAATTCGCCGGGAAATTCCTGCCGATGTTGCAGGGCCTACTAGCGAAAGCCGAACGTGCCATAGATAACCCCATGGAAAAACACGTCTACGGCAACTGCCTAACAATGCTCACAGACGGGGCAACCGGCGAAGAATACGAATGCGGGGAACAGCTACAAGCCGCGCCCGACGCAGACAGCACCGAATGCCCAAATTGCGGCGCCTGGTACGACCTGGACCAACTCAGGGCAGAAAGGACGGCCTACTTTCGAAAAACCCCACTACCCCCACGAGAAGCCCGCGAAGAACTCGAAACCCAAAGCGGCGTGAAGCTCAATAAGAAAACCTTCGAAAACTGGGTTGATCGGCGACACGTTCGCTACGTGCTAGAGCGAATCGGATTTGGCGAAAAAGAGCGACGTCTCTATTTCCCAATCGACCTACTCGCCGCACACCAAAAGATTCGCGAGTAAGCAAAAAGTCTGTTACCCTCATTTCTAGGGGAAAACTGTATCCCCGCCAAGCCACCCGAAACGGTGGCTTTTTTCATGCCCAAATAGCGCCAACTGAAAGACTCAACCCCTTCAGTTGGCGCTATCGGCATTTAATGACCTAGTAGCTCAACGGCAGAGCAACCGCCTTGTAAGCGGTAGGTTTCGTGTTCGAATCACGGCATCGGCACCAGACGGGCCACCCTCAACAAAGCATCCATGCGAGTGAGCAGAGTGCAGACCGTCACAAACTTTGAAGGGAAGACCTAATGAAACGTCTCGCCCGAAAATGGATCAACCGACTACTGGGAATCCACTCTCCAAGCGGACACTACCTAGGCACATGCTGGTGCCAGTCGCGGCCACAATCCTAGGAGGCGCCTTGCTGAACAAGCACATCATCGAAGCCATAATAAACACCGTTGACGATGACCAAGGAAACGTTGTCATTGTTCACGAGCAACCATTGGCAGTGGTGAAGCAACTCACTGAAAGCCTCGCGGGAATCGCAGTAGTGCGCTGGTCCAACGGTCACGAATCAATCGAAATTGATAACGGATCATGGGTAAAGGTCATACGACCCAGCGGACATGGGAGAGGCCTAGTTGCCAACCTCCTAGTGCTACCAACAAACCTTAGTCTTGATAAACGCGCCGAACTCGCGCCGGTCATAGCCACCGGTGGCGATGTACTCGGCTACCTAGCCCCCCTGCTCAGTAAGACCCCCACCCCAGGCGAAGACCCTGGGCAGTACCTCCACCCCGGCAACACCCCTGCCCCCTAAGACCCTCGGTCAACGTCACCTATCCGCTTTGTCATGTGGGCGACATAGGAACGAAGAGTGAGCCGCCATGAGCAAGCCCGATACTCCTTACGGTCGGGCGCACACTCTGCCGAGAACAACCACGCAACACCCGCAAGGCAACGAAGCCAAGCAACAAGGCGGTGAACCATGGCCACATCACGCACAGGCACAAGCCAATGGCTAAATACCGCCCGCAAAGTCCTAAGAGACGCGCAAGACAACGGACAAACCAAATGCGTTTACTGCTCACATAGGCTCAACTACCAAGACCGAAGAGCATTCAACGGCGCACAGGTTGACCACATCATCCCGCATTCCAAAGGCGGCACCGATGACCCCTCAAACCTTGTTGTCTGTTGCCGACAATGCAACATCAGCAAAGGCAACCGCACCGCCCCCAAAACAAAAAGCATCCTCGCCCGCCAACCCCTCAAAACCTCACGCAAATGGTGAAGCGAAACCCACAGCCTGTGGAAAAAGTCGCGGGCAAAAAGGGTGGGGGTAAGGGGTTGACAGGGGGTGCCGGGTTCGCCCCTCCTTGCATAGCGAAAATATCCCCCCGAGCTTTCTGGCTTGGGCGTTTGGCTGGCTTTTGCCTCTGACTAGGTGTTTTGCAAATGGCCGTTTCGACCGATTTTAGGCTTGGTTTCGGTTAGGTTGCGCGCCCGTAAAAATCCCCGTGATTCCGGGGTTTATCCGTTACAAAATGGTAGAATTAGGGCATGGAAACGAAGCGTTGCGCGTATGCAAAATGTGGCGGGCCGATGAACCTGCCTCGCGCTGGAGCACGCTTTTGCAGCTCGAAATGCAGGGTTTACGCGCACCGCGAGGAAAAGCGTTTCCCGGTTGAGATGACTTCGCGTGACCGTTGGGTAAGGCGTACCAATTCCAAGCGCCCGGTGACCGCTTCAGGCAGTCCGGCGAGTTCTACGGATTCGCGCACATGGTCGGACTTTGCGACTGCTCGCGGGTCATCTGCTGGCGTTGGCATGGGTTTTGTTTTGGGTGACGGTATCGGCTGTTACGACTTTGACCATTGCATCGCGAATGGGCGGGTTGCCGGTTGGGCTGCTGAGGCAATCCAGGCGATTCCTGAACGGATTATTTTCACTGAGATTTCGCAGTCTTCCGAGGGCGTTCATGTCTTCGTTGAAGCTGAAGAGGGGCCGGGGCGCAAGATTCGCGACGGTCGGAACATCGAACGATACACGGCGGGCCGTTACATCGCAGTTACGGGGCGCATCTTCAAGCTGTAGGGGGTAACCGGTGGATATTCCTGTTGGGCTTGGTGAACGTGGCGTTGAGATTTGGAAGGCGCTAAGGACGGGCGAGATTGCTCGCGATGCTCTGGTGCTTGAGGCCGCTCGCACGGCTGATCGCCTGGATGAACTCGATAACGTCATTCAGGGCAAGGGTGTTTTAGAGCTGATGGTTTTCCGGCTTGATTTCCCTGAAGCCGAGGATGAACCTTTTTCGGTTGAAGTGAAGTTTCAAAATGTCCTTAGCGAAGCTCGCCAACAGCAATCGGTGTTCGCGACTTTGGTCGAAAAGATTGCTCGCTTCGGGCTTTCAGCAACCGCACCTAAGGGCGGTGAGGCTAAGCCGGTTCCGGCTGGCGTGACTGCTCTTGACGAAATTCGGGCGAGGGTGGCTCAACAAACTGGTTAGCGGGTGATTCTGTCGTGTCATTCGCCGGTAATCAGTCCGCTCGCTATCAGATTTCGCCTAAGTGCAAGAATGCGAGTTTGGTTCACGCTGAAGCGTGTATTGAGCTTGCCGCCGCTTACGGGCTGATCTTGGATGAATGGCAAGCGAATGCGGTTCGCATTTGGTTTCGCATGACTGAAGAAGGGCGATGGGTAGCTTCTACTTGGGGGCTGTCTGTTGCTCGCCAGAATGGCAAGAATGGCGCACTTGAGGCCGTGGAGCTTTACCTGATGGTTGTTCTCGGATTCAAGATTTTGCACACTTCGCACTTGCTCACGTCGGCGCGCAAGGCGTTCAAGCGTCTCATGTCGTTCTTTGGTCGCAAGGTCAATGACCCTAACGCGCCGTTCCCTGAGCTCAATGCAATGGTTGTTGAGATTCGTAAAACGAACGGCCAAGAGGCGATTGAGCTTAGCAATGGTGGGCTTATCGAGGTCGGCGCCCGTACTGGTGGCGCTGGTCGTGGCTCTTCGTTCGATTTCTTGATTGTTGACGAAGCTCAGGAATACGAGGAAGACGAGCAGGAGGCTCTAGAAGCCACCGTTTCAGCTTCGCCTTCGGGTGACCCGGTGATTGTCTATATGGGCACGCCTCCGAAGACAGACGGCGAGCGAGGCGCGCCTTTTATTCGTGTTCGCTCGGCTGCTGTTACGGGCCGGTCTAACCGTTCTGCTTGGGTAGAGCATTCACCCCAGGGCGAGTTGGACAAGATGACCGAGATTGAGCTTCAGGCCTTCGTTCGCGACCGCAAGAACTGGGCTGATGCAAACCCAGCTGGCGGGTCGCGTATCGCTGAATCAACCATTGAAGGCGAATGCGAGCGTATGTCAGCGCGAAGCTTTGCGCGTGAACGGTTGAACATGTTCCCGTCACCTGCAGCGAAGTTGGAACTGGCGTTCACTGAGAAGGTTTTGAAGCGCCAAGCGTTGACTGCTGAGCAGATTGATTCTGAGGTTGCGCCGATTGCTTTCGGGCTGGATATGAATCCTGAGAAAACCCGTATTTCGATTTGCGCGGCGTTGCCGACTGATGACGCGATGCATTTGGAACTTGCGGCGAACACTGATTTTGATTCGGGCGGCATTTCGGCGGTTGTCGAATGGTTCTGGGAACGGTGCAAGCGTCGAATCCCGGTAGTACTTGATGCTTACAGCCCAGCTCGCGACCTGCTAGAGACGCCGTTGAAAAAGCGCGGGCTCATGGTTCGAGTTCTGGACGCCAACGAGTTCACCCAGGGCTGCGGCCAGCTTTATCACGCATTCCACCGTGAACAGTCGGTGACGTGGTTCGTTGAGCAAGACGCCTTCTACGAGTCATTGAAATGCACAGTCAAGGACCCAATCAAAAATCGACCAGGTTCATTCAAATGGAACCGAACAGATTTGGAAGTTGACCTAATGCCAACCATGGCAGCCACTTGCGCGCTATTCGGAGCGACGAAGTTTGCTCGGCGACAACGGTCAACATCTAAAGAAACTACGAAGAAACGCCATGCGGTAGTTCTCTAATTGAAAGGCGGCGATGCGCGTGAAACGTGAATTGGACGCATCGGAGCGCTCTTTATTCGAAGGAATGCTTCGCACCATTCGCAAGCGCTCTCACCGCAATAATTTGCGAAAGAACTTGCATGATTCAAAGCGCCGTCTAGATCGCATCGGCTTTTCAGTTCCTCCGCATATGGTTGACTTTCAAACGCCGGTCGGCTGGGCTGAAAAAACTGTTTCAGTTCCGGCATCTCGTATTCGCCCAGAAGGATTCCGGCTGCCGGGCAACGCTAGCGCCCTGGCCGACCTAAAAGAGACATTTGAAGGCCGCTACGTTGCACGTTCCTTGCGTGGCGCTATCAAGTCTTCAATGAAGCATGGCCCGGCCTTCGTCTTCACTTCTAAAGGCGTCATGGATGCGGGCGAACCTGAGGTTGTCATCTCTGTCCGGTCGGCGCTTGAATCTACCTGCATTATGGACCCGCGCACCGGCACTGTTTCGGCGGCTCTAGAAGTTCTAGACGGTTCCAAGACCAATCTGCATGTGCCCGGCTGGATTCTTGCCGTTGACCGCGTAGACGGACGTTGGGTTGTCGTTGAGAAAGCGCGCCAAGATCATGACGTGGTTGGCTGCGAGCCTTTCATTTGGGATTGGGATATTGACCGGCCTTTTGGCCGCTCGCGTATTACCCGTCCGCTGATTGGCTCGATTGAGCGTGGCGTTCGCACTTTGCTTCGCATGGAAGTAACTGCGGAGTTCTTTAGTGCTCCTCAGCGTGCATTGCTTGGTGCGAGTGAAGAGCATTTCACTGACAAAGACGGCAAACCAATTGATGTTTGGAAGGCCATAACGGGCGGCATTTGGGCGCTACCCGATATTTGGGATGACGAAGAAGGCAAGCTTGTTCGTGCACAGTTGCAACAGCTTTCTCAGGCTTCGATGCAACCGCATTCGGACATGTTCAAGTCAATCGGTTTGCAGGTTGCTTCAGAAACTTCTATGCCCATGAGCTATTTGGGCATCCAGGAGAATCAACCGGCGTCGGCAGACGCGATTCGAGCTGCTGAAGCTGACATGGTTTCGCTGATCGAATATCAGATTGAACTGTCTTACGAATCGGCGATGTTGAATCTTGCGCGCAAGGTTCTCGCTGTGAAGCGTGGCGCTTCGTTCGCATCGGTTGAGGCTGATACTCGCGGGCTATCTATCAGATTCGCTGACCCTGGCACACCTACTGTTGCTGCTCGGTCGGATGCGGCCCTGAAATATGCCCAGGCGTTCCCAACCGGCGACCCCGAACTCTCCATGGAGCTCTATGGGTTATCGGATGACCAGATCAGCCGAAACATGGATTACATGCGCAAGAGCGAAGCACGCTCAATGCTGGACCGAATGGCAAACCCACAAGGAAACGCCGATTCGGAGCAGCCCGCGAACGAACCAGCGCCGAAACCGGAAACCGAGCCAATCGCCTAGTTTTCACTGAGCGACCTTTGAGCAGTTAGGGGGCGAAGTGAAACGTGCCGATGTTGACAAGTATCGTGCGGCGCTAGATAAAATTTCTGATTCGGCGAAGAAAGACCTTTCGGACGCCTACGCCCTAATGTCTGATTGGCCTATCGATCAAAAGCGCGAAGCCCTTGGCGATGTGTTTGTTGAACTATGTCGCCGATACGGTAATCTGTCCGGCACGGTTGCGGCCGAGTTCTACGACCTGCTGCGGGAACAGTCCAGCGCAACGGCAGATTATCGCGCAACGCTCGCGCCAAACGTTCCCGACGAACAAGCCAGGAACGCCTACGAATACTCGGCCCAGCAATTCGAATCAGATAACCCCGCCAAGGTAGTCGCTTCACTCAACGGGCGCTTGCAACGATTCGTGGAATACACGGCACGCGAAACCGTTCACGTCAACGCCTCTAAAGACACAGCACGCACCTTCTGGGCGCGTGTACCGGCTGGCGGTAAAACGTGCGCATGGTGCCACATGCTGGCCTCTCGCGGATGGGTCTACGCAACCGAGCAAACCGCTGGCGGTGTCGGCAACGAGTTCCACAACGATGACCGATGCATGATCATCCCGTCATTCGATGATTCGCCCGCGCTCGCCGGTTATGACCCGGATGCGCTGGAAGAGAAGTACAACAAGGCGCGTGATGAAGTTCTTTCTGATGGTTTGCAGCCTGACGATAAGACGATTGCGGGGCGCATGCGCGAGATGTTCCCGGATGATTTCACGGACGGGAAACCGCAACTGAAGCCGACTGAAAAAGCATGGAACCACATCTTGCACGGTGATGAACAAGGCGGCGGCCACTTGTTTTCCAGCGGGAAATTGGGAAAGAACCTATTCCCGAAAAACTGGGGCAAGCCTCAGATCGATCACGCTATATTTACGACACTTCGCCGAGGGAAAAAATCCGCTCCAGATGATGCACTTGAGCTGGCCGAAGGAATATATCAAGACATTCTGATTCGAGTCGTGGTCAAGGAGGGTGCCATTCACAGCGCGTACCCAATGCGAGGCGCCGAAATTTTCAAACTTACCGAAAGTGGGCTGAAGCCAGAGAAGCTTCGGAACATCGACAGATCGAGGTATCCTAGGACTTATGAGTAACCTAGTAGATTTCGCGCAGCGTTTAGCTGATGACGTGCGCCCTGGTTTGAAGCCAGAAGAAATTGAACTGGTTGATGAATTCAACGATGCTGGCGAAGAATGGCTTGCCGCTGATGTTGCCATGTCCTTTGCGGCAAAAAACGATTTCCCCGTGGACGGTGAACTTATCGACGAGTTCAAGCAGTTTGGCGACCCCAAACGCGTTGCCGCCGTTATTAGGCGAAGCACCGCCGCCTAACCAAATATTTTCCTAACCCCGTGTCCTGGTGACGCGGGGTTTTTTCATGCCCGAAAGCTGTTTGCTTTCGGGCTTTAGTTTTCCCGCCCTAGATGGTGCCGGGGTAGTTGCCGAGACGGCAAAAAATCACTGTGGAGGTAAGAATGTCTCGTTTTGCTATGCCTATTTTTGAGCAGGTCCCTAGTTACATGTCCGTGATGGGCATGCGCGGAGCTCGGTTCATTGAGGGCAACGACGGTTCTGGCGCGGACGGCAAGCCGGGCGGCGAAGATTCGGGCGAAGGCTCGAATAACGACGCGTCTAACGAAGGCGAGCCAAGAGACGAAGGCAAGCCAGAAGGCGGCGAAAAGCCAGAAGACGGCAAACCTGAGGGCGACGAAGGCGAAAAGCCTGAGGACGATTTCAAGTCCGACGAATCCAAGAAATCGCTCCTAGCCGACCTGCGAAAAGCGCGTGATGACCGCAATTCACTGCGCACCGAGAACGAGGCATTGACCGAATCCATCACCGAACGCGACGCGACGATTGCCACGAAAGATGCCGAGTTGGCCGCTAAGGATTCTCAGATTGAGGTCTTGAAGCTGGCTGCAGCCCACCACATCGAAGACGAATCGGACATTGAACTGCTGACTTCAGTAACCGATGCCGACAAGCGGTCGAATCTCGCCAAGCGACTAGCGACCGATGCGCGCAACCGGGTGAACCGACGCGTTGGCGCTGGCGGCGGTGGAGCGCCCGCGAGCTCTTTGGACGCAGGGCGCGACCTCTACGAAAGCCGAAAAAAGTAAGCAAACCTTTTACCCCTTTAGGAGGGAACCATGGATATCACTATCAAGCGTGAATCCTTCGGCCAGGATGACCAGTCTTGGCTCGGCTCTGCCCACGGCACTAACGCGGCGCAGACCATTACCTTGGACGCTTCGACGTTCACTAAGGCTACTCATTACCCTGACGGCTGGCTGAAGTCTGGCCTTCCGCTGGCTAAATCCGGCGAGAAGTACGTTCTTTGGACTGCTGAAGCCGTTTTGGCTGGCTTCTTGTTCACTACTGTGCGAGTTCCCGAGGATACCGCGACCCCAATCGGCGGCGCGATTCTTGAGCATGGTCGCGTGAAGACCGCCAAGCTGCCCGTATCCGTAGACGCTGCCGGTCAGGAAACTGCTGCCGGTCGAATCATTTTCGCCTAGGAGGCAACCTAAATGGCACTAGTGCTATCCACTGAATACATTGACCCCGCCGAGCTGACCGGTTATGTTCGCTCTGCGCTGGCCGATCTGCCGCAGAACGCTTTCGCCCTGTCGGCTTACCTTCCGGACGTTACAACCGATGACATTGACTTCCGTGCGTCGGTTGGCGGCGGCGGCCTCTCTCGCGCTGCTTCGTTCCGTGCCTACGATGCCGAGTCGCCCATTTCGGGCCGTACCGGCATTTCTCGCATCAATGGCGAGCTGCCTCCAATTTCGGAGAAGCGCCGCCTGGGCGAGTACGACCGCCTGAAGATGCGCAAGCTTGACGAAGGCATCAAGAATGCGATTCTGAATGATGCGGTTGAGCTCGCAAAAGCAATCAAGGCGCGTCTTGAGATTGCGCGTGGCGAGGCTTTGAACTTGGGCAAGGTTACCTTGTCTGAGAACGGGCTTGCACTTGAGGCCAATTTCGGTCGCAAGGCAAGCCATACGCAGACCGCTGTAATTCGATGGGATCAGGCCGGTTCCGACCCTATCGCGGACTTGCTGGCATGGTCTGCCGTGTACAAGGCAACCAACGGTATCCGACCTGCCGAGGCGCTGGTTTCCGACCAGCTCATTTCGGTGCTTTTGCGCAACAGCGCAATCCGTGGCTACATCCTGCCAGCGGGTTCGACTCAGAACATCGTCACCGTGGATGCCTTGAACGCGCTGCTGGCTTCGTTCCAGTTGCCTAAGTTCACCGTTTACGAAGCCCAGATTCAGGGGGAGGACGGCAACGCGCAGTCAATCCTTGACCCTAAGCGCGTTCTGTTCCTGCCACCTGCGGGCCAGAAGATCGGCGAAACCCTTTGGGGCGTTACCGCCGAGGCACTGGACGAGAACTACGGCATCGACTCGACCGACGCGCCGGGCATCGTGGTTGGCTCCTACTCGGACAATGACCCAGTGTCTCAGTGGACTAAGGCGTCTGCAATCGCGCTGCCGGTAGTTCCAAACGCAAACCTGACCCTTTCCGGCCTG
Organism: Glutamicibacter halophytocola; assembly: GCF_001302565.1. Taxonomy (NCBI): domain Bacteria; kingdom Bacillati; phylum Actinomycetota; class Actinomycetes; order Micrococcales; family Micrococcaceae; genus Glutamicibacter; species Glutamicibacter halophytocola. The sequence goes on from NZ_CP012750.1 coordinate 640,810, forward strand.
GCGCTCACCTAGCCACTAGCCAACGTCGGGCCGTCCAAAGTTTGGGCGGCCCAACGTGGCATCAATCTTGGAGGTTCCTATTATGGGAAACATTTCTTTAGGCCATTCTTCGGCGCTTGACGCATCCGGCAAGTTGCACGAGTTCCAGCCGGGCGACGAATTGCCCGATTGGGTTACCGCTAAGCGCAATGACTCGAATGCGCTTGCCGTGCAGTTCACTTCGGGCGCGCCGGATGAAGTTGGCTTGATCATTGCTCGCGCCGAGAATGACGCGGCGGGGATCATCGCTAAGGCTGAAGCTGAGGCAAAGGCCATTCTTGCCGAAGCCAAGGCGCAGGTCGCTTCCGACCCTGATGCAAACACAGAGGGCACAGGCGACGCGCAGAGCGACGCAAACGGCAAGGGTGAGGAATCGGGCGAACCAGACTTCACTAAGCCAGCCACGCCTAAGCGCGGTCGCCCTCGCAAGGCTGAATAGTCATGGCCGAGCCTTTCGCTAGTCTTGAAGATTTGGTGAAGCACTGGCCGGACTTACCTGAGGAACTTCGCGAGGTCGCGGAAACGAAACTTGCCGAGGCGAGCACCATTATTCGGGGCCTTTATCCCGGTATCGATGGGCGTATCAGTTCGGGCAAGTTAGACACGGATGTTGTGAAGCTTGTTGTGTGCCAAATGGTCGCAACAGCGTTGAAGCGTGAAGTTGATGCAAGCGACGGCGACGATGTTTCTCAACAGACATTTACGGCTGGCCCGTTCTCTCAGTCGCTTTCCTTCCGCGCCCGCGAGGCCTCCTTGTTCCTTACCAAGTTGCACCGGCAATTGCTGGGCGGAGGGAATCGGAACCGCAAGGCATTCATGATCATTCCAGGGCGGTGAGCATGCCGGTTTTTCCTGAGCGGTTCAAAGTCTTGCATGAAGCGCGTGCTGTTGACGCGGTAGACGATTGGGGAAACCCTATCGAGGTTTTCTTGCCGCCGATTGAAGTCAGCGTTTACGGGTGGGGGCCTCCTGGCCCGGATCAGCCTATTCGCGATCTTTCCTCAGGCATTGACCACGACATTGACCTATATTGCTCCAAGCCGTTCACCCAGCACCGGGACAAGGTGACGCTACCTAACGAACCGGAACCACTGGAGGCGCAGGGAAAGCCCGAGGACTTCAACCACGGACCATTTGGATTCACGCCCGGTTATCGAATCAGGCTCAAAAGAGTAGAGGGGTAACCATGGCGAAAACCAAAGTGAAGCTGCACATTGCCGGATTCAACGAGCTTCGTAAGCGCGGCGAAGTTGAGGCAGTAGTGAGCGGCGAAGCTGAGCGCATCGCTGTCAAAGCAGGCGAGGGCTTCGAAGTTGGAGTGCATCAGATGGGCAATCGTGTAATCGCGAACGTTTACACACAAACAGCCGATGCGATGCGTGCAGAGGCGAAGGCTGGCGCTCTGTCTAAGGCGGTGGGCGGTGGCTGAACTATTACGTTACGGCAATCATTTGTCAGCGATCCAGGCGGCACTGTCTACGCCCCTCGCGGTTCGCATTGCAGTTATTCGCGTGCCTAATCCACGGCCGACGAAGTTCGTTCTCATAGAGCCTTCAGGGGGTAGCGATGAATCGATTGTGCATGGTTGGCGGTCCGTCATTGTTGATTCCTGGGGTGCAAGCGAGGCCGAAGCTTTTGACCTCGCGTTAGACGTTGAAGCGCATTTGAAAGCGCTACGGAATGAGCGGCTGAAGAGCGTGCTCATTTATAAAGCTCGCCCGTCTGGCGGGATCGTGTGGATGCCTGACCCTGATGCGAAGGTTCCACGCTTTAGACAAAATTACGAAATCTTGACAAGGAGCGAAGCTATTTAGCTTCGCTCCTTTTTTATGCCCAGAAAGGGGTAAGTCATGGTGAATACTGCTCAGAATGTTCGCGTCGCCACTACCGGCGCCGTGTCGTTCGCACCCATCGCGACAACACTGCCGACCGATGCTGTTGCGGCGCTCGCAGCCGCCTTCAAGGACGTTGGATACATCGGCCCTGACGGCGTTACTCAGGCCATCGAAACAGACGTTACCGACATTACGGCGTGGCAGAACGGCGACACCGTTCGCAAGGTTCAGACCTCGCATGACGTGACGTTCCAGCTTGTCATGTTGGAAACTAACGCGCTGTCGCTGCAGATCTATTACGCGGACGCTACCGCCACCGCTTCGGCAGTCAAGGTGACCGGCGCGCAGTCGCCACACAACGTCGTTGTCATCGACGTTCTCGATGACAAGCACTCGATTCGAATCGTCTTGCCTGATGCGCAGGTGACTGAGCGAGGCGAAATCGTTTACCAGAACGAAGAGGCTACCGGTTACGACATTACGTTGACCGCTTACCCAGACGCGGACGGCGTGAAGGCCTACATCTACCTGGATGACGGCGAAGCCTAGCCACTGAAAACCACCTGTCGGGCGTGCTTTAGCGGGGCCGCGCCCGACAGGATTCTAAAACCTTTTGCCCTGCTCACCATTTTTAGGAGGCCCCGCTGTGGCTGAAGCAATCAAGGTAACTGATTCCACGAAGATTCCCGCTGGCGCTAAGAAGCCCCAGGACCGCAAGAAGAAAGTCGTCATTGAAGATGGCTACCGCGTCATCGAGCTGCGGGGCATTGAGCTTCGCATTCGTGAAGAGCTGTTCGATGACTTCGAACTGTTGGATGAACTGAGCTACGTTGACGAAAACCCCGGCTACTCGGGACGGCTGTTGCGTCGAATGGTCGGCAAGCCCAAGTATGACGAGCTATTGGAGAAGATCCGCGACGAAGAGACTGGCCGCGTGAACATCACGGATGGTGCGCAGTTGCTCGCTGATCTGCTGGAAGCAGCAACCCCAAACTAACCAAGCTCGCCTATCTCTTATCAGAGTATGGCGGGCAGGTTAGAGCTGACGTGCGCAGGTTCTACGGCCTGAGCATGGCAGAGTTGCGGGCGCTTGGCTTGCGTGAAGCGACTGACCTTGTGGTTCATCTTCCCGAGGAATCAGTGACTCTGACGGCGGTTGCTGGCGGCTGGTCATTGGCGCATCAGTTGGCCGCCGCGCAGATTGATGAACTGCGCGTGCTGGTTTGGCAGAAAACCAAGGATGGGCAAAAGGGAAAGAAGCCCCCTAAGCCAATTCCCCGTCCAGGGTTCGAAGATACGTCTTCGCAGAACTTTAGCGCTCGGCCTGTGTCCATCAAGGAAATGCAGAAACGCATGGCCGAAAGGCGCGCTCGCCAGCCTGACGATGGGCTCGTTGAGTATCGGGCGAAAGACGGTCGCATTCTTCGCATCACGCCGAAGCAAGCCGCCTACTTCAATCGCAAATCCCGCTAAATATCTACCACTGAGGGGTTGAGCGTTCATTAGCTCAACCCCTCTTTTGCACGCCCAAAATCGGGCGGGAAGGGGTGTTTTGTGGCTACCAATCTTGCTACCGCCTACGTTCAGATTCAGGCCGTCACACAGGGTATGGGCAAGCAGCTCAACCGTGATTTTGGCGGGGCCGCTGATACTGCGGGCACGAATGCTGGCAAGAGCTCAGGCAAGAAATTTGGTGGGGCATTCGCTGGCGTTGTGAAAAAGGCCGGGGCGATTGGCGCGGCGGTCGGTATTGGCTTGGCCGCCAAGGGTGGCATCTCGCGTGCGCTGAACATTGAGAACGCTCAGGCCAAGCTCAAAGGTTTGGGCAACGACACTCAGACCGTCTCAAAAATCATGGATAACGCGCTTGCGTCCGTGTCCGGTACATCCTTTGGTTTGGGTGAAGCGGCTACGACGGCAGCGGGCGCGGTTGCCGCTGGCATCAAGCCCGGCGAGGCGCTTGAGCGCATGCTCAAGTCTGTTGCTAACTCGGCGGCTTCGGCTGGCGTGGGCATGGATGAAATGGGCGCGATTTATAACAAGGTCGCAACCTCGAACAAAGCTCAGGGTGACGTTCTCGCTCAGGTCAACGAGAAGGGCATCCCACTAACAGCAACCCTTGCTAAGCAACTTGGCAAGACCGGTGCTGAAGTCGAAAAAATGGCTTCTAAGGGCGAGATTGGTTTCAAAGAGTTTGAAGCCGCCATGACCCAGGCATCAGGCAACGTTGCGGCTGAAATGGGTAAGACCTTCACCGGTTCCATGGCTAACCTTTCGGCTGCTGGTTCGCGTATCGGCGCAACGGTCGCAACCCCATTCTTGGAGATCGCCCGCGTTGGCGCGAATGCTTTGATTCCCGTTTTGGACGGTATCAACGCTGCGATCAAGCCAGCCATGGAGGCCTTCGGGCAGTGGGCGCAGCAAAACATGCCAGCCGTGTTCTCAGGTATCAGCGACGCGATTTCGCGAGTCGGCGACGTGCTCGGCCCGCTAGCTGCCCAGGTCAATTCGACTATGGGGCCGATGCTGGCTCAACTTGGCAGCGCGATTGGCCCGCTGGTAAGCCAGATTGGCGCAGCGCTCGGTCCTGTGTTCGCGCAGATCGGCGCGGCGATTACTCCGTTGATTCCTCAGATTATTGAGTTCGCTACGTCGTTCTCGCCTATCTCGCTGATTGTTCAGGCGCTGTTGCCGGTGTTGCCTCAGGTCGCTGCCATGCTCGGCACTCTTGGCACAGCGTTTGGTCAGATTGTCGCGGCGGTTCTTCCGTTGGCGGCAACGTTGATGACGGCAATTGTTCCTGTCTTCACCCAGTTGGTGTCAACGATCCTGCCAGTAGTTATCCAACTGGTGACCACTCTCGTTTCGGCGTTTGCTCCGCTTGTGGCGCAACTGGTGAGCGCGCTGGCCCCGATCCTGGGGCAACTAGCATCAAGTGTTCTACCCATGCTGGGGCAAGCGTTCACGGCGATCATGAGCGCAATCATGCCCGTGGTGAACGTGATCCTTGCGATTCTGATTCCGGCGCTTCAGATCCTCATGCCGATTGTGATCAGCATTGTCCAGGGCATCGTGAACAACGTGATCGGCGCGATTCAAGGTCTGGTCAGCGTGATCACTGGCGTGATTTCGCTGATCGGGGCGCTGTTCACAGGCAATTGGGCGCAGGTCTGGGAGTCGCTGAAGCAGATCGTTTCCGGCGCGGTCCAAGCGGTGTGGAACCTGATTCAACTTTGGTTCGTCGGCAAGATGGTCAAGGGCATCATGGCCGTGTTGAAGAGCATCACAGGTCTCTTCACCACCGGTTGGAACGCTGTAAAGTCCACCGTTCAAAGCTCTCTTGGCAGTGTCAAAGCTGCTGTTCAAACCGGAATGAATCTGGTTCGAAGCATCGTGCAGGGAACTCTCAACGCCGTGAGGAATTTCTTCTCGACGGCATTCAACGCGGTCAAGAGCTTAGTCACCAACGGAATGGCTGCGGTGCGCACGGCGGTGCAGACCGGCCTGAATGCCGTGGTGAACTTCTTCAAAGGCCTCATTGGCAACATCACCGGAGCCCTGGCAAGCCTGCCCGGCAAGCTAGGCACGATTGGCCGCCAGATGATCACAGGCATGATCGACGGCATCAAGGCCATGGCAACGCAAGTTGTCGATTCCATCGTTGGCGTGGCCAAGGGCGCAATCGACAAGGCAAAGTCATTCCTCGGCATCCATTCGCCTTCGCGTGTGTTCCGTGACGAGGTTGGCAAGCAGATTAGCCGGGGTCTGGCTGCTGGTGTGACTGCCGACAAGGACAAGGCCGTGAAAGCGGTTGAAGACTTGTCGAAGGCTGTTGCCAAGGCTGGCGAGAAGGCGATCAAGCAGGAAACGGCTAACGCCAAAGCTGATCGAACCAAGGCGAATGCGCAGATCGCGAAGCACAACAAGGCTTTGGCCAAGAAGCGTGATGCTGCTCTGGCCAAGGCCGACAAGCTGAAGAGCTCCAAGGCTCGCACTGCTGCTAAGAAGGCGGCGCGGGCCGAGTACAACGCCAATAAAAAGGACAAGTTGCCTACCTTGTCCAAGGCCGAGGCAGAGAAGGCCGCTAAGCGGAATATCCGGACGATTCAGGCAGCGCAGTCCAAGGCGCAAAGGCTTTTGGATGCCCAGGCGAAAACTACGGCTGGCATCTGGGAGTTTGGCGGGGTCAAGGGCGTTCAGCGTCTCGTGAACTCGCTGAGCAAGGCGGGCAAGTGGACGCGGAACGCGACCAAGCAAACCCGTTCGGCAACCCTCGCGGACTTGGCCAAGGCTCGCGAGGTCATGGCTGATCGCATCGAGTCCGCTAATAAGCGCCTCGATGAAATGGTTGAATACCGCAACCAGAACGCCGAGCGCATTATGGGTGAGCTCGATTTGAAGCCGACCGAGGACAAGGACGGGAAGAAAAAGAAGCTCAGTATTGCCGAGGTTTCTTCGCGTGTGAAGTCGTTGGCGGCCAAGGCGAAGCAGTTCGCCTCCAAGCTGGCGGCTTTGGGCAAGGCCGGTATTCCTCCTGGACTGATTCAGGAGATTGCGGGTTATGGCACGACTGAGGGCATTCAGGTTGCGAACGCGATTCTTTCGGGCACGAAGAAGCAGCAGTCCAACCTTTCCAAGGATTGGAAGGGGCTTGAATCGGCCTCGAATCGTTTCGGAACCGTGGCTGCTGAAGAGTTCTTCGGTGTCGGCATTGCCGCGCAACAGGGGATTATCAAGGGGCTTGAATCCGATGATAAGAAGCTGAAGAAAGCGGCTGAGAACCTGGCTTCGAAGCTGACCAAGGCGACTCGCAAGGCGTTGGGTATCCATTCGCCGTCTCGCGTGTTCCGTGATCAGGTTGGCGCTTACATTCCGGCGGGTGTTATTGCCGGCATTGATCAGGGACAGGGCGCGCTGGATAACCGGGTTGCGGGCATGGTTCGCACCGCGCCACCGGCTACGCAGACCATGGCGACAGCCCCGGCGGTTGGAGTGGACGGCGCACTGGCTGACGGGTTCACGGTCAACGGCCCGCTGGTGTCGGTGGATCGCATGGTTGTTGACAGTGACCGTCGCGTGAAGCAGGTCGCGCAGGAACTGCATACTCGCGGTTCCCGCTCGGCTCGGGCGCAAGGAAAGACTGCTATGGCTGGGGTGACGCGTTGAGTTTCATTTATGGCGGTACAGATTCGACCAGCCTGGCCGGGGTGACGGCTACTCTTACCGAGTGGCCGTCACTGGACGGCCTGAGCCTTGTCACTGATGCGATACCGGGGCACGACGGTCGAACGTATCACGGGACGACTCGCGAGTACTCGCAGTTCGTTTTCGACGTGATCATTTCAGGAGCTTCGGCGACTGAGGTTGCTCAGCGTCGCGATAATTTCGTTGGCATGATTGACCCGTCTCGCGGGCCGCGTCCGCTGGTCGTTGAGTTCGATACGTTGTGGCAATGGCAAGACGTGATGGTTTCGGATGCGATCAAGTGGGAGCGTTTCGGCTGGCAGCGCGGTTCGGGCTTCAACCTTCGTGCTGAAGTCACCTTCGAAACGGTTGGTTTGCCGGATGCCCGGGAGGTTGCCCCGCAATCAGTGCCGTTCACTGGATCGACTTTGTTCACGTTGTCGCGAGGCAACACGGCAACATATCCAAAGATCACTTTTCCGGCGACGAACGCGACTGGCCAACCGCCTTTCGTGGTCAAGGTCGGTTCCTTCTCAGTTGAAATCAAGTCGGGCATTGCCACGGGGTTGCGCGCCTCTTTGGACTGGGAAACTTACGAGTTCTATTTGCTGAATGCCTCGGGCGCTAGGGTGGCTTCTTTGGTTCCGTTCATGAGCCATTACGATCGCCCGATGCTGGCCCAGGGCGTGCCTACTTCGATCAGTGTCACCAAGTCTGGGGCGAACGTCTCCGGCGTGGTTCTGTATCCGAATAATCGGAGGGTTTAGTCAATGTACGATGACCGGTTTGCCTGGTCGGGCGAAATCCCTCTGGGGTTCCCCGGCCTAAACCCTGTTGCCTTGCAACGCATCACCCCTGACGCTGGGCTGATCTACAGCGACAGTGTCACGCCAGCGCGCAAATGGTCGCGTGTGGTCGGTGGCGCTAACGACGGCTATGTTCAGGGCGCGTGGGGCTACCAAATGAGCCTGAACAGCGTCAATCCGGCCACGGATAAGGGCGGCTTCAAGCTACCGCATTTCGCGGGCTTGTGGCCGTCCTCAGGCAAATTGCTCATGGGCTTGTGGACGCGGCAGAACTACGTCATGGCGCACAGCCCGCTCATGTCCTCGCGTGGCGGCACACCGCTTGCCTACGTGGCGACAACCGCAGCCGGTCGGTTGCGCCATCAGGTTTACAACTCCGCTGGCGTGGCGATCCTGGATCAATACGAAGATCATCCTTGGGTTCAGACGGCTGGTTGGCAGTTCGTCGGGCAACTGCTGGACATGACCGCGAAAACGTCTCAGATGTTCTCGGTCAACCAGGCAACCAAGGCGACTTGGCTCGGGCCGGTGCGCACGTTCACGGGCACACCGAATTCCGCGTGTACTGCTGATCTTGACGTATACATGCTGCCGACTGGCAGCGTGTGGACTACAGGCGTTTTTGACGAAGCGCTTGTAGCCCACCCGACTGGCGCATTCAGCCTTGCCGATTTTGTTGATTCAATGTCGCTGGGCTTGTGGGCTGACGGGCAGTTGAACGCGAACCGCACCAACTTCACGGTGTCCGAATCGGGCATCGTGCCTAACGGTGCGAACCGGGAGATTTCAACGGGCGCTGAGCGTCTTTCGTGGACTGCGCGCCCGGTGCTGGTCGGCGCACCGGCTGGTGTAGTTCCTTATTGGTCCTCCGATAATGGCGCTTCGTGGCAGACCGGTGCCCAACTGCCAGAGCCTTTTAGCGGCCTGTTGCGCTGGACGGTCCCCATCGCCCAAGGGCAATCATTCAGCGGGTTCGATGTGGTTGAGCCCGTGGAACCTCCGCCGACGTTGGAGCCGATTGCAGACCGCTCGCTAGACCAGGGCGACATTGTGCATGTGCCGTTGGAGTTCTTCACCTATAGCGCCCCAACGTGGACGGTTGAAGCACCAGCGCTAGCGGGCGTTACCGTGACTGATGGGGTCATGTCGGTTGCAGCGGGTTTCCAAACCGGGTCGGGCTTGGTCACGGTGACGTTGTCGGATGATTTGAATCGGTCGGTTTCACGGTCATTCACGGTGACCGTGAGCCCGCGCCAGTGGGATGAACCGGATGCGCCCGAGCTGGCTCATTCGCCGATTGTTCTTTGGGGCGAGTCCTTGCCTGAGGCGGTACTGATTGATCCGTTGGATGCTGTGGTCACTAACGAAGTGAATGGCGAGCAGAAGTTCGAGTTTTCTCTTTCGCCGACGCACAAGTTTGCCGGCATTATCGACAATGAGCGATACGTGTCGGTGGCGGGGGAGAAATACCGCGTCCGACGCATTGAGAAAGGCCGCTCGGGCGGTGAGCTGACTCTTGACGTTTACGCTGAAGCGCAGTTCTACGATTTGGCTACAGCCGGCAAGGTCAGCGCCAAGAACTGGAAGCAGGTCACGGCGGGCGAAGTCATGACAACTGCCTTGTCCGGCACGGGCTGGACCGTCGGCGTTGCCAACGTGACCACGCTTCGAACCTACGAGACCGAAGAAACCAACCCTCTGGCCTTGCTGCGCACAGTCCAGGAGAACCACGGCGGCGATTTGGTGTTCGACAACAACGCCAAAAAAGTCTCACTGGTAACCCAGTCAGGGCGCACTCAGGGCGTTGGGTTCTTCTATGGTCGCGGGCTGAACGAGGCGCGGCGCATCACCGACACCACTGCGCTGGTAACGCGCTTGTATGTGAAGAACGAAGACGGGCTAACAATCGCAAGCGTCAACGGAGGTAAGCCGTACATTGACGACTTCGGTTTCACGAGCGATGTTCGCGTTGACACTTACGAGTTCAAGTCAGGCACTACGCCATTCACGATGCTCGAAATGGCTCAGGCAGTGCTTGCCAAGCGCGCCCGGCCCGAGTATTCATATGAGCTCAAGGTCAGCGATTTATCCGTTCAGTCTGGCGCGCAGTTTGACCGGTTCGGCGTTGGTGATGTGGTGACGGTTGTCGATAACGAGCTGGGCATTTCCGAGGCGCAACGAATCGTTCGGCTCGAATACGACGTGGTGAATCCTTGGGATTCTGAAATCACGTTGTCGGCAACGCTGCGCGAGGCCGGCTCGGATGACGTGAACGATTCGGGCACACTGAACACCGGTTCGGGAGTGGCCACGTTCGACCTGGTGCCTTTCAATCTGCTGCTCAATGGCCGGTTCGATAATGCTCTTGAGCATTGGGCGCACTTCGGTGCGCAGCATGTCGAGGGCGGCGTTACTGGCGATTATGCGGTGGCGCTGAGTGGCGCCGGCGAACGCTGGATTGAGCAAACAGTTCAGCCTGATAACCGGTCGGCTTACGCGCTGAGTTTCGATCTGTCTTCGGGCGGGCCGGCTGGCTGGGTTCCCAACGTGAAGGCTGAAGCTGAAGTCACTTATGAGGATGGGTCAACGGAGATTATCGAAATTGATCTTGTTTAGGGGGCTGGTGTGCCTAGTGGTGTATTGAGGGTGAATTCTCGTCCGGCGAAGATAAAGCTTCGCATCAAATCGTCGGGCGCACCGGCTTCGGCCAATGTCGAAATCACGGACGTGATGCTTCAGCCTGGGGCTTCGGTGTCCGGCTGGCTGCCGCACGTCACGGAAATGCCTTGGGTGTCTGGCGTGACTGATATGGATTCTGGAGGTGGCGGCGTGGTCATTCGTTGGGAAGATATTGAGGGCAAGCCTTTGACTTACCCGCCCGCGAATCATGCTCATGCGATTGCGGATGTTGAAGGTTTGCAAGCCGTTCTCGACGACAAGGCGACGGTCACCGTAGATCGAACTTCGGGCACGGTTGCCACGTTGGAGAAAACAGACGGTGACGTAACCCTGCTGGCAAGCACGGGGGTTCGAAACATTACCGCAGACTGGGACAATGGGATGCCCGGCGCGCCATCGTACTCACAAGCCTGGATGTATCGCGAGGGCGATAGTGTCACCCTCATGTTGAACCTTGCAAAAGACGGCGGGTCAGTGATGAAGTACATGCTGCCGTCCGGCTTTAAGCCTTCGACAGCAACCCTTGTGACTACGTCTGCATATACACGGCTGGATGCAAAGTCAGTACTTATGCAGATCAGCGGGGGAGCCATATACGGCGTTTACAACCAAGAAGCACCGATGGACGATTATTCGGACGTTGTTGGACAGTGGACGTGGCACACGTCTGACCCATGGCCAACATCCTTGCCCGGTGTTCCAACGTAACCGGGGGTTAGATGCGTGTACAGCAACCGATTTATGTCGATAAACGATTGAAATCAATTCGACTCAGGATCACGGCCACGGACGTTCCAGAATCGTCATCAGTGCTCATCACCGATGTTCAGTTACAAGCCGGAGAACTAGCTACCGGTGTTGTACCGAACGCGCTGGAAGCCGGGACTAAACAACTCGGCAAGCAGTACCGGAACGGCGTGGTGAACAACCGGATGACCCTAGTCGCCTTGTCCAACGCTGACACGGCTTCACCTGTGCGCATGGAGGTCCGCAACGCCAAAGGCGAAACCCGTATCGGCTCCTACCGATACGGCGAGCTCAACGGAACCGCAGTAGCCGACGCACGCCAGCACCTGGCAACACGAGGCTGGGGGAGACCGCCGACAATTACCGAGCGATCCAACCTCAATCTAGAAGCATTCGCAACCGGGCGGCTGCATTTGCGCCTCGCCTGGAACGAAAGGGAATGATGACACCTAACGTCTGGGTATGGGTCGGGCTGAGCTGGACTGAACGAATCCGCATGGTTCTAGAGAACTACGGCGACCGGCTCACCGATGTTTCGATATTCGGCTGGCGGGTCGGAGCCAACGGCGCACTAGAGCAGACCTTTGACCCGTCACTGCTGGACGTATACCGGGCTAGGTGGCCCCACTTGCGTTTCTGGCTGTGCTTCAGGAATGACGGCATCGGCTCAATATTCACTGCGCTGCGCAACGATGCGACCGCCCGCGAACGGCTCATGTCCGACCTCGGCGACGTTATCGACACGCACCCGTGGCTTTACGGCATCGACATTGACCTAGAGCAAGGCGGGGCAGCGTCAAACAACGTTGCCGCCGAAGCATTGTTCAAGCAGGTTGCCGACCTCGCGCACGGGCGAAACATGAAGGCTTCGGCGGCTCTGCCGGCGCTGACCTCCACCGGCTCGGTGGGTGGCGAAGATTGGGTGCGCTACAAGCAGCTCGGCGCGATGCTCGATCACGTTTCGATCATGTCTTACGACTTCGCGTGGTCAGGCTCAGCACCCGGCCCTGTGTCGCCAGGATTCTGGCTTGAAGAGGTTTACAACTGGGCGAGCTCGCAGATTACGCCGTCCAAGATCAGCATGGGCTTGCCTCTCTACGCCTACTTCTGGTCAATTCATGACTACCCCGAATCGTGGGGCGCGACCCGGCGGGGCATCTCGGGAACCTACTACAGCGCTTGGCAGTACTTCTCCGGTTCCCGCGCTTGGTCAGATTCGGGCAGTCATTACCCGATCGGCTGGGTGGCCTACCGCGACTCTTCAAGCATGAGCGCCTGGGGTTTCCTGGATTGCTACGACTGGAAAGAGCCGACCCAATGGGAAGACTCAAACGGGGTGTTCTCAGGCATATTCGCCAACCGCGAGTACGCGGTCAGGTACGGGCTGCCGGCGGGCGTTCCTCAATGGTCAGTCGCCGATAACTCGGTTGGCTCAAGCTACGTTGACTATGAGTTCAACGCCGAACCGGTGATCGCGTCCAATGGTGACACCGTTTCGCCCAAGGTTGGCTACACGTTGACCGCTGAAATCATTCAGCGTGAACCGGTGGCCGCGACAATCATCGATGACTATGCGACTTCTGCCCAGCAGCTCAACGCTGTTTACACGCAACCTTCTGGCGCGTGGACGTACCAGCAGGTCACGTCGAGCTACAAGCAATATCGGGGAACAGGAACGCTTCGCTTCGGAAATGACTTCGGCGCGCAGTCGCTTTATGCCATGGCGCGGTTCCAGTTTGCGACCGCTGGCCGCTTCAGTGTCACGTCGCAGGGAATCACCGCCGAGCTATCCAGCACTGGCGAATTGAAGCTGCTGCGCGGGTCAACTGCCTTGGCTACGAAGCAACTCGGCGCGCAAGTAGTTGGCGGGGCGGCTCAGGTTGGCCGTTGCGTGCTGGCGTTGCGTGTGCGTGAGAACAGTGCCCGCGTGTACTTCTCAAACGCGGAAACAAGCATCCCTATGCAGCTTGAAGTGAGCACGACACCACCGGGCGGGCCGACCGAATTCAGTTCAACCGGCACGGCATGGATCGATCATTCCTACCTTGGCGACGGCTGGTGGTATCAGCCCCGTGAAGCCGTGGAAATAGTCATCAATGGAGTGTCCAAAGTGCTGGGTCGCATTGAGCGCACGGGCGTTACTTGGGATGACAAGAACCGGTTCCGACCTAATGCCGACGTGGAGGAATCCGCGACGCGGGAGACCGGTGTTTCCCTTGACTGGGTTTACGCGCATTGGAAAGACCTGCCGATCACGACCGGAGTCAACACCACGTACCGGGTCCGACCGCTTGACCATGACCTTTGGTTGGGTCGGCTCATGGTGCTGGATCGCGACGGGGCAAGCATCGTGTACTTCACCGATGCCACGACAATCACGCACTGGCGCGGGCGCGCAGTTCTTGACTGGGGGCTTCAGGGCATCGCCCTGTGGTCGCTCGGTCAGGAAGACATGCGACTTTACGAATCGCTTGAAGGTGGCCTTTTGCCAGCGAACACGAAACGACTAGACGAATAATCCTGAAAGGTACATCGGATGCTGAACAAATTGAAACCCGCAAGGTGGCATGATGCCTGGATGGATTGAACAGCTAGCTCAACCGGCCATTCTCTGGCCTACTGCAATCATCCTGTTCATCTTCTGGCTGATGATCAAAACCGCCTTCAAGCTATTCCCATTCCTTAGCAAGTTCGTTGCGTTGGTGAATACCTTGGTCGGGACGGATGAGAAGCCCGGCTTGAAGAAGTGGCAGGAAGAGCAAACGAAGAAGCTCGATGGCCAGGCTGAAATCTTGGAACGCGTCCGGCACCAAGTGGAAAACGACCATTCAAGCAACATGCGCGATGACCAAGACAAAATCATGGCAAACGTGGAAGAACTCAAACAAGAGTTCAAAGAGCATGTTGCTATTGCCAAGGCCAAGGACAAAGAAGGCGATGAAACCGCCTACCGGGTCGCTGCACTTGCCGACAAGGTCAACAAGATCCAACCCATAGTTGAGCAATTAGGCCAAACATGGGGAACAAAAACCAAGAACAACTAAACCGCCCGCGAGGCGGTTTTTTCATGCCCTTGCGCAATCGCGCCGGGGCTTTTTCTATGCCCAAAACCAGGGCAGAAAGCGAGCTTGAAAATGGCTATCTCGCGTCTTGGCTGGGATTTGCTAGAGCCTAGCTCTTCCCGGCTTGTGAGCTTCAAATGGATCACCGGCAAGGTGCGCACCGGCGACGGTCAGGTGATCCTCGATTACCTTTGCCAGCGTTTCAACTCTGAAGTTGAGCCAATCGTCAAGGGCTGGTCCTGGGGCTATGCCAAGCGCGACGTGCGCGAGGCCGCGGGCATCCCCTCCGAGCATCAGACCGGTTGGGCCATTGACCTCAACGCCCCAATCCATGGCCTTGGCCTTGTGGACACGTTCAGCAAGTCCGACGAGGCCGCAATTCGTCGACTCCTAAAGGATCTGGGCGGCGCAGTTCGCTGGGGCGGCGACTACGGGGGCCGCAAGGATGAAATGCACTTCGAGCTTCAGGGTGGTCTTGCTCTGTTGAAGCGCGTTGCTGACCGTATTCGAGGCGGGGCAATCGGCAATGTGAAGCCGACCGGCAGCACATCCAAGCCAAAGCCAGCACCTAAGCCGACTTCGAAGCGCCCAACGGACTACGCGGACCTCGCGACTGATGGAAAGTTCGGCAAAAAGTCCATTGAGGCTACTCAGATCCTCATGTCACAGATCGGCCTTTACGAGCGGGCGATTGACGGCGACCCGGGAACTTACACCTGGAAGGCTGTTCAGGAATGGCTCAACGGCCTTGGGCTATACAAGCGCGCAATCGACGGGAAGCCGGGTTACTACACCTATCTTGCCCTGCAGCAGTTCCTTCGCAAGAAGGGGCTGTATCCGGCTTCGAAGTGGCTGCTCGATGGAAAGTTTGGCCCGGCAACTATCGAAGCCTTCCAGAAGTACCTGAATACCCAAAACGGAAAGTAAAGGAGTCAATATCTTGGCTAAGCACGAAGCAACTACAACCCAGGGCGCGCACCCGTGGCGCGCCACTGTCCGAACCATCTTCGCCGCTGTCATCGCCTTGGCTGCGCTCGCGCCGCTGATCTACACCGCCGCCGCGCAGCAGTCCCCAGAGCTGGCCACCGGAGCTATCGGCGGCGCGCTGGTAACTGCTGGCGCGATCACCCGCATCATGGCCATCCCCGGCGTGGAGGCGTTCCTGCAGCGTTTCCTCCCGTTCTTGTCGGCAGCCCAGCGGAATGACCCGAACGTGACCGGTGAACCTACTGTTTCGGAGTTCGATGCCTTGCTACGGGAAGGCAAGGATTCTTACCCGGTCACTGGCCCGCACGCGCCCACCGAGGCCGACCCCGCCCGCTACGAGAGCGACAAGTAACCCCGTAATGATTTAGTCCGCCAGAAACGATTCTGGCGGGCTTTCCTATGCCTCGCGTCAACCGGCGCGGGGCTTTTTCTATGCCCAAAAATCGGGCAGAAACGGAGCCAACGAAATGGCTGAACTCAACTGGGTAATTCTGCAAATTGACGGGTCCTGGGGCCAGTACACCAAAGCTGCTTTTCAGCACTTCTTGAAAAGCGAAGGGTATTACGCGCAAGCCCGTGAGTGCGATGGGGTCTTCGGCTATTGGTCGCAGTTGGCCCTGCAAAAGTGGCTGAAGTATGGCCCGGGCAGCAATCTGTCGGGGTACTCGGGGCTTCTGGACGGCAAGGCCGGAGACATGACCTGGGAAGCTCTGGGCATGCGTCTTGCTCTTTATGGCTTGTACAGCCCTACTCTCCCTTGGCCAAAGGGTCGGTACCCGGGTAACAGCGCTACGTTCTGCAAGGCGATTCAGCGGTTCTTGAACAAAGCACGGGCGTAGTTTCTAGGTAAAAAATGTTGGGCACGCTTTTATAGCGTGCCCAACATTTTTGTTTAACGCTTATACGTCGGAACCTGTGGATGCTACGGAAGTAAGCCCGTCTTCGCTGATTGCCGTGACGCTCTTCAGAGACGAATCTCTACTGCCGAGAACTTCCATAACGTAACCGCCGACCGACTTCAGATCGGCTTCGGTCCAGTTGCTGCCTTTGACCGTTATTTCGAGTTCACCTTCGGAGGGGGCATTCCATGACAAGTTCCGAGCCCACATGTATCCGCCGTCTGAAGTTGGAATATAGATCGAGTAGCTACTTCCAACGAAGCCGGTTTCGTCTTTGCGCAGGTAGAAGTCAACCCATTGCTGATGCTTTTTTTCTGCCCATTTGGCGAGTGATGCTGTAGCTCCTTTGTACTTCACTTGGGGATCGTCAGGTGATGGGGAAAGGTCTTCGTCCGACTTCGCTTCAGGCGCTGCCTGAACAATCGGCGTACCGGCGTTGGCTTCAGCGGTCAGCTTCGCGTCACTGTTCAAAAGCGTTGGATTTGCAGCGGATACGACCAGAGCGGCGACTAATGCAACGATTACTGCAAGCACTGAAATGTTGCCTACGATTCGCTTAGCTGAGCGCGACATGTTTCCTCCAAGTGATGTTTGTTAAGAGTCTAACGCCAACCGGCGACGTTATGAACTGGTTTTCTTCGGTCGCCCGCCATGGCCAGGACGCGAGGCGTTCCATGCGTCGATGGTCTCCGGTAGCCAGCCCCGCGTGTTGCGGGGAGGTTCGCCGATTTCTGCGTCGGGTTCAGGCAGGCGGCCATCGTCGGCATATTTCTTCGCGGTGTGCGGAGAAACGCCGAGTCGGTTCGCCACGCCGTTGACTGATAGATAGTGAACTGTCACTGTTTCCGAATCCTTATCGCTGTGATGATGGACGCGACACCGAAGGCAAGAACGCCAATCCCGAAGATCAGGCGCGCGAAATCCGGCATCGGTACGAATGTTGCGATGATTGCGATTGCTACGGTGATAGCAATGAGCATTTTCAATTTCATGGTGGTGTGCAATAGTGGGAGGGAGGCCAACCCCCAGCCCCGGCAAGGGCTGGGAGTCGGCTCAAGCTAGTCCTCGTCGGACTTCTTGAGAGCGACTATCAAAGCCGCGATTCCTGCTAGTAAGGTTCCGATTCCCGTTAGCAGGTTTCCGAAGTCTCCCACAGTTGCTACCTCCTTTCGTTTTGCTAGTGCTTGTCGGTACTCTTATATTCTATATGCTCAACTTGCATTCTGCAAATTGAGCATAAGGATTTAGCAAAATAGTTCCAAGAAAGATCCGCCCCGCCTTCTCCTGAAAGTGGGGCGGGTTTTCTGCGTTAAGAGACAATCGAGTGCATGAGCGTTTCACCTGAAGAGCATGCCCATGAATACCCGGCAGGGCGCTATCCGTACGTCATAGTAGAGGCACGAGGCCAGGCACCACTACATGCGAGAGTCAAGGCGAGGGCGGGCGACCTGATTCAGATTGAGTATCCGCCTCGAACCGCCGCCGGAACCTTCGAGGGTGACCCGGAACTCCGATGGGTACATAAGGACAATGCAAAGCAGGTGCGCCGAGCCGATGCGCGGTGGGCGCATACCGATGACGATATGCAATGGCATATGGACCGGGATAAGACCATCAACTATCAGCCCGGGGTGAAGCACGACTAGAATTCGCCTCATGGATCAATATGGAAACCTCGGCCCCTACCAAGACCCCAAAATCAGGCAATGGTGGGACGAACTAGAGGTAGAGACAAAAGATGACGAAGTGTGATGCCAAAGGTATCACCACGAAAAATAATCTTTGGAGGCCTTGGAATCTTTGGCGATTTTGGTTTGGGTAGTAGGGCAAAAACCGCGAGATTCCGGGGCGGAACCGGGTTTTCGAATCAGGTTCAAATCCTGTTATCCCGACCAATAACGATTAAGAGGGGCCCAGTTCTACTGGGTCCCTTTTTCTTATTCTTGAGACAATCGGGATCGGCCCGAGGGAAATCCCTAGGCCCGATATTGGCTCCAGATAACGCGAACATCGCGCATCTTTGCCTTTCAGCTGACTAACGAGCTGTAGATCACTCGAGGATGGCGCCTTTGGATGTGCGTTCAGGGAACTTTTTAGGTATAGTTATATCTCGTGCTAAGGCATTCATTGCTGATCGGATATCTGATCAAGCAAATGAATAGCAAGTCATATTGGGATATGGTGTAATTGGCAACACAACGGTTTCTGGTTCCGTCATTCTAGGTTCGAGTCCTGGTATCCCAGCGCTTCACCAAAGCAATTTGGTGAGCTGAAGATTTATCTTCAGCATACGGCCCCATCGTATAGCGGCCTAGTACTCCGCCCTCTCACGGCGGCAACACGGGTTCGAATCCCGTTGGGGTCACAAATATCGCGGAACTTCGGTTCCGCGATTTTTTTATGCCCAAACATGTTCCGTGAATAGTCATTGACCCGAATCCTGGCTTATAGGCAATAAATGGTGTCTGGCCCGGGCATGCCACCCGGACCAAACCACCTCAAAACCCAGAATTAGCGGCTACGCCCACCCCAACCAGCCCGAGCATAAAGACCCTCCTCAGCAATAGAAGCAGTGCCATAAACCTCAGGACCAACCAGGTACGGAACAGGTTTCCTGGCCACCTCCCGCTCCTTCAACAAGAGCTCTGATTCCTTGATGATCAAAGGCAGCGCCGGACGTTCCAACGAATCCGCGTGCGTCCAGCAAAACCATTCACACGCACGCCGGCGATGCTCAATGGGCATGCCACGGTGGAGCCTAATCATCTCTCTGATCCCGGAATTAATCGCTCCTTCAATCATGTTCGTTGTCGTACTGACGCCAAGACCAATGAGCTCCGGCTTCAGATACGTGAACAGATGGCCACGCTTCAAAACAGAGTTCATTGCGTTATAAGCCTTGAGCAATCGCTCGTGGGTCGGCCAGGACTTCCGGGACTGACTGATGCCTCTGGGCCAGGGCCCAGCCCAGTCTTTGGCGTAGGTGCGCTCATCGAGCAGATACTGATACTTTGACTGCCATTCAGCTAAGGCAGCCGCCCAACAGGCGGCTTCGTCCTGGTCTTTGATCCTGGTCAATTGCAAGCTCAAATGCCGTAGTGACTTGCCTGCTTCCATTCGTGGCTTCAGGGTCAGGTACGTGCGTATGGTGCGTTGGATATGCACTAGGCATCGTTGGACTTCCACTCCGGGCCAGAGCATTTTCAGCGCTTTGAGCAGTCCTGAGCCACCGTCGGTGACAACGACTTTCGGTTGTGGGAAGTGTTTGAGCAGCGCAATCCAAGCAGCTGATTTTTCGTGGTCGCACCATTGCCAGCCGATGACTTTGCCGTTGGCGATAGCGATGAGAAGGCACCAGCCTGGGCGCAGGTAGATCCCGTCGACCTGGATCTCGTCAAAGACTTCGCCGGTCTGGTTCAGGTACGGATACACGTCCCAGCACCACTGGGTTTGGTAGCGGAAGGTCCTGCCAGTGCCGCCAGCGTGGTCGGCTTGGGTTTGCTTGCTCAGCAGCCAGTTGACGAAGCCGATGAGGACGTTGCGTTGGGTCGTATCTGGTCGTTGATGAGTGGTCGAGGCATTGCAGCTAATGCATCGCCATCGTTGCTTGCCGTTGCGTTTCCCGTTCTTCTTTTGGGGACTTTGGCAGATACTACATAGGTGGGTGTTTTTTCTCTTAAGGGTCACACCTATGGGAACGAAATCCATGCAAAACTTGATTCTGCCCCGGAGTGCCGGGGCAGAATCAAGTTTTCAGACACCACTTATTGCCTATAGGCCCGAATCCTGTTCTCGTGTGTTCAGTGCTGTACGCCTGTAGACATAATGGATCCCTAGCACGGAAACCTCGGTTGGCTGCATGGCAGCTAGCAAAGAGTATTGCGCCGTGGCGGGCGCGCTAATCGTAGAACTTATCCAACTTCTGCGAGGGGTGAGGAAATCTGGGATTTGCCGGCCCCAGGCACTCTTTGGGGTGTACAGCCGTGCCAACCATTTCTGTCTACATACCTGTGTGGCCAATCAGCGCTGGAAAGTATTTAGGGAATGCATTGCTAACCAGATAGGCGGATCCACCGCATGGAGCCTGAGCTGGTGCAGTGAGTCTTCACGGGAAGCCCGCTATTAGCGAGCCTCGAGCTCGTCGCAAGCCGACGGAGACGACGTTTATAAGAAGCGCTAGTAGGAATCTTCGAATCTTACGAGCACAGTGGCGTTACAACATCCCAGGTGCGAACTCAGGTGGGCCACAAACTGTCGAACAGCATCCAGAGGTGTTTTGACTGCGATCTGTATACGTACGGGAAAGCTGGAACCGGGAACACCCAATTCTTACCTCCTTGCAAAACGCTATGTGCTCTACCTTGAGAAACGGAATGCCCTGGTCATCATTCACCGCAGAGTTTTCCATGCATCCAAATCCTGGAACGGCAGGATCTGCTGAACTGGTTTCGAGTGATAAACGCAGGCGTCTTTGCGGCTCTTATATGTTCACTTCGCGTAGCGCAGTTATCGAATGATGTTTCAGACGGTCCCGTCTACGTTTCTGGACAATGTGCTATGACCCAAATACGTGAATCGAGGAGAGACCAATTCCAGCGCGAAGTCTACGAGGACAAGATTGGCGGCAGATTAGGCTGTGCTGTTTCGGATAGCTGACAACGCCAAGTTGTGTGTGGAACACCCCGGACCAACTTCCTGCCTGAATTTGATCGTCCATATATGAGTGGGTGGGGAATGATCGATTGTCATCTTGACATTGTTGCAAGTGCTTCCAGTACAGCGGTCAATCCGAGGTGACTGACAGCGACGCACTCCTTGGCCAGTCATGGGTAAGAGGGAGGTAGTTCAACTACGCCTCGGTGAATGGCGGAGTCGCAGTCGACCGCGAATCTGGAAAACGAGAACAAGCGACAGCAGCAATGACTCGTTCCCACTCTTGTAGCAAGCCGAAGTCGATCAACTACGGAGAACCAAGCAAGGAGTTCGGAAGGCCCCCCGGGTGTAGCGGCTGTGGTTGTAGGTTCCTGTGTTGGCTGCCAAAGTACAGCAACGAATTTTGCGGGTACCGGAACGCGCATGGGCGCCAGGGTTGTCACGACGGATGACCATCAAGCCTGCTTTTGGACTGGAAACTGCAGGTGTAACCACAGTCACCTCTAAAAGCACCGATCCGATTTGTAACTGTCCGAAAACCTGTGTATAGTTTTTATCTGTCGCCGCAACGAGGTCAGCTTGAAGCTGATACCAAATCCGGTGACAATCACTCAGAAAAAGCTCAAGTAATTTTGAGCGAAATAAATATCTGAGAAATATAACGCTGGACGAAATCATGGCTCGAATTGACGGGTTGTGGAGAACCGGTAAGTGTTTGTTGTTTGAGAACTCAATAGTGTGCCAAGTTTGTTGATACCGAATATTTTTATTTGGTGAATACATAACATTTGCTTGAGGCATTGCACCCCCGTGTGATGTTCTTGAGTGTTTTTTATTCGCCAGGATTTTTTCATTGATTCTCCCTTATTTTCCGAGGGGTTTCGGTGGCTTTTTGTTTTTTATGGAGAGTTTGATCCTGGCTCAGGATGAACGCTGGCGGCGTGCTTAACACATGCAAGTCGAACGATGAAGCCCAGCTTGCTGGGTGGATTAGTGGCGAACGGGTGAGTAACACGTGAGTAACCTGCCCCCGACTTTGGGATAAGCCCGGGAAACTGGGTCTAATACCGGATATGACTTCCTGCCGCATGGTGGGTTGTTGAAAGATTTATCGGTGGGGGATGGACTCGCGGCCTATCAGCTTGTTGGTGAGGTAATGGCTCACCAAGGCGACGACGGGTAGCCGGCCTGAGAGGGTGACCGGCCACACTGGGACTGAGACACGGCCCAGACTCCTACGGGAGGCAGCAGTGGGGAATATTGCACAATGGGCGGAAGCCTGATGCAGCGACGCCGCGTGAGGGATGACGGCCTTCGGGTTGTAAACCTCTTTCAGTAGGGAAGAAGCGAAAGTGACGGTACCTGCAGAAGAAGCGCCGGCTAACTACGTGCCAGCAGCCGCGGTAATACGTAGGGCGCAAGCGTTATCCGGATTTATTGGGCGTAAAGAGCTCGTAGGCGGTTTGTCGCGTCTGCCGTGAAAGTCCGAGGCTCAACCTCGGATCTGCGGTGGGTACGGGCAGACTAGAGTGATGTAGGGGAGACTGGAATTCCTGGTGTAGCGGTGAAATGCGCAGATATCAGGAGGAACACCGATGGCGAAGGCAGGTCTCTGGGCATTTACTGACGCTGAGGAGCGAAAGCATGGGGAGCGAACAGGATTAGATACCCTGGTAGTCCATGCCGTAAACGTTGGGCACTAGGTGTGGGGGACATTCCACGTTTTCCGCGCCGTAGCTAACGCATTAAGTGCCCCGCCTGGGGAGTACGGCCGCAAGGCTAAAACTCAAAGGAATTGACGGGGGCCCGCACAAGCGGCGGAGCATGCGGATTAATTCGATGCAACGCGAAGAACCTTACCAAGGCTTGACATGTGCCAGACCGCTCCAGAGATGGGGTTTCCCTTCGGGGCTGGTTCACAGGTGGTGCATGGTTGTCGTCAGCTCGTGTCGTGAGATGTTGGGTTAAGTCCCGCAACGAGCGCAACCCTCGTTCCATGTTGCCAGCACGTAGTGGTGGGGACTCATGGGAGACTGCCGGGGTCAACTCGGAGGAAGGTGGGGATGACGTCAAATCATCATGCCCCTTATGTCTTGGGCTTCACGCATGCTACAATGGCCGGTACAATGGGTTGCGATACTGTGAGGTGGAGCTAATCCCTAAAAGCCGGTCTCAGTTCGGATTGGGGTCTGCAACTCGACCCCATGAAGTCGGAGTCGCTAGTAATCGCAGATCAGCAACGCTGCGGTGAATACGTTCCCGGGCCTTGTACACACCGCCCGTCAAGTCACGAAAGTTGGTAACACCCGAAGCCGATGGCCTAACCACCTTGTGTGGGGGGAGTCGTCGAAGGTGGGACTGGCGATTGGGACTAAGTCGTAACAAGGTAGCCGTACCGGAAGGTGCGGCTGGATCACCTCCTTTCTAAGGAGCTAACCATTTTTTGGTTGCCCATGCTGGACACGAGTGTTGTCCGGGTGGGTTGCTCATGGGTGGAATATCAATGAACTCAGTACTGGAAAGCGCGTGTGCCTGATCGGCCCCTTGGTGGGGTTGTGTGGTGCGGGCGGGGTACTGGCTGTGGCTGTGCGGCGCTGTTGTTGTCGAGTACGCATCCTTTGGGGTGTTGGAAAGATGGTGGTGGTGTTGTGTGGCTTGTATGGTTTGGCATGCTGTTGGGTTTTGAGGCAACAAGCCTCCTTGCCTGGCTGGTGATTGGCTGTTGGCCTTTGATGCGTTTTGTGCGTGTTGGGGGTTGGTGGTGGTTGCTGGTTGGGGTTTGCAAGGGGTTCTTGGTGTTTCGGTGTTTGTCCTGTGTTTGCCGTGGGCGTGCCTGGCGTGGTGGTGGTTTGTGGTTTTCATCCTTTGGGGTGGGGGTTGCGGGTTGTTGCCGCGGGGGTGTGTTTGCGGGGGTGCGGGGTTGTTGTTTGGGAACTGTATAGTGAACGCGAGCATCTTGCAGATGAGATGAGCTTTGGGGTCCTTTTCCTTGGATTCTGGGGTGTTTGAGTCTTGTCTGCGTGATTTTGTTAGATTGTTTTATTGCTCAATTCTGAGAACTTTGTTTTGTGTTGAAGTTTTTAAGGGCGCACGGTGGATGCCTTGGCATCAAGAGCCGATGAAGGACGTGGGAATCTGCGATAAGCCTGGTGGAGTCGATAACCGGACGTTGATACCAGGATTTCCGAATGGGGGAACCCCGCACCATGTTATGTGGTGTGACCTGCAGCTGAATGTATAGGCTGTGTGGAGGGAACGCGGGGAAGTGAAACATCTCAGTACCCGCAGGAAGAGAAAACAATAGTGATTCCGTTAGTAGTGGCGAGCGAACGCGGATGGGGCTAAACCGGTTGGTGTGTGATAGCGGATAGGCGTTGCATCATCGGGGTTGTGGGGTTGACATGTACCAGTGCTATCTTGCTGGTGGGATGAGGTGCAGGCGTATAGGTGAATCGGTTGGAATGCCGGACCATAGAGGGTGATAGTCCCGTAGGTGTAATGCGTGTCTGCCGTTCTAGTGTTGATACCCGAGTAGCACGGGGCCCGTGAAACCTTGTGTGAATCTGCCAGGACCACCTGGTAAGCCTGAATACTACTTGATGACCGATAGTGAATCAGTACCGTGAGGGAATGGTGAAAAGTACCCCGGGAGGGGAGTGAAATAGTACCTGAAACCGTGCGCTTACAATCCGTCAGGGCCTGGGACTTGTTCCTGGGTGATGGCGTGCCTTTTGAAGAATGAGCCTGCGAGTTAGTGCTGTGTCGCGAGGTTAACCCGTGTGGGGTAGCCGTAGCGAAAGCGAGTCTGAATAGGGCGTTTGAGTGGCACGGTCTAGACCCGAAGCGAAGTGATCTACCCATGGCCAGGTTGAAGCGCGTGTAAGAGCGTGTGGAGGACCGAACCCACTTCAGTTGAAAATGGAGGGGATGAGCTGTGGGTAGGGGTGAAAGGCCAATCAAACTTCGTGATAGCTGGTTCTCCCCGAAATGCATTTAGGTGCAGCGTTGCGTGTTTCTTGCTGGAGGTAGAGCTACTGGATAGGCGATGGGCCCTACAAGGTTACTGACCTTAGCCAAACTCCGAATGCCGGTAAGTGAGAGCGCAGCAGTGAGACTGTGGGGGATAAGCTTCATAGTCGAGAGGGAAACAGCCCAGAACGCCAACTAAGGCCCCTAAGCGTGTGCTAAGTGGGAAAGGATGTGGAGTTGCTGTGACAACCAGGAGGTTGGCTTAGAAGCAGCCACCCTTGAAAGAGTGCGTAATAGCTCACTGGTCAAGTGATTCCGCGCCGATAATGTAGCGGGGCTCAAGCACACCGCCGAAGTTGCGTCATTCAAATATTAACCTGGTTTCGATTGGGTGTTTGGATGGGTAGGGGAGCGTCGTATAGCGGGTGAAGTCGCGGTGGAAACCAGCGGTGGACGCTATACGAGTGAGAATGCAGGCATGAGTAGCGAATGACGGGTGAGAAACCCGTCCGCCGAATGATCAAGGGTTCCAGGGTTAAGCTAATCTGCCCTGGGTTAGTCGGGGCCTAAGGCGAGGCCGACAGGCGTAGTCGATGGATAACGGGTTGATATTCCCGTACCGGCGAAGGACCGCCCATACTGAGCTGTGGATGCTAACCATGATGGATCATGATTGTTGCAGCCTTCGGGTTGTTGGTTGTGTGATGTGGTGGGAACCGATGCAGTGAGGTCAGCGTATTAACAGGTGTGACGCAGGAAGGTAGCCGAGCCAGGCAATGGAATTGACCTGGTCCAAGGGTGTAGGAAGAGTGGTTGGCAAATCCGCCGCTCATATGTTCTGAGACCTGATAGGCGCCCGCTTTGGTGGGTGATTCGGTGATCCTATGCTGCCTAGAAAAGCATCGGCGCGAGGTCCCAGTCCGCCCGTACCCCAAACCGACACAGGTGATCAGGTAGAGAATACTAAGGCGATCGAGAGAATCATGGTTAAGGAACTCGGCAAAATGCCCCCGTAACTTCGGAAGAAGGGGGGCCTGCCTCGTGATCAGCTCTTGCAGTTGTGAGCGGGTGTGGGCCGCAGAGACCAGGGGGAAGCGACTGTTTACTAAAAACACAGGTCCGTGCGAAGTCGCAAGACGATGTATACGGACTGACTCCTGCCCGGTGCTGGAAGGTTAAGAGGACTGGTTAGCCGTAAGGCGAAGCTGAGAATTTAAGCCCCAGTAAACGGCGGTGGTAACTATAACCATCCTAAGGTAGCGAAATTCCTTGTCGGGTAAGTTCCGACCTGCACGAATGGAGTAACGACTTCCCCGCTGTCTCAACCATGAACTCGGCGAAATTGCAGTACGAGTAAAGATGCTCGTTACGCGCAGCAGGACGGAAAGACCCCGAGACCTTTACTATAGTTTGGTATTGGTGTTCGGTGCAGCTTGTGTAGGATAGGTGGGAGACTGTGAAGCTTGGACGCTAGTTCAGGTGGAGTCATCGTTGAAATACCACTCTGGCTGTATCGGTCACCTAACTTCGGACCATGATCTGGTTCAGGGACAGTGCCTGATGGGTAGTTTAACTGGGGCGGTTGCCTCCTAAAATGTAACGGAGGCGCCCAAAGGTTCCCTCAGCCTGGTTGGCAATCAGGTGTCGAGTGTAAGTGCACAAGGGAGCTTGACTGTGAGAGTGACAGCTCGAGCAGGGACGAAAGTCGGGACTAGTGATCCGGCGGCACCTCGTGGAAGGGCCGTCGCTCAACGGATAAAAGGTACCTCGGGGATAACAGGCTGATCTTGCCCAAGAGTCCATATCGACGGCATGGTTTGGCACCTCGATGTCGGCTCGTCGCATCCTGGGGCTGGAGTAGGTCCCAAGGGTTGGGCTGTTCGCCCATTAAAGCGGTACGCGAGCTGGGTTTAGAACGTCGTGAGACAGTTCGGTCCCTATCCGCTGCGCGCGTTGGAAATTTGAGAAGGGCTGTCCTTAGTACGAGAGGACCGGGACGGACTAACCTCTGGTGTGTCAGTTGTACTGCCAAGTGCATCGCTGATTAGCTACGTTGGGAAGGGATAACCGCTGAAAGCATCTAAGCGGGAAGCCTGCTTCGAGATGAGATTTCCATGCACCTTGAGTGTGTGAGGCCCCCAGCTAGACCACTGGGTTGATAGGCAGGATGTGGAAGCAAGGACTGAAGACTTGTGTAGCTGACCTGTACTAATAGGCCGATGACTTTCAACACACAATAAAGCATTATTTGAACTAACAATTTTTCAATGCTGCTCGCGTTCACTATGCGGTTACGAGACAACAACCTCTGAAACCATAAAACTTTTGCAGGTGCAGGGCTTCGGTCCTGGCACTGGAAACACATATGACCAGGAATGGTTGGTTTGTGTGCTTCGTGATTGTTACGGCGGTCATAGCGTGGGGGAAACGCCCGGTCCCATACCGAACCCGGAAGCTAAGGCCCATTGCGCCGATGGTACTGCACTCGTGAGGGTGTGGGAGAGTAGGTCACCGCCGGACTTAACTTGGATAATATGTGGTTTGGGCCCTGACACAGTTTGTGTCAGGGCCCTTGCTTGTTTAACCAGCAAAACAGGTTGGTGGGGGTTCGGGTGGGTGCCTGGCCCCCCTTTTTTTTCCTGTTTAAAGAGCGTTGGATGCTGACCGGGGACCGCGGCACCTTAGCGACATTGCCCGTGCCAGCAACCTGCCCACCAGCACCACATCGCGGATGCCGCGCGTTCTTGAGCACTGGGGCTACGTCTCCCGGGCCAGTGATGGGCAATATTCCCTCGGGCAGCATTTCGTCCAGTCCCGGGTAGTCAATGACCAGACCAGCGTCGAGGACCTGATCGACGCTTCCGGGCCGATTATGGGCCTGTTGACGGAGCAGACCTCGGAGTCCAGCTACCTGGCAGTGCCCAGCCCGGCCAACACCTGCACCTTCCTGCGCGAGGTGCAAAGCTCGCTGCCCGTCCGGTATGTCGGATTCGACGGCTGGGAAGGGCGAACGGTTCCCATGGGCGGATCGGTGACCGGAGAAGTCCTGGAGGGGCGGGTCCCGGATCCGGGCTATGTGGTGATGGTGGCCGTCGAGGACCCCGACGCTACAGTGATCGGCGCCCCCGTGCGCAATGCGCAGGGCAGGATCGTCGCGGCCCTGAGCATTGCAGGACCGAGCTTCCGGATGGGCGAGCAAGCGGTAGCGGCCCACGGTGCCGCGGTGTGCTCAGCGGCCGATGAGCTTTCTGCGCAACTGGATTCGCGCCTCCAGCCAGGCGCCCTCTAGCCCGGGCAAAGCCGTCGGGCACCGTGGATGCCGGGGGAACCGCCAGCTTGCCGAAAGCGTGAGGCCGCTCCACGGGTGGTGAACATGCGCCGGCGTGTGCCGAAGGACACCTTATTGACCTGCCTCTGGATTGGCACCCTGTCAGCAGGCCTGATATAGTTATGGAGTTGTCGCAATCGCGGATGACACCGTAGTTTTCCCATGGCTAGCCATGAGGTATAGAGTTACGGCGATCATAGCGTGGGGGAAACGCCCGGTCCCATACCGAACCCGGAAGCTAAGACCCACAGCGCCGATGGTACTGCACTCGGGAGGGTGTGGGAGAGTAGGTCATCGCCGGGCATAATTTGCCGAAGGCCCCGAACGAAAGTTCGGGGCCTTCGATGTTTAACCGGCGCGTTAATGCGAAAAAGCCGAGGGCCAGAAAAGACAGCTTTTCCGGCCCTCGGCTTCGCGCGGTTTAGGCTTCGCTGAGACGCAGGCCGCTCTCTGTATCAAACAGATGCATGTGCTGCGGGCGAGGCGCAATGTTCAGCTTCTGGCCTCGTGCAGGTGGCGTGCGGCCATCAACGCGAACCACAACCACCTGGGTTTCGCCAGCAAGCTCAGCAGAACCGTAGATGTAGGCGTCTGCGCCGAGTTCTTCGACCACGTCAACGATGATCTCTACGCCCTCGCCGGCACCCACGATCTCGATGTCTTCCGGGCGGAAGCCCAGCGTGGTTCCACCCTGGGCGCCCGGAGCCTGGATCAGGGTAGAGCCGAAGGCCACTTGCTCGTTAGCAGATTCCAGCTTGACCAGGTTCATGGCCGGGGAGCCGATGAAGCCGGCAACGAAGACGTTACGCGGACGGTCATAGAGCTCGCGAGGAGTACCGACCTGCTGCAGTTCGCCATCCTTGAGCACTGCAACGCGATCGCCCATGGTCAATGCCTCAACCTGGTCGTGAGTCACGTATACGGTGGTGACACCAAGACGGCGAGTCAACGAAGCGATCTGGGTACGAGTCTGCACACGCAGCTTTGCGTCCAAGTTGGACAGCGGCTCATCCATCAAGAAGACCTGGGGCGAACGGACAATTGCGCGGCCCATGGCCACACGCTGGCGCTGACCGCCGGAGAGAGCCTTCGGCTTGCGGTTCAGGTACTGCTCCAGGTCGAGCAGCTTGGCTGCTTCCAGAACGCGGCGGTTGCGCTCTTCCTTGTCTACGCCTGCAATCTTCAACGCGAAGCCCATGTTCTCGGCAACGGTCATATGAGGGTACAGCGCGTAGTTCTGGAAAACCATTGCGATGTCGCGGTCCTTTGGCGGGACGTTGGTCACGTCCTTGTCGCCAATGAGGATGCGACCGGAATCGACCTCTTCCAAGCCTGCGAGCATGCGCAAGGTGGTGGACTTGCCACAACCCGACGGGCCCACGAGCACGAGGAATTCTCCGTCTTGGATTTCCAGGTCGATTGCATCCACGGAGGGCACGAGAGCGCCTGGGTAGATACGGGTGGCCTTATCAAAGGTCACAGTTGCCATGATGACAATCCTTTCACGGGCAGGTACGTGCCCGACGATCCATAGTGAAAGTGAAATAGGACACTTTAGTCTCGCATGGAAACCAGAATTTGCAAAAGCTCTGGCAACTGCTGCGGAGAAGCTATATGATGCGTGGCCAGAGTCGGCCCGGAACCTACTTTTATCCCAAGATCATTGGGCTCCAGTACCTTGAATCCGTTTTCATCGGTGACGTCATCACCGATGAAAAGCACCGCATCAACCTGTAACAAATCTTTAAGCCACGTTAAGCTCTCGCCCTTGTCTCCTTGATGCACCGAGGCTTCAAGGACCGCCTTGCCCTCGAGGAGCTTGACTCGGCCCATGGCGTTCAAAGCGGCCTTGGCCTCGCTGAGCGCGGCGTCGGCGGCAGCTGTTGTTGCGCGGCGTACATGCAGCACGGTCGCCGAAGGCTTGTATTCCAAGCTGACATCCTCGTAGGAATCGGCCACGGCCGCGAGTTCCTTGGTGATGCGAGCCAGCAGATCCTGCTGTTCGCTGCTCAGCGGCTTTTCGATCCATTGCCCTTTGAAGGGCTCTGGCAGCAGGCGCTCAGCACCGTGCGAGCCAATGCAGATTTCCGGCAGGGGCTCGGGATAAACCTGCGCCAGGGAAGCTAAATTGCGGCCGGAAACCAAAGCGGCAAAAACGCCAGGCAGCTGCCTGAGCCTTTCAAAAACCTCGGCAGACTCCGGAAGAGGCCGGGCGTCCTCGGGGCGGTCGACGATTGGCGACATTGTCCCGTCAAAGTCCAAGGCCACAAGAATATTCTGATGAGCTGCAAACCTGCTCAGCGCGGCGTGCAGTTCTGGGTCGAGGTCAGACACGTTTGTATCCCATCGAGAGTGTGCGGATGCTGGTGCCGGGCTAGCGGACGATGGCATCTGTCGAGGAAGCGGAGCTGATTTCAGCAAGTTCCGCGAGGAAAACCTCTGACCAGCGGGCCACGGTATTCACCTTCAGGTGCCGATTCATCCGTCGCATGCGCTTCTCTTGCTCAGCCTCGTTCATATTGACGGCCTGGATGATCTTGTCCTTCATGCCGTCGATATCGTGCGGGTTCACCAGCACGGCTTGGGTCAGCTGGTCAGCGGCGCCCGTGTATTCGGAAAGCACCAGCACGCCACGGCCATCCTGATGGGCTGCGACAAATTCCTTGGCGACCAGGTTCATGCCATCACGCAGCGCGGTCACCAGCAAAACATCGGCTGCCAGGTAGAGGGAAATCATCTCGCGCAGCGGATAGGACTGGTGCAGATAGCGCAAGGTGGTGTGGCTCAGGGTGTCGTGCTGTCCGGTAATTTGCCCCACCATCAGTTCGACCTGGTCGCGCAGCTCCATGTAGGTGTCGACGTTTTCGCGGCTCGGGCTGGCCACCTGGATCAGGCACACATCACCGGCGCGCAGTTGCTCGTCCGCAAGCAACTCGCCGTAGGCCTTGAGTCGGTGGCGAATGCCCTTGGTGTAGTCGAGGCGATCCACACCGAGAATCACGGTTTTTGGATTGCCCAGCTCATTGCGAATCTGCGCGGCGCGGGCAATGATCTGCGGGTCGCGGGAAAGCTTTGCGATCTGCTCGGTGTCAATGGAGATCGGGTGGGCCTTGGCCCGGCAGAGATTCTGCATTTGATTGTCAGCAGGGGGAGTGGCGACGTCGCCCTTGGTGGAGTAGTCGGTAAAGCGGCGCAGGCAGCGCAGGAAGTTGGAGGCATCGGCTTCGCGCTGGAAACCAACAAGATCGGCGCCGGCCAGGCCTTGCAGGATCTGGGTACGCCACGGCAGCTGCGAGAAGAGGCTGGCTGCCGGGAACGGGATGTGGAGGAAAAAGCCGATCTTCAGATCCGGCCGCGCCAAGCGGATCATCTGCGGCACAAGCTGCAGCTGGTAGTCATGGACCCATACGGTGGCATTCGGGGCGGCAATTTTCAGCACCGCGTCGGCAAAGCGCTGATTGATCTTCTTGTAGCGGTCCCACCATGTGCGGTGGTACTCCGGAGGCACGATTACATCGTGGTAGAGCGGCCACAAGGTGGAGTTCGAGAATCCTTCGTAGTACAGCTCCAGATCGTCTTCGCTCAGCGGAACCGGGACCAGATGGATGTCGTCCTTGTCGAAGCTCTCCAATTCTTCGTCAACACCACCATGCCATCCAACCCAAGCACCGTCCGAAGCTGCCATGATCGGCGCCAGAGCAGTCACCAGGCCGCCGGGAGAACGCCGGAAGCCTTGTGTCCCGTCGGGATTCGTGATCCGGTCAACGGGCAGCCTGTTGGCTACGACTACCAAATCGTAGGATTGCTCGGTATTTTGGCTTGGTGCTGGGGTACCCACTTAAACCTCCTGGTTTGATCAAACTGTGCACCGGCGGGGTGCGGATTCGTCGGTTCTGAGTGAATGACTTTGTATTCGATTTTTTCTGCTGCGCTTTGCGGAAGGCCTTGGTGAAAAGCCACTCCTATTAAAATCATACTGAATTTTTTCTCTTGCCATGTGAGGTGAGGCACGCTAAGCGGTGCGTCACAGCGGGCCCTGCCCTGAATCGGATGCCTTGCGCCCATGACTTGGTTGAATGCTCAAGTACAGGCTCGGGTCGCGCTTTGGGCGCTGTATGCACAAGATATGCGTGTCCTGTGAAGGGTGGGCAATCTGGGGTTTTCAGGGATATTTGCGCAAAGAGTTGGCTAAGCTTGACCCAGATGACTGTTCGCTGCTGACTGAGGAACCACCAAATTTATGTCTACGAATAATCCGCGCCCAACTAAGGCGCAGCGCAACGCGAGCGCTCGCGAAAAGGCTGCCCAGCTACGAGCCAGCCAAGAAGCCGCTCAAAAACGCAAGTCACTTTTCGTGAAGCTTGGCGTTCTTGTCGCCGTCATTATTGTTATCGCACTGGTAGTTACGCTGATCGTCCGAAACAACAATGCGAAGATTGAAGACAGCGGTGCCACTCCTCAGGGCGCGACGGCTGCCGGCGGCATCGTGGTAACTTCCGCTGACTCGGTTGCTGAGAAAACTACCGACCAGGTAGACGTTACGAAGCTGACCGCTCCCGAAGAGCCGCTGGCTGCTCCTGAACCGCGTGACCTGATTGTCGCCAAGAAGGGCGAGCCAATCAATATCACCATGTACGTGGATGCCAATTGCGTGCACTGCGCCGACTTCGAAGCCACTTACGGCGACCAGATCGAAAAATGGCTGGCCAATGGCGACGTTAACGTCGAGTACCGCAACGTTGGATACCTCGATGGCGGTTCGCCAACCAACTTCTCCTCGCGTGGCGCCAACGCTCTTGCTTGCGTCGCCGATGAGAGCCCAGCTGCCTACATGAAGTTCGTGAAGGCACTGTGGGGCCACTACCCAGAGGGCGAAATGAAGAACGCTGAACTGGCCCAGATGGCAGTGGACAATGGAGCCAGCGAATCGGTCAGCGACTGCATCGAGGGCGACAAGTTCCGCCCATTCGTCCAGTATGCGACCACCGCAGGCCAGTACGATGGCGTGAAGGGAACCCCTTCGATCTTCATCCAGGGCAAGGAACTCGCTTTGGGCACCGATGACTTCCCGACCAAGGTTGAAGAAGCGATCAAGGCCAATAAGTAAGTCCAAAGCCAGGCTCTAGACAACCAGGCGCGATCCGGTAAAATTTCTTATTGATCTCGCACCAATACAAAGGGGAAGAAAGCCATCCGTGGTTTTCTTCCCCTTTGTCTTGCCCGCAACCCCTGCCGATTCGCAGACCAGCGGTGTTTTCAGATATTCTTATCCGGTACGCCCCCTTAGCTCAGCTGGCCAGAGCGTCTGTCTTGTAAACTGAAGGTCACCGGTTCGAATCCGGTAGGGGGCTCCACACTGGACGTAGCCCAGATGAGAACCGTGTTCATGATCTCCCATGACGCGGTTTCTTTCATTTCTGCCACCAGCATCATGGAGCTGAAGCCGTGCCTGCAAACCGGTTGTGCACCGCACCGGTAGAATTCCTAGCGAGACCACAATCCTTGAGCCAGGGCGGATCGGCCCGATGTTCATCACCATTTAAAGGAGCCGACCATGGCCGGAGGCCTTGTAGCACTTTTGGACGACGTAGCTGCCCTGGTGAAGGTGACTGCAGCATCCCTTGACGACATAGCTCTGGGCGCCGCCAAGGCGAGCACCAAGGCCATGGGGGTGGTGGTCGACGATGCTGCGGTCACGCCGCAGTACGTGGAAGGCATTTCGCCCAAAAGGGAACTGCCGATCATCTGGAAAATCGCGGTGGGCTCCATCCGCAACAAGCTGGTCTTCATCCTGCCGGCCGCCCTGCTGCTGTCCTACTTCGCCCCGTGGGCGCTGACCCCGATCCTGATGCTCGGTGGCGCCTACCTGGTCTTCGAGGGTGCGGAAAAACTTCTTGAAGCCTTCGGCTGGATCAAGCATCACGGCGCCGGCGAAGCGGGCAAGGAGCGTGATGAAAAGTCCATCATCAACTCAGCGGTGCGCACCGACTTGGTGCTCTCGGCGGAAATCCTGGTGATTTCGCTCAACGAGGTAGCCCACGAACCGTTCCTGACCCGTGCGCTGATCCTGGTTGTTGTTGCCGTCATGATGACCGTGGTGGTTTACGGCGCGGTGGCACTGATCGTGAAGATGGACGATATCGGCCTGCACATGGCCGCGAAGCCGCGCAAGCTATCGCAAAAAATTGGCCGCGGCCTGGTCAAGGCCATGCCGATCATCATGTCCGTGCTCAGCAAGGTCGGCGTGGTTGCGATGCTGTGGGTCGGTGGACACCTGTTGCTGGTGGGCATGGACGAACTTGGCTGGCACGCCCCGTACGGCTTTGTGCACCATGTCGAAGTGCTGGTGCATCACGCAACCGGTTCAGCAGGCGCGGTGCTGGGATGGTGCGTCAATACCGCATTCTCCTGCGTGGCCGGATTCATCATGGGCGCGATCATTACGGTGATCGTCCTGGGGATTCAAAAGCTGCGGAACAAGGGCAAGGCCGAGGCCGCCCACTAAGGCCCAAGCCCGGGCCGGCACCCCGCGTACAATGGATAAGTTGCCGTCCCAGGCGCGGTCATCCGCGTCCAGCCAAACTGTCTGGCCGCCATGGAAAGATCGATGCGTGTTGAGTAAAGAACAAAAAGAGCCGGTTGCCGCCCGTCATGCGCGCGGAGCCTATTTCACCCCGGAACCCGTTGCCGCCTTCATGGCGCAATGGGCCCTTGATGGCCAGGCCACCAGCGTCCTGGAACCCTCGTGCGGTGACGCTCAATTCCTTGAAGCCGTGCATCGCGAGCTGGGGGAGCGACAGGGCGGCGTGCAGCTGCTGGGCTATGAATTGCACGAGCCCACCGTGGCCCAGGCCCGCGAGCGGCTGGCCGCCCAGGGAATCAACGCGCGAATTGAACAAGCGAACTTTTTTGATATCGACGGCACCGCGGACATGGACGTGGTGATCGGCAACCCTCCCTATGTGCGCTACCAGCTGCACCGGGGAACGGATCGCCAGCGTTCGCGGCTGGCGGCCAAAGCAGCCGGGGTGGAACTGAACGAGCTGGCCAGCATCTGGGCGGCCTTCGCGGTTCACGCGACCAGCTTCCTGGCACCGGGCGGGCGGATGGCCCTGGTGCTGCCCGCGGAACTGATGTTCGTCAACTACGCCGGCGTGGTGCGGGCGATGCTGCTCGAGCGCTTTGCCACCGTCCACCTGGCAGTCTTTGAAGAACGGCTCTTTACCGACGCCCAGGAAGAGGTGGTGCTGCTGCTGGCCGAAGGCTACCAGCAGGGCCCCAGCGGCCATTTCCAGCTGCATCAATTCCGCAACGCCCAGGACCTGGTCCAGCTCGGATCCGGCACCCGCCACGAACCGCAGCGTGCCGCGGATCGCTGGACCGGTTCGCTGGTCGGGCTCGAAGCCCAGGGCATTCTCGCCGCCGCCAGCGCCCAGGGCCATTTCGCCCCGCTCAAATCCTGGGGCGAAACTTCGCTCGGCGCGGTCACCGGCAATAACAAGTGGTTCACCTTCAGCAGCGATGAGATCCACGAGCTCGGACTGCCGGAAGCGGACCTGATTCGCATTTCACCGCCTGGCTCCAGGCACCTTCGCGGACTGGAGCTAGACCAGCCCGGGTGGGAACAACTGCGGGATCATGGAGCGGCGACCTATCTGTTCAGGCCCTCGGGCCAACCGAGCGCCGCGGGGGAACATCTTGTGGCCAGCGGCGAGCTGTCCAACGTGGACCAGGCCTACAAGTGCAAGGTGCGCTCGCCATGGTGGCGGGTGCCGGTGCTTTCGGTGCCGGATCTGTTCATGACCTATATGAACGCTGATACGCCGAGGCTGACAGCCAACGAAGCCGGCGTGCACCACATCAACTCGATCCACGGCGTTTACCTCGGCGCGGACGTGCGCGAGCTGGGCCGCGGCCTATTGCCCCTGGCCTCGCTGAACACGCTGACCATGCTGGGCGCCGAAATGGTCGGGCGGTCCTATGGCGGCGGGATCCTCAAGCTTGAACCGCGCGAGGCCGACGTGCTTCCGGTGCCTTCCATCGACATGGTGCAGCGCTTCGCACGGGAACTGCACGCCATCAAGCCGCAGGTGCGCGAAATGCTGGCGGCCGGGCATAAGCAAGAAGCCACCGAAGCGGTAGACCGGATCGTTCTGGAACAAATGCTCGAGCTGGATCAGGCAGCGGTGGAAACCCTGCGCGCAGCACGCAGCAACATGCTCGATCGCCGCAAGGCGCGAAGCAAAGCGGTGAAGGGATAAACGTGGCTAATCCTGTGGTTGAGAAAACCCTGGCCTTTGCGGAATTTGATACCACATTGATGTCAGCGGCCAAAGACTCGCCGTGGCTGAGCAACGGCGCGGTCACCGAAGAATTCAACCCGTCCTATTCCGTGCTGGAACGGCTGTTGAGCATTCCGGTGCGCAATAAGGCCGTCACCCGATCCGGGCGCTTTGCCCAAGGCGTGGACGCCTGGCTGGCCCACGAGCTGCGTCGTGCCGGATTCGACGCAGACCTTGTCTGGCCGCGGCCCGAGGCGCCGCGGGTGCTCTCCAGCGACATCTTGGACCTGTTGCGCCGATTGCCGGAGCGATTGGCCGACGAGGTCCACGAGTCGATCATGGCCGGCAAGTCCGGAAGCACCGATGCGAGGATCCTGGGCCGCGCCTACATGAAACAGACCGATGTGGTGATGACCCATTGGTCCACCGGCCCCGAGCTGCTGCTGAGCACCAAGGCCATGACGTCATCGTTCGGCAAGAACCTCGCCAACCGCTATGAAGAAGCCTATGGAGACGCAGCGAATCTTCGCGCGCGGTATCCGCTGGCAGCGGTCGGGTTCTTCTTCGTGCAACGCGCCACCATCCTTGAATCGGAACCGGCGGCCTTCCGCCGCACCGTGGACATGATCCGCAAGCTGCGGGACTTCGGCGATGGGTTTGGCTATACCGCGACCGGCCTGCTGCTGGTCGACTGGGACGATGCCGCGGATAACCCGGAAGTCAGGTGCGTGCACCCTCCGGTGCCCCAGGACATCGCCACGGCGCAGTTCCTTAATGCCATGGTCGACACCGTCCTTAAAGTCACCCCCATCGACCTCCACGAAGCGGCCCGCGCTCGCCGAGCCGGCGAAGTGGCGCCGCTGCCCGGTCATGAATGGGTCGACGAGCAGCAGGACGCCCTGTTCTAGGCTCTAGATCATCCCAAGTGCCGGCATCTGGTCGCCGCGGGGCAGCTGAATGCCCAAAGACGGCCCGATTGTCGGGGCTGTGGCAAAACATGGCGCAGGAATCGCGGCTGGCGGCGCGATGATCTCCACGCGGTCTTCTGCAGCCTGCGGCAAGTTCTCCACCCATTCCCAGGCGGCCCGGGTAGCGCGGTAGATGAACTTCAGCCGGCCTTCCTGTTCGAAGCTGCGTTCGCGGTCCCACATCTCGGAGCGTTCGTAGAAGGCCCAGGAAGCAGGATTTTGCGCATCGATCACGATGATGGGCGTTTTGCCCGAGCGCACTGCGTGCTCCAGGCGCAATGAGGTCACATGCTGGCGGATGCCCAGCCGGCGGTACTCGGGGCGCACGGCCATGCAGCCCAGCTCCACGGCGTTCATCGAGTCGGTGGGTGCGACGATCGAGTCGTGAACCAACCCGGCAGCCACGAGCGTGCCACGGTCGCGCACCGTGACCAGCAGGCTGAGCCGGTCGAATTTCTGGTGCCAGCGCTGGTCGATGACAGGGTAGAGCTGTGCCAATTCTTCACGCTGCTCTGGCAGAATGCAGAGCGGTGACAAGGAGAAGTTCAGGTTTTCAAACACTGGGTACGGTCCTAGAGAAAAAGAACGAACGAAAAATGAGGCTTTTGCGCGACCAGGTCTGACCTGCCGTGCGGTTTCGTTGGCCTTGAGGGGACCGATGCCGGCGGCTTCCGGCAACTTCCTTGTAGGGTCCAGTTTGAGCTCGATGAGCTAGAAAAATTATGGAGCCTAAAGTCCCGTTTTGACAAGTGGAAACAGCTACTTTCAGGTGACATGAAAATAAACTATTTGGCGCGGTTTTTCCGGGCTGATCATGTGGCATATCCGGAGGCGGAAAGGTCGTCGTGCGGCTGGGTCTGAGCGCGTCTGCCGCGGTGCGCTCTGCCGCTTGAAGCAGGCTGCCGATTTGGTGCGCGAGTTATCACCAGCTAAGATCATTTAGGTGCTTGGCCCTGCGGTCAAAGCGCAAGTATGGATCTTTAGCTCAGTTGGTTAGAGCGTTCGCCTCACACGCGAAAGGTCGCTGGTTCGAGTCCAGTAAGATCCACGAAAAAATGCCACCAGAGATGGTGGCATTTTTGCGTTCATGGAGCTTCGCCATGCGAAGCGGGCTCTAGGCCCCGAGCAATTCGTGGACGCGGGGCTTCACTTCTTCGCCCAGCAGCCTAATGCTGTTCATCATGGCCTCATGCGGCAATGATCCGGCTGAGTACTTGATGTCAGCGCGGGATAGCCCGAGTTTCCTGGTGGCCGAGGCGAGCTTCGAAGCCACGGTTTGCGCGCTGCCGGCCATCATTGCCCCCTCCGGCCCCATGGCGGCCTGCAATCGCATCTTGCTCGCGGGCGGCCATCCGCGCTCGGCGCCCAGCCGGTTCATGGTCCGCTGGTAATGAGGCCAGAGGGTTTCCAGCGCTTCCTCGTCGCTGCCGGCCACCAACCCGTGGAAGTGCGCGGCCACCGGTTGTTCATCGTGCCCGAATTCCTTGAGGGAACGTTGGTACAAATGCACCAGTCCTTCAAAGCCCGAGGGCTGGCCCCCGATGATGGCCAGGAACAGCGGAAGCCCGTGGCGCGCGGCGCGAACAACAGACTGCGGGCTGCCACCGACGCCCACCCAAGTGGTCAGCGGCTGGTTCTCCAGCAGGGGATAAACCTGCTGGTTGCGCAGCGCGGAGCGGTGCTTCCCGTGCCAGACCACCGGATTTCCATGGCGCAATCTGGCCAGGAGATCCAGCTTCTCCTCGTAGAGCGCTTCATAGTCATCAAGCTCGAAGCCGAACAAGGGGAAAGATTCAATAAAAGATCCGCGCCCGGCCACGATTTCGGTGCGCCCCTGGGAAATGGCATCGAGGGTTGCAAAGCGCTGGTACACCCTGACCGGATCATCGCTGGAAAGGACCGTCACGGCGGTGCCCAGCTTGATCTGCTTGGTGGTGCTGGCCAATGCGGCCAATACGATTTCCGGGGATGACACGGCATAATCATCGCGATGGTGTTCGCCGACGCCAAAGAAGTCCAGATTCGCTGCTTCGGCCGCCTGGCCCTGGGCGATGACGTTGCGAATCACTTGCGCATGGGTCAGCGGATTGCCCTGGGCGTCCTCGCTGATGTCGCCAAAGGTTTCGGCGCCGATCTCCGGCAAGAGAAGTTTGCTGCTCATCAATGACCTCCGATATGTATGCAAAAGCATCTAAGTTCAAATGCTTGCAACCACCATCGGGCCAGCGATATTCCGCAGGCGGGAATTGCCGGGAAATGTGTTCGGCGCTACCTAGTGATTTACGCACGTTCACGCGAACTTATTGCCCATGGGTTGTATCGTAAATTGCATGGGAAAGCATTGGCTGAGGGGGCAAAATTAGTGGCGCATCGATCTGACGAAGAGCATGGTGCAGTGCCACCACGGATCGGCGAAGATCCGGCGCCATCGGCCGGTGCACTACCTCGTATTTCCACCAGTGAAATCAACATGGGCTTTCACCCGGAAGAACCGCTAGAAGAGCCGCCCACTGCTTCTGAGCTCCCGCTGAACACGGCAGTCAGCGCCAACGTGGCCGCTGCCGACGCCTCGGATATCGAGTGGCGCACCGGCCAGGTCCACACCACCGATGAAGGCATCACCCTGATGCCAACGCGCGCCAACCCGGTTGCGCGCCGGCTGCTGGCAAAAATGTGGATCTCGGACACCCCGCCAACCCAGGCGCTGAACATTGTCGAGCGTCTGCAGGGAACCCCTTACGCCAATCCCAAGGTCAACGACCAGCAGGACGCTTCATCGCGCCGCACCATGGAATTCGCCCTGGACTTGGGAGAGACCCTGATCCGCTACGGCGCTGGCGCGTTGGAAGTGGAAACCAGCATCATCGCGGTGACCGCAGCGCTGGGCTTGAGCCATTTGGACGTGGACATCACCAACCAGTCCTTGCACTTGAACTACAGCCCGCCTGATGCCGAAAGCTATTCGGTATTGCGCGTGGTCCGTTCCTACACCTCCAACTACGCAGGGCTCGTCCTGGTGCATGAGCTGGTCTCGGACATCATCGCGGGCGGGGTGTCGCGCAGCGCTTCGGCCAAGCGCCTGAAAGAAATTACGCGCCGGCCAAAGCCCTTTCCCCGGTGGATTGTCGCTTGCGGGCGTGCCCTGTTCGCAGCGGCATTTGTGCTTTTCATTGGCGGCTCATGGGCTGGTGCGCTGGTGGCCATGTTCTCCTCCAGCCTGGTCACCCAGATTGGCCGATACGGCTCGCGCTGGCGGGTCCCGGAATTCTTCACTATTGCCGCATCGACGATGGTCATCACCGGCATCGCATTGATTGGGCATCAGCTGCATGCTCCGTTGGATCCGGCGCTGGTGGTTTCCGGCGGTATCCTGCTCTTGCTGCCTTCGGGGCGGTTTGTCTCGGCGCTGCAAGATGCGATCAACGGTTTCCCGGTGACTGCGGTGGGGCGCTTGTTCTCCGCCAGCCTGACCTACGGGGCGATCTTGAGCGGCATTGCCGCCGCCTTGGTGGTCTCCGATGTGCTCGGCGGCGGGGAAGTCGATGTACACCAGATCGTGACTACCGAGTACCCCGCATGGCTCTTGGTCGTGCTGGTAGCTGTCGCCATTGTTGCCGGTGCCATTACGGAGCAAAGTGCGCTGCGCTTGCTGCTGCCTACCGCTGGCATTGCGGTGGGCGGCTACCTCGTGCAGCTGCTCGCCGAGAACATGGGCCTGGGCGACCGTGCGGTTCCAGCACTTGTCGCCACGGTCGTCGGCTTTGCGGCTCGCTTCGCATCAGACAAATTGCGCACGCCGCAGCTGGTTCTGGCAGCACCGGCGGTCATGTTCCTGCTTCCAGGCCTCATGATCTTCCGGGCCATGTACGGCATCGTGATCAACGTCGATGACATGGCTACAGGTCTCGTTGAGATGTTTAACGCGATGGCCATCATGCTCTCCATCGCCGGAGGAGTCGTCTTCGGTGAAACCCTATGCCGCCCGCTAACCTCTAACGCCCGGCGCGAACGGCGACGCATCCGCCGCCGCTAGGCTGGCGGCAAACTCCAGTCAATCGGCTCTTGTCCCTGTGCGGACAGGAGCCGATTGGCCTCTGAAAAGGGTTTTGAGCCGAAAAATCCCCTCGAAGCCGAGAGCGGCGATGGATGGGCGCTTCGCAATTGCGGCAGATTCCCCAGGGCAGGCGAGAACTTCTGTGCATGATTGCCCCAGAGAATGGCGACCGGGGGAGCGGAACGCTCGTTCAGCGCGGACAGCAGGGACGCAATGATTGGTTCCCACCCGATCTTTTGGTGTGAACCGGCCTGGCCTGCGGTGACCGAAAGCACCTGGTTGAGCAGCAGTACCCCGCGTTGCTGCCAGGCACTCAAATCAGGATGCGACGCAGGGGTGATCCCCAAGTCGGCTTCGAGCTCCTTGTAGATGTTATTCAACGAGCGTGGCAAGGGGCGGACACGCTTGTTGGCCGCAAAGGCCAATCCGTTGGGATGCCCCGGTGTCGGGTAGGGGTCTTGGCCGATGATCAGGACCTTGACCTCAGCTAAAGGCAAAGATAGTGCGCGGAACATCACCTCGGGATCGGGGAGCAATGTTTCGCCTCGTGATGAACGTTCGGTTAATTCGAGGGCAAGCTGGCGAAGATTTTCATCTTGCTTGCTGAGCGCAGGAACCCAATCTTGAGCAATAAATCCGTGGTCGGCCATGGATTGCGCGCCGTGGAAGAACGGGAATTCTGCTGGTTCATACACGGGTGCCGGCGGTGGCCCAGGAGCCTCGAACAGGGGTTCTTGCATTTCATCCATAGACGCTATTGTTCCGTTTTTCTGGCGTGCCTGTGCCAGGCCACACGGCGATAGCTAAAGAGATTGGTTAGAATGTCGGTGGTATGTCTACCAATGGTGGAGTACATGCATGAATGAAATGCGCAAAAACTGAGCCGAGGACAGAGGTGAGAACGGATGGCTGAGAAAGAGTTGTTGGTGGATTTTGTGATGAACCCAGACTCGGAACTCGACGAACGTTCGCAACAGATCCTGAGCTTGGAAAAATTGTGGTGGAAGTATGCCGGAGCCAAGGAACAAGCGATTACCAAGCAGTTCTCCATGTCTCCAACCAATTACTATCAGCTGCTGAACCAGCTGATTGAGACGGATGCGGCGATGGCCTACGACCCGATGCTGGTTAAGCGACTGCGCAGAACACGTTCAACAAAACGTCGTGTGGGCGGTAAGGTCGGCTCGGGACGATAACCCAGCCTGCCGTGACCAGTCAGACCTCGAGCAAGGACAAGAATGACCAACTACCCGCGTGACGAATTTGATCGCGTTCCGGAGTTCAACACCCGTGTCGGTTCACACCATGCGCACGGATGGGCGCAGTCCGCGGCCTCAAAGTCAACCGGTGGCAAATTGCTGTGGGTAGTGCTGACGGCCGTGATCGTCCTGGCCATCGGCGTAGCATCCTTCATCTTCGGCCCCCAGCTCAAAGACAGCCTCGCGGGCCCTTCCAGCGATGAGAGCTTGCAGTCCCAAGGCGGCGGGGAGTCTGCCGATAGTTCTCAGGAGGCTTCACCGAGCGAATCCGCATCGCCATCCAGCACCATTGATGAAGCAGACGTGCTCTTTGGCCAGAAGATCGGCGTGTACAACGGCGCAAATGTTGCCGGCGTCGCGGGTGCTGGCGAAGAGGCCATGGCAGAAGCCGGGTTCACCAACATCGTCGCCGATAACTGGAGCAAGCCGGCGGATGTTTCCGCTGTGTACTACATGTCAGAGGCCTACCGCACCACCGCGGAAAAAGCTGCTGAAGTCCTTAATATTGACGAAGTTCTGCAGACCAACAACATTCCCGATCGGGTCAGCGTCGTGCTGGGCACCGATGACCCGCTGGGGCTGAACGAATAATTCGTTCATAAATTCCCTTCGCTCAGAGCCGACCGGCTTGCACTCGCCATGCGAGAGTGCCAATATTTGTATTAGCACTCTTACGCTGTGACTGCTAACGCCGGTCGGTTTTTGCGTTCCCTGCGGAACGCGAGCGCACCGGTTAGCGCCATGGCGGATGGAGCGTGGAAAATACCTCAGATAGCGAGAGTTGAAACGGTTGCCGGCCCGATGCCGCACCGGTCCACTCGTCCGTCGCGGGCGCTGTCTGTCGGTTGCATTTTCGCAAAATCGTCCCGAAAGGACCGAAAGCCACTATGGCCAAGATGATTGCATTTGACGAGGAAGCACGCCGCGGACTCGAGCGCGGACTGAACACCCTTGCTGACGCGGTAAAGGTGACCTTGGGCCCACGCGGCCGCAACGTTGTTCTAGAGAAGAAG
Source organism: Glutamicibacter halophytocola (assembly GCF_001302565.1). Taxonomy (NCBI): domain Bacteria; kingdom Bacillati; phylum Actinomycetota; class Actinomycetes; order Micrococcales; family Micrococcaceae; genus Glutamicibacter; species Glutamicibacter halophytocola. Next base: position 684,574 of record NZ_CP012750.1, read on the forward strand.
TGGGGCGCTCCTACTATCACCAACGACGGCGTGTCCATCGCTAAGGAGATCGACCTCGAAGATCCTTACGAGAAGATCGGCGCAGAGCTGGTCAAGGAAGTTGCCAAGAAGACTGACGACGTCGCTGGCGACGGTACCACCACCGCTACCGTGCTCGCACAGGCACTGGTCAAGGAAGGCCTGCGCAACGTTGCTGCAGGTGCCGACCCGATCGCACTGCGCCGCGGTATCGACAAGGCTGTAGAAGCCGTCACCGCAGAACTGTTCGCCGCAGCGAAGAAGATCGAATCCAAGGAGCAGATCGCTGCTACCGCTTCGATCTCCGCTGGCGACAAGGAAATCGGTGGCCTGATCGCTGAAGCTCTCGACAAGGTCGGCGAGCAGGGCGTTATCACCGTTGAAGAGTCCAACACCTTCGGCCTGGAGCTGGAGCTGGCCGAGGGCATGCGCTTCGACAAGGGCTACATCTCCGCTTACTTCGTCACCGACGCAGAGCGCCAGGAAACCGTCCTGGAAGACCCATACATCCTGATCGTCAACTCGAAGATCTCCTCGGTCAAGGACATGGTTACCTTGCTGGAGAAGGTCATGCAGTCGAACAAGTCGCTGCTGATCATCGCCGAAGACGTCGAGGGCGAAGCCCTGGCCACCCTGATCCTGAACAAGATCCGTGGCCTGTTCAAGTCCGTTGCCGTCAAGGCTCCGGGCTTCGGCGACCGTCGCAAGGCCATGCTGACCGACATCGCCATCCTGACCGGTGGCCAGGTTGTTTCCGAGGAAATCGGCCTGTCCCTGGACAACGTTGGCCTCGAAGTTCTGGGTACCGCCCGCAAGGTCGTTATCACCAAGGACGAGACCACCATCGTTGAAGGCGGCGGCGAAGCCGACGCAATCGACGGCCGCAAGGCCCAGATCGCAGCCGAGATCAAGAACACCGACTCGGACTACGACCGCGAGAAGCTGCAGGAGCGCCACGCGAAGCTCTCCGGCGGTGTCGCTGTGCTGAAGGCCGGCGCTGCTACCGAGGTGGAGCTCAAGGAGCGCAAGCACCGCATCGAAGATGCCGTGCGCAACGCCAAGGCAGCCGTTGAAGAAGGCATCGTCGCCGGTGGTGGCGTTGCACTGATCCAGGCTGGCGCTGCTGCATTCGCAAAGCTTGAGCTGGAAGGCGACGAAGCAACCGGCGCGAACATCGTTCGCGTTGGCATCGAAGCTCCACTGAAGCAGATCGCACTGAACGCTGGCATGGAGCCAGGCGTTGTCGCCGACAAGGTCAAGGGCCTGGCCGCTGGCCACGGCCTGAACGCTGCCACCGGTCAGTACGTTGACCTGCTGGAAGCTGGCGTGAACGACCCAGTGAAGGTGACCCGTTCGGCACTGCAGAACGCAGCTTCGATCGCTGGCCTGTTCTTGACCACCGAAGCTGTTGTTGCAGAGAAGCCAGCTCCTGCTGGCGCTGCCCCAGCCGGTGGCGATGACATGGGCGGCATGGGCGGAATGGGCGGCTTCTAAGCCCTCCATGCTGATCTAGTGCATCACCTGCGCTGATGGCCTGGTACCTTCGGGTACCAGGCCATCAGCAGTTAACGTGGCGAATACGGGCTAGAGCATCCAGCTCTGCAGATGCTCCAGCTCTCGACCCAAGTTGGTCCGCGCAGCCGATTCCCACCGTTCGCGCCCAGCTGCCGTAGCGTAAATCGAGACCTTGGCCAGCAGGGCCGAGAGTATCTTGCTGCGACCTTCAGCCAAAACGTGGCGGGGAAGGTGGGCATACTCTTGATAGATCGCATGGGCATAACGTTGATAGGCCGGTTCGGGGCGGGCCAATACTTCCAGGTCCGCATCGCACAAGATCCGTCCCAGGCGGTCCGTTTCGCCCGGGTTATGTCCCGCGGTCAGCAAGATCAGGTCGCTGATCGCGCCAACAGCAGCCGGAGAGAGCACCCCGTCTAGTCTTTCACGTGCCAGCACTGCAGATTTGAATTCATCCTCGCTGGTCCCTTCATATACCGCGTCGTGGAACCACGCCGCCAGCTGTACCAGCAGGAGTTCTCCAGGTGAAAGCTTTTCACCGAGGCGATCCACCGCTTCGAGCACCGAAAGCAGATGGACGCGGTCATGATAATAACGGTGGTCCTGGGACCACATCTCGAGCAGCTCCTGGCCTAGCTGCGGCTCGGTCGGCAACGTCCGCGACCACCGCCGGCGCAATATGGCGTTGAGCTTTTCAGGGCGGTATTTGGCAGGGATTCGCAAGCCCGAGGCGATCAGCGCGCGCACCAGCTCGCCGCCGGTGACTTCCTTCGCACCGGCCTGGACAAACTGTTCATAGCGTTCTGCAGGGACGTCGTAGTGGTCCTTGTCGAACGCCCGCGGCGAGATTTCCTGCTGTGCGGCGAATTGATGGAGTTCCTCCAGGGAGGTGTCCGAGACCAAATGGGCAAAGACGGTGCCATGCGCAGGCCAACGCGGCGGGTCGATCAGAATGCTCATGAGCCAAGCCTACTGATCAACCAGCCGCAGCGCAGTTGCCGATCAGTATCGGAACAGCGACGTGTTGACCTGTTCAACTTCCTCGTACTGCATCGAGGCATGATTCAAGGCGCTGGCGATGCTGCTGAGCGCCTCTTCGATCTGCACGTGCGTGGAACGCCATTCGGCAACGATGGACTGGAATGAAGCGGCTGCTGAACCTTGCCAGGTGCTTTGCAATTGGTCCAGATTCATCTGCATGGTCGAGACCTCGTGGCGCAATCGATCAATGGTATTCATGACTGCCTGGGACTTAACCTGCATCTCGCCGGTATTAGTGGAGAACGTGCTCACGGACCTGGTCCTTTCCTTGGTGGCTGTATCGAAAGCTCGATGCAACCAATCTAGAAAGCCGTCCAGCGCCGTCGAGGGAAGCGAGCGCTGAATGTGGATAACACCGCGCGGTGCGGCCCGGCGCTCAGTCTTCGATCTCCGGCTCTGGCCGTTCGATCAGTGGCACGTATGGCAGGGAAATGGACATGGTGGCACCGCCACCGGCAGTTTCAGCCAAGGCGACCGATCCGCCATGCTGCTGGACGATGGCAGCAACGATGGCCAGCCCGAGGCCCGAGCCGCCGGTTTCCCGCTGGCGGGAGCTATCTGCGCGGTAGAAGCGCTCAAAGATCCGCTTGGCATCTTCTTCTGGGATGCCGGGCCCGTGGTCCCTGATCTCGATGACCGCGTCCATGGCGCCGGCCACCAGCGAACGCACCCCGACGGCAATCTCCAGGGGCGTGCCCTCGGGAGTGTAGCGCAGCGCATTGGTCAGGAGATTGGCGATGATCTGGCGGATCCGAGCGTCATCGCCCACGGTGCTTGCCGGGCTGGGGCGATCGCTGGTCAAACCGACGAGCTTGACGGCACGGTCTGGCGCCCGCACCTTGGTGTCTTCCACGGCGTCCTGGCCCAGGACCAGCAGATCCACCGGCTGCTTCTCCATTGGGCGCTGCTCATCCAGGCGGGCAAGCATGAGCAGGTCCTCAACCAGGCGGGCCATGCGCTTGGATTCGGCTTCGATGCGCCCCATGGCCGAGTCCATGGCTTCGGGGTCCGCCAGGCCGCCGTAGCGGTAGAACTCGGAGTATCCCTGGATGGTGACCAGGGGAGTGCGCAGTTCATGCGAGGCATCCTGGATGAAGCGGCGCATCTTGCGTTCAGAGGCCTCCCGGTCATGGAAGGCCTTTTCAATCTGGGCCAGCATGGCGTTCAGCGAACGGGAGAGCCGGCCGACCTCGGTCTCCGAAGGATAGTCCTTCACACGCTGGGACAGGTCACCAGCGGCAATCATCGAGGCGGTGCGCTCCACGTTGTTCAACGGCTGCAGCGACCTGCCGGTAAGGCCGTAGGCGATCATGGACATGACCAGTGCGGCGAGCAACCCGGTAGAAAGCACCAGCACTGCGGTCTGGCGCACCGTGGAGTTCACGGTATCCAGCGGCAGAGCCAGGAACAGGTTGAGGTTGCTGCTTTCCAGCGGCACCATCATGGTTCGCCAGCCGGAGGACGTGGGGAAGCTGCCGGGCACGGTGGAAGGAACCAGGGGGGTGGCTGCCAGCTGCTCGATTTGCTGGGGATTGAGCAGCGGCAGATCCGAGGTGCTGCTGGGGCTCACCCGCGAACGCGGCATGATGTAGACGATCTTGCCTTCTTCATCACGGATGTCGGCGTAGGAGCTATTGAGGCCCAGCAAAGTCGGGTCGAAGTCCCCGTTCCCGTCGGAGCCGTCGTTGTCATCGAGGGAATTCACGTAGGCCTTGTTAAGCCCGTAGGCCATCGTGGGCCATGAAGCATTGAGCTGGTCATCGATCTGGTTGGTCATCGAGATCTTCAGCGTATGCGAAGAACTGAGCGCGGTCGCGAAGATCGCGATGATCATCAGCCCGAGCATGACGGTGACGAGCTTGGTCCTCATAGAGGTTCGGCGCCATTTGGCTCGAATCGACTTCATATGCAGACTTTACAAGGCCTTCGTGTTCCTCCGTGAATTACTAGCGGCGATCCGGGGTGCGCATCAGGTAGCCGACACCGCGCTTGGTCTGGATCAAGGCCGGCCATTCCGGACGGTCCACCTTGCGGCGCAGGTAGGAGATGTAGGACTCGACGATCGACGCGTCGCCGTTGAAGTCGTATTCCCACACATGATCCAGGATCTGCGACTTGGAGAGCACCCGGTTGGGGTTCATCATCAGGTAGCGAAGCAGCTTGAACTCCGTGGGGGACAGATCGATGATCTCTCCGGCACGGCGCACCTCATGGGCATCGTCATCCAGCTCAAGATCGGCGACGACGATCGTGGCATTCTCCTCTTCGCCGCTCGCGGTGCGACGCAGAACGGCACGGATGCGCGCCACAACCTCGTCGAGGCTGAATGGCTTGGTGACGTAGTCATCGCCGCCGACGGTCAGGCCGGTGACCTTGTCGCTGGTGTCATCACGCGCGGTGAGGAACAGAACCGGGAAATGGCGGCCTGCCGCGCGGAGCTTGCGGGTAATGGTGAAGCCATCCATGTCCGGGAGCATGACATCCAGGACCGCCAGATCCGGTTCGTCTGCTTCGACCGCGGCCAGTGCCTCGCGTCCGTTGGCAGCTGCAACAACCTCGAAGCCGGCGAAACGCAGCGACGTGGAGAGCAATTCGCGGATATTCGGTTCGTCGTCAACAACGAGAAGTTTTGCTTCAGTGGGTTTTGCACTCATGAACCCCAGTCTGCACAAGAAGTCTGGGAGTCTGCTGAATGATTGCTGATTCTGGTTCTTCAGGTGTTGCGGCGCTTGGCGATGTTGCTGATGACAACGGCCGCGGCGAGGATAAAGGCCACCGGAAGTCCCCAGACAGCAAAGGCCATGACCACTGGCGGAATTGTGATGTTCTGGAAGTAGAGAACCAGCGTGGCAATCAAAGCGAGAGCCGAAATGACGGCAATGATGATTGCCAACCGGGAAATAACGGTCATGGTTTTTGATGTTGTGCTCACGGCTTCTAGCTTAGCCTCGACCAGGGGTGCCCAGAGTGCCTTGCCGACCCTCGGTGCGCAAAGATGAATTCAGTGCTTCAGGGATGACATAATCTTAGGTAAACGACTTGAAGCGATTTCGTACGTTGAGTACCCGGCAAGAAGCTAAGAAGAACCCCGGCTGTGACTCCGCGAAATCGTACATATGAATATGCATCGCGCTGAGCAGGCCTCGGCGGTGCATTGGGCTAAAGAACGAACGAGGTAAATGATCATGCCTAGCGGCAAGGTTAAATGGTACGAAAAGGCCAAGGGCTTCGGTTTTATTACCGCAGAGGATGGCAAAGAGATCTACGTCAATGCGGCTGCGCTGCCCGAGGGCGTTCATGATTTGCGCCCTGGCACCAGATTGGAATTTGGTGTCGCTGAAGGCCGCCGTGGACCCCAGGCACTGAGTTTGCGCCTGCTGGAACAAGCTCCTTCGGTGGCGCGCGCCAAGCGCAAAAAGCCCGAAGCCGAAGCAGTTCTCATTGAAGATCTCATCAAGTTACTCGACAACGTTTCCAATAGCTTGCACAAGGGGCGTTATCCTGAACAGGCATATGGCAAGAAGGTAGCTACCGTGCTTCGTGCGGTAGCCGACGATCTGGACGCATAAATAATGGCCCGTAAACCCAAGTTGGACACCATCCTCGCCGACGCAGTGGACGCTGCACGCGGCGCGCTCGCCGATATTGCCAGCGCGCAAGAAATCGGCGACCACCTCGGGGTCATGGCGGAAGGTGAGCGACTTGTCACCCATCGTTTTGTCTCCCATAAAAAGGGGTATCAAGGATGGACCTGGTTCGCTACCCTCGCACGGGTTCCTCGGGCCAAGGTAAAGGATCTCACCGTCTGCGAAGTCGGCATCATTGCTGGTGACGATTCGCTTTTGGCTCCTGCCTGGGTGCCGTGGGCAGACCGGCTGGCCAAGGAAGAAATCGAAGCTGCCAAGGCCGCGGAAGCTGCCGAGGAATCCGGCGAGTCCGAAACCGACCAGCCGCAGGACGCCGGTTCGGACTCGGATTCCGAATCCGGCCAAGCCGCCGATGATGCATCGCCAGCCCCGGAGCAAGACGCCGAAGAGCTGGATGACGCCGATGAGCCGGATGACGCCGAATCGGAGGACGCACCGCACAAGTCGCCGGCACGACGTCAAGTTCGACGCCGTCGCACCGCTCAGCGCACCGCGGCCCGTCGGCGGGCAGCGCAGCGCAACCGCACGCGCAAAGAAAACCAATAGCTTAAACAGCGGGAGGGGCTCCGGAGAACATCTGTTCTCCGGAGCCCCTCCCGCTGTTTTACGAGCTAGAGCTGTTCGATGACAAAGTCGATGCACTTGAGCAGCGCAGCAACATCGCTTGGCTCGATGGCCACAAAGGTGGCAATGCGCAGCTGGTTGCGTCCCAGCTTGCGGTACGGTTCTACGTCCACCACGCCATTGGCGCGCAGGGCCTTGGCAATCGCCGAAGCATCGACCGAGTCATTGAAATCCACCGTGGAAATGACGTTGGAGCGGTGAGCCGGGTTGGCTACATAGGGCGAGGCGATCGAGGAGGCTTCTGCCCAGGCCTGAATCAGGCCTGCGGACTGTGCGGTGCGATCCGCAGCCCACTTCAGGCCGCCGTTGGAATTGATCCACTTGATCTGGGCGTCCAGGCCAACCAGAGTCGTCAACGACGGAGTGTTGTACGTCTGGTTTTTCAGCGAGTTATCCAGAGCCGTCTTCAAGTTCAAGAAGTCTGGGATCCAGCGGTCGGTAGCGGCAATTTCCTCAATGCGCGCGATGGCTGCCGGGGAAACGAAAGCCAGCCACAGGCCTCCGTCCGATGCGAAGTTCTTCTGCGGAGCGAAGTAGTAAACGTCGGTCTCGGCTAGATCCACGTCGAGGCCGCCTGCTGCGCTGGTGGCGTCAATGACGATCAGGGCATCTTCGCTGGCTCCGGCAACACGCGTGATCGGTGCCGCGGCACCGGTCGAGGTCTCGTTGTGCGGCCAGGCGTACACATCGACGCCGGCTTCAGCGACCGGTTCCGGAACGGTGCCGGGCTCGCCAACGATAATCGTGGAAGATTCCAAGAATGGAGCCTTGTCGGTGGCCTTGGCGAACTTCGAGCCAAATTCACCGAATGACAGGTGCTGCGCCTTGGAGCGGACCAGGCTGAATGCTGCTGCATCCCAGAATGCGGTGGAGCCGCCAACGCCCAACAGGACTTCGTAGCCCTCAGGCGCGTTGAACATTTCCTTGAGGCCGTCCTGAACCGAAGCTACGAGGTTTTTGACCGGTGCCTGGCGGTGGGAGGTGCCCAGCAACTTGGATCCGGCGTCGGCGATGGCCTGAACCTGTTCTGCGCGTACCTTGGAAGGTCCCGCACCGAATCGACCGTCGGCGGGCAGAAGGTTTTGTGGAATTTTGATGTCCGTGCTCATCGCGCTCCTCTTGTAGCGATAGATTGAAGTGCCTAACAGGCCACCGATGCCCATGGTTCGGAATATTCAAGGGTGGCCGTGGCGTTTCAATAAACATCTTTGCAAATAGCAAGGGCACGTGAGAAAAACGCGACCGTCGGTTACGAAATCTGCTGGGCGGGTTACATCCGCTTTCTGTCCGATAAACCAAGTAGAGTGGGGTATCGACGCCACGTATTATTCGAGCGAACTTAACTGTTGTGACTTCCAGGAGCGGCTGCTGTGTCTGATCTTATTGATACAACTGAGATGTATCTGCGTACCATTCTTGAACTTCAAGAAGAGGAGATCGTGGCTTTGCGCGCCAGAATTGCAGAACGTCTTGGCCACTCGGGTCCAACGGTGTCCCAGACCGTAGCCCGCATGGAACGCGATGGCTTGGTGGTCGTGTCTTCAGATCGCCATCTTGCGCTGACTGAAAAAGGTCACGAATTGGCAACGAGCGTGATGCGTAAGCATCGGTTGGCGGAGCGCTTGCTCTCGGACATGATCGGCTTGGACTGGGAGTATGTTCATGACGAGGCTTGCCGCTGGGAGCACGTCATGAGCGAGCGTGTGGAGCGCCGTCTCTACGACCTGCTGGGCAAGCCGACGGTGTCTCCTTATGGCAACCCGATCCCGGGCCTGGAGGTCCTCGGCGGACCGAGTGTGGCTGAAATCTCATATGAAGTCCAGAATCTGGATGACGCGCTGCTCGCGGGAAATATTGGCCCGGTGGCCATTGAGCGCTTGGCTGAGCCGATCCAAACAGACCCAATCCTGCTCGGACAACTGAACGAAGGCGGAATTCGGCCTGGAGCAATTGTCACTTTGGAACGAGCAGATGATTACGTAGTGGTCCGCGTGCAGGGTATCGAGGGCGCCTTGGAGCTGCCAGTCGAGGTTAGCGGACATGTATTTGTGCGGGCGCAAAAAAGATAACGAAATTGTAACTTTCCCGGATGACCGGTAACGTTAGTGACTGATGCCGTCGATCTGACCGGCATCGCCCGACTCCGTCGCGACCGCCTAGTGTTGCCCTGCGCCGGAAGTCGGTTACCAGTATTTGAGGGCAACAACGGGGGACCCACTACTTCGGCGTGCAAGCGCCTTGGGGTGAAGCTCTGCTTTATGCAGGCCGGTTCATTCTCCAGAACCGAACCCGACAGCTAACTTCGTAGGCGCAACAGTGAGAGGAATGTTTTGGTAGAAACCAAGACTGCGGGACGACGTCGCGCTGCTGGCACCGAGGCTGATGTGATCACCGAGATCGCTGCTTCGGCAACCCAGCGCACGAGTGGACGCCGCGCATCACGCGCCGCTGAAGCCGTCCCAACTATTAGCCCGGCTAAGCCGGTTCATGCAGATTTCGTGGGTCGACGTTTCGACTCAATTCAGCGCTACGGTGTTGCACCAACCCAAAAAGAGCTGGCGCATAAGGCCGCGGACAGCAATGTTGTCGCTCTGCCTGGCGCTGTAGAGGTCCAGGCTTCCAGCCCGGCTCCGGTCCAGGCATCCAGCAACGTTGAATTCATCTCCAGCGTCAAGGCTAAAGTCCGCAAGACCAGCCGCCTTGGGTTTACCCACAAGGTCGCTGCGGTCGCTGCGGTTTCCGGTTTGGCCTTGGCTGCTGTTGCACCACAGCTGTCAGGCAATACTGGTGAAGAAGACAAGGCAGTTGCCGCCGCTGAGCGCACTGCGACCTCGGCCGTTGTTGACGTGAAGGCTCCGGGCAACGCTGCGGAGCTGTCCGTGGAACGTGCCGCGTTGTCCTCGAAGCTGAGCCCAGAGGTCAAGAGCGAAGAGAAGTTCTCGGACATCATGACTGCCTCGGGTGGCGACATCACGAGCATCAAGGAAACTGCTGGTTTGCTTTCCGCACCGGTGACCACTCAGCGAATTACCTCATCCTTCGGGCATCGCAAGAACCCAACCGGGGCTGGGTACATGATCCACAGCGGTACCGACTACGGTGTTCCCAGCGGAACCAAGGTCTACGCTGCAGCAGATGGTGTTGTTGAAGTTGCTGGTTGGGCTGGACATTCGGGCAACCGAGTCACCCTGGATCACGGAAGTGGACTAGAGACCGGCTACAGCCACAACAGCAAGGTACTGGTTAAGGTTGGCGACCACGTTAAGCGTGGTGACGTCATTGCGTTGGCCGGCACCACGGGAAACTCAACCGGGCCCCACGTGCACTTTGAAGTGATCGTCGACGGGCAGTTCAAAGACCCAGCCGGATGGTTATAACGACGTTCGTCACTATTCCGTGATCAAAACGTGACATTTCAAAAATCATCCTATAGGCTTATATCCGTGCCATGGGAAACCCTGGGCAACTTTGCGTGAGAACCGAGCACTGCCAACACGCAATGAGCAGTTATACACAACTCGTACGGCAGTGGCGGGGGAACCATCATCGGGTCTTTAGCTTTGGCTAATAACCCTAGGGGTGAAGTGGATAGAGAAGGAAACTTCGAATCCACCGAGGTAACTCCACTTCGAACCCGACAGCTTACCTCGTAGGTATCAAGGAGAGGCAATAATAGTGACCAAGAGTCATACTCATGGGCGTCGCCGTGCTGACGTACCACGCACTAACTCGCTAGAGGCGATTTCGCAGGCTGTATCTTCGAACGCTGGTTCAGTGGGCCGTCAGGCAGCAGTAGTTGCTGCAGCATCGGGTTTGATCGTTGCCCTGGGTGTTCCAGGTCAGGCTTCTGCCCCACGCGATGTTTCGGCATCGCCAGTTGACACCATCAACCCCGAGCGCGTTGCAGTCAAGTCGGTTAGCGTTGCTGCCGGCAAGGACGCTTCGGTCGACATTGAGCGCGCAAGCTTCACCGCTAAGGAGAAGCCAAAGCCAGTCGTCATCGCCGTGGCCAATGACGTTGAGCCAACCACCAGCAGCGACTCCGCTACTGCGGACCCGATGGCTCCTATGACCCGCGATAGCCGCGCCGGCCGTACCCAGCCAAGCGAAGCAGCTCAGCCAAAGGCCGAGGTGAAAACCGAAACTCCGGTACAGACCTCGAACCTTTCCGGCATCGCAGCAACTGCTGCCAAGTATGTCGGCGTTCCATACGTTTGGGGCGGCAACACTCCTGGCGGCTGGGACTGCTCCGGCTTCGTCAAGTATGTATACGCGCAGCACGGCATCAACATTGCCCGCGGAACTTCGGCCATCCTTGGATCCGGCCAGTTCAAGCGCACCAGCAACCCTAAGCCAGGCGACCTGGTCTTCCAGAACGGTGGCGGCCACGTCGGCATCTACCTGGGCGGCGGCCAGATGATCGGCGCGCAGAACCCAACCGTGGACACCATTGTCGGTTCGGTAACCCGCAACCCGCTGTACGGCTACTACACCTTGGCTGGCTAATTTTCACAGCTTTTCATAGGCCATCGAACGAATCAATCGTTCGGTGGCCTATGTTCGTTTAAACGTCAAAACAGGTGAACTGCACAAGGCAGGGAAGTGAAAAACGCTTGATTTCTTTCTCGGATGCGCACTAACTAGCAAAGTAATCGAATAGGCTAGCGAGTAGAGACACTCCGATTAGAACGCGAGCTCCATCAATGCCAGATGGTAGCTATCGGTTCAAGAAGGAAGTACCAAGCATGCGAACACTGGTTTTAAACGCAGGATACGAGCCCTTAGCCGTCGTGACTTTCCGACGAGCACTTTTGATGGTCATGGCCGACAAGGCGACCATCGTTCTCCAGGATGAAGGCTCGCCTGTTCGCAGCTCACACGGACAGTTACCCAGACCAACCGTCATTGTCTTAAAACGCTATGTGCGACGCCCCTACCGCGACATGCTTCATGTCACGCGTAGGGGCGTTTTGCGTCGTGATGCCTACACCTGTGCCTACTGCGGAAAATCCGCTAATACGATCGACCATGTCATTCCACGGAGCAGGGGAGGCAAGAACACTTGGGAGAACCTCGTCGCTGCATGCCTGCACTGCAACAGCCGCAAGGCTGACAAGATGCTCTCCCAGCTGGGCTGGCAGTTGCGCATTACACCGCATCGGCCGCGGATGGGCGGCCATCTCGTATCTGGGCTCCAGCATATCGATGCCGCGTGGGACGAATTCCTGCAAGCAAGCTAGAGCCGTCGGGCCACATGCTGTAGGGACAGAACGCGCCGTTGATCAGCTGCTGGCTTTCTTGATGAGCTGGGGGAGTACGTGCTCACGCAGCAGAGGTGCCAAATCATCTCGCTTCATGGCATCTTCGGGCATGATCCACAACAGTTCTTCGAGCTCCGCTAGCGGCGACAGCGTGCCGTCGTAGTGCGCAGTAAATAACGATGCGTGAATAGAGGTCTGATCCTCATTGGCCGCCGGGCCAACCCAGACGCCGTTGAAGTCCAGATCCTCGGCTGCAAATTGGATGCCCAGCTCTTCATGAATTTCTCGAATGACAGTTTGTAACGGCGATTCTCCAAACTCCGGTTTTCCGCCAGGCTGCATGAATTTCGAGGTGCCACGTTTCCGCACCAAGAGGATTTGTCCTTGGTTGTTGATTAAACATACCGCTGATATCGTCAAATTTTTCTTCACCAAAACACAATATCGTGTGTATCCAAACGACATTGGTGGTAACGTGCTTAAATGGATCTCCAACGTTTTTAGTTGTAGTTTATGGGCGGTCGCCTTACTCGCAGTAATTAGACCACAGGCTCATAGCTACCAAGAATATTGGAACAGGAAGATCGATCCATCTAATTTACAGAACAATGGAGCAATAATGCGACGGGGTACAAATCTAGGCCGTTTGGGAGACTTCAACCAAGCGGTCATTCTTGAATCGATTCGACGCGCGCCTGAGGGAATCAGCCGTGTCGAGCTGGCAGGATCTACCGGTCTGTCTCCACAGACTATTTCGAACGTTGTGCGACGTCTGCTGGATGACGGAATCGTTCGAGAAGACCGCACGATTGTATCCGGCCCAGGTAAGCCTCGCACCGTTCTGGAGCTTGAAGGCAACCGGTTGGTCTCCATTGGCATCCACCTTGACCCCAGTGTTCTGAGCTTCGTAGCAATGAACCTCCGCGGCGAGGTCTTGCGCGAACGCCGCATCGAAGTTCCCAACTTGGAAGTTGCAGCGGAAACGATCCAGCTGATGGCCACCACGGTCAAGGAACTGATCGCTGAAATCCGCATTCCAAAGAAGCACATTGTTGGCGTCGGCATCGCCGTGCCAGGTCCAGTCAACGTCGAAGACGGCGTGGTTCTCAACCCGCCTCTGCTGGACGGTTGGGCCGACGTTGAACTGGTCAACCCGCTGCGCAAGCTTCTGCGTTTGCAGGTCATCATCGAAAAGGACACCATTGCATCGGCCGTGGGCGAGCTGTGGCAGTCCAAGGAAGAGAAGAACAACGACTTCGTCTTCATCTACTGCGGCCATGGCTTTGGCGCTGGCCTTGTCTTGAACAACGACGTGCACCACGGAGCCAGCAACAACGCCGGTGAAATCGGGCACTACTCCACCGGCCACAAATCGTTCACGTGTGAAGAATGCGGTGCTGATGACTGCTTGGCAGCAGGCACTTCGTACGAATACATTTCCAACCAGGCCAAGGAACGCGGTCTGGAACTGCCAACATACGAAATCGTTGGCCCGGAACAGCGCGCTGAAGGCATGAACCGCCTGTACGAATTGGCCCATGAAGGCAACAAGGTCGCCAAGGAACTGGTTTCTGAAACCATGACCATGGTTGCCGAAGTTGCAGGACAGCTTGCCAATTCGCTCGATGTCCGCGAAGTCGTTTTCGGTGGCCCGCAGTGGGACAAGGTACGCGAACTAGTCGAGGACGAGGTCCGGGAGGCTATCGAGCGTCGCTTTGCGCTACGAGGAGTTCACGAGATTGAGACTCGCACCTCCGAACTTCGTTCGAATGTTGGTGCCGTCGGTGGCGCTTGCGTAGTTATGGATGCTTCGTTGTCGCCAAAGGCAACTGCATTGCTACTTCGCTAAACCGCTTAGCTATAACCAAGTAAGGGTACGTTCTTATCGGACGTGCCCTTATTTGCTGTCACGAGCGAGTAGCGAAAAAGTATGGAGATACCAAAAGAGCTTTGCTGCCAGAATAAATCTGGTAGCAAAGCTCCATTTGTGCCCCTGGCCGGAATCGAACCGACGGCCTACCCTTTAGGAGGGGGTCTGTAGATCCTTTATAAACATTGGCTAAGGGCTAGATGGATTACGAAAAAGTTACGAAGATCTCTAGGCCTTACGCGCCAATGCCTCGAAAACTTTGTTGATTCGCGCGGCGCTATCGTGCTTATCAGCGTCAAAGAGTCCGGCGTAAGTATTCAAGGTAACCGTAGCGTCTTGGTGCCCGGCAATTTCCTGCACTACTTTCACGTTAGACCCAGCACTAATGTGAAGCGATACAGCCGTGTGTCGTAAGTCGTGGAACGTGAGATTAGGAAACGGATCATCTACAGGTGCTGCGGCTATCGCCGCGCCTTTGGCCTTAGCAAACCTGCTGCCCGCTTTCGTGAAAGATCCATGACGGATGAAGCCACCATTAGGAGCATCCCACACACGGGCCTCTGCGGGCCTATCGGCAATACGCAGGGCCAGCATATCGGCCAAAGCCTTAGGGAGCGGTACGGAGCGCTCTACGCCCGTCTTAGTGGTGCCTAGGGTAACCGTGCCCCTAACGTCGGAATACGCCCGGCAGACGCGTAGCTGTGGCTGCCTGCCTAGCTGGACATCCTGAACTTGCAGAGCAGTGACCTCACCAAAGCGCAGGCCGCAAAGGCCTGCTGTGAGGATCATATCGGTGTAGCCGTCGCAGTTGTCGGCGAGCGCTCGGAGCTGGGCCATGGTCAGATAGACATGCTCTTTCGCCGTCTTAGGGCGGGGGATGTAATCAGCGCGGCCCACGGCATCCTTGGCCGGGTTATATTGAATGTACTGCTTGCGGACAGCGTGATCCATGAGTGTTCGAAATTTCTTGGCGACCTCTTGGCGCAGCGAGGGGGAGGCGGGGCCTCCGGTCACGCCCTGTAGCGTGCTAATCCAATCCTCCACATCGTTGTAATGAATGTTGCCCAATGGGGCGGTGCCCCATTTGGGCGCAATGTAGTTCTTATAGATGGCGTCGTAGCTGCTCATGGTCTTAGGGCTGGAGGGGCTACCGCCCCTAGCTCCACCCGCTAGCAGACGCTCGCGAAACTCTGGCCACAGCATTGAAACAGTGGTGCGCTGGCCCTCTTTGAAATCAACAGTTACCCCGGCGCGCTTCTCCGCGAGACGCTTACTGTGCCAAGTCTCCGCCGCCTCTTTGGTGTCGAAGCGTTCCGTTATCCGCTTGCCCGCTTTGGTTGTGTAGTCGGCACTCCAGCGTTTGCCGCGCTGCTCGGCTTTGGGGACTCCCTTGAATCTGTCTTTGACTGCCATATTTGAAGTATCCCATAAGTTACGAAAGAGGGTAGGTACTCGCGCCGGGGGCGCGAGTCCATGAGATAGGTGAGCTAATTGAATTGGATGATTATTAGCCAGTGGGCTTGGGGGTTCACTTATGCTTGGGTGCTGTTGGTCACAAGGCCATGCAATTTCTAACAATGCGACAGTCTTGTAGAAGTGAGGCAGGGTTTACCGCTGCCTACTACGGTTTGACAAAGGTTTCTGCGTCAACTAACAATTGTCCTTGTGTTACCTGAACGGTAGCACCTGCATCAAGAAGCGGCGAGAGATAGCACTCTGTGACCCGCTGGCAATCCGAGGCCCAATGGCCCACGGTGCCCCTCTGCTATTGGATGCGCCCCCGTTTTTGTAGGAGGAAAAACCACTATGACCATAGGTCTATCTGAATCCCAACCCATGACGGCAGCTGAAGCTCGGAAGCTAAGCGGCAACACGTGGCTTAGCCGCCGCGAAGCGGCTAAGTATCTGGGCATCGGTGAACAGACGCTAGCAAACAACAAGGCTAGTGGCCCCAAGCTTTATAAGGCCTTCGGGCAGGTTCGCCATAAGCTGGCGGATCTGGATCTCTGGATGGAGCAGCGCCTTGCCAGCTAACGCGCTCAGTCTTTCCAAGCATCAGAGGCTAGCGCTCAAGGCTCTAGAGGCCCTTGTTCCACCGGGCGGAGGCCCGGTGTCGAGGCGGGATCTGAGCAGAGTCACAGGACTAAAGCACGGGCCAGCTGGCCTAGCAATGTGCGATCTGGAATCCATGGGGCTAATCGAGATTGAGCGCTACCACATTCAAGGCATGGCTAATCGTGTGACGCTGTGCCGTTAGCAGGTGACCGGCGAGCAGGTGGAGGCCTCACTCCGTGGGCCTCGCTGGCAGGGCCGGCAGAGCCTGTGCGACGGTGCGCAGGAGGGGCTAAACCCATAGTAGTCACCTCCGTTATTTTCGGTAGCCCGATCGGCGTACATCCCGCCACTTATACCGGGGATCCGTGGATCTCTCTTACTTATTCCACAGAAAAATCCTCTACACGCAAGGAGGTGTAAATTATGCCCAAAATGATCACATGCCCAGAGTGTGGGAGGCGCAAGGAACACCGCGCCAGAGGGCTGTGTCCAACGTGTTACCAACGCTGGCGAAGGGCGCAACCCGCGTGCATGACTGAGGGATGCAAGCGGGTGGCCCTTGGTCACGGACGTTGCCGCCCGCACGAAGGGTTGGCCCTGACCGAGGGTGTCACGGAGGAACGACAGCAGAAGTGGCTAACATCGTTCCGTTCCAAGATTGAGCCTAACGATAAGACCGGGTGTTGGCTATGGGTGGGGTCTAAGCACGACGGCTACGGCATGGCATGGGCGGCTAAGGGTAGTTGGTATGCCCATCGATATAGCTACGTCTGGTTTTATGGTGGCCATGATCAAGGCAAGCAGCTCGATCACATGTGCAACACGACAGACTGTGTGAGGCCCGATCATCTGTGGCCCATCACTGGCACCGATAACAAATCGCTTCAGCACCAACGTGCTCTAGCGGGGGATCTTGACTATTGGCAACACACCGTTCTCATTAGATCCAACCCGCGAATTGATAGTTGGGCGCAGGCCGAGGGCCTGCCCTATGGCAAGGCTCACCGCGTCAAGCTATCGAACCTACGCGCACAAGCGCACCTAAACAACAATTAGCCAGGAGGCTACAACATGACTGAACTACGCAACACCGAAGCAATCCGCAAGCACATCAATGAGCTTGAGGGGATCAAAGCTAAGCGTCAAACCGAGCTGGCCGACCACGCTGCAAAGAGTGAACGCCTAGCGCTCGCCGTGACCACCAAGGAACAGCGCGAGGGGGCCGACGAACACGGGCTAGCTCTAGCGGCTCAAAGTGCCATCAAGCAGATCAACAATCAAATGGCCAATCTACAGGCCGAGTTGGTCTATGCTCTGGCCCGCGACCTCAAGGCCGAAGCGGTGGAGGCCGTCAAGGGAAAGCCTGACTTTGAGACACGGGCTAAGGCTATCGCGGCTAAGGCATTTGCCGAGATGGAAGAGCTCAAGGCTGAGGATGACGCTTACAACGAGGCTATTGATTCAACGGCCCGAAAGGCTCAGCAGTTTGAGAAGACCCACGACATCGCGCCTCTGGCTGCTGCTGGCCTAGCTGGGCAGGCTGATCACCTAGGTGCACGCGTCTCCATCGACGGTGCTACGCACCGGGCTATGTGGGCAGGTGAAACTGCCAAGATTCTTAGCCGCTATATCGACAAGGTGGACTTGGAACTCGCCGTGAAAGCCAGCGATGCTAAGTACGAGGAGCAGATGCGGCAAAGGATCGCGGAGGCTGCGCAGGTGGCGGCAGAAGCTCCGGCAGTGTCGATGTGGGCGCAGCCCACAGAGGCCGATCTGGAGGCGGCAAAGGCAGAGCGTGAGCGTGAGGAGCGAGAGATTATTACCCGCTCCGCTATGAGCCTCGTAGCGGCTTAGGGCGGTAGGCGGCGGTGGCCGAAGGGGGCGGGGAAATCCGCCCCCAAAGTCACTCCGCGCATTGCCTGCAACTTCGCCGCGAACAAAGGGATGCATAGGTGTTTTATCTCCTAGAAAACCCTTGAATCCGTCCGTATGAAAAATGGGTAACACCCTCCGGGCTGCCTTTGCGCGCAAATGGGTGCCCCCCGGTAGGGTGCTGGGTAATTAGCTGAAATGTACTCGGAACTTGTATTGAGTTGCCGTAAGTTCTAGTTAGTACACGAATATCAGTGCCTAGTTAGTAAGGAACACATTGGTTGAAGCAACGGAATTAACCGTCCAGGGTCAGAGCTTACAGTCGCTCTATACGCAATACGCAAAAGACACTTTTCTCGTCAATCGACGGTATCAGCGGAAACTTGTTTGGGCTGTTGATGAGAAAGAACGTTTGATTGACTCGATTATTGCCCAGCTTCCAATCCCGCTCATTCTATTGGCTGAGCATCAGGAGGATCGGTCTTCTTCCTTTGAGATTATCGACGGTCTTCAGCGGCTTAATGCGATATTCGCATTCATTGAAAATGAGTTCTCATATGAGGGGGCCTACTTCGATCTTGAGTCCTTGGCAGATACAAAGTATTTACGTGACTCAAATCTTCTCGTCCAGAAGACGCCAACCTTGCCACGCAGCACCTGCTTGGCAATAGTGAATTATCAACTGCCGATATCCATATATAGGTCGGCGACCGAATCGTCTGTGGATGAAGTATTTCGACGTATCAACTCTTCTGGGCGTAAGTTGAGTCTTCAGGAAATCCGTCAAGCGGGTGTTACCTCGAGCTTGGCTAACTTGGTACGTCGCCTAAGCGCCGGAGTAAGGGGGGATGCCACTCTCACGGACATACTTCCATTGAAGGAAATGCCGAAAATTAGTATCACTAGCCGTAACTTACCTTATGGAATCGCAGATGATTCCATATTTTGGGTCAAGAATGGAATTCTCGATAAAGATTCTGTGAGGGAATCTAGGGATGAGGAGCTAGTTCTAGATCTGCTCCTGGATATTCTTATTCGCCCGTTGCCTGTCACAGGAAGTGTTTATCGAAATGCTGCATACGGAAGAGACGTAAGCTCTGCCACTTCGTTGCCTGCTGTGGAATCAAGGATTAAGTCGGTGGGTATCGAGACTATCTCTAATAGGTTCGTTGAAACACTTGATATTATTCGAAAAGTCGTTGATTTGTCCGGTTCAAGTCTGGCCACTTGGATGATCACTCAGTCTAATCCGCGAGGAATCCCACGCTATTTTCACGCACTATTCATCGCGCTACATGACATTCAATTTCAGAAAAACATGGTAGTCGATGATTTTCCAGGCCTGACAGACGCTTTGCACGGATTTTGGGACAGAGAATTAACTATAACGGGAGGCGGAGGGAACTGGAGCGGTAAGCGTAAAGAGGGGCTGAATAGCTCGGTAATAGCGCAGCTGGAAAAGTTCTTTAAGCGCAAGGACGATGCTGTATCTGTGAGAAAGCAAGAACTCTCGTTGCAGTTTGAAATGGAAATGAACATGGCGCTTACGGAGAGCGCCATGTTCGAACTGAAACAGGGCTTTACTCGGATGGATGCGACAGGTGCCCTAGATGAAACGTCGTTTGCAAAGGTTTTGAGAACGGCCAGTGCAATGGCCAACCGAAAACCTGGTGTAACGGGCTACATATTTTTCGGTGTAGCCGATCAAGCTGCTGATGCGCAACGCATTGAACAGTTGTACGGTATCTCGGGGCACAAGTTGAACCAATTTATCGTCACCGGAACCCAGCATGAAATGGACCTCCTAGATAGATCCGTCGACGATCACTATCGATGGTTGGTTCAGCAAATCCGAAACTCTGACTTGGAGCAGGATTTCGCTAACTCGCTGGCTGAAAGCCTTCAGCCGTTTCACTACAGGGATTACTTGCTATGGTCCATGAACCCAGTAGCGATGGATCACCCCACGTCATTTGGAGGTGACTTCTATTATCGACGTGGTAATTCAACGGAGATTGCTAAGGGACCGGAAGTCGTGGAGATATTCAAACGGTTCAGTTAAATGTCCAGGTGGGCTGCTTAGATCCTTCTTTCCAGAAAGATATAAGAACTAACAAATCCGATCGGTTGCGTTATGTTTCTAGCGTTATGGCTGGCCGCACGGAAACAAGCGGATCTGACATAACGCAACACCATAACGAAACTGTGTGTTACGTTTGATGTAAGCATCATCGGTTTTGTTATGGATGAGGAGATCCAACTTTTGACTTCCAAGCTCATTGGATATGCACGTGTCTCTACTGGCTCACAGGATACGGAACGGCAGCAGGCCGACCTGCTGGCGGCTGGCGTACTGCCTTCGGATCTATTCGTGGACAACGGCGTTAGCGGTGCTAAGGCTAGCCGCCCCGCATTGGATCAAGCGCGGGCCATGCTGCGCAGCGGCGACACTTTGGTGATTACTACGCTTGACCGGCTAGGTCGGTCGACCGAGGCCATGCTCGCGCTGGCTACTGAGCTTCAGGATAGCGCTGTCAATCTGCGCGTCTTGAATCTAGGGGGCGGCGACGTTGACACGTCTAGCCCCATGGGCAAGATGATGTTTACCGTTATGGCAGCGCTGGCACAGATGGAACTAGAGGTGAAGCGTGAACGCACTCGCGACAGTGTGGCTAAGCGTCGCGCTAAGGGTGGCGACCTGGGCGGTCGCCGTGTGAAGCTGACAGATGATCAGGTGCACGGCGCTATCGCTGAGATCGCTACAGGCGTGAGTGCTGCGGCTGCGGCTGAGGCACGCGGCGTAAGCTACCAAACGCTATGGCGCAGGGCTAAGGCGCTAGGTGTGGATCTGCGCTAGACAGTAAGAGGGGCCCGGCTAACGCCGGGCCCCTCTTACTGTATCTGGGGTTAGTTGACTGGCGGTGTCCAGTCCAGCGGTGTTAGCTTTTTGCGTGGCTCTGGTGGCAACTGATGGGCTGCTGCGGTGGCTGCTGCTATTAGGATCTCGTCGTCAGTTGCTTCGGTGTGCATGGTGCTGGCGTATAGGGTGCCGTCGATTAGTGCGATGGCTAGCTCTGGCGTATCTAACAACAGTTCAAAGGACTCATTAGTCATGGAGGTTGACCCTAGTGTTAGTGCCAGCCCGGCGAGGCCGGGCTGATTAGTGCGAACATTGCCAGCTTGGCCACTCGGGAACTTACGAAAAAGTTACGATAAGGCTTTCAAAAGCCGGTAAGACACGGGTAAGCACACGACTCAAAAACAATCAAGCGACAAACCATCTTAGGTACAGCAAAGGCCCTGCATCCCTTATATTTACTGGGATGCAGGGCCTTTTCTTGCTGTGCCCCTGGCCGGAATCGAACCGACGGCCTACCCTTTAGGAGAGGGTCGCTCTATCCTACTGAGCTACAGAGGCATGGGCGTGAAAACACCAACAACACTATCCTACAAGGATGCTGAGGGTAAATTTCACGTAGCCGCCTAGCTAGTGCCCTCACGAATTGCCAGCATCTTGCGCTTCAGCCCTCGATTCGCTCGGACAGCACCCAGCCCGACGACCAGACCAGCGGTAATAATCAGCAGTGCCCAGCGGACCGTAGTCAAAATTGAAGCGAGCAGGACTGCACCTGCGCTGAGATCATGGTTGAACAGTGCATCGATGGCGAAGTTCTCCCAAATATCAGCAACAGCGAAGCCTAGTGGAGCCAACCACGCCAGCCAACGCGTTTGTCGATTAGGAATCCAGCGGATGAACAGCAGCATCGAGAAGACAGCCGTGAACATCGGAAAGAGGAAACCTGCGGTCTTGTGCAGGTAATTCAACTGCCCGACGGCATCCGAATCCATGGCACCTCGCAGCGCCTCGATATCTGCCACGGTGTATCCGAAGATCCGCTGATCAGGCATGGGCAACGCATCACTCAGATCCTTCATCTGGAACATGGTGAGCAAGTGGTAGTACGTGAAGAGCGCCAAACAGACAACCAGACCAACCGAGATGAGAATCATCGGGTTCGACTTGTTTTCCTGTGAGTCAATCTTGGTCGTGGGTCGCGCCACTGCAGCGTCGGACGATGCGGGCTGCTGGTTATTGAAGTGACCAGGCTTGCGATACTCTTTGGTTTTTTTGACCTGCTTTGCCATATAGTCCATTATGCCTGTGCCTGGACCGGTACTTTTCTGCAAGCACTGAAAGTGTCTGCAGCGCCACGTAGACTGGCTACATCATGGATTTTCTTTTTGATGATTTCGCCACCGACACCACACCGCAGGTAATGCCCAGTGCAGAAGACCTACTGCAGGGCATGAATCCGCAGCAGGAAGAAGCCGTCCGCTACGCCGGCGGCCCCTTGCTGATCGTGGCAGGAGCCGGATCGGGGAAAACCCGTGTTCTCACGCACCGTATTGCCTATCTATTGGCCACGGGTCGTGCGCGCCCCCATGAGATCCTGGCAATTACCTTCACCAACAAGGCCGCCGCAGAAATGCGCGAGCGAGCTGCGGAGCTGATCGGGGAAGAGCAAGCAAAAAAAATGTGGATCTCAACCTTCCACTCTTCGTGCGTTCGCATCCTTCGTCGTGAAGCCGCAACCATTGGCCTTAAATCGAACTTTTCCATCTATGATTCAACCGATTCCCTCCGGTTGATCACCCTGGTGGCCAAGTCCTTGGAAATCGACCCGAAGCGATTCACTCCCAAGGCCATAGCGCACAAAATTTCCTCGTTGAAGAACGAACTCATCGACGACGAAGATTATGCATCGACCATTAACACCAACGACCCGTTTTCTCGGGCCGTCGCCGAGGTCTACCGCGGCTACACCCGGCGGATGCGTTCGGCCAATGCGCTCGATTTCGATGACCTAATCGGCCAGGTGGTCTTCATGTTCAGGGCCTTCCCAAGGGTCGCCGACAAATACCGGCGTCGATTCCGCCACGTGCTGATCGACGAATACCAAGATACAAACCACGCCCAGTATTCGCTGATCCGCGAGCTGACCGGCATCGAAGGGGAGACGACACCTGGTGAGCTGACGGTAGTTGGTGACTCTGACCAGTCCATTTACGCATTCCGTGGCGCAGATATCCGCAACATCATCGAATTTGAAAAAGACTATCCCAACGCGGCGACGATTAAGCTGGAGCAAAATTACCGCTCTACGCAGACGATCCTCTCCGCGGCCAACGAAGTCATCAAGCGCAATCCGGACCGCAACGACAAGCGGCTGTGGACTGCGAGCGGCGACGGCGAACAGATCACGGGATACGTCGGCGAATCGGAATCCGACGAGGCACGGTGGATTGCTGAGGAGATCCTGCGGCTCAACGACGAAAACGACGTTCGCCCCGGCGACGTGGCGATCTTCTACCGCACCAACGCCCAATCGCGCGCGTTGGAGGAACAACTGATGCGCGTTGACCTCAAATACCGCGTTGTTGGCGGAACAAGGTTCTACGACCGCAAGGAAATCAAGGATGCGCTGGCCTACCTGCGCGTTTTGGTGAACCCGGAGGACGACATTAACGTCCGGCGTATCCTCAACGAGCCGAAGCGTGGCATCGGGGATCGCGCTGAAGGCGCCGTTGCAGCGCTGGCGGACCGGGAACGCATTTCCTTTATGGAGGCCCTGCGCCGTTCGGATGAAGCTCCTGGCTTGGGGACCCGCGGCATCAAGATGACCGCTGCATTTGTTTCGCTGATCGATGACCTGCAAACCGTTGCCGAAGGATCCGGCCCGGCTGAAGCGCTCGAAGCGGTGCTGGAACAGACCGGCTACCTGGAGAACCTGCGGTTGTCGACAGACCCCCAGGATGAATCCCGGGTCGAGAACTTGGCCGAGCTGGTCGCCGTGGTTCGGGACTTCGTCAATGAAGATCCTGAAGGCGGACTGGCTGGATTCCTGGAACGTGTGGCTCTGGTCGCCGACGCTGATCAGATTCCCGAGGCTCCGAGCGATGACGAAGGCGCTGCCATGGCCGCGCAAGAAGGCATGGTCACGTTGATGACCCTGCATACAGCCAAGGGCTTGGAATTCCCTGTCGTATTCCTGACCGGTATGGAGCACGGTGTATTCCCGCATCAGCGTTCGATGACCGATGAAAAGGAACTGGCAGAAGAGCGCCGCCTGGCCTATGTGGGGCTGACCCGTGCCCGCGAACGCCTGTACCTGACCCGCGCAGAACAGCGCAGCCTCTGGGGGCAGGCCCAGTACAACCCTGCGAGCCAGTTCCTAGAAGAGGTTCCGAGCGAGCTGATCGACTGGAAACGTGAAGGATCTGGCGGCGGAATGGGCTTCGGCTTTGGTAACGCAGCGGTGAATTTCGCCACGAGCAGATATGAGCGTGGAAGTCACTGGGGCGCCGGAACTTCTGGCAGCACGCCACAGCGCGGGCATAACGCGGCCCCAGTATCCAAGCAACGCGTGGTGCAAAATAAGGACATCACCGTTCCGAAGGTCGGCCAATCGGTCAAGCATTCCGCCTTTGGCTTGGGAACTGTTATTGCTTTGGAAGGTGCCGGCGACAAGACCGTGGCCAAGGTCCAGTTCCCTGATTCTGAAAAGCGTTTGCTGCTGCGCTACGCGCCACTTGAAATCGTCGAGTAGTCAACCGGAAGACCGAGTTTTCTTCGTCACATTTCCTTGGTTCTCGGCGTAATCCCGCGGTTTCTCTACGTGTTGTAAAAGTGGGAACTTTGCGGAAGTCGGGATAGTCTGAGAGGTGCGCACGGGCTACGGCGCCTTATGACGTCCGTTTGTTGCGGTGCGCTCTCTTAGGTATGGGATGGATTTCGGTCCATGGCCATGCCGCGAGTCAGCATGAACTTCGAACGAAGGACACAAACCCGTGGACCTGTATGAGTACCAGGCGCGCGATCTATTCGAGGCACACGGCGTTCCCGTGCTTGCCGGTATCGTCGCTTACACCCCGGAAGAAGCCAAAGCCGCAGCTGAGAAGATCGGCGGCGTTGTTGTAGTAAAGGCACAGGTCAAGGTCGGTGGCCGTGGCAAGGCTGGCGGCGTTAAGGTCGCTAAGACCGCCGATGAGGCTTTTGAGCACGCATCCAACATTCTCGGTATGGACATCAAGGGCCACACCGTTAACAAGGTCATGATTGCTCAGGGCGCCGACATCGCTGAGGAGTTCTACTTCTCGGTGCTGCTGGACCGCGCGAACCGCAACTACCTTGCAATGTGCTCGGTTGAAGGCGGCATGGAGATCGAGGTGCTCGCAGTTGAGCGCCCAGAGGCTCTGGCCAAGGTCGCAGTGGACCCAATCGTTGGCATCGACGCAGCCAAGGCTGCCGAGATCGTTGAGACCGCAAACTTCCCAGAAGAACTGCGTGCCAAGGTTGCAGAAACCATCCAGAAGCTTTGGGTTGTTTTCAAGGAAGAAGACGCAACCCTCGTTGAGGTCAACCCACTGGTGAAGACCGGCGCCGGCGACATCGTTGCGCTGGACGGCAAGGTCTCCCTGGATGACAACGCTTCCGAGGTTCGCCACCCAGCTCACGAAGAGCTGGAAGACAAGGGCGCAGCCGATCCACTGGAAGCCAAGGCAAAGGCCGCTGGCCTGAACTACGTCAAGCTGGACGGCGAAGTAGGCATCATCGGTAACGGTGCTGGCCTGGTTATGTCCACCCTGGACGTCGTTGCCTACGCTGGCGAGAACCACGGTTCGGTCAAGCCTGCAAACTTCCTTGACATCGGTGGTGGAGCTTCGGCTGAGGTCATGGCCAACGGCCTGGACGTCATCCTGAACGACCCACAGGTCAAGTCGGTCTTCGTCAACGTCTTCGGCGGCATCACCGCTTGTGACGCTGTCGCAAACGGCATCGTTGGCGCGCTGAACACCCTGGGCGACTCGGCGAACAAGCCACTGGTTGTCCGCCTGGACGGCAACAACGTTGAAGAGGGTCGTGCCATCTTGGCCCAGGCCAACCACCCGTTGGTCACCCTGGCAGCAACCATGGATGAGGGCGCCGACAAGGCTGCCGAGCTCGCCAACGCAGCGAAGTAAGAGGGATAAGCGAACAATGAGCATTTACCTGAACAAGGACTCCAAGGTCATCGTCCAGGGCATCACCGGCGGCGAAGGCACCAAGCACACCGCCCTGATGCTCAAGGCTGGCACCAACATTGTTGGCGGCGTTAACGCCCGCAAGGCTGGCACCACCGTCACCCACGGTGACCAGGACATCAAGGTGTTCGGCACCGTGGCAGAAGCCAAGGCCGAGACCGGCGCTGACGTATCGATCGTCTTCGTGCCACCAAAGTTCACCAAGGACGCAGTCGTTGAGGCTATCGAGGCTGAAATCGGTCTCGTTGTTGTCATCACCGAAGGTGTTCCAGTACAGGACTCCGCTGAGTTCTGGGCTCTGGCGCAGTCGAAGGTTGACGCCGACGGCAACCAGATCACCCGCATCATCGGTCCTAACTGCCCAGGTATCATCACCCCAGGTGAAGCACTGGTCGGCATCACCCCGAACAACATCACCGGCAAGGGCCCAATCGGCTTGGTTTCCAAGTCCGGCACCCTGACCTACCAGATGATGTACGAACTGCGCGATCTGGGCTTCTCGACCGCAATCGGCATCGGCGGTGACCCAGTGATCGGCACCACCCACATCGACGCACTGGCCGCTTTCGAAGCTGACCCAGAGACCAAGGCCATCGTCATGATCGGTGAAATCGGTGGCGACGCTGAAGAGCGCGCAGCTGATTACATCAAGGCCAACGTCACCAAGCCAGTTGTTGGCTACGTGGCTGGCTTCACCGCTCCTGAGGGCAAGACCATGGGCCATGCAGGCGCCATCGTTTCCGGCTCGGCTGGCACCGCCCAGGCCAAGAAGGAAGCATTGGAAGCTGCTGGCGTGAAGGTCGGCAAGACTCCTTCGGAGACTGCTGTGCTGCTGCGCGAAGTTTTCGCTGCTCTCTAAGCTGACGCTGAGCTAGAAGTTCTGCCCCGGGTCCTTGACCCGGGGCTCTTCTTTACCCATATGGCGTCATCGACGGCCAGCGGGCCTGAGAGCGCAGAAAAGGGGAAGTCCGCCGGACTGGCGGACTTCCCCTTTGCTATCCAGTAAGCGACGCCCGCAGGCGCAGCATTGCCGAAGCAGGGATAGCGTGCAGGGTCTCGAAGGCGCTCTACGGCTGCGCCGACAAGTCCTTGCCGGATTTGCCCTGCTCAGTCAATTCCAGCTGGTAGCTTTCCTCAAGGGCTGGAACCTGCTCGAACAGCTCCTCAACATCAAGATCAGGATTCTCCTCCTGGGTCTTGACCAGTTCAATCGCTTCTTCTTCGGTGGCAACCGAAGGCAGCGAACCCGGCAGCGGCTTGCGCGCAGATTCCTTGAGGAAGCACACCGCGATGAACCCGGCTACTGACGTGCCCATCACCCAGAATGCCGGTGCCAGCGACGACGAGGTCACAGTCACCAAAGCCTGCATGATAAATGGAGCAAAACCGCCAAAGATCGCTACTGCGAAGTTGTACGAGATGCCCATTCCACCGTAGCGCGAAGCGGTTGGGAACAAGGCCGGCAGCGACGAGGCAAGGTTAGCCACGTAGAAGGTCACAGGGAACGCCAGCAGGGACAGGCCAACCAACGTGGACCAGATAGCGCCGTGCATCATGAACAAGAAGGCAGGGATCGCCAGAACGATCGCGGAGACCGAACCAATGAATAGCACTTTGCGGCGGCCAATGCTATCTGAGAGCTTGCCGCCCAGCGGGATGCACAAGGACATGCCCACAAGGATCGGCAGGGTCAGAAGGTTACCGTGGACCGGGTCATAATGAAGGGTCTCGGTCAGGTAGGTCGGCATGTAGCTGGTCAAAGCGTAGCCAGCAGTGTTAGCTGCGGAAACCAGGACGAAGCCGGTCAGAAGCTCACGCCAATAGGACTTGACCAAGGCGATGACACCCTTGGGAGCATCAGGCGAGTTCTTGGCATCTTCGCTGGCGCGGTTGGCTGCTTCCTGGGCTTCCTTGAACGCGGGGGTATCCTCGATCTTGGAACGGAACCACAAGGCGATGACGCCCAGCGGCAAGGCGACCAGGAATGGGATGCGCCAGGCGAATCCTTCCATGACATCTTCGGCCAAGGTGAGCTGCAGGATCGATACAAAGGCCGCACCCAACGCGAAGCCCATGTAGGAGCCAAGGTCCAAAAGCGAGGCAAAAAAACCGCGTCGCTTGTCAGGCGCATATTCGGTAATGAACGTAGTAGCACCCGCGTACTCGCCGCCGGTGGAGAAACCCTGGATGAGCTTCAACGCGACGAGCAGAATTGGTGCTGCTACGCCCCATACCGAGTAATCCGGAAGGATGCCGATGCCGAACGTGGCCAGGGCCATCATGAGCAAGGTGAAAACCAGAATTTTCTGGCGGCCAACGCGATCTCCTAGTTGTCCAAGAATCACGCCGCCCAGTGGGCGCGCAACGAAGGTTACGGCGAATACGCCGAGACTGAACAATGTCTGGATTGCGGGGTCAACGGTGTCCGGCATGAACAACTTGCCGATAATGACGGCCAAGTAGCCATAGACACCAACGTCGTACCATTCCATGAGGTTACCGACGACAGTTCCGCCGATAGCCTTCTTCAGCATTGAGTTGTCAACAACGTTGACATCTTCTACTTTCAGGCGACGTTTTCTAAAGAACAGTTGTTTACGTGGATTTGCTGCTTCCATAGTTTCACTCCTCGTATCTTTCTTGATCTTGTCGTGGAACCGGCGCCCTCCATGTCGTGGCAGGCGAGTCAAAAATTACTCGCTAAAGTCACGTTTGGACGCCGGGCGACTCATCGAAATCGATAGATTCCTACTCGAAAAACCGCCTAATTACGGGACTCGAGTGATGAAACGCTTGAGCGGATAGTTATCTAGTCTAGCAAAAAAATGACCACTTCCCCCAAAGTTGGCCTGCCTCCACGTTTCGTGCGGGGCGTTTGCAGCGCTCTTGAAGAGGTAAGCGCAACGGCTGAAACAGTTGAAGGCAATAGGCATCGAGAAGAATCCATGGGGACTTCCAAGTGTGGTGTTGAAGCGATAAAAGTGTGGCGAAGGACTCTATGCGACACGGCGGGAAATCTGTGGAAACGCAATAAACTAGCTCGACACAGTGGTGCCTTGAGAAGGGTTTTGCTTCGCGGAACGCCAGGCGGCGATGTGTCCATCCCACCGATTAGTGCATTGGAGCAGATACAAGAACGCCCCAAGGCTGCCGGTGGGGCATCTTGGGGCATCTATTTTGCGCGATTGCTAGTTTCGTAGGCCGACAGTCGCTTCTGCATCGATTCGCAGGAACGAAGAACCGATGACGGCAAAAGCTCCAGGAATCAAAAGCATCCTGTGCTTGGGGTTGTAAAAAATCTCTTCGAGCGGAGATGCCAGGACCCGGTGGACTTTTTCCAGCAGGCGGTCGTTCTCCAAGGACAAGCGTTGCTGCCCAGTTTCGATGACCACACGATCTTTTTCCGTACTAACCGATGCACGCATCCAGTCGTCATCGGGGGTACTGATAGTCTCCGACTTAATCAGGGACACGGTTATTACCGCCTTTATCGTTCGTTTCGCCTCAGCGAGGATCCGCTCAGGCCAGTGACCGATGGGCGCACTATGTGTGGATTAGCGCATACCAACTGACATATTGAATATATCGCGTCTGGCCAGCAGTCGTCTCTTATTCCCAGAGAATTAATCAACCTGTTACTCGAGAAGTCCTCGGATGTCTTGTGCAGTGAGCGCCTTAGAGAACCCATCAGCTTCGTCCATAACGGTCGAGATCAGCTTGCGCTTGCTTTCCTGCAGCGCAACAACCTTTTCCTCGATGGTGCCCTGGGAGATCATCCGGTAAACCATCACCTGACGAGTTTGGCCGATACGGTGCGTGCGGTCAATAGCCTGCGCCTCAACTGCAGGATTCCACCAGGGGTCGAGCAGGAAGCAGTAATCTGCTTCAGTCAGGTTCAATCCGAAGCCGCCAGCCTTCAGCGAGATCAAGAACAGCGGAGCTTCGCCTTCCTTGAACTGCTCGATGACCTTGGAACGATTACGCGTATTTCCGTCGAGATACACGAAATTCACGCCTCGCTCGGTCAGCTTCTCGGCCAGCACTTTCAGATAGGAAGTGAATTGGCTGAAGACCAGAGCGCGGTGGCCCTCGCCCAGAACATCATCAAGCTGATCAAATAAGGCTTCCAGTTTCGAACCCGGAACATCCGATAGCTCGGGATCGACCAGCGAAGGCTCCAGCGCAAGCATGCGCAGATGCGTCAGGGACTGGAAAATCGTAAAGCGGTTGCGATCCAAGTCCTCCACCAGGTGCAGGATCTTCTGGCGTTCACGGTTCAGATGGGTGTCATAAACATGCTGATGCTCATCGGAGAGCCGGACGAGCAATTGCTGTTCCTGCTTGGCTGGCAGATCGAGCACCACCGATTCCTTGGTGCGTCGCAGCATAAACGGCTTGATCCGGCGCTGGAGCAACGCCAGGGTTTCCTTGTCGCCCAGGACTTCAATAGGGCGGGCGAATTGGCGGTTGAAACGGCTCGTGTTCAAGAACAGGGCCGGTGCCACCAGCGACAACAGCGCACCGAGTTCAGAGAGATTGTTCTCCATCGGGGTACCGGTAACGGCCAGCTTGAAGTTGGTCTGCAGGTTCACAGCAGTGCGGTGGGCCTTGGTGGAGCGGTTCTTCACGAACTGGGCCTCATCAAGGATCAGGCCAGCAAAGCGCTGCGCCTCATAAATCTCATCATTCAGGCGCAACAGCGTGTAGGTGGTGAGGATGACGTCGTAGTTTTCCGCCAGCTCGCTGAGCTGCCGCGGTGAACTCAGCGTTCCTTCAATGCTGGTCACGCGCAAGCTTGGAGCGAATCGCTTGACTTCGGTTTCCCAGTTCGAGACGACCGAGCTTGGCGCAACCACAAGGAATGGGGCAGCAGTGCGCTGGGCTGCCGGAAGCTTGGCGCAAGCCTCGCTGTCATTCCACAGCCCGTGCGCATGCAGGATCAATGCGATGGTCTGCAGGGTTTTGCCCAAGCCCATATCGTCGGCCAAGATGCCGCCAAAGCCGCCCTGATACAGCCGGCTCAGCCAGCGGAAGCCGTCAACCTGATAAGGGCGCAATTGCGCGTTCAGCGTTTCAGGCACGGACGCCTGCTCGCCTTCAGCGACCTTCAGCAGGGAACGCATTCGCGCAATGAACAAATCTGCGCCGTCGATGCCTTCGGCGAGCTCATCGAGCTCCTCGAAAATGGAAATCTGGAAAACCGTAAGCTTCAGATCGCCTTCTTTTGGCTTGTCGTTGAGTGCTTGGGCTTCATCAACAAGGGCCTTGAGCTTGGCGAACAGCGGCTGGTTCAAGGAGAACCACGTATTGTCCGGGAGCTTGATCTTCATCTGGCCATTGCTCATGGCCTCAACGATTTGTGAAAAAGGAACCTCGTGGTCGCCAACGGTGATCAGCAATCCCAGATCCAGCCAGTCAGTGCGCTCGTGGTTGACCGCGTTGATCTTCAGCTGGGGAAGCTCGCGCAGTTGCCGGAATACCGGCCGGGTGCCCTTTTCGCTCAGCTTCACTATTGGCAGGCTCTCGATGGCAGGCAAGATTTCAGAGACAAAGGTAATGACGCTTTCGCCCGAGTAGAACTTGGGTGAAAGATCGGGATTCCCCGTTTCTGTAGTCTGCAGGAAGACCTCATCAATAGCTGCGCGAAGCTGTTCTTCGATTTCACGATCGTAGACTTCGTGCTGATCCGGAACCCCGGGATAGCGGATCTGGAATTCCAAGGTTGCCGAGTCATTCGGCTCGCCCTTGTCATTCACATCGCGCTTGTAGGTGACCGTAGCCTGCACATATGGGGGCTTCAAGTCCGGGAGCACCAGTTCCTCGCTGGCACTGCGCAGATCAAAGCGGCGCGCTAGACGCGGATAGACCGAATCGAAGAAGCTGTCGATTTCCGCGACCGGAATGGCCACCGGGCGACGGTCAACGTACCAGCGGCGGTGCGCCTCTGCCACGGGTTCCTTGCTCGGAGCCAACCAGATCTCGTCAGGCTGGCCCAACTGCGCATAGAACCCATGATCTGCAATAACGCCGCTAGGCGACTCGGAATCAAGCACCAGGTCCTGGCCGTCGACATGCAAAATGCCGCTCAGCTGCATCAACTGGTCATCGAGCGTCGCCTGCATGCTGAAGCTGGCCGGGTCAACGATTCGAATGCGCTGTTCGGAGCGTGTGGAGATGAGCTCAATGCCCAGCTCCTGAGCCTGCTGAAGCAGTGGCCACAGCAGGTCGGAAGCGTATTCGTCCATGAATAGCCAGTCTTCATCCACCTTGAATTGCAACTGGGTATCGCTGCGGGCCATGGACGCAAAACGGGTGAACCAGTGGTGCTGCGAGCGCAACAAATTCCAGCCATAGGTCTTGAAGCCCAGGGTGGTCCAGCGCAGCTGCCCGCGAACCCAGCGGCCTTCGGTATTGCGGACCATCGGCCGCACGCCCAGGCGGAATCGCTTATTGCGGGTGGGATGCGGAATGGTGCCGGTCGGCATCCACTGTTGTTGCTGCGTGGTGTTCTTCGCATCGAAGAGCATGAATTGCAAACCCATGGCTACCACGGGGTCGTGCTGCGAGCCGAGCAGCCCGTCGGCTGGGCCAGGTTCAGAGGGCTGGAACCACGAGTCGATTTGCTGGGCCCATGCGGCCGAGCTTTTTTCTTCCGGCACGGCCACAAGGCGCGGCTGCGAAGCAATCTTGTTCGAGACGATGGCCAAGGCGGCAATGTGCGCGCAGATGCCGGGCTTGTCGCACGTGCACTCGCAAAGCTCGATTTGCCAGTCGTCGCCGGCCATTTGAACCTGGATCATCGGCGAAAATTCTTCGCCGTTAGCACGCACGGTGCCTTCGATCTGCCGGGTGGATTCATCAAATTCCACGTCAACCACAGAATTTTCTTCAGCTGCTATGTTCTTTCCGTAAAAGAAAGGGACATCGCCCAGATAGCGCAGCAAGTGGCGCGCGTCGATGGTTGGGGGAACAGAATCACTCATCCTCTCATCGTTTCACGTTCCGGCCCGCGGTGAAAGTTCAAGGGCCTGTCTGTGAATAATCACTATCTATGACGTAGCGTTGACGCATGTCGCACATCTGGCCTTATCTACCGGCGAGGGCAGTGAATATCACCTCGCTCGTCGAGTTTGATCGCTTGGCTTCCGACGCGCTTTCCTCCCTCCACCCCCGCGGATTCAGCTGGCGCGTGCATCGGGTTGATCTGCGTGAACGGGACTCCGTCCTTCGCTCCCTGGACCTGTCGGAAGCGATCTTCATCGATTGCCAATACTCGCAGCATGGGCGGGAACTGGTTCAGGCGACCGGTGGCCTGTGCATGAGCTCTGGCGAAGAACTGCCCTTCACCACGGGGGAACGCAGCTTGTATACCCCGGAAGAACTCTATGAAGGGATCCGCGCGCAGGGCTACGAACAGGTCCCGGATGCGAAGATCTACGCCTATTCGCAACAGCACACCGCACCGGCTGCGCTGAATCCCGAAGATGCGATGGCCAGGACCCTGCATGATCACCACGTTGGGCAGGCTTTGATTTCGGAAGTCTATGAGGGCGTGTTCAAGGATTCCCCGCTCATCGGGGTTATGGGCGGCCATGCGATGCGCCGCGGTTCACGCGAGTACGCGCAAACAGTGGAACTGGGCCAATTGATTACCCGGGCCGGCTATGGCGTGGCCACTGGCGGGGGACCGGGAGCCATGGAAGCTGCCAATGCCGGGGCATGGCTGGCAGGCTACCAGCAAAAGGATCTCAACCTTGCCCTGGAAATGCTCGCCGAACAGCCCGACGCCATTCACCAGCGCACCGGATGGGCCAGGACCGCGCTCGCCGTCAAGGATCGTTTCCCCAGCTCGCAGCAGTCATTGGGGGTGCCTACATGGTTTTACGGCCACGAACCGCCAAATCTTTTTGCCACGAAGATCGCAAAGTTCTTCGCCAACTCCATCCGCGAGGCAATTCTCCTGGAGCAGTCCAATGGCGGGCTGATTGTCTTGCCCGGATCCGCCGGCACGGTTCAGGAGATCTTCCAGGATGCCTGCGAAAACTACTATGCCACCGGCGCCCGGGTGGTTCCCATGGTCCTGTTCGGCCGTGAATACTGGACCAGGACCCTGCCGGTGTGGCCGCTGCTCCAGGCGCTAGCCGCCGATCGGGTGATGGGAGAAAAGATTGCCCTGGTGGACACCGCGGCCGAGGCGATGGAGTTCATCAGCTCCATGAGCACGCTGCGCCGGCGCACACGCTGGTAGCGCCCCCAAGCAAATGACCCCGCGGCATCAGATGATGCCGCGGGGTCATGGGCGATTGAAGCCGAGCCAACAGCCGGTCATGCCACCTGCACGTCGAAGAGCAGGCCCAGGCAGTAGGTGACCGCTGCGGCGCCCCATCCAATGGCCAGCTGGCGCAGGCCGCGCTTGAGCGGCGAGGCTCCGGAGAGCAGGCCGACGATGGCTCCGGTGATCATCAAGGCGATCCCCACCAGGATCACGGAGATGGCCACGGCCGCCAAGCCGCCGAGACCGAAGATATAGGGCAGGATCGGGATGATGGCGCCGGAAGCGAAGAGGCAGAAGGAAGTGGCTGCCGCGCCGGTGGCCGAGCCGAGCTCTTCGTGTTCGTTTTCCAATTCCTCTGCGCGTTCCTCGGGGTTCAGCGAGAAGGCGGGGTTGCAATCACAGGTGAAAAGCCCCATGCGTTCTGCGGCGCGGTGTTCGGCATCTTCATCGCTCATGCCGCGGGCCTTGTAGATCAGCACCAGCTCGTTGGACGCCAAATCGAGGTTGGGTGCTGCCGTCAGCGTCACCTGGGTGGGCCGTGAAGCGGTGAGAAGCTCGCGCTGGGACCGCACGGAGACGAATTCGCCGGCCGCCATGGATAGCGCTCCGGCCAAGAGCCCGGCGATGCCGGAAAAGAGCACGAAGGTGGAGGATACCCCGGTGGCGCCGATGCCCATGATCAGGGCGAGGTTGGAGACCAGGCCGTCATTCGCGCCAAAAACCGCGGCGCGGAAGTTGCCCGAGAGCTGAGCCCGGCCGGCGGTGGCCAGTGCGCGGACTACTTCTTCATGCACCTGTTCGTCGGCGGCCATTTGCGCGGTCGCGTCCTTGTCGTCGCGGTACGGCGAATTGCTCTCGGAGCGCTGTGCCATGGCCAGCACGAAGACCGAGCCGAAATTGCGGGCCAAGAAGCGCAAGATCGTGCGGCGCAATGATGGGCGGACCGGCTTGGCGTGTTCGCCCAGCTTGGCCCGCCAGTGCGCCTCATGCCGCGCTTCGGCTTCGGCGAGTCCCAGCAGGATCTGCCTTTCCTGCCCGGATTTCTTCTGGGCCAGGGTGCGGTAGATGGCGCCTTCGGCGACTTCATCGGCCAGGTATTTTCGCCAGCGCTGGACTTGGGCACGGGTAGGTTCGGTTGCTGACTGGTTCGACATCACGAAAACAGCTCTCTTGGCAGGTCGAATTTCTTGTCGAAACTCGGTGAACGGGTCAGCTACCGATTTTAGTAAGGGGATGGGGCGTTGGGAATTTGGCAAGGCTAAAAGCGGCGTTGCGCCCCTGCGGTTCCCCTGCGGCGGCAACGCCCAGGAGCAGCTGGGAAGTTTCCGGATCGAAGACCGGGCGGCGTGCGCAGCGGGCCAGGAGCTGTTCGAGCAGAATTGGATCGCCGACGTAGCAGATATGCCAGAGTCCGTGGACCTTGAATTGCACTTGGCCGGTTCGGCGGTCGACGATGGGCAGGACGGAATAGGCCATGTGATGCGCTCTCGCTGTGTTCTTGCCCGAGCACAGTGTGTGAACGGACCGCTTCTTCATCCGAACCACCCATGAATCTGGGGTTGGTGCACGGCCAGTCGGAGCTTGGCGCCGTGTCTCGTGAAGCAACACTTGTGATGCTACCGCCTGCGCTGTCCGCGATGAAGGCCTGTTCCGTAATATGACCTGGGCTCCTGGCTACTGGTGGTCATCACCGATGGCGAGGCGGTTGATCGATTCGAACTGCTGGGCCCATTGCGCTGCGGAATAGTCCGGGAGGTTGGGCGCTTCGGGGCGCAAGCCGGTGAAGCCATCAAGCTGTTCGCGCACGATGTCGAGGTGGCCGGCGTGCCGGGAGGTTTCCGCGATCATGTGCACCATGAGATGTTCCAGCGTGGTGTGCCGGCGGCGGATCCACCAGGGCACTTCGACGGGAGCGCTGAGCGGCAAAGCCCTGATGCCAGCATCCGAGAAGGCGGTTGACTCCCGGTACAGCTCGATAATCCCGCTGGCGCTGAAGCGGGCCGGCGGCAGGAAGTCGGCCTGCGGGTCATCGGCATCCAGAAGCTCTTGGATATAGGGGTCATCCACTGTGCGGCCGAGGCATTGGGCAAAATACCCGTACTCGGTGATGGCCAGGTGGTGGACGACGCCGAGGATGTGCGTTCCGGTGGGCGTCAGCGGTTTGCGTGCCAGCTGTGCGCTCAGCCCCTGGGCCTTGTAGATGACTGCGTCGCGCGCGTCGGAGAGATATTCCTGGAGCAGTTCCTTGCTGTGATCCATGATCAGAGTCTAGCCAGCGTGTGGGGATCTGGAGCGCGGAACGTGTGGGACACGGCATATTTGCAGGACTCGCGCTATGCTCTGTTTACTATTGGTAAACTTGCCGCCGCAGCCTTTTCGGAGCGCCCCTTTGGCTGCTGGCGTGCCGCAACAAGCGAAGTGATGGAGCGAAAGCATGAAGACCCTGCCCGTGGAATCAAGCGGTGCCGCGATCAATATCGGTTCGCGGTTGCGCGGGGTGCGCCAGCGGCAGCGAATGACCATCGACCAGGTCGCTGAGCTGTCTGGGCTGACCAAGGGCTTCCTCTCGCGTGTTGAGCGAGATCTCACCAGCCCCTCGGTCTCCACGCTGCTGAAATTGTGCGAGGTGCTCGGCATCGAGGTGGGCACGCTATTTGAAGTGCCCGAAACCATGCTGGTGCGGCTGGAAGAAGCGCCGCGGGTGTCGCTGGGCGGGGAGGGGATCACCGAGCAGCTGGTGACGCCGCGCAGCGAGAAGCGCGTGCAGATGATCCGAGCCGAAATCGCTCCCAAGGGCTCCGGCGAAGCCGAGCTGTATTCGGTGGACTGCGAGTTGGAAGTGCTCCATGTGATCGCCGGGAAATTCACCCTCGTGCTGCCCGAGCAGCGTGTTGAGCTCCAGGCCGGGGACACCATGACCTTTCCCGGGCGCGAGCCGCACAGCTGGGAAAACGAGTCCGATGAGGCAGCCCTGGTGACCTGGACCTTGATCCTCTAGCTTCAAGCGCTCCTTTTCGTTGCGGTGCTGTGGAGCGCGTATTCTAAAAAGGTGTGCTCGGCGTGCGCACACAGTGCGGTGATCGATGGGAGTGGCGTGAGGACTAGCGAGGATACTGGCGCACGGGATCAGCTTCGCTGCATCAGCTGGTGGGCTTCGGTGCTTGTCGGACTTCTTGCCGGCACGACCCTGACGTGGATCCGCACGCAGCGCAATTTCTTTTTCATCGGGGCGGTTATTATCGCGGTGGTGATTGTGGTGCTCGGCCTGCGGACCATTCGGCGCAGGGCCCGCTTCCCGCAAATGGCGCAGGCCCGCGTTTCGTGGCTATATGCCTTCTGGGCGATCATTCTCATGATCCTGGTCGGGCCCCTGCAACTGGTCTACGTAGCCGATGACCTCTCCGAGCTCATGCTCAAGTCCCTGATCCTCTCCGCCGGGTTCTGCGTGGCGATCCATGAAATCGATCGTTCGCTGGTTAATGCCAGCACGAAGAACTTCCGCGGCGCCTAGTCTTCCGGCGATCATGCCGCTGCGCCAGCCAACTGGCCCAGCGATCCAGCTCCTTTCTTGCACCGGCCCCCGGGCCATCACTCACGCTGCTCCTCCCCGGATAGGACCGCGTGCCAATTGCCGCAGCGCTGAACCCTGCCCCCGCATGCCCTGGCGGCGGCATTCTGCCCTTTTGCGCGCCCCAGCTCCCGGATCCATGGCTTAAGCCTTGACGTGACCGCGCCAACAAAATAGCATAATAGGAAACTGAAGTTTCATATTGGGCAACTACGGTGAAAGCCGTGAAACGCCGGGAGGGCAAGAACATGAAAGAAGTCCGCATTGAGGAAAACGGCCATCTGGGTCCGATCAACGCAGCGGTCATCCCGCGCTATGCGGGGGCCGGAACCTATGCCCGGCTGCCCCGCCTGGACCAGGTCCAGAACGCGGATATCAAGATCATCGGCGTGCCTTTTGACACCGGTGTCTCCTACCGGCCCGGGGCGCGCTTCGGCGCCAACCACGTGCGCGAATCCTCGCGCCTGATCCGCCCGTACAACCCTGCCACCGACACCTCGCCGTTTGCGCAGAGCCAGGTGGTGGACGCAGGCGACCTCGCGGTGAACCCGTTCAACATCAACGAAGCCATCGAGACCATCGAGCACGAGGCGCTGGAGCTGACCGCGGACGGTTCGAGCCTGGTCACCATCGGCGGCGACCACACCATTGCGCTGCCACTGCTGCGCGCGGCATCCCAGCGCGCTGGCGCCCCGGTCGCCATGCTGCACTTCGACGCCCACCTGGACACCTGGGACACCTACTTCGGCGCCGAATACACCCACGGCACCCCCTTCCGCCGCGCGGTGGAAGAAGGCATCCTGGACACCGAGGCCATCTGCCATGTGGGAACCCGCGGCCCGCTGTACGGCAAGAAGGACCTGGAAGACGACAAGCGCTTCGGCTTCGGCATCGTGACCAGCTCGGATGTCTACTACCAGGGCGTGCGTGAAATCGTGGACAAGCTGCGGATGCGCATCGGCAACCGCCCGCTGTACATCTCGGTGGACATCGACGTGCTGGATCCGGCCCACGCCCCGGGCACCGGCACCCCCGAGGCCGGCGGCATCACCAGCCGCGAACTGCTTGAGATCCTGCGCGGCCTGCGCGGGCTGAACATCGTGGGCGCCGACATCGTCGAGGTCGCTCCGGCCTATGACCACGCGGAGCTGACCGGCGTGGCTGCCAGCCATGTCACCTACGACCTGATCAGCTTGATCAGCGACTTCCGGGCTAACCAGGGGCTGAACAAGTAATGAGCGAACAGCCTCAACGCAACGGCGGCGACCTGGTCATTGAGACCCTCACCGCGCTGGGCGCCAAAACCGTGTTCGGCATTCCCGGACAGCACGCCTTGGGGCTGTTCGACGCGCTCTCACGTTCCACCTTGGAGTTTGTCTCCTCGCGCGTGGAAAACAACTCCGCCTTCGCGGCCGACGGCTACTCCCGCGCCACCGGAGAGGTGGGCGTGCTCTTCCTGTCCACCGGTCCCGGGGCGCTGACCTCGCTGGCCGGGCTGCAGGAAGCCTACGCCACCGGCGTGCCCATGGTCGTCATCGCCAGCCAGATTCCGCTCGACGGCCTGGGTGCGCGCCGCAAGGGCATGCTGCACCAGCTCGATGACCAGAAGGCCTCGGCCGCCAACGTCACCAAGTTCCAGCAGACCGTGCACCATGCCTCGGGCATTCCCTCGGCCATTCAGGATGCCTGGGCACGCGCCATCACCGTGCCCATGGGCCCGGTCTGGGTGGAAGTCCCGCAGGATGTGCTCTTGGCCCAGGTGATGGTCCCGCCGGTGCAGGATGCCTTGGCCGAAGCCTATGAGCACCCGCCGCGCGAGGAATTGATCCGCGAAGCGGTCAATTGGCTTTCCCTCGCAGACCGCCCGGCGATTATCGCCGGTGGCGGGGTGCGTCGTGCCGGCGGCCAGGCCGAATTGCTCGCGGTGGCCGAAACCCTGCAGGCACCGGTGCTCTCCAGCCCCGGCGGCAATGGAGCGTTCCCCTGGAACCACGAATTGTCCTTGCAATCGTGGGTTGAGGATCGCCACGCCACTCAGATTATGGAAGATGCAGACGTCTTGCTGGTCATCGGCTCGGCCCTGGGGGAAGTGACCAGCAATTACTTCACCCTGGAACCGCGCGGCAAGATGATCCAGATCGACGCCGAGCCTCGAGTGCTGGAATCCAATACCCCGGCCCTGGGAATCCGCGCCGATGCCCGCGAAGCCTTGAAATTCCTTGATCGCCAGTTGCACGCCGCCGGTTTCGCCCCGCGGGCCTCCTGGCATGGCCAGAGCCCAGTGCAGGTGGTGGCGCAGACCCTGGAGAAGATCCAGGCTCGTCTTGACGGGCAGGATTTGGCCAAGGAGCGAAAGTTCATGGCCGATATCCGTGCAGCGGTTCCGGCCCGGATGCAGACCTTCTGGGACATGACCATCGCGGCCTATTGGGGCTGGAGCTGCTGGGATGCGAAGGAGGGCCAGTTCCACTCGGCACAGGGTGCCGGCGGCCTGGGCTTCGGCTTCCCCTCGGCCATTGGCGGGGCCATCGGCACCGGCCAGCGAGTGCTCGCGGTGAGCGGCGATGGCTCATCGATGTATTCGATCGCCGAGCTGGCTACCGCCAAGCAGCATCAGGCCCCGGTGACCTGGCTGATCGTTGACGACGGCGGCTACGGCATCCTGCGCGAATATATGGAAGGCGCTTTTGGCAAGGCGACGGCCACCGAACTGGCGCGGCCCGATTTTGTGGCGCTGGCCCAATCCTTTGGCGTTCCTGCCCGCGAGGTGGCCGTCGAGCAGATTGGCGACGCCCTCGAAGAAGCGCTGGCCGGGCAAGGGCCGAATGTCATCGTGGTCAAAACTCTGCTCAAGATGTTCGCCCCAACGCACCTGTAAAGGCAGTGCCGAGTGCCGGCAAAAATATGGTGGCCTCGGAACGTTGGCAAGTGCCAGCGTCCGGGGCCACAGCCTTATCCAGAACCGTCAGCGGCTAATGCGTGAAGTGGTAGACCACGCCAAAGAGCACTGCGGAAACGCCCATGCTGATTCCGATGAGCAGTGGCTCCCAATCCAAGGACTGGGCTGCCAACATCACTGCGAAGGCACCGAAGAGAACTATCGCTCCGATACCTCCCAGGATCACTCCTCCGCCTCCATGGTGCCGCACGGCGGAGTGTGCGGTCCGGTGGAATAGTGTTTCCATGCCGCCATGATACGTCCGATTCGACGCGGATCCGAGGTCCTGGGCAAGATTCTGGATATTGTCAGACTTCTTAAGCGTCCGTGCCGGTGCGCAGCTCATGGATTTTCTGCGCCGCCACGTGCAGCGAGCGGTAGTCCGCTCCCGGTCCCTGGGCAATGAATCCGGGGCATTCGTGATCTGCCAGGCCCTCTTGCCCGTAAGCTAAGCCGCGGAAGGTCCCGTGGGCCATGCGCACCAGGTGGGCTCCGGCGGCCACATCCCACACCTTGGTGTCAAAACCGATGGTGGCATCGCACCAGCCGGCGGCCACATGGGCCAAGGCCAGCGCGGCGCTGACCTTGCGCCGCACGGTGGCGAAGTCCTGGATCCACTGGCCGAAGAGCTGCAGTGCCAGATCCCCGTCGTGCACCAGGGATTCTGCACCGGGATAGTCGGTCATCAAATTGGCACGGGCTTGTTCGGGGCGCCGCGCGGGGTTCAGGACTGCGCCGTTGAGCAGCGCTGATTCGGCATTGGCGGTGAATTCGTCGCCGGCAATGGGATCGATGATCACCGCTGCGGCCAGCTGGCCATCGATGGCGGCGGCAATGGAAATGCAGAAGAATGCGATGCCGTGGACAAAGTTGCTGGTTCCGTCAATGGGGTCGACAATCCATTGGACTGAGCCTGGCGCGGCGTTGCCCGATTGCGTGGAAATGTTCTCCTCGCCGAGCACCCACGAACCAGGAACCGCGGCCAACAAGGACTCGGTGATAATTTGCTGGCTGCGCCGGTCAATCTCGGTCACCAGATCGTGGGCGTTGGTCTTGATCTCGGCATCCACCGAGGTGCGGAAGGTGGCACGCAGCAGGCTCGCAGCGCTGCGCGCCGCGTCCAGGGCGGCCACGCGCAGTTCTTCGGCGCGGGTTTTTTCACAGATTGCTGTTTGCTCGCTCACCGTGCCAGCTTATCGTGCGGCCGGTGCCCGCCGGGGGAAGTTCTGCGGCGCAGCTCGATTCGAGTGGCTATCGGGTGCCGCGAGTGCGAATCAGGATAAGCTTCTGCACATGAGCAGCATGCAACCGATCGCGCCCAAGGCCTCGTTGACCGAGCAGGTCACGACGATGATTCGGGCGGCCATCGTTGCAGGCGAGATGGAACCCGGGCAGCACTATTCGGCCATCGGCATTTCCGAGAAGCTCGGCGTCTCGCGCACCCCGGTGCGCGAAGCGCTGCAGCTGCTGGAAAAAGAAGGCATCGTGACCGTCGCCAAGAACCGCGGCGTCCGGGTCAACCAGATTTCCCTGGAAGACATCGTCGAGGTTTTCCAGCTGCGGCTGGCCATTGAACCGCCTGCAGCGGCCCGCGGGGTCATCAACGCCAGCGACGCCGACCGTGCCCGGCTGGTGCAGCTGCACGAGCAATTGCTGCAGGCCGGGCAAACTGGCGATGGGCGCGCGACCCTGGAAGCCGATAAGGAATTCCACTTGTACCTGCTGGGGCTGGCCAGCAACAAGAAGCTTGACTCCGTGGTGGGGGAGCTGCGCAACCTGGTGCTCGCGCATGGGCAGACAACGGTGCCCTATGCCCGCAGCAGCCAGGAATTGGCGGGGGACCGCGAAGAACTCATGGCCGCGATTCTCGCCGAGGATGCGCCCGCGGCGGCCACGGCGGTGCGGGGCCACATCATGCGCACCGCACAGATGCTGATTCGCTCCATCTGTTCGCGGACCGAGGCGCTGGTGGCCCAGCCCTTCCTGGACCGTCTTGACGACCTGATTTCCTAGCGGAGCCCGGATCCTTTTCACCGGGTCTTGCCATGAGTGAGCTGCGCAACATAGAGTAGCATGCAACATGTAACTAACTCAGCTGGGAATGACAACGAGGTGGCAAAGATGGGCCAACCGCTGGACGGGATCAAAGTCGTCGACCTCTCGCGCATTCTTGCCGGTCCGCTATGCACCATGACCTTGGCCGACTTCGGCGCCCAGGTGCTGAAAGTGGAAAGCAAGGCCGGGGATGAAACCCGCGGGTGGACCCCGCCGGTCAATGCCCAGGGCGTGAGCACCTACTACTGGTCGGTGAACCGGAACAAGCAGGCGGTCATCGCCGACTTCGGCAATCCCGAACACCTGGCGAGGCTTCTGGAATTGATCCAGGACGCTGATGTTCTGGTGGAAAATTTCCGGCCCGGTGTCCTGGCCAAATTCGGACTGGACTACTCCCGGTTGAAAGAGCTGAACCCGGAACTGGTCTATTGCTCCATTTCAGGATTCGGCGAACAGCAAGGCGCAGCTTTCCCCGGCTTTGACCTCCTGGTCCAAGCGGTGGGCGGACTGATGAGCATTACCGGGGAACCCGATGGCGCCCCCAGCAAGGTGGGGGTTGCACTGGTTGACGTGCTCGCTGCGCACAACGCCGCCACCGGGATCCTGCTGGCCCTTCGGGAAAGGGAGAGCAGCGGCCTGGGGCAGCGGGTGAGCGTCAACCTGCTTTCTTCGGTGCTGGCCGGAATGACCAACCAGACAAGCAGCACCCTGGCGACCGGAACATCACCGGCGCGCCTGGGCAACGCCCATCCGAGCATCGCGCCCTACGAAACCTTTAATACCGGCGACGGCGTCATCGCGATCGCGGTAGGCAACGACCGGCAATTTGCCGCGCTATGCCGGCAACTGGGCGATCCCGCGCTCGCCGAGGACCCCCGGTTCGTCACCAACACCGACCGGGTCGCGCACCGTGCCGAGCTCAAGGCGCTGATTGAAGCGGCCGCCGCTGAACGCAGCGCGGCCAGCTGGGCCGGCTGCCTGATGGAGTCCGGGGTGCCCGCGGGCAAGGTCAACACCATCGCGCAAGCCATTGGCTTTGCCCAGGAGCTGGGCCTGGATCCGGTGGCGGTCATCAACGATCCCGGCACCGGCGAAACAGCCACGCACCTTGCCAGCCCCATTGGGCTCTCCCGCACGCCAGCTCAATACCGGAGCAACCCGCCGGCCCACGGCCAGCATCAAGAACTCTTCGAACAAGCAGCTCGCGCTTAGCCGGCCAGCGCGCGAACCCGCCAACCAACGCAACCTCCAAGGAGCGACTATGGACACCACTGAACACATCCTCGACCCCGCCGATCTGATGAACTTCGATTCGCTGCTTGGCAGTGAAGAATTGGCCCTGCGCGATACCGTGCGCGCCTTCGTTAGAGAACACATCAAACCGAATATTGCCCAGTGGTACAACGACGCGGTCTTCCCGCTGGAGATCGTCCCGGAAATGGCCAAGCTGGGCCTGTTGGGCATGCACCTGAACGGTTATGGCTGTGCTGGCCGCTCCGCGGTGGAATACGGCATCGCCGGAGCAGAATTGGAAGCCGGCGACTCGGGACTGCGCACCTTTGTTTCCGTGCAGGGCTCCCTGGCGATGAGCGCCATCCACAAGCACGGTTCCGAAGAGCAGAAACAGGAATGGCTGCCGAAAATGGCCGCCGGCCAGGCCATCGGATGCTTCGGGCTGACCGAGCCAACGGCCGGATCCGACCCGTCAAGCATGAAAACCTTCGCCCGCCGCGACGGTGATGACTGGCTGATCAACGGGTCCAAGCGCTGGATCGGCCTGGCCAATGTGGCACAGGTAGCAGTCATCTGGGCGCAAACCGAAGAGGGGATCCGCGGTTTTGTAGTACCGGCTAACACCCCGGGATTCACCGCAACCCCGATCGAGCAGAAGCTGTCCATGCGTGCTTCCATCCAGTGCGACATCGAGATGGTTGATGTGCGCTTGCCGGGTACGGCCGTACTGCCAAACGCCAGGGGATTGAAGGGGCCATTTTCCTGCCTGAACGAAGCACGCTACGGAATTCTCTGGGGCTCCATGGGCGCAGCCCGCGATGCATTTGAAGACGCCTTGGCCTACGCGCAGCAACGTCTTCAGTTCGACAAGCCGCTGGCCGGCTACCAGATGACACAGCAGAAGCTGGTGGACATGGCTCTGGA
Organism: Glutamicibacter halophytocola; assembly: GCF_001302565.1. Lineage (NCBI taxonomy): Bacteria > Bacillati > Actinomycetota > Actinomycetes > Micrococcales > Micrococcaceae > Glutamicibacter > Glutamicibacter halophytocola. Next base: position 729,552 of record NZ_CP012750.1, read on the forward strand.
GATCAACAAGGGTTTCCTGCTGGCCCTGCACATCGGCCGGCTCAAAGATGCAGGAAATCTGGATCTGCACATGATCTCGGCGGGCAAGCTGAACAACTGCCGCGAGGCCATCAAGATCTGCCGCGAGGCGCGGACTATCCTTGGCGGCAACGGCATCACCCTGGACTACTCGCCACTGCGCCACGCCAACAACTTGGAGTCAGTGCGCACCTATGAAGGCACTGATGAAGTCCACACCCTGATCTTGGGCCATAAGCTCACCGGCGTCCCCGCCTTCCGCTAAACCGCGCAACGCAAAAGAATCCAGAGGAACATGATGATGGACTTGGCTTCCACCCCGGTGGCCCTGCACCAGTACCTTAACGGCACGTGGGCCGAGGGCCAGGGACGCGAAATCGATTCGAGAGCTGCCGCTGATAACTCGCAGGTACTTGCCCGGGGCCGCGCAGCCAGTGAAGAGCAAGTCGATGCAGCTTTCGCCGCCGCCCACCAGGCGAAGAAAAGCTGGGCGGCCACCCCGATGGCTGCACGCGCAGCCTACCTGATCGCGGCCGCAAGCTACCTCAAGGAGCACGCTGAGCAGTTCGGAGAGGAACTGGCCGGCGAAGAAGGCAAAACTCGGGCCGAAGGAATTGGCGAAGTACTGCGAGCAGCCCAAATTTTCACCTATTACGCAGGCGAAGCGGAACGCGCTGCCGGGACGGTATTCCGGTCTCCTCGCGCCGGAGAGCAGATCCTGGTGACCAGCAAGCCGCTGGGCGTGGTGGGCATTATTACGCCGTTCAACTTTCCCATCGGCATTCCAGCGTGGAAAATCGCGCCGGCACTTGTCTTCGGAAATACCGTCGTTTTCAAGCCAGCCAGCCTGGTTCCGATTCTGGCGCTGCGCCTTGTCCAGGCCTTGGAATATGCCGGACTGCCCGCAGGAGTGCTCAACCTCGTCATTGGCCCAGGGGCGCTGGGAGACCGATTCATTGCCAATGAGCACCTCAACGGCCTGTCCTTCACCGGATCAACCGCGGTAGGCCGCCGGCTCTGTGCCGCCGGCGCTGCGCGCGGTGTTCCGGTCCAGGCCGAGATGGGAGGCAAGAACGCCGCGGTGGTGCTGGCCGATGCCGACCTGGATCTAGCCAGCGAACAAGTGCTTTTCGGAGCCTTCCGCTCTACCGGGCAGAAGTGCACTGCAACCAGTCGGCTCATCCTGGACGACGGGATTGCCGAGGATTTCCTGGCCAGACTCATCACGCGCCTGGAACAGTGGACTACCGGCAACCCGCTGGATCCCAAAGTCCACATGGGACCACTAGTTGATGCCAAAGCAGCGGCCTCGGCGCGCGAAGGAATTGACCGTGCCCTGGGCCAAGGAGCGCTGCTGCGCTTCCAAGGCAAGGCTCCAGAAACGGGAAGCTATCTGGCGCCCACCATCTTGGAGCTGCCAACAGGTGAAGCCGGCCGGGAGAACTGTGCCTGGCGCGAGGAATTTTTTGCCCCGATTCTTGCGGTGTGCACCGTCAGCGGCACAGATCAGGCTTTTGAAGCAGCCGAAGACTCGGAGTTCGGGCTGAGCCTGGCCCTGTTCACCAGCAATCTTTCCGTGGCACTAGCTGCTGAACAAGCACTGGATGTTGGCATATTGCATGTAAATTCGGAGTCAGCAGGCGCGGATCCCCACGTGCCATTTGGAGGTGTCAAGGCATCTGGCTATGGGCCGAAGGAACAAGGAGCAGCGGCCCGCGAGTTCTACACGCACACGACCACCACTTATTTGCGGGGCTGATTGCTCCAGCTCAAGTGCCGAAGAAGGAAAGATCAATGATGATTGAACGTATTTTGGTTATCGGCGCCGGAACCATGGGCCGGCAAATCGCCATGAGCTGCGCCTTGAGCGGCTACGAGACTCTCCTGCAAGACATCTCTGAGCAGGCCTTGACCGCTGCGCGCACAGACCTCGAAGCGTGGGCCGCGTCCAGGGTTTCCAAGGGCAAATTGGAACAGTCGGACGCGGACACGGCCTTGAACCGGCTGGCCCAGAGCACGGATCTGGCAGCTAGCGCCAGTACGGCCGATCTGGTGATCGAAGCAGCCGTGGAGCGGCTGGATATCAAGGAGCAGATCTTCGCCACCTTGGGTGAACATGCCCCAGCCCACGCGATCCTTGCCACCAATTCCTCGACCTTGCCCTCATCGCGCGTGGCCGCGGCCAGTGGGCGCCCCCAGCAGGTATGCAATATGCACTTCTTCAACCCTGCACTGGTGATGAAGTGCGTTGAAGTGGTCCGCAATGAGCAGACCAGCGATGAAACGGTTGAAGCCGTGACGGCCGTGGCCACGCGGCTGGGCAAGCAGCCGGTGCTGGTGAACAAGGAGATCCCGGGATTCATCGCGAACCGCATGATGGGAGCTATCAACGCCGAGGCATTGAACCTGGCCCACGCAGGAATCGCCAGCATCGAAGATATCGACACCACCGCCAAAACAGCACTCGGGCACCCGATGGGCCCCTTCGAGCTGATGGACATGGTTGGCCTGGACGTCATCGATTTCATCGCCCAGGCAACCTTCGCCGAAACGGGCAATGAAGCCGATAAGCCGCATCCGCTCATTACCGAAAAGGTCCAAGCAGGTCTCCTGGGCCGAAAGAGCGGTGAAGGGTTCTACCCTTACTCGTAGCCACTCCGCGGGCCTGGAGGTTGAATCGCGTGCAGGGCTTCGCATGCCAGTCGTTTTCCAGGGTTCGGCGAGAACATGAAAGACTGTGAGCATGAGTCACATTTCGACTGATCAACGAGCTCGCCACGTTGCTTCGCGGGTGGAAGACAAATTCCACAACTGGCGTGCCAAGCGGGCACAAGCCAAGGGGCAAGGGGCGGTCATCCTGCCTTACACCGGCTACGGTTCGACCGGACCCGAAGGGGGCTGGATTCGCGTACTAGCGCGAGTCGTGCTCGCCGGCCCCGGAGCCTTCGAATTCGGCCAGCATCAGGCGCAGGTGATCGCCGACGGGATCAGGGGTTTTCGAAATTTCATTTCACCGATCCTTCCATTTGGCAAGGTCAGCATCGTCGTAGGAGAGCAGCGCTTCGAGGTGCAAGCGGACCGCGGCGGCGTCATAGATGCAAAGCTGGCCGTTGACCTGCCGGCGGGCTGGAACGAGATACACCTTCAAGCCCACGACGGCGACGAGGCGACAGCCCGAGTCATGGTCATTGACCAGGCTCAGAAGTTCGGCGTGATCAGCGACGTGGACGATACCGTGGTGGTCACGGCACTGCCGCGACCCTTGCTGGCGGCATGGAACTCATTTGTGCTCTCAGAGCACGCACGCGTTGCAACTCCGGGCATGGCTGTCATGTTGCAGCAAGCGCGGCAAGAGCACCCCGGTGGACCGATGGTCTACCTTTCCACGGGGGCATGGAATGTTGCGCAAACTCTGCAGCGCTTCATCTCCCGCAACCTTTATCCCGAAGGCCCGTTGTTGCTCACGGACTGGGGACCCACGGACCGTTCCTGGTTCCGCAGCGGCATGCAGCACAAGGTGGACCAGCTGCGGCGGCTGGCTCAGGAGTTTCCACATATCTCCTGGATCCTGGTCGGCGACGATGGCCAGCACGACCCGGCGATCTACGCAGAATTCGCGCGACGCTATCCAGAGCTGGTCCGGGCGATAGTGATCCGGCAGCTGACGCCGTCCGAGGCTGTGCTGGCTGGCGGACGCTCCAACGAGTTGCGGCGCACGACCCCGGGCGTGCGCTGGGTCTATGAGCCTGATGGCGCGCGAATCCTCGACCAGCTGGTGAAGCTTGGCCTGGTTGATGCTGACGCGAAGAATTTGTAGAGGAAAGAACGGTAATGGCTGAATCAATGCTTCGTGTGCAGGTGCCCATGCGCTGGGGCGACATGGATGCCTACGGGCATGTCAATAATGTCAACCTGATCAGGCTGATGGAAGAAGCGCGTATTGCTGGCTTTGGAGTTCCTGGCGGAACCGGTGCTCCCGGAGTTGAACCGCAGGCAGATATTTTTTCCGCGGTGCCGCCAGGAATCCAGATCCTGGTCGTTGAGCATCGCGTGCGGTACTCCAGGCCTTTGGAATACCGCAATGTTCCGGTGAATGTGGATTTGTGGGTGGCAAACATCAAGCCAGCCAGTTTTGAAATCTGCTACGAATTCCGGGACCCAATTGAGGATTACCTATGCGTCAAGGCGGCCACCACGCTGGCGTATTTTGACCCGGTTACTTCGCGAGTTCAAAGGCTGAGCCCTGAAGAACGCGAGGGACTGAGCGCTTTCGATGGTGCATCAACCTTCCCGAAGTAAGCTCTGGCCTTTCTGTCAATTAGGATTGATCTATCTACTCTTATTCAGACAGGAAGTGATGTTATGTCTCAGCCAGCTGGCGGACGTCTGCAAACCGAGGCTCGACCTGCACGACCTCAAGTTGTCTTGCAGGTGCTCAAGCGCGAGCATATTGCTCCGCATTTGGTGCGGCTGACTCTCGGCGGTCCTGGGTTCGATAACTTTGTCGACAAGGACGTGACGGACCGTTACGTCAAATTCTTGTTTGCCAAGCCGGAGCTTGGCCTGGAAATGCCTTACGACATGGAGGAGCTGCGCAGCAAGCTGGCCCCCGAAGACATGCCGGTGCGCCGCACCTACACCGTGCGCCGCAGCGATCTTGAAGCTCGAACGATCGAAATTGATTTTGTCGTTCACGGCGATGAGGGATTGGCCGGCAAATGGGCACGCGATACCGAGATCGGTTCCTCGATCTGCTTCGCTGGGCCTGCCGGGCTGTTCGTGCCGCGCGAAGAATTCGATTTCCATTTCTTTGCCGGTGATGAGACAGCTATTCCTGCCATATCCGCGGCTTTGGAGGCCATGTCCCCGCAAATGAAGGGGCTGGCCGTCATCGAGGTCGCCGACGGAGCCGATGAACTGGAGCTTGTGCACCCAGAGGGTGTTGAAGTTCGATGGCTGCACCGCAACGCACCCTTCACCCCGCAGAACACTGTTCTGGAAAACGCCGTGCGCGAGTACCCATGGCCCGGTGGCCGAGTGCAGGTCTTTGCCCATGGCGAGCGCGAAGTCATGAAGCGGCTTCGCCTCTACTTCTACGATGAGCGCGGGGTCGATCGCCGCGATATGTCATTGTCCGCCTACTGGGCGTTTGGCCGGGCAGAAGATGCGTTCCAAGCCGAAAAGCGCACCGAGGTTGGCAAGATCTTCGCTGACTGAAGCGGGCCCGTCGCCATTATTCGGGGCGCTCATTGAGTGTTGCGGGCGGCCCAGCAACCTAAGTTAGACGTACCTAATAAAAAATTCAGAATATTAGGTGATTAGGGCTTGACGTTATTAGGGCTAGTTAGGTTATGCTTATTCCAGAGCTTCTCCCGTGTGTGGTCGGGAGAAGCGACTAACTTGACCGATATCATCGGCCAGTTCACTACGGTTCGAGGTTGCTCACCTCGACCTAGTGGTCGGCTTAGCCGGCTTGAATAAGGGGAATAGGGAATCGGGTGGCCTGCTCAGTCATCCGGATCGCAGAAAAAGGAACTTGCCAGGATTGCACACCTTGGCAAGTTCCTTTTTCATTGCTCGCGATGCTCGGAGTCATAAGCCCATAAGAGCAGTGTGGCCAGGTATCCCGCGCCGGCGGGAAGCGATTCCCTGATGGCCGGGGGAATGCTTGAATTCTTGAGCGCGCGCCTGACGACAAGATCAGAATCCAGGAAGATCTGTGAATCCCGTAGCCCGCGCAGTGCCATATAGTCCCTGGTCCAAGGTCCTACTCCGCGTAAAGACAGCAGTTGCGCCAGGAATTCGGTTGGCCGGTGAACCAGGGATTCCCCGGACTCCATATACCACTGCGACACGGCATGCAGTGTTGCTGCTCGCGCCAATGGGCACCGGATGATGGATTGAATTTCGGGCGCGCTCAGTGCTGACGTTGCTTCGGCAGTCGGAAACGCGCGAAGCCCTGATGCGTGCGCCTCGCCCAGGTGTTCGACATACCTTCCAGCGAGCGTTCGCGCGGCGGCCAGGGAAACCTGCTGGCCAATGACCGTAGTCGCCAGAGCCTCGAACCGGTCCGGGTAGCTGATGAGCCTCAGATTCGGAAATGACGCAGCCATCGCGTCGAGCCCCGGCATCTTCGCAAGGGATTCATAGGCTGGAGAGGTGTCTTGCTGCAATCCGAACCAGTGATTGATGATGGTTTGCAGGCTGGGGACTAATATGGCAGGCGCATCATGCTCTACGGATATTCCTGACGGGTCCAATGCCAGGTGGACATCGATGAGGTGTCCGCCAACGCGCAGGATCCGGCGAACTTCCGCGGTGGACGGCTCGATTCTTTCCTGGGCTGGAAGGGAATGGAGCCGCAACACGGACAAAGCATGTACGATGTCCAGTGTTCCGGCTGCCTCCAGGCGCAATGCCATGGGCTTCAGGCCCAGATTCCTGAGCTGCCTCGGCGATGGGATCCCACCAAATGGGTATCGACCATGCCGATGGCTTCCATGAGCGCGAACATTGTCGTGGGCCCCACAAATTTGAACCCGCGTTTCTTCAATTCCTTGGCCAGCTCCTTGGATTCGGCGCTCTGGGTCGGGATTTCTGCCGCGATCCGCGGGGCTGGAGTTTGCTCTGGCTTGAAGGACCAGATGAAATCGGCCAGCCCTCCCTCTTCGCGCATCATGAGCGTGGCTTCCGCGTTGGCGATGGTGGCGCGAATTTTCAGTTTATTGCGCACGATGGCGGGGTTGTCCATGAGGCTATCAAAGTCATTCTCGGTGAACAGCGCAACCTTTTCAGGGTCGAAGTTGGCAAACGCCTCCCGGAAGGCTTCCCGCTTGGAGAGAATGATGGCCCATGAGAGCCCGGATTGGAAGCATTCCAGGCTCAACCGTTCGAAGACTCCTGCTTCGGTGTTCACCGGCATGCCCCACTCGGAATCGTAATAGGTGCGGAGCATATCGCTGGTGGCAGCCCATTGCGGGCGGGCAAGGCCATCTTCGCCGATAACAAGATCTTCAGTCATGAATCTATCTTCGCATTATATGAGGTCAAGGGCATGTACTGAAGAAATGCTTCAGAATTTAGTAAATCCCCGGTGGTGCTTGGGCAGCCGCGCACGGGCCACGTCCTGGGCGTCCCATCCTTGAATTTCCACCGCTGGGGAAGAGTGCCGACGAGGTGAAAAAGTTGCGTCTTCGCGGTCAGCATATGCGTGGCCTGCCGGGGCGTGCGCGTAACAATCGGAAGTTGCCAGGCGCTCAGCTGGCGCAGTTAATGCCCTGGCCCTGATTGGCTTTCACAAGGGGTTCAATTTTCCAGTTCAACCGTCTATCATCGTTATATGGCGATGATAGAGTCTAGAAGCGATGATTTGCTGGATCGCGACGGCAAGATGCGGCAAGCTGCGCTCTTCCATGCCCTCGCTGACCCGACAAGGTTGCTGATCCTTGAACATCTGAAAACCGGTGAGCACAAGGTCAGGGAACTGACCGATCATCTAGGGCTGGCCCAGAGCACGGTCAGTGCCCATCTTGCCTGCCTTCGGGATACTGATTTGGTCACTGTCCGGAGCCAGGGGCGGGCGAGCATCTACGCACTGGGGCAGGCCGAGTACTTGGACCAGCTGCTCACCTTGGCACAGCTAATCGTCCCAAACCAATCGCAGGCGCATCACTGGCAAGAAGCGCACTCAAGCCAGCAAGTAGAGGTGTAGCCATGGGCCACGATCATTCGCACGGCCACTCCCACGATCATTCGGAGGCCAACCGCTCTCGACTTGCCTGGGCCTTTGGCATCACGGCAGCCATTCTCATTGCCGAAATCATCGGGGCCATTGTCACTAGCTCGTTGGCCTTGCTCGTCGACGCGGCACACATGCTGACCGATACCCTCGGGCTGCTGCTGGCGCTCACCGCGGCCAATTTGATTGCGCGCAAGCCCACCACCAAGCGAACCTGGGGATTCCGGCGCGCCGAAGTGCTCTCGGCAACACTGCAATCAGCGCTGCTGCTCGCAGTCGGCATCTACGCCGCCATCGATGCCGTTCGCCGGCTGTTCACGCCAACAGAAATCCAGCCAACAGGCCTGCTCGTTTTTGGCGTGATCGGTTTGCTGGGAAATGTCATTTCCATGTGGATCATCTCCGCGGGACGCAAGAACAACCTGAACATGCGCGCAGCGTTCCTTGAAGTTGTCAATGACGCATTGGGCTCGGTGGCAGTTATCGTTGCCGCCGTTGTCATCGCAACTACCGGATGGATGGCAGCAGACTCGATTGCTGCCCTGGTCATCAGCGCCCTGATCGTTCCACGTGCCATGAAGCTGTTGAGCGAAACGACTCATATTCTGCTGGAATCCACGCCGCGAGGGCTGGATCTCATTGCGGTGCGCGAGCACCTGGAGAACCAGCCCGGTGTCATTGCCGTGCATGACCTGCACGCTAGCCAGATAGCCTCGAACCTGCCGGTGCTCACCGCCCATGTGGTCGTCGAGGATTCGATGTTCTCGGCTGGAGTCGCGGGAGACTTGCTGAAGAACCTGCAAAATTGCGTGGCCGACCACTTCCCGATCAGCATTGAGCATTCGACGTTCCAGATCGAGCCATCCTCGCATCAAAGCACCGAGCACCAGCACGGCTGCTAGCAAGGGCGGCTGGAAAACCCGGCGGATAACCTGTGGTTTAGTTTTGCCGGGGCTGGGTCATACCTGAGTATGATGCGCTGCCTAATCAAGTCAAGCCTGTTGGTGGATGCCCATCTGGCTAGGGAATTTATATTCTTTTGGTATGACTTCTGAAACCCTGCCAAAAACTGACCATGCGGTCGCCGCTCGTGGGCTGACCAAAACCTACGGACATGACACCACCCGGGTTGAGGCTCTTCGCAGCGTCGATGTCTCGTTCGCACGTTCTCGTTTCACTGCCATCATGGGTCCTTCCGGATCCGGCAAATCAACCCTGATGCATTGCCTGGCTGGCCTGGACTCGGCAGACAGCGGCGAAATCATCATCGGCGGCAAGAACTTGCTCTCGCTCAGCGACGATCAGCTCACCGAGATGCGCCGCGAACAGATTGGTTTCGTTTTCCAGTCGTTCAACTTGGTCCCCACCATCAACGCGCAAGACAACATCTTGCTGCCCCTGTCCCTGGCTGGCAAGAAGCACGACAAGGCCTGGTTCGACACGGTCATCAATGCCTTGGGCTTGCGCGACCGCCTGACCCACAAGCCACATGAACTCTCCGGTGGGCAGCAGCAGCGCGTGGCCGTAGCCCGTGCGCTGCTCACCCGCCCTGAGGTTGTCTTTGGCGATGAGCCAACTGGCAACTTGGATTCCCGAACCGGCGCCGAAGTCCTGTCGCTGATGCGTACTTCCACTCGCGAAATGGGACAGACCATCATCATGGTGACCCACGATCCCGTGGCAGCATCCTACGCAGACACCGTGCTGCTCATGAAAGACGGCGCGATCGTCGGAACCATCGAGGAGCCAACCGTGGCTACCGTGTCCGAGGCACTCGCCTCATTGGCGGAGTAAACGATGCTGCACGTAGCACTTTCCAATATCAAGACCTACGCCCGGCGCTATATCGCCGTCGTGCTTGCCGTGGCCATCGGCACCGCGTTCCTCGCGGCAACGCTGGCAGTGAATTCGTCAACACAGGCGACCTTGAAGAATTCCTTGGGGGATTCTTACAAGTCCGCCGACTTGGTGGCCTACTGGGATCCAAGCCCAAGCGCCGACCCCGACCAGACAACTGAGCTCACCGCCAAAGAAATCGATGGCGTTCGCAATCTCCCAGGAGTGTCTACCGCCTATGGCTTGGGCTATGCCTATGGCCAATTGCATACCGCGGATAATGGATACACCATTCAGATCCAGCCGGTCGACCCGAATCAGGGGCTGGGTGGAATGGAACTTCTCGAAGGCCGCGCTCCGCTGGCCAACAACGAGATGATCATCGATGATTCCCATGCCAAGGACATGGGCATCTCCGTCGGAGATGTTGTGGCCCTGAGCGACGACCAGGGGAAGACCCAGAACATCAACATCGTCGGTATTCAGCGTTCCTCGGCTAACCCGCAGACTTCCGCCTACGCCTTGGGCGGCATGAGCGAAAAGGCATGGAGCCACTTCGCCGGCGACAGCGCCATATTCCGCGACATCGTCATCAATAGCGATGGTTCCATTGAGGCTGTTCGGCAGGACCTGCAAGACTACTTTGCAGACCAGAAGAAAATTGACGTCGCAGTGGTCACCGCGGATCAAAAGGTTATTGACGAAGTGGCCCAGATGACCGGTGGCACCGACCAGCTGAGCATAATCCTGATTATTTTCGCTTTGATCGCGCTCGTAGTTACCGGCCTGGTTGTAGTCAACACGTTCTCCGTGGTGATTGCACAGCGAACCCGGGAATTGGCGCTGCTTCGCACCCTGGGCGCCAAGCGCAAGCAGATCCGCAGCTCGGTACTGATTGAAGCCCTCGTGATTGGCATCGTGGCATCGGTGATTGGCGTCTTGCTGGCCATCGCGTTGATGGCTGGTTTGATCCAGCTGCTGCACACCCTGGTCCCTGCCATGTCATACGCAACGCTCTCGATGACCCCTGTCGGTCTCGCGGTTCCAATTGCTGTCGGCATCTTGATGACGGTTGTTGCTGCAAGCTTGCCTGCTCGCCGGGCCATGAAGCTGGCGCCGCTGGCCGCTCTGCGCCCGTTTGACGCTGCGAGCGTGAAGAACCGCGCGGGCATTGTGCGCATCGTCTTTGGAGCGGTGTTGGCCCTCATCGGTGTTGGCCTGCTGGTCTTCGGCGCAGTCAAGGGGAATCTGGTCGTAGCCTTCCTGGGCGGCTTGGTGTCCTTCCCGGGGATCTTGATGCTCGCCTCGCTGTTCGTACCGAGCAGCGTCGCCGGTATTGGCAAGGCGATTGCCGGCAAGTCGACCTCCCGCCGCCTGGCTGCATTGAACGCGGTGCGCAATCCAGGGCGCACCACGGCCACGGCGACTGCCTTGCTGATCGGCGTGACGCTGGTTTCGATGATCATGGTTGGCGGCCAGACCGCCAAGGCCAGCCTGAACAATTCGGTTGCTGCCGAGTACCCCGTGGACATGATGGTCTCGTTCTACGACGGAGCGACCAGCAAAGCCAAAGCGGAAGAGCTGGCCAAGACGATCGATGGCGTTGACGGCGTCAGCGCCACCTCGACTTTCACCAGCTCGTATGCCGATGCGGATCTGGACATGGGCGAACCGGTCAACATCCAGCTGATTGCTGTTGATCCGCAGGAGTACGCCAAGACGGTTCTGGACCAGAAGGTCGTGCCCGAGAATGGCGAACTGATCTTGTCCCAGTGGGAGACCGACCAGAAATCCATCGAGGTCGCTGGACAGTCGCTCAAGGTCAAAGAATCAGGCGCGCTGCTCTCAGGAAACCTGATCACCAATGAGACCCTCAAAACCTTGGAGATCAAGGATCCGAGTTCATACCCCGGAATCATCGTCAAGGTGGATTCCAGTATCGCAGGCTCGCAGATCAATGAACTGGTGACCGAAATTTCGGACATCACCGGCGTTGAATCCTCGATGATTGACGGCGGCGTGGTCATGAAGTCGATGTTCACGCAGATCATTGATGTGCTTCTGACCATTGTTTCGGCGCTCCTTGCCGTCGCGGTGCTCATCGCATTGATTGGCGTCGCCAATACGCTCAGCCTCTCGGTGCTTGAACGGACCCGCGAGAACTCGCTGCTTCGGGCCTTGGGCCTGAAGAAGAAGCAGCTGCAAAGCATGCTGGCCACCGAAGCGGTCCTTATCGGTGGTGTCGCGGCCTTGCTCGGCATGGTCCTCGGAGTTGCCTACGGCTTGCTGGGTGCCCAGTCGGCATTGGCATCCATGGGAACCTTGACCTACTCCATCCCGTGGTGGCAGCTGGCAGCAGTCCTTGCCGTGAGCGTGATCGCTGCGCTCCTGGCATCCATCACCCCAGGGCGACGGGCTGCAAGGCTTTCACCAGTAGAAGGCTTGGCAACCGAGTAATAGCCGCGTAGTGCTCAAGGCCGGGCCCGGAATAACAGCGATCCTGTTCTCCGGGCTCGGCCTTTTCGCTGCAATTGCAGTTGCAGATATAGATTGGCCCCATGAACATAGAACTCACCCGGTTCCGGGTGCTTCCCGGAAAGACTGCCTCGGTCAACGAATGGATGGAACTGCTTAACTCCAGCTTGCCTGCGGTCCTTGAGACCCTGGAGCAAGAAAAGATGTACGTCGAAACGATCTTTAGCGAAAGCATCGACGGGGTCGAGTACCTGTACTGGTACAGCATCCAAGGCGAGAACGGTGTCGAGGTCAAGGACTCGAATCACGAGATCGACAAGGCCCACTTGAGGTATTGGAAAGAATGCATTGACCCCGACTACGCACCGCAGGATCTGCGCCCTCGAGTGAATATGATCCCTGAACGCATTCAGTCCCTCATGAAGTGAATGCAGCACCGCGACATTAAAGGTCCACTTCACAGGGGAACTGGACCTTTAATGTCGGGTGGGGCGCTAGCTGCGCAGCGTGATGGTGGTGGCCATGGCCGGTGAACGGCCGGTGGTCACGAAGCCAGAGATATTGGATCCCGGGTGCTTGATGATGTCGGTAATCGACCCCAGATGCCGGCTCAGGTCGATCTTGTCTTCCGGCGCGGCAAGCACGAGGTGGAAGCCGAATTCCTGCAGTGCGCGTATACCGGCGGCCGCATACTCCGAATTGGCCTGAATGAACGCTTCATCGATCATCACCGTGCCGAAGGAAGTGAAGCCCGCCGAAGCGAAGCCAAGCTGGTAGGCCAAAGCAGCACCCATGATGAAGGAAGTAAAGCGCTGGCCCTCGCCACCGGAAAGGGTTCCAGGTTCCAAGCCGGTTTCGATTTCACCATTGGTCTTGTGCTCATTGCAGCTGATGACCACGTGTTGACGAACATCCAGCACCGTGGAGCGCCACGCGTTGAGTGAAGGATCGCTCAAGGCGGTAACGAGGGATTCCAGCGCCTGGTAGGACGTGGCCAAGGTCGTTTCATCCTTGGTCGTGTAGGCCTCCTGCAAGGCATCCTTCAACTCCTTGCGGAAGTTCCCGGCCTCCACCGGAATCGAATTCTCGACCTCCAGGCGCAGGATGGATCCATGCTCGAACGTCACCTCGGCCAGAATCTGGTTCAATGGCTTGATGCGTTCGGAGATCATGCGACGCTCTTCATCAAGCAATTGCAACAGATCGCTGAAGCGCTCGTAGGAGCGGTTGGCGAAGTATTCACGGAATTGCGCTTCGTGGTGCGGCAGGCCATCGGCAACAATCTGATCGTGCAGCTGTGTGTAGTGCTCGGCTGCCTCCGCGGAGGTACCGTGGGTCTGGGCGTGCGAGGTGCCGAAATCACGGGCAAAGCGACGGAAAGTTTCACTCAGGGCGCTGCCAATTTCCTGGTGCTGGCTGTTCAGCGAGTTCATCTGGCTTCCCAGCTGCAGCTTGACCTCGGCGAAGGCCTCGCTGATTTGCTCACTGGGTGGGCACTTGCCTGAAATGGCCTGGTCAAGGACCGGACCGAGCAACTGATGCTGGCGCAATGGCGCCGGAATCGATTGCTCCCAATCGCCAGCCGGCTCCTGTGCCGTGGCCAGGACCTGCTGAGCACGTTCTACCTGGAGCTGCAGGTCCCGGATGCGGGAACGGACCAGTGCAAGGTCGCCGACAAGCTTTTCCGCTTCGGCCTTGGCTGCTTCAATCTGCTGGCGCACTCGCGAGGAATCACCCGAGAGCGACAGGGCATCGCCAAGCTTCTGCTCGCCACGCCGCAACGCTTCCAAAGCCGGGGAAGAATCCAATTGGCTGAAGCTGCGCTCGTCGGCAATGATCGCCTTGAGCAGCAGCGACTTGGCAACCACCTTGTTCTTGGCGGCGCTGCGTTCATCGGCAGACGCTTGTGCCTGGGCGATTTTTTCCTCCAAGCGCACAGCCTTTGACTGCAGCTCGGAAATCTTTGATTCGTTGGTGAAGCCGAGCAAGTATTCGGAGGCCGGAAGTCCGCGAGTATCGCGTTCGAAGGTTCCGGCACCGGTTTTCATGGTGCCTGCAGGGGTGATGGCTTTGGGATGCACATGCATGGCGGCATCGTTATCCACGCAAGCCAGCGGATAATCCGCGGTGATCTTCGACTTTAGCCAATTGCCCGCATCGCCTGGGGCAAAGTCGAGTTTGGTGACCAGATCTGCCGGGCCCGCCGTACCCTCCTTGGGTTGCTGGGAAATATCGATCCATCGAACACGTCCCAGGCCATCAAGCTGGTCGATAGCATGGGTCACCTGCCCCAGCAGGTCGCCCGGCACCAGCAGGGTGCGGGCCAAGGAATGCAGGGCCTTCTCCGCGGCCAGGCGCCAGGTCGAGGAATCAGCGGAAACATCCATCAGCTCGCCGGCAAAAGGCAGCTGGTCTTCGCTCAGCGAGCACGCCGAAGCGATTGCCCGGCGTGCTGCGATGGACCGGTCATCAATATTGCTGGCGCGGCGTTGATAGGAGCGGATCTGCTCGGCCAGCGTCTCGGCGCGCTTGCGCAAATTGACCAGCGATGCCATGGCTTCATATTCCACGGTTTGCGCGTCGTGGGTGATCGAAGACAGCTGCTGCAAAGTGCGGGCCGCATTGGCACGCAACTCATCCAAGCCGGTGGCGGAGAACTCAAAGCTCAAACCAGCATCTGTCGCCTGTTGCTGCAGGGCGCGAAGGGCATTTTCCTTTTCGCTCAGCGCCTTTCGAGCAACGTCGGCCTCGCGCTCCAGAAGCATGAGCGAGGCGGAACCGGCCGAATCGTGCGCCGCTTCCAAGGACTGCAACTGGTCATCGAGCTGCTCCTTGCGCGCTCGAAGTTCCCCTTCTTCGATCTGCAGGGCAGCTAGTTCGCTCTGGTGGGAGGAGAGATCATTGCGCATCACCAGCTGGCGGACCTGGGCTTCCAGGGCCTGCACGTCGCTGTCCAGCAGGTGGCGGGTTTCGGCGATTTTCTTGGCCAACTGGCGGTAGGCCAGATCCTGCTGGGGAACCTCGGCCAGCGCGTCACGCTGGGCACGGGCGGTGTCCAATTGGCGATAGATGCCGCGAAGGTGCGCGAAGTCCTCAACTGCCGCCGCGGCGGCTTTGAGTGTTGCCGGTTCTTCGAGAACTTCATGGCGGAAGAACTGGTTGACGCCTTTGGCCAGGCCCTTGCCGTTCTGCAGGGTGCGCAACAAGGCAAAGGCCTTATCGCTTTCCACCCCGAGGCGGCGGCGAAGACGCTCAATAAACGCCTTGTGGGTATCGAAGGCTTCGGTGGGTGCTAGCGCCTTGGATAGCGAGGAAACGGTGAAGCGGCGCGGCCCGTGGTTCTCCAGCTCAGCAATATCCACCTTGCCTTCGCACAACAGGTAGTGCTTGGAAACTTGGCCTTCCAGCCCAGCATCGGGCAGATCAAAAACGGCCCCGGCAGTCACCGTATTGCCCATGCCGTCCTCGTAGCTGAGGATGATGGCGCTCCAGGTGGCGCCCGGACGCTGGTAAACGGTGCCTTCGCTGGTCTTGAATTGGCGTCCGCGCATATAGGAGAAGGTGGTGCGCCGGTCTTCGCGGGTGGCCGCGTCGTTAGCTGATTCATTGAGGCGGGGAGTCGCGAAAAATACGTGGCCCATGGCGTCGAACAGGGTGGATTTGCCAACACCGGGGTGCCCGGTGACCAGTGTCCCGGCCCGGTCCACGGACAGGTCGTGCAGCCCGTGGAAGGTACCCCAGTTAACGATCTGCACCCGGCTGAGGCGATGCTGGCCGGGGTTGATCGCGCCGCCCAGCGGAAGAGTCATTTCAATGCTCATCGGTTACTCCTGCACCAACTCGGGGGACTGTTCAGCAAGTTCATCGTTGTCGTCGGGCGAAAGGTTAAAAGCCGGCTCGTTGGCATCAATCGCCGCGATGTAGCGCGGAATGTCTTGAATGCTGCTTAGCGGCAGTGCCATGGCCAACGCCGGAGAGATGCGGAATTCGTTCTCCAGCTCGGTGCTGGTCAGCAATCGCAGGGATTGCAGACGGGAGATGGCGGCATCACAGGATTCGGCAAATCGCTTGTCATCACGGTCAGCGGCCTGACGGTGCTCGGCCAGGATCTCGTGCATGGTGGCCCGTGAGGCCACCGCGTCGCTGCCGTTGCCGGAGTTCTGCTCCAGCAAAAGCCGAAGGCGCAGGGCCAAGAGGGTTTCATCGCGTTTCAGCGGACGGCGAGGCGCGATCGGCGCGGTGTGGACCTGGTCAATCTGGACCGGGGACAGCATCGCAATTTTGCGGTCCATATCCATGGTCAACGCCAAGAAGATCTCCGAGAAGTAATCGGTGATCGTCTGCTGCTGATCAAGCAAGAGCTGCCATGCGGAGGCATCCACCGTGCCATCAAGGTAGGGTCCACGCAAGAGGCGAACCAGCAATTGGCGCAACGGCAGGGAGTATTTTCCGGTATCACCGTCGAACAGCGGTTCGGCGATCGGTGCGGCGTAGGCATCGCTCGTGGTCATAGCGGCTCCTTCGTGAAGCTTAAGGCGGGCAGGATGGCGGTTCTCAGGGAACCATCAAGTTGCTGGAAATCGATGTTGACCAATTCAGCCTCGTTGAGCGATTCGCCATTGGTGCGTCCAATCTCAACCAGTGCGCGGATGGTATTCAAATGCCGATGCTCATCGTCCAAAGCGGCGAATACTTCATCCATGCGCACTGCTCCGGCTGGCGCGTGGTTCAACTGCCGGGTAATCGACTCGCGCAGCAATGGCATATTGGCTTGTGGCGTCGCGGGACTGCGGACAATGTCGGCCTCGCTGAATTCCGGTGCCTGGGCCAGCGGGGGAGGCGCAACATGTTCGGACGGATCGTAGATCCCCAAGCCGGAGAGCGTCATCAGCTGTGGAGTGTACAGATCCATCGGGGCCAGGCCGCTGCGCGGCTTGAGCGCCGACGACTTGGTGATGGCCAGCTCGGCTTGCCTGACAGCCTGGCGCAGAAGCTCCGCCTGCTTGTAGTCCTCGGACTGGACGAACGCATGCAGGGATTCGGAAAGCTTGCCGTAGGACGCATGGACTTCGGCCGCCTGCCGGCGCAGCTCGCGCAGCAGGTTGGTGAGGATTTGGCGCTCGGTGGCATCGAGGTCGTCAACAAATTCGCGTTCGAGCACTTCTGCTAACGCTGAACGGAAGCGCTGCTGGGCATCGGGAGAATTCAGGAATTCGGTGAACCCGCTGAAGGTTTCCCCTTCAGCGGTTGAGCGCAATTGGCGATCGGCTTCGAGCACCTGGCCCACCGCGACGCCCTTGGCGGTAGAAGCATCGAGGATGCCTTCGCGAAGGGAGTGCAGCATGTCTTGGACACCATCGCGCATGCGGCGGAAGTCCGCAGGAAGGCTGGAGGCGAGGTCCAACAGCGAACGCGTTGCGGACAAGGCTGTTGTGCGCGAGAGCACCGCGGGATCATCCCCGCTGCGCAACTGCTCAATTTGTGCCCGGCGTTGGGCGATCTGGGATTCCAAGGCGCGGATTCGGGCTTCAGGATCCGGGTCCGTTTCATGCACCAGGGATTCCAGCGATGAAAGCAAGGTGTTCAATCGCGAGGAGTTCAGGTGGGAATCGTCGGTGGAAAAATCTGAGAGGAAGCGCAATGTGCGCAGGGTCTGCGCGCTGGGCTCATAAACGAATCGCCCATCGATCAGCGGTCGCGCGAGAATTCCTTGCTTGACCCAGGTCTCGGCAAAATCCTGGGCAGAGTATGACTGCGGAATCTGCTCGTCGCTTTGACGCGCCTGCTTCAAGAACGAATCCAATGAAGCATGGAACAGCTCTAGCGCTACGCGGGAGCGATCGGCGGTGAACTCGGCTCGGATGAAGGCAACCGCCCATGGTTGGGCCGTCAGAAGACGATATGCTGCCGAGCCTTTGAACTGTTGAGCTTGAAGCCACAAACTATTCGCGCGGTGCGAGGGCTGCATGTACTTCCTTGATCTTTAGGACGCCTAACTAAACAATTCTAAATCATCGGCCTCAACAGTAAATGTGAATCCATTGCTCCTGCCCGTTAATCCCGGGCCTTGAGAAAGAATCAGTTGCCGGGGGTGTTGCCAAAACCTCATTCTGTGTAGGGTCGAATTATGAAGATGACAACCTGTTTTCTGTCAGCTCATAGCCAAGACAGAATGCACGGAGGGGGCAATCAATGAAGTCCTTGCGCTTAGCAGTATCCGTCGGCCTTGCCATGGCGTTGGCAGCCTGTAGCGCGCAAACCACCCCGGAAACCCCGAGCTCGGATTCTGCCGCACCGGAGCAATCACAACAGGAACAACAGCGCGTCAGCAGCGTTAAAGCCGAAATCAACAGGCTCGCTGATGGCTATGACTATGACGCCGCGATAAAACTTGCCAAGAAAGACAGTGACGACAGCCTGTCTTCAATGGTCGCCGGCCTCGAAGACGAGAAAGAACACACCACGGCGTGGGATCAGCCGGATAAAATTCCGCACTTGTTTTTCCACTCGCTCATTGTGGACACCGACCGCGCCTTCGACAAGGAAAGCAGTTCTGCTGGATACGAAGACTACATGGTGACCCAAAAGGAATTTTCCGCGATCCTTTCATCGCTTTATGCAAAAGACTATGTACTGGTCAATCCGCATGACTTCGCTGGCCTCAATAAGCAGAAGAAGATGGAATATCGAAAGATCATGCTCCCCAAAGGCAAAAAGCCCCTGGTGCTTTCCGTTGATGATGTCAGCTACTACGAATATATGGAAGGCGATGGCTTCGCCAGCAAGCTGGTGCTTGATGAAGATGGCAAAGTCCGCAACGAATATGTCGATGCTGCCGGTAAAAAACACGTCGGTGCCTACGACGTGACCACGATGGTTGACGACTTCATCAACAAGCACCCGGACTTCACCTATCGCGGAGCACGAGGTTTGGTAGCAATGACCGGCTATAACGGCGTGTTCGGCTACCGCACCTCTGCGAGCCAGTATCCGAATAACAAGAATCTGAAAGAAGATCAGGAAAAGGCTACTGCGATCGCAAAATCCATGAAGGAAACCGGTTGGGTCTTCGCGTCGCATTCATGGGGCCACATCCAGACTGGAACGGTGAGCATGGGTCGGCTGGAACGCGATACCAAGCTTTGGAAAAAAGAGGTTGAACCGATCGTTGGAGCGACAGACCAGTTCATTTATCCTTTTGGCTCTGACATAGCGCACACCAGCGAATATTCGGGTCCCCGCTATGAGTACCTGAAGAAACAAGGGTTCAGGTACTTCTATGGCGTGGATGGCACCACAGAATCCTGGATGCAGCAGCGCTCAGATTATCAGCGCCAAATGCGCATCAACGTTGATGGGCTGCAATTTGCCAAGGAAGAAAGGGGCGACCGCCCGGTCCTGGGTTCCTTCTTCGACGTTGAAAAAGTCATCGACCCGGCCAGGAAATGAGCGGATCGATGAGCACCAACCTACAACGCCATGAACGCACCGAGTTGTGACAGTGCCTGCGGGGAAGACGGCAGATAATCGGTGAGCCGCTCGCTGCGCACGATAATCGCTTTCCACTGTCCTCGGGAGACGGCGACGTTAACCCGGTTTCGATTCAAGAGGAACTCGATGCCTCGAGAAGCATCGTCCGCGCTGGAGCAGGCCATGGTCATCAAGACAATCGGCGCTTCTTGGCCCTGGAACTTGTCCACAGTCCCGACTTTGACCGCGTCCAGCCCCTTCGAGGCTAGTACCTCGCGAACCAGATTGACCTGGGCGTTGTATGCGGCGACTACCAGCATGTCGGTGGGTTCCAACGCTCGTTGGGGTTTACCGGGGCCGGGAGTCCACAGCATGCCAAGATGATCGCGAACTAGCTGGGCGATGGTTTCGGCTTCCTCGACTGAGCTAACGGTGTTGCCACGGTGCGCGACCAGCGTAGTGCTCACTCCCGCAGGCGTGCCTTCAAGCACACGCTGACCCGCAGCCGGGGCCGAAAACAGCTGGTGGTCATAGCTCAAGGCCGAAACCTTGGCACATAGTTCCGGGTGCATGCGCCTTGAAGCAGCCAGGAAATAGCCCAGCTGTGGCGGCAGCACGGGTTCGCCAGCAGAGAGCCACCCCAAGGCCGATTCGTCAACGGGCTGCGGATGCGATCCCTGGGTAACCTGGGGCAGCTGTTGCGGATCGCCGAGCAGCAAAAGGTTGCGCGAAGCTCGGGAGACGGCCAAGGTATTAGCCAGCGAGAACTGGCCGGCCTCGTCGATGACCAGCAAGTCGAGACTGCCAGCGGGCACCTTGGACCCGGTGAGGGTCCAAGCCGTGCCGCCAATGAGCGCGCCATCGGCCGAACCCAGAACTTCAGAGATCGAGTCCTTGGAGGTTCCGGCCCACGGTACTGGATCCTTGTGCTTGACCTCCTTGGCGACTACTTCCGGGTCTACCCCCGCCTCGACTGCTTTGCGCAACACATTTTCAACCACTGCGTGGGACTGGGCCACGACCCCGACTTTCCATCCTTCATTGATCAGCTCGCGGATCACGTGGGAAGCCACGAAGGTTTTTCCAGTGCCGGGAGGACCTTGGACGGCAAGGTATGAATGGTCAAGATCTTTCAACGACTCCACGACCGCTTGATAGATCTGGGGCTGGCCGTCGGCCACCATCGGTGCTGCGGGTGCCGTGAGCGTTTTGAATCGCGGGGCGGTACGGCGCAAGATATCGATTCCCGGCTGTTGCGGCAGAACCGGGACAGTGGATCCGACTTTTTGGGCAATCTCCAGCAGGGCATCATCGATGCTCTTGGTCATCAACGGCTTATCGGGAGTCAACGCCATGGGAAGTGAACCGTAGGGAGGGATCTTGCCGCTCGATTTTTCAGAGACGATAATCCACCCTTCACCAACTTCCACCACAGTTGCATTAAATGCTCCTCCACGAAGCGACTGGTCGACTTCCATGCCCTCAGGCAGAGGGGCCGTAAACATGGCAAATACCGATGACCCGGGGGAGAGCAGCGAACCTTCGGCCAGCGCGCCGTTGAGCTTGGTGATCCGTGCGAAGGTCCGGGCCCGTTCGGTGGGCTTGTGCCAGTCTTCGAGGACTTCGGCGCTATCCACCGAGAAAACTCCGCGGACATCGCTCCAGTCATCAATTGGTGCGGAGAGCCGGTCGAAGTGCTCCCACCAAAACTGCTTTTTCTCCCGGCGGTTATAGCCGGTAGCGGCAGCCACCATGGCGATGGCGCGGTCGTCATCACTGAGTGCCTGTCCCTGGGGAAGGTTTGCCAGGTAGTCCTGCAAACGCAGTTCTTCCGCGCTGGGCTCGTACTGTTCTTTGGATTCCTCCTGCAATGGAATAGCAGGAAGGCTTTGAGACTGGTGTTCTTCGAGGGAAAGCAGCCAGTCGCGCAAGCGCAGGGTCGAGAGGCAGTCGTACTCGTTGTAGTCGGCAATCGAAGCCAGTATCTCGTTGGCTGTGGGAGTATCGTGCGCATCGCGTGCCTGCATGTACTGTGCGTAGGCAACTACTGAGGCGCCGGCATCGGTGACGTCTCCGGCGCGCAGATGCTGGCCCATGTATAGCGGCTCAAGTTTCTTGATGGAGTAGGAACGGGTGGAGACTACCAAGGAATTCCGGACGGTTTCATACAGGTCCACGAGGAGGTTCTCGCGCAGCCAGGTATCGACTTCTTCTTCACCCGCGATGTGCACCTGCGAGAGCTTGCGCAGGGCGCTCTTTTCGTAAGCGGCGTAGTGGTAGATCTTCATGTTCGGATACCGCTGCCGGCGTTGCTGAACGTAGCCGATGAAATCCAGGAACGCCTGGCGTTCCTCGGCGCGGCTGTGCGCCCAGAAGGGCTTGAACACCGGTTCCCCGGTGTCATGTTCGATGACTCCGAACAGGTATTCCAAACCCCACGAACCGTCGGCACGATCCTGATATAGCGGGTCGCCTTCAAAATCAAAGAAAATATCGCCGGTGTCGGGAGCAGGAAGCTGCGAAATGGTTTGGCTGGATTTGACCCTGAAACTGACGCCTTGGACCTCTCCATCAACGCGGCCCAACCCAAGCTGCATTTGCGCCTGATCGATTATTCGAGCCAGCGAGGATTCAGGCGGTGCTTCCAGGGCAGCTAATTGGTCGATGGTGGATACGCCGCGTTTTCGCAGTTTTTCACGTTGCACCATGGACATTCCCGCCACCAGCAACACGTCTCGGGTTGCCTGGGCTTGCTCAGCGCAGTAATCGCAGCGGCCGCAAATGCGCATCAAATCCGAGTTCCATGCAACCGGCTCCGAGGAATTGCGATGCTGCTGGATCATCGACAAGAAGCGTGCACGTTGGGCTTGGAAGACCGGAAGCACCTCATCCACGCGGTGAACGGAATGCGTGCCGTCTCCGAGGACGAGAGTGGTCTTGGCAGATACTTTGATGCCTTCCGCGATCATCTGATCCGCGTAGGCGGCAACTTGCAACAGGGCGCTGACCCGCGCGTGGCGAGCCAACTTCGTATCCCAAACAGCCCAGGAACCATCTGGCTGGCGCACCAAGAAGTCGGCGAATCCAATGAAGGAACCATCAAAGAATGTGGCCTGGAAAATGACATCGGCTCCATTGCGCAAGACTTGCATTGTTTGCTCGTGGGCTGTGCGCAGGCCTTCGGGAGTCATCGTTGGGCGGTCATGGAATTGCTTGACTCCGGTGCCTTGGGCCGGATCATAGTCGCCGTAGGCTTGCACCAGTTCTTCCAGGACATTGTGTTCGTGGACATCACCGAGGATGGCGGTGCGTTCCAGCATTTCGTCCCTGGCATTTTCTGCTGCTGGACGGCGGCCAAGTTTCACGTCCAGGAGAAATAACGACTGAAAATTGCAATCGACAGACACGGCAAGGTCACTGGCTGAGAAGATGAACTGATCCTCTAAAAAGAACACGGGGCCGGCGCCTTTCGCTGACTGGTATCTACCTAGCCAACGTAGCACCGGCCCCGGACAGAATCATTGTTCTGCAGCGTGGACGACGTGGTTCACTGCCTGTATGTTCCCAGGAAATTTCGTCCTTCGACTTCTTGGAACCGCCGAGCAAGAGGGAGAGCAGGGCCACGCCAGCAGTGACGCTGTTGACCGCTGGCCATGCACCGATCTTCTTTGCCAATGGGTGCGAAGCGCCGAAGCCGCCAACATAAGCGCTAATCAGTGCGATTGCCTTGGCTGTGCCTGCATCCTTTTTCCAGATGAGGAACGAGCCAACGCCAGCTGCACCGAGCACCACGGCAGCCAGTGGGCGTTTTTTGGTGGCGCGGCCGGTAGCGTATCCGCCAGCCAAGCCGGTGACGGCCAATGCGGTTGAAGCTAAGCGAGACATGAAGATCCTCCAAATATTTTGCACAACATCTCGCTATGCAGATTATGCCTTGCACCTGTGATGTTTCCCAGAAGGCAGGTGAAAGGCTGGGTCGGATCTGCTGCATTCCGGAGGTGCTTGCGAGAATGGGGAACATCGATGGGCGATTGAGGAGCTCGAATGAATTTGGATATTGCTGAAGCCTGGCATCGCCTGGCACAGCCGGTGGTTGTCGATCTGAACTCATGGCAATGGCTGATTATTGCTGCTGTGGTGCTGGCGATGGTGATTCCGGCCCCAGCATGGCGCATTACCGGACTGTACTCAACGCTGGTCCACGAACTCGGCCATATCGTCTCCGCGTTGTTCACCGGAAGATTTGTCACTGGACTGCGGTTGGGGTGGGATCATTCCGGCGAAGTCGTGAGCCGCGGGCGCGGAAAATTCTCGGTGATTGTTTCAGGGATATTCGGATATCCCGCGCCGTTGTGGGTTTCAGCTTTGATGTTCTGGGCAATTTCCATCGGCTACGCAGGCCAGGCGCTGGGGATCTACGCGCTCTTCTTCCTGCTTGCACTGATTTTTGTCCGCAACTGGCCGGCATTTGTGGTGTGTACGGTCAGCGCCCTCATCGCCTTGGGTGTCGTCTTCTTCGCCCCGGTGGACGCCTACCTTTATCTCTCTCTGCTCATCGCAGGATTCTTGCTGATTGCAGGATTGCGTGACTACGCGAAGCTCTTGGCAGTACATACCTGGCGGCGCCGCGACGTGGCCCAGTCCGACGCCTACTTGATTGCCCGGGCAACGCACACCTTTGCTGGCCTGTGGCTCTTGGTGATACTTGCCCTTGGGGCCGGTGCTCTGTGGTGGGCAAGCAACAGCCTATTGACGTTGTTCTGAGCGGTTTTTCATGTCCTTGCGCAGCGTTCGGCGCGTCGTGGCCCGGGAAATTACCCAAGCAGCGGTGGCAGCTGCTCCTATCGGCAGAAGCTTTATTTTGCGTTTGCCGGTTCTCTGCGGATCCATTTCCATGTCCTGGAGCGGGTCGCCACCATGATTGATGCGGACTTCTTGCGCTTGGACGAGGTCCTTGTAGTTAGCCAGCTCTTGCTTGGCCACCAGGGTGTCATCGCGCAAGGGGAGCAGGATGTCGTCGGTCGCGGGCAATCCGGCGCGCAGACGGCGCAGGCGGATGAACTCAATATCAACCAGCGCGCCGAGCAGCAGCGCGATGTTGCTGATCCAGCAGGCCAGCACCAGGATAATGACACCGCCGATAGTCCCGTAGGTAGCTGAATAGCTGGCGAACTGCGAGAGATAGATTCCAAATCCAACGAGGGACAGTCCCAAAATGACGAGGGCCGTTAGGGTTCCGGCAGAGAACCAGCGGAATCGCGGACGCTTGACGTTCGGGGTGAAGTAGTAGAGCAATGCCAACACGAGAAGAATCATCACCAGCATGATCGGCGGCTTGGCGATGTTGAGCATCAGCACGAAACTATCGCCCAGGCCGACGACGTTGCCGATACCGCGGGCAATGGATCCTGAAGTGACTAGCAGGACAAGCGTGAGAACTGCAACCAGCATGATCAATACGGTGATGAGGAACATCTGCGGACGGCGTTTCCACTGCGGGCGTCCTTCGGGCACGCCATGGAGCCGATTCATGCTGCGGCCGAACGCTGTGACATATCCAGAGGTGCTCCAAAGAGCACCGAGGGAACCGGCGAGGATGGCCCAAAAGGTTCCGCTGGCTTGCGATGCCAATCCTTCAAGCAGCTGCTCGGTGGTGTCTAGAAGCTGTTGCGAATCGCCATTCGATGCTTGGCCATTCGGAGCCAGACCCTGTTCCAAGATCTCCATGATCCATTTGGTCCCGCTATCGCTGGCGCCTGCCAATGACAGCAGCGAGATCAGTGCCAACAGTCCCGGGAACATGGCCAAAACCATGAAGTACGAGAGGGACGCTGCGACATCCAAGCCATCGTTTCTGAAGAATTCACGCAATGCGCGGGGGAAGCAGTTGAGAGACTCTTTCATGTGCTCTTTGGTGAATCTGCCTTTGTCTGGCATGTGGTTCCCCTGTCTGGCTAATGAATTCATCAGTGCGACGATCTGCTTTCGCACATCACACTACCTAACCATCTCTCCGGTGACTAGGTCATTTAGATCAGCGTCGTGTCTTCTTCCCGAGCGAGCATCCAAGTGTCCTTGCAGGGAGGCCGAGGCGCCTTGACGAAATGTTCATGCTCAAGGCGCCGAAATTGGTGAATTGCTGATTGCCAAGGACCTCGCTATGGAGCGTGCGAAGCGGCGATCTTGACACGCGATTCTGGCGCTTTTCAGGGGACGGGAACGGATTGAAAGCTATATCACAGAAACTTGTTTGATATCCAGTTCAGATTTGTAACATTCTCGCCGGTTCACAAGGAGTTTAAGGATCTTCGTGCCGCCCAAATTTATTTTTTTTCCGAGATGGTGACCTGTAATTACGCGGAATCTGGACGTTTCCTGAGTTGCGAAGGGGGCGGGGGTCTGGGTTAGGGTCTTTATAACGTTTCGATAACACTCGCTGTGTTATTGGGGAAACAGGTACTACCGGGACTTCCAAACCGCTCGCCAGGGTAGTGCTTCATACAACGTCGAAATGCGACGCTGAGCGGTGCACGAAGATGGTCTTGGACGACCTGAGCGCGGGAAGAGCACTGGAGAATCATGATCCAGCAGAAGACTAAGAAATTGATCCGCCGCGGCGGAGCCTCCTTGGCAGCCGTAGCAGTAGCCGGTGGCGCAATCGTTGCCACCACTGCACCAGCAAATGCTGCAAGCACCTGGGACAAGCTGGCTCAGTGCGAGTCCGGCGGAAACTGGTCCATCAACACCGGTAACGGCTATTACGGTGGCCTGCAGTTCTCGCTGTCGACCTGGAAGGCATTCGGCGGCTCCGGCATGCCAAACCAGGCATCGAAGGCCGAGCAGATCCGCATCGCAACCAAGGTCCAGGCTTCGCAGGGCTGGGGCGCATGGCCAGCATGTACCGCGAAACTGGGCATCAGCGGAACCCCAACCGGTGGGTCCTCGAGCGATTCCTCGTCGAGCACCCAGACCAAGCAGGCCGCTCCAAAGGTTGCCGAAACCAAGAAGGCTGCTCCTAAGGCCACCCAGACCAAGCAGGCCGCTCCACAGGTTTCCGAGAGCAGCAACTCGGTCAAGTCCACCAAGCAGGCTGCTCCAAGCACCTCGGGCAAGCACGCGGCTCCGGCTCCACAGGCTCCAGTGTTCAACATTGATGTCACCGACTCGGGCAAGAACTACACCGTCAAGTCCGGCGACACCCTGGCCAAGATTGCTGACCAGCTTGGTGTTGACGACTGGCGCGGCCTGTTCGTTCTGAACGACGATCAGCTGACCAACCCAGATCTGATCATGGTTGGCCAGACTCTGAACGTTCCAGCGAACTAATTTCGCTAGACCAGCAAGCTAGGTCCGCAGTATGCCAATTGGCGCTCTGCGGACCTAGCTGCATTTAACGCACCTGTGCATGGGAGCAAAAATGCGCAGTACGCTGGTGGCATGCGAACAACCGATGATGCTAGGCAAACGACCGAAAAGATCCTCGGTGGCGGTTTTGTCGAATCCGGGGTGCTTGAATTTCCGGTGGCGGTCAAGATGCAAGGGCCTCGATCGTGGTGGAACGGACCGCTGAATGTCGAGCAGCTCGCGCTGGGATCGGTTGGCCTGGTAGCTGCAGCATTGCGCTCGCTCAGCGCAGGCCGACTGGATGTGGGCATCCAGTCGGATCAAGTGGCAGCCGCCTTTGGCTCCTCAAGCCTTTTGCGGATCAATGGCGAACAATCCCAGGGCTTCGCCGAGCACTCGGGCTTTTATCGCACGGGTGATGGCTGGATAAGAACTCACGCGAATTACCCGCATCATGAACAAAGGCTATTGCAATCTGTGGGGGCTTCGGCCGGTGGCGGCCTTCGCGAATCCCTGGCAGGGCTCTCGTCAATTCAAGCCCAAGAGCTCATCGTGGCTTCGGGCGGAGTGGCCGCGGCAGTGCAGACTCGTGCCGATTGGGCAGGATCAGCTGCAGGCCAGGCGGCCAAGCGCGGTGCATGGGCACAATTCACGCTTCATGAGGCGAACAGAAACGAGGCCTGGAGCTACGCTCCTGGTGTCAACCGGCCACTGGAAGGCCTGCGGGTCCTGGACCTGACGCGCGTTATTGCCGGGCCGACCGCGAGCCGGACGCTGGCCGCCTTTGGCGCAGAAGTATTACGCGTAGATGCCCCGCAGCTGCCGGAGCTGCAGGCGCAGCATGTTGATACCGGCTTCGGCAAGCGCAGCACCTTGCTGGATTTGTCTTCACCAGTTGATGGTGAGCGCATGGCTCGCCTACTGGAGGGGGCCGACGTGCTGATTACCGGGTACCGGCAAGGCGCACTGAGCCGTTTTGGCCTGGACCCGCAGAGCCTCCAGGAGAAATATCCAGAGCTGATCATTGCTGAACTTGATGCCTGGGGCTATGAGGGCCCGTGGGCCAGCCGCCGGGGCTTCGACAGCATTGTGCAAGCTGCCTGCGGAATTTCCGATGCCTATCGCACCGAGCGTGGTGAACCTGGCGCTTTGCCGGTACAGGCCTTGGATCACGCAACGGGATACGGCCTGGCTGCGGCTGTCATCGCCATGGTTCAGGCTCGTTCAGAGCGCCGTGGCGTTGGCCTGGTGCGCTTTTCCCTCGCGCGCACGGCGGAGGCGCTCTTCGCGCTAGGGGCACCGGAAATCCTGGACAGGGAACTGGAAGATCCTCGTACCGGGCGGATGGCAAGCTCTTATGGCGAGCTGGAGTATGCGCTGACGCCTTTTCTCATCGATGGGCATCTGCTTGACTATCGCGCAGCGTCACCGGCCTACGGGCAGGACGAACCGATCTGGCTTTAGCCCATGGCCGAGCACTGAAGCAGCAAATTGCTCGGCGGGGTGCCTCAAGGCGCTCGACAACGCCAGGAATCGCTGCCTGCTTTGCTTGCCTGGCCAAGCCTCTGGCAGCATGCCATCAGGAAGTCCTGGATCAAGGTAGGGCAGGGCGCGCCAAGCGTCAATCATGCCCACGTAGCCCCGGTAGGCCCCGGCCGGATCTGCCTGATCCGCGCTGAGCCCGGCGGTAGCTTCAAGGAATTGCTGATGCCTTGAGCCAAGCTGTTCCAGGTCCCACCATTGCGCGGCGGCTTCGCGGGCCGTGGCGGGGAAGTGCGGTTGCTGGACTGTGAAGATCGTTGCCTGCGCTCGAGCATGCAACGCCTCCAAGGCCGCGTCGACCTCTTCGCGCAGATATTCCGGAAAGATCCACAAGCCTGCAGCCACCAGTCCGCCGCCGAGCTGCAGGAAATGCTTGCGTATCTGATGGCGCAGCGGGCGCAGCGTTTCCGGCAGGGAATAGGCCACCAGGCACCACCGGTCCATGGCGGACATCTGCCGGGGAGTGAAGATGCGGCGGCTGCCGCGTTCGAACATTGCCTGGGCCATCTGCGGTACGCGCAGGGCCGAATCGGTGCCGTTCTCCAGCACCTGCTTGTCGATCAGGCGGGAAATGGCAGTCTGCGCTGCTGCCGTGGAAATTCCCGCCGCTGTAGCCAGCTCGACAACGTGCGATCGCGGTATCGGGGTGGGCTGGCGGCGCAGGTATAGTCCGGTAATGGTTCGGATGATGGATGTGGCACTGCCTGTGCGGGCCTCGAAGTCGTCGAGGCTGAACGCCGATATCGGGGTGCTAGCTGCCAATTTCGGTGCGCACCGCAAAAAGCTCGGGGAAGAAGGTCAGATCCAGGGCGCGCTTGAGGAAATCGACCCCCGAGGAACCGCCAGTGCCGCGCTTGAAGCCGATGGTGCGCTGGACCACGCGCAGATGGCGGAAGCGCCAAGCCTGGAAATTGTCTTCAACGTCAACCAGGTCTTCGCAAGCCTGGTAAAGGCTCCACGCGGTTTCTTCGGATTCGTAGATTTCCTTGAACACTGGCACCAGTGCTTCTTGGAAAGTCCACGGCTTGGTGAGGTCCCGCGACAGGATCTCCACGGGGATCTGGTATCCGCGGCGGGCCAGCGCCGCCAGGAAAACGTCATAGAGGCTTGGTTCGTGGAGCAGCTTGGCCAGCAGCTCGTGGGCCTTAGGATCTGCTTCGTGGACTTTGAGCATCCCTTCGTGCTTGTTGCCCAAGATGAATTCAACAGCGCGGTATTGGAAGGACTGGAAGCCGGAGGAGGAGCCGAGGAAGCCGCGGAACTGCGCGTATTCCCGGGGCGTCAAAGTAGCCAGGACCGACCATTGCTCGGTCAGGGTCTTCTGGATGTGCTTCACACGGGCCAGGCACTTTAGCGCTTTGCCGATGTCATCGAGGCCCAAAAGCCGCCGGGCTTCGAGCAGCTCGTGGAGCATGAGCTTGAGCCATAGCTCGCTGGCCTGATGCTGGATGATGAACAGCATTTCATCGTGATGCTCGGGCACGCTGACCGGGTGCTGCGCGGAGAGCACGCGGTCCAGGTCCAGATAGCTGCCATAGGACATGGTGTTCCTGAAATCGGTGCGGACGCCCTCTTCGATGTCGTGCTGGTTTTCGGTCTGTGGCTTCTGGCTGCTCATGGCATCAGCATATCAATATTCTTACCATCGTCACAGTATTGAAAATATGGATCGGGAATACAATTGGCGGCCGCTGGGTTGATACATGCATACGCATATAAAAATCGAAAGGGCGGCAGCAATGAGCAAGTCGGTTGTAGTGATCAGCGGTGGTTTGGGTTCTCCCTCCAGCTCTTCCTTGCTGGGGCGACAAATTGGCGAAAGCATCGCAGCAAAGCTTTCATCGGAAGGCGTCCAGGCTGATGTCAGCAACATTGAACTGCGCGAGCATGCCAGCGACATCACCAACAACATGCTCACCGGTTTCGCAGCCCCCAGCCTGCAGCGCGTGATTGATGCCGTCATCAATGCAGACGTCCTGGTCGCTGTCACCCCGGTATTCACCGCATCGATTTCTGGCCTGTTCAAGTCATTCCTTGACATCCTCGATCCCAAATCGCTGGATGGAAAGCCGGTGGTGCTCGCGGCAACGGCAGGAACCCAGCGCCACCAGCTGGCGATCGACTATGCAATGCGCCCGATTTTCAGCTACCTGAGGGCCAACGTCATGCCGACGTCGGTCTTCGCGGCCTCTGAGGACTTCGGCGGGCAAGGCATCGCCGGAACCCTGGCTGAACGCGCTCGCCGGGCAGCCGGCGAAGTGCTACTGGCCCTCGGCGCTTTTGACGGGCGCTTTGAGGCTGATGCTGCTTTAGGCGATACCCGCTCGATCGCCCCGTCGGTCAGCGAATTTGCGGATCCGAACGACGAGATGACCTCGCTTCCCTTTGAAGAGCTGCTGGCCAATGTGAAGGCATTGGGCAACTAGCAGGGCCGGAAATGTTAGTACGATGTGCCCTGCACCCAGAAGCTGGGTACGATCAAGAAACGTGAGCCATCTCATTGAGTCGGTCGGTGGGTGCTCACCTTGGTTTGAACTGAAGTGAAAGGTGCAGCGCCGATGCTATCCGAGGAAACAATCACGGCCATTGCCGATGAGCTGGTCCAGGCCGGCCAAACGCGAACTCCGGTGCCGCGTCTCACCGCGCGCTACCCGGAAATGATCGTAGAAGACTCCTACCGCGTGCAAAACCTCTGGCGCCAGCGCTCCGAGGCCGCCGGCCGGGTACTGGTGGGCCGCAAAATCGGGTTGACCTCGCGGGCCATGCAGATGGCCACCGGCATCACCGAACCTGACTACGGAATCATTTTTGACGACATGGTCCACGACTCCGGGGCCACATTCAACTTCTCCGAATTCACCGGTGCCCGCGTGGAAATGGAACTGGCTTTCAAGCTCAAGAAGGACATCGAAGGCCCCCGCGCCAACATTTTTGATGTGCTGGAAGCTACCGAATACGTGATTCCCGCCCTCGAAATTCTCGATGCCCGCATCGAGATGGAAGGGCGCACCATCGTGGACACGATCAGCGACAACGCCGCCATGGGCGCCATGGTCATTGGCGGCAACCCCGTGAAGCCCGACGCCGTGGACCTGCGCTGGGTTTCGGGCATCTTGTTCAAGAACCAGACAGTGGAAGAAACGGGCGTGGCTGCCGGCGTGCTGAATCATCCCGCCGCCGGCGTGTACTGGCTGGCCAACAAGATCGCCCCGCATGGCGACAAGCTCAAGGCAGGAGAACTGATCCTTGCCGGATCCTTCACCCGCCCAATGTGGGTGGACGCCAACGACACTGTTTTTGCCGACTACGGACCGCTGGGAACTGTGACATGCCATTTCGAGTAGAACCGGATCCATCGCTCAAGGATGCGCTGAAAGATGCCTCCCGCCCGCTGGCCGGCATCTGGGTGTGCTCCGCCTCGCCCTTGATTGCCGAAATTTGCGCCGGAGCCGGATTCGATTGGGTTTTCATCGACGCCGAGCATTCTCCGAACGACCTGCAGAACATCCTGGCGCAGCTCCAAGCCGTGCGCAGCTACCCTGTGGTGCCAGTGGTGCGCCCGGCGGTCAACGACCCGGTTGTCATCAAGCAGTTCCTGGATCTCGGCGCGCAGTCGCTGATTATTCCCATGGTTAATGATGCGCAACAGGCCTCAGCGGCTGTGGCTGCCTGCCAGTATCCGCCAAAGGGGGTGCGCGGTGTCGGCTCGGCGCTGGCACGTTCGGCACGCTGGAACCGCATTGACGGCTACCTGGCCCGTGCCGATGAAACCATCACCCTGATGGTGCAGATCGAAGCCGATGAAGCCGTGCGCAACGTCCAGGAAATTGTCGAAACCGACGGCGTCGACGGAATTTTCATCGGGCCTTCCGACCTGGCAGCCTCGATGGGTGTCATCGGCCAGCAAAACCACCCCGACGTGGTGGCGGCGGTGATCACGTCCATCAACGCCGCGAAGGCCGCGGGCAAATACGCAGGGGTCAATGCCTTCGACCAGAACAGCGCCCGCAAGTACATGGATGCGGGAGCTGATTTTGTCGGAGTCGGCGCAGATGTGGCGTTGCTGGCCCGTGCCACCGAGGCGCTGGCCGCGAGCTTCAATTCCGGAGAACAGGCACCAGCACCGAAGAGCTACTAAAGCGCTGGTTCTGGGCAATCGCCCAGGGCAAGGTTGCGCGTCGAAGGGCACAGGGCGCGCTGAATGGTGGCAACATTGACAGTGATGAGTCGCGAAAAGAAACCCATGAAGGCCGTGATGTTGCGTCTGCGCATCGGCTGGCCAATGCCCCTGGCGTTGCAGGGCGTGTTCGAGATCCTGCAATCGGTCGTGTTCTGCCTGGCCTTGATCATGCTGCCCTTGGTCGCTGTGTACTTCAGCGGCGGGTTCCTGGAAGATTCCTTCAACATCATCTTGCAGTTTGCCGGATTTGCCTGGCTGCTGATTCATGGGGTCCCGGTGGAGTTGCTGAACCTCGGGCCGGAAGCCGACCCGGCGTCCGTCTCCGGGTGGGTCACGCTCATTCCGCTGGGACTGTCGCTATTGCCGTTCCTGTTCTGCCTGCGTGCCGGGCGGCGCATTGCCCGCGCCTCCTACACCGACCAGTTGTGGCAGGGGCTGCTCGGCGCCTTCATCGCCTATGGCGGCATCGGCGCTGCGGTGGGTTCCTTGTCCAATAACAGCTACGGGCGAGTCAACGTGCTGGCCGCAACGCTCATCCCGCTGGTCATTGCGGCGCTGGGGCTGATCATCGGAGCGCGACGCGAGGCAGGGTCCTGGGCCCGGCTCTTCGGCGTCGACATGGCCGCCTATATCCAGCGGATTTCCCCGCACCGCCGCTGGGCCGGATCCTATGTCTGGCACGTGATCGTGGCCGGGTTCCTGGGCTATGTCGCTGCCGTTGGCATCAGCGGCCTGCTGCTGACCATCAATCTGGGATTGCACTGGACCGAAGTCGCCAACGTCTACCAGGAACTGCGGCCGGGGCCGATTGGCTCGGCCGCGCTGACCCTGGTGCAGCTGTCCCTGATTCCCAACGCGGTCTTCTGGGTCCTGTCCTGGATTAGCGGTGGCGGATTCACCCTTGGCACCGGGAGCACCCTGTCGACGCTGGAAACCACCGTCGGCCCGCTGCCTTCGATTCCCATGCTGGCTTCGCTTCCGACGGGCGAGATGTCCCATCAGTGGCTGTTCCTGCTTTTGCCGGTGGCTGCGGGCATCATGGCCGGCTGGTACTTCTTGCGCGGGGGAGAGAACCACCTGGAAGATTGGTTCGCCCGCCGCATCCCGTTCAACATGCTCTCCCTGGGTCTTTCAACGGCCTGCCTGGCGCTGTTCACCGGTATTGTCGCCGCTGCCCTGAGCCTGATTGGCTCGTGGCTGGCCTCCGGCTCGCTGGCTATTGGCCGGCTGGTCGACCTTGGCCCCAACCTCTGGCTCACCGCCGGCGCCCTGGTCTTGCAAGTTGGCGTGGGCACTGCCATCGGCTACCTGATTGCTCCGCTATTTGAAACCGACCCGGTACTTGAGGGGTAGCGTCGTCGAACGTCGACTCGAACAGGCTCCGGCGGACCATATTCAGTTGGCGCTGGAATCCAAATCCCACAAATGATGCACAAAATCGTGCCACGCATACTGGTTCAAGGACTCCACGGTAAACGCCGAGCCATTCGAGCGCAGTCCACGCCGCGAATAGGACGCCTCATCGATGCTGCCTAAATTCTGCGCATACTTTGTTGCCGCATCCCGAAGCCGCGTGACGACGTCACCAGGCTCAAGCGCGTTGTAATTGCCTTCGGCCGCGGCTTGGTCCTGATCCCAATTGGGGAAGGTGGGGGCATCGTGCTGGAGCATCAGATCCAGCCGGCCATTCATGATCTCCAGCATCTGCGCCACGTGAGCGGCGTACTCTTGATCGCTCCATCGCGCGGGGCTGGTCCTCACGCGCGCTTGCGGCCTGGACAGTGCGGACACATAGCGTTCCACGCCATCTGGCAATTGCCCGATGACGTCTGCGGGAGTTACCGCGCGGACGTCGTATCGGCACTGCGGGCAAACCGATTCCAGGACAAAGGTCCAATTCTTCTGATCCGGAACAATTTCGCTCATGAGCTCATCTTCCTCCGTGCCCGGAGGCCTTGCCAGTTTGCGACTGGGGCAAGCAACAATCTGGTGCCGAATGAATAACTAGCCGCCGCGAACCGTAGAATTGAGCCCATGCGCATTGTGGTTTTGGTTTCAGGCACCGGTTCTAATCTCCAGGCAGTCATCGACGCGGTGCAGGCCGGCGAACTGCCCAACGTCGAGATCGCGGCTGTCGGCGCCGACAAGCACGATACCTTCGGCGTGGAACGTTCGGCCCAGGCCGGAATCGAAACCTTTGTGGTGAACTTCAAGGACTACGAGGATCGCAAGGACTGGAACCACGCGCTGACCGAAAAGTGCCTTTCCTACGCGCCGGACTATGTGGTGTCCTCCGGCTTCATGCGCATCGTCGGCGAAGAATTCATCAATGCCTTCGATGGAACCTATATCAACACCCACCCGGCCCTGCTTCCGTCCTTCCCGGGCGCCCACGGAGTGCGCGATGCGCTGGCCTATGGCGTGAAGGTCACCGGATGCACCGTGCACATTGCCGATGCCGGCGTGGACACCGGGCCGATCCTGCGCCAGGAAGCGGTGGCCATTGACGATGATGACACCGAAGAGACCCTGCATGAGCGGATCAAGGTGGTGGAGCGCCGCCTGCTGATTGCCACCCTCGCGGATCTGGCACAGGGCAAGTAGCCTTCCCGCTCGTCTTGGCGCCGGAGGGTGAGCCGCCAAGGTGCGTAAAATTGATGTCGAGATGACTGAGCAAACACCCCAGGCCGAAACGGCTGCACCCACCGAACTGTTCACCGACGCGGAACTGGCCACCGCGCTGAAGGTCCTGTCGGTGGTGCACCAGCTGGATTCCGATGACCAGCGCCATATCGCGGTGCGCCGTGCAACCAGCAACATGTTCAAAGCCGCCAAGCGCTACCGCAAGTCGCAGAAGCGCGCCGAAATCAGCGCCGCGGACCGTGCGCTGATCGAAAGCACCGCCACCGGTTCGCCGCAGCGCCTGGATGATGAAACCCTGGGCCTGGACCTGAGCACGCCAACCCAGGGCGAGAGCGCCGGAGAATTCCGCAAGCCCCGTGGCTGCTACATCTGCAAGCAGCGCTACACCACCGTGGATGCCTTCCACCACTACCTCTGCCCAGACTGCGCGGCGGCCGGACGCGATCGCCGCGAGGCCCGTGCCGACCTGAGCGGCAAGCGCGCGCTGCTCACCGGCGGACGCGCAAAAATCGGGATGCATATTGCCCTGCGCCTGTTGCGCGACGGGGCGCACACCACCATCACCACGCGCTTTCCCAAGGACGCGGCCCGGCGCTTCGCCTCCATCGAGGACAGCGGGCAATGGCTGCATCGGTTGCGGATTGTCGGCATCGACCTGCGCGACCCGGCACAGGTGATCTCATTGGCGGATCGTGTGGCCGCCGAAGGCCCGCTGGATATCCTGATCAACAACGCCGCCCAGACCGTGCGGCGCACCACCAACTCCTACCAGCACCTGATCGAATCCGAGCAGCAGCCGCTGAGCCGCGAATTGCTCGCAAGCCATGGCGGCCCGGAACTCTGGGGCGAAGCCAACCCGCCCGCCGAGCATCCCAAGGCCCTGGCCACCGCGTTCAGGCTGGAGGACTCCGCGCTGCTGGCTCCGGCACCGCTGGGCAGCTACGACGCACAGAAGCTGGCCGAACTGGCCATGAAAGCCGGATCGGCCTCGCTTCAACGAATTGCCGCAGGCACCGCCATCGATGCCGGCGGACTGGTCCCCGACGTGGTCACCGAAAATTCCTGGACCCAAATTCTGGGCGACGTGGATGCCCTGGAAATGCTTGAAGTGCAGCTGTGCAATGTCACCGCGCCCTTCCTGCTGGCTTCCCGCTTGCGCCCTGCGCTGGCCGCCAGCGATGCACGGCGCAAGTACATCGTGAACGTCTCGGCCATGGAAGGCCAGTTCTCCCGCCGCTACAAGGGCGCCGGGCACCCGCACACCAATATGGCCAAAGCCTCGCTGAATATGCTCACCCGCACCAGCGCCGAAGAAAT
Source organism: Glutamicibacter halophytocola (assembly GCF_001302565.1). Lineage (NCBI taxonomy): Bacteria > Bacillati > Actinomycetota > Actinomycetes > Micrococcales > Micrococcaceae > Glutamicibacter > Glutamicibacter halophytocola. Next base: position 766,115 of record NZ_CP012750.1, read on the forward strand.
GCTGTCAACCGACCGCATCCTGATGAGTGCGGTGGACACCGGCTGGATCACCGACGAACGCCCGCATGACTCCAAGGTCCGCATGGTCGCCGAAGGATGGCACGCACCGCTGGACCTGATCGACGGGGCGGCGCGGGTCTACCAGCCAATTGTCGACGGGGAACGCGGAATCGATCTGTACGGCTGCTTCCTCAAGGACTACGAACCTTCGCCCTGGTAAGCCGCTGATTCACGGTTCTTCGCCCATTTCTGCCAGGATCCCGCGCAGGTTGCGCAGGGCATAGTGCTCCCGGGACTTCACCGTGCCTTCGGGAATGTCCAGGTCATGGGCTGCCTGGGCCACCGTGGAACCGAAAAAGTGCAAATGCAGCACGACGAGCCGATGCTCGGCGCTCAGGCGCATCAGCGCCTGCTGCATCAGCAGCCGGTCCAGAACCTGGACATTGCCATCCTCGGCTCCGGCAGCTGCGGGATCCGCATCGCCCAGCAGGTCGGCATGAATGCGCGCCGCGGCCCGGCGATGCTCATCGATGATGACATGCCGCGCCGTTGCAAACAGGTACCCGCGCAGCGACCCGGTGATTTCCGGTGCGGCCTTCCAAACTTTCAGCACGGTTTCCTGCACCACGTCATCGGCTTCTTCCCGGCTGCAGTACCCGCGCAACGCGAAGCGGCGCAGGGCATCTGCATGCTCGCGGTAGATCTCGGACACCAGCTGGGCATCCTGGGGCGCCTTGGCTCCGCCCGGTCGTGGCCGGGGCAAGGCACTAGGTCCTGGAGAACACGCCAGGGTGGCCGGTGATTCTTCCATGGCCCAAGTATGGGCAAGATTCTTTCCCGGCGGTGAACCTGGCGGGGATTCCCTGCGTCCTACAAGGTAGGGGCTGAATGCCCACGCTTGAGGTGGGTCCAGCTTTCGAGAGGGGATCGGATCATGGGTATCAAGAATGGCACAAAATGCGCGGCCGGGGTGGCCGCGCTGTTCGGCGCCGCGTTGCTGCTGGCAGGCTGCTCAGGCGATGGCGGTTCGGAGGGCGGAACCGGCGGCATGTATGGAGGAGGCGGGGAAAGCACCAGCCAAGCCCCTCAGGAATCATCCTCAGGGGTGGATCTTGGGGTGGCGGCAACAGAATTGGGCGACGTTGTGGTGGATTCGCAGGGGATGACCCTATACTTCTTCACCAAGGATGAGCCAAACACCACGACCAGCGCCTGCACCGGGGATTGCCTGGCCAAGTGGCCGATTGCCACCACCACGAGCGATGACCCGACGCTGGAGGGGGTTTCCGGCGAGGTGAACGTCATCGAAAGCCCCGACGGGCAAAAGCAGCTGACGCTCAACGGCATGCCGCTATACACCTTCGCCCAGGACGCCAAGCCCGGGGATACCTCCGGACAGGGTGTGGGCGGGGTCTGGTACGCGGTGGCCCCGGACGGCACCATGATCCAGTAGGCAGCGAGTTATATCCAAGGGAAAGAACGGGGCCAGGATCGGCACGCAGCCGCGTGCCGATCCTGGCCCCTCATGCCTGCGGGCTACTGCGCCAGGCTGAAGCGCAGGGTGCGCACCTCGAAGGGGCCCAGCGCCAACGGCAGCGAGCCGTCGGCGAGGCCGATCGCGCCGTCATCCAACGGATCCTCGAGCAGGCTCGCCGCAGTCGCTGTGGCCACCGGGACGTTGAGCTGCAGCTCGCCGCGGGCACGGCGGCCCAGCGACTCGTAGACTCGCACCAGCAGATCGCCGGAACGGTCAGCGGCCAGCTTCACGCTGGAAACCACCAGCCCCTCGCCGGTGATCCTCGCCAAAGGAGCCACGGGCCGGGAACCGCTGATGGTGCGCTCGGCGCTGTTCAGCAAGGCTCCGGCCTTGGTCACCGCGGCAACATCCGCGCCAACGACCAGGCCATAGCGGTGGGTCTGCAGTCCCTGGTCCGTTTGCGGATCGGGGAAGCGCGGAGCACGCAGCAAGGACAGGCGCATCGTTGTGGTGACCTGGGCGTCCTTGGCGTCGCGGGTGACGTCAAAACCGTAAATGGAATCATTGATCACCCCGACCCCGAAGCCGGGTTCCTCAGCCAGGGCGAAACGGTGCATGGAGGTCTCGAACTTCGCGGCCTCCCAGCTGGTGTTCACGTGGGTCACGCGCTTGTGATAGCCGAATTGGGTTTCGGCGGCAATCTGCTCGGCGCGCACATCCAGCGGGAAGGCCACCTTGAGGAACTTCTCTGCCTCGTGCCAATCGGTGCTCTGGAAGATCTGCACGGTGCGCTCGCCGGGAGCCAACGACACTTCCTGCACCACGGCGGACTTGGAGAAGCTGCGGCGGATGGTGATGACCTGGCTGCCGTCCTCGCGCGAGGCCAGCTCCAATGAGTCGCAATCGCGCAGATCGGTGACCTGGTTGCGGTAATACTTGTCCACGTCCCAGGCATCCCACATATTCGGGAAGTCCTGGTGCAGCTGCAAGAGGTTGGCTTCCTGGCCCGGCGCGATGGCCTCGCGTCCCGTCGCCAAATCCACCGCCGAGGTGATCAGGCCCTGGGCATTAATCACCACGCGGATCACGCCGTTATCGAGGACATAGCCGCCGTCGGCGGCAGTTGCCTGTACCTGGGATGTGGGCCTGGAGTCCAGCGCCTTGGCTTCGCCAAAGGCCAGCGTGTTGCGGGTGAATGCTGCCGAGTTGAAGGTGATGGGCGCGGATCCGGTACCGGCCAGCCGTTGCTGGGCTTCATGGATCAGCTGCTCGGCTTGCTCGACGACCCGGGCGTAGCGTGCCACGACCTCCCGGTGCACCCATGCGATGGACGTGCCGGGCAGGATGTCATGGAACTGGTGCAGGAGCACGGTTTCCCAGAGCTCGTCCAGCTGCTCGTAGGGGTACTCGGCGCCGGTGTATGCGGCGGCGGTGGCGGCCCACAATTCGGCTTCCACCAGCAATTGCTCGGTGCGGCGGTTCCCTTGCTTCGTCTGGTGCTGGCTGGTCAGCGTGGCACGGTGCAGTTCCAGGTAGAGCTCGCCCACCCAGACCGGGGGATTCGGAAGCTCCGCTTTGGCCCGGTCGAAGAAATCGTTGGGGTGTTCCCAGCGCACCTGGGCGCTGCCTTCGAGGTTGGCCAGGCGCTTGGCCTTCCCGGTCATCTCGCGTGTGGTGCCGCCTCCGCCATCGCCCCACCCCACCGGGGCGATGGAATTATTGGCGACGCGTGCTTCACGGAATTGGCGGGATGCCTTGGCCACTTCCTCGCCGGAAAGCTGCGAATTGTAGGTGTCCATGGAAGGGAAATGGCTGAAGATGCGCGAGCCGTCGATGCCTTCCCAATCGAAGGAGTGATGCGGGAACTTGTTCTGCTGGTTCCATGAGATCTTCTGGGTGAAGAACCACTCGAAGCCGGCGCGGCGCATCAGCTGCGGCAGGGCAGGGGAGTAGCCAAAGGAATCGGGCAGCCACACGCCCTTGGAGGCCATCCCGAATTCGTCGCGGAAGAACTTCTGGCCGTACAGGAATTGGCGAACCAGCGATTCGCCGGAGGGCATCACGGTATCGGACTCGACCCACATGCCGCCCAGGGGCAGGAAGCGCTCGTCGGCAACAGCCTGCTTGACCCGGTCCCACACCTCGGGGCGGTGGGTCTTCAGCCACTTGTACTGCTGGGCGCTGGACATGCCGTAGAGGAATTCGGGTTCATCGCCGAGCAGCTCAACCATGGACGAGCAGGTGCGCGAAACCTTGCGGATGGTTTCACGCAGCGGCCACAACCACGCGGAGTCGATATGCGAGTGCCCGATCGCCGAGATCTGGTGCGCGCTGTGCTCGGCGGGTGCGGATAGCACCCCGGCGAGTTCGCCGCGGGCCCGCTGCGCCGTGCCGGTGATGTCTTGCAGGTCCAGAACATCCAGGGCGTTATCCAGGGCCTGGAGAATCTGCATCTTCCGGGGGCCTTGGGACAACTGCTCCTGAAGGTCCAGCAGCACTTCGAGATCCAGTGCCAGGTCATGGACGGCTGATTCGAAGACTGCCAGATCCATGCGGCGAGTGGTGTAGAGCTTGCGGCTCGAGGAGGTGAGAATATCGCCCTGCTCTGTTGGCAGGAACGGGTGGTGGTCCAGCAGCACCGGATTGGATGCGGCTTCAAGGTACAAATCGACCACTTCATCGCCAGCGGCAGATTCCGCGATCGGCACCCACTGGTTGCGCGGGTTCAGCGCCTTGATGGTGATGCCGTCCGGGCGATAGACCAGTCCCTCGCATTGGAAGCCGGTCATGTTCACATCGAAGCCGAGGTCGATGACTGCTTCGACGCGGCGCCCAGCCCAGCTGGCGGGAACCGTGCCCTGCAGGTGGAACCACGTGGTGCCCCACGCGGCACCCCATGGGGTGCCCACCTGTGTTGGCGAGAATTCCAGGGCCAGCCCTTCGCCCGGGGTGACTGGTTCGCCGGGAAGCTCATGCCACGACACCTTCAGGGGAACCGACTGGGAGTAGATGGCAGGCAGGACACGCTCCTGCAGTACTCGTTTGACTCGACCGGTGGTCAGTGAGGTGTCGTCGTGCATTGCTGCCTTTCCCAGGGTGCTACCCCGAAAATCAACGGGGTGGTTCTCTGCCAGACTACCCAAAATCACTGATGAAACAGCTATTTATTCGAAGAGTGGGGAAAGTTTTCTGGCAAATGGCTTGGGATCGTAGCCGGCACTTTCCGTTTCTGGAAAAATCGCCATGGCTTGGAATACGCCAATCAGGCAATCGACCCAAGGTCCTTGCACCGGCAGAGCGATATCAGCATGCCGTCCGGGATCCGAATTGGAAGGCTCAAAGATCTAATGCGCCCAGATGCTTTGCAACGACGCGAGACGATTCTCCGTGCAACTCGGGAGCTCTTCGCCCAGCATGGCGCCACCATTGCAATGGACCTCATTGCCCAGCACAGCAATGTGGGCATCGGAACTCTCTACCGCAACTTCGCTTCTCGGGCCGAACTGATTGAAGAAGTCACCGTCACGACCCTGCAAGAAATTCTGGATGCCGCCATCAGCGCCGAGTCGAACTTGCATGGGGAACCCCAGGCCTGGACCGATTTCCTGGAGAACCTGGTCAAGCTGAATCTCGGCGCGTTGAGCGAAGCGCTCGGGGCCGCCTTGCCATCGGCGTTGAGCGAGCGGGTGCTGCTGGTGCAACGGGAATGCGCTCAAGCGGTGAGCCGGGTCCTCGAACTGGCCAAGGGCCACGATCTGGTGCGTGAAGATCTCGATGGAGTCGAGCTGGTAACCGCCATCGGCGCGGCCACCCGACCCTTGCCACGGCCCTTCAAGGATCAAGCCCCTCAGCTTCAGGAAAGACTGGTTCAGCTCATGCTGGACGGCTTTAAGCCAAAAGCCGTGACGGTTCTCGCATAAAACAGGGAGAGCGCAAATCGGCCAGAGCTGGGCTGCTGGCCTGCCGACCGCTTCAGTGCCAGTGCTGGAACAGATCGGGCAGTCGCCCGATCAGCTCATCCCAGTTTTCCCGCAACCACCGAAAACGATGGCGCTTTTTGGCTCCTTGTCGGGTCATCGCGCCCGCACCAGATTGGCGTAGGGCAGTTTGCTGAAGTTGGCGTGAAAATTCTCGTGGTACGCCGCCAACGCGGCATTCAGCTCTTCAGCGGGCAGCTCTTTCCAGGCGATCAAGAGCTTTGCAGAACCAGCCAGCTGCCAGATCAACCGGCCATCCCAATGTCCCGGCGGTTTCCCTTGCCCGAAATCGACAAATTCCTGGATCTGCCGGCGCAAGCCGCGGTTTCCCTGGCTCCCGGGGCCAGCCTTGCCGATATACAGGACCTCGCTGCCATCGACCCATTCGCTCGCCAGCTGGTCAGGCTTGAGCGACGGATTTTTCTTCTTGAATGTGCCAGCGGTGCTGCAGTTGAGGAACCGAGGCTCAAAGCCTTTGGGCGCCAGAACGGCGAATATCCCTTGGCGCTGCGGGATGCGATTGATTTCCAGCGAGGCGATGGAGCGGAAGGCAGTGAATCCGTCGTTTTTGAGGTGCTTCTGGTCAAAGGTCATTGATTGTTCCCGTCGCTGTGCCTCGCCATGCTTACCGCCAAAGATGCTGCGACGATCTATCTGCTGAAGAGGTGTAGTCCTCCAATTGTATGGGCGACAGGACACTGTGGCCGCTTTGCGCCGCGGCAGCCTAGCCCAGTTCCCGGCCCCTGGTCTCGGGGGCGAACTTGGCCATGAAAATCACGGCGATGATGACCAGAACCGTTGCTCCGGCAAAGAGCCCGGGCAAGCCAATCACCGGCCACAGCGCGGCAAAGAGCAGCGGGCCGAAGCCTGCAGCAAAGCGCGACATGGTCGACGCCCAGCCGAATCCGCTAGCCCGCAGCTTGGTCGGATACAGCTCGGAAACGTAGGCATACAGCACCGGGATGGCCACCTGGACGATAACGCCGAAGACCAATACCCATCCCACGGCCGCCGAGGGAACCTGCAAGTTCAGCGCCACCAGGATCAGCACAATTGCTGAGAGCGGGGCCGAGATCGCCAAGAGCCATTTGCGGCCCACGCGTTCCACCAGCAAGGCCGCGGCCGCCACGCCAACCAAGCCCATCAGCGCCATGACAGCGGTGGCGAAGAAGGAGGCCGACTGGGCCATGCCGGCCTCGGTGAGAATTGAGGGCAGCCACGTCAGCGCCAGGTAGTACACCAGCAGCACGGTGACAAACAGCAGCCAGCTGGTCGCGGTGATTTTCCAGGAGTAGCGCCAGAGCGCCACAACCTGCTCCCACCAGCGCGCCGGGCGCTCGGCGGCAGGCTGCTCGATGATGTACTCGCGCGGCGTGGCGCCGGTGCGCTCGACCAGCTGGTCAATGACGGCACGCGCGTGCGCCTCTCGTCCCTTGGCCGCCAGATACAACGGGGATTCAGGCACGGAACGCCGGACCAGGAACACCATGAACGCCGGAAGGATCATCACGGCCAGGATCAGCCGCCAGTTATCGGCGGTGGCCATGACCCAGCCCGAGACGAAAAAGGACAGCGCAGCGCCAATCGGCCACCACCCGTCCATGGCGGTAAGAACCCGCCCGCGCAACTTGGCTGGCGTGAATTCGCCGACCAATGCATAGTCCACCGGAATGCAGCCGCCCAGCCCGACGCCGGCGAGGAAGCGGAATGCGACGAAGAACCCGAAATTCGGAGACAGCGCGCCCAAGACGGTGAACACCGCGAACATCAGCAGAGTCATGCTGAAGGCGTTTTTTCGACCGAACCTGTCCGCGATGCCGCCCCACAAGAAGGCGCCCACGGCCATGCCCACCAGGTTGGAGGTGCCCAGCAGCGCCGCGGTGGGACGTTCCAGGCCCCATTCCTGGGCAACCAGCGGGATCAAGGCCCCGTTCAATGTCACATCCCAGGCATCGAACATGAACCCCAGGCCGCCAATGATGAAAATGGCGCCTTGGACCTTCCACTTGAAGGGTAGTTCTTGCACGATGGTCGTGCCCGAGGGCGGGAGTGCAGAAGACACGGTGCGGCGCCTTTCTCAGTGCGAGCAAAAGTGAGTGTGTACCGCGTCGAAGCATAGCCGAAAACCATTTCAGGTCCGTAGCTCTCTACGCTTCTTTGCTGGCCACGTCAAGACCTGTTGTCAGCGCGGGGGAGGGAGTAATCTCTGGGCATGGGAGTAGATTGGGCCGCTCTCGAAGAGGCGATACGGGTGACCGCCCTTCGGCACGCGGCGGAAGTGATTGCTGGACACCCGGACCAAGACTTCTATGCCATTGCCCTGCACGGGGTCAGCACGGAGGAAAGCGAGAGCATCGCGATGCCGCTGCTCGCGCTGAACTCAGTACAGGCTCTCGAAAGAGACCGTGCCACGGCATCCCGCGAAGAATTGGTGGAACGCGGCGAGGACGCCGATGAACCAGCCGATTACGAGGACCGCCCGGATGCCCGGGTGGATAGCCCGTTGGAATCCGAAGAAGTCACATTGGAAGAAAACTCCATTGTGATTTCCGACGCTGACGACGAGGACCTCGACGACGAAGATCAAGAGGGCGTCGAAGAAGACGATCTTGACCAGGTTCTTGCCTCGCTCGAAGAAGGCCTGGAGGCCGATGACGCCGAAAGCTTCTACTCGGATAAGTGGGAGCCGAGCGATTGGCACTGGTCAGCTATTGATTTATGCGAGGACCCGGCGGCAACGCTGTGGTCCGATGCGATGACCGGCCTTGCTTCACGCGAGGGGTGGGAACCGACCATCAAGCGCTACTACGGCACGCTGGTGGCCGTGGCCAAGGCACTGCGCGAAGAGCTCCAGCAGCGCACCCCCGCTGATCTTGTTTGCTACGTCGCCGATGAGGACCATGCCGAGAAGCTCTTGCGGCTTTGCCTGACTGACCAGCAGCTTTCCAAGTATTTCCCGCAGCTCTCCGCGCTCGTTGAAGGGGAATGACACGAACTGAAAAATCGGGCAAGGACTTGGCTAGAATGAGGGCGGTGGCCTGTGTGCTGCCCGCCCCATTCATTCTCACCGCCGGGAGAAAAATTTCGTGAGTAAGACCGTCCTGGACAAAGTCGCCATCCGCCGCGCACTGATTTCCGTCTACGACAAGACCGGCCTGGAGGAGCTGGCCGCCGGACTGCACGCTGCAGGCGTCCAGCTGGTATCCACCGGTTCCACCGCCAAGAAGATCGCCGCTGCTGGAATTCCGGTGACCGAGGTTGAGCAGGTGACCGGTTCGCCTGAAATGCTCGACGGCCGCGTCAAGACCCTGCACCCGCGCATCCACGGTGGCATCCTTGCAGACCGCCGCGTTTCCGAGCACATGGACACCCTGTCCTCGATGGACATCGAGCAGATCGACCTGGTGGTCGTCAACCTCTACCCCTTCGTGCAGACCGTTGTTTCCGGCGCATCCCAGGATGAAGTTGTCGAGCAGATCGACATTGGCGGCCCAGCCATGGTCCGCTCGGCTGCCAAGAACCACGCAGCGGTATCGATCGTTGTCGACCCGGCCTTCTACCCGCAGGTGATCTCCGCAGCTGCTGATGGCGGCTTCGACTTGAAGACCCGCCAGCGTCTTGCTGCCAAGGCCTATGCCCACACCGCAGCCTATGACACCGCGGTGGCTTCGTGGACCGCCAGCCAGTTCCTGGACGAAGATGGCGACGGCGTCATCGACTGGCCAGCCTACGCAGGCGTCGCCTTGCAGCGTTCGGCCGTGCTGCGCTACGGCGAAAACCCGCACCAGCAGGCAGCGCTCTACGTTGACGAAGCGGCGCCAGCCGGCATCGCCCAGGCTGACCAGCTGCACGGCAAGCCAATGAGCTACAACAACTACGTTGATGCCGACGCTGCATTGCGTGCCGCTTTCGATTTCGAGAAGCCGGCGGTGGCTGTGGTGAAGCACGCCAACCCCTGCGGCGTTGCCGTGGCTTCCGACGATGCTGCCGATCCGATTGCCGACGCGCACCGCAAGGCGCACGCTACCGACCCTGTCTCCGCTTTTGGCGGCGTGATTGCCGCTAACCGCACGGTGACCAAGGAAATGGCCGAGACCGTCAAGGGCATCTTCACCGAGGTCGTTATCGCACCGGACTTCGAAGCTGAAGCCGTCGAGATCCTTTCGGCAAAGAAGAACATCCGCTTGCTGGCGATGCCAGAAGGCTATGACCGGAACAAGAACGAGTTCCGCCAGGTTTCCGGCGGCATGCTGGTGCAGGCAGGCGACAAGATCGACGCCGAAGGCGACAAGCCAGAGACCTGGACCCTTGCTGCGGGCGAGGCTGCTGACGCGGCAACCCTTGCTGACTTGGAGTTCGCATGGAGCGCGGTGCGCGCAGCGAAGTCCAACGCCATCTTGCTGGCCAGCAATGGCGCAGCGGTCGGCATTGGCATGGGCCAGGTCAACCGCATCGATTCCTGCAAGCTTGCCGTTGAGCGTGCTAACACCCTCGGTGTGAAGGTCGAGTCGGGCGCGGATGCTGCCGGCGGTGCCGAGAATGCTGACGGAGCTGCTTCGGAGCAGCGTGCTGTGGGCTCCGTGGCTGCCTCGGATGCCTTCTTCCCATTTGCTGATGGCCTGCAGATCCTGATCGATGCCGGCGTGAAGGCTGTTGTGCAGCCTGGCGGTTCGGTGCGCGATGAGGAAGTCATCGCTGCTGCGAACGAAGCCGGCATCACGATGTACTTCACCGGTGCACGCCACTTCTTCCACTAGGAAGTAACAGCGGTTCGCCATAAAGGCCCAGGCTCTGATTCCTAAAGGATTCGGAGCCTGGGCCTTTTGCTTCGGAAAGCATCATATTTCTAGCGCAGGGGCCTCCTGCGTTTGATCAGCAACAAGGCAATACCGATACCTGCACCAATCGAGATGAGCCCAAGCCAAGAATACGGATGCGGTTGCATGATCCAGGCCCACGGAAAGTACTCTCCGGATTTGCTGCGGGCGAAGGCCGAACAGAATGCAACGTAGGCGACGGGCACTACCGTTGCAGTTGCGCCCATTCCGAACAATATTCCCACAAGCCAGAATGCCATCAGGGTCGCTAGATCCCTAACAAAAACGAGGGTTGGGAATTGCCCGCCCCCGGCCAGGGCGACAGCCAGCGCGCAGACAACGGACGCAATGACCAGCATTGCGCCTGCGAACCCCATAGAATGCGCCCAAATATTGCGCACTGACGAGAGCATCCAGCGGCAATGGGATCCATGAATGCTCGCACCGAGGATGATGCTAAGCACTAAGGCCGGAACGACCGGAGCGGGCATTTGCGTAGGCATGAATAAAGAACCCAAAAAGGGTATTGCAATAAATTGTTGGCCAAAGACTCCGGCCGCTGCACCGCAAAGTACTGCGCTGACCATGCATAGAACAATTCCCCGGGTACGCAAGGCCAGAATCATTTAGAGCCCTTCGGCAATTGCGGAACTTCGCATCGTGAAAGTTGTTCATAGGTAGTCAGAGCCCAATCTTGCTGCTGCCGCGGTGACATGCTTCTGAGCTTCTGATTGCTGGATTCGGTATCAATACCCAGTACCGATCTAAGCGCGTACGCCGTGCTCCAATCCTGCAATACTTCAAATGCCGCGTATTGCTTGTCGTAATCGTCGTTGTCGCACAAGTGGTTGAGGACTTCCGCCGAGTAGGAGCTCGCAGCAGCGTAAACGACTTGATCATCGGTGTACCAAGGTTCAAATGACGTGACCAATACGCCGGTTTGGACCACTTTGGCATCATCATTGCGTTCCGCGGTGACTCTGTCTGCTTCGGGGAAACCTAAGTCAGAGAAGATTCTTACGCTTTGCGCCACCAACTCACTTCGGTCACCTCCAAAGCGCTGGACCTCGTTGAGACAAACCTTGGGACGGTGGCCCGTGCATGTGAAATCTTCAGCTGCATCGTTGACTACCGGAGTGCCATCAAGGGGGCTAGATATCGAAAGTCCAGCCACTAGCGCGAACACAATAAATGAGTATCCCAAAGCATACTTGCCCTTGCTTGCCCGACCGGAAATTTTCTTTTTCGCCAAAGGGTTGCTATTTCCAGCCAACGCCAAAAAACCAATTGAGATGAGCGACGAAAATACGATCAGCGTCCACACCGCACGATAATCCAACGATTGAGCAGCCATGCAGCAACCGTTTAGAGTCATGCCGGCTAGATAATGAGCAGGGAAATAATCTGATGTTCCGGTAAACGCAAGGAAAAGATAACTCAACACCAGCGCCAACGGAACTGCGAATCGTCCAGGTAGCCACTGCCCAAGCAAGTAGCCAAAGGCTGAATGGGCAAGAATTGCCAACAGATAGCCGACGACTACGAGCCAGAGTTTCGGCTCAAATAGTTGCCCTGATGGGACTAGCAGATAGACAACGATAACAATCTGAATCACAGACGCGGCCAAGAAAGTTGGCCATAGCCTGTCAAAAATGCGTGCTGAGTAGCCGCGCGACGAAAGTTCAAGAACTCCTCGGCTACTTCTTTCTCGGCTGGACTCTAGCGAGGAACCGATCGAGGCCAGAAGGCAAGAGAATAACAGTGTGGTTGATGCTCCTGAAACTGCGGCGGGACCGTTGCCTAGGACGGAATCCATATCCGTATAGCTGGACAAATAGACGAGAGCTACAATCAAGAAGATTGGCATCAGCCACAACGACGGACGTTTTTTCAGGGGGAGCATCAGCGTTCACCCATTACAAGCTGTCCGTAAGCCGCACGAATTCGATCACGCGGGTCAACGTGCTGGTCGCCGCCGAGCTGCATGAATTCAGAAACTGAGCCGTGGAATTTCTGTTGGCCTTGATCGAAAACTAATACCGAGTCGAAGGTTCCGTCTATGTCCTCGGTCTGATGAGTTGATACGAGAACAATCTTTTTCGGATCCATGCCCTGCAGAATTTTCTGGAATCTTTCACGCTGATTAGGATCCAATCCTGCCGTAGGCTCATCTAACAAGATGACAGAAGCATCGTGCGCCAACGCGCCGGCTAAACCGAGCCGCCTCTGCTGGCCGCCAGACAGCGCAGTTGCCTTATGCATTGCCATCTCAGTGAGACCGACTTGTTCCAGCGCAATAGGTGCGGCGGACTTGGCTTCTTTCCGACTGGCACCTTTGAGCCACGCCGAGTACCTAACATGTTCTTCCACCGAAAGACCTGCAACGGGCACAAAGTCTTGGGGCAACCAAGCTACGTGCTTGCGATACGCCCGAATGTTTGTAAACTGCACTGATCCTGCGCCATGCTTAAGCTCGACGATCCCGGTGTTAGCGTGCAGAGCAGTTGCCAGCAAGGATAAGAGTGTCGTTTTTCCTGCACCATTTGGTCCAAGGATAGCTGTCTTCCCTGAATTGAAAGCCATGCTCACCGCGTCGAGGAGCGGATCACCGCCAGTGTAGGAAAAAGACAGATTCGTGATTTTCAGTTTTTTCATTAGTACGTTTGCGTGACCTTTTTGGCAGTGAGCCTTACTCCGGAGGATAGGCCAGCAATTTTCTTGATTGTAAAGTGATAGGTGCTCTTTTTGCGGTCACCGAAGTTTACTGAACCGCATCCCTTGGTGGTCTTCGTAGAAACTGTTTTTGCCGGGAGGAGCGCGCCTCGATGATCTACCAGTGCTACGGTAATGCTTCCGACGCTTTTTGGCGTTCCCCAAGTTTCTGAGCAAGTTTTGAAAGTTGTTTTGGTTGCTACGGAATCAGTATTTTGGTCGTTCCAGCTACGAGACGAAAATCCGGTGAGAGCGTTGGTGATGGATGAACTCCATGATCCTTCGGCCAATGACGGTGCCGCGGGGATGATAACCAGCCCAGCAATTAGTGTGGTTACTAGTGAGAGTTTTCCTCTAAATTTCATCATATATCCCGTATTTTCTAGTTGCAGCCCCCACCGCACGTCAAGAAACTATAAACGGTGTGCAGTAAAATCTTAAATCAGAGGCATTTTAAACCAGTTATCGTAACGATCTAATCTGGTTTGATTTCATGTATCTCTTTGTCTAATGCGAGTAACGGCCGCATCGACTTCAGTGTTTTCTGAGTCAATAGGGAGGGGTGGTTATGCGGATTTTCAGGACTGCGACAATACCTGCATCCGGATCGAGTAACGCAAGGAATGGCAGATGAATTCTACTTTGAGCGCGTCTACCTGGGAGGGGTGAAGTTTGCGAAACATAAAATTGTTCAACAACATCTTGCCAAGGTTGTTCAACAACCTGTAATGTCTTGTGCGTTACATTGATTCTGTGACAGCTGTCACCACTATCGCATTGGAACGTCACCATGGCACTTCCTGAGTCAAAGACTGAAATGAGCCCCAAGGCGCGGCGCACCGCCCTGCTGGGAGCGATGTTCTTGATGGCCACCAGCGCCATCGGTCCCGGGTTCATTACCCAGACCACCGAATTCACGGTACAAATCGGAGCAGCCTTCGCCTTCGCCATTGTCGTGTCGATCCTCGTTGATATCGCGGTGCAGCTGAACGTCTGGCGCGTCATTGGCGTTACCGGGATGCGCGCCCAGGAACTTGGCAATAAGGTTCTGCCCGGCGTGGGCTGGTTCTTGGCAGTCCTTGTATTCATCGGAGGCATGGTCTTCAACATCGGCAACATCGCCGGTACCGGACTTGGCGTCAACGCCATGCTCGGCGTGGATGCCAAGATTGGCGGAGCGATCTCGGCTGTCGTCGCAATCCTGATCTTCCTGTCCAAGAAAGCCGGAATGGCTTTGGACCGCATCGTCGTGCTGCTCGGTGCCATCATGATCCTCTTGATGATGTACGTAGCAATCGTGGCCGCCCCACCTGTTGGCGAAGCCCTGCGCAACGTGGTCCTGCCTGAGAAGATCGACTTCCTGATTATCACCACCCTGATCGGTGGCACCGTTGGCGGCTACATCACCTACGCTGGCGCCCACCGCATGATTGATTCGGGCACCAGCGGCATTGAGCACGTCAAATCAATTTCCAACATTTCGATCCTGGCCATCATTGTCACCGGCGTCATGCGAGTGCTCTTGTTCCTGGCGATCCTCGGCGTTGTTGCCGGCGGCGTGGTTCTGGCCAGCGACAACAAGGCGGCCGAAGCCTTCGGCCACGCCGCAGGCGACATCGGCATTCGCGCCTTCGGCATCATCCTCTGGGCAGCGGCCCTGACGAGCGTTATCGGCGCGGCCTACACCTCGGTCTCCTTTATTACCAAGCGAAGCACCTCGGAACGCACCCGCAATTTGATCACCGTCGCCTTCATCGCGGTCTGCGGCGTCATCTACCTGTTCCTGGGCAAGGCGCCAGCCACCCTGCTGATCTTCGCCGGCGCATTCAACGGCTTGATCCTGCCTGTCGGTTTCGCAGTTCTTCTATGGGTAGCCTGGCGACGCAGGGACCTCATGAGCGGCTACCAGTATCCGAAGGTCCTGCTGCTCGTGGGCGTGCTGGCTTGGCTGCTGAGCGTGTTCCTCGGATGGAACTCGTTGACCGGCCTGGCCGCGCTCTGGCGGGCCTAAGGCGGCAAGAGAATGGAAAACATCAAAGACCTGGACTTGGGCCAACGAGCCGCATTGTCCCCGAAGCAAGCGCGAGAGTTTTTTCGCAAAGGCCAAGTGCTTCCCACGGCGGGAATCAGCGCCGGGTATGCGCAGGCGAACTTGATGATCGTGCCGCGAGAGCTGGCATTTGATGTTCTGCTCTTCGCCCAGCGCAATCCCAAGTCCTGCCCGGTGCTGGGTGTGCTTGAAGCAGGGGAAGTGTCCAGCGAGCTGCTTGCTTCAGGGGACATCAGAACCGATGTTCCGAAGTACGTGGTGTACGAAAATGGCGTCAAGGTTGCTGAACCCACCGACTTGACCGAGTATTGGCGCGAAGATTTGGTCACCTTCATCATCGGCTGCTCTTTCACCTTTGAGTCAGCCTTGATGGACAACGGAATCTCCGTCGCGCACATTGACCAGGGCGTCAACGTTCCCATGTATAAGACCACTACGCGGAGCACCACAGCCGGGGCTATCTCCGGTCCAATGGTGGTGTCGATGAGGCCCATACCCGCGTCGCAGGTAGCGGATGCCGTTCGGATCACCTCCCGGTATCCAGCAGTGCATGGGGCGCCGGTACATATCGGCAATCCGGAAGAGCTAGGAATTACTGATCTGTCGAAGCCAGACTTTGGCGATGCCGTCAACATCCCGGAAGGCAGCGTGCCAGTGTTCTGGGCCTGCGGCGTCACGCCGCAAGCTGCTGTCATGGAGTCAAAGCCGTCTCTGGCCATCGGCCACGCGCCCGGCCACATGCTGATCACCGACATCAAGGATTCGCAGTATCAAGTGCCATAGCTAAAAAGTGCTGCGGTGTTCGCCCCTTCCGGGAAGAACACCGCAGCACTCATTTAAACTGCAAGCCTTGCCTAGCGCTGATTAACCCAAGCTTCTACTTCGGCCAGGCGCTCTCGTTTCGCAGACTCATCTATGAATGATGATTCAAAGGAGTTGCGCGCCAACTGTGCCAATTGCTCGGTGCTGAAATTGAAAGTCTTCATCAGCGAAGCGAAGTTGGCGTCCATGTAGCCGCCGAAATACGCCGGATCATCGGAATGCACCGAAACTTTCAAGCCCGCTTCAAGCATGGATGGCAGCGGATGATCGGCCATCGTATCCACCGCGCGCAGCCGGATATTCGAGAGCGGGCAGACGGTCAGCGGCGTCTGTTCTGCAACGAGCCGCTGCACCAGCTTCTCATCGTCCAGGCAGCGAATGCCGTGATCCACGCGCTCCACCTTGAGCAGGTCCAGGGCCTGCCAAATGTAGTCTGCGGGGCCTTCTTCACCGGCATGGGCGACCACGTGCAAACCGCTTTCGCGGGCCAGGTCGAAAACTTCGACAAAGAGCTCTGGCGGGAAACTAAGCTCGGAGGAGTCCAGCCCGATGCCGTCGATATCGTGCTTCTCCGCAATCATCAGGCGCAGCAGTTCCAAGGCCTCGCTGGCCGGTGCATGGCGCCAGAAGCAGGCAATGAGCTTATGCGAGATTCCCCAGCGATCCTGCGCTTCGCCCAGTGCGTCACGAATTCCTGCGATGACATCGCGCAGGTCCATGCCGCGTTCAACATGGGCCTGGGGATCGAAGAACAATTCCACGTGGCGCACGCCTGAGGCGTGTGCACGCTGCAAATAGGCCATGGTGATTTCGTGGAAATCCTCGCGGGTGCGAAGCACCAGCACGTTGGCGTAGAACAGATCCAAGAACGACTGCAAATTGCTGAACTCATACTGTGCCCGCAGCTCGTCAATTGAGCTGTAGGGAAGTTCTATCGAGTGCTTTGCGGCCAGCGACATGATCATCTCGGGTTCCAGGGTTCCCTCGAGATGGATATGCAATTCGGCAACGGGCAAGTTCACGGGCGGAACCTTTCAGCAACGGCTATTGGGTGCGGGTTCACTGGACAAGGCAGGAACTCGCAAGATTGCCTTAAACCATACGCTGACAGGACAGGTGCTTGCAGGCCGGGGTTTCGAATCCGCAGCCAATGTATCAGGTGAACGCCGCTGGGAGCCCATCATGAGTGGCCCTTCGAGCAACTGGGCCATCGACAGGCAGCAAGAACGCCAAAAATCGCGAAAATTCAGAGAATGATGCCCTCTTGGCGCCATGCCGGCCATGCCCTTCTCGGCAACGGGCAACGAGGATGCACCGCAAGAAGCTAAACGTGCAGACTCTGAGTGACCGCATTATCGGTGAGACAGAAATCGCAAGACATCCGCTGTGGCACAGGGGGTGCTGGCGCTATTCTGCTGCCCTGTTGATGTGTTCGAGCAACTCTGCTTCAGCCTTGTCCAAGTATCCCCGCAGGGCCGTGGCCGCTTCATCGCGTTGGCCTTCACGCAGCAGTTCTACCAAGCGGGCATTTTGCTCCACATAGTGCGAGTGGAAATCCGGGGCATCGCTCATCGCATGGAAGACCAGACGCATCCGTGCCAGTACTCGGCCCATGAGTTCTTGGACCAAGCTGCTATCCGAGGAACGAACCAGTTGCTGGTGGAAGGCCTGATTGGCGCTGGCCATCCGAGGTATGTCCCCGGCGGCCAAGGCGGCGCGCGCTTCAACGATGATGGTGCCCAGCTGCTCCAAATCCAGTTCCGGGCCCCACGCCAGGCAGGCCGGCTCAATGGTGCGGCGCACGGCGTAGATTTCCCGCACATCATCAGCATCCGGCGACGCAACAAAAACCCCGCGGTTGGGGATTCTGGTGATGATCAGTTCACTGTCCAGCAGGGTGAAGCTTTCACGCAAGGTATTGCGCGAAAGCCCCAGCGACTCCGCCAAGGACTGCTCTGACAGCTTGTCTCCGGGCAACAACTCGCCTTCTGCGATTCGGGTGCGCAAAAGATTCGCGGCCCAAACACTGCTATGCGCATGGGGTGCTTTGGCCGGAAGCGCGGAGACACTGCTGCTGGAGTTCATTAGTCCAATTTATCCCAACTCGATGCTGGAAAAGGAACAAGCGCCAACTCGGTTACCGGATGCTGCCCAACGCGTCGGAACGCCGTACCGCAGCCCCGATCTCAAGGTCCGCCGCAGTGAAAACGCCTTCGCGATGAGCCGCTACGGCAGACTCCATCTTCATTGCTTCAACCACGGCCACCGTTTGTCCCTTGGAAACGGCCTGGCCATCTTCGACAGCGAACCGGACGAGGTTGCCATCCATCGGGCTGAGCACCGCGGCCGCATCGTGCTCGGAAGCCTGCTGAGCCTGCGCCGAATTCATGGCGCCAGCCCCCGACGGGTTGCGCAACGCGTTGGTGAGAGCCATGGGCAGTCCAAGCTGCACAGCCTTGCCATCCAGCTCGATGGTGATCGTTTCCCGGCTGGTATCCAGCTGGTCGAGATCCATCTGGTCGCTGGCCTCGACTTCATTGAGGAATTCATCCTCAATCCAGGTGGTGTAGACCTTCAGCTGCTCTCCAGCGAAATCCAGATGGTCAATGACCGCGCGGTGGAAAGGCAGGACTGTGGGCACGCCGGCAATGGTGATCTCATCCAGCGCCAAGCGTGCCCGGCGCAGGGCCTGGTTGCGGTCGGCGCCGTGGACAATCAGCTTGGCAATCATCGAGTCGTAGAACGGCGGAATGACAGAACCGCTGCGAACACCGGAATCGATACGCACCCCGGCGCCGGTTGGGGCCTCGAAGCGCTCTACCGTCCCCGGGGCAGGGAGGAATCCGCGGGCAGGGTCTTCGGCATTAATGCGGAATTCAAAGGCATGGCCCTGGGGCGTTGGGTCTTCGGCCAGGGACAGCGGCAGGCCATCAGCGATGCGGAACTGCTCCGCCACCAGATCCACGCCGGCCGTTTCCTCGGTGATCGGGTGTTCCACCTGCAATCGGGTATTGACCTCCAAGAAGGAAATCAGGCCGTCTTGGGCCACCAGATATTCGACGGTGCCGGCGCCGACGTAGCCAGCTTCCTTGCAGATCGCCTTGGCGGATTCGTGGATGCGGGTTCGCTGCTCGTCGCTGAGGAACGGGGCTGGCGCTTCCTCCACCAGCTTCTGGTGGCGGCGCTGAAGCGAGCAATCCCGGGTGCCAACGACGACAACATTGCCGTGCGCATCAGCCAGGACCTGGGCCTCGACATGCCGTGGCTTGGAGAGGAAGCGCTCCACAAAGCATTCGCCCCGGCCAAAGGCTACCGTGGCCTCGCGGGTGGCCGACTCGAAGGCCTCGGTGATCTCATCGAGCGTATACGCGATCTTGATGCCACGGCCGCCACCGCCAAACGCGGCCTTGATGGCCACAGGAACACCGTATTCCTCGGCGAAGGCACGAACCTCTTCGGCATTTTCGGCAGGGCCATCGGTGCCAGGAGCCAATGGTGCGCCGGCGCGAACGGCAATCTGCCGTGCAGTGACCTTGTTGCCCAGGTCCTCAATGGCCTGGGGCGAGGGGCCGATCCACTTCATCCCGGCGTCAATGACCGCCTGGGCAAAGCTGGCGTTTTCCGAGAGGAAGCCGTAGCCCGGGTGAACCGCGTCGGCTCCGGAGCGCTTCGCGATCGCGATGATCTTCTCGATGTTCAAGTAGGTGTCCGCCCCGGTGGAACCGTGCAGCGGGTAGGCCTCGTCGGCACGCCGCATATGCAACGCGTCGGCGTCCGGATCGGAGTAGATAGCTACCGAGGCGACATTTGCGTCAGTGGCCGCCCGGGCAATGCGGACTGCGATTTCGCCGCGGTTGGCGATGAGAACCTTTTTCATGACAATCCTTGGAAGTTATTTGGCCGTCAAAGCGGCTGGGGGCTGGAGGACGAATTGGATCTTGCTTCCCGGGGGAAGCTGGGCCGCGGCGCTGAGATCCTCGGAGATGACCGTGGCGATCACCGGGTAGCCGCCGGTGACCGGATGATCAGCGAGGAAGAGCACGGGAAGGCCGGAGGGCGGAACCTGCAAGGAGCCTCGGGCGACGCCTTCGCTGGCCAGTTCGCCGGTTAGGACGCGTTGCAACGGCTGGTCCCCGGTAGACAACCTGATGCCTACCCGGTTCGATTCGCTGGTGACGTCCCAGAGCTGTTTTGCCAGCTGCTTCAACCCGCAGGGGCCAAACCACTCGGTGCGCGGACCGGGCAGAACCCTGAGCTGATATACGCCCCGGTCATCGGGAACCGGCAGTGTGCTCGGCTGGGGATTGCCGACAATGTGCCCGACGGATGGCTGTTGGACCGGAATGACGGTTCCGGAAACCAGCGGATCGGGACCGACTCCGGACAGCGTATCGGTAGACAGCGAACCGAGCACCGGCTTGAGGGTGATGTCGCCACGCACCGCAAGGTAGCTGCGCAAGCCTTGGCCGCCGGGCTCCACGCTCAAGCGCTCGCCGTGCAGCAGCGCAAAGGGAGCGTTGCTGGCTACCTGCCGGGTGGTGCGCACCTGGTCATCTTCCGCCGGAGTGATCCACAGCTGCGCCTGTGCCCCGGCATGCGCCAGGACTTGGTCCCCGCAGGCCTCGACGGTGATGCGGCTGCCCAGATTCTCGATGACCGCCTGGTCCATGCGGTTGCCCACGAGCCGGTTGGCCTGGCGGAATGCGGTGGGGTCAGCGGCTCCGGCCACGCCAACTCCGAGGTTTCCGTAGCCGATGCGCCCGGCGTCCTGGAGCAGGGATTGCAGGCCGGCATCGATGATCTTCAGGCCGCCGCTGTGTGCCTGCCCGGAGGGCTCGTCCAATGCCTCCGCTGGCTGGTTCAGAGACAGCCTCTGGGTAGCCGGGACGAACTGCACGGTATCCTGCGGCCGGATCAATGCAGGATTTTCGCGCTGCAGGTCCCACATGTGCAGGTCGGTATGTCCGATCAGCTGCCAGCCGCCGGGGGATTGGCGGGGATAAACAGCCGAGTACTCGCCTGCCAGGGCCACAGCTCCGGCCGGAACCTTGGTTCGCGGTGTGTCCCGGCGCGGGACATTCAATTCCTGGTTTTCACCGAGCAGGTAGGCAAAGCCGGGAGCAAATCCGCCGAATACCGCGCGCCATGTCTGGCTTGTGTGGGCATTGACCACTGCTTCGACACTCAGCCCGGTCAGTTCGGCGACCGCGGCAAGATCTTCGCCGTCGTAATGCACCGGAACTTCAACGAGTTTGCCCGCGGTGCGAACTGCACAGGCCACTGCAAGTCCTGGCAGGGCTTCCATGGCGCGTTCGGCGCTGTGCCTCGAATCGAACTTCAGCAGCACCGTCTGAGCGGCAGCCAACAGATCGCGCTGTCCGGGCAGGGGAGAAGCTTCCAAAGCGGCATTTAGCGCCAAGACTGCGTCAAGCGAGTCGAGATCGATGAGCAGGTCTTGCGAGCCTGCCCGGTGGATGGCGCGGATGCTCACGCGAAGCTCCGGATCTGCACGCCGGCGCTTTCCAAGCCGCTGCGCACAGCACGAGCCATGGCAACTGCTCCGGCGGTATCGCCATGAAGGCAGATGCTTTCGGCCGGCATGGTGATGGTGCTGCCATCCACCGCGACAATGGTGCCTTCGGTGGCCAAGCGGATCATGTTGGCGGCGACCACTTCGGCGTCATGCAGAACCGCGTTGGCTTCGCGGCGGGATACCAATGTTCCATCGGGGTTGTAATTGCGGTCGGCAAAAGCTTCGGCAACACCACGCAGCCCAGCGGCTTCGGCCTTTTGCAGGGCGAGCGAGCCAGGCAAAAGCAAAACAGGAAGGTCCGTGCCGAAGGCCTTGATCGCATCAATGACCGCTTGTGCATGTGCCTCGTGATGCACGATGGTGTTGTAGAGGGCGCCGTGGGGCTTGACGTACTTGATTTCTGCACCGGCGCTGCGAGCCAAAGCCTGCAATGCTCCGAGCTGGTACAGGACATCGTCAGCCAGCTCGGTAGCCGAGCAATCCAGGAAGCGGCGGCCGAAGCCGGCCAGATCCCGGTACCCTACGTGCGCGCCGATGGTGACGTTCGCGCTGACAGCATCGCGGCAGGTTTGCGCGATGGTGCTCGGGTCTCCGGCGTGGAAACCGCAAGCGATATTTGCAGAGGAGACGGAGGTGAAGATGGCGGCGTCATCACCCATTTTCCAATTGCCGAAAGATTCGCCTACGTCGGAATTCAGGTCTATGAATGGCATTGTGATCCCCGTCTCGTGAACATGTCTTGGTAAAAGAATGCCCTACTTTCGATAATTGTTCAACAATCTAGACGTCTTGTTTGGAGATCGACGCTTCGAAGGGCAGATGAAAGTGCTCCGAATTGGGTGCTGAGCAGGACCATTGCGAATGACATGGAAAACCCGGTGCCGGGGATTCCGTATGAAATTCCCGGCACTGGGCAGGGCTCGGGCTGGGACGCGCGCCGCTTAGCCTTCGTCCTCTTCTTCGCCGTCGGTATCTTCAAGGCCGAACGGGATGGGCGCGCCCTGGGTGTCGTCCGGATCAGGGGCAGCAGTATTCTTGCCCTCTGGATCCGGGGTCTGGCGTAGTCCTGTGGTTTCGTCGTGATTTGCGATTCCCTGGTTGCTTCCCTTCTTCCGTGCCTTGTCATGATGCCAGCTGAAGGGTGCTGCTCCACAAAGCCTAGCCCGGGACCCCCGGGGCCTGACGCGGTCAGAGAACTACCACGTTCGCCCGCCGCAGAACCTCGCGCAGGCAGCATCCGCGGCGAGTCCGGACGCTAGGACAATCCGATAGCGTTGCCCTGCTCGTCGACATCCATGTGCACGGCGGCCGGCACCTTAGGCAGGCCCGGCATCGTCGTCAGTGCCCCGGTGATGGCCACGATGAAACCGGCACCGGTCTTGGGAATCAGCTCGCGGACCTGCACGGTGAAGCCGCTGGCGGCGCCGAGCAGCTGCGGGTCGTCGGAGAAGGAATACTGGGTTTTTGCGATGCAGACCGGCAGGTGGGACCACCCATTGTCATTGATCTGCTGGAGCATCCGCCGGGCCTTGGGGGAGTACTCGACGCCTTCGCCCCCGTAGATTTCGCGCACCAGGGCCAGGATCTTCTCCTCGACCGGTTGCTCCAGCTCGTACAGCGGGGCGAAATTTCCCGGTTCCTCGATGGCGCGCAGCACCGCGGCGGCCAGCTCGGTGGCCCCGGTCCCGCCATGGCCCCAGACATCGGCGATGGCGCAGGCGATGCCCTGCTGCGCTGCCCAGCTGGTGACTGCTTCCAGCTCGGCGTCGGTATCCGTGGTGAAGCGGTTGATGCCGATCACCGGCTGGACACCGAACTTGGCGATGATCGAGGCGTGGCGTTCCAGGTTAGACAACCCGGCCTGCACGGCCTTGACGTTTTCGGTCCCCAGTTCTTCCCTGGGCACCGAACCATGCATCTTCAGTGCCCGGACGGTGGCGACAATGACCACCGTGTCCGGCGGGCACCCGGCGTAGCGGGCCTTGATGTCCATGAATTTCTCGGCGCCCAGATCGGTGCCGAAACCGGCCTCGGTCACCACCACATCGGCCAGTGCACGGGCGGTGTTGGTGGCGATGGCCGAGTTGCAGCCGTGGGCGATGTTGGCAAAGGGCCCGCCGTGGATGAGCGCTGGCGTGCCGCCGATGCTCTGCACCAGGTTGGGCTTGATGGCTTCCTTGAGCAGCAGCGCCATCGCACCTGCCGCACCCAGATCATCGGCGGTGACCGGAGCCTTGGCATAGGTGTATCCGACGGTGATCCTGCCCAGCCGGGCACGCAGATCCGCGAGCCCGGTGGCCAGGCAGAACACTGCCATGACCTCGGAGGCGGCAGTGATTTCAAAGCCTGTTTCGCGCGGCACTCCGTTGGCGGTACCGCCCAGGCCTATCACCACGTGGCGCAGCGCCCGGTCGTTCATGTCCAGCACCCGTTTGAAGGTGACGGACCGCGGGTCGATGCCCAAGGCGTTGCCCTGTTGCAGGTGGTTGTCGAGCATTGCCATGAGCAGATTGTTCGCGCTGGTGATGGCGTGGAAATCCCCGGTGAAATGCAGATTAATCTCGTCCATGGGCAGTACCTGGGATTGGCCGCCGCCGGTGGCTCCGCCCTTCATCCCGAAACTCGGGCCGACCGAGGGCTCGCGCAGCGCGATCATGGTCTTGGCCCCGGTGGCCGCCAGTGCGTCGGCCAGCCCCACCACCATGGTGGACTTCCCTTCACCTGCCGGTGTCGGAGACATGCCGCTGACCAGGACTACTTTTCCGCGCCGGGTTCCAGTGGGCAGCAGGGCCGGATCAATCTTTGCCTTGTACTTGCCATAGGGTTCCAGTGCAGCGTCCGGGATTCCGGCGGCTTCGGCGATCCGGGAGATCGATGCGAGCACTGCCCGCGAGGCAATCGCAAGATCGCTCATGTCGGAGTCCGGCATTGCTGTCATGCTACGTCCCCTATCTGGAGGCCCGGAGATCCGGGGATGAGGAAGACCGAGGCTTCTGGACTTCCCTGAATGGCCTTCAAGCTACCACCTTGTAGGCGAGACGAGAAGGCTGCGCCGGGCAGAACGTGGATCGGAACTTCTCCGGGAACGGGCAGGGGCGTAAGTGGTGCGATCCCCAGACCAACTTATGAGCAATCACCTATGTCGGCCCCGCCGTTTCAAAAACTCATGTGTAAATCTTGCGTTGTCGGATTCAGCTGGAAGAAACCGCGTTGCCATCGAGCGGGTAGTGCAACCGCATCGTCCGATTGCCATTAGCACGAGTCAGACTTTCGAGCTGCAAAGTGATATACGCGTATAAAATCGGCAGAACCGCAATCTCAAACGGCCGCATAAGCGCCCCATCGAGGCCAGCTTCAGGGCGCGGTCCCGGTGATAAAAGTTCGCTGAACTGCTGGCGACATTTCAATTCAGAAGCCATTCGAGTCCTGCCCTGCGCTAGGGGAGGATTATTGCCAACCCTGAAGAAGCTCCCGTTCTTAAAGACTTCGCAGGGAGCGAGCGCCACAAAGAGTAGGATCTCGCTAGCCTGGATATGCTGCTTGAGGTTCGTGAAGTTTCTCAGAAGCACCATGGCGTCCCAACGAGCCGCACCTCATTACTACGGTATGTAGATATTCCAAAAATCGATTGGAATATCTCAATTTTACTGGTAGTTTCTGTTTACAGACAGAATTAATCACTAAAAAATAGAAAGACTGGATGCGATGTCGTTAGATCGGCGGAATGTAGTATTCAACCTTGCCCCAGTGGTTCTACTAGGGTTACTAGCTCCACAAGCAGCCAAACTAGGGAGCAGTGAGCATGCGGGAGACAGATTAACGTCACTAAACGATTGCAATACCTGTGATCCTGATAGCAAAGGCTTGCAGGATATCGAAGATTTCGAGCGAGCGTTTGAAGAATTCGGTTCAGTCTCGGACATTGAGATTGCCCAGATGGCTAAGCGTCAGAAGCGATTGAATGATCTGGGTGTAATGCAACCCGCAGGGTTACCGCTCCCTGGCCCAGCTGCTATTGTAAGTTGCGCGTTAACCGCACTCTGGGTTTTCCGAAAAGGCGTCACTAAGAACCAAGTAATCATGCAGGTCACGGAAGTGATTGTTGGCTGTGTTGGAATTCCTGCGACGTCTTGGATTTTGGTCCGTGTAGCGCGTTTGGTTTGGAAGTATAGAAAGAAAATTGCCGCAGCATTGGCTGCTGTTGGTCTGACAGCAGCGCAACTCGCTCCGATTCGCAATGCTCCATACCCGGGATAGCGTGGGAGCTGCAGATTCAGTCAGGAGTTGCCTAATATGAGATGGGCCCGCAAACTCGTAGTTCGTCGAGTCGTTTTGTATCTTACGATATCTATCCTTGGCCTTTCGGCGTTGACTGGTGTTTATTGCGCGTTGGCCAACCGCCATTTCCTTGAAGTGCTGGGGAATCTCTGGATAGCGTTTGCATTTGCACTCGTAACTGCAGCTTTGACCGCAGTTAAAGACCATCGCAATGACCAAGAAGAGTTGTGAGAACCGAGATTATCGAAGTCGACTGCAGGAACCGCAACGATTACCTGATTTTAAAAATCACGATCATGAAAACAGTCTACTTCCAGCTTTGGCTACGGCTTTGCGGCTTAATAATCACAATTTCTAACGCTTCTAATTTCCTTGACTCGAGTCGATTTTCAGCCCTTCGCTGATATTGTGCGTGCAGTCATGCTCCTAGGCTGTGTTCTTTTTCGGTGGCGTAGGTTTCGTCCTGCGTTTTTGCAGTCTCCTACGAGTGAATGCTTACGAGCGCACGACCCGGTTCTACCGTTAGTTGCCTTCAATAACTGGTTCGCTCAGGCTGTATTGAACTCTCTGGCTAGCGCTTGATTGGAGCACGCCGGGCAGTGGCGGCCGGGGTCGGAGGGCTGTCTGTTTCTAGACATTTCGTCATTCCTGTCGTTTGCCCATTTTCTTCCAATGCGTCAGGCCGGGAACCGGTCATGAAACCAGCAAAGCCCGAGTGGAGGAATTCCGGCAGGAATTCTTCCACTCGGGCTGAACACCGTATTTATCTTGGCCATCTGCCGCTGGCCCGGGCGTCAGCGCTCGTGCTGCTCCGAACCTCTACGCGAATCGACCCACGGGCAGTGCATTAGTGATTTGCCTGGGACTTTTCGCCCGTGATTGACCAAGCGAAGAAGATCCCGATTGTTGCCAGCACTGCGCCGATCATGAACGCCACATGGGCACCCGAGAACAGGGCCTCGGCAGCCCCGGTGCCAGCATCGACTTTCGCTTTCGAGATCACAGACATCACCGTGACGAAAATGGTGGTGCCGATGGCTCCGCCTAATTGCTGTCCGGTGTTGAAGATGGCCGAACCGTGGCCGAAGAGCCGTGGATCCAGCGAAGCCATGGCCGAGGACATCAACCCGGTCATCAGCAATGCCAAGCCGATGGAGAAGACGATGTGGGTGATCATGAACATCCACAATTCGGTCTCGGCGTTGATCAGCGTGTACAGCCACTGGCCAGCAGCGAGCATGATGGCGCCCGGGATCAAAACTGGGCGTGGGCCGCGCTTGTCATAGATGCGCCCGAAAATTGGAGAGACGATCGCCTGGGCAACACCGCCGGGGAGCAGCATCATGCCGATCTTTAGCGAGTCAATGCCCTTGCCCGATTCCAGCAGCAGCGGAACGATCATCAACGAGCCGAGCAGGGTGCCAAAGGCGATCATGATCATGACGATCGAGAAGGTGAATCCACGCGAGCTGAACGCGGAGAGGTTGAGCAGCTCGCGTCCCGTGCTGGTCAGCGACAGCTGGCGCTTGATGAAAATCGCCAGCGATACCAGGCCAATGGCGAAGCTGAGAATTGTCAGTGCCGGGTTGGTGGAGGCATGCTCGATGCTGGAAATTCCGTACACCAGGAAACCAAAAGCCAGCGCGGAGAGTGCAACCGAAGCGCCATCTACTCGGATGTTGCGGGCACTGGAGGGAACCTTGAAGAAAATGATGCCCAAGATCAGGACTACCGCTGCAATGGGGAGCATCATCGCAAAGATATAGTGCCATCCCAAGGCATGCACCACAGCACCCGAGACGGTTGGACCGATCGCGGGACCCACGCCAATGACGATGGAATTCAGGCCCATGATGGTGCCGCGCTTGTGGATCGGAACCAGCGAGAGCGTAGTGGTCATGAGCAAGGGCAGGATGATGGCCGTGCCAAGCGCCTGGATGATGCGCGCTACGAGCAAAAAGGCAAAGCTCGGAGCGATGACGGCTATGACCGTGCCCACCAGGAAGCTGATGATGGCGAACATGAAGAGCGGGCGATGGTTGAACCGCTGCAGCAGGAAGCCGGTGGTGGGAATGACGACCGACATGGTCAGCAAGAAGCCGGTGGTGAGCCACTGCCCGGTGGCCGCGGTGATGCTCATATCGGCCATGATTCCCGGCAGTGCCACGGTCAGCACTGTTTCGTTCAGGATCATCATGAAGGCTGCCAAGGCGAGCGCCGCAATGATTCCGGTGAGCTGCTTGGTGCTGAGCGCCGCTTGAGGCGCAGGTGGTGGCGAAGCGTGGACCTCTGTTTTTGTGGGTTCTGACGTCACTTTTCCTCTTTCTTGGAGTTCTCAACTGTCAAATAGTGTCATAGAGTGACACAATTTCGTAAGGAAAACTGTCAGAGTGTGACAGGAAACTACTTTCCTTCCCGCTTATGAGACGATCGCTGGAAGCTACAGCTATGGAGGACTGCATGGGGATACGGGATCAGCGCAAGGCAGAGACCTCGCGCAAGATTCAAGCGGCAGCGTTGGATCTTGTTGAAGAGCTCGGGCTGGAGGCCACGACCGTGGCGCGAATTGCGCAGCGCGTTGGCATCTCGGATCGCACGTTCTTCCGCTATTTCGATTCCAAGGAATCGGCCATCGTCCCCGGGCAGGGCGAGCTGGTTGTCGCGCTGATGGGCTTTGCCCCTGCCCCGGGGGCAACGCCGGCGGAAATTTTCCAATCCCTTCTCCAGGTGTGCCGGGACCATTTTTCCGCGGAAATCGAGCAGCACGAGTTCCGCCGTGTCACCCGCCTGATGATCTCGGATCCCAAGCTCCTGCTGATCGCCACCAGCAGGGAGCAGGAACTGGTAATCGAGCTGAGCCGATCGCTGTCCGACCGGCGGCTGGTGACGCAAATGCAGTCCCTGCTGATCGCCGAGATGGTCGCATCAACCTGGCGCGTTGCCTGGCAGTGCTTCACCCAGGCCGAAAGGGCTGGCAGTGCTGCAGCGCCTTCGGAATTCTTCGAGCAGTCGGTTCATGAAATGCTGCAGATTTCCGCTATCGGCACCCCGGGACCCTGAGCAGCATGTAAAACGAGATTGAGTTATGGCAGATTAACTTAAATGTGACAAACTGCTCCCACGCTATTCATCCCGGCATTTCGGGGAAAAATTGGGGTTCCCAAGAACTATTCGCATGCCGTGAAAGTGTGGTGCAGGGCAAAATCGGGTAGATTTGGAACGTTGAGTTCAGGGCGGTTAACCCCGCTTCCGCACGACGTTCAGGGAGACGCCACACCTATGGCCAAGATTATTTACACCCACACCGACGAAGCGCCAATGCTGGCGACTCACTCGTTCCTGCCAATCGTGGAGGCCTTCGCGTCGACCGCAGGCGTGGAGCTCGAGACCCGCGACATCTCGCTCGCAGGCCGCATCATCGCTACCTTCCCTGACTATGTCACCGAAGAGCAGCGCATTTCCGATGCCCTGGCCGAACTTGGCGATCTGGCCAAGTCCCCAGAAGCGAACATCATCAAGCTGCCAAACATCTCGGCATCCATCCCGCAGCTCAAGGCCGCTATCGCCGAACTGCAGGCTGCCGGCTACGCACTGCCTGACTACCCGGACAACCCATCTTCGGATGAAGAGACCGACGTCCGCGCACGCTACGACAAGATCAAGGGCTCCGCCGTGAACCCGGTGCTGCGCGAGGGCAACTCGGACCGCCGCGCACCATTGAGCGTCAAGAACTACGCCCGCAAGTACCCGCACTCCATGGGCGCATGGTCCGCGGATTCGAAGACCAACGTCGCCACCATGGGCGCTGACGACTTCGCTTCGAACGAGAAGTCCGTCGTCATCGATGCGGACAAGAGCATCTCGATCCGCTTCGTCGGCGAAGACGGCGAAGTCAAGGTCCTGAAGAAGCCATTCAAGGTTCTTGAAGGCGAAGTCATCGACGGCACCGTCATGCACGTCGCGGCCCTGTCCGAGTTCCTGAAGAACGCCGTGGCCCGCGCCAAGGAAGAGGGCGTGCTGTTCTCGGCCCACCTGAAGGCCACCATGATGAAGGTTTCCGACCCAATCATCTTCGGCCAGGTGGTCAAGGCCTACTTCTCCGAGCTGTTCGACACCTACGGCGACGAGCTGGCTGCTGCTGGCCTGAACGCCAACAACGGCCTTGCTGCCATCCTCGGCGGCCTGGACGAACTTTCCGACGAGGTTCGCGCCGGCGTCGAGAAGCTGATCGCCAAGGGCCTGGAAGAAGGCCCGGCAGTTGCCATGGTCGATTCCGACAAGGGCATCACCAACCTGCACGTCCCATCGGATGTCATCGTTGACGCTTCCATGCCGGCAATGATCCGCCTGGGCGGCAAGATGTGGGATGCCAAGGGCGATACCGCAGACACCCTGGCCGTTCTGCCGGATTCCTCCTACGCAGGCATCTACCAGGTTGTCATCGATGATTGCCGTGCCAACGGCGCCTACGACCCAACCACCATGGGCACCGTGCCAAACGTCGGCCTGATGGCCCAGAAGGCCGAGGAATACGGTTCCCACGACAAGACCTTCGAATTGGCTGCCAACGGCCACGTGCAGATCGTCGACGAGAACGACACCGTGCTCATCGAGCACCAGGTCTTCGCCGGCGACATCTGGCGTGCCTGCCAGACCAAGGACGTTGCCATCCGCGACTGGGTCAAGCTGGCCGTGAACCGCGCTCGCGCTTCGCAGACTCCTGCTGTCTTCTGGCTGGACGAGAAGCGCGCACACGACGCCGTGCTGATCACCAAGGTCAACGAATACCTGAAGGAACACGACACCGATGGCCTGACCATCGAAATCCTGTCCCCAGTCGAGGCGACCCAGTACTCCATCGATCGCATCCGCAAGGGCGAGGACACCATCTCGGTGACCGGCAACGTGCTGCGCGACTACCTGACCGACCTGTTCCCGATCCTGGAACTGGGCACCTCGGCCAAGATGCTTTCGATCGTTCCGCTGCTGGCTGGCGGCGGCCTGTTCGAGACCGGCGCCGGTGGTTCGGCTCCGAAGCACGTGCAGCAGCTGGTGAACGAAAACCACCTGCGCTGGGATTCGCTGGGCGAGTTCATGGCCCTGGGTGCTTCCTTCGAGCACCTGGCAGTGAACAACGACAACGCTCGTGCCCAGGTCCTGGCTGATACCTTGGATGCCGCAACCGGCACCTTCCTGCTGGAAGACAAGTCGCCTAAGCGCAAGGTGGGCGAGTTGGACAACCGCGGCAGCCACTTCTACCTGGCAAAGTTCTGGGCAGAGGAATTGGCCAAGCAGGACAAGGATGCTCAGTTGGCTGAGGCGTTCGCGGCAGTTGCCAAGGCACTGGGCGAGAACGAGGAAACGATTGTTTCCGAGCTCGCCGAGGTCCAGGGCCAGGCCGTGGATATCGCTGGCTACTACCGTCCAGACGAAGCCAAGACTTCAGCTGTTATGCGCCCAAGCGCAACCCTGAACAAGGCTCTGGAACTGCTGACCAAGTAGTCCTCCCGAGTTGAACAGGCAGGCGCCGCCCCGTTGGGGTGGCGCCTGTTTTTCTAACGGGAGCAGGCAAAGTTGGACTGCGCATATGCTCCGACGTCCTCTGGTGTGACTGCGTCGATCGCGCTATCATGAGTGATAGCAGAGGAGGTGGTGATCGATGCCATCCATCATCGTTCGCGGTCTTGACGACGCGGTGAAGCAGCAACTCGCCGCGCAGGCGAAGGAACACGGCCGGTCCATGGAAGCCGAAGTCCGCGACATCCTCACCAAGGCAGCCAGGCGGCCGAACATCGGCATGGCCTTGCTGGCTGCGGCTCAAGAGGCCGGCGGTGTCCAAGAACTTCCAGTTCCAGGGCGTGATGACATCGCAAGATCGGTGGACTTCGGGTGATAGTCCTCGACACGAATGTCCTCTCAGAGATCTTCCGGCCCTCGCCGGAGACTCACGTCGTCGAGTGGCTCGCGTCGCTGACGGGGGACGTTGCCATCACATCGGTGACGCTCGCCGAGCTGCTCTCTGGGGTGAGGAAGCTGCCGGACGGCCGCCGAAAGACAGCGCTGGCGAAGAGCATCGAATCGGTGCTCGGACAGTACCGGGGAAGTCGATCGGTCCTGCCGTTCGATGAAGCGGCGGCGGAATGCTACGCGGTCGTACTGGCAGCCCGCGAGGGCGCCGGAGCGCCGATCAGCACGGCCGATGCTCAGATTGCCGCGATTTGCCTGGCGCATGACGCGACGTGCGCGACGCGCAACACCAAGGACTTCGAACACACCGGCATTGACCTGATTAATCCGTGGATAGCTGGCGGGTGACCTGTTCCGTGCTCGAGGTCATCGCTCAGGACGATTTCACCGAAGCGGATCTGAGCGAGCTCCGACGGCTCTTGGACAGCTGGCATCTGGGTGAGTGCGGAGGGCAGGAACCCGAACATCCATATGGTTAATCACGCTCTGAAGTTCAGGTCATCGCGGCGTCGCGTCCGGGTACCGGGCTGCCGGATGCCAATCATAGCGTTTTACCTGGAGTCTGGGAGCGGCACGGATCACCGACTAGCAGCACTCAGACTGCAGGCTGTCTTCCATGATTTACTGCGGGTTTGCGCCAATCTTAGCGGTTCGATGGTCGTTGCACTGTTCGGGAAGCGCGAGCGACTCCAGAGCCTGCATGCGGCGTTGCCCATTGCGGATTTCTTGCCGACGTATG
This sequence comes from Glutamicibacter halophytocola, assembly GCF_001302565.1. Lineage (NCBI taxonomy): Bacteria > Bacillati > Actinomycetota > Actinomycetes > Micrococcales > Micrococcaceae > Glutamicibacter > Glutamicibacter halophytocola. The sequence goes on from NZ_CP012750.1 coordinate 798,487, forward strand.
GCCCGTGCGTTAGCCAATACTGAATAGCGGAGAATGTGTGCGGGATAGCAAAGCCTGACGTAAGCCGATCTGAGCTTCGGCGACCGGGGATAGCGAGTCAATGCCAGCGGCAGCACCAGCAGGCAGCTGCAGAGCGATGAGGCGGCAAGGACCGCGATGATCATTGCCGACGTCTTTTCGGTCCCTGCGTATTCATCGCTCGCCAGCATCATGACAGTGAGGATCGCCAGGAACGCAATGCTTGCCCCCAGCGGCACGAGCATCACTACCGCGGCCAGCCGAGAACGATTCTGCGGCAACAGCCACTGGACGCCGACGGCGCAGGCAATCAGCAGCAGCATCAAGAGCATGACCCAGAGAAGAACTACGATCTCGACATAGCGGGCTTGGTCCGCGTCCAACACGTTTCGGGGTGTGGTGAGCATAGCCATGACAAACCCGATCAGCAACAGGACCGCGCTCGCCAGTGATAGCACCAGCTTCGGCACCCGAACTGAATCACGTGGAGTGAAGTACCATCGGCGAAATGACACCTCCGTTGCACGAAGGTGCTTGGACAGCAGTTCCGGCAGCCGGCCTTGGACCGCCGAAAGATGCTCGCTTACTGACAAGCGGAAGGTTGATGCGACGTAGGCGAGAGTCTGCGAAAGGCACACAATGATCAAAGCGTCGGTCGCGTCTGTGGGGACGGAAGAGCTCATGGCCAGGAACCCAGCTAGGTAGAGCAGCCCGAACATGACTGACAGGCTCCCGCAGATCCAGGTGGAGAGGCGCAGACGTTCGCGTCTGCGAGTTTCTTCCCGCGCATCGTGCGTGGAGACTGCCAATGAGCGCGTGCTCAGCGCCAACGCAACTATCAATGTTGCCAAGACCGCCAAGGCGGTAAGGACAGTGTCTTTTCGGACCTGCACAGCGTCGAGAATAATTGCCGGAGTGTTCACGGCCGATTCCAGTCGAACGGGGGACCCCATGACGAACGAAAGGAGCACGAACGCCATGCAAAAGATGACGCCCAGCATCTGGGTGCCGGTCCATTCGCGCAGCTGATTGGGCAGCGCCTTCTCCGGTTCCTGATCCCACATGTCCTGCGCTCGTCGCTTCCTTGCCGAGCGGAGATTTCCATGAAATTGAACTTTGCCATTCATGGGCCTGATTTTTCCATCCGCCACGGACAAAATGGCCAACAGCCTAGAGCCCCCGCCCGGTCTCCCATAAATTGTCGGCGGAGCCGGTCAACTAGGCGTTGAGCGGCTTCCGCGTTCGCCGCAGTCGCCAAGGCACGGGAGGAGAACTAGGAAACGATTGTTTCCGAGCTCGCCGAGGTCCAGGGCCAGGCCGTGGATATCGCTCGCTACTACCGTCCAGACGAAGCCAAGACTTCAGCTGTGATGCGCCCAAGCGCAACCCTGAACAAGGCTCTGGAACTGCTGACCAAGTAGTCCTCCCGAGTTGAACAGGCAGGCGCCGCCCCGTTGGGGTGGCGCTTGCCTGTTTTAACGTTCTGCGGGCGAAGTTGGGTGACGTAACGGGACGTTCACCACCGCACGAGGTCAGCATGGCGATGACGGTCAGAATACCGATGATGACGGGCAGGCCCGGTTCAGATCATAAACAATCATAAACAAAAAGAAGCCCCATACCGCGTTGCGATACGAGGACTTCCCAATGATATATGCACGGATCACAATCCCAACTTTTACAAGTTAGGCGGTCCAGCTTCTGTCTAATATCCTACTTTGATGACCCCAGCAAATCAAATAGCGGACTTTGGCAGCTTTCTTGCCGGAGCGCGGTTCCAAACATACTTGGATTGTTGCCAGAACGATCGACAATTGGCATTAGCAACCTACACGTGGAACTCGAAGTTGGCCGCAGAACTTTCACGCGTTCTGGGACATGTGGAAGTTGTCCTCCGTCATGCGCTGGATCAGCAGCTTCGCGTCTGGAACGCTGCCCAGCCGCTAACCAACGGACAGCCAAATTGCAATGACGCTCGTGGGCGAGATGGTGGGAGTTCCGAGGAATGGCTGAAACATCCAGCACCGTTGCTATTCAAATTAGTGAATACAAGAACACGGTCGGGCAAAATACTGTCAACGTACGATGGGTCACTGCGTCGAGCTATCGATGGGAGTAACGAAAGAGACCCGGCCCACCCAAGGTTCGCTGCACATGTCACTCACGATGACATAATTGCGCACACCACCTTTGGTTTTTGGCTGCATCTACTCCCCAATCCGAAACATCGCCATACTCCGCTATCCAAACTCAATCAGCAGGATCGAGCTAAAGAGGCGGCCGCCAGAAGACTTTGGACGACGGCCCTTTCCAACGCCTTCCCAGGTCTGACCAATGTATACGTAGTTCAGTACTACCTTCAGCGCGCGCATGCATTGAGAAACCGAATCGCTCATCACGAACCGCTGTTGAATACCGACTCGAAATCATACTTCAGAACATCTACGCGGTTACTGCATGGAATCAGCCCGGCGGTTGGGAGTTGGGTCGGCGCAACCGCCGAGGTAGTTCAGATCTTGAAGAATCGCCCTAGCGCAAAAGAATAGAACAGGGAGCCTGTGGGCATTGGTCTCCCGCATGCATCTGCGTACTCTATGGGGTCTTTTGCCGTCACCTTCTCTAGCAATAATTCTGCGAAACCTCAGACAGGGTGAGAGTGACTTTACAGAATCCTTCGTTTCAGTCGGTTTCGCAATTGGACTGGAAGTATCCGGCAGTTATGTCTATGGGCAATTGCTCCCCGATTTAGTTGCGTCGTTCAGTCGTGGACTGCGGTATTGACTAAATGAACAGGTACAACTTACAGCCCCCGCCCAGCCTCCCACAGGTTGTCGGCGGTGCCGGTCAGCAGCGCATTGAGCGAGACGGCCTGCGCATCGGTGAACGAGGCGATGTAGTCCACGATGGCCCGGGACTGGCCCAGGCGCTGCACCTCATCCGGTCCGGCCTGGCGGAACAGCTCGGGGGACAGCTCGCGCAGGTTCCGGTACTCCTCGGTGGCGGCTTCGACCGAATCGAGCAGCCGGCGCGGGGCGCGCCCGGCATCATCGGGATCATTGAGCCAGTTGTGGAACCCTTCGGCCAGCGAGCGGATGATCCTGGTCTGCCCGCGCTGGTACACGGCCAAATCCGGGCGCTCAAGCACAAAGCGCGAGTGGACGAATTTCAGCACGATCACGTCGTGCCAGGCCTCATCTCCCAACCGGACGTGGCCGCTGCGCACGGTGGGGGTCTGTTCGACGGTCACCGACTGCTGGAGCCGCTCGATCCACCGGCGGGTGAATGCGGTGACCGCGCGATCTGCTTCCAGTCCGCCGTCGTAGGGGACCGCCAGCAGCCCGTCGACCAGGTCGTGGCCCACCCGCTCCACGGACTCCCGGAATGCCTGCGCATCGGCGATCCATGGATCCTTGGCCAGTGCCCGCCGCCAGGTCTGCTCCAAGGCGTGCCCCGGGCGCCGGGCATCGAGCTCGGCCTGCTTCAGCTGTCCCAGGCTCGACGAATGCTCCAGCCAGGCGCGCAATTCCGCCGAGACGCTGGTGTACTGCAGCACCCCGGCGCGATAGAAGTCATCCAGATCGTGCACGGCATAGGCAATGTCATCGGCGATGTCCATCACCGAGCTCTCGAGGGTCTGCTGGTGCTGGCCGATGTTGGGGAAGACTGAGAGTACGTCTGCCATCTCGTGGGCGTCGACATCGTAGGCCGAATATTTCAATGCCCCTGCCGCTGGGTCTGTCCCCACGCCGCGGGGCAGCATCTCCGGGGCCAGCGGGGCCAGCGCGCGCCATTCATTGCGGGTCCACGGGTACTTCAGGACGGCGGCGCGCACAGCACGGGTGAGGTTCATGCCGCGGGCGGTGGCATCGCAGCTGTCCAGCGCCGTGAGAATTCTGAAGGTCTGGGCGTTGCCCTCGAAGCCGTCGGGCAAGTTCAGCGTTCCCCGGGCCACGCGATCCAGCTCCAGTTCGCCGAGATGGCCGAAGGGCGGGTGCCCCAGGTCGTGGGCCGCCGCGGCGGCCTGCACGACTACCGGGTCGCAGCCACCCAAATGATCGACGAGTCTTCTAGTTGATTCATCAGCGTTACGCAGCCGGATGGCGATGGAGCGGGCCACCGCCGAGACCTTCAGCGAATGGGTCAGCCGGTTGTGCACCAGGGTGCCGGAGCCTGCCTGGGGGATCACCTGGGTGACCGAGGACAGCCGGGAGAAATAGGGGGAGAAGCGGATGCGCTCGATATCGACGCGGAACTCGTCCTCGTCGTTCAGGCTCGGCTCGGCAATGGCGCGATCCCGCCCGCCGCTTTGATGAGTCTTGGCCCTGTATTCCATGGTAGAAACCAGCCTAGGGGATCAACTGCTTAACGCCGAGTCAATTGATGATTTGGTTGGCGAGTTCTTCACCGTGCGCAAAGGCGATGACCTGCTCCACTGCCAGTTCGGAGACTAACGAGATGAACTGTCCAGTGTCTCCGGCCATGTGCGGGGTGATGATGCAATTCGGTGCGCTCCATAGTGCGTGGTTTGCCGGCAGTGGCTCAGGATCGGTGACATCCAAGGCCGCATGCAGCCTGCCGGCTTGCAACTCCGGCAACAGGGCTTCGGTGTCGACGATGGGCCCGCGTCCCACATTGACCAGCAGCGATCCGTCCTTCATTGCTGAGAGGAATTCGGCATCGATAAGCTGCTCGGTTTCCGGGGTATGCGGCAGGGCAACAATCACCACATCGGCAGTGGGAAGAAAAGCCCAGAGCCGATCGAGAGAATAAATGGGGTGGCCCTGCTCATGGACTCGTTCAGTGCGGGCAAAAGACGAAAGCTCGGCAGGCTTGAAGGGCAGTAGCCGCGCACGGATTTCGCTGCCGACTCCGCCGGCACCGAGAAGCACCACCTTGGACCCGTGTAGCGAGCCGGTCCACGTCCTGGTCCACTGCCGCTCGCGCTGCTGCTGTCCGACCTGCGGCAGCTGGCGCAGGGATGCCAGGACCAGCGCGAGGCAGTGTTCGGCGGTGGCGTCTTCCACGGCTCCCTTGGAATTGGTCAATGACACTTGTTCAGTAAGGTGTTCCAGGACCCACTCGTATCCGATGGAGAGCAGGTGGACATGTTTCAGTCCCTTGATGCGGGAGACCCTTGAACGCAGTTCAGGATTGCTCGGACGTTCGGTAACCAGCACGTCGGCCGGCGGGGCGTCATTGGGGTCATCATCGATGTGCCAGAGGATCGGTTCGATTCCCGGAAGCCGCAACCGGTCGACGAGATCCTGCCAGGGGAGCAATACACGTAGTGCCATGCGAAGAATGTCCTTTCAGGTGCTATGACTATTGTGTCCGTTGGCTGGTAGCGATGAAAAATCTGGTGACCGGTCCATTGCTCCGCATCAGTTATTCCAGATTGCAGATCAAATAACTAGTAGGCTGAACCAATGGCTCACAAAGGGATTGTTGGAACCACCACGCTGATGGCGCTTGGCTGGACGGTGTTTGTCCTTGGCCTCGCCGCGCTATTCTTCGACCCGCTGGTCGGCGCGCTGTTGGCGATCGCCGGTGCGGTACAGATCAGCGGCGGCATGATCACCGAGGCGTTGAATAGGAAGCGGAATGCATTCGAAGTACTGCAAAACAGCAGAGAAGAAGAAATGCCCGCAATCGATTAGTAGCCGCCCGCCGCGCTCTACCGGCTCCGAGAGTGCATCAGGGGTATGTGGCAGGCTGGCGAATCGCTGATTTGACGCTGCTGGCGTACGATGTTGGGGCCATCGGGATCGGCAGCTGTTTTCTGACTAGCCCAGCAGATCGTCGATTCCCTTTGAGCTGAACCGAAACCGAAACCGGAAGCGGAACGCCGAACTTGCTTGCACGCTCGGCGCATTACCGGATACCAGGGGATCGGCTGGCTCGGGCCACGGGCAGAACCCGAAAAACGTGGCCAGGGCGCAGGAAGCAGCGGAACGTGACGATGCAGAACGGTGGCTGGCGTAGATCGAATCAGAAGCGGCACGTCTGCGCGAACAGTCAGGCCGCAAAAGTGACTAGTGGCAGCACCAAGCTTTGAACGTACGGTTGACTATTCGGACCATTCGTGACCAGGACACCCGGGGCCACAGTTTTTCGTTGGGGTGCGTCGCTCAAGGCACCACGCTGTCGTCACGACGAATCGAAGCGCAACGTCTTGCCCCGACGGGTAATTCTCGCCTCTCCAGACGGTCAACTGTCTGCTGGCCGATCCCTGGTCAGGATGAAGATCGACTGCTCGACCTGCACGCGCGTCCGCCCATAGGGACCGCCCCACGCGTCAAGCAATTCGAGGTAGCGTCGGTAATCTGCAGTGGACGTCGTAGATAGCTTGAAGGGTTGCACCATCGGCGTGCTGCTCGCGATCCAATCGCGGACACGCTTGTCGAGGATCGGTGCTACTCGCGGACCGCCGACTGAATCGACCATCGATGCGAAAGACAACCACTTCGTGAAGAAGGCACCGCCTAGGTACTTCGCTTTGCCCTCATTGTTCATCAGCCGGAAAGCCTCTGCTGCCCCGTCGTCGCGCACGGATGCTGCTCCGTCTCGGAGCCGGTCCTGGAGGTCAGGAACGATGCTAGCGCTTCTGTTGGAACGGCCCCTCGTGGCTGTGAGGATGGATCACGCACGAAACGGTTCATAACCGCCTGGTCCGCCCCAGATTACGACGGGAACGAACGCTGCCAGGGCCCGGCCGGATTGCAGGTTGTCTAGCACTGTTTTCCGGATGATTACCCGGTCCAGTTCTGCAGGGAGCGAAAGCAACGTTTCGGCGGCCTCGGGGAGGTCATGGACTACCTCCATCCATGGGATTCGATTCCACCTGAATGCGCGTTGGGGTGGGATTTCGTCCGAAAGTCTAAGCCTCAGCGCCGTGGGAATCGCAGGTAGGGTCATGTGATCTCTCTTCGGAGCAAGCGATTCATCCCCTGGGAGGGAACGGGTCCTTCTTGCCGATCGTATCGGTGTTCCTGATGGTGTTGTTCGATTTGCGGTGGTCGCGGACTTCTCCGCCTCCGCTTCGCTCGGCAAAACCTCGTGCAGCGTCGTGTGCGGCAGCCTGTGTGTCGAAGCGTGCAGCAGCTTTAGACGCGCCAGCTCGTTTGGCGCTCCAATCACCGGTGTTCTTGTTGAACTGAACATCGTAGTCGGCCATGGTTGCGACTCCTTTCTTGTAGGTACTTATAGGCTAATTCGCTGTACCGACACTTTGGCGTTCGCGTTGACCGGCGCACTCCGCAACAAGCTCAAAACGCTTCGGATGAGATCACTCACTACCGCGTTTTCGGGTGCGCGAGATCGAAATACCCAGAGAACCCAGCTGTATCACTAGTTTCGATTCGGTGCCATTATCGTCAGCGATGGGGGAACCCACCGGCTGTGGGATGACTGTTTCCTTCAGGTGTGCTTGCTGCTCTTCCTCCTGAACGCTCGACAGCGCACGAATCTTGCTTTCTAGATCATCTACGGCTTTACACGCCATAAGAGAATTGACGGTTCCCTTTGAGAAGTTGGAAAGCGCTAATGCATTAGGTATGAGCCAAGTCGCTGCGAAAAGGCATAGCGCTTGAAACGCATGGTTTGAGTAGTCGCCTGAATAGAAGAGCAAGGCCTGCAGGAGCAACGGGACTGCTACGAAACCTGCAGTCCGGATGAGGGCACCTATTCGGCCATTTCGCGGATTGGCGGTCAGGCTCTGATTCGCGATTTTCTGCCAACGCTTCGACTTTATCGGAGCTGCGAGTAGCCCTGAAATGTAGTACTGGAAGAGGGCCAGTAATGTTGCGGCACTGGCTGCACTCCAGAAGTTGGAGAAGGGTTCATCGCCTGAAGCAAATCGCGAAATCCGCGAGGTTATTGTGGCGATCATTCCAACTACGGAGCAAACTATGACCGCTGTCGCGAAAAACCAAACCAGGGTCGGTGCCAGTCGTCGGTGAGCTTTAGTGCTGAGCAGGCGTTCCTGTAGGGATTTTGATTTCTCAGACAATTGGTCGATCTCTTCAGCCCGGGCGATTAGCTCCGCCTTGGCAGTTTCTGCGCGGTGCGGGTTCACGAGGGAAACCGTCGCCTTTTCGGCCATATCGTTCAGCAGTAGCAAGAAGAACAGGATCATGATCCACAAGAAGCTAATCCCTGCCTGCATGGTAAGAGTTGCAGTTTGTTCTGAAGAAGTGACCAGTCCGTAATCGAGGGACTTGCTTAGGAGTTCCAACGCATAATTGGAATTGGTCATTGATACCAGCGAGCAAGCGATTGCGAATGCGAGCATGGAGGTATTGAACCAGCAGAAACCCTGGGCAAGGTTGCGCAAATTCTTTCTGTACTCGTACGGCAAGAACTCGTTCTTAGTTTGCTTACTTAGTGATAGCGCGCTGAATGTTAGACCGAGCATTGCCAATGACGCAGCGAAGATCCCGATGGAGAACGTCTTGGTGAATTCCGAAGAGATGTTCCCCAACGCGGCAAACACCATGAAGAGGTCGAACTGCCCCGCGGGAGCGATCGCCAAGATGCCCGCGAGCGCCCAGCAGATCACGCCAGTCGTCAGCATGAAGATCAACATGGTGTCGCTCCGACCGGTGGTGCTGTTTGGCACGTCACCGGACGCGCTGGATCGGGTTGGTTTTGTGCTGGATTCCTTGAACGTCATTGCCGTCTGAATTCCTCTTCTGCTTGAAGTCTTTGAGTTGAGATGAATCACCGGGAAGTACAGCGTCTCGACGTCAGGGCACGGCAGAACGGACTTGCCGATGCGCGGCCGCAATTCGCATCATCCCCTGCTCGACGGGCAGCGAACTGGAATGTGCTGCGCCGGTGTGGCGAATACTTTCGCGATGCAGCCGACCGGGATGAGTACGTGTCAAACCCGTGCATTCGTCAGGCTCTCGGTCCGGCATCAGTCCACGACACAATTATTTTCGCGGGTAGCACTAACGGTGTTGGGGCCCTATTGTCTGAACGGCCGGAATCACACAAGTCGTTTAATCGCCATTCTTCGCCAAAGTCATGATAACATTCGATGGAATTAATATTTGCGGTTCAAGTGTTGTTGCATTTCGCCGCCTGAATGATTGGAACGACTTTGAAGCTGTCCCTCTTGGCTGTGCCCATGGCGCTTTCCTTGATCGCAGTATCGCCGGCATCACCAGCAAGCTCACCCGCTGGCGTGAATACCGAGTCCGTTCATCAGTCGATCACCTCGCGTGCATTGCTCGAGTCGGAGTTCTTCCCCGACGATTCGTCTGCAACTGCGAGTTATGTTGAAGCCGATTCACCGCAGGACGCTGTGGCCAAGCTGGACAGATTGGACCAACTGCGCGCCGCGGGGATCAATGTGGCGACCATGGCCAAGGTCAATTACGGACCATGCAAAATCGTTGCGGAGGGTTTTCACGCGAGAAAATCCGGTGACTACCAAGTGGGTGGTTTCAAATCCACTACTTACTGCACCAAGCGCGTGTCGAAGATAACTCATTCATCTCAGGCGCGGCACAAGCGCCTGATTTGGTGGATCAAGGGTGGACTCGAAATCAGTGACTCGCCGAAAATTGTGAAGTCGGGATATTACAAGAAAACCCCTTATGCGTCGGTCTTCACGCAGAAGAATCATTCCATTTCGTGCAAGTCAACCAAGGGGACGACCTGGTCAGGACGGACTTTGGGAACCATCGTCTACAATGGCAAAACGTATTACGCAGATGCGTATGCCCCGATTCAGAAGAATGTGCCATGCCGTCCCTGAAAAAGATAGCCGAGGACATGAGAAGCCACTTGCGCGAGAAGACACCAAGTGAGCAGGAAATATTCCTGGTATACGGCAAGCAAAGCAGTCCGTATCCTGAGCTCGATTATATAGAACCGATCATCGCAATCGTGGTTGCGGAGAGCGATTGCTACGCACTACAAGAAGCGTACAAGGACGTGGCAGTAAGCTGGGAAACCAGAGCGGTTTACGGTTCTGCGCACCACTTTGTAAAAAACGGGGACTTACTCTACCTAGCTCATTCCACCCTGGAGCCTTACACCGAGGGCGCTGACGGCAGTCCGGTTTATGGCATTATGCAGTCGCCTAGCCCAACAGCTGTCTACTGTCGGCGGGATCTAGCCGAGCAGAAAGCCTCCGACTACCATCTGCAAGAGGTAATGGTCGGTGATGTGAATCTTCGTGGTGTGGGGGAGCTCCTTGAAGACTAGCGGTTTCGGTGGGACTCAATCCGGCAGGGATTACCGGGGATGGATTCTAGAGGCGCTGGGAAGCTGAGCCCGTGGCCGCTGAAGACAGCCTTAGCCCAGAGTAATCGGGCTCGAGTTTGTAGCCTTTCCGCGCCACTTTCGTGCTCACTTCGGGCGAGTGATGGTCCAATATTCGCTGGCGCTGAAATACTGTCCTCCGGCCTCGGGACTTGTCAGCAATCGAGCGGTCTTCCACTCCTTGCTCAATGTCAGCCTGTCATTCTGCTCTGCTGACTGAAATCTGTAGCCGGATAGGGACTCTGCGAAGGCTTGATTCCCGAGGGGCCGGGCCGAAGGCTGGCCAGCTAGTTTTGACGACCGGGCTCGCACACCCACGACTGCCAGCTCATCCGCCTTGTCGCCGATCGCCCACAGGTTCCAAAGGGATTACAAGGTCTCCTCAATCAGTGCCGGTTGCGACCTGTGGCAGGTTGAAACGGAGCTCCGGTGACAGAACCAAAACTGCGGTCCAAATCGAGTTCCCACCGCAAAAAGGACTCTATTGATGCTCAGATTCCAGCAGATTTTTAGTCGGTGGTTGGAACCTTGCTAGTGGGTCGCTAGGCATTAGAAGGTGGCAAGATCAGTCTCTAATATTCCTCCTCTGACTAGGCTTGCAGGGAACGAGTTTTATGTAAAAAAATTTCTTTGTGAATGTTCGGGTAATGAGCTAGATTTAGCCTAATCATCAATTCATCGGCACGGGGCAGAGCGGCTTTAGCGATAATCGCTAATTTATTCTGTTGTGAGGTTTTTGCGCCGATTCGCACTCTTTGAAGCAGGATAATTGAAAACTAAATTAAGCGCGGCAGCAATGTCGACGGCACTGATCACGGGATTGGTGCTCAGTGGCCCGGCAGCAAATGCAGAAGTGATTTCGGATGAGGTCATCTCCACACCAGTGGAATCGTCAACGTCGGTGGACGTGCAGGCGGTGCCAGTTGCGTCTCAGTCTCCTGTAGCGGACGTCGTTGAATCCGAGGAAAGTATCCTTCCAGCTGAGCCAGAGACGATGCTCGATGCCGACGAGCCAATTGAGGCAGAAACGGCGGAACCTGCCATCGATCCGGCAACCGAGTCCTCGGCTGCTCCAACTGCTGTTTCCGATGTGGACGAAGAACCAGAACCCGCGGTGGCGGAATCAGCTGCTTCGGCAGAACCTGACGCTGCATCTGAGCTCACTGCTGAAGTTAGTGAGTCGGCCAAGGCCACCGAACCATCAACGGACGTTGCAGACCAGGACGAAGACCCTCGCTGGGCCCAAATCGATGCGCTGATGCCTGAGGGCAGCGAGGACTGGGACGAAGCCCAGTGGGAAGCTTTCGATCAGACCGAAGCCGGGCAGGAGATGAACCGGCTTCTTGATGAACTGCTTGCTGAAGATATCAACTGGGACGAAGAATTCGACCTTTCTGATGAAGAACTGGCTTTCTGGGAGTCCATTACCGAACTTCTTCCCGAGGAAAGCTTCGACTGGGACGAAGCGCAGTGGGAAGCTTATTTCAACACCGACCAAGGCCTCGAACTACTTGACCTAATGCTGCCATTCATCGCCGAAAGCATCGAAAGCGATGAAGACGCCGCTGAGTTCCAGGCGTTCCTCGAAGAAGTATTTGCCCATGATCCCGAACTGCGAGCGTACTACCTTGAGCTGTACTTCGGCATCGAGGCCGCTCCCGAGGACAATGGTACCGACGGAACCTCAACTGAGGAAGAAATGGTTCCGTCCCAGACCGAATCTCCCTCGGCCAATGCTGTTATGGAGCCTGCAGGCCAGGTAAAGGCAGCATCTTCGGACAAGAAGGAAGAGCCAAAGAAGAGCGCCGACGCAGCTGCGCCAGCACTGGCGAACACCGGTTTTGACGGTGTCACTGCTGCCGGGGCGGGGCTACTGCTGGCTCTGGCCGGTGCAGTCGTTGTTGCCCTGGGCCGCCGGAAATTGGCCAAGCACTAGCTCGGCGGGATACTACTGGCGAAATGCCAATTGAAGCTGTTCGGCCACCGTCTTTGAGGCGGTGGCCGAACTGCTGAATAGGGTTTGTTGGTACCGCACGTCCGGCTACCTATGAAGTATTAAGATCCACTGTCCATGAAGTGGTGAGTTTCGGTGTCTAAGAAGTCACGAGATTTCACACCATCTGTCCGGACTAGAGGTACCGACTAACCGCATTTAGCAATTGGACTACTTTTCGGGGACCCAACCAGGTGTATCGAGGCATCACTTTTTGTTTTTAAAGATGCTTTTAAATACTCTCTGAAAAATGTCGGTACCTTGGCATAAAGTAATTCCATGGGTGTACTTCATGCAAAATTCAAGAAACGCGACTGGTTCAATCAAACTGGGTCGGCAACAGGCCCCATAGAGCCTAATACGAGTTGGAACGAGCCAAGCAGTAGAATGAATTTCTTTAGCAAACACAATTTCGTTTACATCGACCAACCCGTAGTCGGAAAAGAACGATTCTTATTCGGCTCACCTCCCCAGGGAACTCGTGGATCTGCTCCTTCGGTGAAGGTCATGCGTCGCTCTTTTTCCTTCATTGGATTTTCCGATCACATTTCAAGTCTTTATATCTCAGCACATTCGCCGATTATCGAGTTATCAGATGACTCCGGAATTCCGACGACGCCTGGAGGCGAATCATGAAGCACATCAACTACTTCAGAAACTTCCTTGAGAACACCGTAAACTTGCCTCAGTCGAAGCTCGACCTGCTCAGTTCCCGGGTTGACTCGATCTACAACTGTCTCAAGGCTGACCCAGATGTGGGTCAGGTAGTTAAGAAGAAAATACCCCAGGGTTCTTGGCCCCAGCGGACCATCATCAAGCCGGTCAATGGGAACGCTTTTGACGGTGACTTCATGATCCAGATGACGGAGGATCCAGATTGGGCATACGACCTGAAGAAGTACGGTGACGCCATCTACAGAGTGCTTCACACTGCCTCGCCGTACAAAAACATGCCGCATGGACGGAAATGCCGGTGCGTCTACGTCAACTATGCCGAAAATGCGATGCACGTCGACATCGTTCCATTCGTAGTGCGCTCTGACGGCACCCAGTGGATCATCAACCGTGATAACAACATCTGGGAGCGCACAGACCCCGACGGATTCACGGAATGGATGAAAAAGAAGGACGGCATCGCAAGCAAACACCTGCGCGAGGTCATTCGGATCATGAAATATTTGCGAGACCACAAGGGCTCTTGGACAGGTACCAAGTCGATCCTCCTCACAACACTATTGGGCGAACGAGTCGAGGAATGGCGTAAGGTGTTCGACACCGGCTACTACAGCGACCTCCCGACGGCCCTATTACACATCGTCTCCGACCTCGACGAGTACCTCCAAGCCCACCCATACAAGCCAGTCATCATGGATCCGTCAGGCTCCGGAACATCATTCGACCATCGTTGGACTCAAGAGACCTATGCACACTTGCGTAAACGAATTCATGTACACGCAGCGGAAATTAGGGATGCGTATCACGAAACTGATCTAGACGAGAGTGTCAAGAAATGGCAGGCGTTGTTCGGAGACGGCTTCAAACCACCAACCAGTTCTGAGGATTCCAAAAGCGAGGGAATCGGAAAGTTCAGTACCGTATCTGCCGTGACAGCAGCAACTGCTGTGTCAACAATCAAGCATTCTGGTCGCGCAGGGTGAGTTCGAAGCGCATCAGCGAATGGCAGACCAGAGTACGCAATGACTTGCGTACTTTCGCTTTGGAATACCCAGGCGAAGTCGAGCAGGTCGGCGAGCCCCGGCACAAGGCTGGTGAGATGCTGTTGCGTCTTCGGGTATGCACTCGTGGACTCAAACATGAAGAAGGCGGTCTTCGTTTGCGCCAGTACGAGGACTTCTTCGTTACCGTGGGCCAGTTTGACGTTTCGCCTCCGAGGATTGAAGTCAACCACCTCCGATTCCTAAACCACGCTCATGTACTCCAAGGTACGAGACTCTGCCTCTATCTGGACCCGTCCCGTGAATGGGATCCCTCTGGCGGGTTCGGTGGATTCATCGACCGACTCATGGAATGGCTCAGTGACGCTGCCGCAAGGCGCTTCAATGAACAAACCGCTCTGTATCATGCCGTTGGCGGAGTCTTGCACGAAACGGAAGGTTCAACCAGTGTTGTCGTACGGGACTCCATCCCTGCCAATGGTCTCATCCAACACAGTTGGCTCATTCAACGGACCCCGATGCGATTCGACCTGACCTTTGAGCGGCAACTCGCGCAGGACGCATCCTTTTCATCTCCCGTCGAACACGTACCGCTCATCCAACTTGATACGGCGCTCCCTCTAGGTGCAGGCAGTAGTTTGCATTCTCTATTGAGCCTCATCGAGGACCCATATGCAGGGCATTCGGCTTCCGGTGACGAGTTTTATGTCAAGCGCTTTTCCACAGGGTATGCTGCTCCACTGCTGTCCACGCTCGTGGCAAGTGCAATCCGCAAGGTGAACGGTACGCCTCAGCGTCTGGTGATCGCTGTACCGCATCCGACAGGAGGGCCACCGCACCTATTAATCGCTAGCATCCCATCGATTGGTGCTGATCAAGTGCGGGCTCTGGCATGTACTAGCAGAGGAAAGAACTCCAGTATCGATATCGATCCGGCTGCAATTGATTCAACCATAGAGCTTGACTGGCTTACTGTCTCAGATGAACGTCCAGAGGTTACAACTCGCCGCGACTCAAGACGTCCGGTGTCCTCTTTCATAGGCAAGTCTGTGCATATCTGGGGTTGCGGTGGTCTTGGATCTTGGATTGCCGAGTTTGTTGTTCGAGCTGGTGCCACGAAAGTCGTTCTTTGCGACCCAGGCAGGATCACAGGCGGGCTCTTGGCCAGACAGAACTTCCTCGAAACGGACGTTGGTATGTCCAAAGCGGAAGCACTTGCCAAACGCCTACATTCAATTAGCGATGTCGTTGAAGTAGTACCACGGGCAACACACTTTCCTGACGCTTCGGATTTGGTCGATGCCGATGTCATCATCGATGCCACCGTCAGTGTCGCGGTGGGTAGAGCGCTCGACGCTGCAGCTCCGGCGGCGGGACGTCCACTCTTTGCACAGGTAGCTTGCGACGTGCGTACCGGAACGCTAGGCATCCTGAGTGTCTCGATGCCACCGGATAGCGCAGGTTGCCTAACAATCGACCAGCAAGCAGGACGTGTAGTGAGAGCGGATGGAGCTCTGGAGCCCTTTCACGAATTGTGGGGTTCCGCAACCGATGCTGATGAAATTATCCCAACCAGAGGCTGTTCTACCCCCACCTACCACGGTTCAGCTGCCGACATGAGCGGCATCGCCGCGAGCCTAATTAGCTTGCTGGGCTCGCACCTTGGCTCCAGCGAGCCTGTATCCGGCACTCACCTCATCTCCCTGCCCCATGGCGAAGCGGGGCCATTACGAAGATTCGTGCCTGTATCCCGCATCAAAACATCGGGCGAAGGCGGAGCTCTGTTGGAATTTCGAGGAAGTGTCGAGAAAGATGAACTGTCTAAAAATCAAACGGGAGGAACACATTTTGAGTCGAATTGATGCGCGGAATACTACCGTCAAACGCGGAGGCATTAAAGACTCGGTGCGCAACGCGCTTTGGGCACGAACAGCTGGACGTTGCACGTTCTGTAACCGTCGTCTACTCGGGGATCAACGAACATACCTGCACTCAGTTCTGTTGGCGGAACTGGCTCACAATGTCGGCGCTATCGCCGGAGCTGGATCGCCTCGTAGCGCAACTAACAGGGACGTTGACGACACTGAGGCAGAAGAGAACCTACTTCTCCTATGCCACGATTGTCACAAGATCATTGATAACCCAGATCACGTTGGCTTTTTCCCGCCAGAGAAACTTCGAGATATCAAGGAATCCTTTGAGCGAAGGATCGAGATGGTCACGGACGACGGTGGTCTAACGCGAACTGCTGCTCTTCGAGTTGGTTGTCTTATACGTGGGTCATTTGCGATGGCATCCCGGCGTGAGGTCGGCGAAACACTGCTCGCGGCCAACTATCTGGGCCTAGTTGAGACCCGACGCAGTGGTGACTTCGCTTGTCGAATTAGCGGCTCAGTTGAGGGGCGTGGCTTTTGGGATGCTGGGCAGCAATCGATCGATGACGTACTCGCGCAGGTTCAGCAAGCTGTTGATAGCGGGGACGTTGAACATATTTCTGTTTTTGCGATTGCTCCCGTACCACTACTTGTTTATTTGGGTTGGCATCTTGACGATAAAACACCAACCCGGCTCTTCCAGAAGCACCGAGACCAGTTCATAGGATGGTCGTGGAGAGAACAGAGCGATCCAGCTGACTTTGAGATCGTGGCCTCTCAACAAGATGAATCCGCCGAAGATGTCATTCTGATTTGTGCATTGACAAGCGAAGTGAACCAGGCCGCGTTGCCGTCCGAGGTCTCCGGTTTGCCGACCATAGAAGTGAGGCCTATTGACTCGCAGGCTGGGCCGATTCTCATTTCTAACGAGCGATCACTCACCAACTTTGCCAAGCAGTGGCGAGAAGCGCTAGCTTTGGCCGAAGCGCATTTCCCAAACGCTCGTCGATGGCACCTGATAGCGTCTGCACCGGTCACAGCAGCGATTGAGGCTGGGCGAGCGGTAGTTCGAGACATTCATCCGCCCGTGACGATCTACGAGCGCATGAATGCCGGTTACGAAGCAGTCATTACGATCAATAACTAGGGAGTGTCGGGGAACGATCGGCGCGGACAAAATGAACGCATTTGAACAATGCGCTGGGGCGGATTCGCGCCAGTAACGTCATGCTGTTGCCGGCTTTCAGATAACGCCAAGGAGTCAGATTGTGTGTCGCATAGTTCAGTTCTAGCCGACGGTCGCAGGGCTACTCAAGTACGTTCTCGGCTAGCTCCAGAATTCAGACGTCAATTACGGACAAAAGCAGCCTCCTGACGGTGCGCCGATCAACGACACCCCCGGGGCATGCAAGAATTTAGCTATCCAAGCGGGAATGCTCACCCAAACCGTGCCACGTCCGGTTGTGATACACCAAACCGTTGCCGGGTTGGCCGAGTTCGCTGTCGCGTTCAATTTGCGACTGAAGCGCCCGGGCCACAAAAACCGTGGAGGCGCCCGCCTGGACTCGTTCTATGACCTCGCAGCGCACCCAAGCGCGGACTCCATCGAATACCGGTTCGCCGGTGCTCAGCCTAGACCACGTTTGCTTCTGTGCGAAGCGGTCGATGCCGCTGGTTGCACCGAGCTTCGCCACATCGATGTCTTGTGCATCCAGGCTGTGAACGACAACGGTTGTTGCGCGGGTGAGCACTTTGGCTGCCGAGGACAGCGCAGAAATCGAGAAGACGAGCAATGGCGGATCAACGCTGATCGAAGCCACAGACGTTGCCGTGAGGGCAACTGGTCCGTCGCCGGCATCGGCGGTAATCAGGCTGACGCCGCCAGGGTGCCCGCGGAAGATCGCTTTGAAATCATCTGCGGGCAACGATGGTGTGGCCGATTCTGTCGCTTTAGACGCGGGCACCAACAAGCTCCTCGCGCAGGATGCCAGCGCCTGCGCTGAGCGCGCTGAGCTTGGCCAGGGCCACATCGCGGCGGAACGGCGCCATGCCGCAGTTGGTGCTGGCAATCAGCTTGTCGGCATCGACAAATTCGAGTGCGTTGCGCAGGGTCTGCGCCACTTCCTCGGCAGTCTCCACAGCGTCATTGGCCACGTCGATAGCTCCGAGCATCACTCGCTTGCCACGGACCATTTCGACAACCTCAAGCGGAACATTTGAATGGTGGGATTCCAGCGAGACGGTATCGATGGAGGAAGCCTGCAACAGCGGGAAGGACTTCTCGTAGTGGCGCCACTGAGCTCCGAGAGTGGCTTTCCAGTCATTGTTCGCTTTGATGCCGTAGCCAAAGCAGATGTGCACGACGGTCTCGGCTTTGAGTCCCTCGCAGGCGCGCTCCAGGGCAGCGATGCCC
The DNA here is from genome assembly GCF_001302565.1 of Glutamicibacter halophytocola. Lineage (NCBI taxonomy): Bacteria > Bacillati > Actinomycetota > Actinomycetes > Micrococcales > Micrococcaceae > Glutamicibacter > Glutamicibacter halophytocola. The sequence goes on from NZ_CP012750.1 coordinate 816,733, forward strand.
CAGTCGGCCACCTCATCAAAAAAGACGTTGAAGGCAGGCTCGTCGAACTGGATGACGTCCACCCCGGCTGCCTCAAGCTCGCGGGCTTCCTGGTTCAAGATGGTCGCGAATTCCCAGGCAAGCTTCTCGCGGCTGCGGTAGTGCGCATCGTACAAGGTATCAACCATGGTCATCGGGCCAGGCAAGGTCCACTTGATCTGGCGGTCGGTCAGCGTGCGCAGGAATTTCGCGTCCTGAACGAAGACCGGCTTTTCGCGCTCTACTGCACCGACGACGGTGGGAACACTGGCGTCGTAGCGGTTGCGGATGCGCACGGTCTCGCGCTTCTCGAAGTCGACACCGCTCAGGTGCTCAATGAAGGTGGTGACAAAGTGCTGGCGGGACTGCTCGCCATCGGAAATGATGTCGATGCCGCGCTGGGCCTGCTCGAGGACCGCAGCACGCATGGCGTCCTGCTGGCCCTCGCGCAATTGCGCGCCCTCAAGCTTCCAAGGGGACCAAAGTTTTTCAGGCTCGGCGAGCCATGACGGCTTGGGCAGGCTGCCGACAATTGACGTGGGGATAAGCGGGGAAGTCATAGAAGAATCTTTCTGGATCTTAGGCGACAGGAGTCGGGTAGGAGGAAGACCACTGATCTAGCAGTTCACGATTTGGGGCGATGAAGTGTTCCTCGGTGAACTTGCCCTGGATCTTTCCCAATTGGGTGCGTTCTTCGCGGTCATAGAAAACGCGGGTGGGGGAGAAATCTTCGGCACCGAGGCTCGGGTGGTATACCGCGGGAGCCGCCGAATTAGCGTTGTAGATCTCCGGGCGGTAGATCTTCTGGAAGGTCTCCATGGTGCTGATCAGGCTGATCAGCTGCAGGTTCGTGTAATCGTTGAGCAGGTCGCCACGGAAGTAGAAGGCCAGCGGCGCGACGGCGCCCGGCGGCATGAAGTAGCGAACGCTCAAGCCCATCTTGCCGAAGTACGCATCCGTGAGCGAGTTCTCGTCCTGCTGGTATTCCAAGCCGAGCACCGGATGGCTGTTGCCAGTGCGGAAATAGGTCTTGGAGGTGGAGACGCTGATGCAGACCACCGGCAGCTGGGCGAAACGCTCACGGTATGCCTGCGAGTTCAAAAAATGCTGGAAGAGCTGTCCGTGGAGATCGCCAAAATCTTCGGGAAGCACCGGAGCTCCGCTGTCATTACACGATGCTGGGAGCACAACGCTGAAGTCGTAATCGCGGACATAAGAAGAAAAATTATTGCCGACCATGCCCTGGGACCGAGTGCCGGTGAGTTTATCCACGATCGTGGTTTCAAGCACTTCTAAAAGAGGGAATTTCTGGTCGGTATTATCGGCAGAAAAGTGCACATTTGCGGAAATGATTTCCAATTCAAGAGAATAGCGGTCGCCCTGGGGATTGTCCCAGTGAGCCAAGGAATTGAACCGGCGGTTGATCATCGTCAGGGCATTGCGCAGGTTCTCTTCGCGGCGCTCTCCGCGTGCCAAATTAGCGAAGTTTGTCGTGGTGCGCGAATTTGTCGAAGGGGAGTAATTCTCGTCGAATCTGGTGGTGCTAATGCTGAAATTTAATGCGTCTGCCATGATGGCCAATCTGTATTTGGGAGGCCTGGGCAGGCCGAGGGGAAGTCGTTGCGTCAATCTTGCAGGGTGATTCTTGATATCAGGTAACTCGATATAACTATGGATTCATATAGACTCAATCTATGGTTCAGGGAACAAATGGCTTGACACTGCAGCAGCTTCGCTATTTCGTGGCGGTCGCCTCCGAAGGCTCGATCTCCGCCGCAGCCGACTTGATTTACGTCGCGCAGCCCAGCATGTCGGCGGCGATGAAGGAGCTCGAATCTCGGGTGGGGCGCACCTTGCTGGTGCGCTCGGCCAGGGGAGTGACGCTCACCGCCGAAGGCGCAGAATTCCTCGGCTATGCCCGGCAGGTCCTGGAGCAGGTGGAGCTTCTTGAGCACCGCTACCTCGGCCGGCCCTCCGCCAGGCGCCTGCTGGGCGTCTCCACCCAGCACTACTCATTTTCGGTGGACGCCTTTGTCCGGATGGTCCAGGCCAGCGGCGCCGAGGAATACCAGTTTTCGCTCCGCGAGACGCGCACCGAACAGATCATCGAGGACGTGCGCACCCTGCGCAGCGACATCGGGATCCTCTACCGCAACGACTTCAACCGGAAGGTCATCGACAAGCTGCTGCGCGAATCCCGGCTGGCCTTCCACCCGCTGTTCCTGGCTGATCCGCACATCTTCATCTCGCGCAGCAACCCGCTGGCCACCCGGGACCAGGTCACGCTCGAAGACCTCGAGGACCTGCCGCGGCTGACCTTCGACCAGGGCGCGAACAATTCCTTCTACTTCGCCGAGGAGGTGCTCTCCACGCGCTCCAGCCAACGCGAAATCCAGGTTTCGGACCGCGCCACCATCTTCAATCTCATGATCGGCCTGGGCGGGTACACGATCTCCACCGGCATCATCAGCGACGAGCTTGATCCCTCCATCGTTGCCATCCCGCTGGCGATCGAGGAGCGGATCGAGATCGGCTGGATCGACCACGCCGCCATTCCGCTGACCGACCAGGCCCAGCGCTACCTGCAAGAAGTTCGCGCGGTGGTCGCCAGCTTCGGGGTCGAGGTGCTCGGCTGAGCCGCCCACGGCGTAACTCCCGGTCATCGATCACCGGCGCATCGTCACAAACTTCGGCAAAAACCTTGAAATCACGCAGGTTCTGTTCAAAACTATGCGTCATAAAGTGGTGCCAACCACCGCGTCATCATGACAAGTTCACGACATATGAAGCTTGGCGGCCTTGTATGAAGCTGGCCGCCCGATAGCGCTTGCGCCGTTTGCGGCCCGTGGCCAACCATGGAAGAACAACAAACCATCAAGAGCGACTAAGAGATCTGGCTCGAAGACGTCGCAGCAACCATCGGGAAACCGAAAGGTGCTAATGCCAGGAACGATGGAGCAGTTCCGAACGCGCTTTTGCGTGCTGTGCTTCGTGTTGCCACACGATGCCTAATCGGTGCACTCCCTCGCAGAGAACGAGGAGGAGCTATGAGCCAAGGAACCGACGCGGTCCATGCCGGATATCGCCCGAGCGGAGACTTCCGCCCGATGCTGCCGCCACTGCACAATTCCGCAGCCTACCAATTCCAGTCGCATGCCGAAGCGATCGAGAAGTTCGCGCTGCGCCAGGCCGGCTTCACCTACTCGCGCACCGGCAACCCCACCGTCTCGATTCTCGAGCAGCGCGTGGCAGCACTGGAAGGCGGCGCCCAAGCGGTAGCCACCGCCACCGGCCAGTCCGCGGTAGCCCTGTCCCTGCTGGCCCTGACCCAGGGCCCCAAGCACATCGTGGCCTCCTCCTCGCTCTACGGCGGCACCGTGGATCTGCTCACCGACACCTTCGCCGACTTCGGCATCCGCATCAGCTTTGTCGACCAGGCCGATCCGTCCGCCTGGTCCGGCGCTATCGAGGAAGACACCCGGGCGTTCTTCCTGGAGTCGGTCTCTAACCCGCTGTGCACCGTGGCCGATCTTCCCGCCATCGCGGCCATCGCCCACGAGCACAATATCCCGGTGGTGGTCGATAACACCCTGGCCACCCCGCTGAATGTGCGGCCACTGGATCATGGCGCGGACATCGTGGTGCACTCGGCCACCAAGGGCCTGGCCGGACACGGTTCTGTTTTGGGCGGGATCGTCGTGGACTCGGGCAAATTCGACTTCTCCGATGCCGCCCGCTGGCCGCAGATCGCCGCCCCGCGCGTGCGGCTGAACAACACCTCGCTGCTTGAGCGCCATGGATCGGCCGCCTACGCGATGCTGGTGCGCTCCAAATTCCTGCACGACCTGGGCCCGACCCTGGCCCCGGCCAGCGCCCAGGGCATCCTGGCCGGCATCGAAACCCTGCCGGTACGCGCCGGGCATGTGCAGCGCAGCGTCACCACGCTGATCGGCGAGCTCCTGGCGCACCCGGGCATTGTGGCCATCCACCACCCCTCGCTGTCCACCCACCCGAGCCACGAGCTGGCCAAGAAGATCACGCCCAAGGGCACCGGTTGCGTGCTGGCCATCGAGCTGGCCCATCCCACGCTGGTCTCCCCGCTGATCGACGGGCTGAAGCTGATTTCGCTGGCCGCCAATGTGGGGGACACCCGCACCATGATCTCCCACCCGGCCACCATGACCCACTGCCGGCTCTCCGAGCAGCAGCTGGCCGCCGCCGGGCTGAACACCGCCACCCTGCGCCTGTCGGTCGGCCTGGAAGACCCCGCCGACCTGCTCGCAGATCTCACCCAGGCCCTGGACCACGCACTGGCCCAGGCCCTGGCCCCGCAAACCCAAGGAGCATCATGAGCGGCTTCAACACCCTCGCCGTGCACGCCGGCCAGCACAAGGACCCGCACACCGGGGCGGTGGTCCCGCCGATCTACCAGACCAGCACCTTCGTCCAGGACGGCATTAACGTGCTGCGCTCCGGGCATGAATACTCCCGCGGCTCGAATCCCACCCGCGACGGGTTCCAGGACCAGCTCACCGCGCTGGAAGGCGGGGCCGCCGGCTTCGCCTTCGCCTCCGGCATCGCCGCCGAAGACGCGCTGCTGCGCGCGGTGCTCGAACCGGGCGACCACATCATCCTCGGCGCCGACGGCTACGGCGGCACCAACCGGCTGATCTCCAAGCTGCACAGCAAGTGGGGGATCACCTCTTCGGCGGTGGACATCACCAGCCTGGATTCGGTGCGCGCCGCGGTGCGCCCGAACACCGCGCTGCTCTGGGTGGAGACCCCCTCCAACCCGCTGCTGGGCATCGCCGACCTGGCCGGCTGGGCGGACATCGCCCGCGAGCACGGCGCCCTGCTGGTGGTGGACAATACCTTCGCCACCCCGTATCTGCAGCGCCCGCTGGATTTCGGCGCCCACGCGGTGGTCCACTCCACCACCAAATACATTGGCGGGCACTCCGATGTGCTCGGCGGCGCGGTGATCGTGGCCGACCATCACTTCCGCGGGCAGACCCTGGCCGAAGCGGTGGGCTACCAGCAGTTCGCCGGCGGAGCTGTGGCCGGCCCGCAGGATTCCTACCTGGCCGCCCGCGGGCTGAAAACCCTGGGCCTGCGCATGGAGCGCCACTGCGCCTCGGCCGATACCCTGGCCCGCTGGCTCGATGCGCAGCCCGAGGTCACCCGGGTCTACTACCCGGGACTCGAATCGCACCCCGGGCACGAGCTGGCCGCCCGCCAGCAGCGCGGTTTTGGCGGGATCGTCTCGCTGGCCCTGGAAGATGAGGCCGCTGCCCGCGCCTTCGCCCAATCCATGGAGTACTTCCAGCTCTCGGTCTCCCTGGGCGGGGTGGAATCCCTGGTCTGCTATCCGCGCGAAATGACCCACGCCTCGCTGATCGGCACGCCGCTGGAAATCCCGGCCAACCTGGTCCGCCTCTCGGTGGGCATCGAGGAGGCCGAGGATCTGATCGCCGATCTTCAACGCGGCCTGGCCGCCGCCCGGGCCACCCGGCCTGTGAGCACCGTGCGCGAAAAGGCCCTGGAAAACGCCTGATCGCATCGAACCGCAATAATCGGGCGGCGCGCCCCTTCCCCACGGAATAGTAATTGGGGAAGGGTGGAAACATGATCGGAATTCTCAATCGGCTCGTCGAGCATATCGAGGCGAACCTGCACGCCGAGATCAGCCTCGCGGATCTGCTGCGCGGCGAAGGCACGACCGAATACCACGTGCGGAGGATGTTCTCCTCGCTGGCCGGCCTGCCGGTCTCCGAGTACATCCGCCGCCGGCGCATGTCCCTGGCCGCCGCGGACCTGCTCGCCGGGGATGACCTCTTAGCTATCGCGATCCGCTACGGCTACGGCTCAGCCGAAGCTTTCGGCCGGGCCTTCCGGTCCGTGCACGGTGCGAGCGCGGGCGAGGTCCGCAGATCAGGCGGCCCCCTTCGAAGCCAGCCAATCATCAGGTTCAGCCTGAACGTCGAAGGGAAACGCCCCATGGATGCACGAATAGCGCAACGAGAAAACTTCCAGCTCATCGGATACGCCGCACGCGTCCCGCTGATCCACCACGGGTCCAACCCGCACATCCAGGAGCACATCGCCTCCATCCCGATGGCCGAGCATGCCCGGCTCAAGGCGCTGTCGGCCGCCGAGCCCGCCGGGCTGCTGCAGGTCAGCGACCAGGTCGATGCGGACTACCGCGAAGGCAGCGAGCTGACCTACCTGCACGGAGTTGCGGTGCCGGCCGAGGCCCCGGTGCCCGAGGACCTGGATTCCATCCAGGTTCCAGCCGGGGCCTGGGCGGTGTTCAGCGTGTCGGGCCCCTACCCGGCGGCGCTGCAGGAGCTCTGGGCCTCCACGGCCACCGCATGGTTCCCGTCCAACCCGTGGCGTTTGCGTCCCGGCCCGTCCATTGTCGCCGTGCTCGATCGGGCCGCGGACTTCAGCACCGCGACCTGCGAGCTCTGGCTGCCGGTGGAGGCCGACCGCTAGCCTTATCCACACCTCGTCGATGCCTGCCCCGCGGATCCTTTTCTGCGGGGCATGCTCGTTCCCATGAGCACAGCACAAGCACTCAAGGATCTGGCCGAGGCGGCCCGGCTCGTCGCCTCGGCCACGGCTGTGCTTTCCGGCGACCTGCCCGCCGGCCACGCCGCCTACTTCGCGCTGCTCACCGAGCACCTGGCCCAGCAGCAAACCCGCGCGCAGATCCAGGCTGCCCACGCGCTGCGCCGCACCGGTGCCCACAAGCTCGATCGGGCTTCCTTCCAAGCCATCACCGACGCTGGCACCAACCCCACGATCGAGCAGATCGAGGCCGCGGCCGGTCACACCACCGCCGGCCGCACCCACTTTAATAGTGCTTCCGGGTTGCTGCACGACTGGCTGGATATTCCACGGGCCACCGCTTCGTCCCGCCTGATCCAAGCCGACTGCTTGATTGGCGGGGTGAATGATGCAGGTCAACCCATCGCCCCGTGGTTGCCTCAGCTCGCCGAACAATTCATGGATCCTGACGTCGACCCACGCCCGGTCGCTGCCACGGCCACGAAACTGCATTCAGCCCGCAAAGATCTGGGCGAGGGCAAAGCCGGGCGTAAAAAGAAAGAACAACTCCAAGCCGACGCACTTGCTTTCCTGCGCACCGAACCGAAGTCCGCACGCAAACACATTAACGCGCTCATAGCCGAGGTGAAATCCGGCGAACGCCCGATCAAGGCCCTGCTTGAGTGCATCGGAATTTTTAGACGCGGCATGCGCCAAGGCCTGGTCGAATATGTGCTGCGCTTACTTCCTTCTCAGGCGGCCTTTATCGAGGCCTACCTCGCCAAGATGGACAATCCGGCTACCATGGCCGGTAACCGCGAGCACTTGAAGGACGCCGAAGCTCATTTCACCGGGGAACCGGGGAGCGACTGGGACGTTGAGGAGTCGATGCCAGACTGGGCCAAGGGCGGGAACCGTTCTGGACCCGCCGAGCCGGAGCAATCAGCACCACCGGAAACATCGCCAAGTTCGCCGAGACCGGATGAACACAAACCGTGGGAAGACATGAAGCCCGAACGCCGCCGGCTACTGGGACTGCTAACTCTGTTGATGGGAAGTTCTCCCACCGGTTCCGGTATGTCAACACCGCCCGCAGCGCAGGTCAGCATCGTGTTGAACTGGGAAAAGATGCAACAGCAGCTCACGGACTTTGCTGTCACTTCCAGCGGATTGCCCCTCACCCCCGGTGAAGCACGAGCCGCACTCTGTACCGCCGGTGTTTACCCGCTGGTGCTCAATGGCACTTCTCTGCCCTTGGACCTTGGCCGTACCCAGCGGCTTTTTTCCAAGGCCCAAGGCCGGGCAATCCGCGCCGCCTATAGAGGCTGCTCCTACCCTGGTTGCAGCATGCCCGCCGAACGATGCGAACTCGACCATCTGGATCCGTGGGAGAAGGGCGGGCGCACCGACATCGCCTCGGCAGACCTGAACTGCCCGATCCACCACATCGGCCGGCACTGCGGACTCTTTAGGACCGTCAAGGTCTCCGGAAGCCGGCCCCTGGTATTACTGTCTAGGGAGCTCGACCCGGAACAACGGCTAAGGATCAATACCTACTTCATGACCCCAACTGAAGCGCTGGCCGCCGAAGCACTGGCTGAGCGGATGACAACCCAGTGGCGTTCGGGGCTGATGGCCGTAGAGTTCGCTGCGGCTTAGGAGTTCGCAGCCAAATGCTTGGCCGCCAATTCGAGGTAATGCTCGGCGTTGACGTTCAACCCTGCAACCTCTTCATCGCTGAGTTCACGGCGCACCTTGGCCGGAACGCCGGCCACCAGCGAGCGCGGTGGAACCTGGGTGCCTTCCAGCACCAGCGCGCCGGCGGCCACGAGCGACTGCTCGCCGATCACCGCGCCGTTCATGATGGTGGCACTCATGCCCACCAAGCAGCCGTCGCCCACGGTGGCGCCGTGCACTACTGCCGAGTGGCCGACCGACACTCCCGCGCCCAGGGTGCACGGGAAGCCGGCATCCGCGTGAAGCACCACGTTGTCCTGCAAATTGGTGCCTTCACCCACGCGAATCGGAGCCGAGTCGCCGCGCACGGAAACCCCGTAGAAGGCGCTGGCCCGAGTCTCCAGCACCACGTCCCCGCTCAGCACGGCGGTGGGGGCGACAAAAACGTTCTCGGCGACCTGCGGGGTCGACCCGTCAATAGTAATAATGTGGCTCATGCCACCCACTCTAATTGTCGAGGGGGCACGGTGCGAGTTATGAGAAGACGATGGTCCGCTGGCCGTCGAGCATTACGCGATGCTCGGCATGCCACTGCACCGCACGGGTCAGCGTCCGGCCCTCCACGCTGCGCCCCAGCTCAACTAGCTGCTCGGCGGTGCGGGTGTGCGAGACGTGGGTGACTTCCTGGTCGATGATCGGGCCCTCATCCAGATCGGCGGTCACGTAGTGCGCTGTGGCGCCGATCAGCTTCACGCCACGTGCATAGGCCTGGTGGTAGGGCTTGGCACCCTTGAAGGATGGCAGGAAGGAATGGTGGATGTTGATGACGCGGCCTTCCATCCGTTCGCACAGCGAGTCGGAGAGGATCTGCATGTAGCGGGCCAGCACCACCAGTTCGATGTTGTAGTCCTCGGTGAGCTTGAGCAGCTCGGCCTCGGACTGCGACTTGTTCTCCTTAGTCACCGGCAGGTGAACGAATTCCACGCCGTAGAAGTCGGCCATCGGCTTCAAATCAAGGTGGTTGGAAACGATCACCGGCACATCAATGGGCAAGGTGCCGGAACGCTGGGCGAACAGCAGGTCGTTGAGCGCATGCCCCGCCTTGGAACACATGAGCATGGTGCGGGTGCGCTTGGCGCCGTCAGCCACGCGTAGGGACATGTGGAAGTCGTCGCGGATTGGTGCGAGCCCCGCGCGGATCTGCACCAGTGACTGCTCAGTGGTGACCTCGATGCGCATGAAGAAGGTGCCAGTCTCCGGCGAGAGGAACTGCTGGGACTCGGTGATATTGCAACCGGCACCCAGCAGACCTCCGGAAATGGCGTGGACGATGCCGGGTCGGTCGATGCAGGAGAGGGTGACGATGAAATTGTTCATGCATTGAGATTAACCGGCTGGCGCGCTGCACGCACATTCGTCGCGATGGCGTTACACGGTCATGTGTCGCGAAAAAGCGATCAACAACCACATTCCGCACCCAGCGGCAGTGCTTGGTGCGTCCTCAAAGGCATCTTGCGAATCAATAATTCGTACTGGGTAGAGCTATGACATGATGTCTATAAAATCTGGTATTTTGACGCTTGGGGAAACACATGAGGCTGCTGCATCGTTTTACTTCGGTTATAGGCGCCGCCGCCTTGGTTTTCGCCGGGCTCGTGCCCCCGGCCCACGGTGCTATCAGCTCTGCAGACTGCTTCGAACACACGGATGAGACCGCCAGTGTCGTCGTGGGGCTGTCCTGCAAGAATGTGGCATCGTTGCAGGATCTGCCGATGACCGGCAATATCCAGTGGATTGGCGTCGACACCCAGAAGGAGCAGACACTCGGTGGGTTGGAAGTCCTGGCTGCAAACCCCCAGTTGCAATCGGTTCGGATCAGCGAGGCTCCACAGGAAATCATCCCGGAACTAGCCAAATTGCCGGAGTTGGAATCGCTGTCCATAGTCTTCCCTAAGGGGAAGCAGGTGCAACTGGCTGGGCTGGGCCAGCTATCGGGCCTGAAGGAACTTGAAGTGGTGGCAACGAGTTCGACCGATTACCGCTGGGCCAAGGACCTGACCAATCTCGAAGTACTGGATCTCGCCAGCTACACCAGGCCGCTCATCGAGCTAAAGGTCGGTGCCAGCGCGCAGATCGAACCCTTGATCACCGTAGATGGAACGATGCTCAAACCTTGGGAATACAGCAGTGTACGTATCCTGGGCCAGATCAGCCCCACCGGCTTCACCGCGAACAAGGCCGGGTACGCGGGGTTGAAGGCAGAACTCAACGATTTCGAGGCAGTGATCCCGGGCCAGGAGAACCTGAGGTCTGTCAGCTATGCGGCAGGCTGGCACGTGGGCGTGCGCGATACCGTGAAGCTTGGCCGTATTTCACTGAACAGGAACCCGTCGCTGGAGGGACACGATGCGGCGGTAGTGGGAGATGATCTGCTGGCACCGATAAGCAACTACCCATATACGGCCCTGCAGTGGACCCGCAACGGGGCACCGATCCCCGGTGCCGTAGGAGAGAGCTACCAGCTGGTGCGCGAAGACTCCAAGAAAGTCATCGCGCTGAATTTTGAGTCGAAAGAAGTTCGTCAAAACGGCGAAGTATGGGTCCCCTCGGCGCAGGGGACGATGACGTACGGCGCGCCGATTGCCGCGACAGTGGCCTCGATCGCCAAGGCCACGATCAGCGGCAGCAAGATCGTGGGACAGAAACTCACCGCTTCCCTCGACGGCGCATACTTCCCGGAGTTCACACGCCATTATCAGTGGCTAGTCGACGGATTCGAGATTCCGCGGGCTACCGCGAAAACCTATACCCCACCCCAGTCCTATGCCAACCGCAAGATCGCCGTGCGGGCAACTCTGCACGCGGCGGACGGAGAATCGGTATGGCTGCCGGACAGCACCGCGGTCAAGGTCGTCAAGGGCATGATCACCGTTGCCAGGCCTCAGGTCTCCGGAACCGCAAAAGTCGGTTCGAAGCTCACCGCCAAGACCGCCACAGCGGCTCCAGCCGCCCAGTCCACTAAGTACCAGTGGCTGCGCAGCGGCCAGAAGATCAAGGGCGCCACGGCAACGACCTACACGCTCAAACCGGCAGATCTGAACCAACGGATCTCGGTCTCGGTGACCTATGCCAAGACCAACTACACCACCAAGACCGTGACCAGCACTGCGACCGGGAAGATCGCAGCCGCCAAGCTGAAAGTCCTGAAGAAGCCGGTGATGACCGGAAAGAAATCCACGGGCAAGACTTTGAAAGCCACGGCAGGCAGCTACAGCACGAAAAACGTGAAGATCTCCTACCAGTGGATGCGCTCGGGGAAGAGCATTCCCAAGGCCACCAAGCCAAGCTACAAGGTAGTGAAAGCCGATGCCCGGAAGACCTTGAGCGTGCGGGTGACCGCATCGAAACTCGGCTACACCACCGTGGTCACCAAGGTGAGCAAGAAGTAACTCGGCAGGCTATACCGCCACCGAGGTCAGGAACTTGCTCGCCGCCAGTGCGGCCTTTCGGCCGGCCCGCGTGGCCCCGAGCGTGGAGGCCGAAGCCCCGTAGCCGACAAAAAAGATCCCGGGCATCGCGGTGGCGGAAACCCCATCGTCGTCCATGAGGATGCCGCCGGACTCGGTGTGCAGCTTGAGGTCGCGCAGGTGGCGGTGGGCATGGCGGAAGCCGGTCGCCCAGAGGATCGCGTCGATCTTCTCCCGCGAACCGTCGGCAAAGACCACCGCGTCCGATTCCAGCCGGGCGATCTTCCCGCGCGATACCAGCGCCCCGGAAGCGATCCCGGCGCGCATCTTCTCGGTCAGCGCCAGCCCGGTGGTTCCGACCACCGATTTGGGCGGCAATCCTGCCCGGGTGCGCTCGTTGACCTGGCGCTCCACCTCCAGTCCCCACTCCGCCCCGGTGAACTCCCGCCAATCCGGCGCTCGCCGAGTGGACCAGAGGGTATCGACTCCGGCCTCGCGCAGCTGCACGATGAACTGGGTGGCGCTGGCCCCGGCCCCCACCACCAGGACTCGCTTCCCATCAAACTGGGCAGGAGAGGCAAACCCATTGGTATGCACCTGCAGCCCGTCAAAATGCCCGGGGTACACCGGCCAGAACGGATTGGTCCAGGTACCGGTCGCATTAATAAGGGTGCGCGCGGTGTACAGCTGATCGGCATGCACCTCGAAGTGATCCTCCACCCGCTGCACCGATGTAACCGTGGTTGAATGCCGCACCGGCAGCGCAAAGCGCCGCTCATACTCGCCGTAGTACTCCTTGACCACCCCCGAGGCAGGCCTCGTGGAGTCCTGGTCCTCCAGCGGGAAGCCGGGCAACGGGTGGATATGGTGGGTGGCGCCCAGGGTCAGGGAGTCCCAGCGGTTCTGCCACGCGCCACCGGGTCCGGGGTTCGCATCGAGCACCAGGAAGTCCACGCCGCGCTTGGCCAGATGGTAGGCGGCTGAGAGCCCGGCTTGCCCGGCGCCGATCACAATTGTCGAGTACACACTAAAGGTAACTCTGCGCACTACAAGATCATTCCTGGGGGCATTTTCGCTACACTGGAACGCGTGACTGGCGTTAGGTGGGTAACCACCGGGGAGCTAATTGTGCGAGCCGCGCGCCTGGGTCCGCACACCACCCGCCTTGGGAACGAGGCGCCTACGGAAGGATACGCGTGAGCGCACGCATTCTCGACGGAAAGGCCACCGCGGCCGCCATCAAGCAGGAACTGGCTGAACGTGTCGCCAAGCTGAAGGCTGCGGGCCACACCACCGGGCTGGGCACCATTCTGGTCGGCAACGATCCAGGCTCCGCATGGTACGTGGGCGGCAAGCACAAGGACTGCGCCGAGGTCGGCATCGAGTCCATCCGCGTGGACCTGCCCGAGGAAACCACCCAGGACGAGCTGCTCGCCAAGGTCCGCGAACTGAACGAGAACCCGGACTGCACCGGCTACATCGTGCAGCTGCCCCTGCCCAAGCACATCGACCAGGATGTGATCCTCGAGGCGATGGATCCCTCCAAGGATGCCGACGGCCTGCACCCGATGAACCTCGGCCGCCTGGTGGCTAACGTGAACCGCCCGATGACCTCGCCGCTGCCGTGCACCCCGCTGGGTTGCGTGGACCTGCTGGCCCGCCACGATATCGACCTGAACGGCAAGCACGTGCTGGTCCTGGGCCGCGGCGTAACCATCGGCCGCCCGGTCGGCCTGCTGCTCACTCGCCGCAGCGTGAACGCCACCGTCACCCTGGCGCACACCGGCACCACCAACCTTCCCGAATTGCTCGCCCAGGCCGATGTCATCATCGCCGCCGCCGGCGTTCCGCATATTGTGAAGGCCGACGCCATCAAGCCCGGCGCGATCGTGCTTGACGTGGGCGTTTCCCGCGTGGATGGCAAGGTCACCGGCGACGTGGATCCGGCCGCCGCCGAAGTGGCCTCCTGGATCTCCCCGAACCCGGGCGGCGTAGGCCCGATGACCCGCGCCATGCTGCTGAACAACGTCGTCGAGGCCGCCGAGCGCAACGCAGCCAAGTAGACGCGAAAAAACCGGCAGTCCGCCAATGGTGGGCTGCCGGTTTTTGCCTACAGTGCGTCGTGCGGCACGGGCTGCTTTGCGGTGCGCCGGTCGAAGACCAGTGCCCCGACTTCCTGCTCGGACTGGTTGCCGATGCCCAGGTCGATGCCGCTGCGATCACGCACCAGGCTGACCGCTGCCAGCGACAGCGCAGTGAGCGCGAACAGGTACCAGCCGACCGCAGTGGTCCCGCCGGTGGCCTGCACCAGTGCGGTGGCGATCATTGGGGCGAAGGCTCCGCCCAGGATCGCGCCGAAGGCGTAGGAGATGGAAACCCCAGAGAAGCGCACTGAAGCAGGGAACAATTCGGAATACAGTGCAGCCTGTGGCCCGTAGGAGAATCCCAAGCCGATGGCAAACAGGGCAAATGCCAGGTAGAGCAGCGGAAGGCTCGCGGTGTTGACCAGCCAGAACAGCGGGAAGATGCACAGCAGTTGGCTGACGAAGCCGATCTGGTAGGTGCGCTTGCGTCCGATTTTGTCGGCCACGACCCCCGAAAGCAGGGTGAAGGCGAACCACATGACCGCCCCGAAGGACACCGCCAGCAGCACCTGGGTGCGGGTGAAGCCCACCGGACCGTTGGGGTCGGTCATGTAGGCCTGCAGGAACCCTCCGGTGGTCATGTAGCCGGCGGCATTGTTGCCCGCGAAGATCAGCGCGGCAATCAGGACCAGCTGCCAGTGCTTCTTGAACAGCACCACGATCGGCACGCGGGTCTGCGCTTTCTTCTGGGCGATTTCCTCGAATACCGGGGATTCATCCACCGCGCGGCGGATGAAGTAGCCAACGACGATCAGCACGAAGCTGAGCAGGAATGGCACTCGCCAGCCCCAAGCCAAGAACTGTTCGCCGGGGGAGAGGACCCCTGTCATCAGCGCCATCATTCCCGAGGCCAGCAGCATGCCCAGCGGCACGCCGAGCTGCGGGTAGGCGCCGGCGCGGGCCCGGCGGTCCTTCGGGGCATGCTCAACGGCCATGAGCACTGCTCCGCCCCATTCGCCACCGGCGGAGATGCCCTGGATGATGCGCAAGAGCAGCAGCATCACCGGGGCTAGCACGCCCGCGGTCTCATAGGTCGGCAACACGCCGATCAGCGTGGTTGAGGCGCCCATGAGCGCCAAAGTAAGCACCAGCATGGCGCGCCGGCCGATCTTGTCCCCGAAGTGCCCGGCCAGGAACGCGCCCAGCGGGCGGAAGAGGAAGGAAATGCCGACGCTGGCAAAGGAGAGCAGCAGGCCGATCTGCGCGCCGGCCGGCTCGAAGAACAAGTGGGCGAAGACCAGCCCCGCCGCGGTGGCGTAGATGAAGAAGTCGTACCACTCGATGGTGGTGCCGATGACGGTGGCGAAGGCGATGCGACGTTGGCTGGTGCCGGGGCGTCGGGTGAGTGTGCTCATGAGCTGACCTCATTTAGATTGGAGTGATTGCGGGGTGCGCGGCCTAGGCCGCGGCTGGTGTGGCGCAGGCCAGTTCTTTCAGGGAACCGGCGCTGGCGAGCATGGCATCGGTAATGCTCTCGCCGCGGGACAGCAACTTGCGGGCGGCCGCGTGGTCGGCGGGACGGTTCACGGATTCCACCGCAACCAGCTGCCCGTCGCGCAGCTGGGCGATGGAGAATTTGCCGCTCTCCGGATCGCCCAGCAGCATGCTGCTGTCGCTGGGCTGGGCCAGCCCCGCGATTTGCAAGCGGTGGCGGCCCTGGACGCTCCAGAACCAGGCAACTTCCGAATATGCCGCGGGCTCGCCGCACAGCGTGCGGGCCAGGTTGCGGGCCTGGTCCGTGGCGTTCTGCACCGATTCCAGGCGTACCCGCGTGCCTCCTCGGTCGACATTGGCGCAGTCGCCTATTGCGTAGACGCGTTCATCGGAGGTGCGCAGCGAGGCATCCACCAGGATGCCGTTCTCGCAGGCCAGGCCCGATGCTTCTGCCAAATCAACGTTGGGCAGCACGCCGATGCCGTACACCACCAGATCGGCCCGGTAGCTTTCCCTTTCGGTGGAATGCACTTGCAGGTCGTCGTGCGCGTCGATTGATTGCACTCCTTCGCTCAGGCGCAGGTCGATGCCGTCGCCGCGATGGGCCTTGGTGAACCATTCGGAGAGCCGGCGGGAGACCGAGCGGTTCAGCACCCTGGACGCCGAGTGCAGCACCGTGACGTCGATCCCGCGGGCCCGGGCCGCGGCCGCGAACTCCAGGCCGATGAAGCCGGCACCGGCCACGACGGCGCGTTGCGCGCCGTCCAGCTTCTGGCGCAGGTTTTCCGCGTCGTTCAGCGTGCGCAGTCCGATGACCCGCGGGTCCCTGGCACCGGGGCAGGCCAGTTCCCGATTGCGCGCGCCGGTGGCGAAGACCATCCGGTCGTAGCCGAGTTGCTCCCCATTGGACAGGTCCACGGTGCGCGCCGCACGGTCTACCGCGGTGGCGCTCACCGAAGTGAGCAGCTCGATGCGCTGCTGGGCGTAGAAGCCCTCCGATCGCAGCGGCAGCATCTCGGGCGCCTGGTGGCTTGCCACGAAGTCCTTTGACAGCGGCGGGCGCTGGTAGGGCTGCTGCGCGCCTTGGTCGACCAGGGTGATGGGGCCGTCGTGGCCGTGCTCGCGCAGCGATTCGGCCAGTTGCACGCCGGCATGGCCGGCGCCGATGATCAGGATGCTCTCGCTCATTTCAAACCTGTTCGGAGGGAACGGCGACCCGGATGGACTGCAGCGCGCCGCCCAGCACGACCTGGCAGCCCAGCCGGCTGGTCCCGGTGCGCTCAGCGGTGGTGCAGTCGAGCATTTCATCTTCGTCTTCGCCCGGCTCGGGCAGGGCCGCGGCATCCTCAGGGTGCACGTAGACGTGGCAGGTGGCGCACATGGCTTGGCCGCCGCATTCGCCGACGATCCCGGCGATTCCGTTGGCGACGGCGGCGCGCATGATGTTGCCGCCCTCAGCGACCTCGACGTCGGTGGCAGTGCCGTTGGGCTGTTCAAAGGTGATGATAGGCATCGGAAGGCTCCTTGTATTCTCAGGCGTCCCAGAGGACAGGCATCTTGGTCATGCCGCGGAAGACCCAGCCGGCATCGACGCTGCCGCTGGATGGATCCAGGCGAAGGTTCGGCAAGTTCTCGAAGACCGCTGGCAGGGCGACCTGGGCGACCTGCGCCCGGGCGATCCAGGTGCCGGCGCAGAAGTGCACGCCGCCGCCAAACGCCAGGTGCGGCTTCTTCTCGCGGAAGATGTTGAAGGTTTCGGGGTCTTCGAAAACCTCCGGGTCTCGATTAGCAGCGCCGAGCACCACGCCCAGCCGCGCGCCGGCTGGCAGCCTCACGCCTTCCAGTACCAGCTCCTGGGTGGTCTCCCTGGGGTACATGCCTATCGGGGCAACCCAGCGCACCGATTCCTCGAAGGCCTTGGGGAACAGCGCAGGGTCGTGGCGGACCGCCTGCAGCTGCTCGGGGTTCTCCAACAGCGCCCAGACGGTGGTGGACAGCACGTCGCGCGGCTCGTTCAGCCCTCCGCCGATGGTCATCTTCAGGTTCGCCCGGATGGCTTCCAGTGGGATCGGCACGGAGGCCAGATTGGAAAGCAGCGAGTGGTCCGGGTTCTTGGCCAGATAGGGGAGCATCTCGTCGATGGCGGCATCGACCTCGGCCGAGGAGGCGGCCGCTTTGGCCCAGACCTTGGGGTCGTCGGCATAGTTGCCGGTGCCGTCGATCATGGTCTGGCTCCAACGCTGCATGTCCTGCTGGGTGGCGTTGTGGAATCCGCAGATCAGCCGCAAGTTCTCCGCGGTGTAGGGGGCGGCGTAGTCCCAGACGAAGTCCGAGCCCGGGCCCTTGGCGAGGAGCTCGCCCAGGTACTTGCGGTTGTTCTGCTCGAAGATCCCGTTCCAGAGCTTCTTGATGGTGCCCGGGCGCAGCGTCGCTCCGTAGGAGCCGCGGTCCACCTGGTGTTCCGGGTTGTCCTTGCGCAGCATCGAGTGGCCCATGGACCGCTTCATCAGCGAGTTGCGTTCGTTGGCGGAGAAGCGGGCTTCATCCTGCTCGATCTCGTGGCAGGCGGCATAGGAGGTCACCATGTAGCGGTTGACTGCCGGGACCCAATGCAGCGGTGCTTCGGCGCGCAGGCGCTGGTAGATCGGGAACGGGTCGCGGTACATGTCCTCGATTCTTACCCAATCGGCGATCGGGGCCTCGCGAACTGCGTTCGCGGTGTTGGCGTACGTGGCTGGCGCGGTGCCGGTGCTGGCCTGTGCGCCGGTGAAGGGGCAGGCCGCTGAGGTGCTGCTCATGCTGTCTCCTTTTGAAGATGCTTGGTCAATCACCAGTGTGAGGGAGGCCATAACCACGGGTAAAATGGTTATAAGTGAGGAATATCCACTGAGCAAGCGAGGAATAGTGCCGAAATTTACGCTGCGTCAGCTCGAATGCCTGGCCGCCGTGGGGCAGTTGGGCTCCATCAGCGCTGCCGCGCTGTCGCTGAATTTGTCAGCCTCGGCGGTGACCGGAGGGCTCAATGAGCTCGAACGCGTGCTGAATACGCAGCTGACGATTCGGCGCAAGGCCCACGGCGTGAGCCTGACCCCGGCGGGACGCTACGTTTTGGACGAGGCGCAGGGAATCCTGCAGGCCTCCGGGGACCTGGAGCAGATGGCCAGCGGAGCTGGCGAAGTGCTGGCCGGGAAGGTGCGGGTGGGCTGCTACTCGTCGTTGGCTCCCACGGTGCTGCCCGGGTTGCTGGCCGAGTACGGGAAGCGCTACGCGCAGGTGGAGGTCGACTTCTTCGCGGGCACGCAGCAGGAGATTTTCCAGATGCTGGCCGCCGGGAATCTGGACCTGGCGTTCGTCTACGACTTCGGGCTGCCCGAGGGCATCGAGCGCACCGAATTATTCCGCACCGAACCCTACGTACTGCTGCCCGCGGAGCACCCGCTGGCCGCCGAGCCGAAAGTGCCGCTGGTGCGGCTGGCCGGCGAACCAATGATCCTGCTGGATGTCCCGCCAAGCCGGGAGCATACGCAGAACCTGTTCGAGTCCGCCGCGGTGGAGCCATGGATCCGCTACCGTACTGCCGACTTCGAGGTCACCCGCTCGATGGTGGCCCGGGGGCTGGGATACGCGGTGCTGGTCCAGCGCCCGGCGGCGGACGTCTCCTACGAGGGGCTGGAGCTGGTGGCGCGCCCGATCCACCCGGTGGCCCGCACGGTGCGCGTCGCACTGGCCCGTCCCCGGGCGATCGCCCCGTCCAAGGCGGCCACCGCCATGCATGCTCTGGCGTTGGAACTGCATAAGCCAGCTCGGTGACCGGGCTGCTCCCAGGGGAGCAGCCGGATACTCCCAGTGGCCGATGCCGCGAGGCCGGCTTCCGGAGTATCCTCGGTGCATGAATACCCGTCGACGCCCTCCGCTGGCGATCCTGCCCGTCGTGGTGGCGGTCATCCAGCTAGCCGGCTTGGGCGCCGCCACCGCGCATCAGGGCGTATCCCGGCCGCTGGCAGCCACCCTTGTGCTACTGGCTGGTCCGGCTTTGCTGCTGCTGCGCCGCCGGGCTCCCGGCCCCATGGCCGCAGGTGCCGCCGCTGTCGCGCTGGCCTACCTGGCTGCCGGGTTCCCCTTCGGGCCGTTCCTGCCCAGCCTGCTGGCGTCCCTGTTCATTGCCGTAGTGCTCGATGCCCGCTGGTGGGCCTGGGGCGCTGCCGTGGCATTCGGTGCCGGGGCTTGGCTGCTGGCCGTGCAGCATGCCGAGCTGAGGATCTACCTGTTGCTGGCCTGGCTGGCAGTGCTTCTGCTGGCCGGCGAGCTCGCCAAGGCAGGGCGCAGTCGCCGGGAGGACCGGCGCAAGGCTGAAGCCGAACGCCGGCGGCATGAACGCAACGAGGAACGGCTGGTGCTGGCCCGCGATATCCACGACGTGGTGGCCCACTCGCTGTCCATGATCAATGTGCAGGCGTCGGTGGCCCTGCACCTGGCGCAGAAGGACCCCGATCCGGGCAAGCTCATCGAGGCGCTGGGCAACATCAAGTCCGGTTCCTCCCATGCGCTCGCCGAGGTGCGCGAGGTCCTCTCGGTGCTGCGCCACGATGCGCCCAGGATCCCCAGCCAGCGCATCGGGCAGCTGCCGGATCTGGCGGCCCGGGTTTCCTCCGGCGAACTGGCGGTGCATTACACCCCTCCCGGAGATCTGCCGGGTTGGGTGGATGAGCGCGTGGAGAACACTATCTACCGGGTGGTCCAGGAATCGCTGACCAATATCGTCCGCCATGCGCATGCCTCCACCGCGATCGTCGCGTTGAGGGCGGATGGCACGCAAGCGGTGGCATCCATCGCCGATGACGGCATCGGCTTGGGCGCCGCTGTAGAGGGCAACGGCCTGCGCGGATTGCGCGAACGCGTGCAGCAACTGGGCGGAACCGTCTCGCTGGGACCGGCGCAGCTGCCCGGGGCCGCCCGGCCTGGCACCGTGGTCACCTTGCGCATTCCGGCACCCCAGGAGGCATCATGAGCATCGGGGTACTGATCGTCGACGACCAGTCGCTGATTCGCGCCGGGTTCAGCGCGCTGCTGGAAGCCGAAGCCGACATGACGGTGCTCGGCACCGCAGGCAGCGGCACGGAGGCGGTGCAGCTGGCGCGCGCCACGAAGCCGGATATCGTGCTGATGGATATCCGCATGCCCCACGGCGACGGGATTTCCGCGACCGCACAGATCACAGCCGAGCTGCCCACCCGCGTGATCATGCTGACCACCTTCGAGCTCGAAGAGTACATCCTGGATTCGATCCGCGCCGGAGCCAGCGGGTTCCTGGTCAAGGACACCGAGCCGGCGCAGCTGATCGAGGCGGTGCGCATTGTGGCGGCAGGCGATTCGCTGCTCTCGCCGAGCGTCACCCGCACGCTGCTGAGCCAGGTCGCCACCGGGATCCAGAAGAAGCTTCCCGCCGACCCGCGCCTGGCCGAACTGACCGCCCGGGAACGCGAAGTGCTGGTGCAGATCGGCACCGGGAAAACCAATGCGGAGATCGCGGCAGCACTTTTCATCACCCCGCTGACCGCAAAAACCCATGTTTCGCGGATCATCGGCAAGCTGGGGGTGCGCGATCGCACCTCGCTGGTGGTGCTGGCCTACGAATCCGGCCTGATCACCCCCGGCGAAGCGCTGGGCAACGCGTAACCCACTCCGGATTGGGACGCAATTCTCAAGTTGTCGGATAAAGTGGTGGTGAATGCATCATCGCACGCAGCACAGAGAATCTAGCGAGGTACCCATGACGGAAAATACTGGCGGCCAGCCGCAACGCCCCTATGAGCAGCAGCCCATCCAGATCAACAACCACATCGTGATCGTGAACCAGAAGAGCACCCTGCTGGCCTATGTGCTGTGGTTCTTCCTTGGCCAGCTGGGCATCCACAAGTTCTACCTCGGCCAGGTAGTGGCGGGCATCGTGTACCTGGCGCTGGGCGTCATCGGCTGGGCCACGACCTTCATCCTGATCGGCTGGGTGCCTTTGGGCGTGCTGTGGATCTTGCTGATTATCGACCTGTTCACCATCCCCGGCACGGTGCAGCGCATCAACCAGCGCGGCACCACCCGTTACATGGCATAGCGTACCGGCAGTCTGCCCGGGGGAGTACGCCGCCCGATCAAAGTGCCTTCCCCGAGCGGATGTGCCCAAGCGCCGGGAGCGGGAGAGTGGATGCATGGGACGCGAGGTCCCGCACATCTACCAAGGAGTTCCACAATGATCCCGACCCTGGCAATCGCAGCGCACGCCTGGGGCTACGGCCCCGGCCCGTTCTGGTTCTTCCCGATTTTCTGGATCCTGGTGATCGGGTTGCTGATCTTCTGCTTCAAGCGCCGCCGGCATCAAGGACCGGCCAGCGCCGAGGGCGTCCTGCGCGAGCGCTACGCCCGCGGGGAGATCGACGACACCGAGTACCGGCAGCGTCTCGAGGTCTTGCGCACCAGGAAATAGCCGCCAGAAAAGCCAGGGCCCGCTCGTGAAGAGCGGGCCCTGGCTTGGCTGATTACACCATCTCGGCTGGCTGTACGGGTTTGGGACGCTTATCGAAGACCAGCGCGCCCACTTCCTGCTCGGCCTGGTTGCGGAAGGACAAGTCGATGCCGGAGCGATCGCGAATCAGGCTGACCGCGATGAAGGACACTGCGACCACGATCAGCAGGTACACGGCCACCGCGGTGGTGCCGCCGGTGGCCTGCACCAGGGCCTGGGCAATGGTCGGGGCGAAGGCGCCGCCGACAATCGCGCCGATCGCGTAGGAGATCGAGACCCCGGAGAAGCGCACCGAGGCGGGGAAGAGCTCGGAGTACAGGGCCGCCTGCGGGCCGTAGGTCAGGCCCAGGCCGATGGAGAACAGCCCGAAGGCCACGTAGAGCAGGCCCAGCGAGCCGGAATTCACCAGGGCGAACACCGGGAACAGCGAGATCGCCAGGATGATGAAGCCCAACTGGTAGGTGCGCTTGCGGCCGATCTTGTCCGCCAGCAGCCCGGCCACCAGCGTCATGACCAGCCAGATGGCCGCGCCGAAGGCAACCGCGAGCAGCACGTCGGTGCGTTCCAGGCCGACCGGGCCCTCGGGGTTGGTGGTGTAGGACTGGAAGAACCCGCCGGTGGTCATGTACCCGGCGGCATTGTTGCCGGCGAACACCAGGGCCGCGACGATCACCAGCGGCCAGTGCTTCTTGAACAGCACCAGGATCGGCACATTGGTCTGCGCCTTGTGCTCAGCGATCTCCTCGAAAACCGGGGACTCGTCCACGGCGCGGCGGACGAAGTAGCCGACCAGGATCAGCACGATCGAGACCAGGAAGGGCACGCGCCAGCCCCAGGCCATGAAGGCCTCGCCGGGGGAGATGACACCGGTCATCAGCGCCATGGTGCCCGAGGCGAGCAGCATGCCCAGCGGCACGCCCACCTGCGGGTAGGAGCCGGCGCGGCCGCGGTGGCCTTCGGGCGCGTGCTCGACGGCCATCAGCACGGCACCGCCCCATTCGCCGCCGGCCGAAATGCCCTGCAGGATGCGCAGCAGCAGAAGCAGCACCGGCGCCCACAGTCCGGCGGTTTCGTAGGTCGGCAGCACACCGATCAGGGTGGTGGAGGCGCCCATCAGGGCCAGGGTGAGCACCAGCATGGCCCGGCGGCCGATCTTGTCGCCAAAATGCCCGGCCAAAAACGCGCCGAGCGGGCGGAAGAGGAAGGACAGGCCCACCGAGGCGAAGGAGATCAGCAGCGCGATCTCCTGGCCGGCCGGCTCGAAGAAGAGCTTGGAAAAGACCAGGCCGGCGGCGGTGGCGTAGATGAAGAAGTCGTACCACTCCACGGTGGTGCCGATGACGGTGGCGAAGGCGACGCGTCGTTGGTTCGCCTTGGCGGCGTGTGCTGTTCTCATGTAGCTTCCCTTGCGAGCGGGGCACAGCTGCCGCTCGCCCCTGGGTTGTGGATCACTTCAGTGTGACAGCCGATACAGGTAAGGTAAACTTCAAATATCTGCAGAACTTCTGAAGGCGGGCTTATGTATTCGATGCGCCATCTGGAAATCATGGCCGAGCTGCCCGGGCACAGCACGCTCGGATCGGCCGCCAGCGAATTGCGGATCTCCGAATCGGCCCTGTCGCAGGCGATTACCGCGATCGAGCGCCTCGCCGGGGAGAGCCTGTGCCTGCGCCGCAAGGCCCACGGATTTTCCCTCACCGCCTCCGGGCACCACTTCGCGCAGATGGCCCGGAAAATCCTGGTCGACGTGGGGGAACTGGGCGCCACCTTCCCGCAGGCCGGCGGCAGGCTGCGCGGGCCGGTGCGCTTCGGATGCTTTGCCTCGCTCTCCCCGCACCTGATCCCGGCCACGCTTGAGGGGTTCGACCACCCCGAAGTGCAGCTCGAAGTGCGCGTGGGCACCCACGACGAGCTGCTGCCCGCCCTGCGCACCGGGGAGCTGGACGTCGCCTTTGTCTACGACCTCTCGCTGCCCGCGGACCTGGACAAGCAGCAGGTGTACCGCACCGAAATGCAGGTGGTGCTGCACCCCGAACACCGGCTGGCCAAGCTGAAGCGGCCGCTGGAATTGGCGGACCTCGCGCCAGAGCCGCTGATCATGTACGAGTCGGAGCCGAGCACCGATCACCAGATGCAGCTCTTCGCCGCCCAGGGGCTGTCACCCAGAATCGCCGCCGCCGTCCCGCAGATGATCCTGGTCTCCGCCATGGTCGGGCGCGGGCTGGGCTACGGGCTGCTGATGCGCCGGCCGAACAACGCCGCGGTCTCCGTGGAGGGACGGCCGCTGGCCTACCGCGATCTGAAGGCGCCGAACTATTCCAACGCGGTGGTGGCCATCACCCCGCGCTCGGTGCGCATTCCCGCCCGGGTGCAGGCGCTGATCGACCACTGTATCTGCGCAATGGCTGAGTCCTGGTAGACGCGGGCGGAACCCGAGCGCATAATGGGGCCATGATTGGCACATGGCAGGCCATGGTCTTCGACTGCGAGGACCCCGATGCACTGGCCGAATTCTACGAACAGCTCCTTGGGATGGTACGCATCGACAACGAGCCGGACTGGGTGTCGATCGGCGACGCCCCGGACCACCCGGCGCTCGCATTCCAAGCCGTCAGCCCCTATGTCGCACCGCAATGGCCCGGGCACATCCACCCGCAGCAGGCCCATATCGACGTGAAAGTCGCCGACCTGGACCTGGCCGAGGAGCAGGTGCTGCACCTGGGGGCCAAAGCCACCGGCCAAGGTTCCAAGACCTTCAGGGTCTACCTGGATCCGCAGGATCATCCCTTCTGCCTGGTGAGCTGGTAGCACCGGCCGCGAAGGCGATTCTTGCCGCCTGAAGCCGGGTGGAGACCCCGAGCTTGGCCAGCACCTGCGAAACGTGCGTTTTCACCGTGCTGTGCCCGATGCCCAGGTGCCGGGCCAATTGCGGGTTGCTCAATCCCTGAGCCAGCCCGTCGAGCACTTCGCGTTCGCGCGCCGTCAGCCCCTCGGGCAGCTTCGCCCCGGCGGGTTCCGGGGCCAGGGCACGGGCCAGGATCCGCGAGGTCACCTGGGGATCCAGCACCGCTTCACCCCGGCCGGCCGCGCGCACGGCCATGATGATCGCCTGCGGCTGCGCGCTTTTGAGCAAAAAGCCGTGGGCCCCGGCCTGCAGCGCGCCAAAAAGGTACTCGTCGTCGTCGAAGGTTGTCAGCACCACCACGGCGCAGGACCCATGCAGCGCCTTCGTCGCTTCGATGCCATCGAGCACCGGCATGCGCAGGTCCATCAGGATGACATCGGGGGACAGGGCCTTGGCCATGGAGATGGCCGATCGCCCATCGGCCGCCTCGCCGATCACTTCCAGATCCTCCGCGGCTTGCAAAACCAGCCTGATGCCCATGCGGACGGTGGCGTGGTCGTCAACAATCAGGACCTTCATGGCTTCGCCGCTCCTTGCGCGATCTCGGGGAATTCGACCCGCGCTTCAAACACGTCGCCGGTGCGCAGCGCAAACCGCCCATCCAGGGCTGCCACCCGGGTGCGGATATTGCGCAGCCCGATCCCGGCCCCCGGCGCATCCGATCCCGGCGCACCGGGCATCCTGTTCCTTGCCACGATGCTCAACCCGTGGTGCTGCACGATGCTCAGTTCCAAGAGCGTATCGGGGGCATGCTTGGCATGATTGACCAGCAGCTCGGACACCGTGCGGTGCGCGGCGGTATGCACCGCCGGGCTGAAGCGCTGCGGATCCTCGACCCGGTACTCCCAGCGCACCGGCTCGCCGAAGCCCGCAGCCACTGCGGGCAGATCCTCGATGCGCGCCTGCAATGCCTGGCCGCCTTGATGCAGCATGCGCACCATGCCCGCCATGTCCTCAAGGCCTGAAACGGACTCGTCGCGGATGCTCTGCAAGGGACCTCGCGCGCTGTGGGAGGCGGCGGGCAAGAGCGCCCCGGAAAGCAAGGCAATGGAAGAGAACCTGGCCGAAAGCACATCATGCATCTCGCGGGCCAAGGCGGTGCGTTCTTCGATCCGCGCAGCATGATGCTCGGCCACCAGGCGGTCTTCACGCGCCATGGCCGCCGTCTGCAGGGCGTGCGCCCGCTGGGATTCAGCTCTGGCCAGTTCCTTGGCAGTGCGCACATTCTCGGCCCAGAGCATCGGGATGAACAGGACGAAGCCGGCCATGAACAGGCTCAGCACCACCTCCTGCAGGTTCCGCGTCGCCAGCCAGCTGGCGATCGCCAGCGACAGGGCAGCTGCTGCCAAGACGAAGAACATCACGGTTCGGACCCGGGCCGACCCGAGGAGGAACGACCCGAAAATGCATTCAAAGACCAGGAAATAGCCGCCGATGCTTCCCACCGCGAGCATCCCCAGCCCGCAGAGCGCCAAGGCCACGGTGCTGGGCAGCAGCCAGCGGCGGCGAATGAGGATCGCGCCCGCGCCAAGCAGCAGCAGAAGGATCCATTCAACGCCGCTGTCCGGGATCAACGGCGAATTGGCCACGCCGGCCAGATGCAGGATGACGACCAGAACCAGGTAGGTGCCGGCGACCTCCGGCTCCTTGTCGCCGCTGCCCATCCGCCGAATGAAGTTCATGCTTTCAAGCATCCCCGATCCGCCAGCCACCGGGTATCCCCCTTAAGGAGGAGAACGCCCAGCCCACCGGCCGATACCGCGAGGCAGCCAGCCGCGGAACAGTGGAAGCCATGGACATCATGACGGGCCATCCCGAACTTTCCCTGGTCATCCTGGCGCTGATCGACTCGACCAGCATCGGCACCCTGGTCATTCCGCTGTGGCTGCTGCTGCGCGGGCGGCGCGAGGCCATCGTCAAGGTGCTGGTCTATCTGGGGGTGATCGCGGTCTTCTACTGGGGCGTCGGGGTGCTGCTGCGCAGCGGGCTGCTGCTGGTCGATCCGGGGATCTTCGAGCACCGGTTCTCCAGGCTGGCTGGTTTGGCGGTTGGTGCGCTGATGATCATCTGGGCGCTGTCCTACCGCACCGATGCGCAAAAACAGGCCAGCGCCCGGAAGAAGGCCAAGGCGCCTGCCGGAGGGCCAGCCCAGGGACTGGAACCGGCTTCCGAATCGGCACCGCTGCCGCGCCGCTTGCGCGGCCGGGTGGGCGCAGCGCTGGATACCCGCACCGGGTTGATCGCCCTGGCCCTGTTCGCGGGCCTCTTGGAGCTTCCCACGATGCTGCCCTACCTGGCCGCAGTGGGCGTCATGCAGGGCACCGGCTGGAGTGCCGGCCTGCAGCTGGCGGCGCTGGCTGGCTACTGCCTGGTCATGATCGTCCCGGCATTGCTGCTGGTGGCTGCCCGCGCGCTGGCCGGCGCACGGATCGAGCACTGGATGCAAAAGCTCGGGGACAAAGCAGGCGCCTACGCCCAGGAAACCCTGGGCTGGGTGGTGGGCATTGGCGGATTCCTGCTGATTCGCGCATCGCTTTCCGGGCAGGACCTGCACAGCTTGTTCGGCTAGCCACGCTGTGGGCGAAAGCGCGGGCCGCCAATTGGCCTGCGGTGGGCAGGTGGTGCGAGAATTGGTGCTATGGAACCTCTAGGCAGCAGCGCGAAGCAGGGCAAAAAAGTCACCCTCAACGCCTCAACTTTGGCAATGTCCGTCATGGTCATCGTTCTTCTGGTGGCGGTAGTCTTCGCCGCCAACTCCAATGAGATCGTCGGCTGGTTTGTTGTCGTCATCTCCGCCGGTTGGCTGCTGCTGGCCGCCTTCATGATGTTTGGCCTCAAGCGCGGGGCCGAGAAGATCAACAACTCGCTGCGCGAGGCAACCGCCGCGGCCACCCCGCGGGCCCAGTCCGGCACGGTTGTGGTGGATGAATCCACCAGCCAGCGCGATATGAAGCTGGACCACTCCTTCAAGATCGTCCAGGTCCAGGCCCGGGTGGTCTCCGAGCAGCGCGAGGCCAAGGGCCCCGAGTCCGAGGCGATGATCGACCGGGCGCTGGAGACAATCCAGATGACCGCGGCCAATGCGCGGGACATGATCAAGCCGGCCACGCCGATGGACGGCGAAATCATCGACTAGCTTCGAGGGCAACGCACATGCGTTGCCCTTTTTGTTTGCCCCGGCGCAGGGGCGAACAGCGCGTAATTGGGCGCAGAATTTTGTAAGCTGGTTAGGTGATACCTACCAGCGTGGAAATTCTGAGCAAGGACGCCGGCGCACTGCGCGTCGCGTCGGTCAACGTCAACGGCATTCGCGCCGCCTACAAGCGCAATATGGCCGACTGGATCGCCGCCCGCGACGTGGACATCCTCTGCCTGCAGGAGGTCCGCGCACCGGATGCGATCCTGCGCGACCTGATCGGCGAGGGCTGGCATATCCTGCATGCCGAGGCCAAGGACAAGGGACGGGCCGGGGTGGCCGTGCTCTCGCGCACGCAGCCGGTGGCCGTGCGCGAAAATATCGGCGAGGACTACTTCGCCGACGCCGGACGCTGGGTGGAAGCGGACTTCGAAGTCAACGGCGAGATCTTCACCGTGGTCTCCGCCTACGTGCACTCCGGCGAGCTGGGCACCCAGAAGCAGGTCGACAAGTACCGCTTCCTGCAGCGCATGAACGTGCGCCTGGTGGAGCTGAAGAACGAGAAGGACCATGTGCTGGTGGTGGGCGATTTGAACGTCGTGCACACCGAAAAGGACATCAAGAACTGGAAGCCGAACCACAATAAGCGCGCCGGCGTGATGGACGAGGAGATCGCCTACTTCGACGGCTTCTTCGGGCCGGAAATCGGCTACAAGGATGTGGCGCGCGAGCTCGCCGGCGAGACCCAGGGCCCCTACACCTGGTGGTCCTTCCGCGGGCAGGCCTTCGACAACGATGCCGGTTGGCGCATTGACTACCAAATGGCCACGCCCGCCCTTGCCGGCAAGGCCATCAAGTCCCACGTAGACCGTGCCTCGGCCTACGATTTGCGCTTCTCCGACCACGCACCGCTGGTCGTCGACTACCAGTTCTAGAAGGATTCCCATGCAAACAACCCGTTCCCGCGTCCTGTCCGGCATGCAGCCATCGGCTGATTCGCTGCACCTTGGCAACTACCTGGGCGCGCTGGTCAACTGGGTCAAGACCCAGGACGACCACGATTCGTTCTTCTTCATCCCGGACATGCACGCGATCACCGTGGCCCAGGATCCCGAAGACCTGCGCAACCGCACCCGCGTCACCGCCGCCCAGTACATCGCCGGCGGCATCGACGTCCAGAAGTCCACCCTGTTCGTCCAGTCGCAGGTGCCCGAGCACGCGCAGCTGGCCTGGGTGCTCAACTGCATCACCGGTTTCGGCGAAGCCAGCCGCATGACCCAGTTCAAGGACAAGTCCTCCAAGGGCGGCGCGGATGCCGCCAGCGTCGGGCTGTTCACCTACCCGATCCTGATGGCCGCGGACATCCTGCTCTACCAGCCGCAGGGCGTGCCGGTGGGCGATGACCAGCGCCAGCACGTGGAGCTGGCCCGCGACCTGGCCAAGCGCTTCAACCACCGCTTCGGCGAAACCTTCGTGGTGCCCGAGGCCTTCATCCCCAAGGAGGGCGCGCGGATCTACGACCTGCAGAACCCGACCTCCAAGATGTCCAAGTCCGCCGAGTCCCCGGCGGGCCTGATCAATGTGCTCGACGACCCGAAGCAGATCGCCAAGCGCATCAAGTCCGCGGTCACCGATGCCGGCTCCGTGGTGGCCTACGACCGGTCCGAGAAGCCGGGCGTTTCGAACCTGCTGGACATCCTGGCCGCCGTGACCGGCAAGCACGTGCCGGAACTGGTGACCGAGTTCGAAGGCAAGATGTACGGGCACCTGAAGGTGGCCGTGGCCGACGCCGTGGTCGAGCGGCTGACCCCGATCCGCACCCGCACCCTGGAGCTGCTCGACGATCCGGCCGAGCTGGACCGCCTGCTGCTGGCCGGTGCGGCCAAGGCGCGGGAAGTGGCCTCGAAGACCGTGGCCGATGTCTACCAGAAGGTCGGCTTCCTGCCGCCGCTGGGAATCTGATGGAATACACCCTGGGCGTAGTGATCCCGGTGCCGCAGCCGCACCGGGATGCCTTGCGCGCGTGGCGCCAGGAATTCGGGGGAGCGGCCACCGAGCCGATCGCCCCGCATATCACCCTGGTCTCCGGGTCCTACCTCAATACCTGGGAGAAGGCCGCCGCGCAGGTGCGCCAGGTGGCTTCGGGCATGAAGCCGTTCACCATCGAGCTGGGCGCGGCGCGCACCTTCCGCCCGGCCAGCGACGTGGTGTACCTGCCATTGCTCTCCGGGGCCGATCAATGCTGGGCGCTGCATCGGCAGCTGCTGGGCGATGCGCTGCGCCACGAATCGGGCTTCGCCTACCATCCGCACCTGACCATCGCGCAAAACGTGCCGGCGCAGCAGCTGGATGCCGCGCAGGCCCGATTGGCCCAGGTGCAGATGGCCTTCGAGGCCGACCAGGTGCAGCTTTTTGATACGCGCGGCGGCGAATGGAACCTCAGCGAGGACATCGCCCTGGGCTAGGAGGAACATGGACGTTCGGCAGCTGCGCTATTTTCTGGCGGTCGTGGATTACGAAGGCTTCAGCAGGGCTGCCGAGCAATTGATGATCGCCCAGCCCTCGTTGTCGCAGACCATCAAGGCCCTGGAGCACGAAGTCGGTGTCCCGCTTTTCCACCGGGTGGGCCGGCGCTCCCTGCTCAGCGACGCTGGCAAGGAACTGGTGGGCCCGGCACGGCTGGTAGTGCGCGATCTGGAAGCGGCGCAGTCAACGATGGCTTCGCTCAAGGGCGTGCGCCATGGCCGGCTGGAACTCACCGCCATGCCTTCGCCGGCTGTTGAACCGCTGACCACGTTGATTGCCAGCTACTCCCGGCAGTATCCGCGGGTCGCGCTGAGCACCTCGGCGGCCTTCACCGCGGAGGATGTCATCAGCGCGGTTCGAAGCGGCGGCGCCGAGATCGGCTTGCTCGGTTCCGACAAGCCCATCTCAGCGCCCGAGGTGGATGTCGTGCAGCTCGAGCGCCAGCCATTGGTATTGGTGATCAACCCCGAAATTGATGATTTTGGCGACCGCGAAGTGATTGCCGGCGCGGATTTGGGCGGCCAGCGGATTGTCATTTCGCAGCGTGGCTCGCTCATGCGCGCGCTGGTCGACGATTTGCGGGCCGACGGGATTGATGTTGAAATCGCCGCCGAAGTGGCCCATCGAAGCTCGGTCCTGCCCCTGGTGCTGGCAGGAGCGGGGCATGCCATCCTCCCAATTTCGTGGGCGCCCCTGGCTCGCAAATTGGGGTTGCGCATTGCGCGCCTGGAGCCGGCCACTGAACTGCATGTTGCGCTGGTCAGCAGGAAGAGCGACCTGACTCCCGCGGCGCAAGCGTTCCTCGGTGTTGCCGGCGCCTATGCCGATACCGTGTCTGAACAGTCCATATAGGTTTTGCCTATCCAGCGGATGCAATCCTGGTCTTAGACGTACTCGAAGCACGCCGGTCTAATTGATACCAAGCCGCTTGTGACGCGGAACACTTTGTATCAGGAGGAAAGACCGATGGGCTCGACCAGGACCTTTAAGATAGCTTCAATCCCCGCCGACGGCGTCGGCAAGGAAGTTGTTGCCGCTGGGCGTCGAGTGCTGGACGCCATGGCCGGGCAATCCGCTGGCAAGTTCGCCTTTGAATGGACAGAATTCCCCTGGGGCTGCGAGTACTACGCAGAGCACGGGGTGATGATGGACCCGGCAGGCCTGGATACCCTGAAGGACTTCGACTCCATCTATTTCGGGGCCGTGGGCTGGGAGAACGTTCCCGACCATATCAGCCTCTGGGGCCTGCGACTGAACATCACGCAGAACTTCGACCAGTGGGCGAATATCCGCCCGGTGAAATTCCTGCCCGGGGTGACCTCCCCGCTGCGCAAGGCCGATGACACGGAGCTGGATTGGATCGTCGTGCGCGAAAACAGCGAAGGCGAATATGCCGGGCTGGGCGGGCGCAACCTGTCAGGGCGTGGCCCGGGCAATGAGATCGCCCTGCAGACCGCCCTGTTCAGCGACAAGGGATGCGAGCGCATCATTCGTTTCGCCTTCGACCTGGCCCGCACCCGCACGGTCAAGAAGGTCTCGTCGGTGACCAAGTCCAATGCCCAGCAGTACGGGATGGTGCTCTGGGACGAAGTCTTCCAGCGCGTGGCGCTCGACTACCCGGACGTGCGCACCGAAAGCGTGCTGGTCGATGCGATGAGCGCCAAGTTCATCCTGAACCCGGAGGACCTCTCGGTGGTGGTCGCTTCGAACCTCAACGCCGACATCCTGTCCGATCTGGGCTCGGCCCTGTCCGGAAGCCTGGGACTGGCAGCGAGCGCAAATCTGAACCCCGAACGCCGCTTCCCCTCGATGTTCGAACCGGTGCATGGGACCGCCCCGGACATTGCCGGCAAGGGAATCTGCAACCCGATCGGCGCCATTGCCAGTGCCGCGCTGATGCTGGAGCATTTCGGCCTGGACGATGAAGCCCGCCGCCTGGAAGCAGCCATCGAAGCGGCCACTGCTGCCGGCAGGCTCACTGCGGACATCGGCGGCACCTCGGGCACCAGCGAAGTCACCGAAGCGATTGTCGAGGCGCTGAGCAGCACCCTGGCCGCCGTCTAGAAGCACCGGCGCGGGCACCGGCCCTCCGCAGCATGTCGAGGCCGGCTGCCACGCCATAGAACAGCCACGCCGAGCTCTTTCCAACAACGAGGTAGGAATAATGCAGAACACCACTGAGCACACTGTGCCGGTGCGCAAGCGCTGGTACAAGCAATTGTATTTTTGGGTCTTGATGGCGATTGTCGCCGGGATTATCGTTGGCTGGCTGGCTGGCGCCGGACACCGGGCAAGCCATGCAGCCGATAGGCACCACCTTCGTCGAGGCGATGAAGATGCTCATTGGCCCGATCGTGTTCCTGACCATCGTTGGCGGGATCGCCGGGGTCGCCGACCTGAAGAAGGTCGGCGCCACCGGGCTCAAGGCCCTGGGATATTTCCAGATCGGCACGATCTGCGCCATGGTGCTGGGCTTGGTGGCCATCAACATCTTCCGCCTGGGCGATGGAGTGAACGCGGATCCGGCAAAGATCGAAACCTCCGGCAAAGCCGCCGACCTGATCGACCAGGGCCAAAACCTGCAATGGTGGGAATTCATCACGCACATCATTCCAGGATCCATGGTCTCGCCCTTCGTGGAGGGCGATATCCTGCAGATCATCTTCATGGCCGTGGTGGTGGGCATCGCCATCAACTCCGTGGGCAAGATCGGGGAGCCGGTGCTGGAAATGGTGCAGCGGCTGACCACGGTGATCTTCAAGGTCTTGAACTTCATCATGAAAGCCGCTCCACTGGGTGCCTTCGGCGCGATGGCCTTCGCGGTGGGCAAGTATGGCGTGGAGACGCTTTCCAGCCTCGGCTGGCTGATTCTCCTGTTCTATGGAACCTCGCTGGTATTTGTCGTGTTCTTCCTCGGCGGCATCATGGCCTTTCTAGGGCTGAACATCTTCAAGATGCTGCGCCACTTCAGGGAGGAATTGCTGCTCATCCTCGGTACCTCGACGGCAGAACCGGCGTTGCCCGGGCTGATGAAAAAGCTGCAGCATGCCGGGGTCAAGAAGGAAACGGTCGGCCTGGTTGTTCCCACCGGATACAGCTTCAATCTGGACGGCGCAGCGATCTACCTCTCGCTGGCCGCGGTTTACATCGCCCAGGCCACCAATACGGATTTGAGCATCGGGCAGCAGCTGGGCATGCTGGCGGTGATGCTCTTGACTTCCAAGGGCGCAGCCGGTGTGGCCGGAGGGGGATTCATTGCGCTGACCGCCACCCTGAGCACCCTTGGGACGATTCCGGCCGCCGGAATCATGCTGATCTTCGGCATCGACAAGTTCATGTCCGAATGCCGGGCGCTGGTGAATTTCTGCGGCAATGCGGTGGCGACCTTGTTCATCGCCTGGTGGGACAAGTCCTTGGACATCGAGCGAGTGCGAGCAGTTTTTAATGGCGAAGACGTACCGCCGCTGGAGGCTGTGGAAGCAACCGGGGCGGAGACTGGCCAGTCCGAGCCGGTGCGCGTGCCACAGGGCCTGCGGGCAGGGCCGGCACAATCCGGGGCCCTGACCGGAGCCGTGATCCGCTAGGCAGCCCGGGGATGCAATAAAGGCCCGAACCAGTTTGAACTGGTTCGGGCCTTTGCTCTGCGTTCCTAGATGGTGCGCGAGAGGATTGCCTGCTTGACCTCGGCGATGGCCTTGGTCACCTGGATGCCGCGTGGGCATGCTTCGGAGCAGTTGAAGGTGGTGCGGCAGCGCCACACGCCTTCCTTGTCGTTCAGGATCTCCAGGCGCATGTCGCCGGCATCATCGCGGGAGTCGAAGATGAAGCGGTGTGCGTTCACGATCGCAGCCGGGCCGAAGTACTGGCCATCGGTCCAGAACACCGGGCAGGAGCTGGTGCACGCGGCGCACAGGATGCACTTGGTGGTGTCGTCGAAGCGCTCGCGGTCCTCGGCGGACTGGTAGCGCTCCTTGGTTGGCTCGTGGTCCTTGGAGATCAGGAATGGCATGATCTCGCGGTAGGACTGGAAGAACGGTTCCATGTCGACGATGAGGTCCTTTTCAAGGGGCAGGCCCTTGATGGCTTCAACGGTGATCGGCTTGGAGGTGTCCAGGTCCTTGAGCAGGGTCTTGCAAGCCAGGCGGTTGCGGCCGTTGATGCGCATGGCATCGGAGCCGCAGACGCCGTGGGCGCAGGAGCGGCGGAAGGACAGCGTGCCGTCCTGCTCCCACTTGACCTTGTGCAGGGCGTCGAGCACGCGGTCGGTGCCGTACATGGTCAGCTTGAAGTCTTCCCAATAGGCATCCGCGGTGGCTTCTGGCAGGTAGCGGCGAACGCGCAGGGTGATGTCGAAGCTTGGGATTTCTCCGCCGCCGCCAACACCTGGCTTCAGCTCGATCTTTGACGCTGGTTCTGGCAGTTCGGTGCTCATTAGTACTTACGCTCCATTGGCTGGTAACGGGTAAAGACCACTGGCTTGGTCTCCATGCGGATGCCCTTGATGTCCTCGGTGACGGCTTCGCCATCGCGGTAGGACATCGAGTGCTTCATGAAGTTCTCGTCGTCGCGGTCCGGGAAGTCTTCGCGGTAGTGGCCGCCGCGGGATTCCTTGCGGTGCAGGGCTGCAACGGTGATGACCTCGGCCAAGTCGAGCAGGAAGCCCAGTTCGATGGCTTCGAGCAGGTCCAGGTTGAAGCGCTTGCCCTTGTCCTGGACGCTGATGTTCTTGTAGCGGCGGCGCAGATCCTCGATCACGTCGCGTGCTTCCTTCAGCGAACGCTCGTCGCGGAACACCTGGACGTTGGCGTCCATGGTCTCCTGCAGGGTCGAGCGCAGGTCGGAGACGCGCTCAGTGCCGTTGCCGGTGAGCACTCCTTCGATCTGGTCGATGACAAATGCTTCCGGGTTCTCCGGCAGCTCGACGAAGTCGGCAGTCTTGGAGTACTCGGCAGCTGCCACACCGGCGCGCTTGCCGAACACGTTGATGTCCAGCAGCGAGTTGGTGCCCAGGCGGTTGGAGCCGTGCACCGAAACGCAGGCAACCTCGCCGGCAGCGAACAGGCCTGGAACGACGGTGTCGTTGTCCTGCAGCACCTCGGTGTTGATGTTGGTTGGCACGCCGCCCATGGCGTAGTGAGCGGTGGGGTACACCGGCACTGGATCGGTGAATGGCTCCACGCCCAGGTAGGTGCGGGCGAATTCGGTGATGTCAGGCAGCTTGGATTCGATGTGCTCTGGTTCCAAGTGGGTCAGGTCAAGGAGCACGTAGTCCTTGTTTGGACCGCAACCGCGGCCTTCGCGAACCTCGTTGGCCATGGCGCGGGCCACGATGTCGCGAGGTGCGAGGTCCTTGATGGTTGGAGCGTAGCGCTCCATGAAGCGCTCGCCATCCGAGTTGCGCAGGATGGCGCCTTCGCCACGTGCACCCTCGGTGAGCAGAATGCCCAGGCCTGCAAGGCCTGTTGGGTGGAACTGGAAGAATTCCATGTCCTCCAGCGGCAGGCCCGAACGGAAGGCGATGGACATGCCGTCGCCGGTCAGGGTGTGCGCGTTGGACGTGGTCTTGAAGACCTTGCCGGCGCCGCCCGAGGCGAAGACCACGGACTTCGCCTGGAAGACGTGCAGCTCGCCGGTGGCCAGGTCGTAGGAGACCACGCCGGCGACGCGCTTCTGCTTGTAGGCGGTGCCGTCCTCGCGGTAGGCATCCTCTTCAACCATCAGCAGGTCCAGCACGTAGTACTCGTTGTAGAACTCGACGTTGTGCTTGACGCAGTTTTGGTACAGGGTCTGCAGGATCATGTGGCCGGTGCGGTCGGCGGCGTAGCAGGCGCGGCGCACGGCGGCCTTGCCGTGGTCGCGGGTGTGGCCACCGAAACGGCGCTGGTCGATCTTGCCCTCTGGGGTGCGGTTGAACGGCAGACCCATCTTTTCCAGGTCGAGCACGGCGTCGATGGCTTCCTTGGCCATGACCTCGGCTGCGTCCTGGTCAACCAGGTAGTCGCCACCCTTGATGGTGTCGAAGGTGTGCCATTCCCAGTTGTCTTCCTCGACGTTGGCAAGTGCTGCGCACATGCCGCCCTGGGCTGCACCGGTGTGCGAGCGGGTTGGGTAAAGCTTGGTTAGCACTGCGGTGCGTGCGCGCTGACCGGATTCGATCGCTGCACGCATGCCTGCACCACCGGCACCGACGATGACTACGTCGTACTTATGTACCTGCATTCTTGATGCTCTCTTTTCTAAAAATCTATCTGGCTATCGGCTGAAACGGGGGAGTTTCACAAGCACTGCTGCAGCTGGCTGCCAGCTACGCAAGGATCGAAGGTGAAGATCACCAGGGAACCGAGCACGATGATGAAGATCGTTGCGACATACAGGATGCCCTTGAGCCAAGCGCGGGTTGCGTGCTTCTCTGCGTAGTCGTTGATGATGGTGCGCACGCCGTTGGTGCCGTGCAGCATGGCCAGCCACAACAGGGCCAGATCCCAGAACTGCCAGATTGGCGAGGCCCACTTGCCGGCGACAAAGCCGAAGCTGATGCCGGAGATGCCTTCTCCGACCATGAGGTTTGCGAAGAGGTGGCCGAAGATCAGGACGATCAGCACAACACCGGACAGGCGCATGAACAGCCAGGCCAGCATTTCGAAGCTGCCGCGGGACTTGGGGCCGCGGTTGTACTTAGGATCAATGCGCTGGCTGCGCGGAGCAGGAATAGAAACGCTCATGGCTTAGTGGCTCCCAAATGCGATCGACAGGTGGCGGATGGCGAAGCCCGCGAAGACGATAACCCAGAGGATCAATACGCCCCAGAGCATCTGGCGCTGGTACTTGGTGCCCTGCTTCCAGAAGTCGACCAGGATCAAGCGCAGGCCGTTGAATGCGTGGAAGAGGATTGCTGCAACCAGACCGGTTTCACCCAATGCCATCCACGGGGTCTGATAGGTGCTGATGATGGCGTTGTATGCGTTGGCATCAACGCGGACCATCGCCGTGTCCAGCACGTGCACCAGCAGATAGAGAAAAATAACGACACCGGTGACTCGGTGTCCCACCCAGGACCACATGCCTTCATGGCCGCGGTATAGGGTGCCTGACGAAGTCTTCGACACTGAACTAAACCTCCAAGGCTCGCAACGGCGCATGTGTATATTGCACACAATGAGATTTGACGCACTTGTGCGAGCGTTCCTTGTGCGAGTCTAAACCACTTGGCGCACTCCAATCTATTTCGTGTCGAGCTCCTGTGAGGAGGTTCACCGTATAGCGGTGGAAATGCCCTGTAATGCTGAATTTTCGCCCGTAATACCGCATGGATTTCTTCCCTATTTCCACTGGTTGCCCAGTTTCAATGGAACGGATTATCCACCGGATGAATTAGTCTGGAATGCGTGAATGCAGACCTATTATCCAGATTCCACGGCGTGATCCCCGCTGGCGGTGTCGGTACCCGACTGTGGCCCCTGTCCAGGGCATCCGCTCCCAAGTTTTTGCACGATCTGACCGGGTCCGGCTCAACCCTGATCCGTGCCACCTATGACCGGCTGGTGCCGTTGGCAGGCGAGCGCATCATGGTGGTCACCGGACGCGCCCACCGCGGAGCCGTGGTGAGCCAGCTTCCCGAGCTGTGCGACGAGGATCTGGTGCTCGAGCCCGAGCCCCGCGACTCGGCCGCCGCCATCGGCTTGGCCGCGGCCATCCTCTACCGCCGCGACCCCAACATCATCATGGGGTCCTTCGCCGCGGACCAGGTGATCGAGCCGGTGGAAGTGTTCCAGGCTGCGCTGAGCGAAGCGATTCATACTGCCGCTACCGGCAAGATCGTCACCATCGGCATTCACCCCACCCATCCGTCCACCGGGTTCGGCTACATCCGCACCGGCGAACCGCTGGACGTGCCCAATGCGCCGACCGCGCGCGGCGTGGTCGAATTCGTGGAGAAGCCCGATGAGGATACCGCGCGCAAGTACCTGGCCTCCGGCGGCTTCTTCTGGAACGCAGGCATGTTTGTGGCCCCGGTCAGCCTGATGCTCAAGCACCTCGAATCCAATGAGCCGGAGCTGCACGCTGGGTTGATGAAGATTGCCGACGCCTGGGAGACCGGGCGCCGCGATCAGGTCATGCGCGAAGTCTGGCCAGGGCTGCCGAAGATCGCAATCGACTACGCGGTGGCGGAGCCTGCCGCTGCTGCCGGCGATGTAGCCGTGATCCCCGGTGTCTTCAACTGGGATGACGTGGGAGATTTCGCCGCGATCGGCCGCCTGAACAAGGCCAGCGCCGAGGAGGGCATTATCAACCTCGGTGACAAGCAGGTGCGCGTCTATGCCGATAACGCCACCGGCGTGGTCTACTCGGATCGCCCGCGGGTCATCGCCCTGGTGGGGATCGAGGACGTGGTGGTGGTGGATACCGCTGACGCGCTGCTGGTGACCACAAAAGAGCACGCGCAGCGGGTGAAACAGACGGTCGAAAGGCTTAAGGAACAGGGTCGCGAAGACGTTTTGTAGGAATTTTCTTCCGGGATCCACCAAAGGCTTCGGGTGGCTAATGCGCATTTGACCTGTTATTTTCCTGTTTTGAAAAATGATGGCTGTAAATGAAGCACATATATTATTGATATATCAATACCTTGAATGTGATCTGTTGTCGTTGCTAGGGTCAAGCGGCATGACAATCAAACACGAGTCAAGCGATCGCAGTGGGCCGACGCTGGGGAGTTCGTCGGATGAAGTCGAACCTCGCACGCGGATCAACAAGGTAGTTTTCTATGGCTCGGCGGCCGGCGTGCTGGCCATCGCCCTGTGGGCCATACTCGACAAGGAATCGGCCGATCTGGCGATCAACGCCCTAGTCGGCTGGGTCGGCAAGAATCTGGGCTGGTTCTACACCCTGGTCGTCGTTTCGGTCCTGGTTTTTGTCATTCTCGTAGCCATCAGCAAGGTCGGCAAGACGCGCTTGGGACCGGACCACGCCCGTCCGACCTTCAGCTTCTTCACCTGGGCCTCGATGCTCTTTGCCGCCGGCATCGGCATCGACCTGATGTTCTTCTCGGTTTCCGAACCGGTGACCCAGTACCTGGCTCCGCCGCGCGGGGACGGAGCCACCGCCGAGGCCGCCCGCCAGGCGCTCGTCTGGACGCTGTTCCACTACGGGCTCATCGGCTGGGGACTGTACGCGCTGGTGGGGATGGCGCTTGGATATTTCGCCTACC
The DNA here is from genome assembly GCF_001302565.1 of Glutamicibacter halophytocola. Lineage (NCBI taxonomy): Bacteria > Bacillati > Actinomycetota > Actinomycetes > Micrococcales > Micrococcaceae > Glutamicibacter > Glutamicibacter halophytocola. Next base: position 856,311 of record NZ_CP012750.1, read on the forward strand.
GCCACAACATGCCGCTGAGCATCCGCTCGGCCCTGTACCCGATCTTCGGGAAGAAGATCAACGGCGCCATCGGCCACGGCGTGGATATCGCAGCGGTCATGGGAACGATCTTCGGCATCGCCACCTCGCTGGGCATCGGCGTCGCCCAGCTGAACTACGGATTGCACTTCATCTTCGGCGTTCCGGAGAGCAATGCATGGAAGATTGCCCTGATCGGGCTGTCGGTGGTCATGGCCACGATCTCGGTGCTCACCGGTGTTGAGAAGGGCATCCGGCGGCTCTCCGAATTGAATGTGGTGCTGTGCATTGTCCTGCTGGGCTACATCCTGGTGACCGGGAATACCGCATTCCTGATGGACGCGCTGGTGGGCAACGTGGGAGACATGCTCGCGCAGTTCCCGTTCATGGCGCTCGATACCTTCGCCTATGACCGCCCTGATGCCTGGCTGAACAGCTGGACGCTGTTCTTCTGGGCCTGGTGGATCGCCTGGGCGCCTTTTGTCGGCCTGTTCCTCGCCCGCATTTCCCGCGGACGCACCATCCGCCAGTTCGTCACCGGCGTGCTGGTCGTGCCGATGGCCTTCATCCTGATCTGGATCTCCATCTTCGGCAACAGCGCGCTGGCGCTGATCATCAACGGCAACACCGAATTCGGCGAAATCGCCATGAACACCCCGGAACGCGCCTTCTACGCGCTGCTCGAGCAGTATCCCGCCGTGCCGCTGGTGGCAGGCATCGCAACTTTCACTGGCCTGCTGTTCTACGTCACCAGCGCCGACTCGGGCGCGCTGGTGATGGCGAACTTCACCTCGCATCTGAAGGATTCCGAGGCAGATGGCTCCAAGCCGGTCCGGCTGTTCTGGTCCCTGGCCATCGGCATCCTGACGCTGGCCATGCTGCTGGTCGGCGGAGTGCCCACCTTGCAGGGCGCCACGGTGATCATGGGGCTGCCGTTCTCCGTGGTCCTGATATTCGTGATGCTGGGCCTGTACAAATCGCTGAGGGTCGAGACCGCCTTGGCCGACAGCTACGACAAGTCGCTGCACGCGATGCTCACCAGCCGCAGCAGCACGGCAGGGGACAAGCGCAACTGGCGCCAGCGCCTGTCGCGCACGATGGTCTATCCAGGACGCCGGCAGACCGCCCGCTACATCCAGGAAGTGATCGAGCCGGCCCTGCGCGATGTCCATGACGAATTCGCCGCCCAGGGTGTTGAGGTCGAATTGGAGATCAGGCCGGTGGGCGAGCTTAGGCTCAACTCCATCGACCTGGTCGCCGTGACCCACGCCGACCAGCGGCCGTTCAAGTACCAGGTCTATCCGGTGCGCATGGATCTGCCCACCTATTCCCGCGTCTCCAGCAGCGCCGACGTCTACTTCCGGCTCGAAGCCTTCAACCAGGAAGGCAGCCACGGGTTCGACCTGATGTCGTTGTCCCAGGAACAGGTCATCGCCGATGTGCTGGACCAGTACGAGACGCATATGGAATTCATCCACCACCAGAACCTGCACGATTCCAAGAGCCAGATCAACGATGACGGATGCGCCAAGACCGACTGGGAACGCGATTTTGACACCGGCATGCTGCCACGGATCCAGCCGCCATCGGATTCCGATGAGCTGGACAAGGAACTAGTTGCAATCGAAGACGACGAAAAAATCAAGGAGAACCTCAATGACTAATACTCTCGATTCGGGCTCGGTGCAGCTCAAGGGCAGCCCCAACCCGCAATTGCTGGCCAGCGGGGAGACCATTTTCATCGGCGGCAGCTTCGGCCCGTCGGCTTCCGGGGAAACCCGGGCCATCCATTGCCCGGCCAACGGCGAGCAGGTTGCCCTGGCCTCCGAGGGGACTGAAGCGGATTCCATCCGGGCCATCAAGGCGGCGCGCGAATCCTTCGACTCGGGGGTGTGGAGCTCGGTGCAGGCACCGGAACGCGGACGCTTCCTGCTGCGTGTCGCGGCCCGGCTGGCCGAGCGCAAGGAGGAGTTCGCCCTGGCCGAAACCCTGGATAGCGGAAAGCGGATTATCGAGTCCCGGATCGACATGGACGACATCATCGCCTGCTTCGAGTATTTCGGAAGGCTCGCCGGGCAGGATGCCGGGCGGATCGTCGACGCGGATGACGCCAATGTGCTCAGCCGCATCGCCTACGAGCCGGTGGGCGTCGCGACCATGATCACCCCGTGGAACTACCCGCTGCTGCAGGCAGCCTGGAAGATCGCCCCGGCGCTGGCTGCTGGCTGCTCCTTCGTGCTCAAGCCTGCCGAGCTGACCCCGTCCACCGCGGTGCTCATGATGGATGTGCTGCGTCAGGAAGGCCTGCCCGACGGCGTGGCCAACCTGGTCACCGGTGCGGGAGCCACTGCTGGCGCGGTGCTTTCGGAGCACCCGGAGGTGGATCTGGTGTCCTTTACCGGCGGGCTGGTGACCGGCCGGAAGATCGCCGCGGCGGCCGCCGGGACGGTCAAGAAGGTGGCCCTGGAGCTGGGCGGCAAGAACCCGAACGTGATCTTCGCCGATGCGGACTTCGACGCTGCCGTGGACAACGCCCTGAACGGCGCGTTTGTCCATTCGGGCCAGGTCTGCTCGGCCGGTTCCCGCCTAGTGGTCGAAGCAAGCATTGCCGAAAAGTTCGTGGATGCGCTGGTGCGCAAGGCCGAGCAGATCACCCTGGGCGGCCCGTTCGACGAGCAGGCCGAGACGGGTCCGCTGATTTCCGCCGAGCACCTGGCCAAGGTTGACGCCTACGTGCAGGGCGGCATCGCCGAGGGCGCCCGGGTGCGCTGCGGCGGGCGCAAGGCCACCGAGGAGGACGGCTCTGGCCTGGGCTCCGGCCACTTCTACCTGCCGACCGTGATCGACCAGGTCACCGGTTCCATGAGCGTGGCCCAGGACGAGGCCTTCGGCCCGACCGTGACGGTGGAAACCTTCACCACCGAAGAAGAGGCCATCAAGATTGCCAACGACACCGTCTACGGCTTGGCCGGCGCGGTGTGGACCCAGGACGCCGGCAAGGCCCAGCGCGTCGCCAATCGCCTGCGCCACGGCACCATCTGGATCAACGACTACCACCCGTACCTGCCGCAGGCGGAATGGGGAGGCTTTGGCCAGTCCGGCAACGGCCGCGAGCTTGGCCCTACCGGGCTTGGCGAGTACCAGGAAGCAAAGCACATCTACCAGAATCTGAACCCGCAGGTTACCGGCTGGTTTGCCGAGAAGTAGCGGGAAAGGGAGAAAAATGAGCATTGACAAAAAAGACTTCGATTACATCATTGTTGGCGGCGGTTCAGCAGGCGCCGCGGTCGCATCGCGATTGAGCGAAGATCCCTCCGTTTCCGTTGCGCTGGTCGAGGCCGGTCCGGACGACCGCGGCTATGACGAGGTATTGCAGCTCGACCGCTGGATGGAGCTGCTCGAATCGGGCCTTGACTGGGACTACCCGATCGAGCCGCAGGAAAACGGCAACTCCTTCATGCGCCATGCCCGGGCCAAGGTCATGGGCGGCTGCTCCAGCCACAACTCGTGCATCGCCTTCTGGGCTCCGCGCGAGGACATCGACGAGTGGGAGTCGAAATTCGGCGCCACCGGGTGGAACGCCGAGATGGCCTACCGCCTGTACAAGAAGCTGGAAACCAATGAGGATGCCGGGCCGGAGGCGCCGCACCACGGCGATTCGGGCCCGGTCAAGCTGATGAACGTGCCGGCCAACGACCCTTGCGGCGTGGCCATCCTGGATGCCGCGCAGCAGGCGGGCATCCCGCGCGCCAAGTTCAACAACAACGAGACGGTCATCAACGGCGCGAACTTCTTCCAGATCAACCGCCTGCCAGATGGAACCCGTTCCTCTTCCTCGGTCTCCTACATCCACCCGATCGAGGGCCGGGAGAACTTCTTCCTGCTCACCGGGCTGCAGGCGCGCAAGCTGAACTTCGATGCGTCCAAGCGCTGCACCGGCGTCGACGTAGTGGATGGCGCTTTCGGCCGCACCGTGACCCTGAATGCCGCCAAGGAGGTCGTCGTTTCGGCCGGAGCCATCGATTCGCCGAAGCTGCTGATGCTTTCGGGCATCGGCCCGGCCGAGCACCTGAAGGAGGTCGGCGTCGAGGTGCTGGTCGACTCCCCGGGCGTGGGCGAGCACCTGCAGGACCACCCGGAAGGCGTGATCCAGTGGGAGGCGAAGAAGCCAATGGTGGAATCCTCCACCCAGTGGTGGGAAATCGGCATCTTCACCCCCACCGAGGAAGGGCTGGATCGCCCGGATCTGATGATGCATTACGGTTCGGTGCCCTTCGATATGCATACCCTGCGCCAGGGCTACCCGACCAGCGAGAACACCTTCTGCCTGACTCCGAATGTCACGCATGCGAAGTCGCGGGGCACGGTGCGCTTGCGCAGTTGCGACTTCCGCGACAAGCCGAAGGTGGACCCGCGCTACTTCACCGATCCAGAGGGCCACGACAAGCGGGTGATGACCTTCGGCATCCGCAAGGCCCGCGAGATCGTCGCCCAGTCCCCAATGGCTGACTGGGCCGGCGTTGAGCAGTTCCCGGGCCAGGATGTGCAGAGCGACGAGGAGATCTTCGATTACCTGCGCCGCACCCACAACACCGTCTACCACCCGGCAGGCTCGGTGCGCATGGGCGCCGAGGACGATGAGATGAGCCCTCTGGATCCGCAGCTGCGGGTCAAGGGCGTCAGCGGCCTGCGTGTTGCCGATGCCTCGGTGATGCCGGAGCTGGTAACCGTGAACCCGAATATCACGGTGATGATGATCGGCGAGCGTTGTGCCGAGCTGATCCGCGAAAACTAGGGCGCAAAACAATGGTGGTGGCCATCGGGAAACCGGTGGCCACCACCGGTTGCGTGCTCCGAACTGTTTCGCGTTGTGGCCAAACATTACGAAGAACTGTTATCTGCAGCTGTTGGACGAGTATCTTCGAAAGGTGTCCACCGTGAATGATTATGACAATGTTGCCTCCGTCAGCGACTTCACCGAGCCGTTAATCGGTCAGCTGATCGACTTTCGGCGCGAGTTGCACCGGAACCCGGAACTGTCCTTCGCGGAACACCAGACAACCGAGCGCATCCTTGAAAGGCTGCGTTCTGCGGGGCTCTCGCCCCAGAAGATGACCAATACCGGCGCCTATGTGGACATTGGCGAAGGGCCGATCCGGATCGCCTTCCGCGCCGACATTGATGCGCTGCCGGTCATCGAGGAAACCGATCTTGAGTATTGCTCGCTGGTCGAGGGCGTGGCCCACGCCTGCGGCCACGACATCCACACCACGGTGATGCTGGGAGTCGCCCTGTCGCTGGGCAGGTTCAATGAAGCCGGCTTGCTCAATGGCCGGGTACGCGTCATCTTCCAGCCAGCCGAGGAGAAGCTTCCCGGGGGAGCGCTCTCGGTCATCGAGCAGGGATTGCTCGACGAGGTGCCCCGGGTATTGGCCCTGCACTGCGACCCGCGGATCGACGCCGGGCATATCGGCACCCGCATCGGTGCCATCACTTCTGCCAGCGACACGATCCGCATCGAGGTCAACGGCCACGGCGGGCATACCTCCCGGCCGCACCTGACCGAAGATATCGTTTTTGCGATGAGCCAGATCGCCACCCAGGTTCCCGCAGTGCTCGGCCGCAAAGTCGACGTGCGCTCGGCGGTCTCGGTGGTGTGGGGCCAGATTCATGCCGGCAGCGCGCCCAACGCGATCCCTGCCACCGGATACCTGGCCGGAACCATGCGTTGCCTGGATGGCGATATCTGGTACGAAGCCGGCGAGCTTCTGGATAATGTGGTGCGCCAGATTGCCGCTCCGTACGGCGTGGAAATCAAGCTGCAGCACACGCGCGGCGTTCCACCGGTCGTGAATGCGCCCGCAGAGACGGCGTTGATCGAGGATGCCGCACGTCGCGAGTTCGGTGCTGAAGCGATCGAGCTGACCCCGCAGTCCATGGGCGGGGAGGATTTTGCCTGGATGACCCAGAAGGTTCCCGGGGCCATGCTGCGCCTGGGCACGCGAACTCCGGGCGGGAAGACCTATGACCTGCACCGCGGCGATTACATGCCAGATGAATCCTGCATTGGCATCGGCGTGCGTATAATGACCGCCGCGGCGATGCAGGCCGTGCGCGAAGCCAACGCCAAATAGCGTGTTGGTCACAGTAAACTCAAAACTTTTTAACTAGTCTTTGACACTTTCTCAATTGTTTGAGTGACTTGGGATTTGACGTTAAGCGCTTGCCGTTTCGAGGCCGCTTAGTTATCCGTTTGTAATCTTTATCGTCTTTACCTGTGACGTATCTCCGATAGGCTATGGAAACGATGGGGAAGCTACGACTTTAGGCGTGCTCGCGTAAAGCCCAGGCAAAGGTGCTCTACAACGGTAGCTGGTGTCTTATCTCCCACAGGATCTCGCACGACTTTTGGAGGAATAGATGCGCTTCGTATCGCGCAAGACCGGTGTGGCAGCGGCCATGCTCGGCATCTCGGCTTTGGCTTTGAGCGCCTGCGGCGCTGCACCGGAAGAGTCCAGCTCAGCTGGCAAATACCCGGACTACGTAGGTTGCATTGTTTCGGACTCCGGTGGATTCGACGACCAGTCCTTCAACGAGTCTTCGTACCGCGGCCTGAAGAACGCCGAAAAGGACTTGGGCATCACGATCAAGGAAGCAGAGTCGAAGTCCAACGCCGACTTCGCCACCAACCTCCAGGGCATGATGGGCGCTAGCTGCAACCTGACCGTCACCGTGGGCTTCCTGCTGGCCGACGCTACTGCTGATGCAGCGGCAAAGAACCCGGATTCGCACTTCGCCATCGTCGATAACCAGTACGAGAAGAACATCGACAACGTCAAGCCGATCATTTACGACACGGCTCAGGCGGCCTTCCTCGCTGGCTACGCAGCGGCTGCTGCTTCCGAGACTGGCACCGTTGCCACCTTCGGCGGCATCCAGATTCCTACCGTCACCATCTTCATGGACGGCTTCGCCGACGGCGTTGCCAAGTTCAATGAAGACAAGGGCGAGAACGTGAAGCTGCTGGGCTGGGACAAGAAGAAGCAGAACGGCACCTTCTCCGGCGACTTCGAGAAGCAGGACAAGGGCAAGCAGATCACCAAGAACTTCATCTCCGCAGGGGCTGACGTGATCATGCCGGTTGCCGGTCCAGTGGGCAAGGGCGCTGGCGCTGCAGTAGCCGAAGCCAACAAGAGCGGCGAAAAGGCCAAGCTCATCTGGGTCGACTCCGATGGCTTCCTGACCGCACCTGACTACAAGGAATACATGCTGACCTCGGTCGTCAAGACCATGGACAAGGCTGTAGAAGACGTCATCAAGGCTGATGCCGAAGGCAAATTCGACGCTACTCCTTATGTCGGCACCTTGGAAAACGAAGGTGTCGCGCTGGCACCGTTCCACGATTTCGACTCGACCATCGGCGAGGACACCAAGAAGGAGATCGAAGCCCTCAAGGCCCAGATCATCTCCGGTGACCTGAAGGTCGAATCGGCAGCAAGCCCAAAGTAGGCTTTGGCACCTATTTCATTCAGCGCGTCACCGCCTGCCGGCATCCGGCGGGCCGGTGACGCGCTTTATGAATGCCTAGAGGCCAAAGCGGCTATCGGGCTAAACTACCTCGCACAACGAACTATGAAGATGGTGGAATCGTGAAACTCGAACTACGGGGAATCTCGAAAGCCTTCGGTTCTTTCTACGCCAATAAAAATATCGACCTGCTGGTTGATGACGCCCAGATCCACTGTCTGCTCGGCGAAAACGGTGCTGGAAAATCCACGCTTATGAACGTGCTCTACGGTCTGTACCAGCCGACCGAGGGCGAAATCCTGCTTGATGGAAACCCCGTCGAGTTCTCCGGTCCGGGCGACGCCATGGCCGCCGGCATCGGCATGGTGCACCAGCACTTCATGCTGGTCCCGGTCTTCACCGTGGCAGAAAATATTGCCCTCGGCGCTGAAACCACCAAGGCCGGCGGCGTGCTGGACCTCCAGGTCACGCGCAAGAAGATCCGCGAAATCTCGGACCGCTACGGGTTTGACGTGGATCCGGACGCCATTGTCGAAGACCTGCCGGTCGGCGTGCAGCAGCGTGTTGAAATCATCAAGGCCCTGGTGCGCGAGGCCAAAATCCTGATTCTGGATGAGCCAACTGCCGTGCTGACCCCGCAGGAGACCGACGAGCTTCTCGAAATCATGCGCCAGCTCAAGGCCAACGGCACCTCCATCGTCTTCATCTCGCACAAGCTGCGCGAGGTGCGCGCCGTCTCCGATGTGATCACCGTGATCCGCCGCGGCGAAGTCATCGACTCAGTCTCCCCGGAATCCTCCACCACCGAGCTGGCCAACCTGATGGTGGGCCGCGCCGTGGAACTGAACCTGAACAAGGCCCCAGCCACCCCGGGCGAGGCTGTGCTCCAGGTCAAGGACCTGACGGTCGTTGACCATGCAGGCACGACCACGCTGAACTCGGTCACTTTCGATATCCACGAAGGCGAGATCCTGGCCGTGGCCGGCGTGCAGGGCAACGGCCAGACCGAACTGACCGAAGCCATCCTGGGCACCCAGGCCGTGACCGGCGGCTCGGTCAAGCTGGCCGGCGAAGAACTGGTGGGCAAATCCGTCAAGCAGGTGCTGCGCACCGGCGTCGGCTTTGTTCCGGAAGACCGCTCGGTGCACGGATTGGTCACCGAATTCTCCATTGAGGAGAACCTGGTCTTGGACCTCTACGACCGCGCGCCCTTCGGCAAGGGCATCTCGATGAACCTGGATGCCATCAAGAAGAACGCGGCCGCGCAGATCAAGGACTTCGACGTGCGCACCGACAATGCGCTGAATCCGGCCTCCAGCCTCTCGGGCGGCAACCAGCAGAAGGTCGTCATGGCCCGCGAGCTCAGCCGCGAGCTGAAGCTGTTCATCGCCTCGCAGCCAACGCGCGGCGTGGACGTGGGGTCCATCGAATTCCTGCACCGCCGCATCGTCGCCGAACGCGACAAGGGCACCCCGGTAATGATCGTTTCCACCGAGCTCGATGAGGTCATGGAGCTGGCCGACCGCATCGCCGTGCTCTACAAGGGCAGGATCAACGGGATCGTGCCGGGGGATACCTCGCGCGAAGTCCTCGGGTTGATGATGGCCGGCGTTTCGGCCGAAGAAGCCGCCGAACAAGCGGAATTTACCAAGTCAGATAACGAGCCCGTGGAAGCAGCACCGGCTGGCGAGCACAGCGAAAACCAGGAAGGAGAAGGCCAGTGAGCGAGAAAAAATCACCGGTCATTCCCGACCCCGGCAAACCGGGCAACGACCTCTTGAAGCAAATCACCCAGGGCCCGGGACTGGTCTCGGTGCTCGGCGTGATCGTGGCACTGGTGATCGGCGGATTGCTCATTGCCATCACCGACGAAAAGGTCGCCGAAACGGCCGGCTACTTCTTCGCCCGTCCTGCCGACTTCCTCTCCGAGCTATGGCGCGCGGCGACCGAAAGCTATGTGGCGCTGTTCAACGGCGCCATCTACAACTCGGCCCAGGGCTTCAAGCCCTTCCTGGAAACCCTGACGGTCTCCACCCCGCTGATCTGCGCAGGCCTCGGTGTGGCCGTCGCCTTCCGCGCGGGCCTGTTCAACATCGGTGCCCAGGGCCAGATCATCATCGGTTCGGTACTGGCCGCCTACGTGGGGTTCGCCTGGCACCTGCCCTTGGGACTGCACCTGCTGCTGGTCATCGTCTTCGGCCTGATCGGCGGCGCCATCTGGGGCGGACTGGTCGGCCTGCTCAAGGCGAAGACCGGCGCCCACGAAGTGATCCTGACGATCATGTTCAACTACGTGGCCGTGTACTTCATCGACTTCCTGATGAACACCCAGGCCTTCCGCCGTCCGGGCGAAACCAACCCGATTTCCCCGATCCTGGATTCGACGGCAGTTTTCCCCTCCATCCCCGGTTCCCGCCTGCACCTGGGCTTCGTGATGGCCCTCCTGCTGGTCATCCTGGTTTCCTGGATGTTCAAGCGCTCCACCGTGGGCTTTGAATTCCGCGCAGTGGGGCATAACCCCGATGCCGCGCAGACCGCGGGCATCAACGTCGCCCGCAGCACCATCATCGCCATGGCCCTGGCTGGCGCCTTGGCCGGCGCCGCCGGTGTCGCACAGGTGGCCGGCACCGAGAAGGTGCTGACCAGCGGCATCGCCGGTTCCCTGGGCTTCGACGCGATTACCGTGGCGCTGCTGGGCCGTTCCACCCCATGGGGAACCTTCTTCGCCGGCTTGCTCTTTGGCGCCTTCCAGGCCGGTGCGGTGAACATGCAGATCACCACCGGCACCCCGATCGATATCGTTTCGGTGGTGCAGTCGCTGATCGTCCTCTTCATCGCCGCTCCACCACTGGTCAAGGCGATCTTCGGCATGAACCGCAAGAAGAAAAAGCGCAGCCCCAAGCTAGAAACTACCCAGGCAGGTGCCAAGTGACCTCTTCCACCTTGCAACCGGCAATGAGCGTATTGCCTAGCAAGAAGACCTCGATCATCCTTTCGGCGATCGCCGTCATCGTCTTCTTGTGCTTCGGCCTGCTGGGCAACAGCGAAAGCGCGCACTTCCAGCTGAACAGCTCCGGCGATGCTTTTGAGCTGCCGGAACTGGTGTTCCCGGGCAGGGCCAGCAACATCGTGATCGGACTGCTGCTTGTGGGCATCGCTGCCTACTCCTGGATGCAGCGCAAAAAGGGCCAAACCCTGGCGACCTGGATGGTTGCCATCGCCGCAGTCCTCTTTGTGCTCTCCTTCCTGATCTGGGTGGTCTCCGGCGCCGATATCAGCACCATTTCCCTGGCCAGCCTGCTCGCTGGTGCCGTGGTGCTGGCTGTCCCGCTGGTGTTCGGCTCCCTCTCGGGCGTGCTCTGCGAACGAGCCGGCGTGGTCAACATCGCCATCGAAGGCCAGCTGCTGGGCGGCGCGTTCACCGCGGCACTGGTTTCCTCCTTGACCAAGAACGCGTTCCTGGGCCTGATCGCCGCCGGCATTGCCGGCGCCCTGGTCTCCCTGGTGCTGGCGCTGTTCTCCATCAAGTACGTGGTCAACCAGATCATTGTCGGCGTGGTGCTCAACGTGCTGGTCTCCGGAATCACCGGATTCCTGTTCACCACCGTGATGCAGGAAGATCCCGAGCTCTTCAACTCGCCGGTGCACCTGCCGGTTATCGAGATTCCCCTGCTCTCAGCCATTCCGGTGATCGGACCGATCCTGTTCAAGCAGTCGGTCATCGGCTACCTGATGTACCTGGCGGTGTTCATCGTCTGGTTCGGGCTGTTCAAGACCAAATGGGGCCTGCGGGTGCGTGCCGTGGGCGAGCACCCCAAGGCTGCCGACACCCTGGGCATCAAGGTCAACCGCACCCGCTTCTGGAATGTCACCCTCGGCGGCATCGTGGCAGGCATCGGCGGCTCCTTCTTCACCCTGGTGGCCATCGACTCCTTCACCAAGGAGATCTCCGGCGGCCGCGGCTTCATCGCCTTGGCCGCGGTGATCTTCGGGCGCTGGAACCCGATTGGCGCCTTCCTGGCTGCCCTGCTCTTCGGCTTTGCCGATAACCTGCAGGTCATCCTGACCATCATCGGCACCCCCGTGCCGAGCCAGTTCATGGCCATGATGCCGTACCTGGTGACCATCTTCGCGGTGGCTGGACTCGTGGGGCGCTCCCGCGGGCCGGCAGCTGCGGGCGAACCCTACGTGAAGGAATAACCGGTACAGATGACTGCCAACACCGCGCCGTGGTCGCAGCTTGAAGCTGCGGCTGCGGCCGCGCTGTCTCAGGCCTACGCACCCTACTCGACGTTCCGTGTAGGGTCTGCAGCCCAGACCAGCGACGGCCGCATGATTTCCGGCTGCAATGTCGAAAACGCCGCCTACGGCGTCACCCTTTGTGCCGAATGCTCCATGATCGGCCAGCTATTCGCCACCGGCGGCGGAACCCTGGAGTACTTCCTGTGCTTCGGCCAGCTCGCCGAGGGGGAATTGGAACTGATCACCCCGTGCGGGCGCTGCCGACAGATCCTCTTCGAGCACCGCGGAGCCAACCTGTTGATCAAGACCGCCCGTGGAATCGTCGGCATCGAAGACCTTTTGCCTGACGCTTTCGGGCCGCAAAACCTCAACGCCTAGTGCCGGCGATCACCGGCCACAAGCAGAACGGATGGTGCCGCTAATGGCTACCGAACAATTCAGCGCAGTGGAAGTCATACGTGCCAAGCGCGACGGCGCGGAACTGGGCAACGAGATGATCGACTGGACCATCGACGCCTATACCCGCGGAGTCATTGCCGAAGAGCAGATGTCCGCGCTGAATATGGCGATCTACTTCCAGGGCATGAACCGCAGCGAGATTTCGCGATGGACCACCGCGATGATCAATTCCGGCGAACGCATGGACTTCTCCACCCTGGCCAACCCGTCGGGCCAGAAGCTGGCGACCACCGATAAGCATTCCACCGGAGGCGTGGGGGACAAGATCACCTTGCCGCTGGCCCCGCTGGTGGCCAGCTTCGGTGTTGCGGTGCCACAGCTGTCCGGCCGCGGCTTGGGCCACACCGGCGGCACCCTGGACAAGCTGGAGGCCATCCCCGGATGGCGGGCCAACCTGTCCAACGAAGAACTCTTCTCGCAGCTCTCCTCAGTCGGCGCGGTCATCTGCGCGGCCGGTGCCGGGCTGGCACCGGCGGACAAGAAGCTCTATGCGCTGCGCGATGTCACCGCCACGGTGGAGGCCATCCCGCTGATTGCCTCCTCGATCATGAGCAAGAAGATTGCCGAAGGCACCGGCAGCCTGGTGCTTGACGTGAAGGTGGGCTCCGGGGCGTTCATGAAGGACGAAGCCATGGCCAGGGAACTGGCCGAGACCATGGTGAACCTCGGCACCGATGCCGGGGTGAACACTGTCGCCCTGCTGACCAATATGGAAACGCCACTGGGCCTGACCGCTGGCAACGCCATCGAGGTCGAGGAATCGGTGGAGGTGCTCGCCGGTGGCGGACCCGAGGACGTTGTCGATCTGACCGTGGCCCTGGCCATTGAAATGCTGGCTGGCGCTGGTGTTCACGGCGTTGATGTGCGTGCAGCGCTGAAGAACGGCCGGGCCATGGACAGCTGGCGGGCCATGATCGCCGCCCAGGGCGGCGACCCGGATGCCAAGCTGCCGGTGGCCAAGGAATCGCATACCGTAGTGGCTGAAGCTGAAGGCGTGCTGATCAAGCTGGATGCCATGGATATCGGGCTGGCGGCCTGGACCCTGGGAGCAGGACGGGCCCGCAAGGAAGACAGTGTCCAGGCCGGAGCCGGAGTGCGCCTGCACGTCAAGCCGGGCGCCTTGGTGCGCCGTGGCCAACCGATCGCCACCTTGCTGACCGATACCCCGGACAAGCTGCCGCGCGCCATCGAACTGGCAGAGCGGGCCATCATGATCGGCTCCGAGCACGACCGCCCGGACATGCGCTTGATCCTCGATCGCATCGCCGCTTCGTAACTGATATTCCAGGGAAGAACCGGGAATCACCACTGGTGACCCGGTTCTTTTCGCATTTGCCGCCCTGGAAAGCGAAGGAAACCGGACAAGCAACAAGGTCCGCAAGACATGCCCCGGGAACCATCTGGCCCGGTTCAATCGTTGGAAGATTAGCTCCTACCTAGGTCGGGGTAGAAAGAAGTCCACATTGCCACATCAGTAGGATGCGCCCCTGCAGCTGCTCGAGCGAAAATGGTTGGACAGGCAGCGCGCTACGCGCTTTGGGGAAAGAAGATGCAAGTCCACATGGAACTAGTTAACGAGGCCATTACGCAGGCAGCCAACGCATGGTGGGTGCTGCCTCTCTTGTTCCTGTTTTGCCTGATTGACGCATTTTTCCCGATCGTGCCCAGCGAATCCTTCCTGGTTTCACTGGCCGCAGTAGGCATCCATTCCGGATCGCCGAACCTCTTCCTGATCGGCGCCCTCGGTGCCGCCGGAGCGCTGCTGGGGGACCAGATCACCTACGCCATTGGCCGGAGCATCGGTTCGCACGGATTCAAGTGGATGCGCGGCAAACGGGCGCAACGAGTACTGCACTACGCAGAAAAGAAGCTTGAAACCTCCGGAGCGCTGCTGATTTTCACCGCGCGCTACATTCCGATCGGCCGCGTCGCGGTGAACCTCACCGCCGGCGCCACCGGATTCAGCCACAAGCGCTTCACGCTCTTCGACACCATCGGAGTGCTGACGTGGGCCGCCTATTCGGTGAGCATCGGCGCCCTGGCCGGCAACTGGATGCATGACAACAAGCTGCTGGGCATCGGGCTGTCGATTGTGATCGCCGTGGTGCTCGGGTTCATCATTGACCGAATCGTCAGCTGGGCGCTGAATCGCTACCACGTGCGCGTTGAGAAGGCCGCGCAACGCGCAGCGCAGGAAGCACGCGAGACGGTGCCGCCAAGCACCGACGAGAGTTAACCTGCGGTATTGAGCAGGGTCACATTGTGGCTCGCAGATCTTTACCTCCTGGAGCTGTCAGTTCCGCGGGATTGCGACTAGGCTCAGTGGTGTGACTGAAGAATTGATTCATCCTGACTACGATCCCGAGTTCGACTTCCGGGATCTGCCTAAAGTTTCGCTACATGACCACCTTGACGGTGGACTGCGCCCTCAAACGATCATCGACCTGGCAGCCGAAATTGGCCACGAGCTGCCCGAGACCGAAGCCGAGGCTTTGGGCGACTGGTTCCGTGAATCTGCAGATTCAGGCTCATTGCCACGCTACCTGGAAACTTTTGAGCACACCCTCGCGGTGATGCAAACCCGCGAAGCGCTGATCCGCGTTGCCCGCGAATTTGTCGAGGACCTCGCTGAAGACGGCGTGATCTACGGTGAAGTCCGCTACGCCCCGGAACAGCATCGCCGCGAAGGCTTGAGCCTGGACGACGTCGTTGACGCAGTCCAGGAAGGCCTTGACCAGGCCTGCGAGCAGCTGAACAGCGAAGGCCATCCAATGCAGGTCGGCCAGGTGCTCAGCGCCATGCGCCAATCCGATCAGGGCGTGGAAATCGCCAAGCTGGCATTGCGCCACCGCGGCCACGGCGTCGTAGCTTTCGACATTGCCGGACCGGAAGATGGCTTCCCGCCATCGAATATGAAGGAAGCCTTCGACCTGCTGGCCGAAAACCTCTTCCCGACAACTGTCCACGCCGGCGAGGCCGCTGGACTGGCATCGATCAAGGACGCAATCCTGGTCGGCCGTGCCCAGCGCCTGGGCCACGGCGTGCGTGTTGCCGAAGATATCGAGATCGAGTTCGGCGCCATCGACGAAAACGGTGAAGAACTCAGCGACGACACCGGCTTGGTTTCCCTGGGCCCCGTGGCCAACTGGGTGCGCGAACGCGGCATCCCGCTGGAAGTCTGCCCGTCCTCCAACCTGCAGACCGGTGCCACCGCCAAATTTGGCGAAGGCATCCGCAATCACCCGATTGACCTGCTGGTCCAGACCGGATTCAACGTCACCATTTCGCCAGATAATCGGCTGATGTCCGGCACCAGCCTGTCCGAGGAATTCGAGCTGCTGGTCGAAGCTTTCGACTATGACCTGGAAGACCTGCTGGACCTGACGCTGAACGCGGCTGAAGCCGCTTTCGTTCCGCTGGAAATGCGCGAGCTGCTTGTTGAATACATCAACGACTACTACGACAACCTGCTCGACGATGACGACGACGAGGACTACGAAGAAGACGAATACGAAAACGTCGCCGACTAGTTCTCCGCGCAGCCAGGCTGCAAGCAGCTGAAGGCCGGTTCCCCAAGGGGAATCGGCCTTCAGCTGCGTTTGCGCCGAGCCTGGCTCCGCCTTCGCTAGCATGGGAGCATGGCGCAGAACTCAACGCAGACCCAGCAGCTGATCACTACGGTGAGGATCCTGCGTGATAAATGCGCCTGGACCCAGGCCCTGACCCATGAATCCCTGCGGACCTACCTGATCGAGGAAAGCTATGAGGTTCTGGACGCGATCTCCGAACAGAATCCCCAGCTGCTCAAGGAGGAACTCGGGGACCTGTACTTCCAAATCCTGCTGCATGCGCTGATTGCAGCCGAGCAGGGACACTTCGATCTTGACGATGTTTCGCAGACGCTGAATGAAAAGCTGCTGAGGCGAAACCGGCACATTTTTGACGAAGAAGGCGTGGTGCGCGAAGAGATCATCACGGACGTTGAGGAAATTATCCGGGTCTGGGATGCGGCCAAGCAGGCCGAGCGCCAAGGCAAGCCGCAGCCACGCAAAAATGCCGGGCTGCCTGCGGGCCTGCCGGCCCTGGCCTTGGCCCAGAAGCTGCTGGACCGCCACGCCAGAGACGGCTCTGATAAGGCCGGGGGCCATCAAGTTTCCGAGGCAACCCGTACGAAAATTACCGATGAACAGAGCTTGGCTGCTGCCCTCTTGGAGGTCTCTGCACGGGCAGAAGAGCTGGGATTAGATGCAGAATCTGTTTTGCGCGCAACCTTGTCGAAACAGTACGGCTCGGAATTCACTGCAACGATATCGCCTAAATCACCTTCGAAGCGCTAGGCTAGAGACTGGCAAAGGCGCCGACGGTCTTTTCAGCACCGCTGGCGGACCTTCCCCTAGACCACCCCTTTCTACAAGGAGTCCATACTCATGGCATTGATTGACGCCATTCACGCGCGCGAAATTCTTGATTCCCGCGGTAACCCAACCGTTGAGGTTGAGGTCCTGCTATCTGACGGATCGCACGGCCGCGCAGCAGTTCCATCCGGTGCTTCCACCGGCCAGTTCGAAGCAGTTGAGCGTCGCGACGGCGACAAGGACCGTTACCTTGGCAAGGGTGTGCTTGGAGCCGTGGAGTCCGTGATCGACGAGATCGCCGACGAGCTCGAAGGCCTGGACGCCACCGACCAGCGCGCTATCGACCAGGCCATGCTTGACCTGGACGGCACCAGCAACAAGTCCAAGCTGGGCGCAAACGCCATCCTCGGTGTTTCGCTGGCCGTGGCCAACGCCGCAGCCGTGAGCTCCAACTTGCCGCTGTACAAGTACCTGGGCGGCCCGAACGCCCACGTGCTGCCAGTGCCGCTGATGAACATCCTCAACGGCGGCTCGCACGCCGACTCGGATGTCGACATCCAGGAATTCATGATCGCCCCACTGGGCGCCGAGACCTTCTCCGAGGGCCTGCGCTGGGGCGTTGAGGTGTACCACAACCTCAAGTCCGTGCTGAAGGAAAAGGGCCTGTCCACCGGCCTGGGCGACGAGGGCGGCTTCGCTCCAAACCTGCCGAGCAACCGTGCAGCACTGGAACTGATCACCGAAGCCATCAAGCGCGCTGGCTACACCCCGGGTGAAGACATCGCACTGGCTCTGGACGTTGCTTCCTCTGAATTCTTCGAGAACGGCGCATACCAGTTCGAAGGCAAGGCACTGTCCGCCCAGGAAATGAGCGACTACTACGCTGCCCTGGTTGCCGACTTCCCGCTGGTCTCCATCGAGGATCCACTGGACGAAAACGACTGGGACGGCTGGAAGACCCTGACCGACGCCATCGGCGACAAGGTCCAGCTGGTCGGCGACGACCTGTTCGTGACCAACCCGGAGCGCCTTGCCGACGGCATCGCCAAGGGCACCGCCAACTCGCTGCTGGTGAAGGTCAACCAGATCGGTTCGCTGACCGAGACCATCGACGCTGTGACCATGGCCCAGCGCGCTGGCTACACCACCATCACCTCGCACCGTTCGGGTGAAACCGAAGATGTCACCATTGCCGACATCTGCGTGGCAACCAACGCTGGCCAGATCAAGACCGGTGCTCCAGCTCGCTCCGAGCGCGTAGCCAAGTACAACCAGCTGCTGCGCATCGAGGAAGACCTGGGCGCTTCGGCGGTTTACGCTGGTCGCGACGCTTTCCCGCGTTTCAACAGCTAATTACCAGTTGTAGCGAATAAGCTCGTCGGTAGTGGATACCGGCGAGCTTTTCGTTATTTAATGGACATATGCGCCGTTTCCACGGCAGCACAGCGCGTAGAGCTTTATGGGGAATTGGGGGAGTATGGCACAGCGACCACCACGCATGCCTCGGCGTAATACTCCGGATCCGGAAGAACTGTCTCAGAATAACCCTGTTGACCAGTCCGAATATACCGATCCAGGAACAGTTGCAGATCCGCCCACCGACGCATTGCACGTAGTGGCACCGCAACCCCCAGCCAAGAAGGCTCCTTCAGTGCCGCGCCCCAAGCCTGCCGGCAGCGCGCAGAAAACTGCGCCGCGCACCGCGCCGGGAGCCTCAGCGCAGGCACGCCGGGCGTCAGATTCGTCACGTGAGCCAAAAAAATTTGCGGGCAATTATGCTGCCAAGCCCAAGGTGCCGCTGCGCGAGCGGGCCAAGGAGAAGCAGAACGAGCGGCGCCGTGATGACCGGATGAAATTCTCCGCTGCCGTACGCCGCAAGCCAGGGGAAAAACCGGTTGAGAGCAAGCCGACGCCCGAGGGCGAACCGGTAGCCGCACACCGTTTTTCCGGCCGCATTGCCGCGCTGATCGTGGTGCTCGCATTCTTCGCCGTGATGCTGGTGCCAACGGTGAATTACTACCGGACCCAGATGGCCGAGCTCAACGAGCTCCACGCCTCCATCGATTCCCTGGAAGCGCAGCGCGACGATTTGAAGGCCGAGATTGCCCGCTGGGATGACCCGCTGTACATCAAGCAGCAAGCGCGCGAGCGGATAAACTTGGTCATGCCTGGCGAAAAGCTATACATGGTCGTCGGCGACCGGCCGAAAGAAAACGAGACGGACACCGAAGCCAACGGCAGCACCTTCGAGGTGCGCCAAGAGCTTCCATGGGTCGATGCATTGCTTGACTCGGTCCGGCGTTCTGCCACTGACTAACCACTTTGAACATGAAGAGAACCAATACCCGTGACTGAACAGCCAATCCGCGAAGCCCTTGACGCTGCCGGACGAGTACCAAGCGAAGCCGACCTTGACACCCTGTCCCGCCAGCTGAACCGACCAGTGCGCGATGTGGTGGAAATCGGTGCACGCTGCGTCTGCGGAAACCCGCTGGTTGCCACCACCGCGCCACGGCTTTCCTCGGGAATTCCATTCCCGACCACGTACTACCTGTCCCACCCGGTGATCACCGCCGCTGTCTCGCGCCTTGAAGCGGCCGGGCTGATGAACGAGATGAACGAACGCCTGGGCGGCGATTCCGTTTTGGCCCGGGCCTACGTGGCGGCCCACGAGTCGTACCTCGCCAACCGCGATGCCATCGGCGCGCGTTCTGGCACCGGGGCGGTGCCTGAAATTGATGGCGTGTCCGCTGGCGGCATGCCAACCCGCGTGAAATGCCTGCACGTGCTGGTCGGCCATTCACTGGCTGCCGGTGAAGGCGTGAACCCGTTGGGCGATGAGGCCCTGGAAGCAATTGCCGAGTGGTGGACCAAGGACAAGTGCTACTGCGCAGGGGCTTGGGATACGGAATCGGCAGCGCCTAGCCGCGATCGTTCACGTCACGTGAAGACCCAGGAACTGCAGGACCCCGCGGCCAAGCGAGCCGAGCGTGCAGCCAAGCGCGCAGCCCGTGAAGCCCAAGAACGAGCCGCCCAGGATGATGCCTAATGCGCGTCGCCGGAATTGACTGCGGAACGAACTCCATTCGCCTGTTGATCGCTGATGTGCAACAGGATTCGAACGGGACTCGGCTTGTTGATGTCCTGCGCACCATGCGCGTCGTTCGCCTGGGACAGGGCGTCGATGCAACCGGTGCCTTTGCTCCGGAAGCGCTGGAGCGCACCTTTGCGGCCGCCCGCGAGTACCGGGCACTGTGCGACGAGCATCAGGTGGAGGCCATCCGCTTCGTGGCCACCTCAGCGGCCCGCGACGTATCCAACCGCGAGGTTTTTGCCGAAGAGATCACCAAGATCATCGGTGTTGCACCCGAAGTCATCACTGGTGACGAGGAAGCATCGCTGTCCTTCAACGGTGCCGCTTCCGTGCGTGCCGGACAGCCCGGCCGCAGCTTGGTCATCGATCTGGGCGGCGGCTCCACGGAGTTCGTCCTGGGCGATAATTCAGGGCCGGTGGCCGCCAAGAGCCTTGACATGGGCTGCGTGCGCGTCACCGAGCGCTTCGAGCAGCAGGGCCTGGAATCGCCGGAAGCCGTTGCGTTCATGGACAGCACGTTGCAGACTTTGGATGGCGCCGTAGATGTTTCGGAAGTTGACGCGGTGATCCTGGTGGCAGGAACCTTCACCACGCTCACGGCACAGGCGCTGGGCTTGGAGAAATACGAGTCCGAGAAGATCCACGGCGCGCAGTTGAGCTTCGACCAGATGCGCGAAGCTACCAGCGCCATGCTCTCCTACTCGCGTGAAGAGCGGGCGGCATTGGGCTTCATGCACCCTGGCCGGGTTGACGTCATTCGCGCTGGCGCAGCGATCGTCCAGCGCATTCTCCATTATCTGGAGTCGGCAAGCGGCCAGCGCCCGATGCGGCTAATTGCATCGGAACACGATATTCTCGACGGAATCGCTGCTACGGCAGCCGCCAACGCCTAGCCCGTTGATTCGGAACCGACCAAGGAGATCTCTCTTGAGCACAGCTCTGCGCGCTAAGAAAGCGATGGGCCTGAAACAGTACGGCTCAATGCTTGTCGTTGCGATCCTCGCGCTGGCTATGCTCAGCGTGGTCACCCCGGCGCATGCTGACAACATGCGCGAGTCGGAGTACTGGCTGGATTCATTGGGAATTACCCAGGCGCACCAGAGCACCAAGGGCGAAGGCGTTAAAGTCGCGATCATTGATACCGGCATTGATACCTCGCACCCTGATCTGAAGGGCGCCGTTGTTGGCGGTGCGGACATGTCGGGTGCCGGCGAAGCCGGCGGCAATAAGCCCATTGGCGTCATGAGCGAACACGGCACCTTGGTGGCTACCCTGCTGGCTGGACGCGGCAACAACAAGGGCGAGATCAATCGGGTTAAATCCGAAAACGAACGGCTCAAGGCCGCGTGGGAAAAGGCCAAGTCTGAAGCCGAGGAAGAAAACGAAAAGCAGAAGGACGACGACAAGGACGTTGAAGTCCCCAAGGAACCTGAATACGAGGATGTCCCCAAGCTTTCCGCTGGCAGCGACGGAGTGCTCGGCGTAGCACCGGCCGCGCAGCTGCTGTCGGTCTCGCTGTGGATGGGCGAAGGCAATCCAGCCAACATCCCAGTGGAAGAACAGATTCCCCGCGCCGTGAAGTGGGCCGTGGATTCCGGTGCCAAGGTGATCAACATGTCCCTGGGCTCCACCAGCCCTGCATGGCCCGAAAGCTGGGACGATGCATTCAAGTACGCGGAAAATCATGATGTCGTAATCGTGGCTGCCGCTGGCAACCGTTCCGGTGGCATGAGCCAGGTCGGTGCCCCGGCCACCATCCCGGGCGTGCTCACCGTGGCAGGTGTTGACGAAAGCGGCAAGGCCTCGCAGGACTCGTCCACCGAGGGCATTTCCATCGGCGTTGCCGCGCCAGCCGAACAGCTCGTTGGCGGGCTGCCGGATAACGGCTACGCGCGCTGGTCCGGTACTTCCGGAGCCGCGCCATTGGTTGCAGGCGTGGCTGCACTGATTCGATCCAAGTACCCGGATATGAAGGCTCCCGATGTCATCAACCGGATCCTGAAGACTGCGCGCGACACCGGTGCTGCCGGAGTTGACAACCTCTATGGCTACGGAATCATCAATGCCAATGCCGCAGTGAACAACAACGTGCCATCGGTCTCCGAAAACCCATTGGGAACCATTGAAGAATGGATTCGAGTGCATCGCCGGAACAATGTGAAATCCACCGAGGCCCCGGCTCCGGGTGTCTCGATGGAAAAATCGGACCTCAAGCAGGTCGCAGCTCCAGAACCCATCCAGCCTGATCAGTCGACTCCGGCACTGCAGCCGCTGCTGGTCATCGGGGCAGGGGTGCTATTGCTTTTGGTCATTGCTGCTGGAAGCGCCCAGACCCTGATGCGCCGCCGGCGTGAGCGGCTGACGCAGAGCGTGGCGTCGGCATCGTTGAGTTCGCTGAAGGTCGGCAAGGCCGCGGGCAAACATGATCTCTTCGATGACATTCCCGAAGAAGACAGATAATTCATCTCCAAGCTGGGGCGAAACCTACGGGTTTCGCCCCAGTTTTTGTTGTGCCCGCCAACCGCGAAGCAATGCGGTCATAGCCCGTATTCACACCCGAAAACCGGCCGGTTAGCTCCACGTGACACATCTGACGTAAATAGTTAGTGAATGTTTTCACTAACTCGGAAAATCCGCGTAGAATCAAGAGTATGTCGATCATTGAATCCTCCCAGAAGCGTCCGCGCATTCTTATCGTTGGCGGTGGCTATGTTGGCCTGTACGTCGCGATGAAGTTGCAGAAGAAAGTCAAGGCACACGGCGGCATCGTCACCGTTGTCGACCCGAACCCATACATGACTTACCAGCCATTCCTGCCAGAAGTTGCAGGTGGCCAGATTGAACCACGCCACGTAGTGGTTTCCCACCGCCAGCACCTGAAGCACTCCGAACTGGTTAACGGCCGCGTGCTGAGCATCGACCACGCCAACAAGAAGGCTGTCGTCGCTCCGGAGAACGGCGAGCAGTTCGAGCTGGAATACACCGACATTGTCATGTCGGCTGGTGCGATCACCCGTACCTTCCCAATCACCGGCCTGGCTGAAACCGGCATTGGCCTGAAGACCATCGAAGAGGCTGTCGCCCTGCGCAACAAGGTTGCCGAGCGCATCGAGTCCGCTTCGAATATGACCGATCCAGTAGCTCGCAAGCGCGCACTGACCTTCGTGGTTGTCGGTGGCGGCTTCGCCGGCATCGAAACCATTGCCGAGCTTGAAGACATGGCTCGCCACCTGATCAAGCTCAACGACCGCATCGATGAGAAGGAAGCCCGCTTCGTTCTTGTTGAAGCCATGGGCCGCATCATGCCAGAAGTTACCGAGCAGCAGGCCGAGTGGGTCGTTGACCACCTGCGCAGCCGCGGCGTAGAGGTTCTGCTGAACACCTCGCTCAATAGCGCAGTGGATGGCAACCTCGAGCTGATCAACATGGCTGACAAGTCCTCAGCGGGCGAATTCGGCGCAGACACCTTGATCTGGTGTGCCGGTGTTATGGCTAACCCAATGGTCCGCTCCACCGATTTCCCAATCGAGCAGCGCGGCCGTATCGAAACCCGCACCGACCTGCGCATCAAGGACGCCAACGGCGAACCTCTGGAAGGCGCTTGGGCTGCCGGCGATATCTCGGCCGTCAAGGACGTTACCGGTGGCTTGCCAGACGGTACCTGCGTTCCAAACGCCCAGCACGCTGTGCGCCAGGCAAAGCTGTTGGCAAAGAACCTTTACGCTGCCCGCTACGGTGTTGGCACGATCAAGGAATACAAGCACGCAAACCTCGGTGCAGTTGCCGGCTTCGGCCGCAACAAGGGTGTAGCCAAGGTTGTTGGCATCAAGCTCAAGGGCTGGCCAGCATGGATGGCACACCGCGGTTACCACGGTATGGCCATGCCAACCTTCGAGCGCAAGTTCCGCGTTGTCGGCGACTGGCTGGTTGCGCTGTTCTTCAAGCGCGATGCACTGCAGCTGAACAACCTCGAAGCACCACGCACTGCTTTCGAAGAGTCGGCAAAGCCAAAGAAGTAGGCGCAAGGCTTAGGTGATCGACTAAGTAGCGAGGGGCTGAGCTAATCAGCCCCTCGCACACTTGCGTAGAGCGGATTTTTTATTTGCTTTCACGATCACGTAAGATTTGAGAGTCTTGCCCCCATGGTGGAATTGGCATACACGGCTGACTTAAAATCAGCTGCCGCAAGGCTTGTGGGTTCGAGTCCCACTGGGGGTACCAATATTCAGGCTCCTGCTGTCCCGATTGCCGGGGAGCAGGGGCCTAGCTTTTTGCGGGCGGCGCCGCGTCGCGGGGCCAAAGACAGCCATTGCCACCCCATGCTTGGTAAGACTTTCAAGAATATCGCTCAGAGAGTAGTATTTCCCCGGAAAATCGGCCAATATCATCCTTCCGACTGAGTGAATTCACAGGCATGCTCAATAGGATTGACAGCAACGAACTCTCGCGAGCCGCGAGCTGCACAATCGCAACCTATGGGGGAATGACGTTGAGCAACCCGATTTTTGGTTCCAACAGCCAATCAGAGGCTTGGGGGACCAAGCCTGGAAGTCCTGTTGGATTCCGTGACAACGCCAATATGAGCTCTGACCAATTGCAGCACATGTACCAGCAGCCTGCTGCTACCGGTGCCGACATGGGTCGCATGACCATTGGCGACACGATCAACAAGACCGTGTTCTGCCTCGCCCTCGTTGTCATCGGTGCAGCAGTTGGTTGGATCATGCCAGCACTGATGCTCCCAGGCGCGTTGGTCGGTTTTGTCCTCGGCTTGGTCAACGTCTTCAAGAAGCGCCCATCGCCAGCCCTGATTCTGCTGTACTCCGCAGCGCAGGGCCTCTTCCTCGGAGGGCTGTCCGGTTTCCTGGAATCGCGCCCAGGAATGCAGGGCATCGCCATCCAGGCCGTACTGGCAACCTTCTGCGTGGCCGGTGTAACCCTGGCCCTGTACCGCTCGGGCAAGTACCGGATGACTCCGAAGCTGAACAAGATCTTCATGGTCGGCATGATCGGCCTGGTCGTCTTCTCGCTTCTGAACATGGTCCTGATGATGACAGGCGTCATCGACGGAATGTTCGGCATGCGCGGCGGCGTACTTGGCCTGGTAATCGGTGTTGTGGCGGTCTTGCTGGCCACCTACGCATTGGTCTCCGACTTCACCATGATCGAGGAACTCTCCAACCAGGGTGCTCCAGCAATCATGGCGTGGCGCGGTGCCTTCGGCCTGACCATGACCTTGATCTGGCTGTACACCGAGATCCTGCGCATTCTGGCCATCCTGCGTGGCGACGACTAGTAACTGAAAACTGACAAGGACCAGCACCTTCGGGTGCTGGTCCTTTTTAGTGCCTCCAGATGGATTCAGGCCAGTAGCAGCGACCCGCGGAGATCACCCTATGGTCAACAAACGCACATGGAAAATAGGACGGGGACTGCGACGGCGCCGTAATAATTCCGCATGCCATGATGATGCGAATCCGCTGATATTCAGGCAATGGGCTGGCATTGCGCCGACGTGTGATCTCCCGGATGGTGACTCATGGACTGAAGAACGCCTGAATTTCTGCATGTTTGGCCCCAAAGAGCACCCAGAGTCATTATGATGCTCCACATCACACGCAGTTCGACGAGGGAGAGATTATGAGCACCAGTCATGCACCAAACAGCTCACCTGGCCTGGTTAAAACGCTAGGCAATATTGACGCTTTGGCTCTCGGCTTTGGCGCGATGATCGGCTTCGGCTGGGTCGTCCTGACCGGCGGTTGGCTAGAAAATGCGGGCACCATGGGAGCGGTTGTTGCCATGATTGTCGGTGGCGGCATCATGGGTGTTGTCGGGCTAGCCTACGCAGAGCTCACCGCGGCGATGCCCAAGGCCGGTGGCGAGCACAACTTCATTCTTCGTGCATTGGGGCCCCGGCCATCATTCCTTGGATCATGGGCTATCACCGGCGGCTACGTCACTATTGTGGCCTTCGAAGCCGTGGCATTTCCCCGCACCGTGGAGTACATCTTGCCAGGGATGTCCCAAATCCCGTTGTGGACGGTCGCCGGATTCGAAGTTAATCTCACCTGGGCGCTGGTTGGCGTGCTCGCTGCCATCGTGATTACGTGGATCAATATCCGAGGCGTCAAGCACGCTGGCGCATTGCAAACCTTTGTGGTGATCTTCCTGTTGGCCATCGGCGCATTGCTGATCGCTGGATCCTTTGTCGGAGGCGAAGCGCAGAATATGCAGCCGCTATTCAGCAACGGGATGAGCGGGTTCTTCGCCGTATTGGTGGCAGTCCCGTTCCTGTTCATCGGCTTCGACGTCATTCCCCAGTCGGCGGAAGAAGTGAATATCCCTGCCAAGCAAATTGGCAAGCTCGTGGTCTTCTCTGTCGTACTTGCCACCATCTGGTACGTCATGGTCGTGCTGACCACCTCCTCGGCCATGCCCGCTGATCAATTGTCCGGTGTCGATATCGCCACGGCAGACGCATTTGGTGCCCTTTTCGGTTCAGACTTCATGGCCAAAGTGCTCATCGCCGGTGGCGTCGCAGGCATCCTGACCTCGTGGAATTCACTGCTTCTCGGAGCCTCGCGTCTGGTGTATTCATTGGCGCGAAGCGGCATGCTGCCAGAATGGTTCGGCCAGCTGCATCCGAAGTATCGCACCCCGGCCAATGCACTGATTTTTATCGGCGGCATTTCAATGCTCGCACCATTCTTCGGCGCTGAGATGCTCGGATGGCTGGTGGATTCCGGTGCCCCGAGCATTATCGTGGCCTACCTGCTGGTGTCGGTAACCTTCCTGGTTTTGCGGCGGAAGGAACCGCAGATGGACCGGCCGCTGAAGGTGGGCGGCAATGGCCCGGGAGGGTTGGTCATTGGCTGGGCATCGGTCATCCTCACGGCAGCACTGTTTAGCCTCTATATGCCCGGAATGCCCGCTTCGCTGAGCTGGGAACCATGGGTTATTTTTGCCGTGTGGTGGGTACTTGGCGCAGTGTTCTTCTTCAAGGTACCCGGCGGCATCGCCCCGGGCATCGATGCCGAAGAGCAGGTGCTCATGGCCGTGCGAGCACGGCGGAAATAGCAAACCCGCGCCGGCGGAACAACCGACAGGACTGGGATGAACAATCTGGCCATTTCTGTGGTTGTCGATAAACATATTGAACTAGAAATCTAGGAGCAGTGCCCAAATCGGGCACTGCTCCTTGTTTTTTGTCACATTTCCGACATGGATCAAGTGGCAAGGATTCAAACGCGGTAGCGTAGTTGCATGAAGAGTAGCCGGTTGGAACGTTTGCGACGTATTCGCGTCTCCCTTCCGGGCAAGTCCGCAGAGAAACCCGCAGCGCCGCGCGCCGAAGTTGTCGACTTCAAAAGCGCCGAAGACATGCCCTATGCCGTGCGCCTCGCGGCCAGCTGGGCGTGGCGATTCCTGATCATCGTAGCCGCCCTGGGCGTGCTGGTTTGGGCCCTGTCCAAGGTGTCCCTCCTGGTGATTCCGGTACTTGTTGCAGCGCTGCTGTCCGGACTTCTTTCTCCCGTGGTCAATGCCTTGAATCGCAAGCTGGCAGTACCCCGCGGCCTTGCCGTGGGTATTACGCTCATCGGCTTTTTGGTGTTGGTCATTGCCGGACTGTCGCTGGCTGGGCAACGCTTGTCAGCGGGGTTTACCGCCCTGTGGAGCCAAGCCCTCTTTGGCATCGAGCAGGTCCAGGACTGGCTGTTCAACGGCCCGCTGAAGCTCACCAACGATGACCTGCAGGGCGTTTTGGATGATGCCCTGGCCCAGCTGCGCGGCAACGCCACCAACATCCTGAGCGAAGCCATCAGCTGGACCTCGTTCATAGGCCAGTTCCTCACCGGAACTTTGCTGGCCCTCTTTGTCTTGATCTTCCTGCTGCTCGACGGGCGGAAAATTGGGCTGTTCCTGGTGAACCTCCTGCCGCGCCGGGCCCGCCCAGCCATGGACGGAGCGCTCACCCGTGGATGGGCCTCATTGGTCAGCTACGTTCGAGTGCAGATGCTTGTTGCCTTCATCGATGCCATTGGCATTGGATTTGGCGCCTTCTTCCTCGGTGTCCCGCTGGCCATGCCGTTGGGCGTTTTGGTATTCATCGGCTCCTTCATCCCTGTGGTGGGTGCATTGATTACCGGAGCCTTGGCCGTGCTGCTCGCCTTGGTCGCCAACGGCTGGGTCAATGCGTTGATCATGCTGGCCGTTGTCCTCCTCGTCCAGCAGGCGGAATCCAATATTCTCCAGCCGCTGATCATGGGCAAGGCCGTCAGCCTGCACCCGTTAGCCGTCGTGCTGGCCGTCGCGGGCGGAACCATGCTCGCCGGAATCCCCGGTGCGCTATTTGCAGTGCCACTGCTGGCGGTGCTCAACGCGGTGGTCAAATACCTCTCCGGCAGGGCCTGGGAGAGCGACGAATTCGTGCTCAAGCAATACGGCATCCAGCTGCCCCCGGAACCACCAGCAAAAACCGTGGCGGCGCAAACGCCGGCCAGCCCGGGCGCCCCTGAAACCCACACCTCGCCGGAGAACCGGCAACCTGAGACAACAGCAGATGAGGAATAACCCATGACCACAGAAACTACGTTGCCGGTCACCCTGGCAGATATCGAGTCAGCTGCACAGGTCTTGAAACCCGTTATTGCGTTGACTCCAGTGGAGCACTCACGAGTGCTCTCCCAGCACATTGGTGCCGAGGTCTTCCTGAAGTGCGAAAACATGCAGCGTGCCGGTTCCTTCAAGGTCCGCGGAGCCTATGTGCGCATGTCCAAGCTCAGCGCTGAAGAGAAGGCACGCGGCGTGGTCGCGGCCTCGGCGGGCAACCATGCCCAGGGCGTCGCACAAGCTTCCAGCCAGTTGGGGATCAAAGCGCGCATCTACATGCCGCGTGGCGTCGCACTTCCCAAGCTCACTGCAACCCGCGATCACGGTGCAGAGGTAGTGCTCTTCGGGGATACCGTTGACGAGGCCTTGGCCGAAGCCCAGCGCTACGCCGACGAAACCGGTGCTGTGTTCGTGCACCCCTTCGACCACCCGGACATCATTGCCGGACAGGGCACCATCGGCCTGGAACTCCTGGAGCAGCTTCCAGAAGTGGAGACCGTGCTGATGGGCGTGGGCGGCGGCGGGCTGCTTGCAGGCGTGGCCATAGCATTGAAAGAAAAGGCGCGCGAGCTGGGCCGCGAAATCAAGGTCATTGGCGTGCAGGCTGAAAACGCCGCGGCCTACCCGCCATCCCTGGCTGCCGATGCCCTGGTGCCACTGGACACCGTGCACACCATCGCTGACGGCATCGCTGTCGGCAAGCCGGGCCAGTTGCCATTCACCATCATCAAGGAGCTCGTTGACGACGTGGTGACCGTTTCCGAGGATGCCCTGGCCCGCGCGCTGGTGGTGCTCTTGGAACGCAACAAGCTGGTAGTTGAACCAGCCGGCGCCGTGGGCGTCGCCGCCCTCCTGGAAAACCGGCTCGAAGAGCACGGGATCAACCCGGCAACCACCGCGGTGATCCTTTCCGGCGGAAATATCGACCCGCTGCTGATGCTCAAGGTGATCCAGCGAGGCTTGTCGGCTGCTGGACGATTCTTGACCGTCCGCATGATGCTGCCAGACCGACCCGGCGCCCTGGCCCAGATCTCGCGGATCATCGCCGACTCCGATGCAAATGTCACCCGCTTGGACCACACGCGCATCGGCGGTTCGCTATCGATGGGCGACGTGGCAATCACCATCGATCTGGAAACCAAGGGCCATGAGCATTCCAAAGCCGTGCTTAATAACCTCCGGGCCGAGGGCTTTGACCCGCAGATCACCAATAACGCTGGCGGATCCGTCGCCTGATCTATAGCAAAAAAAGTCCTCGCCGGCTGCCAGCTCAAGGAGCTGGCAGCCGGCGAGGACTTTAAAGCTTGAAGCAGTATCAGGAAGCTTCGTACGGCTTGGCCGAAATGATTTCAACCTTGATGTCGCGGCCGTTGGGAGCCACGTAGGAAAGCTTGTCGCCCACCTTGGCGCCGTGCACGGCAACGCCGATTGGCGACTGCTCGGAGTAAACTTCCAAATCGGTATCGCCAGCGACTTCGCGGGAGCCAAACAGGAAGGTGGTTTCATCGCCAGCGATGCTCGCGACAACCATCATGCCAGGTTCGACAATTCCGTCATCTGCAGGCGCTTCGCCGACGTTGGCCCGGCGCAGCAGGTCCTTCAAGTACAGGATGCGGGCTTCTGCTTTGCCCTGCTCTTCACGGGCAGCGTGGTAGCCGCCGTTCTCCTTCAGGTCACCTTCGGAACGGGCCTGCTCGATACGGGCAACGATCTCGGCGCGTCCCGGGCCTGAGAGGAAAGTCAGTTCGTTCTGGAGCCGGTCGAAGGCTTCCTGAGTCAGCCAAACGACAGGTTCGTTGCTGTTGGTGCTCACGTTGTACTTCCTTTGGTCAGTTAGGACTTCGCTGTGGCTTGGTGGACTGCAAAGAGCCCCTCAAAGCCGAACGCCACCTGAACGGTGGCGTCGACGAAGTCGGATTCGGTACGGATCTGCGGGCTTGCGTTGTTCTGTTGATGCAAGCAAAGACCCCGCCAGCTTCATGATCTGGTTTATACCTGGACCAATCGCGGATGCGGGGCGAAACGTATCTTTTCAACGATAGTAGTCGCCAAAACGCTTTAAGCCCAATAGATTCAGCTATTAGGGAATGAACGGGCTGAAATATTAACCCTTGTAGTCCTGGGGAACCTCGTAGCAAGTCTCGACGCCAGAGGTCACCGCAAGGTTATCGGTGTGCAGATCGACGTCGATCTGCTGATTGATCAAGCCGGTGGCCTCTCCCGGATCAAGCAGGATCGTCTTGTAGCCGACAACAGCCTTGGACTCGTTCATCGCGCGGATATCGCATTGGACACGATCCTTGGCGTTGTATTCCACGGCGATGGTCGTCTTGGTCAAGGTCGGCGAAACGACCTCATAATGAATGTCCTGGGCGGTAATGGCGCTGTAGTTGCTGAACCCGATGTAGGCGGCGCCGGCCACGCCAAGAGCAATGGCCGAAGTGATCAGCCAATTGCGCGAGGATTTACTCAGGCTGCGTTTCTTGGGGTTGTTGTAGCGAGCCGTTAAGCTTGGATCAGACATTACTTGTCTTGCACCACTCTCTGTGCCTGGGCGGCATTTGAACTGGGAATGCCGTATGTTGGTTCCTTCAACAAGTTTACCGCCTGAGCTGAATTGGGAATAACCGGCAGTCGAGTATCAGTTGATATCAATGGTGAACAGTTTTCTCAAAAAATCCGCTGTTCAGCATAGTGGCGAAGGAAAGTAGATCAGTGGAGATTCACGACGTGAAGAAAATTGGCCCATCGCAGGGGCTCCGGCTCATGGCTATTCACGCGCACCCCGATGATGAATCTTCGAAGGGCGCTGCCACCATGGCTGCCTATGTCGACGCAGGCGCAGAAGTGATGGTGGTTTCCTGCACCGGCGGCGAACGTGGAGACATTCTCAACGCAGCAGCAGGAGAACTGGCACACGCACACCGCGATCTGCCCGGCGTGCGCCGCACCGAGATGGCCGAGGCGGCCGCGGTGCTCGGCATTAAGCACCGCTGGCTAGGCTATGTGGACTCCGGATTGCCCGAAGGCGACCCGCTGCCCGACCTGCCTTTTGGCGCTTTTGCCCTGCAGCCGGTCGAAGTTGCCGCTGCCGGCATCATCAAGCTGATCCGAGAATTCCGTCCCCATGTCATCACGACCTACGACGAGAATGGCGGCTATCCGCACCCGGACCACATCCACAGCCACAAGGTGGCGACCTTCGCCTTCGAGCATGCCGCGAACCCCGAGATGTACCCGGAGCTGGGCCAGCCATGGTCGGTCAGCAAGCTGTACTACGACCGCGCCTTCGCGCCGGACCGCTTCCGCGCCCTGCACTACGCGATGATCGAAGCCGGCTACGATTCGCCGTATGCGGAACGGGTCGCCCAGTGGGAAGCGGACGAAGACAACCAGATGTTCAAGTGGGTTTCGCCACATACCACGACCACCCAGATTCACTGCGCAGACTTTTTCTCGCAGCGTGATCAGGCGCTGCTGGCCCACCGAACCCAGATTGACCCGGAAGGTTTCTTCTTCGCGGTGCCGGAGCACGTCTACGCTGAGCACTGGCCATGGGAGGACTACACCTTGATCTCATCCAAGGTATCCACCGATTTGCCCGAGTCGGACCTCTTCGCCGGACTAAGATAGCAATAAGCACTTCCTCGTTCCAGAAAAGAGTTGTCTGTACATCGTGAGTACGATCTTCGCGTCCTTGGCCGTAGCTTCTCAGACCACCAAGTTGGGCACGGAGACCAGCAGCGACTACGGTCCCGGATTCCTCGGCTTCATTTTCACCGCGCTCATGGTCATCGCCGTGATCTTCCTGATCCGCGACATGGTCCGTCGTGTGCGCCGCGTGCGCTACACCTCGGAAGCGGAGTCCAAGCAGCAGGATATGGTGGCCAAGGGCGAGCAGCGCAAGCTGCAAGAACCCGAGGGCCCGGTCGATCCGAAGACCGACGAATCCCAGTAGCTGCGGTGTGAGCCACGCGATAGCATGAAAGCGTGGCTCAACGACTCGCTGGCGCTGCCAGCCAATATCTCAGACAACACGCGCACCAACTAGTCGACTGGTTCCCCTACGGGGATGAAGCCTTCGAACAGGCCCGCCTGCGAGATGTGCCGGTGATGCTGTCCATCGGCTACGCCGCCTGCCACTGGTGCCATGTCATGAGCCACGAGTCATTCGACGATCCGCAGATCGCCGCGCTGCTCAACGAGAATTTTGTGGCCATCAAGGTCGACCGCGAAGAACACCCGCTGGTTGACGATACCTACATGATGGCCACCCAGGCGCTCACCGGTGCCGGTGGCTGGCCCATGACCATCTTTGCCCTGCCCGATGGGCGCACCGTGCATGCGGGGACCTATTACCCCAAAGAACCCCGCGGCCGCACCCCGGGGTTCAGCCAGGTGCTCCAGGCCGTCCATGAAGCCTGGGAAACCAAGCGCGAAGGCCTTGAAGAGCAGGCCGCAATGCTCGCCGATCACCTGGCAGAACTCGGCAGCAGGCAGAGCGCGCTGCTGGCCCTGGACTCCCGGGAACCGGCCCAGTCGGCTCTGGCCACGGCCACCGAACGCTGGATCCTCACGACCAGGGCCGAGGGCGGATTCACCCCGGCGCCCAAATTCCCTCCCACCTGGGCGCTGAAGACGCTGTGGCATTCGATCATCACCCGCCCGGACTGCTCCCAAGAAGCCTTCAATGCCGCCGCTACCAGCCTCGAAGCGATGTTCCTGGGCGGGTTGCAGGACCATGTCGACGGTGGATTCGCGCGGTACTGCGTGGATGAAAACTGGTCGGTGCCGCATTTTGAAAAGATGCTCTACGACAATGCCGGGCTGCTTTCGCTGGCTGCGCGCAGCGCGGTGCTGGCATCCGAAGTTGCCGCAGGCACCAGCGGCAAGGCTGCTGAGCGGGCGCAGAACCTGGCGCAGCTGGCCAGGAGCAGTGCCCTGGGCATCATTGGCTTCCTCCATGAAGAACTGCTGATCGAATCCGGGCCCCACCCGGCCTTTGCCGCATCCCTCGACGCGGATTCAGCCCGTGATGGCGCACAGATCGAAGGCGCCTATTACAGCTACAACCGCGAGCAGATTACCCAGGCCACCGAACAACTGCGTTCCCGCTTAGCTCAGGGACTGGTCCGCTTTGCGCCCATTGCCGAGGATCCGCAGTACTTTTGCTTCTCGCTCGCCCGGATGCCCGAGCCCGGGGAACAAGGCACGATCGATGAACTGGCCTGCGCTTTGCGCCAGTTGCGCAGCTCGCGCATCCGGCCGGTGCGTGATGAAAAGGTGGTTGCGGGCTGGAATGCCCTGGCCATCGAAGCGCTCTGCGATGCCTTCGTGCTGCTTGGGGAGCCCATGGCGCTGGAGCTCGCCGAGCGTGTTGCGGCCTCGCTCTGGGCCACCCACTGGGATGAAGAGACATGTCGCTTGGCCAGGGTGAGCTTTGCCGGTCGCCCAGCGCCGAACAATGAAGGGACCTTGCAGGACTATGCCGCGTTGGCCCTGGCCTTCCTGGCATTGAAGCAGGCTACCGGCGAGGCGAAGTGGGGCCAACGCGCCAGCCAGCTGCTGCTCAGGGCCGAGGACTTTGTCGACCCGGCGACCGGGGTGCCCCGCGACGCTATCCAGGTCGATGCGCGTATTGCCGCGCAGCGCAGCGACGTCGCTGCGGTCAGCGTGCT
The DNA here is from genome assembly GCF_001302565.1 of Glutamicibacter halophytocola. Lineage (NCBI taxonomy): Bacteria > Bacillati > Actinomycetota > Actinomycetes > Micrococcales > Micrococcaceae > Glutamicibacter > Glutamicibacter halophytocola. The sequence goes on from NZ_CP012750.1 coordinate 890,297, forward strand.
TGATGATGCCCTTCCGGCTGCCGGTGCGCTCTATGCAAAGGCCCTGGCACTGCGCGCAATGCAGGGCATGGCCGAAGGAAACTATTCCGAAAACCATGCGGCGAGCCTCGAAACCGCGCGGGCGCTTTCGGCCCATGCGGTGGCGCTGGCTTCCGAGGCCGCTACCCAAGTGGCTACCGCCCTGGAAGTGCAGAGCATCATTTCTGCTCCCGTGCACTATCTGGCCTTGAGCTCCTGGGACACTGCCGAAGCCCAGCGGGTTCGCAAGCTTGCCTGGGCGCTGGGATTGAATGTTCATTACGCGCCCGAATTGGCTGGTGAAGCAGCGGGGCTCAAAATCCAGCCGTGCCGCGAGGAACTATGCCAGATGCCGGTCGAGGGCTTCGAAAAATTAATGGATTTGCTGCAGATCAATGACCGGGCAGGGGGATCGGCAAACTGAGAATAGCCCGGCATTTTTCCGCTGCGCCCGGCAGATCAGCAAAGGGCCGGGGGATTCGCGGTAGATTTAGAACCTAGACTTTTTGGATTCGATTGAAAGGCAGTGCCACGGTGCAGCTTCCCAACCTTGCGTACCGTTACTACGAACGGCGCTTGGCGAAGTCACTGCCAGCCGACAGGCTTCCGCACCACATTGGAGTCATGGTTGACGGTAACCGCCGTTGGGCCAAGCTCGCAGGTACGCCAACCATGGCCGGCCATCAAGCTGGGGCGGACAAGATCCTGGAATTCCTGGACTGGTGCGAAGAGCTGAACATCAAGATGGTCACGCTCTACATGCTCTCCACGGACAACTTGAATCGCGAGGCGAGCGAACTGCGCGACCTCTTGGAGGTCATCGGCGGAACCCTTGACCGCTTGGGCGAAACCAACAGGGTCAAGGTCCAGCAAGTCGGTGCCAAGGACCTGCTTCCAGAGGATTTGGCGCAGAAATTGGCGGCTTTGGAAACCGTTACCGAAAACCGCGCCGGAGTCCACGTGAATGTGGCGATCGGCTATGGGGGCCGCCGGGAAATCCTGGATGCCTTCAAAGCGCTTTTGGGGCAGGCCGCACACGACGGACGCACGCTAGAAGAGCTGGCCGAAAACCTCTCCACGGATGACATCGAATCGGCCCTGTACACCAAGGGCCAGCCCGACCCCGACCTGGTCATCCGCACCAGTGGCGAGCAGCGCCTGAGCGGATTCCTGACCTGGCAGAGCGCCTATTCAGAGTTCTACTTCTGCGAAGCGCTGTGGCCTGACTTCCGGCGTGTTGATTTCCTGCGAGCCCTGCGCGACTTTGCCGATCGCCAACGCAGGTTCGGTGCCTAGCGCCCGGCTGGGCGAACAGAATTTAAATAATCGTTACCCAGAAGTTGCTTGCTGGTGGCCGTGCAAGGACTATGGTGATCATAAGGCAGGGGCATCAAGCTCCAGCTGATCGAAGGGTTCCGCACTAGATGACCAAAAGCAGCGCCAGCCGGTACAGCTACCGGACACGCCTTGGACATCCGGTGTTGGGCTTCCCCACTAACGCGTGGGGAGAGTCCCCACGCCGGATTCGAGAATGGGTGCGCTGCCATGAGCCGAACTGCCGAACAGGACGTACGAACCTACGTCATTGATACCTCGGTATTGCTTTCCGATCCGAAAGCGATGTTCCACTTTGAAGAGCATCATGTGGTGATTCCATTGACCGTGGTCACCGAGCTGGAACACAAGCGCAAGGATCCAGACCTCGGATACTTCGCGCGCCAGGCCCTGCGCCTGCTCGATGACCTGATCGCCAGCCACGGGGGACTTGCCCAGGCGGTTCCCGTGTCATCGGCTGGCGGCACCTTGCGCATTGAACTGAACCACATAGCGCCGGAAGTTCTTCCTGTGGGCATGCGCTCGGGCGACAACGACGCGCGCATCCTCGCCGTCGCCAAGCATCTGCTGGATTCAGGACTTGATGTTGCCCTGGTGACCAAGGACCTGCCGATGCGCATCAAGGCGTCAGCGATGGGGATCCACGCCGAGGTGTACCGCAACGAGCTGATCGCTTCCACCGGCTGGACCGGAATACAGCAGCTGGACCTGGACGAGGAATCGATGGCCACGCTGTATGAGCGCGAGCAGCTCTTGAATTTGCCAGCGGCAGCCGACGCGCCTGTCAATACCGGCTTTGTCATCACCTCGCCCCGCGGCAGCGCGCTGGCTCGAAAGACCGATGACACTACCCTCAAGCTGGTTCGTGGAGACCAGCAGGCTTTTGGGTTGCACGGCCGCAGCGCCGAGCAGCGAATCGCCTTGGACCTGTTGATGGATCCTTCGGTAGGCATCGTTTCGCTGGGCGGCAACGCCGGTACTGGCAAGTCGGCTCTGGCTCTGTGCGCCGGAATGGAAGCGGTGCTGGAGCGACGCGAGCACCGCAAGATCACCGTGTTCCGACCGCTGTACGCCGTGGGCGGCCAGGAGCTGGGCTACTTGCCGGGCTCGGAAGGCGAAAAGATGGGCCCGTGGGCCCAGGCCGTGTTCGACACCCTGGGTTCCATCGTGTCGAAGAACGCCATTGACGAGGTGCTGGAGCGCGGCATGCTCGAGGTCCTGCCGCTGACCCACATCCGCGGGCGTTCCCTGCATGACTCATTTGTCATTGTTGATGAAGCGCAGTCCCTGGAACGCAATGTGCTGCTCACGGTGCTCTCGCGCATCGGCCAGAACTCCAAGGTGGTGCTCACCCACGATGTGGCCCAGCGGGACAACCTGCACGTGGGACGCCATGATGGCATTGCAGCGGTGGTGGAACAGCTCAAGGGGCACTCGCTGTTTGGCCATGTGACGCTGACTCGTTCCGAGCGTTCAGCGATCGCCGCTTTGGTGACCGAAATGCTCGATGCGCCGATGCTGCGCTAGCTTCCAGGACATGCGCCGGCTCCCGTGCCGCGGGTGGTCAAACACCAGCGGCACGGGAGCCGGAACTGCGTGAGCAAGCATGGAACGGGGGCTACGAGCGCACTATCGGCTGATCAAGCCAATGAACCTTCTGGAAGTGCGAATTGATGTAGTACTCATCCTGGGCCAGAATCCGAAGCCTCAGATCAGGTGCGGCTGGAGCGGGGCCGGACAGCCGCTGGCGCAGAAGGCAAACGCCGGTGCCCAGATCCAAAACCAGCAGCGTGCGCGTGCCAGCGGGAACCAGCGCGAAATCGGCAAGGGCCGCTTGATATGTGTGTCCGGAACTGAGCACCGCTGCCAAGGCTGGACGTCCCTCATGCATGATCTCGCTGAGTTCATGGATATAGGTGGGATGGTCAAAGGCCAAGTCCTGCGCTGCGGGCTCAGTACCTGCAATTTCCACCGGATCCAAAACCGCCGCCCAGTATTCCAGCGGCAGCAAGCCATCAAATCCTGCGATCTCCGGGCGGCGGAGCACTAGGTGATCCGTCGTATAAACCGGTGTGATCAGCGTTGATGGCAACTTCCACGACGCATTGGTGGCGGCGACATAATCACGACTTCGCTGGGCACTGAAAGTCTCTTTCTGGAAGACCAGCGCGCCCGCGGCGTTATGCACGGCGATTCCTTCGCGCTGGCGAATTTTGGCGGTCACTGTGCCGGTCAGGCCGCGCCCGGGATCGCCCAGCTCATCGGGAATGTCGATTTCGACTTTGAGCGAGGTGCTCAGCCAGGGCGCGGACCGGGCCAAGGCGCGGAATCTTCGCCGCGCGGTGGAATCCGGCTCAGGGGAGCCGGGGAAGTACAACGGAGCTGAAGGCACGTCCATAATCTAATTGTATAAGTGCCTGAATTATTCACAAGGGCGAGCTGGCCATCCCATGGCATTGGGAAGATGCCTATGCTCTATACATGTCGCAGATATGGAGCGTTGCCCAAGAAGGGCCGATCGAGGGAGTCCTGGTGGCGCTCCAATTGCTGTGCTTTGGCGTTTTCGGAGTACTGCTGTCCAAGGCCGACATCGCCAGCCATCGACTGCCGAATCGGCTTGTGGGCTCGTGGCTCCTGGCCAGCCTGGCCCTGGTGATTTGCTTGGGCGCCAGCAGCGGGGGCCTGCTGGGAATTCTGCAAGGGTTCCTGGGGATGCTGCTCCTCGGCGGCGGATATTTGCTGATCAGCCTGATTTCAGCTGGGGCCATGGGAATGGGCGATGTAAAGCTGGCCGGCGTCCTTGGCCTGAATCTGGGTTACTATTCCCTGCCTGCGCTGTTTCTTGCCACGTTATTAACTTTTGTCTTGGCCACATTCTGGGTGATCGGGGGAGTGATCGTGCGCAAGCTGACATTGAAGTCGGCCGTGCCGTTTGGGCCATTCATGGTCATTGGGGCATTTGCGGTGCTGCTTGTGGCACGATGAATTTATGGCAACTCCGGAATTCATCACCAAGCTGCGAACACATATAGGGCACGAGATGCTGTGGCTCTCCGGGGTAAAAGTTGTTGTATTCCACGGTGATCGAGTGCTGCTGGTGCGCCGTGCCGATAACGGGCTGTGGACTTTGCCTGCCGGCATCATTGACCCGGGAGAAGAGCCATCGCATACTGCCCAGCGCGAGGTCCAGGAAGAGACCGGGGTGTCCTGCGAAGTCACCGATTTGGTGGGGGTAGGAGTGACCGCGCCAACCGTTTATCCCAATGGAGATCATGCCCAATATCTCGACATCGTCTTCAAGGCCCGGCACCTTTCCGGGCAGGCGAGGATAAACGATGACGAAAACCTCGAAGTCGGCTACTTCGATCTGCAGGACCGTCCTAAGCTGCCGCCCTTGCATGAACGGGCTTTGTCATGGGCGCTGGAACCCCGTCCAGGTGGCTATTTCGCCTAGCTGACAATGGAAAGAGCATCGGGATGCGGACCAGCTGGTCCGCATCCCGATGCTCTTGAGCCAATAGAACTAGTGGCTGCCGAAACCCTACTTGGCTTCCGGCGGGGTGCTCTTGTCGCTTGGGCGCTCAGCGACCAAGACATTGCCCTCGGACTCCATTGCATTCTCCCCAGGCGCAGCCTGCTGGGCGCGCTGGGCCTCTTCGAAAGCTATTGCTTCTTCTCCGCCGATGGCCTCGCCGCGGGCAACCATGCCTGCGGTGTCGGAGAGTGGAACCTGCTTGAGGAACAAGGCCAGGGCGAACGCCACAACCAGGAACGGAATCAGGTACCAGAACACCGGCGCCAAAGAGCTGGCGTAGGCGTCCACGATGCCATCACGCAAAGCGTCCGGCAGTGATGACAGCGTCTGCGGATCCAAGGTGGATGCCGCATGTCCGGCATCAGCAGCGCTGGCTCCAGCGCCGGAGAAGACATCCAGGAGCTTCTCGGAGAGGCGGTTGGTGAACAAGGCGCCGAAGATGGCCACACCCAGCGATGCACCGACTTCACGGAAGTAGTTGTTGGTGGAGGTGGCGGTGCCGACCATCTCTGGTCCGACAGCGTTCTGAACTACCAGGACGACAACCTGCATGATCAGGCCCATGCCGGCGCCGAGGACAAACAGGTAGGCGCAGATCAGCCACAGCGGGGTCTGCGCGGTCAGGGTGGTGAATGCCAGCATGGCGGCAACGGTGACGATGGTTCCGGCGATCGGGTAGCCCTTGTAGCGTCCGGACTTGGAGATGGCCATGCCCGAGTAAATGGAAGTACCCATCATGCCGACCATCATTGGAACCATCAGCAGGCCGGAAACGGCGGCGGAGGTGCCCGAGGACATCTGCAGGAAGGTTGGCACAAAGGCGATCGCGGAGAACATCCCGATGCCCAGGGTGAAACCGATGGCGGTGGCGTTGATGAAGACCTTGTTCTTGAACAGGCTCAGCGGGATGATCGGGTCTTCGGCCTTGGCTTCAGCCAGGATGAACAGCGAAGCGGCGATCACCAGGCCTGCACCCCAGGCCCAAGTTTCCAGAGCTCCCCAGCCGTGAGCGGCGGAGCCGCCGAAGTCGGTGAAGAAGATCAGGCAGGTTGTGGCAATCGACAGCAAGAGCACGCCCAGGATGTCGATCTTCTTTTCTGCCTTTTTGTTTGGCAGGGTCAATGCGAACCAGGCGATGGCAAAGGCGGCAATGCCAACAGGGATGTTGATGTAGAACGCCCATTCCCAGGTCATGTGGTCCACGAAGAATCCACCGAGCAGCGGGCCGGCGACGGCCGACAAGCCGAAGATGCCGCCCAGAGGTCCCATGTACTTGCCGCGCTCGGAAGCCGGGACGATGTCAGCGATGATGGCCTGCGAGAGGATCATCAAGCCGCCGCCACCCAGGCCCTGGATGGCGCGGAAGACGACGAACATCCAGAAGGTGGTGGAGAAGGCGGCACCGACAGATGCCAAGGTGAACAACGCGATGGCAATCATGAACAGGTTGCGGCGTCCGAGGACATCGCCAAACTTGCCATAGATGGGCATCACGATGGTGGTGGCCAAAAGGTAGGCCGTGGTGATCCAGGCCTGGTGCTCAACGCCGCCGAGCTTGCCGACAATGGTTGGCATGGCAGTGGAGACGATGGTTTGGTCCAGTGATGACAGGAGCATTCCTGCGATCAAGGCGGAGAAGATGATCCAGATGCGCCGCTGGGTCAATACCAGGGGCGCATCGCCCGGGGTTTCCCGGGAACCGGTAGTTGCGGTCATTGCAATCCTTGCGAGAGGTGTTGAAGGAATTATTTAGTCGTTGCTGCGTCTCAGGGGCTGGCCCATGATGTTTTGGATCCGGCCCATCAGTTCCAGGAACTCCTCGGTGAGCGAGCGTTTCCCAGAACCTTCGACATAAGCCTCGATGGCTTGGAGAGTGGTGTGCTTGAGAATGTGCAAAAGGCTTGAGAGCAGTGGATCCTGCGGATCGACTCCTTCGCGCGATGCAATGAGTTCACGGAACTCCGCGTCTTTCTTGGGTCCGACCTGGACCATGTGCTGAAGGAGTTCCGGTTCGCGGTGTGCCACGGAGAAGAACCCATGGGTGCTCACGATTTCGGTTTCATCAAAACTCAGCCGTTCAATGACCATGTCCACCAAGTCCGCCAGAAGCGTGGGGGAAATCCCGGTGATGCCCTCCGGCCGAGCCGCCATGAAACGCTCGATGATGCCTTCTGGCATGGCGTCGGCATCGTGCCCGAAGACCGCGTCGATTTTGCTGGGGAAGTAGTTGAAGAAGGTTCTCCGGGAGATGCCTACCCGTTCGCATACCTGTTCAATGGTGAAACCGTTGAAGCCGAACTCGGCCGTTAGCTCGCGGCAATGGCGAGTGATGGACGTCCGGGTTTTTTGCATGCGTCCGCTCAACGTCGGTGCCTCGGTGGGCACTCCCGCTGCGTCTTTTGCACTATCTTTCATACAGTGCAGTATTGCACTATGACTTTGAGGGTGCAACTTAAGTGATCTGCGGCATTCCATCCCTGCCAAGCCTGGGCGGAAAGCTGGATGGCGATCTGTACTAGGCTGACCCCATGAGCCAGATAGATCTCTGTGAGCCAACCACTGACCTGCACCAATCATTTATGCAAAGCACCGCAGAATGGAACGGCGAGGAACAAGACGGCGCTTCGATGTTCTTCGCAGCTAAATATGGCTGGGACTTGGCTGACCACACGGATTTTGAGCGCTGGGTGAAGCTTCTCAACGACCTGGCAAAGCCAGAATTCACGCCAGCGCCAGGATTCGTTTCGCAAAGCACGCTCTGGGTAGTGGAAAACGGCAAGTACTTAGGCGCCGTGAGCCTGAGGCATGATCTTGGCACCGGCTATCTGGCGGAGGTCGGCGGCCATATAGGCTACGGCATCCGTCCCAGCGCGCGGCGGCGCGGCCTGGCCAAGCTGGCGCTCGCCGGATCGCTGGAGCAAGCACGGAGCCTGGGGCTGCCGAAAGTCCTGATCACGTGCAATGACTCCAACATCGGATCCGCTCGCACTATCGAATCATGTGGCGGTGTGCTTGAAAGCATCAAGCCGCAAAGCGAAGTTGGCCCGATATTCGGTTCACCGGAGGATGTGCGCCGCTACTGGATCACGCTGGATTAGCAGGCGTTTCATGCAGCTGCTATCCGATGCGAGCTGTTCGGGCGCTCCGGGGGCTGGCTAGCTTGCCAGCCCCGCAATAGCGGCGGCCCCTTGCCTTCCGCGATCATTGATCCGGATAGCAAGGGGCCGCCGCTTGGTCTATGAGAGCTCTAGTGCTTGCCCACCATGGTGGAGACATCAAGCAGTTCATCAAGCTGGGCTTCGGTGACTTCGCCGCGCTCGACGAATCCCAGCGCAATGGTGGCCTCGCGGACGGTCAGTCCTTCGGCGACGGCTTTCTTGGCAATCTTGGCCGCGTTCTCGTAGCCGATCAGCTTGTTCAACGGGGTGACGATGGATGGCGATGCCTCGGCCAGGAAGCGGGCGCGTTCAACGTTGGCCTTGATTCCATCGATCATCTTCTCTGCCATCACGGTGGCGGTGTTGGCCAGCAACCGGATTGATTCAAGCAGGTTCGAGGCCATGACCGGGATGCCCACGTTCAATTCAAAGGCTCCATTGGTGCCTGCCCACGCAATGGCGGTGTCGTTGCCGATGACCTGGGCGGCAACCTGGATGGTCGCTTCGGAGATTACCGGGTTGACCTTGCCAGGCATGATCGACGAGCCTGGCTGCAGATCAGGGATGGAGATTTCGCCCAGGCCGGTGTTCGGGCCAGAGCCCATCCAACGCAAGTCGTTGGCGATTTTGATGAGCGATATGGCGATGGTCCGCAGGGCAGCCGATGCCTCGACAAGGCCATCGCGGTTGGCCTGGGCTTCAAAATGATTGCGTGCTTCGGTAATAGGCAGGCCAGTGTCCTCGCGAAGGAACTCGATCACCTTCTGCGGGAAGCCTTCAGGAGTATTGATGCCGGTGCCGACTGCGGTGCCGCCCAGCGGGACTTCGGCAACTCGTGGCAAGGCCGCCTCGACTCGCTCGATGCCGTAGCGCACCTGTGCTGCATAACCGCCGAACTCCTGTCCCAAGGTGACCGGTGTGGCATCCATCAGGTGGGTGCGGCCGGACTTGACGACATCCTTGAATTCGGCCGATTTTGCTTCCAGAGCGGCGGCCAGCTGGCCCAAGGCAGGGACCAGGTCATTGATCAGGGCGCCGGTGGCAGCAACGTGGACCGAAGTCGGGAATACGTCATTGGAGGACTGCGAAGCGTTCACATGGTCATTGGGATGAACTTCGGTGGCGCTCTGTTTTGCCTTCAATGCGCGGGTGGCCAATTCGGCAAGGACCTCATTGGTGTTCATATTTGAGCTGGTTCCCGAACCGGTCTGGAAGACGTCGATGGGGAAGTGCTCGTCGTACTTTCCGCTGGCCACCTCTTCGGCAGCATCGGTGATAGCTCCGGCGCGCTCGGCATCAAGCACACCCAATGCGAGGTTTGCCTGGGCCGCGGCCTTTTTCACCTGGGCGAGGGCCTTGATATGCGATGACTCCAGCGTTTTGCCTGAGATTGGAAAGTTCTCGACCGCACGCTGAGTTTGTGCGCGATACAAAGCCTGGGCTGGAACTCGGACTTCACCCATGGTGTCATGTTCAATGCGGAAATCGTCACTGTTAGTCATGCGCCCAGATTACGCCTCGAATGCAATGGAAGGACAGGACTCTGAAGCAAACATCACAACCGCTAGTGACGCTGCGCCGATACGGGAATAAAACCCACGCTGCAAGGCGGTTACCGCACTGCGGATGCTCCCTAGTCCAGGCCCAAGCTTGAGACGAGCTGCGCCCGGCCATCGTCGAGGTGGTAGGCCACGCCAGCTACGGCTGTGCGGCCCTCTTCGATAGCGTGCGCGATGATGGTGGACAGATCGACAAGGCGGTCCGTGGTTTGCTTTACGTGCTCAACGACCGTGCCGTTGACATCGGTGATGCCCTTGCGCTCGGCGGCCAGGACGGATGGAGTGATGTGCTCGACCAGATCCCGGACGAAGCCCTTGGGCATGTCCCCGGACTCCTTGACCTTGATGGCGCTCGTGACTGCGCCGCAAGAGTTGTGGCCCAGAATGACAATCAAAGGCACGTTGAGCTCGTCAACCGCGAACTCCAGCGAACCGAGGCTGGCCGGATCGATCACGTGGCCAGCTGTGCGGACCACGAACATGTCGCCGAGGCCGACGTCGAAGATGATTTCGGCTGCGAGCCGGGAATCCGAGCAACCGAAGATCACCGCAAACGGCTCTTGGCCTGAAATCAGCGACTGGCGCCGGGCACTGTCCTGATTAGGGTGTTCGGTTTCTTCATTGACGAAACGCAGGTTACCGGCGCTAAGCTTCTCCCAAGCCTCTTTGGGGGACAAGGATTGAGTGGTTGGTTCAGATCGCATAAGCCAAAGTCTACGGGAAGATGTTCGAATATCGAATATTTGCGGTCAGAGTGAAGTCACAATACCGACTAGCTAAGCGTGGATTCTGCCAGCTCGGCCACATCCTCAAGCTGCTGCTCGGAAGTGTCCGTGGACAGGATCAGCGTTGACTCTTTGCGCTCCGAAATCAGATACGTGGTTTCGTCCTTGACCCGGACTTCCCATTCCCAGCCACCAATGGTCCTGGTGCCGGTCGGAACGGCGGTGTCGGTAGTCAAGGCGATCCACGTGGCGTTTGCTTCAGCGGCCTGGCGTACCCAGACAAAATCCTTGTTCTTGGTCACGATGCCAAATTCCCAGTAGGGGACACCTTGAGCGGTGTTGGCCTGCCAGCGGGCAAAGTTGGCATACTGTCCATCGCCCAGGCTTGGCGCGAAGACGTCGAAACCTGCAATTTGTTCGGTTTGCTCCGCGGTCTGCTGCAAGTTCACCTTGCTCTCGAAGGCTTCATCTTTCGGAGCTGGGTTGAGCAAGACCAGCGGAATAACAACAGCGAGGGTGAAGCCAACCGAGAGCACCATGCCCTTGAAGGTCTGGTTGGCACGCTTGGCCTGCTTCTCGGTGAGCTGCGGCTTGAACGGCAAGTCCTCAAAGGTCGCCTCAGGATCATTCAAATCGCGACGAGGCTCCGGTGCCGACTTTGCGGACTGATCCGACGGCTCGTTCACAGGCATGGTGTTCCCACTGTTGTTCTCAAGTTGCACGTCTTCTATTCTCCCCGAAGATTCTGTGTAATTGGAACTAGCGTGCCCAACCCCACGTTGGGCTTCGAAAGCCCTGGCGACACGAACTGTCACTGCAAATTCTAAAGAGATAGAATGAATATGTTTGCATAGGCGCAATGACTACGACTCAGTGATGGGATCTTTCGTGACCGAAAAGAACAATTATGCCCACCTTTCCTCGCGACTGTCGGTAACCGACTCGGAGCCGGACCGCAACCTAGCACTGGAACTGGTGCGCGCTACTGAAGCTGCCGCCATCGCGTCCACGCCATGGGTTGGATTCGGCGACAAGAACGCGGCCGACGGCGCTGCAGTAGACGCTATGCGAGGTCTGCTCTCCACCGTGAACTTCAATGGCGTTGTTGTCATCGGTGAGGGTGAAAAAGATGAAGCCCCAATGCTCTTCAACGGCGAGCAAGTCGGCAACGGCACCGGTGCCGAATGCGACGTAGCTGTTGACCCGATCGACGGAACCCGCTTGACAGCCCTCGGCTTGAACAATGCGCTGTCGGTATTGGCAGTGGCTGACCGCGGATCCATGTTTGATCCTTCAGCTGTTTTCTACATGGAAAAGCTGGTCACCGGCCCAGAAGCTGCTGACCTTGTTGACCTGCGTTTGCCAGTGAAGCAGAACCTGCACTTGATCGCCAAGGCCAAGGGCAAGAAGCTCAGCCAGATCACCGTGACCATCTTGGACCGTCCGCGCCATGCCGGACTGATCGAGGAGATCCGTGCTGCTGGTGCTCGCACCAAGTTGATCATGGACGGCGACGTCGCCGGCGCCATCGCCGCAACTCGTGAAGGCACTGGCGTTGACGCGCTGATGGGTATCGGTGGCACGCCGGAGGGCATCGTGACCGCCTGCGCTATCAAGGCGCTGGGCGGTGTCATCCAGGGGCGCTTGTGGCCAACTGATGACGACGAAAAGCAGAAGGCACTGGACGCCGGCCACCAGCTGGACCGCGTATTGACCACCAACGATCTGGTGACTTCCGATAACTGCTACTTCGCAGCGACCGGCATCACCGATGGCGACCTGCTGCGCGGCGTACGTTACAAGGGCAACCGCATCAGCACGCAGTCGATCGTGATGCGCGCGAAGTCCGGAACCATCCGCTTCGTTGAAGGCGAGCACCACCAGGATAAGTGGGAAGCCTACACCCGCTAAATCTTTCTGGGATACGCCGATGGCCATGAACCTTTTCAAGGTTCATGGCCATCGGCGTATCCGAGCTAGATTCGGTCCAGCAAGGAGACTTCTTTAATCGATCTGTGCACTGGCGGCAAAGAGCTGGCCAGGTGTATTGCCCTGCAATGTCGCCGTCGCAGGCAGCTCGGCGGCGGTAATGAAGAGGGACTGTCCGCGCTTGATGCTTCGCTGGCCTTCCTGGGTTTTCACCAAGAACTCGCCCGCGGTGCACAAGACCACTCCAGCACCGTGCAGCTGAAGTTCGGAAGCCTGGCCTGCAGCCTGCGGATCGAGCACCTGCAGCTGGAACTCTTCGAAGTCCGGCTTGTACAGGCGGTCGTGCGAGTCCAGCGCGACCGGGGCAAGGACCGGCGCAGGGGAGGGCTGGCTGATGGTGACATCCAGAAGTTCGGGAACATCGATATGCTTGCTGGTCAATCCGCCTCGCAGAACGTTGTCCGAGTTGGCCATGACTTCGATGCCTAGCCCGCGCAAGTAGGCATGAACATTTCCAGCGCCCAGGCTGATGGCCTGGCCCGGTTCCAAGAACACCAGATTCAGCAGCAGTGCGACCAATACGCCTGGATCCGAGGGGTAGATCTTGTTGATCGACACCAGCTCGGCAAAGTGCGCGTTGGCCTTCAACTGATCCGAGGACTCAATGGCTGAGCAGATCAGCTCCACGGTTTGGGCAACAGGTTCCCCGGCGGTCAGCACATGGCTGAAAGCGGCGGCCAGTGGATCCTGCCCCTGCAATGAACGGATGATCGTCTCAATCTCGCCCAGCTTGTCTTCCGGCAGCCCGGCGGACAACAACTGCAGATCCTTGATGATTTGGCCAGGCTGGCGGAATCCGGATAACGCCACAAAATCAGTCAGTGCATAAAGCATCTCTGGCTTGTGATTGTCATCCCGATAGTTGCGGTCGGCCGCATCAAGGGGCTTGCCACTGGAGTTTTCCAGGGCAAAACGCTCCTGGGCCTGCTTGAGCGTCGGGTGCGTCTGGATCGACAGGGGCTGGGTCGCCGAGAGCACCTTGAACAGGTAGGGCAGGCGGCCAAATCGCTGCGCAACAGTTGCCCCCAGTACTTGCTGCGGGTCTTGGGCGATGAAGTCATTCAGGGCAATGTCTTCATCAACCAGCCGGCTGGGGCATCCCGGGTGGGCGCCAAGCCACATCTCTGCCTGCGGGGAAATATCCGCAGGCAGATCCAGCAAATCAGAGATCTGGGAATCAGAACCCCAGTGGTAATCCCTCATCGCGTTTTTCAACTCGAACACGTTGTTTGACCATAGCCTTTCAAGAACAGTGATTGGGTTGCATTGCGGTCGGGGGGTCTAACCGTTTACGGAACAGAGCATTCGTCGTTGTTAGCGGCGATCTGTGAAATGCGGGTGTTGTATCCAGCCATTTCCAGCTGCACCAAGTACTCCTCGGTGATTGGACTTCCATCAGGCTGGGTGAATTCCTGATCTCCGCCGCCGGAAAGCTTGGGAGCGTTATTGATATCCGTGGTATCCGCGCTCTCTTCAGTGCTTTCTTCACTTTCCGAGCTCTTGGGGGACTCGGAAGCCTTGGAAGAATCTTCGCTCTTCTTAGAAGAATCGGACTTCTCAGTCTTCTTCTTCTCGCTCTCCGACTGCTTGGCAATCAGGGTGCGGATTCGCTCCTGGAGCTTGTCAAAGTCCGGGTATGTGGAGAAGGATCGCTCAAAGTCCGGTGCGCCCAAGGTCAGGCGTGCCATCGGCTGTGAAGAGACCTTCTCGGCCAAGGAGACGAAGGAGCCGAGCTGGCCGGCTGGAATGTTTGTCTCCACCAGCTGCTCGCCAGCGGACATGATGCTGGTGAAGTTCGTCAGAATGGTCTGCGGAGTGAATTGCTTGATGATGGCCTGCTGCAAGCACTGCTGGCGCTTGATGCGGTGGTAGTCGTCGGTGAAGTCGCGGGAGCGGGCAAACCACAGGGCATGCTTGCCATTGAAGGTTTGGGTGCCAGGGGCGAACCAGTGGGTGCGCACGGTGCTGTTGGGGTAGTACTTGCCGTTGTATGGAACCCAGCCGCCGGAATTGATGGTGACTCCGCCCAGGGCGTCGACAAACTGCTCAAATCCTGCCATGTCCACCATGACGTAGCCCTGCACGGGCAGTCCGGTAGTTCCTTCCAGGGCATCCATGGCCGCCTGCGCGCCTACATTCTTCACGGACGCCGGGAAAGCATCAGCATGCTCGTCAGCCGCGTTGCGGTAGATGGCATTGAAGATGCAATCGTTACCGCAGTTGTAGCCGTCGGGCCAGATCTTTTTCATTGGCGAGTCATCTGCAAAGCGCGCGCCTTGGAAGTTACGCGGCACCGAGATCAGCAGGGTCTTGCCGGTCTTGGCATCCACCGAAAGCAGTGCCACCGAGTCGGTGCGCACACCCTCTCGGTTGGATCCCGAGTCAGCGCCGAACACCGCGATGTTGTAACGGCCATCGATCGGGTCAAAAGCAGGTCCTTCATCGAAGACCGAGACAATGGTCTCGCGTCCGGTATTCAACAAGGACGCACCGTAGATGAACACGCCACTGGTGGCGACCACCGCGGCCAGCGTGAAAACGGTAACGATGGCGCGCATGCCGGGAGCCAGCATGCCGGGCCGAATGATTACCAGGGTATTGATGAACATGATGAACCAGCCGACAGCCAAGCTGCCGAGCACGATGATCAGGAACAGCTGGAAGTTCGGGTGCGCTACCCAGCCGAGGATGACCGACCGGTTGATGAAGTAGATTGCCAGGATGCCAAGAATGGCGACCCAGCACAGCATCGTAATGGAGACCGCAAGCCTTCCGAGCTTTCGATTGCCGGCAACCAGCTGAGCGCTGCCCGGGAAGAAGATGGTCAGAAGAACCAAGATCAGCGCACGTTTGCTGCGTTGCGGAGCGCTAATTGTCTCCGGCTGGCGCAACGGACTCGGTGCGCGGTGACTGGCAGAACCCATGTACTTGTTTGACTTTCCCTAGGAAGCGAAATTCTCGTTGGCTACTTCATCGCGCAGTGCAGCGCCCTTGGCGTGGGCTGACTCGCGCAGTGAATCTGCGAACTGAAGCAACTTTACCTGCAACGACTGTGCAAGCTCATCCGTTCCCGCGGCTAGGGTGCGCACCGCGAGCAAGCCTGCGTTGCGTGCACCGCCAATGGAAACAGTTGCGACGGGGACTCCTGCTGGCATCTGGACGATGGACAACAGAGAATCCATTCCATCAAGCTTAGCCAGTGGAACTGGAACTCCGATGACAGGCAGCGGAGTAACAGCTGCGAGCATGCCGGGCAAGTGGGCCGCGCCGCCTGCTCCAGCAATGATCACGCGCAACCCGCGCTCATGTGCCTTTTTGCCGTACTCGATCATCTCGGTTGGCATCCGGTGGGCGGAGACCACGTCGGCTTCGAATGGAATTCCGAACTCGGCCAGGGCCTGGGCAGCCAGGCGCATTACTGGCCAATCGGAATCCGAACCCATGACCAGGCCGACAAGAGGTGCTTCAGACATCAGATTTATCCTTGGTTGTGTCATTGGCAAGAGCCACTGCGCCGTTGCGCGCAGTGGCTCTTGCCGGAATATCAGGTTAGTTCTTGGAGTCGACGCCGTCGCGGATCAGCGCGGCAACTTTGTTTGCCTGCACGCGAAGTTCATCTACGGTTTGCCCGGCATTTGCCACCACGTTCACATGCCCGATCTTTCGGCCCGGGCGAACGGACTTGCCGTAGGCGTGCACCTTGACCTCGGGGGCCGCGGCCAGTGCAGCGCTGAATGCCGAGTAGAGGTCCTGGTTGGCGCCGCCGAGGTAGTTCTTCATGACGGTGACCCCCAGCTCGCGGGTGTCGCCCAGCGGAAGATCAAGGACGGCACGCAGGTGCTGCTCAAACTGGCTGGTGACCGAACCATTCATGGTCCAGTGCCCGGTATTGTGCGGGCGCATCGCCAATTCATTAATGACATAGCCGGCTCCCTGGCCGGGAGTCTCGAACAGCTCCGCGGCCATGACGCCGGTCACTCCGAATTCGTTGGCGATCCGCAGGGCCGCCTCGGCGGCGCTGCGTGCGGTGGCCTCGTCAAGGTCCTGGGCCGGGGCGATCACTTCGTCGCAGACCCCGTCAACCTGAATGGTGTGGACTACTGGCCAGGCTTTGGCTTCGCCGGAAGGGGTGCGCGCCACCAGGGCGGAGAGCTCACGGGAGAAGCCGACCTTGTCCTCGGCCAGCAATGGGCCGTTGGCAAACCAGTCGGCGGCGTCTTTGGCATCTTGGATGCTATCGAGCATGCGCACGCCCTTGCCGTCGTAGCCGCCCCTCGGGGTCTTGAGCACAATGGGCCAGCCGGTCTGTTCGCCGAAGCTGATCAGCTCCTCGACGTTCTCCACCTTGGCCCAGGCCGGGTTGGGAAGGCCCAAGCGTTCAATGGCCTCGCGCATCACCAGCTTGTCCTGGGCATGGATCAGTGCCGCGGGGCGAGGCTGGATATTGACACCCTCGTTGATCAGCGTGGTCAAAAATTCGTTGGGGACATGCTCGTGGTCAAAGGTGACTACGTCCTTGCCCTTGGCAAAAGCGCGCAGGGTATCGAGGTCCTTGTAGTCACCTACCGGTGCGTCAGGAACACTTCGGGCAGCCGAAACTTCAGGCCCTTCGGCCAGAATATGAAGTTCGAATCCTAGGTTCAGGGCCTCAGGGGCCATCATTCGGGCTAGCTGCCCGCCACCAATCACGCCAATTTTTGGAAAGCTCACGTTATCTAGGGTATCGAAAGCGCGGATCAGATTCGCATGCGAGATGTCTGATTACTCTCACAATTCGGACAATCCTCAGAAATTGGCGATAAAATAGCTAGATCGCGTGCTTCAAGTTGTACTTTGTGCGCCCTGTTACTGCTAGCCAGACGGGAATCTCATTCCCTGGAGGACCCTTGCTCGAACGCATCAAATCAAAAATTGCCGGACTCATCTCGCTGTTCTGGCGTGAAGTTGCGAAGTTCGGCGTCGTTGGTGGAGTCGCGTTCATCATTGACTCGGGCATCTATGTCTGGCTGCTGCATGGCTCAATGAGCGACTCGCAGGTCAAGGCAAAAATTATTGCCGGTGTCGTGGCAACCATTTTCTCGTGGGTGGCCAATCGCTATTGGACCTTCCGCCATCGCCGCCAAGCCAACGTGGTGCGCGAGCTGGTGATGTTCATCATCATGAATGCCATCGGCCTGGGCATTGCCGCAGCCTGTGTGTGGGTCACCAAATACTGGATGGGCCTGACCGACCCGACCTCGGTGTTCATCGCCGGTTCGGTGGTCGGTTTGATCCTGGGCACCATATTCCGCTTCTTCGCCTACCGGTTCTGGGTCTTTGGCAAGGAAATGGACCAGGAGGAAGAGTTCGCTCACGATCACGAACTTCTCGGACGGCCTAAAACCGATATCGGTGCGGCTGCGAATGGATCCACTGGTCCAACCGATACCGGTTCCACGCCGAAGGTCTTGCGCTAGCTGGCAGGCTCGTAGTCGAAACTGATGCGTTCGCCTTCACGCAGGCGCTCAGTGACTTCCACGCCGTCTTCCACAAGAACCACTGCATCACCGGCTGCCCACTGGCTCACCAGATAGGGGAGGAGGGGCAGCAGCGGTTGCTGTGCGCGCACCAGAATGGTGCCCCGTGCTGGAACGGAACTCCCAAAAAGCTCATTGAGCGTCATAGCAGAACCGCCAGTGGCGGCCAGTGCCGTTGCGGAAGAAGCAACAGCTGACGGGTAGAACTGGTCGCCATATGAACGCACCGAAGCATTAAAGTCCTCTGCGACGGGGCCGAGATCCGAGCCGAAGGACAGCGCGAGAGCTGCCGGGTTCACGGCGAGGATTTCACTGCTTGCGGGAATGCGTTCATCATTGGGTTCGGAGCTGATCCACAGCGCGGCATGAGCTGCGTCGCTGTGTTCGGCGTCAACGAGTGTAGCGCCATGGTGCAAAGCAGCCAGAGCGAGCACCACGGATTTCCAGTGCGGGGCGAGATCGATGACGACGGTGGTCTCTTCGTCGAGGTCAAAAAGATCACTGAGCAAATTGGCGCTTTTAGCTACCCAATTGTCAAAAACTCGACCGGAGAGCTCGATGCGCTCACCGCTCAGTGAATGCCACGTCAGCCACGGCGAGGCCGAGGCCCGTCGCGGTGCAAGTAGATCCTCCACGAAAGTTCGTTGTGGTTGAATGCTGCTCATTGAACGTCCTTTGAAATTAGATACTGAGAATTCACCGAGAATTCAAGCAAGTGAAGACTCGCCCGTCTCATCTGCCTGTTTTGACGGCGTGTTGTGCCGAGAGTTTCCTGAGAAGTCTTCTTAGAATGACCTCCCCACTTGACTCTAGCGGAGTTACACGGATGTAATTAGAGTGTGAGTCCGGCAGGATCCCTCACATTCTCTAGATTGATGGAATAAATGCTGCCGGATGGGTAGGGACCATAGATGGCCCAATCCACTCAAACCAATCGAAAGGTCAACATCACCATGGCGAATCTGGAGCAGGGGTACTCCGAATTTTCGACCTCGGCTGTTGCGTCCGCTCAGTACGGGCTCGAAGACGCACCGTCTGACTGGTTTGTCGACCCTCAAGCCGGTGAGTCCGCACGTGTTGCAGTAGCAGCCGATCTGGAGACCGCGGCCGACAACTATCTCAAAGAGCACGACGCGGAACTGGACGCTGAAGAAATTCCTTCAGTTGGTTCCTGGGCGCCGGAGCTCGATGAGGACGATGAAGTACGCGACACCATCAAGGCAGTATGGCTCGGTGTTGGCGGCGAAGTTGATGAAGGCGAACTGGGCTGGCAGGCCCGCGCGCTGTGCGCGCAAACTGACCCTGAAGCGTTTTTCCCTGAAAAGGGCGGCTCGACTCGCGACGCGAAACGTGTCTGCGGCGCATGTGTTGTCCGTTCTGAATGTCTAGAATATGCCTTGAGCAATGATGAGCGCTTCGGCATATGGGGAGGGCTCTCAGAGCGCGAACGTCGCCGTCTACGGAAACGAGCAATCTAATTCGTCCGCCAATTCACGTCACCGCCATCGTTGCTTCGCACGATGGCGCTGACTTTTTACCACGCACCTTAGCCGCGCTGCGCAACCAGTCCCGGCCTATTGAACGATTTGTCGGAGTCGATGCTTCTTCCTCCGATGCTTCCCTGGAGGTGCTCCAAGCCAATCTGCCTTCCAACGCAGCCCTGCTGGTAGCCGAGGAAGGGTCCTTGGGCCTGTCTCTGGAATTGGCCGTTTCACAACTGCCAGAAGCTCGGCAAGACCGTGACGAATGGCTTTGGATCATCCACGATGACTCCATGCCGGCGCCCGATGCACTTGAACACCTGACTCGTGCCGTTGAAGCATCCGAGTCCGTGTCCATCGCCGGATGCAAGTTGTTGGATATCGACAACCCCCGGCACCTGGCCGAAGTCGGCCTGAGCGTAGACCGCAAGGCCCAGCGGCTGACCATGATCGATACCGACGAAGTCGATCAAGGGCAGTACGACGGCCGCAGCGATTACTTTGCCGTTTCCTCGGCGGGCATGTTCATCCGGCGCGAAGTATTCGAGGACCTCGGCGGATTTGATCCTGCCATTCCGGGCCGTGGCGACGACGTGGATTTGTGCTGGCGAAACCGCCTGGCCGGGCACCGCGTAGTAGTGGTTCCGATAGCAAAGATGTACCACCAGGTCGAGGTTGTCGACTCCCTGGCTGGACCGCGCGAAGCGAAGCGTTCAGAAGTTTTCCAGCGCTTGAAGTTCGCCTCGCCGCTGGCATTGCCGTTCTTGTGGGTCGGCCTGCTCCTTGGAGGCATTGGCCACTTCTTGCTGGCCCTGCTCGCCAAGGATCCTGGCCATGGATTCAGCCACCTCGGTGCCGTCCTGCGTGGCCTGTTTACCCCAGGCAAGCTGGCGGCCTCGCGCCGCAATGTCGCACAGATTCGCCAGATTCCGCGCCGGCAGGTACGCAAGCTGATGACCTCGGCGGCCCAGGTTCGCGAATACCGCCGCAACCTGACTACCGGTCGCGACGACACTGAAGTCTATGGCGACGGCAGCGGCGCCGACGCCATGGTTGAGCCAAGCGGCGACAACTTCTCGGACTTCGTCCGCATCGCCCGCCCACCACGCACCACTGCGGTGCTCTCCTTGATCCTTGCCCTGTTGCTTTCGGCAGCTGCCTCGCTGATTGCCTGGCGCAATGTGCTCGGCGCTTCGGCCCTCTCCGGCGGCGCCTTGCGCCCGTTCTCGCAGAGCACAGAGGAAATCGGCGCCAATGCGCTGTCGTGGTGGCAAAGCATCTCCACCGGAGCGGGCGCGCCGCCAGATAATTCGGACGTGCTGTTCTGGCTCTTCTCGCTGGTCACGTTTGGCCACGCGAATCAAGCATCGCCCTACTTGTTCCTCGCCGCCATGCCGCTTGCCGCGCTGTCCGCCTGGTGGGGTATCGGCGCGGTGAGCCGCTCGCGCGCCGTGCGATTCTTCGCAGCACTTATTTGGGCGTTCCTTCCATCGCTGGGCTCCTCCTTGGCATCGGGCCGAATTGGCTCGGCCATGGTGCACATTCTCCTTCCGGTCTTTGTGCTCGCTGTCATGCGTTCCGTGAACGCACAGGTAGCCGTTGAAGGCGCCAAGCCCAAAACCCCCAAGCAGCAATCCGTATCCGCATGGACCGCATCAGCGTCTGCCGCCTTGCTGCTCTGGGCCATTTCCGCCGGCTCAATGGCATTCTTCCTGACCGCAACCGTGCTGGTCTACGCGCTGGCTCTCTCCTCGCTGCGCCGAGCTCGCAGCCTGTGGTGGATCCCGTTGCCTGCTGTGGTGTGGAACCTTCCTCTGCTGGTTGCCGCACTGGGCGACCCGCGCCTGTTGTTCACCGAGCCCGGTGCTGCGACAGCGTTTTCGCCTGCGTCGCCGTGGCAGATGCTGCTGGGCTTCCCGGAAGCATTTAACCCGGCGGTCGGCCTGGTGGGCTGGGACATCCTGCCAGCCGGTCCATGGGCGCTCGTAGCAGCCCTGCTGGTCGGCGCCCCGGTCATTTTCATGGCCGTTTTTGGCACGCTGAGCTCCGCATTCAGCGTCAATGCCGTCATGCGCCGGAACTCGCGGCGGCTGCTGTGGGGCGCCGTGATCGCTGTGGCCGCTGGATGGGCTGTTGGCTTCGTCCCGGTCACCATGGATTCGCACACTGCGGTCACCGCCTACACCGGTCCGTTTGTTTCCTTTGCGGTTTTCGCGTTGATCGCCGCCGCGGCGAACGCTTTGGCCGCATTGCGGCACGAGGACAAGCCGCGCGCTGTCCGCGCAGGCGCACCCCGCTTGGCCTTGGCCTTGACAGCTGCGCTCAGCGTGGTGGCCGTACTGGCCTCCGGCTCGGTGCTCCTGGCGACTCAGCTGAATCCAGCTGCCGCATCGGAATCCATGGCCAAGCTGGTGAACACCCAGCAGGTTGGCTCCTCGCAGCCGCGCACCCTGCCGGCTACAGCAGCGGATGCGGGCCGTTCGGAATTCCAGGAGCGCACCCTGGTGCTCAGTCCGCGGTCTTCCGGCGAAATCGATAGCCAGCTGGTCTCCGGCTCCGGTGAAACTCTCGATAGCATCAGCCGGTATTCGCAGGTCAAGCAGCTTCGGGGAAGCATGCTGGATCCAGAACGCAACGAAAGCTCCATTACCGCATCGGTGCAGAGCAAGGCCGTAGCCATGCTGCTTTCCGAATCGGCACTCGATTCCCGCAAGTCCCTGCGTGAGTTGGGCATCGGCTACATCGTGTTGAACGAAACCGGCGAATCGGTTCCGGCAACCGTACGCGCCCTTGACTCTGCTACCGGATTGGCCGCCGTGGGACAAACCGACAGCGGATGGCTCTGGCGTGTGGACTATGGAACCTCAGCCGGCGCCGAAGGCACCGGTTTTGCCCGCATCGTCGGCGAGGACGGCGCGGTCACCGTGCTTCCTGCCAGCCGCGGCAAGATCAGCAAGGTGCAGATCCCGGCTTCCGATTCGGAACGCACCCTGGTTCTGGCCACGGCAGCAGATCCGAAACTGCGGGCAAGCATCGACGGCGAGCAACTGCGCTCCGTGGCTTACCCGGAGGATTCGGAGACCCGCTGGGCACAGGCCTTCGAGATTCCAGCAGGCGGCGGCGAACTGTCGCTGTCGCACAAGGAAGCCATGGCAATGCCTTTCTTGATTCTGGCTTGCGTCGTCCTGCTGATTACCGTGTTGCTGGCCATTCCGGTGCCAAGCTCGCGGCGTTTCGCGAACTACCGCAATAGCGAGTACCGGTTCCGCGAACCCCGCGCAGAGGACGAAGCACTGGCTGACGCCTCTGAGGTTCTCGCCGCGGCCGAAGTGCACAGCCCCCCTGCGGCCACTGGCATGCTTCCACAGAGCCGACGCGAAGCCCGTGAACGGGCCAGCGAGATCCGAGACAACTTGACCCCGAAGCTCAACGACCGGATATCGGGCGATGACGCCGAGCAGGAGAAGAAGTAGTGAGCGACGAGAAGAACGTGAACTCAGCGGATTCTGCTGACAAGCCTGCCGAACAGGTACCCGCGCCAAAGCCAGCGGCCAGCTCCCAGGGCGCTGCAGGATCCGGGGAACAGGTATCCGCGGCGCTCTCGCGTGCCGAGCAAAAAGCCGCCAAGGCCAAAGCCAAGGTTGATGCCAAGCTCGAGAAAGCACGGGCCAAGGAAGCGCAGCTGCGTGCCAAGGCCGACGCCAAGAATGCGGCCAGGGAACAGAAGTCCCTGGAAGCCGAGCAGGAATCGGCGGCCAAGGCCGCGGCAAAGGCCCAGAAGAAGAACGCATCCCCAGCACCTGCCAAGCCCGGGGCCGAGCCAGCCCCGGCAGTTGAGCCAGCCACTGCTGGCTCGGCAAAAACCGGCCAGGCCGATCAGGGCAGCAAGGCCGAAGCCGAAGAGAAATCCGGGCCATCGGGCAACAGCCAGCCAAACGCCACCACGGCTGCGGCCGGTGCGCCCGAGGCCAAGCCGGAAGCAAAAGACCAGCCGGCCCAGGCAGCCCAGCAAAATTCTGCTGTCGCGCATCCGGCTCATAAGAGCACCGACCCAGCAGCACCAGCTGTGCCCGCGGCAGCTCACGAGCCCAAGGCCGCCCACAAGGCCGAGCCCGAACAGGCTGCCACGCCGGAGAAGCAAAAGCCGGCGGAAAGCAGCAAGGACGCGGCGGCAGACAGCCCGACTGCAAAAGCTGCCGAAGACGCTGGAACGGCAGCAGCTTCGGCTTCGCCATCGACGGAGGCTGCTTCGAAGGAACCTGCGCCGATAGCCAAGGAACCAGAAAACGCCAAGGCCGCCAAGCGCCGCCGCAAGCTGGAAAAGATTCGCGCCGCAGAGGCGGCTAAGGAAGAGCAGGCTCAACAAGCCCAGGCCACCGAAGCTGGCATTGCCAGCGAATCCGCAGCCGGCAGCGTGAACGCACGCCGCAAGAAGCTGGACAAGGCGCGAGCTGCTGCCAGCAAGGATGCTGCCACCGCATCCACCCGCAAGAAAACTGGTGCAGTGCTGTTGAGCCTGGCCGCTGTGCTTGCCGCCAGCGCCGCAGTGGGCGCAGGATCCCTGGTTGCCCCTAAGGCTGCTGAAAAGACCCTGCCGGCCGCGGTGACCAATCTGCCAGCCGGCGATGCCAGCAGCGTCTGCGCGCCCACCCCGAAATTGCTGAAGGGCGTTGACGGAACAGATCCGCAATTTGCCGCGGGCGGCAAGGAAATCTCCAGCAACCTGCGCAGCATCGCCGTCTCCGACTTGGCAAAGCGCATCCCGGGATCATCCTTCGCCAAACTCGATGGAACCTCGGAACGGCCGCTGACCGAGCGCATCGCAGAAGCCCAGGCGCTTGAAGCCCGCGGATCGGATGATGATGGCCAGACCGGGCGCACCAGCAAGGTCTCGACGGTTAATGGCGTCGACGACGCCCAGGTGTACTCGCTGCAGCCGCTGGGCGGCCTGGCCTCTGAAGGCAGCGCCCTGCGCAGCTACCAGGCCAAGGACGGCGACCTGGCGGGCTTGGCGACGGGCACCTGCCAGGCGCCGGCATCAACCTGGAGGTTCACCGGACTGCAAACCAGCACCGGTTCCACCAGCGTGATGAACCTGGCCAATCCGACGCATACCACGGCCCAGGTTTCCTTGCGCCTGCGCGGGCCCGAAGGCCTGATCGACACCCCGACCCTGCAGAGCATCGTGTTGGCGCCAGGGGAGAGCCGCGCTCTCGTACTTGGCGGCTACGCCCAGGATATGGACTCGGTCTCTGCCGAGGTCACCAGCCTTGGCGGCAAGATCACCGCGTCGGTGCAGCAGGCTGCCCTGCGCGGGCTGACCCCATCGGGAGTCGATCTCGTGGCAGCCAACGCCTCGGCCTCGAACACCCAGGTGATTCCCGGTGTTTGGATTGACGAGAAATCGAATTCCGATGCGCTGAGCAAGGACGATGGCACTTTGGTTCCGCAGCTGCACGTCTCGGCCACAGGTTCCTCCGGTGCCGGATACAAGGTCAAGGTGCTCGGCAAGGACGGCGAAGTAGCTGCCAGCTTCGATGACAACCTTGCCGTATCCTCCAATGCCACCGGCGTGCAGAGCCTGAAGCAGCTGGCAAGCGGCTATTACACCATCGTGGTTGAATCGGATGCTCCGGTGACCGCAGCGGTGCGCATGGTCCGCGGCAGCGATCCGAAGGACTCCTCGGATACCGCATGGGCCGCCAGTTCCAACGTGCTGGCCGGAACCCAGGCCATGCCGCTCTCGGCCAATGGGACCGGAAAATTCGCTTTGGCCGCTGTTGATTCCGACTCCACCGTGGAAGCCACCGTGGTGGGCAAAAATGGCAAGCTCAACAAGGTCAAGAAGTTGGCGATCAACGCCGGCTCCAGCATCGTCTTCGACCCGAAAACCGTTGCGGATGACGCACAGGCTGTGATTTTCTCAACCGACGCGAACACGTATATTGGACAGCTGACCCTGGGTTCTGAACGTTCTATTGCCTGGGCTGCCATGCCCCAGGCCAATGCCGGTCGCGACGGCATCGTGGTGAATATCGGCGGGTAGCCTCCCGCCACCAAGGAATAGTTTTATGGTTACCCCCTTCGGCTGGCTTGCCAGCCGAATCTCACTGGAGCGCCGCAGCTTGCGCGCGGCCAGCCTGACCGCAATGATTGCCGCCATCTTGATCATCGTTGGCGGCGGTGTCGTGCGCGTGACCGGTTCGGGCCTGGGCTGTCCCGACTGGCCGGCCTGCACCGACGGGTCGTTGGCGCCCACGGCGCAGATGGGCATTCATGCGACCATCGAATTTGCCAACCGGTTGCTCACCACGGTGCTCTGCGCTGCGGTGGGATGGGTGATCATTGCCGCTCGCCTGCAGCGCGAACCGGTGCCAGCCATTACCCGCTGGGCCTGGGTGCAGTTTTGGCTCGTGGTGCTCAACGCCGTGATCGGCGGGGTCACGGTGTGGGTGAAGCTCAATCCCTTCATGGTGGCAGGGCATTTCCTGGCTGCTACATTGCTGCTCACGGCCGCGGCCATCACCTGGGACAAGACGCAGAACCTGATAACCGGGGAGCATCCGGCCAGCACCGGCAAGCTCAAGGCCCTTGGCACCATCATGCTTGCAGCCAATGCCGTATTGGTCATCGCAGGCACCGCAGTAACCGGCTCCGGACCGCACGCCGGGGACTCGGCCGACGTGCCGCGCATGGGCTTTGACTGGCTGGGCATTACAGTTTTCCACGCCTTGGTGGCGGTGCTGGCCCTGGCAACGGTGGTGGTCATGTGGCGCACGGCGAATCAGCAACAACTAGCCAGCGTGTCCCGCAAGGCGAAAATGTATGTGCTGGTCTTCGCCGGGCAGGGCCTGATCGGCATCGTCCAGGCGCTCACGCACCTTCCCGAGCTATTGGTGGTCTGCCACCTGGTCGGTTCTGCGCTGGTCTGGATTGGCGCGATACGCCTGCTGCTGGCCAGCCATGCACCGCAGCGCTCGGCCGCCGCGGCGGCTCACTCGTAATCAGGGTCGTCGGGGAAATACGACGGGTCGATCTCGTTGATTGGCTTGACCCACAGCTGGGACACCTCGTGCACCACGCATTGATGGACCAGGTCCAGCAGCTCTCCAGGGCTGTCGGCAATCTGCTCGATGGGCAGGCGGAAAATGATGATTTTTGCTCGCTCGCTGGCGGTGGCCGCCACGGAGGACGCCAGCGGGATCCGGTCACCAACGGCCTGGGCCTGGTTGATGAGAGTGTCGCTGGGAACCGGCTCGATCAAGAAGTCGATAAGCTCAATCTTCTGCGGCCAGCGCTCGGAAAGCCGCTGGGCACTGGCCATCACTGCGTCATCGAACCGCTCTTGCCTGCCTCGGTAGGCAGGAAGATGCATCGGCAGCAACGGCCCGCGGCGCCCCCGGCCGTGGCGATTGCGCCGCGGCCCGCTGGGCTGATTCGGCACCTTGGAGTTCATCACCCCAGCCTATCGCCCCGGATGGCCTCTGGCCGCGCATCGGCCCGTAAACACCGCTAGATCCCCGGTTAGCGCCAATGGCACGAGTAGAATGGGAACCGTGGAAGGTCTTCGTCTTTGTTCTCGCCCAGCTTGCCGTGAAGCAGCTCGTGCAACCCTCACCTACGTATACGCGGATTCAACTGCTGTACTGGGTCCGCTCGCGACCTATCCGGAGCCGCACTGCTACGACCTGTGCGCGCGGCACGCCAATCGCCTGACCGTCCCCAGCGGCTGGAACCTGATTCGCGGAGCCATGCCGGATGTGCTGGAGCCCGAAGACGAACTGAATGCGCTGGTGAATGCGGTGCGCGACAAGCAGCCGGCGGCCCGCGAGCCGCGGCACGCCTCAACTTCCCCGGTGGATTCGGTGCGTGCTCGCGAAAACCGCGGCCAGCGCTTTGACTCTCGTGTGCGCCTGGCCGTTTTGCCGGATAAGGAACAGTAAGTACCGTTCCAAGAACTTTTCCCAGCACTTCGCGCCTGTGTCTTAGCCGAAACATGTTTTAGGTGTGGTAATCCGTCGCAAGAGCCTTTCGGGTGGATATGCTGAAGGCGCGTGAGCCCTTCGAGGCTTGCCAATTACCCCAAAACATCACACCATCGCGCGAATTGCAGGAGGTCTGCTCATGGCTGAGGCGGCGAAAAACCCTTCCGGAGGGCAAGGAAATGCGGGCCAGCCCGCATCGGCTGGCCCGGAAGGCGCGCCAAGTCCCAAGGCATCCCTGAGCCAAAAGGCCGAGGAGCTGGCAGCGCGTTTGGAAGCCCACAAGAACCAAGCGCAGGCTGAGGCGGCCAAGGAAACCGTTGCCCGGGAAGCCGCCCGCAAGGAAGCAGTTCGCTTGGCGATGTCCGGCAAATCCGAGACTCCTGCGCAGCCCGAAGCCAGCAAGCCTGCAGCCCAGAAAGCAGCGCCTGCCAAGCCAGCCGCGGCCCCGCCGGCGCAGAAGCCAGCCGCAGCCAAGCCAGCAGCTCCTGCCGCGGCGAATAAGCCCGCGGAGGGGAAAGCGGAGGGGAAAACCGTGGCTGCCAAAACCGCTCCAGCCAAGCCCGCAGCGGCGAAGCCAGCGGCCAAGCCGCAGGCCAAAGAGCCAGTTGAAGACGTGATTCGCGCAATCAAGCTTCCCCATGAACTTGAAGCCGAAAAGAAGACTGCAAGCCAGCCCGAAGCACCGGCAACGAGCGTGCAGCCTCAGGCAGAGGAGCCAGCCACGAACACCGCACAGCAGGTACCGCCGGTTTCGGCGGCTCCGAAAACAGGATCGCTGCCCACCACGAAAGCCGCTGTGGCACAGGCCCGCAATCGCGTCTTCGGCAGCTACGAGCCGGAGCCAGAACCTTCGGAGGCGGCCGTCAAGCGCCGTGTCGCCCGTGAACGCGCCCTGAACTCCAAGCCGCCCCTGGGCCGCACCGCGCAGGTGATAGTAGCACTGGTCTTCCCGCTGCTGACCCTGATCGCTGCCATCCGTCTGATCGCCACCCCTGCCTTCTTGGCGCTGTCCTACGCACGCCCCGGATTCCCCAGCGACAGCTTCGGATTCACCGATGCCGAACGCCTGACCTACGGCAGCTACGGCGTGGACTACCTGAACAACTTCGCCGGGCGAGAGTACCTGGCCGGGCTCAAGCTCTCCACGGGTTCGAGCATGTTCACCGAAGGCGAGGTGCAGCATATGGTCGATGTGAAACACCTGATTGGCTTCGCCTACGTGCTTGGCGTGGTCTTGGCAATCATCCTGGTCATCGGCGTCTGGTACCTCGCCAAGCGCTATGCCGGCGGTGTGCGCAGGGCCCTGTTCTCCGGCGCCATCGTGACCCTGGCAATGATTGCGGTGCTCGCTGTGGCAG
This sequence comes from Glutamicibacter halophytocola, assembly GCF_001302565.1. Lineage (NCBI taxonomy): Bacteria > Bacillati > Actinomycetota > Actinomycetes > Micrococcales > Micrococcaceae > Glutamicibacter > Glutamicibacter halophytocola. Next base: position 918,956 of record NZ_CP012750.1, read on the forward strand.
CGCTGATGGGGTGGGAAACCTTCTTCACCCAGTTCCACGCGCTGTTCTTCTCCGAAGGAACTTGGACCTTCAGCGTCAGGGACACCCTCATCCGCCTGTACCCCGAGCAGTTCTGGGTTGATAGCGCCATTGGCATTGCCGCCCTGGTGCTGGCAACGGTTCTCGTGGTTCTGGTCAGCTGCTGGCCGACAGGGCGCCGCCGCGAGTCCTCCCGGCTGCGCCAGGAAGCCCGCGCCTTCGGCATCGGCAACTAGGCACCAGCTCAACAAACTGGTTCAGGCGCCGCATCTGCGGCGCCTGAACTGTTTAATTGGCCTCCTACTTGGAGTAGAACTCCTGGATCCGGTCTTCGAACTGGTCGAGGACGCTCTGCCGCTTGAGTTTCAGCGAGCTGGTCAGGTGGCCTGAGGCCTCGGTGAATTCCGCATCGAGGACCACGAACTTGCGAATCGATTCGGCCTTGGACACCGTCAGGTTCGCCGTGTCCACATATTGCTGGATTTCGGCAATGACTTCGGGATGAACTGCCGCTTGCGCCAGCGACAATTCGCCTAGCCCCTTGGCTTTGCCCCACAGGACGAGTTCCTCATGATCCAGGGTCACCAAGGCTGAAATAAACGGACGCTGTTCGCCGACCAGGACGCACTGGGCCACAATGCGCCCGGCACGAACCATCTCCTCCAAGGGACCGGGGGAGACGTTTTTGCCGCCGGCCGTGACAATCAGTTCCTTCTTGCGGCCGGTGACCTTCAAGTACCCGGATTCATCCAGGACGCCGGTATCACCGGTCTTGAAATAGCCGCCAGCGTCGAAGGCTTCCGCGGTAGCCTGGGGATTGTTGTGGTAGCCGGAGAAGACGCCGATGCCCTTGACCAGGATCTCGCCATCGTCGGCGATCCTGACGCTGGTTCCGGGGATGGGACGCCCCACCGTGCCTACGCGGGTATGCGAGGCCTGGTTCACCGTGGCCGGCGCGGTGGTCTCGGTCAAGCCGTAGCCTTCCACCAGCTGGATGCCGGCGCCCCGGAAGAAGTGCGCCAGATCCTGGTTGAGCGCGCTGGCCCCCGAAATTGCGTAGCCGCATTCGCCGCCAAAAATGCCGCGCAGTTTTGGATAGAGCACCTTGTTGAACAGCGCATGCCGGGCGCGCAGGCCCAGGGGCAGGCGTGCCTTGAGTCCACGGGCACGTGCATCGCGGATCTTGGAAACATCGATGGCAGTCTGCTCGGCCTTCAAGAACAGGCCGGCCTTGCCGCTGCTCTCAGCTGTTGCCAGCGCGGTGGTGCGAATCTTCTCGAAGACGCGTGGAACGGCCAACAGGAAGCCGGGCTTGACGGCTGCCATGTCCTGGACCAGATGAGCAATGGAACTTGAATGGGCGATGATGGAGCCGCCGTGGATGCAGGTCTGCTGGACGGCGCGGGCGAGCACGTGGGCCAGCGGCAGGAACATCAGGGTGCGGCGCTGGTCGCCGAGAACTTCGCGCATGTGCCCGGCCAGGTTGTGGGCGACCATGGCGAAATTGGCGTGGGTCATATTGCAGCCCTTGGGGCGGCCGGTCGTGCCCGAGGTGTACACCATGGTGGCTACGTCTTCGAGCTTCATGGACGAGCGGCGGGACTCGATGGCCTGCTCGTTGACTTCGCCAGGCTCCACGAGCAGCCGGTGCAATCCTGCTGAAGGTATCAGCGCCTTGTCGGACTGGTCCGAACCCTCGAAAATATGGATGAGGATCTCTTCGCCCAGCTGCGCGGCGGCCTGCCGCACATTGGCCCGCAGCGCGTGGTCCTCGGCGAAGACAACGCGGGCGCCTGAATCGCGGAGGATCCATTCGATCTGAAAAGGGCTGGAGGTCTCGTAGATGGGAACCGAGACGCCGCCGGCAAACCAGATGGCTTCTTCCGCCAGCGCCCACTCGTAGCGCGTTCTCGAGACGATCGCGACCTTGTCGCCTGGCTGGAGCCCATCATTGATCAAGGTGGTTGCCAGGCGCTTCACGTCGGCGAGGAAATCTCCGGCGCTCACATCGTGCCAGGAGCCCTCGCGCTGCACGCTGAACAACGGCTGGTCCGAACCGCGGGCGACGCGGTCGAGGAGAAGATTCGTCGTATTAACTTCTGGCGCTAATTCAGTAAGCAGCTCGACGGTTACTTCGTGCATGGAAGCTGAACCCTTCGGGAATCGATAATCGTCAACGTGGCCTGGTTCATGGCATCAAGCGCCGATCTGCCCCGGTGCCTAGCCCCAGCTGGGGATCCACACGTGCAGGCGCCAGAGCTCATCTGCAATCATTTCCCCAGACCAAATCGACCAAAAGAAGGCCGATGTGACTAGGAATAACGCAATAACCAGGGTGACCACGATAATGCGTGAGCGGTATACGAGTCCGGAATTCGGCTCACGCGGAATGAACCTGCCAATCATATACGTCAATGAAAGGATCATGAACGGAACCAGCGGCAGGGTGTAGAAGAAGAACATCGTGCGTTCCGGGTACATCAGCCATGGCAGGAAACCGGCCACGGCCGAGGAAAGAATGGCCCCGGCACGCCAGTCGCGGGCTCCGATCCACCACAGGATCAACAGGAACATGCTGATCGAGCAGGCCCACCACAGCAGCGGGTTGGGAAGGTCGGTGATGACTTCGGTGCAGCGCTTCAGATCGCAGCCGTTGACGCCCTTGTCGTAGCCTTCGAAGTAGAACAGCACCGGACGGCCAGCGAAAGGCCACGTCCATGGCGAGGATTGCCATCCGTGTTCTGAACTGAGTCCCGTGTGGAATTCGTAGCCAGCCTGATGATAATGCCAGAGCGAGCGCAGCGGAGCGGGCAGCCAGCTGACGCCGTCGCCGGGATTTTCTTCAGCCCATTGCCGGTAGCGCCCGCCGGCAGTGATCAGCCAACTGGTCCACGTGGACAGGTAGGTGAGCAGCGCGAGCGGGATCATCGTGAAGAACGAGTAGATGCCGTCGCGGGTGAAAGCGGCACGCTGCCAGTGATGAATGCCTGCGGTGCGGCGCGCGGCGAAGTCCCACAGCACGGCCATGATGCAGAAAACAGCCACAAAGGACAGCGCTGACCACTTGATGCCGACCGCCCCGCCGAGCATGACAGCTGCAACCAGGCGCCACGGGCGCCACCACAGCATCGGCCCGTACCCCAGGAGGAATTCATCGGGCCTGTTGCCCCGGGGGACACTGAGCTTGCGAGCCAGTTGGGTCCGTCCATGGATCCGGTCCTTGAGCAACGCGTAAAACGCGGCCAGGACGAAGAACATGAGGAAGATATCCAGAAGCGCGGTGCGTGACATCACGATGGAATGGCCATCGATGGCCATCAACAGTCCGGCGATGCCAGCCAGGATATGCGATCCGAAGAGCAGCCGGGCGCAGAGGGTGACCAGCAGCACCGAAAGGGTGCCGAACAGCGCCGTGCTGAAACGCCAGCCGAAGCCGTTGAAATCGCCAAAGAGCAGCATTCCAATGCCGATGAGCCATTTGCCCAGTGGCGGATGGACCACGAAGGAAGAATCCGTGGTGAGCTGGGGATCCCCGGCGATGAATTGCGCGTCGCTGTCATCGGCCCATTCGCGTTCGTAACCGCTTTGCAGCAGCGAAAACGCGTCTTTGACGTAGTAGGTTTCGTCAAAGATCAACATGTGCGGATGAGCAAGGTTGATGAAACGCAGCAAACCGGCAAGCAACGTCACCGCCAGCGGAATGATCCACAGCAGCGGTCCGCTGAGCGCTACCGTGGGCAGGAGCCGCTGTTTCAGGCTCTCGAAAGTGAAGGCCTGCCGCGTTGAACGGACGTGGCCAATAATCGCGGAGTTAGGTGTCGAGATGCCCATCACCAGATCATGCTACCGGCGTGAAGGGAGGAATGTGGGCTTTTCATACTTCGCGTAGGCTTAAGAATGTGCAGATCTCAGAGAATGAGGGCGTAATCGTCCTCGGCGCTACCCCAATTGGCAATTTATCCGATGCTTCCCCGCGGTTGCGGGAAATGATGGCGACCGCGGATATCATCGCCGCGGAGGACACGAGAAACTTCCACCACCTCGCCCATGCGCTGGGAATCAAGATCACCGCCAAGGTGATGAGCCTTCATGAGCACAACGAAGCACACAAGCTTTCTGAAGTCATCGTCTTGGCAGCCCAGGGGGCAACAATCCTGGTCGTCTCCGACGCGGGAATGCCAGCTGTTTCGGATCCGGGCTACCCGCTGGTGGCGGCCGCGCTCAGCGCAGGCATTCGCGTCACCGCCGTGCCAGGCCCTTCAGCCGTGTTGACCGCGCTCTCGCTTTCGGGCCTGCCGACAGGGCGCTTCACCTTCGAGGGGTTCTTGCCACGCAAGGCAGGGGAGCGGCGCAAAAGGCTGGAATCGTTGCTGGCCGAAGAACGCACCATGGTCTTCTTCGAAGCGCCGCATCGCCTGGGCGATTTCCTGGAGGGCGCCGTCGAAGCCTTTGGCGAAAACCGCCAGGCAGCCGTGGCCCGGGAATTGACCAAAAAATTTGAGGAAGTCCGTCGAGACTCGCTCGGTGCCTTGAAGCAGTGGTCCGAGGATGGCGTGCGTGGCGAAATCGTCGTGGTGATCCACGGCGCTGAAGAAGCAGAACCGGCCACGGTGGATGAGTTGCTGCCCAAGGTTGCGGCACTCGTGGAACAGGGCACTCGAATGAAACAAGCCGTGGCTGAAGTTGCCGAAAAATTTGGCGTGAAGAAACGCGATCTTTATGAGGCTGTCTTGGCCGAACGTCACGAAGCGGATAAATAGCGGAATTCGCATAGGCTGATTGCACAATGAATCTGCGCTTTTATAGTGCACAGGGCGATTTACAGTTCGCTTGTGCCGAGAATAGCGTAGGCATCAACGACGATTAGTTTCATTTATAGTTTCAGGAGATGCGCGTATGTCGATCACTGCCCAGCGCGAAGCAGAACTGCTTGCAAAGGTTCCAACCGGTCTTTTGATCAATGGCGAATGGCGCGATGCCTCGGATGGCGGCACCTTCGACGTGCTGGATCCAGCCACCGGAGAAAAGCTGCTGACCCTTGCCAGCGCCACGAGCGAAGATGCCATGGCCGCTTTGGATGCAGCGGATGCCGTGCAGGCCGAATGGGCCTTGACCGCACCACGCGAACGGGCTGAGATTCTGCGCCGCGCCTTCGATCTGGTCACCGAGCGCAAGGATGACTTCGCCCTGCTGATGAGCCTGGAAATGGGCAAGCCACTGGCCGAGGCCTACGGCGAAGTGACCTACGGTGCCGAATTCCTGCGCTGGTTCTCCGAAGAAACCGTGCGCCACTACGGCCGCTACGTGACCACCCCCGAGGGCAAGAACAAGGTTCTGGTCCACCACAAGCCGGTGGGCCCATGCCTGCTGATCACCCCGTGGAACTTCCCATTGGCCATGGCTACCCGCAAGGTCGGCCCAGCAGTTGCTGCAGGTTGCACCATGGTGCTCAAGCCAGCCAAGCTGACCCCGCTGACTTCCCAGCTGTTCGCTGCCACGATGATGGAAGCTGGCCTTCCGGCAGGCGTGCTGAACGTTGTTTCCGGAGCCTCGGCTTCGAAGATCTCCGGCCCATTGATGCAGGACGACCGCCTGCGCAAGGTCTCCTTCACCGGTTCGACCCCAGTGGGCAAGCAGCTGATGAAGGACGCCGCCGACAAGGTGCTGCGCACCTCGATGGAACTGGGCGGCAACGCGCCGTTCATCGTCTTCGAAGATGCCGACCTGGATGCCGCAGTCGAGGGCGCCATGGCTGCCAAGATGCGCAACATGGGCGAAGCCTGCACCGCAGCCAACCGCTTCCTGGTCCACGCTGATGTTGCCGAAGAGTTCACCGCAAAGTTCGCCGAAGCGATGAAGGCACTGAAGCCAGGCCGTGGCACCGAAGAAGGCACCACCGTGGGACCACTGGTGGAGGAAAAGGCTCGCGACGAAGTTCACGCACTGGTCGAGGCCGCAGTCAGCGCTGGCGCAACTGCTGTTACCGGTGGCGCACCGGTCGAGGGCCCAGGCTACTTCTACCAGCCAACCGTTCTGGCCAACGTAGCCAACGACGCGAAGATCCTGACCCAGGAGATCTTCGGCCCGGTTGCTCCGGTGACCACGTTCACTTCCGAGGAAGAGGCCATCAAGCTGGCCAACTCCACCGAGTACGGTCTGGCCTCCTACATCTACTCGCAGGACTTCAACCGCATGTTCCGCGTTTCGGAGCAGATCGAATTCGGCCTGGTTGGCTTCAACGCCGGCGTTATCTCCAACGCAGCAGCACCATTCGGCGGCGTGAAGCAGTCCGGTTTGGGCCGCGAAGGCGGCGCTGAAGGTTTGGGCGAATACACCACCGTGCAGTACATCGGCATCGCCGATCCATACGCTGCAAAGAAGTAGATCTAAGCATCCAACGATGGGTCGCAGATAATTGATGCCCGGCCAAGTGGCCGGGCATCAACTGTCTGCAGGCTATTTTTTGGCACCATCTGCCGTGGCTCTTTTTCCTGGCGTTGAACGCAACGAGCGCGGGAAAAGGAAACTGAGGATCCGGCGTCCTGCGGGCAGTTCCCCGCGAAGCTGGCTTTGAACCTCGTGCAATGCGTCCAACAATTCAGGCGCATCACCTGCAGGTACATGCCGACCTGCGTAGAAGCTCTGCTCAATAGCGGCCTGGAGCAATTGCAGCGGCTTGGCGAGCCGCGGGTGGTCATCGGCCAGGCGCACGAGATAGTCGCCCACTGATTCATGGACGCCTGCTTCAACTCCAGCATCCATTCCAACACTGAGCAGTTCGGCCCACAATGCTTGTGCCGCATCAGGGGCGCCGGAACGGACCAGGTCCAGGCGCTTTTGCCGGGTGCGTTGCCGGAGCCAAGGACCAACGCATAATCCGGCGGCCGCCAACAAGATAGCCAAGGGCGCCAACCAGATGGCGGTACTGCCATCACGTGCAGAAGAACCCGTCGTCGCCTGAGGCGTTGGATCGGGAGACTCGGAACGAGGCGGAGTGCTGCGCGACGTGGGGACCTCAGGCGCCGTACTCTCTTGAGGCGCTGCGGTACTGGTTGGTCCCGGCGCATAGGTTGGCGTGTAGCCTCGGCCCGGAGTCGGTTCGAAAGGCACCCAGCCCAGCCCGTCAAGATACAACTCTGGCCAGGCATGTGCCTGCTGCCCGCTGACCTCATAGCCCTTGAGCTCGGTGCCCGGCTCCAGCAAGCTGGCGAGCGAGGTTGCAGCATCAGAATTATCAACCGTGATGGTTTCGCCGGTGGCCACGCCAGGGGCGTAGCCCACGGCAATTCGCGAAGGGATCCCCGCCTCACGCGCCAGCAGAGCCATGGCCGAGGCGAAGTGCACGCAATACCCCTGGCGGCGGTTCAGGAAAGCTTTGACTACCTCGGCGTTGGCACCGTCGTAGCCTTCTCGCAAAGGAGTGCGCTCGGAGTAAACGAAGTTCCCGGAGCGGAAGAAATCCTGGAGGGCCACAGCCTTTTCCAAATTGGTCCTCGGCGTGCTTCCCTGGTCGTAGGCTTCCTCCAAAGCCTGTTCGAGCATTGGCTGCAGGGCGTTGTCCGAGTTCTGGGGGAGCTGCGTGTAGTCCGACGATATGAAATCGTTCGTGCCAATGCGCCGCTGATCGAGGTACTCAACCATCTCCGGGGTGATATTCAAGGGCGCATAGGCAACGGTAATGTCGCCGGTCGCGCCAAGCGCATCACCGCTGAGCCGGGCTACCGAGGTTTCAAGGGTCCATTGCCAATCTCCCTGGATACCACTGACCAGATTACTGCGGTCGGGCAACGGCAATAGCGGATTCCTATTGCCCCTCGGCCAAGTCATCTGCACAATTTCCTCGGAGCTGGATAATAGCGAAAAATTATTGTTGACAGCCACGTCGCCCGAATAGTCGGTATGGAACAGGTCCTCGGTCGGTTCCCAGCGTTCATTGGTCAGTTCCATGATGACCTGGGTGCGCAAATAAGGCGCCTTCGAGGCGCTGGTGTAATAGGTCAAGAACGGATCTGACCCATTCGAGCGGAGATCCCGTCCGAGATTGATCAGCGGGTCAACATTGTTGGCCAGCAGGTCCCCGGACGGGCGTTGCCCCTCGGGGAACATGCCGGTGCGGAACCCCGGCATCCACAGGCTCGCGGCAATCAACGATCCAACGCAGGCCAGGGCGGTGATGCCAAAGACTCCCAAGGTCTTTGGCTCGAGGAGCTTGCGCCTGCCCGGGCGAGGCGAAGCCTTGGCGAAGGCGTGGGGCACCAGGGCAGCGTACGCCAATATCCCTAGGACCATAAGTGACAGGTAGCCAATCCCGGCACCTTGCTGCTTGAACAGCGAAGCAACAATCGGGGCGAAAGACAGCGGGATGATCACCAGCAGGGCAGTGCGGCGGAAACTGGCCAGAAGTTCCACCGCAAGGCTCACGCCCAGTGACAGGACCAAAATGCCGAAGTCCACATGGATGGAGCTGGCTACCGGCGGGACTTGCGTGGCCAATTGGAGTCCTGCTTCGGACAGCGAAGAGCGGAACCATTGCAAGGCAGGAAATCCATAGGAATTTGCGGTCATGACGTCGTGGCGCATGATGGCAGCGACGGCGATGAGGACTGCGGCCGGGATCGCCAGCCAGCGAACGACGCGTACGCTCCGGATCGCCCCGCAAGCCAGGTGCAGGGCAATGTTCGGCAGGACGAGGTAGGGGAACCACGAGGTGCCCTCAACGACACCGGTGAGCGATGCCATTCCGGCCAAGACGGCTAAAGCCAGGCACAATGAAGCCAAGATGCGGGGGAGCAAATTCTCAACTGGCGGAGCTTGCTCCAGCGTGAGGCTCTTTTGTTCTTCTGTCTCGCGAGGCGATGGGGCGCCGGCTAGCTGGGAGGTCATTATCCGCCCCACATCCCAGCTGCGCCCATGGTTCCTGGGAGCAGGTGAACTTTCCACCCGGTGCCGGCGAGCTCTTGTTGCACCGAATCGTACCTTTCCGGATGCGCCACGAGAATAAAAACTTCGGCAAGGCGTACCGTGCGGGCCAGAGTGGCAAGCCATCGAGCCTGGGCAACGGTGAGCTCGCCAAAAATCATGATGACTGGTTCGTCCCGGAATCCCAGCAGCTCCTTGTGCAATCCGTCGCCGAATAGCTCTGAGGCGTCGGTATCGGGGCCGCTGGCGTCGAGGGCCAATTCGGCGGTGGCAGCATGGAATGAATCAAAGTCTGAGTCAGCTGCGGCATCCGATGTTGCTTGCCGATGCTGGCTGGTCAGCGGCGCTCCACTGAGATCGCGGAAAGACAGCTGGTAGCCACCGGTCGAATAGCGCAGTCCGATGCCGCTGGCCAGCGACAAGGCCGTTTCAAAACGGCGGCTACTTGGCAAGTCTTCGTTCGACCCGCCGGGGATGGACAGCCGAAGATCCACCCCGCTGTGGCACCAATGCTCAAATTTTGTGTCCAGGATCAGGAGCGCTTGAGCGGTGGCGACATGGTTCTCCTGCCGAACCATGAGCTTGCCTTGCCGGGCGCTGGCCTTCCAATGGACCTGCCGGATCGAATCACCTTGCTGGTAGTCGCGAATGGCAACGTCATAGTAATCGGCGGTGGTGCTGCGCGAATGCCGCGCATCACCGGTGAGCATCTGCTCTCCAAGGGAAGCCAAGCGGTGCAGATCCATGAGTTCCGCGCGGACCGGGACCTCCAGGGTGTCGCCGGTGTTGACCATTCCCCGGACCAATCCCAACGTGTCAGAAACGATTTGCTGTGCCGGGCCCAGCTGATGGATGCCGCGCCTGCCAAAGATCAATTCATATTCCAGTTCGCCAGGGGTGTCGAGCATCGGGCCGCGCCCGAAACCTTCTGGAAGCTGTTCCTGGATGGTTGCCGGTTCCAGGCAATGCAATTGCACTTTGCATACTTCGCCAGCACTGGGAACCGTGGATAGCAGCTGTCGCTGGATTCGCGTGCGCCCTCGCAGGCCCAGTGCGAGGGCCCAGCTAATGCCGGCCAGCACAACGAGGCTGATGCCCAATGCCATCAATTCATGGCGGCCGAACATGAAGGCGAGGAATACCAGGAAGATTCCTGCGCCGAGCACGCACCATCCGCGCACGGTGAACAGGTCCAGCCGCAACCGGCGCAGAATTGCAGGTGTCGAATTTTCTGAACGAACCCACGACAAAGCATTGCGGGAGTCGAAACGAGGTATCTTCTCCATGCGATGCCAACTAGCTGACTGGGGTGCTGGAGAGCAGTTCTTGAATGAGGTCCTGGACTTCCACCCCATCAGCGATAGCGCGTCGAGTAAGAATCAGCCGGTGGTTCAGCACCATTTGCGCCACGCTTCGCACGTCTTCCGGGAGCACGTGGTCGCGGCCGTTAACGGCGGCATGTGCCTTGGCGGCTCGAACCCATTGGATCAGGGCACGCGGTGAAGCCCCGAGCTCAACCTGTGGATGATTTCGCGATGCTCGGCCCAAATCCACGACATAGGAGCTTAATCTTGCGGTGACAGTGATGGAGCTGACCTGTTCGATCATTTGCCGCAGGTCTGCAAGCTGCAACACCGAGGCCAGGGTTTCCAGCGGCTCATGATGGTGATGTCCGGCAATCATGGATATTTCGGCTTCGCGTTGCGGATAGCCCAAAGAGATCCGCCCCATGAAGCGATCGCGTTGCGCCTCGGGCAGCGCGAAGGTTCCTTCAGAATCCACGGGGTTCTGGGTGGCAATAACCATAAAAGGCTGTTCCAGGCTGTGGGTGATGGAATCTACGGTGACCTGGGATTCCTCCATGCATTCAAGCAACGCGGATTGCGTTTTGGCATTGGCGCGGTTGATCTCATCGGCAATGACGATATTGGCGAAAATCGGGCCGGGGTGAAAAGTGAACTCGTGAGTCTGCGGCGAATATACGGAAACGCCGGTGACATCACTGGGCAGCAGGTCCGGGGTGAACTGGATGCGATGCACAGATCCATTCACGCTTTTGGCCAGCGACTTGGCCAGCATGGTCTTGCCAACGCCTGGAACGTCTTCCAGCAACAAATGTCCTTGCGCCAGCAGTACCGTGAGCGCGCTGATGATGGCCTCGGGTTTTCCGTTGATCACGCTCTGCACGGCGTCGAAAATTCGTTGGCAATTCGTTTGGAACGTTGAATCCAGCGATGGCATCGTCGGGTTCGCACTCATTCGAAGTTCCTCCTGCGCAATGGGTCAGCCGCGAGACACTTCGCATCCTGAGACATTCAATAGACTCTTGCTCACCATCATATGGGCATCTTTTGTCCAACAACAGAGGCTAATCTGGCCCGGGGTGCAGGGCGGTTGGGGTTAAAGTACCGGGTGATGACACAATAAAATGAGCAATGGGCTGTAGTAATTAAGTGCAAAGGATCAGCGTGTCAAAGAAGAAGTCGGACACCGACGTTAACCGGGTACCGGAGGCCTACCGCCCCAGCGAGGCTGAGGAATCTGCAGGGCCAGAAGGCCGCGCGCGCAAGACTCGCAATGAACAGGGCGGCAGCAAGCGAAACTTGCACTATCCCGAAGCGCCTGAAGCCCTTCCAATCGCGGTGGTCGACAACCATACCCATTTGGACTTTCTTGACGGCACGGTTAATGTTTCTGCGCGCGATGCCTTGGCAGCTGCTGAAGCAGTCGGAGTAAAAGGGCTGATCCAGGTGGGCTGTGATGTGCCGTCCTCCGAATATGCGGTGCAGGTTGCCAATGAATACGCCAGCATCCTGGCCGCTGTGGCTATCCACCCGAATGACGCCGCGCGGCTAGCCGAGGCCGGGGAACTCGAAAGCGCCCTTGAGCGCATTGAAGAGCTGGCTTCAGACCCTCGCGTGCGAGCGCTGGGGGAGACCGGGCTTGATTACTTCCGCACGGGTGAAGACGGCCGGGGTGCCCAGGAGCAGTCATTCCGCGAACATCTGCGCATTGCTGCTGGGCTGGGCAAGGCTGTCCAGATCCATGATCGTGATGCGCATGATGACGTTGTGCGTATTCTCAAGAGCTCCCAGCTGCCACCTAAAGTCGTGTTCCATTGCTTCTCCGGGGATGAGCGATTGGCAAAGATCTGCAATGACAATGGCTGGTACATGTCATTCTCGGGAACGGTCACGTTTAAGAACTCCCACGATTTGCGAGCTGCCTTGAATCTGGCCGATCCGCAGTTGCTGCTGGTGGAGACCGATGCTCCGTTCTTGACCCCTCATCCATTCCGCGGACGCCCCAATGCCAGTTACATGATTCCCTATACGACTAGGTTCATGGCGGAAACCAAAGGTGTTGAGCTCGCTGAATTCTGTGCCCGAATCGATGCGAATACCCGCGAAGTGTACGGAGAATTTTAGACTCGCAGGCTGTGCCTCTCGTTACAGGACACTTGCCATGAATATAACAATTCGGTTACGGTGGATGAGATGTTTGAGGTCCTTCCTGCCCTTTGCGGGCCAGCGACGGGACTCGGCAGCCTGATCCTCGCACCTCGCTGCGTCCGGGAAAGACGGCATAAGTCAGATTGATAAGCAGGCAGCGGGTGCTGCTGGGCTCAACATGAATTCCTGGAATAGGTTTCAGGGTTTGAGCCAATAAACGATGAGGATCTCACTACTGTGACTCACTTGCTCAAGAAAAGCTGGGTTAAATACCTGGCTCAGGCGCTCGCCGTGGCCGTGGTTATCGCCGGTGCCGTGTTCTATGTTGCTGGCCAGAAGTCGGTAGTGATCTCCGTCGATGGAGAAGCCCAGGAAGTCACCACCCGCGCTGCCACCGTCAGCGCGCTGCTGGATCAGCAGGAAATCTCGCTGGACGAGCGCGATGAGATCTCCGCTTCCCTGGATTCGAACCTTTCGGATGACCAGAAGATCGATATCAAGCGCAACAAGTCTGTTGAGGTGACGGTTGACGGCGCCGAGCGCGTGGTCCACACCACCGGCATGACCGTGGCAGATGTTGTCAATCAGCTGGACCTTGAAAAAGGCTCCGAGGTGTCCCTCGATGAGGATATGCAGTTGAGCGCTTTGAGCGACGAGCTTGAAGTAATCACGCCCAAGGACCTCACCTTGATTGTGGACGACAAGAAAAAGACCGTCGCCACCACCGCATCGACCGTCAAGGAACTGCTCGCCGAGCAGAACGTCAAAGTTGATGACAATGATGAAATCAACGTCAAGGTTGACGACGAAACCGACAAGAACGTCAAGGACAGCACCGGTATCAAGGCCGGCGTAGAAGTTGAAGTTATCGAGGTCAACGTCAAGACCTGGGACGAAACCCGCGACATCGACTTCGATGTCGAGAAGGTCAACGACAAGTCCCTGGACAAGGGCGAAACTAAGGTCAAGACCGAGGGCAAGAAGGGCGAACGCGAACTCACCCTGCGCCAGGAAACCCGCAACGGCGAGAAGGGCGAGGAAGAAGTCCTCAAGTCCAAGGTCACCAAGCAACCAGTCGCAGAAGTTATCCGCGTGGGCACCAAGGAAGAGAAGAAGGAAGAATCCTCTTCGAAGCCTTCGACCAGCACCGGCAACATCTCCGCAACCTGGAAGGCACTGGCAAAGTGCGAATCCGGTGGCAACTGGTCGATCAACTCCGGTAACGGCTACTACGGCGGACTGCAGTTCTCTGCCTCCTCCTGGCGAGCAGTCGGCGGCACCAAGTACGCGCCATTGCCACACCAGGCCAGCCCGCAAGAACAGATCGCCGCAGCCGAGGTGCTGCGAGCCTCCGGTGGCTGGGGCCACTGGCCGGCCTGCTCGTCCAAGCTGGGCCTGCGCTAAAAACCGAAGATCTATAACCACGCGACGCGTCCACCATCACGGTGGACGCGTCGCGTTGTTATGTTTGGATCAATCTGGCTGAACTAGAATTGGATTTGTGATGTCTAAGGAATCTTTGCCGCTGCTTGGGGCCACCGAAATCCGTCGTCTGGCCGAAGAGCTGGGAATCCGCCCTACCAAGACGTTGGGGCAGAACTTTGTGATTGATGGGAACACCATCCGCCGCATTGTCGCCGCCGCCAATGTCGACCCCGCCGAGACTGTGCTGGAGGTTGGCCCGGGGCTCGGTTCGCTGACCCTTGGCATCATGGATGCAGCGGCCAAAGTTGTTGCCGTGGAAATCGATCCGCCGCTGGCCCAGCGCCTGCCGCAGACCATGGCCGAGTTCCGGCCAGGGCGCGAAGAAGACCTCACCGTCATCCTCAGCGACGCCATGAAGGTCACCGAATTACCCGGCAATCCGACATCGCTGGTGGCAAACCTTCCTTACAACGTTGCGGTGCCGGTCGTCCTGCACCTGTTGGAACACTTCCCGTCCATCCGCAACGGCCTGGTGATGGTCCAAGACGAAGTCGCCGACCGCATGAGCGCCACCCCGGGCAACAAGATCTACGGCATCCCGTCGGTCAAGGGCGCCTGGTATGGCACCATGCGCAAAGCCGGGGTCATCGGCATGAACGTCTTCTGGCCAGCGCCGAAGATCCATTCCGGTCTGGTGTCCTTCACCCGCGACAAGGACCGCAGCGACGCCCCGGATCGCAAAGAAGTTTTCGCCATCGTTGACGCCGCTTTTGCCCAGCGCCGCAAAACCCTGCGCGCAGCGCTTTCAGGCTGGGCTGGCTCCGGTGTCCGCGCCGAAAAGATCCTGGTGGCTGCTGGCATCGACCCGAAGGAACGCGGCGAGAAGCTGGATATCGAGCAGTACATCGACATCGCCCGCGCAGCCCAGGGCGTGCCGGCTGAACCGTCGGCCAGCGAGGCCTAGGCATGGCAAAGCAGCGAGTCATCGCCACCGCTCCCGGCAAGATCAACTGCTATTTCAAGGTAGGCCCGCCCCGCGAGGACGGCTACCACGAAGTAGCGAGCCTGTATGTCGCGGTATCTCTGACCGAACAGATCGAAGCCACCCTGCGCACCGATGGCGAGCTGCAGCTGAGCCTGGAACCTGATTCACCGGTGGTCCATGACCCGGAGAATTTCCCATTGGGCGAAGGCAACCTTGTCTTCCAAGCGGCCCAACTGCTGCGTGAGCACACCGGAACCGCATTGGGCGCGGACCTGCACATCACCAAGCGTGTCCCCATCGCTGGCGGCATGGGAGGCGGGTCAGCGGATGCTGCGGCCACCTTGGTGGCCTGCAATGAATTGTGGGAAACCCATCTGGACCGCGAGGAACTTGGCCGGCTAGGCGCGCGGCTTGGTGCGGACGTGCCTTTTGCGCTCATGGGCGGGGCCGCGATCGGCCTTGGAGTGGGGGACCAGCTGGCTCCCTTGCTCACCCGGGCCAAGACGCACTGGGTGCTGATTCCTGCCAGCTACGGGCTGTCCACGCCGCGGGTGTATGGAATGCTTGATCGCCTGCGATCCGGTGCGGACGTCGAAGTCCCGAAGGAAATCGATCCGGCGGTCATTGAGGCCCTGATGGCTTCGGACGCTCCAGCCTTGGCCCAGGTGCTGGCCAATGACCTGACGCAAGCGTCGCTGGCCCTGGCTCCGGAACTGGGCACCATGCGGGACCTTGCTGAAGGTGCCGGCGCCCTGCGTGCCATGGTTTCCGGCTCGGGGCCAACCCTGGCCCTGCTGGTCAATGATCATGAGCACGCCGAAGAAGTGATGGCGCAGCTTGGTGACGAGGTTGGCGTGGCGACCATTCCGGTGAATGCTCCGGCTGCCGGTGCGCACATCACGCTGAGCGAGTAGGCCTAGGCGCAGCCACTGGGTTCCGCGGCTCCCGCAGCTAACCACAAAGCTGACTTTCTTGATTGCTCTTGTCGTGCAATGGAACTGGCCATAGGCTGATTTCCAAGCGCAAGGTGAAAGTGATTCATTTAGGAAGCACGGGTGGTCCAAGCATGCTCAACGGCCAGGTATCGCATTGGTGGCAAGAAATTGGCATCCCGGAACCACGCCCGAAACTTCGCGGCCACAGCACCGTGGATGTCGCCATTATCGGGGCCGGATTTACCGGGTTATGGACCGCCTATTACCTGGCGAAAGCCAATCCGGGGTTGTCCATCGCGGTCGTGGAAGCCCGGCATGTTGGCTATGGCGCCTCAGGGCGCAATGGCGGTTGGCTGACTAACACCATCACCGCTGGCCGGGAACACTACCTCAAGACGCACTCGGTGCAAGCGATCAATGACTTCCAACTGGCCATGAACCAAACCGTTGATGAAGTCATCAACGTCTGTGCTGCCGAAAACATCAACGCCGATATCCTGCGTGGAGGAGAATTCGAAGTCGCCTGCACCCCGGCCCAGGAGCAGCGCCTGCGCGCACACGCTGCGGCGAATAGCGCCTGGGAGCACACCGGCACCAAGCTCCTGGACGCGGATGAAGCCCGAAGCCAGATCAATGTTGCTGGAACAAGGGCCGCGCTATGGCACCCGCATGCGGCCAGGATCCATCCGGCGAAGCTCGTGCGCGGGCTGGCCGAAGCCTTGGAACGGCTCGGGGTGGAAATCTTTGAAGATACCACCGTGAAAACCATCCGCCCGAGGCAACTGGAGCTTGATGGCGGAACGGTCAACGCGCAATACATTGTGCGGGCCACCGAGGGATTCACGGCCCAGTTGCCCGGCCATAGGCGGTTGTGGCTGCCGATGAACTCGTCCATGATTGCCACCGAGCCGTTGGCGGACAGGCTGTGGGATGAGCTCAATTGGAGCCAGGGCGAAGTGCTGGGGGATTACGCCCATGTCTACATGTACGCCCAGCGAACCGCAGATAACCGCATCGCCATTGGCGGCCGAGGGGTTCCGTACAAATACGGTTCGCGAACTGATGCCGATGGGCAGACACCGCAGCGCACCATCAGCGGTCTTCAAGAAGTCCTGCATCGGATGTTTCCGCAGGCAAGGCACGCAAAAATTGATCATGCGTGGTCCGGGGTGCTCGGCGTACCGCGCGACTGGGCGGCCACCGTCGGCTTGGATCCGCTAACAGGCATTGGCTGGGCCGGAGGCTATGTCGGCACTGGCGTGGCAACCACAAATCTCTCGGGGCGCACATTGCGCGATCTGATCCTGGGCCAGGAAACTGAACTGGCCCGCTTGCCGTGGGTCAATCACGAAGTGCGCAAATGGGAGCCGGAACCACTGCGCTGGCTGGCGACCAAAGGGCTATATGCCGCCTACGGCCAGGCCGACCGAAACGAATTCAAGGGGCGGGAGAGCTCATCGCCGCTGGCCCTCATCGCCGATAGGATCACCGGCAAACCCTAGGGAATGGGGTTAGCTGGTTGTGCCAGGCTGCAGCCCCTCGATGCTGTATTCGCGCTTGATGCCCATGGTTCCTTGGCCCCAAGAACTTGCACGCACACGTTGCTGATGAGCTTCGAAGGCTTCAGCGGTGGCGAATTGCTCGGCGACATCCCATATCCAAGGATCGCCGGTGGGTGTCACCTGGAATGACAGGCATCCGGCTTCCGCCCGGGTCAGCTGCATATGGACCGGCAACAGCTCAGCGACGGCGTCTGCTTCTGATTGGCTGGCGCAGACAAGGCGCCCGGTCAGGCTCACAATTCCCATGAATCGAGTGTGCCATGCTGTTGCCGGATCAGGGGCACCGATGGCCAAATGCGACGCTGGCCCGGAACCTGTCGTCAGGATTCCGGGCCAACACATAATACTTTTGGGGCTAACTGGGGCTACTCAAGCATTTCCGTCAATTCCAGCCAGCGCTCTTCCAGCTGGTCAATCTGGCTCTGGTATTCATCGATTTCCGCGGTGAATTTGCCCAGGCCCTCGTAGTCGCTCTGGTCGTGATCGGCCATCTTGGCGTGGACCTTGGCGATCTTTTCGTTCAGCTGGCCGACCTTGCGCTCATTGGCGTTCAGCTCTTTTTGCGCTGCGCGCAGTTCGGCGCCCGATGGGCCTGCAGGCTTGGCGGACGAAGAGGAGCCCTGCGACTGCGAGGGGTTGGAACCACCGGTCGAACTTTCAGCGGCACGCAGCTTGAGGTATTCATCCACGCCGCCGGGCACATGGCGGAAGTGCCCGCCAAGGATGGCGTATTGCTGGTCGGTGACACGTTCCAGCAGGTAGCGGTCGTGGGAGACCACGATCAACGTGCCTGGCCAGGAATCCAAGAGGTCTTCCAGGGCTGCCAGCATGTCGGTATCGACATCGTTGGTCGGCTCATCGAGGATCATCACATTCGGCTCGTCCATCAGGATCATCAGCAGCTGCAAGCGGCGGCGCTGGCCGCCGGAGAGCTCGGCGACCTTGGTGGACAGGTGCGCCGAGGAGAAACCGAGCCGCTCCAGCAGCTGGGCCGGGGTCAGGTCCTTGCCGTCGACGTTGAAGGTGGTGCGGTAGCGGCCCAGGATTTCGCGGACCTTGTCCTGGCCAATGGTCTCCAGCTCGCGGAACTGCTGGTCGAGCACCGCCAGCTTCACGGTCTGGCCGCGCTTGATCTTGCCGCCGGTTGGCTCCACGGTGCCGGCAATCAAGCCCAGCAGCGTGGACTTTCCTGCGCCGTTGGCTCCGAGCAGGCCGGTGCGCTCGCCAGGCCCGATCCGCCAGGTGAACGGCTTGAGCACCTGCTTGGCTCCGAAGGACACCTCGGTATCCAGCAGGTCGATGACGTCCTTGCCCAAACGGCTGGTGGCCATCTTCTGAAGTTCCAGCGGGTTGCGTGCCGGTGGCACATCGGCGATCAGCTGGTTGGCGGCCTCGATGCGGAACTTCGGCTTGGACGTACGGGCCGGGGCGCCGCGGCGCAACCAGGCCAGTTCCTTCTTCATCATGTTCTGGCGCTTGTTCTCGGTGACCGCGGCAATGCGGTCGCGTTCCACGCGCTGCAATACGTAGGCGGCGTAGCCGCCTTCAAAAGGCTCAACCAGCCGGTCGTGCACTTCCCAGGTGGTGGTGCAGACCGCGTCGAGGAACCAGCGGTCGTGGGTGACAACCATCAGGCCGCCGGCATTCTTGGACCAGCGGTTGTTGATGTGGCCAGCCAGCCAGGAGATGCCTTCGACATCCAAGTGGTTGGTTGGCTCATCGAGGATGACGACATCCCAGTCCTGCACCAGCAGGGCGGCCAGGGCCACACGGCGGCGCTGGCCGCCGGAGAGGGTGCCGATGGTGGCCTCCCAATCAAGGTCGGCAACCAGGCCCGAAATAATGTCGCGGATGCGCGCTTCGCCGGCCCACTCGTGGTCGTCCATCTCGCCGACCACGCTGTAGTGCACGGTGGCTTCCGGATCCAGGGTGTCGGACTGGTCCAGCACGCCCACGCGAAGTCCGTTGCGCAGGGTGACCCGTCCGGAATTGGGCTCGATCTTGCCCGAGAGCATGCCGAGCAGCGAGGATTTGCCTTCGCCGTTGCGTCCCACCAGGCCGATGCGGTCGCCATCGGAAATGCCGATGGTGACCGAGTCGAAGACGGTATGGGTGGGATATTCCAGATGTAGGGCTTCGCCCCCGAGTAAATGAGCCACGATTTCCATTTTACGTTCCGAGTGCAAATCGGCGTGGACTGGTGGACGGCAACCGCCATGGCGCACCTCTATTCAGCCATGGCGTTTTGCGATTTCGCTCAATGGGGGCGAACATGGCAGAATAATTAGCGTGCTTGTCGGGCATGACCTGCATAAGCCATTTTCCGCCCTGGTGTAATGGCAACACTCCAGCCTTTGGAGCTGTGTATTCTAGGTTCGAATCCTAGGGGCGGAACTACAGATAAAGCGTCGCGCAGGTGGCGCTTTTATTCTTTAACCAGTTCAGCCCCGCTCGCTGCGCACGTTAGACTTGTCTAAGGGTTTTCTTCTCTGCCCAAAACCTTGAATCTAATCTGCAGGAGAGCGCACTTGAGCGATCAGGCCAATGCACCAGTTGCTGTCATCGTCCTAGCCGCCGGGGCCGGTACCCGGATGAAGTCGGCCAAGCCGAAGATCATGCACGAAATCGCAGGTCGCTCCATGATTGCCCATGCGCTTCATGCTGCCTCGGCACTGCAGCCAAAAAACCTTGTGGCCGTCGTCCGCCACCAGCGAGACCTGGTTGCCGAGCACATTCTCGGCCAGTTCCCGTCCATCACCATCGCCGACCAGGATGAGATTCCAGGCACCGGCCGCGCAGTCCAGCAGGGCCTGGACGCCATCGATCCAGCCCTTGAAGGCACCACCGTTGTGACCTATGGCGATGTGCCATTGCTCACCGGCGAAGTGCTGCTGGATCTGGTGGCCACCCACGAGGCCAACCGCAACTCGGTGACCGTGCTGACCACCTCGCTTGAAGACCCCAACGGGTACGGGCGCATCCTGCGCGATGGGAACGGCGACGTCGCCGGCATCCGCGAGCAGAAGGACGCCTCGGCTGACGAGCTGTTGATCAAGGAAATTAACTCCGGCATCTACGCCTTCGACACCAAGATGCTGCGTTCGGCGCTGACCGAGGTCACCACCGAGAACGCGCAGGGCGAAATGTACCTGACCGACGTGCTGGCCATCGCCCGCGCTCGCGGCGGCCGGGTGGCTTCCTCGCAGATCTCGGACCGCTGGCAGATCGAAGGCGCGAACGACCGCGTCCAGATTTCCAACTTGGCCCGCATCTACAACCAGCGCAAAGCCGAATTCTGGATGCGCGAGGGCGTGACCATCGTCGACCCGGCCACCACCTGGATTGATGCCGAGGTGATCATCGGCCGCGACGCCACGCTGAAGCCGGGAACCCAGCTGCACGGCCGGACCATCATTGGCGATAACGCCACCGTGGGCCCGGACACCACCTTGACCAATGTTGTCGTCGGCCAGCGGGCCACCGTCAAGCGCAGCGACGCCACCGATTCGCGGATCTCCGAAGGCGCCTCGGTTGGCCCCTTCGCCTACCTGCGCCCGGGCACCGAGCTGGGCACCGATGGCAAGATCGGCGCCTTCTACGAAACCAAGAACGTCACGATTGGCCGCGGCTCCAAGCTCTCGCACCTCGGCTACGCCGGGGACGCTGAAATCGGTGAATTCACCAACATCGGGTGCGGCAATATCACCGCGAACTACGATGGTGAAAAGAAGCACCGAACCAAGATCGGTTCGCATGTGCGCACCAGCTCCAACACGGTATTTGTCGCCCCGGTTGAAATCGGGGATGGCGCGTACACTGGTGCAGGCGCCATCGTCCGCAAGAACGTCCCGGCCGGTGCTTTGGCACTGTCTGTGGCTCCGCAGCGCAATACCGAGGGCTGGACGCTTGAAAAGCGTCCGGGGACCCCTTCGGCTGACGCCGCATTCAAGTCCTCCCTGAATTCCTCGGGCACCGAGTAATCCGGCCACGGACTTAATTTCCTCGACAACAACCTCATACGTGATAGCGAAGCGAGCGAGAAAGCATACCCAATGAGTGAAATCAGCCATAACGTCGACAAAAAGCTGGTGCTGGCCAGCGGTCGCGCACACCCGGAACTAGCCGCCGAGGTCTCCAAGGAACTGGGCACCGAACTGCTGCCGCTGAACGCCTACGACTTCGCCAATGGCGAGATCTACGTTCGCTCGGATGAGTCGGTCCGCGGCAAGGATGTCTTCCTGCTGCAGTCCTACCCAGCACCGCTGAACAACTGGCTGATGGAACAGCTGATCATGATCGACTCGATGAAGCGTGCCTCGGCCCGCCGCATCACCGTGGTGGCACCGTTCTACCCCTACGCACGCCAGGACAAGAAGGGCCGTGGCCGCGAGCCGATCTCGGCCCGCCTGGTTGCCGACCTGTTCAAGACCGCCGGCGCGGATCGCGTGATTTCCTGCGACCTGCACACCGCGCAGATCCAGGGCTTCTTCGACGGCCCGGTCGACCACCTCTTCGGCTTCCCGCTGCTGGCTGACTACATCAAGTCCAAGGTTGACGTCAACGAAGTCACCGTGGTTTCCCCGGATACCGGACGCGTTCGCGTGGCCGAGCAGTGGGCAGACCGCTTGGGCGGCGCACCGCTTGCCTTCGTGCACAAGTCCCGCGACTTGACCGTGCCTAACCAGGCAGAGTCCAAGACCGTGGTTGGCCAGGTCGAGGGCCGCACCGCGATCCTGATTGACGACATGATCGACACCGGAGGAACCATCGCAGGCGCAGTGCGCGTGCTGAAGGAAGCTGGCGCCAAGGATGTCATCATTGCCGCGACCCACGCGGTCTTCTCGGACCCGGCTGCCCAGCGCCTGGCTGAGTGCGGTGCCCGCGAGGTTGTTGTCACCAACACCCTGCCGATCCCTGAAGAGAAGCGTTTTGAGAACCTGACGGTGCTTTCCATTGCACCGACGATCGCTCGCGCGATCTCGGAAGTATTCCACGACGGTTCGGTCACGAACCTGTTTGACGGCCGCGCCTAGCAGCCCTCGTTTCGCAACGCCTCTGGCCGGTACCTTCGGGTGCCGGCCAGAGGCGGTTAAGCCATCACCCGTGGCGGATCAATTTCCCGGAAGGCCAAGCATGGAATTCGGAACACGGCAGGTCACCCTCGGAGGGCTCGAACGTGCCCACCTGCAGCAGCGAATGGCCGAAGCCGGTGTGCAGCTCAATGACTATGCCAAGGTCCTGCTGGCCCATGAGATCTTTGAGCGCATAGCGCCAGTCCGCACGCTGAACCTGGTTAGCCGCACTGTGCAACAGCTGGGGCTGGACGCCGGAGCAACTTTGCCAGAAATCTTCGAGTGCGCGATCAGCAGTGGATTGGGCCTGTGCCCTGCCATTACCGGGCCTTATCTGCGACTGGAATTCCTGGACCAAGCGGCTTCAAGGGATTCGGCGCTCAGTGCTGGAAAGAAACCGGATGATTCACTGACCATCGCTTCCGCAGCCCTGGGAGACCAGGACTTTCCGCGAGGATTCTATCTGCGGGTGGTGGAAGGCGCGGTGTGGTTGCGCGGCTATCGCTGCGATGACACCCACGGTTTTGCGCTGGCCGATACTTTTGTTTTCCAGGACCGGTGAGCAAAGGCCGGGTTTAGTGGCGTTCGCTACAGGTTTTCTCGCTGGCGATCACAGCTGGTAGAATTGTTGACTGTGCCCAGGCGAGGGAAACACCAGAGATGGTGGGACCGTTATCGACAAGGCCGGACAAGCTCTTTCATCTCCTAGATGTTGGATGCTTCCCGAGTCCACGCAAGGGCCTTAACGAAGCATTCATTTCCTAAGGAGAATTATCATGGCATCTGTCAACCTTGACGCCGTTGTACGTAGCGATTTCGGCAAGGGCGCTGCCCGCCAGGCTCGCCGCGACGGCCAGATCCCAGCAGTTGTTTACGGTGCAGGCTCCGAGCCACAGCACGTGCTGCTTCCAGCCCGCGAAACCACCCTGGCCGTTCGCGACCGCGGTGTGGAGCTGGTTCTGAACATCGACGGCAAGACCGTCAAGACCGCCATCAAGGACATCCAGATCCACGCGCTGAACCGCACCGTTGATCACCTTGACCTGATCATCGCTGCCTAATTCCAGCGAAATAGGCATTAGCTAAGCATCATGAGTGATGGCACTTGGCTCGTAGCCGGACTCGGGAACCCCGGGTCCGGCTACGCTGGCAATAGACACAATATCGGGCAGATGGTGCTCGATGAGCTGGCCAATCGGATCGGCTCGAAATTCAAAACGCACTCTTCCCGCTCGCAGGTAGTCGAGGGGCGCATGGGTGTTGGCGGTCCGCGGATCGTGCTGGCCAAGCCGATGGTTTTCATGAACCTCTCCGGCGGGCCGGTAGCCAATGCCGCGAAGTTCTTCAGCATCGGCGTTGATCGCCTGATCGTTGTGCATGATGAAATCGATATTCCTTTTGACACCATCAAGCTCAAGCGCGGCGGGGGAGAAGGCGGCCATAACGGCCTGCGCGATATCTCCAAGGCCATGGGCTCCAAGGACTACCTGCGTGTACGCGCGGGTGTTGGACGTCCACCAGGGCGCATGGATACGGCTAAATGGGTCTTGCAGGATTTCTCCAAGACCGAGAAGCAAGATCTCCCGTTCTTGATAGATAACTGTGCTGACGCAGTTGAGCTGCTGATGAGCTCAGGGCTTGAAGCGGCCCAAACCAAATTTCATACCAGCTGATTCGCAGGACGCTGCCGTGCAGCGTGCGGATGAATTATCGAGGATCGCGGAAAGGCCCAACCGGCTCACCGCGGTCCTTGATGAGTTAATGGCACCGTTTGAGGTGTTACTTACTAAGGCCAAACTTAGATGTGCTTCTTGCTCCGGAGTGGAATAATTACCCAATGTACACCTTGCCTAATCCGTCATTGGCGCTTGATCGCCAAGACTGAAAGGCAGCCCATGACAATTATTCGGAGGACCACGTGCAGACGATGACCGGTCAGCCAGAAGCCCAGGTATCGCTCAGTGCCGTCGAGGTTCAGCGCATCAAGGCAGATTTTGAAATTCTGGAGCACCAAGTCAACGGTACCGACGTCGTGTACTTGGACTCAGGAGCCACCAGCCAGAAGCCGCGCTGCGTCTATGAAGCGGAGCAGCACTTCTACGAGAACGCCAATGCCGCAGTGCACCGTGGCGCTCACACCCTGGCCGTTGAAGCCACCGAGATTTATGAAGAGGCACGCGAGACCGTAGCCAAGTTCATCGGAGCACGCACCAACGAGCTGGTGTGGACCTCTAATGCCACCGAGGCGCTGAACCTGATCAGCTACTCGATGTCCAATGCCTCTTTGGGGCGAGGGGGCGAAGAAGCAGCCCGCTTCCGCATCGGACCGGGCGACGAAATCCTCACCACCGAAATCGAGCACCACGCCAACCTGATCCCCTGGCAGGAACTGGCCTTCCGCACCGGTGCTACGTTGCGCTATGTCCCGGTAGCCGAAGATGGCGCACTTCGCTATGACCTGCTTGATGAACTGGTCACCGAGAAAACCAAGCTGGTGGCTTTCACCCACGTTTCCAACGTGCTGGGAACCATCACCGACACCCGGCGTTTCGTTGATGCGGCCCGCAAGGTTGGCGCTTTGACCGTGCTCGATGGCTGCCAGTCGGTGCCGCACCTGCCGGTAGACGTCAAGGAACTCGACGTGGACTTCATGGCCTTCTCCGGCCACAAGATGCTCGGCCCGACTGGTATCGGCGCCCTGTACGGCCGCGAAGAATTGCTGAACGCCATGCCGCCATTCCTCACCGGCGGTTCAATGATCACCGTTGTAGACATGGAACACGCTCAATTCTTGCCTGCTCCGCAGCGCTTCGAAGCCGGAACCCAACGCATCGCGCAGACCCACGGACTGGCCACGGCGGTCAGCTACCTGCAGGAGATCGGCATGGACCGCATTGCGCAGTGGGAAGAGCACCTCGGCGCAATGCTCTATGAAGGCCTGTCCAAGATTGACGGTGTCCGGGTGTTCGGCCCGAGCGATGCCCCTCGCATCGGCACCGTGCCATTTGAAGTTCTCGGCGTGCACCCGCACGACGTCGGACAGTACCTGGATTCGCGAGGCATCGCCGTGCGTGTGGGCCACCACTGCGCCCAGCCGCTGCACCGCGCCCTGGGCGTCACTGCCACCACCCGGGCAAGCACTTATCTGTACAACACGGAAGAAGACATCAAGGCGCTTATCGATGCCTTGGGCACCGTGCGCGAATACTTTGGAGTCTAAGTGAACGAATTAGATCAGCTGTACCAACAGGTCATCCTGGATCATTCCAAGCGGCGCATCGGCTCGCCGCTGGTGGAGGCCACCGCGGGGCACCTGCACGGTGAATCGCACCAGCACAACCCCATCTGTGGCGACCAGATCCGGGTCCGCGTGGAGTTGAACGATGAAGACCATTTTGAATCCATGAGCTGGGAAGGCGAAGGCTGCTCCATCTCCATGGCTTCCGCTTCGGTGCTCAGCGAGATGCTTCCAGAGATGACCAAGGACGAGTTCTTGGACAAGCTGGAGATCTTCCGCGAAATGATGCGCTCCAAGGGAAACTTCGAGCCGGATGAAGAGGTGCTGGAGGATGCTGCCGCATTCGTGGGCGTCTCCAAGTTCCCTGCACGCGTCAAGTGCGCGATGCTGGCGTGGGTTGCCGCTGAGGCGGCGATGCTCGGTGCCAACAAGTAGCCAGCCTGCATAGAACTGTGGCGCTTGCCCTCCTTCGCGGAGGTCAAGCGCCACAGTCCTTTAATGCATGCCAGATGGGCCGAAACCTAGTTGTTGTCCTCATCCTGGTAGACGTCGGGAACGCCGTCCTTGTTGTCATCGCGCGTCTCGCGCTCGTTGATGACCTTGTAGCGGCGGTTACGCGGCACCAGCCAGAGGGCGCCGAGGATCGCAGCGAGGAACGAACCGCTGAGGATGGCCACCTTGGCATGCTCGTAGTGCGGCGATTCCAAGCCGAAGGACAGCTCGGAAACCAGGAGCGAGACCGTGAAGCCAATGCCCGCCAGCAGCGTCACGCCGAGCAGGTCGCCCCACTGGGCGTCTTTGTCCAAGGAAGCCTTCGTGAACTTGGTCAGCAACCAGGTGAAGCCCATGATGCCAATCGGCTTGCCGATAACCAGGCCCAGGACGATGCCCCAGAAGACCGGGTCGGCCAAGACATTGCCGCTGCCGGGATCAGAGGAAACCACGGTCACTCCCGCGGCAAAGAAGGCGAAGATGGGGATGCAAAAACCGGAAGACAACGGACGGAAACGGTGTTCGAACTGTTCCGCCAACCCGACGCCTTCGCGTCCATCGGTGCGCTTGACCGGGACGCAGAAGCCCAGGACCACGCCAGCGATCGTGGCGTGAATTCCGGAACCGAAGACGAAGATCCAGGTGATGATGCCCAGCGGCAACAAGATGACCCAGGCGCCCCAAGCATGCTTGGCGAAGAACTTGCCAAGGTAGCGGGCCAGGACGGTAAACAGGATGATCGGAATCAGCGCGAGACCCAAGTAGGACAGCTTGAGCTCATCGGTGAAGACCACAGCAATGATCACAATGGCGATCAAATCGTCCACGACCGCCAGCGTCAGCAGGAAGATGCGCAGCGCCGCAGGCAGTGCTGAACCAATTACGGCGAGAACGGCAACCGCAAAGGCAATGTCGGTAGCCGTCGGGATGGCCCAGCCGCGAAGCAGTTCTGCACCGCCCCCGGAACCGGCCGCCACTGCAATGAAAATCAGGGCTGGTACCAGCACGCCGCCAAAGGCAGCGGCCACGGGAACCGCAGCAGTCTTGACATTGCGCAGGTCGCCGATGACAAATTCTTTTTTCAGCTCAAGGCCGGTGAGGAAGAAGAACACCGCGAGCAGCGCGTCGGCAGCCCAGTGGCCGATGGACAGGTTCAGGTCGACACCGAAGAGGGTCGGGCCAAAGTGGAAATCGCGAAGCGCAAAATAGGATTCGCGCAGGGGAGTATTTGCCCAGATCAAGGCCAGCAGGGCGCCGGCGATGAGCACCATGCCACCGACGGTCTCCTTGCGCAGGATATCTCCGATGCGCACTGACTCTCTGTAGCTTGGGCGTGAAAACAGGTTCTTGCCGGAACCCGAAGACGGAGTTTGGCTCATGCGTTTAACTCGCTTAGTTCGTTAAATGAATATTTCTCGCCGACCAGACTTCCCGGCACACCTGTTTCCACCCTATCGCGATCAGTGCTGGGGACCACAAATCCCCGGACGTATTGCGAAAATCGCACATCCGGGGATCTATGGGGGATCAAGCTACAGCTGCTGCGGCTTACTTTGAAAGCCAGGCGTTGACCTGGGCAGCCTGCAGGTTCAACGCCTTGCCAATGTATGGCTCGGCGGCGGAGGCCAGCTTGCCCCCGATAAAAGGAATCGACGAGGAGACCTTGGCATCCACAGCGAGCTCGGAAACCTCCCCCTGGCCGGTGAGCTGCTCGGTGCCGCTGACCGACACTGGAACACCGCCAACGGTGATCTGCACTGTCGCAGACCGGCTTCCGGCAGCATCTGGTGCGCTCCACTTCTCGACCTGGGTGATCTCGATGGAAGAGCCGACAAACTTTCGCGCAATATCCGGGACTCGGTCGGTAGGCACTGAGCGGACCGTCGTCAAGGTAAAGGCACCAGCGATATCGCCATCTACGGTGAATTCATTCAAAGTGCCGTTGGCAACCTTGGTCAGATGCTCGGCGAAGCCACGATCGCTCAAGGTAGCGATAACCTGCTGTGCAGGGTGGCTGATCTGAGTGCTTGCATTCAATGCCATAAAAGCTAATCCCAATCTGGAAATTTGGCTGGCCGGGCAAGCAAGGATTGCTCGCCCGGGGACGGACACTATTAACCCTATCCGGTGGGATGTATTAGGTAGGCTAGGACTGCACCTAAAACAACATATTGGCGTTGAGCCGGCCGCGGAAAACATTTGCGGTCGGTGTTCGTGGTGTCGTTTCCGCCCAGATCCACCACTGGGCGCACTGCTCCAAGCGCCTGCACGAGAGGATACGAAATCCCCATGAGCCTGAATGGACTTCATGACTTCCTGCGCGAGGAGCCATCCTTCCGCCGCATCCAGCACAGTGCAGCCAATGGCTTCTCCACGCGAAGCGAAGACCTGGAGATCGCGGCCCCGCAGGGCATGCGCGCTATCCTCTCGGCCCATATCAGCCAGGCACTGCACGAGAGCAATCACTCTGGGGTGACGCTCATTGTCACCGCGACCGGACGCGAAGCAGAAGAAGTGTCCAGTTCGCTCAGCGCCTATGTCCCTGCAGAGCAGATTGCCGAATTCCCATCGTGGGAAACCCTGCCGCACGAACGCCTCTCGCCGCGCAGCGACACCGTGGGGCGCCGGCTGGAGGTGCTGCGCAGGCTGCATCAGCGGGATGAAAGCCTCAGCGTAGTGATCGCGCCAATCCGCGCCGTGCTCCAGCCGCTGGTTGCCGGCCTGGGAGAACTGCGCCCGGTCGCCTTGGAGCTCGACGACGAACCAGGTTTCGACCAGGTCATCAAGGATTTGGCCGCTGCCGCCTACGCCCGTGTCGACATGGTGACCCACCGAGGCGAATTCGCGGTCCGCGGCGGCATCATCGATGTCTTCCCGCCAACCCTTGACCACCCGGTGCGCATCGATTTCTTCGGCGACCAGATCGATTCCATGCGCTACTTCGCCATCGCCGACCAGCGCTCCACCGATGACGCAGGGCCGCAGAAAATCATTGCCACCCCCTGCCGTGAAATGCTGATCACTCCACAGGTGATGAGCCGGGCAGCCAATTTGAAGAACCATTTCCCCGCCGCCGAGGAAATGCTCACCAAAATTGCCGGCGGCATCGCTGTAGAAGGCATGGAATCGCTGGCACCGCTGCTGGTGGACAAGATGGTTCCCCTGCTCTCGCTTTTGCCAGAGTCGTCCATCGCCCTGATCATGGAGCCTGAAAGGGTTCGCGCCCGCGCCCAGGACCTCAACGCCACCAACGCGGAATTCCTGGCAGCCGCCTGGGCCTCCGCTTCTGACGGCGCCAGCGCGCCACTGGATCTGAACACCGCCAACTCCGAGCGCAAGCTCGCCACCGGCGACTTTGCGTCACTGGCAGAAACCCTGAACCACGCCAAGGCAGCCAAGGTGTCCTGGTGGGCACTGACGGCCATGGGCGCGGATGAAGAACTCGATCTTGGCGCTTCGACCATTCGCATCCCGGCCCGCGAACCCCACGGCTACCAGGGTGATATCGAAGCGATGATGGAATTCATCGCAGGACGAGTCAAGGACCAATGGCGCTTCGTGGTGGCTACCGAGGGTCCAGGCCCGGCACAGCGCCTTGCTGAATTGTTCGCAGAGTTCAGCATCCCGGCCCATCGCGTGGAGAATATCGCCCAGGCGCCAACCCCGGGCCTGATTGAGATCACCCAGGCAACCGCCGGACGCGGGTTCGTTTTCGAAGAGCTCAAACTCGGATTGCTGACCGAGGCCGACCTGCTGGGGCGTTCCAGCGCCTACCCGAATCGCAAGGGCCGCAAGCTCACCGTCAAGCGAAAGCGCAATGCAGTGGACCCGCTGAGCCTGCAAGCCGGGGACTACATCGTCCACGAGCAGCACGGCATCGGCAAGTTCGTGGAGCTGATGGCGCGCAAGGTCAACGGTTCAGGCAAGGACGCCAAGCGCGAATACCTTGTGGTGGAATACGCGTCTTCCAAGCGCGGGGCGCCGGGGGACCGGCTCTTTGTGCCGATGGACCAGTTGCACATGGTCACCCGCTATGTCGGCGGCGAAGCCCCGACCCTGTCCAAGATGGGTGGCTCGGATTGGGCCAGCACCAAGTCCAAGGCCCGCAAAGCGGTCAAGGAAATCGCTGGCGACCTGATCAAGCTGTACTCGGCGCGCATGGCCAGCCGCGGCCATGCCTTCGGGCAGGACACCCCATGGCAGCATGAGCTGGAAGAGGCCTTCGCCTTCATCGAGACCCCGGATCAGCTCACCGCCATCAACGAGGTGAAGTCCGACATGGAGAAGGAAATCCCGATGGACCGGCTGATTTCCGGCGACGTGGGCTTTGGCAAAACCGAAATTGCGGTGCGTGCTGCCTTCAAGGCGGTGCAGGATTCCCGCCAGGTCGCAGTATTGGTGCCCACCACGTTGCTCGCTTCCCAGCACTACCAGACGTTCACCGAACGCTATTCCGGCTTCCCGGTGCGCGTGAAAACCCTCTCGCGTTTCCAGACCGCCAAGGAATCCAAGGAAATCCTGGCCGGGCTGAAGGATGGCAGCGTGGATATCGTCATCGGCACGCACCGGCTCTTGTCCAAAAATGTCGAGTTCAAGAACTTGGGCCTGGTGATAGTCGACGAGGAACAGCGCTTTGGCGTCGAGCACAAGGAAGAGCTCAAGAAGATGCGCACCAATGTGGATGTGCTGGCCATGAGCGCCACCCCGATCCCGCGTACCTTGGAAATGTCATTGACTGGCATCCGCGAGACCTCCACCTTGGCAACGCCTCCGGAAGAACGCCATCCAGTGCTCACCTATGTGGGTCCACGCAGCGACAAGCAGATCTCCGCTGCCATCAAGCGCGAGCTCATGCGCGATGGACAGGTGTTCTTTGTGCACAACCGCGTGAGCTCCATCGACCGGGTGGCCGCCGAACTTCGCGAGCTTGTCCCTGAAGCACGCGTGGAAGTGGCCCACGGCAAGATGAGCGAATCGCGGCTGGAGCGGATCATCCAGGACTTCTGGGAGAAGAAGTTCGACGTCCTGGTCTCCACCACCATCATCGAAACCGGCCTGGATATTTCCAACGCCAACACGCTGATCGTGGACCGGGCCAACAACTACGGCCTCTCTCAGCTTCACCAGCTGCGTGGACGCGTGGGCCGAGGCCGCGAACGCGCCTATGCGTACTTCCTCTGGGATGTCGAGAAGCCGCTGGGCGAAGTGGCCCTGGAGCGGCTGAAAGCCGTCGCAGCGCACAACGAGCTCGGCTCCGGCTATCAGCTGGCGATGAAGGACCTGGAACTGCGTGGCGCGGGCAACCTGCTCGGCGGCGAGCAGTCCGGGCACATAGCCGGTGTGGGCTTCGACCTGTACCTGCGGCTTGTGGGCGAAGCCGTGGCCGACTACAAGGGCGAGGGCGAAGAGGAAGCCACCGAGATGAAGATCGACCTGCCGGTCAATGCCCACCTGCCGCACGACTATGTGCCCGGCGAACGGCTGCGCCTGGAGGCCTACCGCAATATCGCCTCGGCGGAAACCACCGAGGCGCTCGCCGAAGTGCGGGAGGAACTGGTGGACCGCTATGGCAAGTTGCCGCAGCCGGTGGAGAACCTCATGCGGGTTGCCGCGCTGCGTATTCGCGCACGCGCCGTAGGGCTGCACGATATCCAGCAGATCGGCAACAATATCAAGCTGTCGCCAGCGAAGATCGAGGACCTTCCGGCATCACGCCAGGTGCGCCTGGAACGGCTGTACCCTGGTGCTGCAAACAAGCCGGCGCTGAATTCGATCTTCCTGCCCAAGCCCAAGACCTCGCCGATTGGCGGCCGCGACTTGGCGGATGAAGAGATCCTCGAATGGGCTGAAAAGCTGCTCTACGCGATCTTTGAGCCGACCCCTGCTCCGGCAACTGCCTAGCTGTTTGAGGGCACTAGCGCTGTGCTGCGCCCGGGACGTCAAGGTCCTGGGCGTAGGCAGCCAGTGCCCGGCCATAGAGCCGGGCATGCGGCGCCAGCGCGGTGATGGCGATGCGCAGCGCTTCGGTGCTGCGGCCGGCATCCAGCAGCGCCAAGGCCAAAAACCCCTGGGCGTCTGCATGAAGAAGCGAGGACGGCGGAATCTGTTCCAGCAAGGCCACCGCCTGCCCAGGCTCTCCCAGATTGCGCAGGGTGCTTGTCAGCTGGATGAGCGCTTCTTCCTGCTTTTGACCGCCTAGCCCGGCCTGCAAGGCCTGCTGATAAGGCAGAACCGCCTGTTCCTCTTCGCCCAGGAAGTCATGCAGCGAAGCCATTTCAAAGAGCACCCGCGGATCGGCGGGGTCACGGCCTTGGAGCAGCTCCCCAAGCTCTTCACGAAGCTCTTCCGCGCTTTTGCCCGCACTCGTATCCCAGAAGGCTTCCACCCGTTGTTCCCACGTCTCACTCATGGGCCCAGTTTATGCGGACTATGCCCCGGGGGCAGGGAATGCGTTTAAACAGGAAAGGCTGCCAGGCCCAGCGGGCCTGACAACCTTTCGCAAGAAGCCTACAAGCTACTTCTGGCTTGCAGTGCTGGCTGCAACCAGGTCCTCGGACTTTTCCGAGCGGCCCATCAGGTGCATCGGAATGGCAAAAGCCAGGAACATCAGCGCGAAGCCCGCCAGGGTTGGCCACCAGGCATTGTCCAATTCCCAGTAGCCCAGGGTGTAGATGCCTGCTGCGAAGATCACGAAGAAGATCACAAAGTTGATGATGTTGCCGACAAGGCGGCCTTCACCGGAATGGGCAGTGTTCTTGCCGTTCGAGTACACTTTTTCTCCTTGGGAAACAGATAGGGGCGATGTCCTAGTAGCTGGAACCGCTTTGCTCTCCTTCTAGGATAGCAACTCCTGAGCTGGATCCCAGTCGGGTAGCGCCGGCGGCAATCATGGCACGAGCGGTCTCCACGCTGCGCACTCCGCCGGAGGCCTTGACACCCAATTCCGGTCCCACGGTGCGGCGCATCAAGGCCACGTCTTCAACAGTGGCACCGCCGGTGGAGAATCCGGTGGAGGTCTTCACGAAATCGGCACCCGCGGCCTTGGCAGCCTCGCAGGCCAGCACCTTGGCTTCCTCGGTGAGCAGGCAGGTTTCGATGATGACCTTCAAGATGGCACCGCCCTCGTGGGCGGCTTGGGCAATAGCAAAGATCTCGTTGACCAGAGCATCACGATCTCCGCGCAATGCTGCGGCGATGTCGATGACCATATCGATTTCGTTGGCGCCATCGGCCACCGCATGATTGGTTTCAAAGACCTTGGTGTCAGTTGCGGAGGCCCCCAGCGGGAATCCGATCACCGAGCAGGTCAGCACATCTGTGCCTTCCAGCTCGCGAGCCAGGGTGGAAACCCACAGCGGGTTCACGCAGACCGACTTGAATTCGTACTTCTTGGCTTCATCGCAGATTTGGACAATCTGTTCCCGCGAGGCATTTGGCGCCAGCAGGGTGTGATCTATGTAGCCGGCGATTTCGCGGGCGGTAAGTTCAGTCATCTTTTCCTCTAACAATTAAGATCTCAAGCAATTCAAATGAAAGTCTCGAAAGGGCAAGCCTAGTTGGCATTCAGGTAGGCTGCCAATTCCTTCTTGATGGCTTGGATCTGTTCGGTGGCTCGTTGGCGGGCCGCCGGTACGCCGTGAATGTCGTCAACCGGTTCAATGGTTTCCAAGTAGCACTTGAGTTTTGGCTCGGTGCCCGATGGGCGAACGATCACGCGTGCACCACTGAAAGTATGCAAAATAATGGCGTTGGTGGCCGGGAGCTTTTCGGTGCCCGCGGACAGGTCGGTGACCTCGGAAACCTCGGAACCGCCCAATGATTCGGGGGCCTGACGGCGGAAGCGATCCATCAATACGGGGATCTGGGCCAGGTCGGTGAAGCGAAGCGAGAGCTGATCGGTCACGTGCACTCCGTGCCTTGCTGCCAGCTCGTCAAGGCGGCCGGCCAGCGAAGCGCCTGCTGCCTTGAGCTCGGATGCCAAATCGGCCAAGACGATTCCTGCGGAAATCCCGTCCTTGTCGCGGACCAAATCGGGGGCGACGCAGTAGCCCAGGGCCTCTTCGTAGCCGAAGCCCAAGTCCTCTACTCGCGAAATCCATTTGAAACCGGTCAGGGTTTCTTCGTGCTCGCGCCCTGCATCTTTGGCGATGGCCGCCAGCATGCGCGAGGAAACGATCGAATTGGCCAGCTTCTTGCCTTCCGGCAGGCTCTTGGCAATTTGGTCGCCAAGCAGCCATCCCACTTCGTCGCCGCGCAGCATCCGCCACGATCCGCCGTCAAGGATCGCGGCGGCGCAGCGGTCGGCATCCGGGTCATTGGCGATGACCAGATCCGCGTCGACCGTGCGCGCCAGCTTCAGCGACAAGTCGATGGCTCCGGGTTCTTCCGGGTTGGGGAAGGCCACGGTGGGGAAGAGCGGATCTGGTTGTTCCTGCTCGGCAACCATGTGGATGTCGCTGAATCCGGCATTGAGCAGTGCCTGCTTCATGGTGTGCCCGCCCACTCCGTGCATGGCCGAGACGACAACGCGCAGGTTCTTGCGGGGGTCCTCGTCGCTCTTTGGCGCGGCGATCACCGGGTTGATGGCTGCAAGGTAGGCAGCTTCGATGTCACCTGCCGTGCCGGGGGCAGGAAGAACTTCCCAGCCGGAGGCTGCGCGCTCGATCTGGGCTACCGGTTGCCGATGGTCGATGAGGCCGGCGATCTGCGCGTCGATAGGGGAGACGATCTGCGCTCCACGTCCCGAGTCATCGGTGATTCGTCCGCCCACGTAGACCTTGTACCCGTTATCGCGGGGAGGGTTGTGGCTGGCCGTGACCATCACCCCTGCTTCGGCAGAGAATTCGCGCACGGCCCAGGCCAGCACCGGGGTGGGCAAAGGCGAAGGCATCAGCAGCACGTCAAATCCCGCGGCGGTGAAAACTCCTGCGGAGTCCTGGGCGAAGATATCCGAGTTGAAGCGCGCGTCAAAGCCGATGACCACCTTGGGAGTGTACTGGCCGGCGGCCTTCTCGCTGAGGAAACGGGCGATGCCCGCTGCGGTGCGCATGACCACAACCCGGTTCATGCGCATCGGGCCAGCTCCGAGTTCGGCACGCAAGCCTGCCGTGCCGAACTCGAGCACACCGCTGAACCGGTCGGCGATGTCGTCAAAGGCCCGGGCGTCGCCCTGGGTGACACGCTCGATGAGCTGTTGCAGCTCGGCCTGGGTTTCCGGATCCGGATCCTGGGCCGCCCATTTGCCAGCTGCATCGAGGAGCTGGATCTTTTGTGTGTGATTCACTGTTTTCCTTTGGAGAAGAACGCCGGCGATTCCCGGTGCTGCGCGGTGCCGCTTAGAGCTTGGCGATGATCTGTGCGAGCAGCTGGGAAATGCGCGGGCCCGCGGCCTGGCCGGCTTCGATGACTTCTTCATGGCTCAGCGGTACCGGGCTGATGCCAGCTGCCAGGTTGGTCACCAAGGACATGCCGAAGATCTCCATGCCTGCGTGGCGTGCGGCAATGGCCTCCAGCGCGGTGGACATGCCAACCAGGTCGGCGCCGATGGTCTTGGCGTACTGGACCTCGGCAGGGGTTTCGTAATGCGGTCCGGTGAACTGTGCGTAGACGCCTTCATCAAGGCTCGAGTCCACCTCCCGGGCGATCTCGCGAATGCGCGAGGAGTAGAGGTCGGTCAGGTCGACGAAGGTGGCGCCTTCCAATGGGGAAGTGGCCGTGAGGTTGATGTGATCCGAGATCATGACCGGGGTGCCCGGAGCCCAGTTCTCGTTCAAGCCGCCGCAACCGTTGGTCAGCACCAGCTGCTGGCAGCCGGTAGCCGCCGCGGTGCGGATCGGGTGGACCACAGCGCGCACGCCGCGGCCTTCGTAGTAGTGGGTCCGCGCGCCGAGGACCAGCACGCGCTTGCCGGTGGCGGTCAGGATCGAGGAAATGCTGCCTTTGTGGCCAGGTACGGCCGGGGCGTGGAAGCCGGGGATGGTGGCGGCATCCAGGGTGTGGGTGGTCTCGCCGATCAGTTCGGCGGCCTGGCCCCATCCGGAGCCCAGCACGAGCGCAATATCGTGTTTTTCAACGTTGGTCTGCTCGGCGATTGCCTGTGCCGCCTGTGCGGCTAGGGCCTGTGGGTCATTTTGCATATCAGTCACGGGCAATACGCTACCGGTAGCGGGGCTCTTTGTCAGGTGAAGCTAGTGCTTCAGAACCAATATCACGTCCAAATAAGGGCTTTCGATGTGCGCATTGAACCGACATGGTGAACAATGGAATTTGTGAGCGCAGATCGTACGAATGAAGCAACCCGTTTAGTTATTCTCGGTGGCGGACCAGGCGGCTATGAAGCTGCCATGGGCGCAGCCCAATTGGGCGCAAATGTCACCGTGGTAGAGCGTGCCGGCATGGGCGGTTCAGCTGTGCTGACCGATGTCGTACCGTCCAAGACCCTGATTGCCACCGCCGACGCTGTGCGCCGCGTGAAGCAGGCCGAGGCCTTTGGCGTCCATGTTGATGGGCTGGACTCGGCAGTGACCGACTTCTCGGTCGTCAACCACCGCCTGCTGGACCTTGCCAAGGAGCAGTCCTCGGATATCCGCACTGGACTGGAGCGCAATGGCGTTCGCATCGTCATCGGCGAAGGCCGCCTGCTCGACCGGAACACCGTGGCTGTTTCCCACCCGGATGGCTCGGAGCAGACCATTGACGCTGATGCCATCCTGGTTGCGGTTGGCGCCCACCCCCGCGAGCTGTCCACTGCCAAGCCTGACGGCGAACGCATTTTCAACTGGACCCAGATCTACAACATGAACGAGGTGCCAGAGCACCTGATCGTTGTCGGCTCCGGTGTTACCGGTGCCGAGTTCGCCTCGGCCTACAACCTGCTCGGCGCCAAGGTCACCCTGGTCTCCTCGCGCGACCGCGTGCTGCCTGGCGAGGATGCCGACGCGGCTGGCGTGCTGGAAGACGCATTCAAGGAAAACGGGGTCAACGTTGTATCCCAGGCTCGCGCAGATGGCGTGGAGCGCAAGGGCGACAAGGTTTTCGTGACCCTGGCTGACGGGCGCGTGCTGGAAGGAAGCCACTGCCTGGTAGCGGTCGGCGGCATCCCGAACACCGCAAATCTCGGCTTGGAAGAAGCTGGCGTGCAGCTTACCGAGTCCGGGCATATCAAGGTCGATGGTGTTTCGCGCACTACCGCCACCAACATCTACGCCACCGGTGACTGCACCGGCGTCTTTGCACTGGCCTCCGTGGCCGCGATGCAGGGCCGCATTGCCGTAGCCCACCTGCTTGGTGACTCGGTCAAGCCCTTGAACCTCGACCTGGTGGCGTCCAACGTTTTCACGTCTCCTGAAATCGCAACCGTTGGCGTGACCCAGCGTGCGGTAGCGGAAGGCAAGTACCAGGCGAATATCATCAAGGTTGATTTGAACGCCAACGCCCGCGCAAAGATGATGAACGTGGAGCACGGCTTCGTGAAGATCGTTTCGCGCAAGGGCTCGGGCACCGTTATTGGCGGCGTGGTAGTCGCTCCACGAGCCAGTGAGCTGATCTACTCCCTGGCTCTCGCGGTCCAGAACGGCCTGCACGTGGACGATGTGGCTGAGACGTTCACCGTGTATCCATCGCTGTCTGGCTCATTGGCAGAGGCGGCGCGCCGCCTGCACCGTCACAGCTAATTACCGCTTTCAGCAACGGCGGCATCGGCGTTTTCACGCCAGATGCCGCCGTTGCTGTGTTAACTGCGCATTGCTGGGATATTGTGACGGTATTCACATTTGGCCCGCTATTTGGTATAAGTTGAGTTCCCGTTCAAGCTTGCCATGTCTCATTATGTGAACGCCTAAATACCCGCTAGTTAGATGGGGAATGGCGTGCTGGCGATCGCAAACGGAGCCTTTGGTGTCCAAATAGCGGACATGAATATCCGAATACTGGTCATTGAGGTTTAAGATTGTGACATTCGTAAATGAACGACTCACTCGTACTTCCACTCTAAGGAGCAGCCTCAATGTCGCAGGCTAACCAGACGGTGGTGCCAAAGGAGAACTCACGCGGACGCGTGCTGTTTGCCAGCATGATCGGCACTACGGTCGAATTCTTCGATTTCTACGCCTACGCCACTGCGTCGGTGCTCGTGTTCCCGGCGCTGTTCTTCCCGAACGCCACCGCCATCAACGCGATCCTCTCCTCGTTTGCGATCTTCGGTGTCGCTTTCGTCGCCCGCCCGCTTGGCTCGATTATCTTCGGCCACTACGGCGACAAGCTGGGTCGCAAGGGAACCCTGGTTGCATCGCTGCTGCTGATGGGTATTGCCACCTTCCTCATTGGCTTCCTGCCGCCTGCGGCCGGCAGCTGGACGGTGCTGGCTCCGACGGCTCTGGTGCTCCTGCGCTTCGCCCAGGGCCTGGCGCTGGGCGGCGAATGGTCCGGAGCCGCGCTGCTGGCCACCGAGAACGCCCCGAAGAACAAGCGGGCCATCTACGGCACCTTCCCGCAGCTGGGAGCTCCGATTGGCTTCATCATTGCCAACCTGATGTTCGTAGCGCTGCAAACCTGGAGCACCCCGGAACAGTTCCAGGCATGGGGCTGGCGCATTCCATTCTTCTTCTCCGCGGTGATGGTGATCATCGGCCTGTGGGTCCGCCTGAAACTGGTTGAATCCGCGTCCTTCCAGAAGGTCCTGGATCAGAAGAAGGTCGTCAAGTCGCCATTCGCGGTCACCATGAAGAAGCACTGGCGCCCAACTCTGGCTGGTACCTTCATCATGCTGGCAACCTACGTGCTGTTCTACCTGATGACCTCCTTCACCCTGACCTACGGCACCCAGCCGGCCAGCGTCGAGCAGGCCACCGCCGCCGCGGAGGCCAAGGGCAAGGCCTTCGACGCTACCGGATTCGTTCCAGGCCTGGGCATTGAACGCCCGACCTTCTTGACCATGCTGATCATCGGCGTAGTCTTCTTCGGCATCTTCACCGTGGTTTCCGGTCCCTTGGCCGAGAAATTCGGACGCCGCAAGTTCCTGATCTGGGTTTCGGCCGGCATCTTGGTCTTCGGCCTGGCCTGGACCCTGTTCTTCGGACCAGGACAGGCTGCCGCCATGGCAGGTCTGATCATCGGCTTCACCCTGATGGGACTGACCTTCGGCCCGATGGCTGCCTACCTTCCAGAGCTGTTCCCATCGAACGTGCGCTACACGGGGTCGGCTGTGGCCTACAACCTGTCCTCGGTGATCGGTGCGGCTCCTGCCTCCTTCGTCGCAGTGGCCCTTTGGAAGGCCGGAGGCGGCAACACCATGGGCGTGGGACTCTACCTGGCCCTGGGCGCCGCGCTGACTTTGGTCGCACTGTTCCTGACTCGCGACACCTCGGATGTCGACTTGGAAGAGTACATCGAGTAAATAGATTGCGCATTGACTAGGGCAAGGCCTGGCAGATCATCAGATGATCTGCCAGGCCTTGCCCTATTGCATCTAAAAATTAGTGTGCAAGTATGGGCGGGTAAGCCAATTCTTTCGAAAGGGAGCAGCCATGCGCATTGCAGTTGCAGGAGGAACCGGAGTTCTCGGCCGGCAAGTCGTGGAGAAGCTCGCCGCCCTGGGCCACGAGCCGGTGGTGCTCGCACGGTCAGCAGGCTGCGATTTGACCAACTACCACTCGGTGAAGCAGTGGCTGGTCGACTGCGAGGCGGTCATTGACGTCTCTGGCTCTTCAACCACGAGCGCTTCTGCATCAATGCGCTATTTCACGCAGTCCACCGCGAACCTCATCCGGGTCGGGCGCGAGGCCGGCGTGCAAAACCACGTGGCGCTCTCAATCGTGGGCGCTGCCAAGATCGACTCTGGATACTATGCCGGCAAGGCGGCGCAGGAGCGCATGCTGCAGATCCTCGAAGGAGGCTACACGATCTTGCGCGCCACCCAATTCCACGAATTCGTGGGACAGAATATCGACCGGCTCGGCGCAGGGCCGGTGCAGATGGCCCCGAAAATGAGCCTGCAGCCGATCGCAGGAGCCGAAGTTGCGGCCGCCCTGATTGAACTGGCCCTCGCGCCGGCCCAGGGAGTGGTACAGGACCTTGCCGGTCCGAAGAAAGAAGAAATGCCAGAGCTTTTTGCCCAGTATCTGAAACACCAGGGGAAAAACTCGAAGATCATTGAAGTTCCGATTCCCGGAGCCATGGGCAAGGCGATGCGCAATGGCGGAATCCTTCCAGATAGCTCCGCTCGTCTCGGGCAAGAAACTTTCACTCATTGGCTTGCTCGCCAGTAGCTTTCACGGTCGGAAAATCCCAGGAGCAGAAAGGTCCAGGCCATGGAAGAGGACCAGCCCGGCATCGAGTTGGCCCCGACGCCGCGAGACTTCCCGGGATTTTCCATGCCTTCCTCGGTGCCGCCGGGAATGCGCTTGGAGTTGAGCCGCTCGCGGATTCTCGACGGACAGAACCAGACGTTCCAAGCATGGATGAATACCCTGAATGAGCGCTATGAGGAGCGCGAGGCCACCTTGTCCGGGCAGCGTGCAGCGTTCGAGGCCACGTTCCGCCATGTCGAGGCCGATGGCTCCGTGTGGATCTATCATTTGAGCCTGGTGGGGGAGGACGGCGGCGGACTGAATGAACAACAGGAAATTGATGCCGTCCACCAGGGCTATGCGAGGCAAGCAAAGATGGCTGGGTGGGAAGAACTTGAGCCAAAATTCTTGCTCATGCCGGACCATCTGAGAACGTCCATGGAGCATTGGGCCCGGCACGGAACAACCGCCGAATAAGCGGCGCGCCGTAGTGCACAAAAAAGCTGCGGGTTGCTCCCCGTGCAAATGCACTGGGAGCAACCCGCAGCTTGTAGTGAAGGCCTCTAGCTGGCGTCGTCGATCGTGGCGATCACAGCGCCCGAGGACAGGGTCTCGCCAGCAGCTACTGCCAATCCGTTGACCACGCCATCGCGGTGGGCCGTGATTGGCTGTTCCATCTTCATGGCCTCCAGCACGACAATCAGGTCGCCCTGGGCAACTTCGGTGCCGTTTTCCACGGCCACCTTGACGATGGTGCCCTGCATTGGCGAGCGCAGCTCGGCGCTGTTGGCGCTGGAGCCTGCAGCAGCCTTGCGGCTGGATTTGCGCTTCTTCTTGCCCGCAGCGCGTTCCGCGCCATTGGAGGACAACGAGCCCAGGGACGAGGGCAGGGTCACTTCCAAGCGCTTGCCATCCACCTCAACGGTGACGCTGGTGCGCTCGTTGTCCTCGGCCTCAGCCTCTGCCCCTGGCATGGGGTGAGGTTCAATGGCGGTGTTGAATTCGGTTTCGATCCAGCGAGTGTGGACCTTGAAGGGGCCCTTTGCAGGAACAAAAGCCGGGTCGCTCATCACGGCCCGGTGGAATGGCAGAACGGTGGCCATGCCTTCGATCTGGAATTCTTCCAGCGCGCGGCGCGCACGCGCGGCAGCGACCTCGCGGGTGCCGCCAGTAACGATCAGCTTGGAGATCATCGAGTCGAAGTTCCCCGAGACGCTCTCGCCCTGCTCGATCCCGGAGTCAACTCGAACGCCTGGACCGGAAGGCAGGTTCATCTTGGTGATGGTGCCCGGGGTTGGCATGAAGTTGCGACCGGCATCCTCGCCGTTGATGCGGAATTCGAAGGAGTGGCCACGAACTTCTGGATCGGTGTAGCCGAGTTCTTCGCCACGGGCGATGCGGAACTGCTCGCGGACCAGATCCAGCCCGGTGACTTCCTCGGACACCGGGTGCTCCACCTGCAGGCGGGTGTTGACCTCAAGGAAGGAAATCACGCCGTCCTGGCCCACCAGGAACTCGCAGGTGCCGGCGCCGGTGTACTTGGCTTCACGCAGGATCGCCTTGGAGGCCTCGTAGAGGCGGGTGATCTGCTCTTCGCTCAAGAATGGCGCTGGTGCTTCTTCAACCAGCTTCTGGTTGCGGCGCTGCAGCGAGCAGTCGCGCGTGGAGACGACCACGACATTGCCGTGTGCGTCCGCCAGGCACTGGGTTTCCACGTGGCGTGGTGCATCCAGGAAGCGTTCGATGAAGCATTCGCCGCGGCCAAAGGCGGCCACTGCTTCGCGAACTGCCGAGTCATAGAGCTCGCCGATTTCTTCGCGGTTGCGAACGACCTTGATGCCGCGCCCGCCGCCACCGTAGGCGGCCTTGATGGCCAGTGGCAGGCCATGCTCGTCGGCGAAGGTGTAGACCTCTTCCGCCGAGGCCACCGGATCCTTGGTTCCAGGGACCAGGGGAGCGCCAACCTTTTCGGCAATATGGCGGGCTTTGACCTTGTCGCCCAGCTGGTCGATGGACTGCGGCGAAGGGCCGATCCAGGTCAGGCCAGCGTCGATCACGGCCTGGGCGAATTCGGCGTTTTCCGAGAGGAAGCCGTAGCCCGGGTGGATGGCGTCTGCGCCGGAGCGTTCTGCGGCATCCAGGATTTTCTCAATGCGAAGGTACGACTCGGCGGCGGTGGTGCCTCCCAGCGCGTAGGCTTCGTCAGCCAAACGCACATGCAGTGCATCGCGGTCGGAGTCAGCGTAGACCGCTACGGACTCGATTCCTTCATCGCGTGCGGCACGGATAATGCGCACTGCAATCTCGCCGCGGTTGGCGATTAGCACCTTCGTCAATGGATTCATCATGAACCTTGTCTTCAAAAATAGGGTTTCTCACCTAGGAGCCTATCGTTTTTGTGGGAACTATATGTAGTTAAGCGGTCAAACCCGGGTGTTTGCTCGAAAAGTTTGGAGGAATCCTACAAAATATCTGCGTCGATCTTCCACGGCTGCCGGCTCTCGCGCGAAAGCATCCCCTGGATTAGGGTGGGAGCAAGCCTCCAGTAAAGGACTTGCACGTGAAACGTCGAATGCTCATGGCCGTACCGCTGATC
Source organism: Glutamicibacter halophytocola (assembly GCF_001302565.1). NCBI lineage: Bacteria > Bacillati > Actinomycetota > Actinomycetes > Micrococcales > Micrococcaceae > Glutamicibacter > Glutamicibacter halophytocola. Next base: position 961,935 of record NZ_CP012750.1, read on the forward strand.
TTCGGCGGTTTGCTGCCGATCACCGCTTGTTCCCAGACCTTGGGCATTCCTGCCGTGGATAGGCCGGCCGGCGAAGCCGATCACTGGCCTGGTGCTGATGAGCAGCTGGAAGGCCTGGATGCCGGGTCGGTGAGGCTGCTTTTCTCCCAAGGCAGTGCCGAGTACTTTGCCGTGGTTTCGGCCGATCAGTTGACCGCTTGCCTGTATAAGTTCGAGGAGGATTCCAGCCAGGGGAGCATCGGCGGTTGCGGTGCAACCGGTGGCTCCGATGTCATCGTTGAGGTGAGCACGCCGAATACCAATATGATGCTGGTGCACTCGGGTGCGGATACCGCAGAACTGGAACAGGCAGGCTGGATGCGCATCCACGAAAACATCATGGTTTTCTAGAAGCTAGAGCTGCCGATTTCGATGCCGCCGCACCGCGGCCCTGTTGGCGCAACGCACCGAGCAGTAGCGCTGGCGGCCGTTGCGAGTCACGTCCACCACTACTTGGGTGCAGGGTTCCGCCTCGCATCGACGCAGCCGCTGCATGCCGCGGGTGGTCAGATGCAAGGCCGTGCCCACGGCGATGACCGATCGCAGAACCTGCGGCAGGCTCTGCCCGTCATCGCGATAATGCAGATGCCAGCCTTCGCCGTCGTGATCCACCATGCGCGGGTATGCCGAGGCGCGGGCCATTTGCCGGTTCAGCAGTTCGGCACGCTGCTCGTCCGTTGACGCGTCCACGATGCGCAGCCAGTCATCGATCACCTCTCGGGTTTCGCCATGGTCATTACGCCGTTCGGGAAAAGGCATGGTCATGCCCACGTCCCTGGTGCGTTGCTCAATCTCATCGCGATCGCCAGGCCAATTATTGGCCAAGGATGCAGCGAGGAGCACCGCATATTCTCCGTAAGGGTTGAGTTGCATAAGGACATTACATCATGCTGATTTCATGACCACCACAGAATGCATTTCCATGACCGGGCAGACGGTTTCATCCGGCGAACATGAACACAGCTGGGAAATCGAATCAAGCCACAACACCTCGACCGGAATCGTCCACTATCTGCAGTGCCGGCAGTGCAAAACCCACCAGATGCGCCAGCTTGGCTTCAGCCACGAGGCAACTTTGTCCAGCAAAGAAGTACGCGCCTAGGAACATAGTTCCCAGGCGCGCTTCCAGCGGCTATTTCCAGAGGTCCACGATGCTGACTCCGGCGTGGTCCAGCAGGCTGCGAAGAACAAAAACGTCCAGGCCCACGACGTTCTGGAAGTTGCCTTCAATGGACTCGATGAAGGCGGCAGCCAGGCCATCGATGGTAAATGCCCCAGCGCAGGGCAGCGGCTCCCCGCTGGCAACGTAGGCCTCGATCTCGGCATCGCTGACGGTGGAGAAGTGAACCACGGTGGAGGAGACCTGGCCTCGGGCCTGTTCCGGATTGGCCGTGTCAATCAGCCAATGTCCCGAATGCAGCACGCCGGTCGAGCCGCTCAATTGCTGCCAGCGTTCGCGGGCCACCTGCTCGGTATGAGGTTTGCCGTAGGCGACGCCGTCGAGTTCGAAGACCGAATCGCAACCGAGCACCATCGTCCCGGCAGGATGCCCGGCGTGGGCGACATCTTCAGCCTTGGCTCGGGCCAGCAGCTGAGCTGTCTGCGCAGGGGACTGCTGGCCGTGCCGGGCAACGGCCGTGGCCAGCACTGCATCCTCATCCACCGCCGAAACCTGGGTGGAGAATTGCAGGCCCGCGTCGGTGAGCACTTTTTTGCGTCCCCACGAGGCGGAGGCCAGTACTAGCCGGGCGGGAGTCCGGGTCTGCGTGCTCATACGGTGGCGTTCTCCTTGGTGTAATCCTGGTCGTAGTCATCGTCAGAGGCTGATTCCTCGGAATCAAGCAGCTCATTCAACTTCGATCCTTCCACATCAACGTCTGGAAGAATCCTATCCAGCCATTTCGGCAGGTACCAGGCCTTGTCTCCCAGCAGATGCATCACTGCCGGGATCAGCGTCATGCGGATGATGAACGCATCGAAGAGCACGCCGAAGGCCAACGCGAAGCCCAGCGGCCGGATCATGGCCAGGTGCGAGAAGACGAATCCGGCAAAGACCGAAATCATGATCAACGCCGCCGCGGTGACCACCGGGGCCGCCATGGAGAATCCGGAGCGCACCGCATCCTTCGCTGGCTCGCCATGCGCGTAGCGTTCGCGCATCGCCGACACGAGGAATACCTGGTAGTCCATGGCCAGGCCGAAGAGGATGCCGGTGAGCAGGATCGGCAGGAAGCTGAGCAGCGGTCCGGGAACATTGACGTCGAAGAAGCCGGAGAACCAGCCGAACTGGTAAACCATGACGCTGGCGCCGAAGGCTGCTGCCAGGGACAACAGGAAGCCGCCTGTGGCCAGCAAGGGAACGACGATCGAGCGGAAGACCAGCAACAGCAGGATCAGCGACAGGCCAACCACAATGCTCAGGTAGGGCACCAGCGCGGCCGTAACCTTCTCGGAGACGTCAATCTGGGCAGCAACCTGGCCGGTTACCGCGATATCTGCTCCGGTGGCCTCGGAGAACTCCGAGTAATCTTCACGCAATTGGTGAACCAGGGCTTCGGTCTGTTCCGAAGATGGGCCATCGGTCGGGATGACCTGGATTGCTGAGAGCCGGTGGTTGTCAGTCAAGGCGACCGGGATTGCGGCAACCACGCCGTCATAGCCGCGAAGCTTGTCGGCGACATCCAGCGCCTTGGACTCAGCTTGGCGCTTGGTCAGGGTCTCGGGCAGATCAGCCAGGACCAGCAACGGCCCGTTGTAGCCGGCGCCGAACTTGTCGCTGGTCTGTTCGAAGGCCTGGAAAGCCTGCGAGTCCGCAGGTTCCGCGCTGCCATCAGGCAGGGCGGTACGCATCTGGGTCGCGGGGAGCGCAATGGCTCCAAGAACAATGACCACCAGCAGGGTCACCGGTACGGCCACCTTGGTCACCATGCGCACCCAGCGGGCCGAGAATGGTTCCTTGATGACCGGGTTCTCCGCCAATGCTGCAGCCTTGCGGCGGGCGCGCTTGGAGACCAGCCGGGTGCCGGCCAGCGACAACAAGGCCGGCAGCAGGGTGATGTTCAACAGCACCGAGCAGAAGACGGTGAAGGCTGCCGAGAGGCCCAGCACGGTCAAGAATGGAAGGCCCGGCACAGCCAGCGCAGCCAAGGCGATGATCACGGTCAAGCCGGCAAAGACCACCGCGTTGCCGCTGGTGCCCACGGAGCGTGCGATCGATTCGCCCACGTCCATTCCGGCCAGCAACTGGGTGCGGTGCCGGTGGATGATGAACAACGCATAGTCGATACCCACGGCAAGGCCAAGCATCAGCGCCAGGGCCGGGGTAATCGAGGCCATGTCGATCAGCGATGAGAAGGCCATGGTTGTGCCCACGCCGGCTCCCACGCCCAGCAGGGCCAAGAGCAGCGGCAAGCCGGCGGCAATCAATGTGCCGAGCATGACCACCAGGACGATGGCGGCGATCACCACGCCAATGATTTCCGATGAGCCAAAGACCTGGGACATGTCTTGCATGATCTCTTTGGAGAAGAGGACTTCGACACCATTGGCTTGCGGGCCGGCGGCAATGGCCTTGATCTGTTCGCGGTCAGCGGGCGTCAACGCATCGGTTTGAATCTTGAAACTCACTTGCGAGACAGCGGTGCTCTGATCTTCGGAGACAAAACGCATGTCGGAGTTGGCGCCTACCTGGCGCGCAGCAAACTGCAACTCGGCATGGGCGGCTTCCAGGTCCTTCTGGCCCTTTTCAACGTCCTTTTCGGCCTGTTCCAGCTCGGCGGTCTTTTCCTTGATGGTTTTTTCGCCGGCTTCGAGCTTCTCCTTGGCCTTGGCCAAGTCGGCCTTGCCCTTGAGGAATTCGGCCTTCTTCTGATCGAATTCCTTCTGCCCGGCATTCAGCTGTGCTCGCCCGGCATCCAGTTCGGCTTGGCCTTGTGCCAGCTTGGCCTTGTTGGCATCAATCTCCGACTTCGCCTGGTCCAGCTGTTTCTTGGCGCCGGCGAGCTGCGTTTTAGCCGCGCTGAGCTTGCTGCTGTTGGCCTTCAGCTCCTTGCGGCCGGAATCTACCTGGGCCTGGCCATCATCGAGCTTCTTGCGCGCAGCATCCAGCTGCTTCAACCCGGCCTCGCCCTGGGCGATCTTCGCCAACGCGGCCGTGGCCTGGTCCTTGCCGGCCTGGGCTTTTGAAAGTCCAGCTTCGGCGGCGGCCTTGCCCTTTTCTGCCTCGGCCAGACTGGTCTTGAGCTGGTTCAGGGTTTCGGTGTATTCAGCTACGGCTTGTTCATTGCCGTCGGCTTTGGCTTGTTCAAGGGCCTGTTCGGTGGACTGGATCCGCGGGCCCAGCGCGGCAATGGCGGATTCGGCCTTGGCGATCCCGGCCTTGGCCTGGGCCATGCCGTCCTCTGCTTCTTTCAGGCCGGTCGTTGCCTTGGTCTTGCCCGTGGCAAGCGAGGACTCGAATTCCGAGCGGGATGCGCCGCCAAGCAGTTGCTGCATGCCGGACTTGTATTCTTGCTCTCCGCTGGTGATTTCCTTTTGCGCAGCATCAAGCTTTTGCTCGCCGGCGTTGTATTGGGCCTGGCCCGAGTCGTAGGCCTTCTTGCCTGACTTGTACTGGGCAAGGCCATCGTTGTACTTGGCTTCGCCGGCAGCCAGCTGCGAGGCACCCGAGTCAAGCTTCTTTTGGCCGGCGTCCAGCTGTGCGCCGCTGTCAGCCAGCTTCTTTTCGCCAGCTGCAATCTGCGGCTCGGCATCCTTGATCTTCTTCTCGCCGTCAAAGTACTGGGCCCATCCGTTGGTCAGGTCCTTGCGGCCGTCTTCGAGCTGGACCTTGCCGTCAGCAATCTGCTTTTTGGCATCATCGAGTTTCTTCTGGCCATCAACCAGTTTCTTCTCATTCTTGTCGATTTCTGGTTGCGCCTTGTCGAGCTGCTTTTGCAGGTCGAACGGGCTCATTGCATCGACAACCTGCGGATGCAGGGAAAGCTGTTCCAGGGCTTCGGCGATGGACTTCTGCTGTCCTTCGCTCAGTGCCTTGTCGGTGCTCTCGCGGAAGACGATCGACCCTGAACCACCGGCCAGATCCGGGAGTTCTTCCTTCATTCGGTCCAGCGTGCGCTGGGTTTCCGTGCCAGGCAGCGTGAACGTATTTGAAAGCTGTCCCATGAACAAGCTGGCGCAAACGCCAATGAAGATGAATGCCGCGAGCCACATCGAAATGACGCGCAAACGGTGGCGGTGCGCCCATCGCGCCAGGCGGTAAAGGATTGATGCCATGAGCTTAGATGTCCTTCGAGGTGCTAGTGCAGGTGTTGGTCAGCGGGAAATGGTTGAAGCCTAGTTCCAGGGTGTGCATGGCCTTTGTGACCAGCGTATGGAAGGTGGCAAGCAGTTCTGGGGAGATGTCCATGCTCTGGTTTTGATTGGCTGGGATGTGTTCCATCCATTCATCAAAGGCGGCTTGGCCGGCTCCCAGAAGCGCATGGGTGAGAACCCGGATGGAGAAGCTGTCGGCTTGGGGATATCTGTGCCCAAGCTTCTCAAGAACGTCCATGGTGGCTTGCTGCCACTCGTTCACATTCGCTGTGATGCAGCCATTGGCTTCATTCCCAATGACGTATGCGCCAAAGTGCGCCACCTGGCCTAGCTGCTGTGTAACTTCATCTGATTTCAGGGCTTGGATGATTGACTCAAGCAGCGGAATTGAATTGGAAGCCATGCCCATGGACTCCACCATGGAGTCGAGCACCTGATGCAGGGGATAGGAATAGATGGCATCCACAGTGGGGAAGTAGTTGAACAGGGTGCGCCGTGAAATCCCCGCGGCGTCGGAGATTTGATGAGCGGTCAGCGCGGAATCGGTGCCTTGGCGCAAAAGCTGTGCAACGGCGTCGACGATCGCCTGTTTTGTCGCCCGTTTATTTTGTTCTCGGCGGGTACCGGTGCTGAGAGAAGTCACATGCTTACACTACGTGCAAACTTGCACGCTGTGCAAGTTGCTGTTCTCTTGCCGCCGGGATTCGCTGGTTCAGTTAAAATAAGCAGGCGCCCGAGCCAAGGAGCTCGGACGCCTGCTGGCCTTGAGTCAAGGCTACTGGGCGGTGGCAGGTTCCGCGATTGAATCTTCTGCCAGCGCTGACTCGTCGGCAAATGGGTTGCCGTTGCGAGGGGCGTTGTACATGTCCAGATCCAAAATGCCTTCGCGCTTGGCCACAATGGTCGGAACCAGCGCCTGTCCGGCAACGTTCACCGCGGTGCGACCCATGTCGATGATCGGGTCAACGGCCATCAGTAGGCCAACACCGGCAAGCGGCAGGCCCAGGGTGGAGAGCGTCAGCGTCAGCATGACGACAGCACCGGTGGTGCCGGCGGTGGCTGCGGAGCCGAGCACCGAAACGATAGCGATCAAGACGTAGTCGGTGATGCTCAGATCAATGTTGAAGAACTGGGCGACAAATACTGCGGAAACCGCTGGGTAGATTGCCGCGCAGCCATCCATCTTCGTGGTGGCTCCCAGCGGAACGGCAAACGAAGCGTATCCCGAAGGAACACCCAGGTTTCGTTCGGTCACTCGCTGGGTGAGCGGCAGGGTGCCGATGGAGGAGCGGGAAACGAAGCCCAGCTGAACAGCTGGCCAAACACCGGAGAAGTACTGCTTGACCGACAGGCCGTGGCTGCGTACCAGGACCGGGTACAAGGCAAAGAGGACCAGTGCCAGCCCAACGTAGATGGCCACCGTGAACTTGCCCAGCGCGCCGATGGTGTCCCAGCCGTAGGTGGCCACTGCGTTGCCGATCAGGCCAACTGTGCCGATAGGGGCAACACGGATGATCCACCAAAGGACCTTCTGGATAATTGCCAGGGCCGAGGCAGAGAATGCCAGGAACGGTTCGGCGGCCTTGCCGACCTTCAGGGCTGCAACGCCAACAGCGATTGCGACCACGAGGATCTGCAATACGTTGAAGCTGACCGAGGTCGTGGCTGCTCCGTCGTCAAGTGAAGTGCTGGCACCGAGGCCAAGGAAATTCGAAGGAACCAGGCCGGTCAAGAATCCGAGCCAATCGCCGGTCTTGCCTGCATATTCCGCTGGAGCCTCCTGCCCGGTATTTGCTCCGGGCTGGAAGGCAACACCCAGAATCATGCCAATGGTTACCGAGATCAGCGCGGTAATGCCGAACCACAGGAGGGTCTGCCAGGCCAGCCGGGCTGCATTGGTGACCTTCGAAAGGTTGGCAATGGAAGCAACTACCGCAAAGAAAATCAGCGGGATGACAGCAGTGCGCAGCAGTGAAACGTAGCTGGATCCGATAATCGACAGGGCGCGGCCCAAGCCATTGGGTTCTTCGGCGGTGCTGCCGGTGTACTTGGCTACGAGTCCCAGGATGAGACCTGCAATCAGCGCGGCAATGATTTGCGGCCCGAAGCTGGTCATCCAACGGGGAAGTTTAGATGAAGGTGCGGCGTTTGACATGCTTTCAAGGCTAGGCGGGGTTTCAACGCCGAGCGCAGTCGATGTTACGCAAAATGACAAATCTGGCCCGAATGTGTTTTTGCCCACCGAATTGCCGCGCGGCAGCGGTGGATTTCAGTGATATTCCGCAAAGAATCGTCATGTCCGGTCGCCAACAAAAAACGCGCTGGTGAGCAGCGCCAAGATGCGCTCCTGCGCTTCAAGTGGATTCCCGGGTGCAACATATGGCATATGGCTTGCGGCACCGGCTGTGCACTCAGGCCGGCATCGATGACTGCGCGTCAAGCTTGGTTGCCGAAACCAGGACTCCGCGCATGACCAGCATGAGCAAGGCCAAGGTAGCCATGATCACCGCACCGCCAGCAACCGCCAGCACCACGCCCGGTCCGCCAGCCTTGACGGCATTCAAGAGATGGAAACCCAGTGCCATCACCAGAAGGCTAGTCGTTGTGGTGGACCAGATGAATGTCTCGACCCATGACAGTGCCTGCCCGGAGAAAATTTCCTGTTTCTGAACTTTATTCAACAGTGCCCAGATTGCAACGAGGGAAACCTGGATGCATGCGATGCCCAAGGTGACGACCCATCTGTAGGGCGTAGCCAGGGTGGAAGCCTCAGGGTGCATGGCTACGACTTCACCGATGTAAATGGGGAGTACAAGAAGCTGAACGAGCACCGATCCACAGATCGTGATGGCTAGGGCTATTCGAAGCAAGGGGATTGCGAAACGTGACATGCATTGATTCTCAATCAATTTCTATCGTTTTTCAATAGATAACCATGCGGATTCCACCTGCGCTTCTTCCGCTAAAACCCGGGCCCGAGTCCCACTTGACCTTCGGAATCGATATGGAAGAGTGGGACATGGTCGCAAGTACTCCAATTGGCTGCGCCGCCAGTGGGCCGTCAACAACCTAAAGGACTTTTGCCAATGCGTGTATACATCACCAGCGTTTTTGTCTCCGACCAAGAGAAAGCCAAAGAGTTCTACACCAGTGTCCTGGGTTTTAAGGTCAAGCACGACATCCCCATGGGCCCCTTCAGCTGGCTGACACTCGTTTCACCCGAGCAAGAAGGCGGAACGGAACTTCTGCTTGAGCCGGCTGAACACCGAGCCGTTGCCCCGTATCGCGAAGCGCTAAAAGCCGACGGGATCCCGGTGGCGTCCTTTGCAGTTGATGATGTCCAGGCTGAATACGAGCGCCTGATCGGCTTGGGAGTGGAATTCACCCAGGACCCTACCGAGGGTGGCCCGGTCACTGTCGCGACATTCGACGATACCTGTGGCAACCTGATCCAGATTTCCAGCTACCAGGGATGAAAAACTGGGCCCGACGTGAGTCGGGCCCAGTTTTTGCCATCCGGGTTATTTCAGCAGTGCGCGCTTGAGGGTATCCAAGCCAACCGATCCCAATTTCAGGGCGGCGGTGTGGAATTCCTTGAGCGAGAAGGCATCACCTTCCGTGGCCGCGTACTCATCACGGATTTGTTCCCACAGCCTCTGGCCGATTTTGTAGGATGGGGCCTGTCCCGGCCAGCCCAGGTAGCGGTTGTATTCGAAGTCCAGCTGGCCCTTGGAAAGATCCAGGTTCCGCTCCAGGAATTCGTAGCCCTTCTCTGCGTCCCAGGCGCCCTTGCCCCACTGTGGCGGCATCTGCAATCCGAGGTGCACGCCGATATCAAAAACAACTCGAGCCGCGCGCAGGCGCTGTGCATCGAGCATTCCCATGTAGTCGCCGGGGTCATCGAGATAGCCGAGCTGGTGCATGAGCCGTTCTGAATACAGCGCCCACCCTTCGCCTTGGCCCGAAACCCAGCACATCAACCGGCGCCAGCTGTTCAAGGTCGCGGCTTGCAGCTGCGCCGTGCCAATCTGCAAGTGATGTCCTGGCACGCCTTCGTGGTACACCGTGGTCAGCTCGGCCCAAGTGGTGAACTGGTCCTCGCCTGGTGGCACCGACCACCACATGCGCCCGGGACGGGTGAAATCCTCGGACGGTCCGGTGTAGTAGACCCCTCCGTCCTGGGTCGGGGCGATCATGCATTCGATGCGGTCCATCGGCGCCGGGATTTCGAAGTGCGTTCCCGCTAAATCGGCGATGGCCTGGTCGGCCTTGTCCTGCATCCACTCGCGCAAGGCATCGGTGCCGTTGAGCTTCCGGGCCGGATCCTCGTTCAGTACGCGCTTCGCCTTGTCGATGGTCGAGCCCGGCTTGATTTGCTGGGCGACACGCTGCTGTTCAGCGATGATGCCATCGAGCTCGGCAATGCCCCAGGCGTAGGTCTCTTCCAAGTCGACGGTTGCGCCAAGGAAGCGCCGGGACATGAGGGCATAGTATTCGCGCCCCACGGCGTCTTGTTCCGGAGCCTGAGCCAGGAGCTCGGCATCCAGATATTCGGCTAAACGGCGATAGGCGAGTTTCGAGCCTTCGGAACCGCGTTCCAGGCGCTGGGCCAAGGAGGGATCAATGGCGCTGCCAGCGACAGCGAGCTGATCAAAGAATCCGCCGTCCTTGGCGTAGTCAATTGATTGGGTGGTGACAATCCGGACCTGGCGCTTGGCGGGAACCATCGAGTTGGCTGCCGAATCACGCAATGATGCAATATAGCCGTCAATGGCTGCCGGCAGGTTTTCGAGCCGCTGGGCGATAAAGGCGAAATCCTCTGCTGACTCCTGGGGCATCAAATCGATGATCGAGCGGATTTCCTGGGCCGGGCTGGCAATGTTATTCAGTTCCGTGCGGCCGGTGAACAGGATTTCCAATTCGAGCCCGAGGCGCTCGGTCATGGCATCGAGGGTGACCTCGTCCACGGAATCAACGGGTGCGGCATTGGCCAGGGAACTAAGGGTGTCGCTCAGGAGCCGGATTTGCCCGGTAGTGCCGGCGGGGGAGTAATCGCCATAGGCGGATTCGTAGCCGGGAAGGCCAAGGGAGACTCCCCATTCCGGGGTGAGCTCGAGGCTTTTGCGATAGAACTCCTCGGCGATCTTGTCGATCGCAGATGGTTCGCGGTGCGGTGCGGGAGATGTCATGTAGCTAAGAGTAGTTGATATGAAAGATTTGTTGAAGAGTTTTTCCCTGGAACCCCCAAACCTGGATATCCGCAGGTTCCGTTAAAATATTTCGTGAGCGAACGGCCTAGTCACCCGCATGGGGAGAAGTCACCATGGCGCGCTTTTTATCGCATCGATAGAATTGGTTGGCGTTGACTATGCATACGGTGATTAAAAACCATCAGCCGGCGCGCACTCGTACCAGCAATTCAAGGAATGACCTTTAATGGCCAGAACTGCCTCATCCGGTTGGACCGGCATGCTGAAAAGCACCGGTTTCAAAGCAACTGCCATACCGGTAGCTGCGGCCCTCGCCGTCACCGGGGCCATTATCTACCCCGGATTCGAAACCGCTGACGTTGAACTCAACGACGGCGGCGTCTGGGTGGTTAACCAGTCCGAAGGCAAAATTGGCCACGTCAATTACCAGTCGCGCACCATCGATGGCGGCGTAGCTACGCCACTGGCCAGCTACGACCTGGTCCAGCACGAGGAAAACGTGATGGTCCGCAATCTGGAGCAGGCATCACTGACCACCATTGACCCATCCATGGTTCAATTTGCCGGCGACAACAACCTGCCCGCGAACTCGACCTTCTCCTTCGGCTCATCCGTCGTCGCGGTCACCGATGCAGAACACGGCACGGTGCAAGCCAGCTCCCTGGAACATATCGGCGACTTCAAAGGCGAAGGCGCTGAACCCCTGATCGACTCCGAAGGCGACGTCGGAGCCGTGGTGGGCACCGACGACACCATTTGGGCGGCCGATTATGCCGCCGGCATCCTTTCCAGCTTCACCCTGGACAACGACGGCGCGGCCGTCGCCGGCGAACAGTTTGAAATCTCCGAGCTGACGTCCATGAAGAAGCCGCAGCTTTCCGCAGTGGGAGACACTGCGGTGGTCTTCGACGACACCAGCGGAGAGCTGGTCACCTCCGAAGGCGGCAAGGCCACCTTGGAGAATGCAGCCAATGCCCGCATCCAGGCCCCGGGACCGGACTCCGGCAACGTCGCCATTGCCCTGGACCAATCGCTGGCCACCGTCTCGCTGTCCGGCAAGGACACCAACTACGAACAGGTCGACACCGCCGGCACCCCGATTGCACCAGTGCGCGTTGGCTCGTGCACCTACGCCGCCTGGCAGACCAGCGGCGAATACGTGCGATTCTGCGATGATCCCGCCGGAAACCAGCGCACCCTCATCCCGGAAATGACCGAGGGTGCAGAACTGGCCTTCCGCGTCAACCGCGATGTTGTTGTGCTCAACGATGTTCATTCGGGCCAGGTGTGGCTGGCCAACGAGGGCATGGAAATCGTCAGCAACTGGAGCGACCTGGAACCACCGGCCGGCGAAGGCGAAGCCAAGGAAGAAGAAACCAAGGAAATCACCGACGCCATCGAGCTGCCCAACCGCACCGAGGAAAACAAGAAGCCGATCGCCGAAAACGACCAGTACTCGGTGCGCCCCGGGCGCACCACCTTGCTGCCGGTGCTCTACAACGATGTGGACCCGGACGGCGATTTGCTGACCGCGGCCATTGAAGGATCCTCCCCGTCCTTGGGGGCCATCCAGCCAGTGCATGATGGCACCGGCTTCCAGATTGTGGTCCCCGAGGATGCCAAGGGATCGGCCAGCTTCAACTACACCACCAAAGATGGCCGCGGCGGGCAGGACACCGCCTCCGTGAAGCTCAATGTGGTCGGCGATGACACCAACAAGGCACCGGAACAGCAGCGCACCACGGTGCTGCGCGTGCAGCAGGGCGAATCGGTAAGCCACAACCTGCTCACCGACTGGACCGATGCAGAAGGCGATGACCTGCGTCTGCTGGGCGGGACCTCCGAGGGCGACGACGTGATCCGCGTCCAGCCCGATGGCACCATGACCTTCCAGGACGATGGCAAGAAGCTGGGGCAAAAGGAAGTCGCCATCCAGGTCTCCGACGGCCAGGAAAGCACCAAGGGCCGTGTCCTGGTGGAGGTGATGGCGGAATCCACCATCAAGCCGGTGACCGCCACCGACCACGTGGTCACCAATATCGGCGAATCGGCAAGCTTCAGCCCGCTGGAGAACGACACCGACCCCACCGGGGACGGACTGCGCCTGGCCGGCGTTGATGATGTTCCCGGATTGGAACTGGCCTCCAACGCCCAAACCGGAGCCGTCACCGTCAAGGCCGAGCGTGCCGGAACCTACTACGTGGAATACATGGCCACCAACGGCCCGGCCAGCGCTCCGGGCCTGGCCCGCATCGACGTGAAGAAACCCGAAGAGCAGGCCGCCGACCCGATCGCCGTGCGCGATGTCGCCCTGCTGCCGGCAGGCCAAGACGTGCTGGTCAACGTCCTGGGCAACGATACCGACCCGGCCGGCGGCGTGCTGGTGGCCACCGGCGTGCAAAGCGCCACGGACAAGCCGTTCTCCACGAGCATTGAACGCAACACCTTTGTGCGCATTACCGACGTGCGCGGACTGACCGACCCCACCACCATCAGCTACACCGTCTCCAACGGCAGCCACGAAGCCACCGGTTCCATCCGGGTCATCCCGATTCCCGCGCCGCCGCGCATGGACCCGCCGCAGGCCAACCCGGATACCGTCACCGTTCGTGAAAACGACGTGGCCACCGTCAAGGTGCTGGAAAACGACATCCACCCCAACGGCGGAGAACTCACCCTGCGCCCGAAGCTGGAAGAAACCGAGGGCCTGGGCGAAGGGTCCATCATTTCCGTCGCCGATGACACCGTCCGCTTCCGCGCAGGCGACTTCGGCGGCAAGGCCAAGCAGGTTTCTGCCGTATATACGGTCGCAGGCCCCGATGGCCAGGAAACCAGCGCCACCGTGACCTTCAATATCCAGCCCGCGGCCGAAGCCAGCGACCTGGAAAAGAACAGCCCGCCAAATCCGGAACCGGTCACCGGCCGCGTATTTGCCGGCTCCAGCACCAACGTGCAGGTGCCAATCGACGACATCGATCCGGACGGCGACTCGGTGTCCCTGGTGCAGTTCGGCGACTCGCCGCGCCTGGGAACCGCCAAGATCCGCGATGGCTCCATCGACTACACCGCCAGCCCCGATGCTTCGGGCACCGATGAGTTCAGCTACGTCGTGGAAGACCGCCTCGGCGCCCGCGCCACCGGAACCATCAAGATTGGCGTGGCTCCGCTGGCCGAAACCAATAACTCCCCGGTCGCGGTCAACGACTTCCTCACCGTGCGCCCGGACCGCCCCGTGGCTGTGGACGTCATGGACAACGACACCGACCCCGATGGGGATCCGATCGCCCTGATGAGCGATGTTTCCAGCGAATCAGGCACCGATGTGAGCGTTGCCGATGGCCGTGTGCTGCTGACCTCGCCACCGGATGACGGCAGCATTTCGGTGCGCTACATGATTTCCGACGGCCGTGGCGGCACGGCGGCCGGAACGCTGAGCATCAAATCCGATCCGCAGGCCCAGCTGCTCGCGCCTATTGCCCGCGACGACCGCGTGTCCCTGGAACAGGTCATCGAAAACGACGAGATCACCGTGGACATCCTGCGCAATGACGAGGACCCCGATGGCAGCGCCGATGAACTCAAGGTCAGCCTGCCGGATAACCCGGGCAGCGCCAAGGTGACCGAGGATGGCCTGGCGATCACCGCCGGTGAACAGCCCCAGGTCATTGCCTATTCATTGGAAGACGCGGATGGCTTGACCTCCACCGCCTTCGTGCATGTTCCGGGAACCGCTGGCGCCCGCCCGATCCTGCGCAGCGGCCTGAAGCTCGAAGTGCAGGCCGGTGAAACCCTGCCGCTGAACCTCGAAGACCTGGTTCTGGTCCGCGAGGGGCGCAGCCCGCGGCTGACCACTGAGGAATCGGTGGCTTCCATGCCGGAAAACGATGGCGAATTGGTCAAATCCGCCACCGAGCTCTCCTTCCGCGCACCGGTTGATTTCGACGGTTCGGCCACGGTGAGCTTCGAGGTGACCGATGGCGAGGGACCTGACGATGAAAAGGGCCTGAAGTCCAAGCTCACCGTGCCAATCAACGTCACCCCGGCCCCGGGCCAGGACAATAGCGACGAAGAACAAGACCAGAACGAGGACGGCAAGAGCAAGGAAGAAGAAGAGGAAGAAGAGGAAGAAAAGCAGCCCGACGAGAAGAACTTCGCGCCAACGCTGCAGTCCAACTCGCTGTCCGTCGGACAGGGCGAGGAACCTGCCCTCCTGGATCTTCGCATGGCCGCCAACGACGCCAATGAAGAAGATGTCCCGAAGCTGAAGTTCGCTGTCGGCTCGGTGGAAATCCAGGGCGTTGACGCCCAGCTGGTGGATGGCCACACGCTGAAGGTCAGCGCCGACGCCTCCACGCCCAAGGGCACCAGCGGCACCGTCTCGGTGACGGTCAGCGACGGGGTGAACCCGCCGGTGGCAGCGAATATGAGGGTGACCGTCACCGGCTCCAACCGCGAATTGCCGGTGGCAGTGGCCGATAACGTCGCCGATGCGGCACAGGGCAAAACCGAAGTGGTTGACGTCCTGGCCAATGACCACAACCCGTACGCCGACCAGGGCCCCTTGCGCCTGATCAATGCCCGCGCGCTGCAGGACACCGGGAATGTCGAGGTCAAGGGCGACAAGGTGGCGATCACCCCGAAGGACGACTTCGTGGGAACGATGCGCGTGGAATACACCATTGGCGATGTCACCGAGGATGTGGCCCGCAATGTCATCGGCACCGTGACCCTGAACGTCAAGGGCGCACCGGAAGCACCGGGCCTGCCGCGCGTGCAATCCACCGGCGATGAAAAGGCCGTGCTGCAGTGGGATCCGCCAGCCAACAACGGCTCGGCCATCACGCACTACACCGTCACCGGCGGCGGGCACACCCAGCAGTGCGCCACCACCACCTGCACCATCACCGGCTTGACCAACGACAAGGTCTACAACTTCACCGTGACCGCCACCAATGCGGTCGGCGAATCCCCGGCCTCCGCCCAGTCCGCCGATGCGCGCCCGGATGTCGAGCCAGAGCAGCCCGCTGCGCCGACCGGCACCAGCGGCGATACGCAGGCCGCGTTCAAGTGGACCGCTCCGGTCAGCCGCGGTTCGGCGATCCAGAGCTATACGCTGGAAATCTCCCCGGCCCCCGGCAACGGGATCACCCAGGTCACCGGAATCACCGGAACCTCGTATGTCTGGAAGGGCCTGAAAAACGGCACCGACTACCAAGTCCGGGTGCGCGCGGTCAACAAGGCCGCAAAGCCCTCGGTCTTCAGCGCCTACTCTGCTGCGGTCACCCCGGCCGGAAAGCCGTTCAAGCCATCGGCGCCGACCGCGGCCCGCAAGGAATCCGCGGTGGACGGCGGCGTGGTCAACGTGGCGTGGACTGCACCGGGAAACAACGGTGCCCCGATCACCGGGTACACCCTGCGCGTATTCAAGTCGGGCACCCTGGTCAAGACCGTGGGCTCGATCTCGGCCGACCAGCGCAGCCAGAGCGTCACCGGCTTGAGCACCTCCGGCTCCTACACCTTCACCATTGCCGCGAGCAACCGGGTCGGCGCCTCTGCACAGAGCTCGCCTTCGGCAGCGGTCACCCCCTACGGGCGGCCCAAGACCATCTCGTCGGTGGCCGCCAAGGCCACCGGCGCCTATCGGATGGTGCAGCTGAACTTCCAGGCTCCGGGATCCAACGGCTCGAAGATCACCGGATACCAGTACTCCACCGACGGCGGGGCATGGAAGTCCTTCGGCGGCCCCGGCGCGGTGATCGACACCGGATCGAACGGCAACGCCCACACCTGGCGCGTCCGGGCGCTCAACGCTGCCGGCGCGGCGTCGCCGAGCCCGGCCAGCAACCAGGAAAGCGCCTACGGCCCGTTGCGCGACAACGCCAATATCTCCGCTTCGCACGGAGATGACTGGATCACCTTCAATTGGAACACCAATGCAGGCGAGGACAATGGCCGCACCGTCAGCCAGACCGTGAAGATCGGCGGAAACAATACCAAGAATGACGGCACGCAAAAGGTGACCGGCCTTGGCTACTCCACCGATCGGACCATCAAGGTCATCGCCAGCGATAACGCTGGGCAGTCGCGCTCCTGGTCCAAGACCGAAAAGACCAACCCGAAGCCGGCTCGTTCGGTGACCCTGTCCAAGGGGCCGAACTACAACGGCTACTCCAACTCGACCTGCGACCCGGATTGCTACAAGTACCACGTGGAGCTCTACAACTTCGCGCCAGGCACGCATACCTATCTGGCCCAGTGCTACCACTCCGGCGGCATGTTCTCCGATAACAACGTGACCTTCAACGTCAACGGCAACGGCCGGGCCTCCGCGGACCTGCCTTGCGTGATCGAGCCGGGCTGGTCCGAGCCGTACTACGCCGTCATCGATGGCACGCAATCCAACAAGACCACCTTCTAGCCACGCGCGGCGAGCGCAGCGCAATGCACTGAAAGGGCACTATGCCAACGACCATGAGCACCGAGCAGGCCAGCTGGTTCTGCGATACCTTCTCCACCCTGGTCTCCAATGTGGGCCAGTCCGTCTTGGGCAAGGACCAGACCATCAAGCTGGTGCTGACTGCCATGCTTTCCGAGGGGCACGTGCTGCTCGAAGACGCGCCGGGCACCGGCAAGACGATGCTGGCCCGCTCGCTGGCCGCCACCGTGAAGGGCAGCAACTCGCGCATCCAGTTCACCCCCGACCTGCTGCCCTCGGACGTCACCGGCATCACCATCTACGACCAGCGCACCGGCCAGTTCGAATTCCATCATGGCCCGATCTTCGCCAACCTGGTGCTGGCCGATGAAATCAACCGCGCCTCGCCAAAGACCCAGTCGGCGCTGCTGGAGGTCATGGAAGAAGGACGCGTCACCGTCGATGGCGTGACCTACCCGCAGGCCCGCCCCTTCATGGTGATCGCCACCCAGAACCCGATCGAGCAGGCCGGCACCTACCGGCTGCCCGAAGCCCAGCTGGACCGCTTCCTGATCAAGACCTCCATCGGTTACCCGGATCGCGCCGCCACCGTGGCCCTGCTCTCGGGCAGCGCCCAGCGCGACCGCTCGGCCAGCCTGCGCCCGGTGATCACCACCGAAGCCGTGGTGGAAATGGCGCAGCTGGCCACCACCGTGCACGTGGATGCCGCGGTGCTCGACTATGTGGCCGCGCTGTGCGAGCTGACCCGCGAGGTACCCGAAACCCGCCTGGGCGTCTCGGTGCGTGGCGCGCTGGCCATGGTGCGCGCGTCCAAGGTCTGGGCCGCCAGCCAGGGGCGCAACTACGTGCTCCCGGATGACATCAAGGAACTGGCCCCGCACATCTTCACCCACCGACTGGTCCTGGATCCGGAAGCCGAGTTCACCGGCACCACCGCATCCCAGGTCATCACCTCGGTGCTCGCCAAGGTTCCCGCCCCGACCCGCCGCGGAAGCGAAGACTCGGTAGCGGCGGCGGAAAACCAGGACTCCGGCTCCGGCCAGGAAGCGCATTAATGAACCGAAAAGCCAGGCGTTCCTCCCGGCGCAGCGCGCTGAACCGCAGGGCAGGCCAATCGCTGAGCATGGCCAGCGAAGCGCTGCAGGTCCTGCGCGAATATCTGCGCCCCGCCGCCAGCAGGGCGCGCACCTACAGCGACCGGTTCCTCGGCCCGCTGGGCTCGGTGATTTCGCCCTTGGGCTTCGCCGTGCTGGGAACCACGGTTCTCCTGTGGATCCTCGGCGCCGTCTTCGGCTGGCAGGAAGCGGTCCTTGGCGCATTCATGGCCACTGTTTTGCTGCTGGCCGCCGTCGGCTTCATCCTCGGTCGCAACGACTTCAGCGTCCAGCTGGATCTCCACCGCACCCGTGTCGCGGTCGGGGACCGGGCTGTGGGCGCCCTGCAGGTCACCAACAAGGCATCGCGCAGTGCAGCCCCGGTGATGATGGAATTGCCGGTGGGCCATGGCGCCACCGCCTTCCGGATCCCGCGCCTGGCTACTGCGCAGGAGCATGAAGAACTCTTCACCATTCCCACCCAGCGGCGCCAGGTGCTCAACGTCGGACCGGTGCGCTCGGTGCGCCAGGACCCCTTCGCGATTCTGCGCCGCCAGGTGAAGTGGACCGAAACCTACGAGCTGTTCATCCATCCGAAAACCACCGGGCTCGATGGTTCCTCCGCAGGCTTCATCCGCGACCTCGAAGGCATGCCCACCTCGGATCTGTCCAACTCGGACGTCTCCTTCCATGCACTGCGCGACTACCAGCCCGGCGATGACCGCCGGCACATCCACTGGAAGTCCACGGCACGCACCGGCCAGCTGATGGTTCGCCAGTTCGAGGAAACCCGGCGCTCCCATCTGGCCTTGAGCCTTTCAACCAATTTGGAGGAGTACTCCGAAGCCCACGCCGAAGAAGACTTCGAGCTGGCGGTTTCGGTGGCTGCCTCCATCGGCCAGCAGGCTGTCGCCGAGCAGCGCAAATTGGCCATCCTCACCCAGGAAGGGCCGGTGCGCACCGACAGCGGCCGGATGATGATGGACGGGCTGACCCGGATTGAAGCCTCCCCGGTACTGCGCGAGAATCTCGTGGACGTGGTCCGCCATACCGCCGATACCGTGCCAGGGGCCTCGGTGGTGTTTTTCCTGACCGGCACCCGCACCAGCGCCAAGGCCCTGCGCGCGGCCTGGATGCACGTGCCCGCCGGGGTGCGGGCCATCGCGATCCGCTGCGAGTCGGGGATCGAGCCGACCCGTTCGAATATTGGCGAATTGACCGTTCTCAGCCTGGGAAAACTTGATGAACTGGGCTTGATGCTGCGAAAGGCGGTGGCATGAATAAGCTCCCGCTGTGGCGTTTTGGCGTTGATGCCGCCTGCCTGGCCTTGGCGCTGCTGCTTGGTGCCCTGGGTCTGCTTGATGCCTATGGCGCCAGCCCCAATTTCATGCTGGCTGCTGCCGGCGGCATCCTCGCCGGCCTTGCTCTGGCCTGGGCGAATGTCTATTTCCGCTGGGGCACTTGGCGCACCGTCGGAGTCTTTGCGCTGCTCTACCTGCTGTTGGGCACCCCGCTGGCGACACCGCGTGAAGCGGCCTTCGGCGTTTTGCCCACCGCATCTTCGCTGCGCACTTTGCTGGCCGGACTGGTCTTCAGCTGGAAGGACATGCTCACCGTCGCCCCGCCGGTGGGAACCTATGGAGGGGTGCTCATTGTGGCGTTCTTCTCCACCTTGCTCACCGCGGTGCTGGCCGGACTGGTTGCTTGGCGGCTGCGCTCGCCGTACTGGACGCTGATCCCGCTCTTGGCCATGTTCGTCCTGGGAATCGCCTTCGGCACCCGCGACGTGCCGCTGCCGATTGCCCGCGGCGTGGCCTTGATCGCCGTTCTGGTGGGCTGGCTGGCGTGGCGGACCTTCATGTCCTCGCGGATCACCGGCGCCTTTAATGGGCTGGAGTCCGGGCACGGAGAATCACGCGGCGGCCAGCAGCTGCTCGTGCGCCGTGTGATCGCCGGGGCGCTGGTACTGGCCGGCGCGGGCACCATCACCGCGGCAGCCACCCCGATCCTGGCCCCGGAAAACCCCCGCCAAGTGCTGCGCGATGCGCTGGAACCGCCGGTGGATCTCTACGATTACCCCAGCCCGCTGACCCGTTTCCGCAAATATGTGAAAACCATGGCCGATGACACCCTCTTGACCGTTACAGGCCTTCCCAAAGGCCAGCGCATCCGCTTGGCGGCGCTGGATTCCTACAACGGCATGGTGGCGAACGTGGACCCGGCCGCCGGCGGAAGCTTTTCCCCGGTCGGCGATGCCAGCGATATTCGTTCCACGGATTCAGCCGAAGGGCGCGAAACGGCCGATCTGGCCATTAAAATCGAAGACTATGACGGAGTCTGGGTTCCTGCCGGCGGAAAATTGCTGGGCATGGACATCACCGGAGCCCGCGAAGACGAACTGGCCCGATCGCTGTTCTACTCCGATACCTCCGAGAGCGTGCTGAGCTCCACCGGAGTGCGCAAGGGCGATTCCTACACAGCCAAGGTGCAATTCCCGGCCCAGCCAACGGATGATCAGCTTGCCAAGCTGGACTTCGCGCAATTGCGCATGCCGGAATTGGCCAACGTGCCAGCGATAGCTGGAGCCAAGGCCGCGGACTTTACCGGGTCTGCACGCAGCGACCTGGAGCGGGCGCGCGGCCTGGAAGCGACGCTGTCTGGAACCGGATTCTTCTCCAATGGAACCGAGGGCCAGGTCCCTTCGCTTTCCGGACACGGAGCCGGGCGCATCACCAGCCTGCTGGATGCCGACCAGATGATTGGCGACGATGAGCAGTATGCGGTGGCCATGGCCTTGATGGCACGCGAGCAAGGCATGCCAGCACGTGTGGTCATGGGCTTCTATCCCGAAGAATACCGTCCCGACCAAGCGGTGAACCTGACCGGTTCCGATGTGCACGCCTGGGTGGAAATCGCCTTCGAGGGGGAGGGATGGGTAGCTTTCAACCCCACGCCAAATGAGGATGAGCAGCCTACCCCGCCAGAGCAGGAACCGAAGTCGGTGCCGCAGCCCCAGGTGTTGCAGCCGCCTCCGCCGGCCCAGGACGAAGCGGACCTGCCCCCGCAGACTGCACCCGAGCCCCAGGAAATCGAGGAAGAACCCAAGAGCTTCTGGGAACGCTGGGGCATGGTGATCAAGGTGGCAGGCATTTCGCTTGGCTCCCTGCTGGTTCTGCTCTCGCCACTGGCGCTGATTGCGCTGTTGAAACTTCAACGCCGCAAAAAACGCTCAGGTACCGGAAACCGGGCTGAACGCATGAGCGGTGGCTGGCAGGAACTGCTGAGCTACGCCACCGACCACCGGATATCCACGGCCAACGGTGCGACCCGCAGGGAAAATGCTGCGGTGCTTGCCACCGGATTCCCCGCCCTGGCATCATCGGTAGCCACGTTGTCCCAACAGGCCGACGCCGCGAACTTCTCTCGCGAGCAACCAACCGAGGAACAGGTGCAGAAGTACTGGGATGAAGTGATGGCGCATACCCGCAAGATGCAAGAGCCGCTGAGCTTCTTCAGGCGTATGCGGGTGAACTTCTCGCCGCGTTCGCTGATCCACGAATTGGCGGCCAAGACAGTCATCACAGCAAGAACATTCAAACGGAAGAGTAGGAAATTCCCATGGCAGTGAAAATGAACTTGGTGGACGCCACGACCACCCAACGACTGCTGTCATGGCTGGTGGATATGGTGCCGGTGCTGATCCTCTCGGTGATTTTCTTGCCGATGATCTCAGCCAAGATGCTCCAAGCCCTCACCGTCCCAGAAGTCATGGGCGACATCATGGGAATCTATGCCACGTATGCCTTGCTCTCTTTGGCCTACACGGTGTTCGTGTGGTGGTGGGAAGCCACCGCTGGCAAGACCCCGGGCAACCTCGTTCTGGGCGTGCGCACCACGAACCTCGAAGGCGGTGCCCCCGGTTGGGGCAAAACCATTGGCCGCCGCTTGCTGATTGCTGTCGCCGGCATCATTCCCCTGGCCGGTTCCATCCTGATGGTCATTTCCAACCAGTTCGATTCCAATGGAAAAAAGCAGGGATGGCACGACAAGGCCGCAGGCACATTGGTTCTGGATATCAAGGCCGGACGTGATCCATTGAGCACTGGCGGCAAACAAGGGCCAGAATCATTTGCCCCGCAGCCGGCAGCAGGGCAGGATTCGGCGGTGGCTAATGTCCGACAGCCAGCGGCTGAGCAGGCTCCGGCCGTCACCAACGTCCCGGTCCAGAAAGCCGACGGTCCGTTGGAGAAGGAGGTGGCCGTCATCGATTCGGTTCCAGGAGCCGTCCGTTCTCCACTGCCAGAACCAGAACCACAGCCAGAACCACAACCGCAGGCCGAGCTCTCTGACCAGCACGTTTCGGGCGCCGACGCGGATGAAGAAGAAGGCTACACCCGAATTCGTTCCGCAGCGCCTGCGGGCCTGCACCTGGAATTTGATGACCAGAAGTGCATCGAGCTCGATGGCACTATTCTGCTCGGTCGCAACCCCTCGCACGGCGAGGGCGACATCGGCGTGCGACTGGTTGTCCTGGATGATCCCGAGCGCAGCGTGTCCAAAACCCACCTGCTGGTTCAGCCCGGTGCCGGCTGCATTTGGGTCACCGACCGCGGTTCGGCCAATGGCTCATCCATTGTTGACGCACAGGGCGCGGTTCGCGCACTGGAACCGGGCAAACCCGAACAGGCCTTGGCCGGGCAGACTGTCTACCTGGGCGACAGGTACTTCCACGTGGAGCAACCTTGAACGGCCCGGCACCCAGCACTGTCCCGAGCTTCAGATACGGCTACGCCACCGATCGCGGGCTGCGCCGTGCGCTGAATGAAGACAGCCTGCTGGCCACGGACCGGCTGGTCGCCATCGCCGATGGCATGGGCGGGCATGAAGCCGGCGAAGTAGCCAGCGCCTTGTGCCTGAAGCTGCTTGGCGAGGGGCTGGGCACCGTGCCTGGGCGCACTGATCCGGACCAGCTCGGGGCGCTGCTTGAGCGCACCGATCAGCAGATCATCGACGTGGGCGCTGGCCGGGCCGGAACGACCCTCACCGGGGCGGTGCTGGTGGACGAAATGGCCAGCACAGCAGCGGCGCAGCCCCAGCTCCTGGTCTTTAATGTCGGCGACTCGCGTACCTATCTGTGGTCGCATGACCAGCTGCAACAGGTCAGCATCGACCACTCGGAAGTCCAGGAAATGGTCGACAGCGGTCAGCTGAGCCCGGACGAAGCTGCCAATTACCCGCGCCGCCACGTTATTACCCGTGCCCTTGGCATCAATGCCGATAGCCATCCGGACTTCTGGCTATTGCCCGTTGCGGGCACGGAAAGGATCCTGGTGTGCTCAGATGGCTTGAGCAGCGAAGTGGGCGATGAAAAAATAGAAGAGATTCTGGCGTACTTCCCGGACCCGCAACAGGCTGCCGAAGAATTGGTCCAAGCAGCCCTCACCGCCGGAGGACGCGATAATATCAGCGTGATCGTAGCCGATGTTCAATACGGGCATCCAGACGACGTCGAAGTGACCGTCCCGCGACTATCGACCATGAGCCACACAGAGGAGACATCATGAACAGCCTGCGTTACATCCCCGGCGAATGGTACGCCCTGGTCAATGACGAGCATGCCGTACTTCTGCCTGCCGACACCAGCACCGAGCAGGTAACCGCCTTCTGGGACAAGCTCCAAGATGCCGTCACCGTCGAGTCGTTGCTCTCCGAGCTGCTGTCCATTTACCAGATGAATATCGCATCCCTGCCAAATTTTGCCCTGGTCTCCCGGGAAGCCGCACCGCACACGGTATTGCGCGGCAGCCTCGAATTGCGCTCGCGTAGCCAGAAGGGCGAAGAATTGGTCAGTGGCGCCGGCATTGCCACCTGGGCTGAGCGACAACTGGCTGACTCGCAAGGCTGGACTCTGGGCGCTGCTGCCGAAACTTCCACCAAGGCCGCGGCGTTGCCAATCCAGGAAGGCATTGTCCGTGTTTCAGCACTGTCGTGGGATAGCGGCCAAGGACCATCCCCAGCTGCAGCGGAGCGTGCCAAGCAAGCAGCGAATGCATCGGCTGCCGCTTCTGCAGCTGCTGCCTCGAGCGCGGTCAAGGCTCCGGCCCAGTCCGAGCAGAAGAGCGTTGCCGAGGCTCCGAAGCCCGAGGTGCCGGAAGCTCCGGCGCCTGCCAGTGTTCCGGTGGCGGACAGCAAGCCCGCCCCAGCGGCCGCTCCTGCAGTGTCCGAGCAGAAGAGCGTTGCCGAGGCTCCGAAGCCCGAGGTGCCGGAAGCTCCGGCGCCAACCAGTGCTGCGGTGGCGGACAGCAAGCCGGCCCCAGCGGCAGCTGCAGATCCTGCTCCGGCCACGGAAGAAATAGCTGCACAAGAGCCAAAGCCTGAAGCACCTGATGCGCCAAGTGCTCCCGCCGCAGCTCAAAAGCCTGCGCCATTCCAGGCACCTGCACCCGCCAAGGCCGCAAGCCCGAGCCAGGCTCCAAAGCCAGCGGCGCCTGCTGCCCAGGGGCCGCTTGCCACAGAGCATACGGAAGCCAAGGCCAAGAAGGTTGCCGCGCAGGACGCCGACAACGAAGACACCTTCATTCCTTCTTCGGATCGCGGGCACACCTCTTCCGGGGTGAACGAACAGACCCAGGACCCGGAGGACTACGAACAGCACCTGCACTCCGCCGAATTCTCGCTGGCTAGCCAGCTGCTGGGCATCCGCGGAGCAACCGGCACCGAATACGAAACCGGTGACGGCGACGATCTGGATACGATCATCAAATCTCGTGCTGCCGCCACCTCGGCTTCCGCGGCGGACGAGCACACGATCATTCGCGGGATCAAGGCCATGAAGCCGCAAACCCCGCCACGCCCAGAACCAGAGGCCGGCGATGACAGCCATTCCGGCCCCACCGAGTACATCTTGGCGCGTTCCTGCGAACAGCGCCACCCCAACCCGCCGACGGCCTCCACCTGCCATACCTGCGGGGCAACCCTGTCCGGTCCGGCGCGCCAGGTTCGCAAGCCGGCCATGGGCCGCATGACGGTGCGCGACCGCGGGGGCATCCGCGAGTATTCGCATGAACTGAACCGCTCCGTGGTGCTGGGCCGCCAGCCCAGCGCCTCGGCGGTCAAGGAACCGAATCCACCGCGCTTGCTGCAGATTGACAGCCCGAGCGGCGACATTTCCCGCTCGCACCTGCTGGTGCGCTTGGAAGGCTGGCATGTGCAGCTCGTTGACCTGGGCGCGACCAATGGAACGATGCTCTTGCGCGAGGGCCAGGCACCGCGACGCCTCTCCCGGAACCAGGAAGTCATGCTGAAAAGCGGCGATGTGGCGGACCTCGGCGATGGTGTCAGCCTGCGTTTCGAGGATGTGCCGTGAGCCCACGGCGCCCCTCGTCGCCCGCGCCGCAGATCCCCGGCTTCACCCTGGTCAAGCCACTGGGTACCGGCGGCTTCTCCGACGTGTACCTCTACGAACAGCATCGGCCCCAGCGCAAGGTGGCCATCAAAGTGCTCCTGGCTGATGTCAGCAAGGACGATGCCCGGAAGCTCTTTGAAACTGAAGCCAACTTGATGGCCCAGCTCTCGTCGCATCCGTACATTGTGACCATTTATCAGGCGGAGACCACCGAGGATGGCCGCTCGTACCTGGCGATGGAGTATTGCTCCCGTCCCTCCCTTGATGCCCGGTACCGTCGCGGCGTGCTCAGCGTTGATGAGGCGCTGACCCTGGCAATCCAGCTTTGCTCTGCGGTGCACACCGCGCACTTGGCGGGCATCGTGCATCGCGATATCAAGCCGGCCAACGTGCTGACCACCGATTACAACCGCCCGGCATTGACCGACTTTGGCATTTCGGGCACCGTGGGGTCCCATGCTGCCGGGATGTCCGTGCCATGGTCGGCACCTGAGGCCTTTGAAGAGGGCCTCCCGCCGGGGGTGCGCATGGATGTCTACTCGCTGGGCGCCACCATCTACACGGTGCTGGCCGGGCACTCGCCATTCGTGCATCCCGGACAGGACAATTCGCAAGCAGTCCTCATCGAGCGAATCTGCAACACCCAGCTGCGGGCGTTGACCCGGGCCGACATCCCGGATTCGCTGAATCAGGCCCTGGCGGTAGCCATGGCCAAGGATCCAGAGAGCCGATTTGGCACGGCCGCAGAACTTGCGCGGACCTTGCAGCGGATCCAAATGGAGTTGGGTTTTTCCGTCACCGAGTTCGAGGTGATGGAAGATCCCGCTGCTGAGGCGGCTCCGGAAGAGGAAGGGGAGGCAACCCGCGTTCGGAGCGTCACCTCGATCAGCGACGCCCAGCGCCCGCTGTCGGCAGGCCCGATGATTTCCTTCGTTCCGGGGCAGCGTCCCAAGGATTCGGGCAGCAGCAGGCCCGCCAAGCCCAAGGTGGCCGAGCGATTTGTTGCTGCCCCCAGCGACGCCGCGGATTCCTCGCAATCGCCTGCTGGGGATCAGGCCGACGCGCCAGCGGCGGAAAATGAAGCTAGGAGTTTCCCGAAAATATTCATTGTTGTCGGGATCATCCTGGTTTTGCTGATTGGCGGTGCAGTGGCGGTCAATCGGCTGCTGCCGCAGGATGAAAGAACCACTGAAGGCGGACTTCCCATCACCGCTTCCGGCGATCCAAAAGATCCCCTGCTGGGCGGCACCGTGCCGATGGTGGAAAATTTCAAGTACTCTACGGTGGGTGAGACAGTGACCTTCCGCTGGGAAAACCCGGAACCTAACCAGGGTGATTTCTACCGGTGGGCGCCTATCACGGCAACGGATAAGGGCGAAGTCGAGCAGACCAAGTCAACCAGCGCGACGACCGCTATCGCTGAAGGCGGACAGACGTGCATTGAAGTCAAACTGGTTCGCGATGACGGCCGCATCTCCGATGCGTCAAAGTTCTGTACGGGTTAATGATCGGGAGAGAAGGCGAAATCCTTGAACGAGCTCTACGTTGAGTATTGCGGCCAGTACTATCCAGTAGTAGAGGATAAGACCTTTGTCATCGGACGCGAAGGCGACTTGGCAATTGACGAAAACCCCTACCTCCACCGCCAGTTCCTGACCATTTCAAAACATGCTGGCCTGTGGTGGCTGAACAATATTGGCACCCGCTTGACTGCCACCATTGCGGATAAGACTGGTGGATTGCAAGCCTGGCTTTCCCCGCAGTCCAGCCTGCCCCTGGTGCTGAACCGGGTATCGGTGGTTTTCACCGCCGGACCGACCACCTATGAACTGTCCATCCATGTGGCCCAGCCGGCGTTCCGGCAGGACCATGTTGATAGCGACAGCGATGGGGAGACCACCATCGGGCCGGTGATTTTGACCCAGGCGCAAAGGGCCTTGATCGTTGCCCTCAGCGAGCCGATGCTGAAACGCGACGGGACTGGGCTCAGTGCCATCCCCACCAGCGCCGCGGCGGCCGAGCGCCTTGGCTGGGGCATCACCAAGTTCAATCGCAAGCTCGATAATGTCTGCGACAAATTGGATCGAGCCGGCATTGCCGGATTGCGTGGCGGGCCAGGAAAACTGGCCACCAATCGCAAGGCTCGGCTCGTTGAGCATGCGGTGAGTTCGCATTTGGTCACCCGGGCAGACTTGGACATGCTTGAGGCCGGGATCCCGGACGACGAATAGGCAGCGTGCAGCGCTTCAAAAATGAGATGGCTTGTTGTTCCCTCGGGGAACAACAAGCCATCTCACTTGGTCTGCTGCATCGGCAATGGGCCTTTAGCGGCGTCCGACGGCCCAGCCCAGGCGCGGGGTGAGCGCGCGGCGTTTGCGCAGGCGCGTTACGCGCTTCTTGGCTGGTGCCGCTTCGTCGGGCTGCTCGGCAGGTGCATTGCCCAAGGCGCACAGCAATGCGGTGACTGCTGCCAGTTCCTCGGCGCTGGGATTGCCCTTGGTCACCTGGATCTGCGGGGCGGCAGGCGTCGCGGTGTCCTGTTCCATTGGCTTTGCTCCTCGTTAGTACTCGAATAGGCGGTGCGGGCCCTGGCTACAGCGGGATGTTGCCGTGCTTCTTCGGTGGCAGCACTGCATGCTTTTCACGCAGTGCGCGCAATCCGCGAACCAGCTGCACGCGGGTGTCGCTCGGGGCGATGACCGCATCCACGTAGCCCAGCTCGGCGGCCTGGTACGGGTTGAGCAGCTCGGCCTCGTAGTCGTCGATGATCTGCTTGCGGCGGGCCTCGACGTCTCCGCCTTCGGCTTCCACTGCCGCAAGATCGCGGCGGTACAGGATGTTCACTGCGCCCTGCGCGCCCATCACGCCGATCTGCGCGGTGGGCCAGGCCAGGTTCAAATCCGCGCCGAGCTTCTTGGAGCCCATCACGATGTACGCTCCGCCGTAGGCCTTGCGGGTGATCACGGTCAGCTTCGGCACGGTGGCCTCGGCGTAGGCGTAGAGCAGCTTCGCGCCGCGGCGGATGATCCCCTGGAATTCCTGGTCCTTGCCGGGCAGGAAGCCGGGCACGTCCACGAAGGTGAGGATCGGGATGTTGAAGGCATCGCAGTTGCGCACAAAGCGGGCAGCCTTTTCCGAAGCGGCAATGTCCAAGGTGCCGGCAAACTGCATTGGCTGGTTGGCCACGATGCCCACGGTGCGTCCCTCGACGCGGGCGTAGCCGATCATCACGTTCGGCGCGTACAGCGACTGCATCTCGAAGAAGTGCGCGTCATCGACGACGGATTCGATGATCTTGCGCATGTCATAAGGCTGGTTTGCGGAATCCGGAATCAAGGTATCCAGCGCCAGGTCATCCGCGGTGATTTCCAGCTCTTCATCGAACTCGGCGATCAAGGCATCGGAAAGGTTGGAGGAGGGGAGGAAATCCAGCAGTTCCTTGCAGAACTCCACAGCGTCTTCCTCGTCGCTGGCCAGGTACGTTGCCGTACCGGTGTTGGCATTGTGCTGGCGCGCGCCGCCGAGGGTTTCCATGTCGATTTCTTCGCCGGTGACGGTCTTGATGACATCTGGCCCGGTGATGAACATGTGGCTGGTCTTGTCAACCATGATCACGTAGTCGGTCAGGGCAGGGGAGTAGGCGGCTCCACCAGCCGATGGGCCCATGATCAGCGAGATCTGCGGGACCACGCCCGAGGCGTGGACGTTGTTGCGGAAGATGTCGGCGAACATGGCCAGGGAGGCCACGCCTTCCTGGATGCGGGCGCCGCCGCCGTCGAGGATGCCTACTACCGGGCAGCCATTGCGCAGCGCGAATTCCTGGACCTTGACGATCTTCTCGCCGTTGACCTGGGACAGCGAGCCGCCGTAGACGGTGAAGTCCTGGGAGTAGACGGCCACAAGGCGGCCATCAACGGTGCCGTAGCCGGAAACCAGGCCATCGCCCATTGGCTTCTTCTTTTCCATGCCGAAGGCAGTGGAGCGGTGAACAGCGAGGGCGTCGAATTCCACGAAGGAGTCCTCGTCCATGAGCATTTCGATGCGTTCACGGGCGGTGTGCTTTCCGCGGGAGTGCTGTTTTTCGATTGCTGCCTGGCCGCTAGGTGCTTCGGAGAGCTTCTGGCGGCGGCGGAATTCAGCAAGCTTGCCGGCGGTGGTGGACAGGTCGATTGCTTCGTCTGCCTCGGTTCTGCCCTGCGTCATGCCTTCGACTCCCTCGAGTTGTTTTCAATGTGTAGGAATAGCACAAGAAAAATGCCATCCAAGTCAGTCTAGCTGGGTAAACAGGACTTCTGGTTGTAGGAAACTTACAAAATGGGCCAATATCCAGTGGGTGGCACGCCAGAATAAGTTACTGAAGAGTAGCTTAGCCGGGGGAGTTCGCGTAATCTGTATCACATGACTAGTGAACCCCGCACTGAACTCGCCCCGGTCGCGGCGAGCCTCAAGAACCGCACCATCTTGATGAGCGGCGGAAGCCGCGGCATCGGATTGGCCATAGCCAAAGCAGCCGGAGCACTCGGAGCCAACGTCGTGCTGCTCTCGAAAACCAACGACCCGCATCCCAGCCTCGAAGGCACCATTCACACCGCAGTTGAAGAAATCAACCAGGCCGGCGGACGCGGCCTGGCAGTGGTGGGCGATGTGCGCATCGACGAGGACGTGCAACGCGCAGTGGCCGAAGCCGTGGCCGCCTTCGGCGGCATCGACATCGTGGTGAATAACGCCTCGGCGATTAACCTGGCCAAGACCGAGCAAGTGGACATGAAGCGCTATGACTTGATGCAGGACATCAACGTGCGCGGAACCTTCCTGCTATCCAAAACCGCGCTGCCCTACCTTCGCGCCTCGCAGCATGCCCATATTCTGACGCTGTCGCCACCGCTGAATCTGGACCCGCGCTGGGCAGGGGAGCACCTGGCCTACACGATGGCCAAGTACGGCATGTCCCTGACCACCCTTGGATTGGCCGAAGAGCTCAAGGACCAAGGCGTTGGCGTGAATTCGCTGTGGCCAGAAACCCTGATTGATACCGCGGCAATCCGAAATCTGCCCGGTGGGCAGAAGATGATCCAGGGCGCCCGCGATGCGCAAATTGTTGCCGATGCGGCCATGGCCATTTTGAGCAGCGATCCCCGAAAGCTCAGCGGCAACTTCTTCACCGACTCGCAGGTGCTGAACTTGGCTGGCGTGGCGGATCTGGAGAAATATTCGCTCAACCCCGACGTGCCGCTGGTCGAGGACATATTCCTTTAAGGAGACTTCGCCAAGAGCGGATCGGCGTGCCGGTGCCATAGGGTTTTAGCTATGGACACTTCCCAGGGCGCCGCCCGCGCAGCCATCGACCCCACGCGTTTTGCCCAGCTCACTCAGCAGCTTTCGCTCGGAGCGGTGGAATTCAAAGAGACCTCGGGGTCAACGAATGCCGAATTAGCGGATCTGGCCAGCCGGGGCCTGGCTGGCCATCTGAGCGTGTACTACACGGAGCACCAGCAAGCAGGCAAAGGCCGGCTCGGCCGTGCCTGGGTGACGCCGTCCGGCTCCTCGATCACCGTGAGCGTGATGATGGCCCCCGGAGCGAGCGTTCCCACCGAAGCGCTATCCTGGTACACCATGCTGGCCGCCTTGGCCTGGAGCCGAGCTGCAGAACGCGTCGCCAAAGTCCCGGTCCGCATCAAATGGCCCAATGACCTGCTGGCCGGGGAGTTCAAGATTTGCGGCATCCTGGCCCAAATGGTCCCGGCCGGCTCCGGATACGGGGTGGTTGTTGGCACCGGGATGAACGTGGACCAGAGCCGCGAAGAACTTCCGGTCCCCACGGCCACGTCGCTGCGGCTGGCCAGTTCGCACGCCATCGACCGCACCCAATTGCTGGCCGAGTACCTCAAGGAACTGGTGAACCTCGACCGCGGTTTCCGCCAGGTCTCCGGGTCCGTTCAAGTGCCGCTGCCGGGATTCGAGGGCCGGTCCCTGCGCGAAATGGCCAGCGAAAAACTGGCCACCCTGGGCCACGAGGTGCGGGTCGAATTCCCCGACGGCTCAACCCTGGAAGCCACCGCAGTCCAGCTGGCGCCTGACGGAGCACTGGTTTTGGAGGACCGGAACGGGCAGCGGACCAATGTGCTGGCCGGGGACGTGCACCACGTGCGGCGCGCCGATGGAAAGTATGCCTAACCAGCATCGTGCCTAGCACCGGGACTATTATTGAATACACAGACCGAAGAACTGTGTCCAGACAGGAGGGACGAGGACCTTAACGATGAAGTTGCCGCTACATGAACGGGAGCGAGTGATTATCAAAACTCGCGAGCACTCCCGAGTATTGCGACAGCCGATCAGCGCCTTTCTCATCCTCACCGCCTTGTGCACGTTCGCCATTGGCTACCTCTCGCGTGATGACCTCTCCGATTGGCTGGCCGACAACGCCGACGTCTGGATGATCGTGGCCGTGGTTCTCTGGGCCGCCTTGGTGCTGATCTGGAGCATCGTTCCGTGGATCCGCTGGACCCGCAGCCTGATCGTGCTGACCAGCGAGCGGATCATGTACAGGTCCGCCTACAGCCAGGGACAGCTGCAATCTGTAGGATTATTTACGGTTCGCGATCTGGTCGCCTACGCTAAGCAGCACAATGCGATGACGCGCGCGGGAACCTTGGATATCGTCTTGAACCAGGGATATGTGCGAATCGCGCACGTTCCATCCGTCCCGTATTTCCGTTCGCTGGCCATGGAAGCCATGGCGAATCTGCGCGGAAGCCGGGACGCGGCACACACCGAAACGACGAACAGTGAGGGCATGGGGGCATGAGCACCGAGCACAACAATCCACCCCGGGCCGACTCCCCGCAGTCGGCCGCGCAGGCCGCCCGCGAAGCTCGTCAGCATCCTGCCGCCGACATCCCCGACCAGTCCGATCCTATTTTCGAACTGGCCCAGGCCATGGAGGGCCCGCTGCGCATCCCGGCCCACACCCCGGATGCCGTGCGCGATAACGTCGCCTCGCTGGAACACCGGCTTATCGGCGGCCAGCGCGAGTTCCGCCGCCGCGAGGTAGCGGCCGAAGCCGGAATTTCCCTGCACTCCGCCCGCAAGCTCTGGCGCGCCATCGGCTTCCCGGAACTCGGCGATGACGAGGTGTTCTTCACCAAGGCCGACAAGGCAGCGCTGGGTACCATGGTGGACATGGTGCGCGAAGGCAAGCTCACCGAGGAAACAGCGATCTCGCTGATGCGCTCGGTCGGGCAGATGACCGACCGCATGGTCGTCTGGCAAATCGAGGCCCTGGTCGAGGACATGATCGCCAACCAGAACATGTCCGACCGCCAGGCCCGCCGCCAGCTGTTCAGCATGCTGCCCGACATCATTCCGGCCATTGAGGATTTGCTCCTCTACTCCTGGCGCCGGCAGCTGAACTCGGCAGTGCACCGCATGGCACTGCGCGTGGAAACCGGTGTCGCCGCCTACAAGCAGGACAGCCCCGAGGCAGACGGCGGAACGCCGCTGCCCTTGGCCCGAGCCGTGGGCTTCGCGGATCTGGTCTCCTACACCTCGCTCTCGCGCCGCATGAACGAGCGAACCCTCGCCCAGCTGGTGCAGCGCTTCGAAGCAAAATGCGCGGAAATCATTTCCGTTGGCGGCGGGCGCCTGGTCAAGACCATCGGCGATGAAGTGCTCTACGTGGCGGAAACCCCGCAGGCTGGCGCGCTCATTGCCTTGTCGCTCTCCCGCGAACTGGCCAAGGACGAACTGTTCCCGCAAACCCGGGGAGCCGTGGTCTGGGGCCGCGTGCTGTCCCGGCTCGGCGACATCTACGGGCCGACCGTGAACATGGCCGCCCGTCTCACCTCGCTGGCCGAACCCGGATCGGTGCTCACCGATGCCCTGACTGCAAATACCCTGCGCAATGATGCCCGCTTTGTGCTGACCGCCCAGGAAATTACGGCCGTGCGCGGCTTTGGCGACATCCAACCTTACGAACTCTCGCCAGGCGAGGGAGCCGGACTGGTGATTGATTAATGAATAATGAACCGACACCCGTGCCGTTCAACCTGGCTGCCGCCGGAATGACCGACGTTGGACGGCGCCGCAGCGAGAACCAGGACCGCATCTTGCTGCATGACATCGTTTATGCGGTGGCCGACGGAATGGGCGGGCACGAGGCCGGGGAAGTAGCCAGCCAGCTCGCGGTCGAAACCATGCAGGAAATTTGCACCTTCGCAAACAAGACGTCGGTGCGCAAGCTGCCCACCGTCGCCGAGGTCCAGCGCCAGGTCCAATTGGCCGATGACCGGATCCGCGAAGCCCTGGAAGCCCGCGGCGGCACCACCTTGTGCGCGCTGCTGCAGATCAAGGCCCCTGACCAGGGCCGGGACAATGTCACCGCGCCGATCTCCGCAGTGCCACCGTGGACCTCCAGCTTTTCCATGAATGTCAACACCGACGTGATCGCCAAGATCACCCCGGAAATGCTCAAGGACCACCGGGACCCGGCAACTCCGGGCACGGCGCCCCTGCCGGTGGTTGCCGAAGAGATACCCAACCTGTTGCTCGTCAACGTGGGAGATTCCCGCGGCTACCGGTTGCGCGACGGAGCCCTGCAGCAGCTGACCCGGGACCACTCGGCCGTCCAGGAAATGGTGGACGCCGGGCAGATCACCGAATTCGAGGCCCGCAATCATCCGCATCGCAACCTGATCACCCGTGCCCTGGGGGCAGGTGCCGAAAGCCAGCCCGATGTCACGGTGCTGCAGCCGCGCATCGGCGACCGCTACCTGTTGTGCAGCGATGGGCTATCCGGCGAGCTGACCGAAGACATCTTGCAGACCATCTTGGTGAACTTCAAGGACCGCAGCGAAGCAGTGCGGGTACTGACCGGGGCGGCCCTGGAAGCCGGTGGCCGGGACAATATCGCGGTGATCGTGATCGACGTGGTGGCTGCAGGAAATCCGGAGCCGGACGCAGAGGAGAACTGAGCTTTCAAGCCTGCGATTCTGGCAGCTGGTGGGGCACAATTGGATACGTGAGTGAAAATGCCGTAACCCCCGTTGAGACCACCAATGCTCCGCCGGAAGCTGACAAGGCCCGCTATGAACAGCTGGTCGAACAAATCCGCACCCACCGCGACGCGTACTACCAAAATGACGCCCCGCTGGTTTCCGACGTCGAATACGATGCGCTGTTCCATGAATTGCAGTTGCTCGAAGCCCAGTATCCGATCCTGGCCGGGCAGGATTCACCCACGCAAGAGGTGGGCGGCGAGGTCTCCGCTGCCTTCGCCTCGGTCACTCACGCCAGCCGCATGTACTCGCTGGAAGATGTTTTCTCGCTCGAAGAACTCGACGCGTGGCTGGAACGCGCCCAGGCCAACGCCGAGCGCCTGCATCCGCAGACACCGGTCAAGTGGCTGTGCGAAGTCAAGATCGATGGCCTGGCCCTCAACCTGACCTACCGCGAAGGCAAACTGGTGCGCGCCGCCACCCGCGGCGATGGCACCACCGGTGAAGACGTCACCCACAACGCCCTGACCATCAGCGACATCCCCCAGGAATTGACCGGCTCGGGCTGGCCGGCAGAATTCGAGGTGCGCGGTGAAGTCTTCATAGCCACCGATGACTTTAATGCCTATAACGAAGCGCTGATTGCCCAGGGCAAGGCGCCCTTGGCCAACCCGCGCAATGCTGCCGCTGGCAGCCTGCGGCAAAAGGATCCCGAACAGACCGCCAAGCGCCCGCTGCGGATGTTTGTCCACGGCCTGGGGCGAAGCCGCGACTTCCAGATGACCGAGCAGTCCGAGGCCTATGAGCTCATGCGCGGCTGGGGCCTTCCGGTGTCCCCCTACGGCAGGGTCGTGGGCAGACGGGCCGAAGCCAAGGACTACATTTCGGAGCATGGCGAAAAACGCCATGACCTCATCCATGACATCGACGGCATCGTCATCAAGGTCAATGACCTGGCCACCCAGGAGCAACTGGGCTACACCTCCCGCGTTCCACGCTGGGCGGTCGCCTACAAGTACCCTCCGGAAGAGGTCCACACCAAGCTCCTGGACATCCAGGTCCAGGTGGGCCGCACCGGACGTGTCACCCCCTTTGGGGTGATGGAACCGGTGCTCGTAGCCGGCTCCACCGTAGCCCGTGCCACCTTGCACAACCAGGAAGTGGTCAAGGCCAAAAACGTGAAAATCGGCGACACCATCATCCTGCGCAAGGCCGGCGATGTGATTCCGGAAATCGTCGGACCGGTCTTGCCGCTGCGTGAAGGAAACACCGGCCTGCGCGATTTTGTCATGCCCACCCACTGCCCATCCTGCGGCCAGCCATTGGCGCCGGCGAAGGAAGGGGATGTGGACATCCGCTGCCTCAACGCCGAATCCTGCCCGGCGCAGCTCACCGAACGCGTCGCCTACCTTGGCGGGCGCAGCGCGCTGGATATCGAAGCCCTGGGCTATGAAGCCGCCGCCGCGTTGACCAGTGGCCCCGGGCAGGACCCGCAGACCCAAGGCGGCGTCATCCTTCCAGCAGGTCCCGGCCCCCTGCATAACGAAGCAGAACTGTTCAACCTCAAGGACAAGCTGGAAGAACTGGGCGAGGTCAAGGTCTGGCGTGAAAAGCGCGCCAAGGGCGAGGGCACCGGAAAATTCGAGCTGGTCCCGTATTTCTATTCCAAGGCCACCGCCAAAAAGCCATCCGCACCGACCCGCAGCACGCTCAAACTGCTGGACGAACTGGAAAAGGCCAAGGAGAACCCGCTGTGGCGCGTGCTGGTGGCGCTGTCCATCCGCCATGTCGGCCCTAACGCATCACGGGCCATCGCCACTCGCTATGGGTCCATGGACGCGTTGCTTGCCGTCCTGGACTCCGGCGACGCCGTGGCCGAATTGAGCGAAATCGATTCGGTCGGATCCATCATTGCCGAGGCGCTGGTGGAATGGTTCAAGGTGGACTGGCATCGCGAGATCGTCTCCGCATGGCAAGCCGCCGGCGTGAAGATGAAAGATGAGCAGGACGAGAACATCCCGAAAAATCTGGAAAACCTTGCCATCGTCGTGACCGGAACGCTGGAGAATTATTCGCGGGACACCGCCAAGGAAGCAATTATCGTGCGCGGCGGCAAAGCCACCGGCAGCGTGTCGAAGAAGACCGACTTCCTGGTCGCCGGCGAAGCCGCCGGCTCGAAACTGGACAAGGCACAGTCACTGGGAGTTCCGGTGCTCGACGAAGCCGGCTTTGGAGTGCTCCTGGAACAAGGACCAGACGCCGCGCGCGAGGCAGCCCTCGCCGCACCTACGGAAGGCTAATACATGGACAAGTCAATCAGTCACGACCCGCTGGTACTGGTGGCGCGCCGCGCCGCCGCTGCCGGCGCCGAGGTGCTTTCTCGACGCGACGAATCGCAATTCAACCTCAACGACAAGTCGGCAGCGGGGGACTGGGTCACCGATTTCGACCGTGCCTCGGAAGAAGCCATCCGAGCCACCATTTTGACCTCGCGCCCCAATGACGAATTGACCGGCGAGGAGTTCCCCAGCGCCAAGCCGAGCCACCCCAGCGGTGTGCGCTGGAGCATCGATCCCCTGGACGGAACGACCAACTTCGTCCGCAATATCGCCTACTACTGTTCTTCGGTAGGAGCCTGCCAGCTGGAAGAGGACGGCACCGAAACCTGGGTGGCCGCCGCTATTGTTGCCCCGGCCTTGCAAGTGGAGTATTTCGCGGGCAAGTCCCTGGGCGCATGGAAGCACGACCTGCGCACCGGAAAGCTGACCCAGCTCACCGGCCCAGTCGAGTCGGCAACAAAA
Source organism: Glutamicibacter halophytocola (assembly GCF_001302565.1). Lineage (NCBI taxonomy): Bacteria > Bacillati > Actinomycetota > Actinomycetes > Micrococcales > Micrococcaceae > Glutamicibacter > Glutamicibacter halophytocola. The sequence continues at coordinate 999,229 of NZ_CP012750.1, forward strand.
ATTCTTGGCACCGGGTTCGGCTACGATGCCGAACGCCGCCAGTTCCAGGCCCGCGTCTTGGAAGGCATGCTCGAAGACTACGTCAACGTTCGCCGAATCGGCTCTGCCGCCTTGGACCTGTGCCTCGTTGCCGAGGGCGCATTGGACGCCTACGCCGAATACGGCACCCAGGAGTACGACTGGGCAGCCGGCGCGTTGATTGCCGAGGAGGCCGGATGCCAGGTGGGCCGTCCGGCGTCAAATCCCGGATGGCAGTATGCCGGGCTTGTGGATACCGCAAAGCTGAGCGTACCGGGTAGCTAGTACAGCACCAGGGCCATCGCTTCATGCGCGTAGTGGATGGCTATGCCTACGGCTACACCGCCACACACCTGGGTGGCGGTGTGCTGGAAGCTTCGAATGCGGGACCAGGAAAGCACCGCGATGAACAAGAGCACCCATGGCGTCAGTTGCGGGCTCTGCCCGGCAACTTGCAAGATGGCATACGTGCCCACAGCCAGGTGCACCGAGACTTTCCACCAGATGTTGATGATGGCCACCACCAGCAGTCCCAGCAACATGCACAGGACCTCGCGGAAAATGCCGGCGCCGGCGTCCATCAGCCACAACACCAGCAAGCCGCAGAGGATCAAGCCGGAAGTCATCGCATAAATTCCGTGGCGCTGGCGGCGCACGGTGACATGCAAATCCGTGACCCTGCCGCGCAGTTTTGCCGTCACCAGCAGCAGCCACGGGATCACCGTGGTGAACAGGGCGGCCACGATCGCCCCGGCCCACCTGATGCGTGCATCGCGCAAGGGCGAGAGCGCCAGCAAGAGCGTGCCCAGGACAATAGGCGAGAGGATGTGCGAAATCAGCAGCGCAGCGTTCTTCGCGGCGGCTGGCTGGCTTGGTGCGGAAACCTGCTGCATAAAGGTTGGTAGCCTTGCTCGATAGGGTTTGGCGATCGGCGACTCGCCCCTTCAACACTAGCAAGAGCTGCTTGCGGCACGTGCCTTCAAGGGCGCTTCCAGAACGCCAGTTCAAGAACAACGGGAACGCGGCAGAGGTTTATGAGCGACTCCATTTCCTGTTCCAACTAGGCCGGTCTCATTTAAGCGACAATTGCAGTGGAAAGCATGTGGGAAAGCGGGTGAATGGCTTGGCAGACAAGGACTTCGAACCGGAGTCGGTGCGCGTCATCGAGCAGATTCGGAACGAGATCATCGACGGGGTGCGCAAACCGGGCAGCCGCCTGGTCGAGCGAGACCTTGCGGAGGATCTGGGGGTCAGCCGGTTGCCGATCCGCGATGCCCTGCGCGTCCTGGTGGCCGAGGGGCTCGTGACGCCGCGCCCGCGCAGCTGGGCCACGGTGCGCGAATTCACCGCCTCGGATGTAGCCGACCTGCACGAGGTGCGTGGCGCGCTGGAAACGATGTCCTTTGCGCTGGCCGCGCAACGCCATACCCGCGAAGGACTGGCACAGCTGCGCGAGGTGCTCGAGGTGGAAATCGCGGCCGCCGCGGCACAGGACTTCACCACGGCCCGCCGCGCCGGGGCGAACTTCCATGAGGTGGTTATCAGCATGGCGGGCAACGACCTGCTGCTGGAGCTCCAGACCTCCCTGGCCCCGCGGATGCGCTGGGTGCTGGCGCAGCACGACGACCTGGAGACGATGGCGCACGAGCACGAGCTGCTTTATAACGCCATCGCGGAACGCAATGTCGGGCTGGTCAAGCGCCTGGCCGAGCAGCATCTGAACACCAGCCGGGGCAGCCTGAACGACAAGCGGGCCCGTGAGGGCATCGCTGGAACGACGGAAGATCTTCACTAACTGCTGAATATCAATCCGATAGTCCGGTATACCGGACGATCGCTGTGGATTCCCTGCTGCACGATGCTTGTGAGCGCGGTTACATGGAGAGCGTGTCCTGAATGGGACTACTGCACATGACCGTTGTTTCGAGGAGATCCGTGAGAACCAGCCAACCAGCCCAGAGCCTCAAGCGAGGCCTAAGTACCCGGCATATCCGTTTCATAGCCCTCGGATCCGCCATCGGCACCGGGCTGTTCTATGGTTCCGCCGGAGCCATCCAGATGGCTGGACCGGCGGTGCTGCTGGCCTATATCATCGGCGGCGCCGTGGTCTTCATGGTGATGCGAGCCTTGGGCGAGATGGCGGTGCGCAACCCGATCGCGGGGTCCTTCGGCTCCTACGCCACGCGCTACGTGGGGCGCTTTGCCGGCTTTGTCACCGGGTGGACCTATACCTTCGAGATGTTCGTCGTGGCCCTGGCCGATGTGACGGCCTTCGGGGTGTATATGGGCTTCTGGTTCCCCAACGTCGAACGCTGGATCTGGATCCTGGCGGTGGTCTTCTTCATCGCCGCGGTCAACCTGCTCTCCGTGAAGGTGTTCGGCGAGCTGGAGTTCTGGTTCTCGCTGATCAAGGTCGTGGCGATCATCGCGATGATCGCCGGCGGCATCGCGGTCATCGTCTTCGGCCTGGGCAACCAGTCCGAGGGCGCCGCGGGCATCTCCAACCTGTTCTCCCATGACGGCTTCATGCCGCACGGGGTGATGGGCGTGCTCATGTCCTTCACCATCGTGATGTTCGCCTTCGGCGGCACCGAGGTCATTGGCATCACCGCGGGCGAGGCAAAGAATCCGCGCAAGGTTATTCCCGAGGCCATCAACTCGGTGCCGGTGCGCATCCTGCTCTTCTACGTGCTGACCCTGGGCGTGATCATGTCGATCCAGCCATGGAATACCATCAACGGCGAGGAAAGCCCCTTCGTCTCGATCTTCTCCAGCATCGGCCTGTCCTCGGCCGCCCATGTGCTGAACTTCATCGTGATCACCGCAGCCCTCTCGGCGATCAATGCGGATATCTTCGGCGCAGGCCGCATGATCCACGGCATGGCCCGGCAGGGCCAGGCCCCGATGGTCTTCACCAAGACCACCGCCAACGGCGTGCCGTGGGTGACCTCGCTGTCGATGATCGTGGCCCTGCTGATCGGCGTGGTGCTCAATATCTGGTTCGAGGACCAGATCTTCTTCCTGATCGCGGCCCTGGCCACCTTCGCCACGGTGGTGGTATGGCTGATGATCCTGCTCTCCCATATCGGCATGAAGCGCGAGCTGGCCCGCAAGGGCCTGGCCTCCGCTGGCTTCCAGATTCCTTTCTGGCCACTGGGCAGCTACATCGCGGTGGCCTTCATGGTCTTCGTGATCGTCATGATCGGCGTGGTGCCAGATACCCGCAGCGCGCTGGTCACCGGAGCCATCTGGGTTGCGGCGCTCGGTGCTTGCTACTGGTTCTTCGTGCGCGGCAAGCGCGTACCGGAAATCGACGAATTCGACGCGGATCCGGATTCGGTGCCCGAGCACGGGGAGAATGTCGGCCAGCAGGCCGAAGGCCCGCGTTCCTAGGAGCGCCATGTCCTTGAGGGGCCACGGGTACGGCATTGCGCCGTACCCGTGGCCCCTTTTCTTTTGCCCTGGTCGCTGGGTCTTCTGGACGCGCTCGGGTATTTGGTATACCCATAGTGTCGTTTGGATTCGACAGATTCATAGGAGCCTTCGGCCTCTTGCCCAGATCGCTATCTTTTGGAATACCAAATGGGCTACAGTGTGATCTGGAAGGCATCACGCTGTTTGAAAGAAGCAACCAATGACCCTTATGCTCAACGCCTCGACGCTCCAGGCTGTGCTCGATATGCGCTCCGCCGTCCAATCCGTCGACCGGATCTTCGGCGATCTGGCCAGGGGCACCGCGGCACAACCGACCCCATCGGCGATGGCAGTGCCAAGCGCGGATTCGAGCTTCATTATCATGCCCAGCGTGGCCTCCGAGCAGGGACTGGCCAGCGTCAAGCTGCTTGCCGATATCCCCTCCAATGCCCAGCGCGGCCTTCCCTCGCAGCGCTCGCTGATCATGCTGGCCGACCATATCACCGGCGGCCCGCTGGCCATCCTCGATGGCAAGGTCCCCACCCGGATCCGCACCGCCGCGGCCACCGCGGTGGCCACGAAGTACCTGGCCCGCCCGGATAGCACGGTGCTGGGGCTGATCGGCGCCGGCGCCCTCGCGGTGGCCCACGTCGAGGCCATGCTGTGCGTGCTGCCCTTTACCAAGGTCGTGGTGTGGTCGCGGACCGGACAGCGCATTGCCGAATTCAGCCAGGCCGTGGCCGGCCACGGCCTGGAGGTGGTGGCGGCGCCGAGCCCCGAAGCCGTGGTGGCCTCCTGCGATGTGCTGTGCACGCTCACCCCATCGGTGGAGCCGATTGTGCAGGGCCAATGGTTCCAGCCCGGCCAGCACATCAATGCCGTCGGCGCCCGGCCGCGCCCGGGCGAACGCGAGATCGATGGCATCGGCATGGCCCGATCCAGGGTCTTTGTCGACCATCTGGGCACCGCCCAGGCCAAGTCTGGCGACTATCTGATGGCGCTCGCCGAAGGCGCGATCGCCGCCGATGCCATCGCGGGGGAGCTGGGGCAAGTGGTTGCCGGCGAGCTGGCCGGCCGGCGCGACCGGCAGGAAATCACCCTGTTCAATTCGGTGGGCATCGGCGCGCTGGATCTGGCGATCGGGCGCCTGGCCTATGACCGGGCCGTGGAGCAGCGCCTGGGCCAGGACGTGGACCTGTCAAACTAGGCGCAAGTAGCTCCAGAACACCACCATGGCAGCGAGAGGAACCCATACCATGCTCATCAGCAATGCCCGCCCCTGGGCCGGCGACCCCAGCGATATCCTGGTCGAGGAGGGGAAGATCGCCTCGATCACCGCCCACGACCCATCGCGCCAGCTGGGCGCGGGAGATGTGGACGGCCGCGGCCGGATCCTGATCCCGGCCTTCTCGGACGTGCACGTCCACCTGGACTCCACCCGCATTGGCCTGCCCTTCCGCGAGCACACCGGCCGGCCGGGTGTCTGGGGGATGATGAGCAATGACCGGGAGAATTGGCGCGAGGCCGAAATCGGGATCAACGAGCGCGTGGCTGGCACCCTGGAACGGATGATCGCTCGCGGCACCACCCGCGTGCGTTCCTTCGCCCAGGTGGATGTGGATACCAAGCTGGAAAAGTACGAGGCCGTCGTCGCGGCGAAAGAGAAGTTCGCGAACGAGGCCGAGGTCCAGATCATGGTCTTCCCGCAGGCCGGCATCCTGCGCGAGCCGGGCACCGAAAGGTACCTGGAAGACGCGCTGAAGGCCGGCGCCGACGTGATGGGCGGCATCGACCCCTGCGAGCTGGACCGCGACCCGGTCCGGCACCTCGACGTGGTCTTCGGCCTGGCCGAGAAGTACCAGGTGGAGGTCGATATCCACCTGCACGAGCACGGCACCCAGGGGGTCTTCTCCGCGGAGCTGATCGCCGAGCGCACCCGAGCGCTGGGCATGCAGGGCAAGGTCAACCTGTCGCACGCCTATGAGCTGGGCAGCGTCAACGAGGCCACCAGCCGGCGGCTGGTCGACACCTTCGCCGAGCTGGACATCTCGTTGACCTCGGTGGCCCCGAGCACCTCGAACCACCTGCCGCTGGTGCAGCTCACCGAGGCCGGGGTGCGCTTCGGCCTGGGCGAAGACGGCCAGCGCGACTATTGGAGCCCGTACGGCAACTGCGACCTGCTGGATCGGACCTGGCAGCTGGCCTTCGTCAACGGCTTCCGCAAGGATGAGCTGATCGAGCACGCCCTGGCCGTGGCCACCATCGGCGGCGCCTCGATCATGAGCCACGAGGTGCCGCGCCTGGCATCGGTGGCCGACCGCCCGGGCGTGGCCCTGGGCGACCGAGCCGAGCTGGTGCTGGTGGACGGCGAGAGCATCGCCTCCACCGTGATGGACCGCGGCACCGACCGCACCGTCATCCATGAAGGGCGCGTTGTCGCCGACGGGCTGAAGGTGCTCTCGGTGGCGGACAGCTACTAGGAAAGGCGGATCAATGCCAATGGCCGGGCGGGAATGCGAGTCCCGTTGGCCGCTGCCGGAGCAGGACTTCGGCATCGGTCCCGTGGTGTAGATTTTGCGCTAGTGCGTGTGCCAGGTTCCCGGCTTTTTGATTCAGAAGCACCAGGGAAAATTGCCTGAGCTGGATGCCCTCATGAGTTGGGGAGAGCCGTTTGCCGCTCCGATCGCAACGCCATCATTTTGGTCCTCGCAACCGCTGGCAACGGTGGCCCGCGCACAGCCTTCCGGTTGCAGGCTGGAAGTGCTGCAACCGGACCTGGCGAACATGCCACCGCACACAAGACCTGAAGCCGATCCTGCCGCCACAGGTGCCTGCTTTTGGGCTAAACGCCATTCGTGGAGCCGGACCTTTCCTTGGGCTGCTGGCGGCAGGTCCGCTGATTCCGTGCGCTTCGGATTTCGAAGGACAGCACCTGGCCACACGTGGCTCGCCTGTAGTGGCATGTCCCCATTAATTGCGGCCTTCGTGCTTCCGATGGAGTGCGGAGCCTTGCCGCGCCGCAGCACTTCGTTCCCGATGTTCAGCGATCGGGGCGCTCTGAGCGTGCGGGTTCTAGGCGCCTTTTCTTTGACTTGTTCCGTAGAGCTCGTCGCTGATCTGGTCGATGAGTCCTTGAACCCGATGGGCTTTGTCTTGCCAGTATTTAGTACCCTCGTGAATCTGCGGGGTATCCGCGCTGGCGTTCGATTCGATGAGCTCAACGAAGTGATCCCGGTACGTGCAGAGGGACGTAAACAGGTCATCGAGCTGATCGTCATCAAGCTGAACGTGCAGCCACCTTCGAAGCACAGCATGGCTCCTTTCTGGTTGTGCCATCAGGGGTGCGCCCGGCGCTGTTCGGGCACACCCCTGGATGACCACTGGTGAGGTTCGCTCATCAGGGACGGTGTGCTGGAGGTGAGCGGGAGTAGACCCTGAGCGGCTTGGATCTGCCCAATGTCTGTTCACTGGCCCTGGAATGGCTCGTTTCTTCCGGACACCGCTGACTGGGTCGCGGAACACCGTCGATCGCACTGCATTGGCGCGTCCGAGGCGGTTGGCCTTGACGGACTGCGGTGGATAGCTCGAGCTCGTACATGGCCAAAAGCAGTTCGTCATCAACGGCCAACGGGTGGAACGCCGGGTGTGTGAGATCAGGCATGGCGCATCATCTCCATACATGTTCACAGGGAGCCCGCAGGGCTAGCTGGTGATTTCTTTCGGATCCTCGGTGCGCTTGGCTGCGGCGACTTGGATGCGGCGGGGCTTGGCGCTCTCGGCGAGGGCGATGTCCAGGCGCAGCACCCCATCAACGTAGGTGGCCTGAATGCTTTCGGCATCCAAGTGGTCGCCGAGCACAAGCTCTCGGGTGAAGTGGCCCCACAAGCGTTCCGAGCCGGTGAGATGTTGCCGGCCTTCGGGCTTGGCACGTTCAGCGCGGATCGTCAGGATGTTCTTTTCCACTGCCATGTCTATCTGGTCAGCGTCGACCCCCGGGAGGTCGAATTCAGCATGGAAGCCTTCGTTGTCCCTCCACGCCTCCATGGGCATCGGATGGACTGGCTCGGTGCTGAGCTGGGTGTTGAAAGCACGCTGTACCAGGCGGTCGAAATCGCGAAGTACCTCGGTCTGCATCATCTGAACTCATTCCTTTCTCGCTTGGCGGTTTGTGATGGTGCAATTCACTTTCCGCTAGATCTATGTCTAGCGATGTAGATTTTATAGCATGGAGTTCAGGGGCAGGCAAGCAACTTGAGGGGAAAAAGTGGCAAAAAATTCTGCGGCTGTCGGCAGTGTTATTCCTTCGTATTCAATCGCCATGGCAGCTAGGAGCGTGGGGGTAAGCGTGCAGACAGTCAGGCTCTATGAGCTGCGTGGCTTGATCTCCCCGGGGCGTACCGCTGGCGGTACCCGAAGGTACCGCGAGGAAGATTTGGCAAGGCTGAAACAGATTTCTGTGCTGACCGATCGCGGAGTGAATTTGGCAGGTATTGGCATCATTCTGGACCTGGAAGCTGAAAATGATGCGCTGAGAAACCGGTTGGATGCCCGGCCCTAGAGCAAGGGTGCAGGCTGAACAACAATCCCGGAGGAACAGTGCGCCTTCCATCTGCGTCAACTGCGGAACTCGATGACCGCGGAAGGCCCATCGGGCCAAGCAGGGCCGGCCTGCCGAACCTGCCAGGGCCTTGGGGCGGTATCGAACTAGGCGCTGCGGCATTTTTGCTGGCGGACCTGCGCTGCCAGTGGCCGGGCTTCGGGCAAACAGATCCCAGGATACGGGCAAATCGCCGACTCGCGGAGGGAAAATCCTGGGATAGAAGTGCATCAATCCGGCATCCCGGACAATAGGTGCGTTGTGGCCCACATTAACCCCGGAGCATCGGCTTAGATGGTTCAAAGTCACTATGCACAAAGGGGTTGCACCATGCCGAGCACCGTAGAAACCAGGGAACCGACCAAGCCGTGGGATGTGCTGAGGTTTGTCCTCTATAGCGGGGTCGGCATTGCCGTATTCTTCGTGCCGGTCACCCTCAACGGCAAGAGCACTATCGCTCTGGATCACATTGTTTCCTGGGTCCGCGAAGCCATTGGCGCCGGCGTGCCCTATTACATCCTGGCGCTGCTGGCCGCCGGCACCATCATGCCCTTCGCCACCGGCGGCTGGCGCACCTCGCCCCTGCGCGGCGTCTTTGCCTTCGCCAATGTGGTGGGCCTGGCCGTCGGCGCGGGGCTGGTCTTCGGGTTCGGTCCGGCCTGGCTGATGGAAAAGGACATGGGCCCGTTCCTGCTTAATTCCCTGGTGGTTCCGGTGGGGCTGATTGTGCCGATCGGCGCAATCTTCCTGGCCATGCTGGTCAGCTACGGGCTGATGGAATTCATCGGGGTCTTCTGCCAGCCGATCATGAAACCGCTGTGGCGCACGCCCGGCCGTTCCGCGGTTGACGCGGTGGCCTCCTTCGTCGGCTCCTACTCGCTGGGCCTGCTGCTGACCGACCGCATGTACCGCTCTGGGCGCTATACCGGGCGCGAAGCGGCCATTATCGCCACCGGGTTCTCCACGGTCTCCGCCAGCTTCATGGTGATCGTGGCCAAGGCGCTGGATCTGATGGAGCACTGGAGCACCTACTTCTGGCTCGCCCTGGTGGTGACCTTTGCGGTCACCGCGATCTCGGTGCGGATCCCGCCGCTCTCGCGCATCCCGGATGACACCTACCAGAACATCGAGCACATCCCGGAAGAAAAGGTCACCGGCAACCGCTTTGCCAAGGCCTTCGGCGAAGCCATGCTGGCTTTGCACAGGGCGCCGGGACTGTGGCGCAATATCGGAGAGAACATCCTGGACGGGTTGAAGATGGCGATGGCGATCCTGCCCTCGATCCTCTCCATCGGCCTGCTGGGACTGGTGCTGGCCCGGTTCACCCCGGTCTTCACCTGGCTGGGGTACCTCTTCGCGCCGTTCGCCTGGGTGGTAGGACTGGATGACCCGTTGCTGGCCGGCAAGGCCTCGGCCACCGGCATCGCCGAAATGTTCCTTCCCGCCACCCTGGCCGCAGGCCACGAGTCCTTGGAACTTCGCATGGTCATCGCCATTATCTGCGTCTCGGCGATCATCTTCTTCTCCGCCCTGGTGCCGTGCATTCTGGCCACCAGCATCCCGGTGAAGCTGTGGCAGATGGTGGTGATCTGGTTCCAGCGCGTGGCGTTGAGCATCCTGATTGCCACCCCGCTGGTGAACCTGGTCCTCTAGCGGTGTCCCGCGGGAAGCCGGCCTCCTAGTAGCCTTCGTGCATCGCCGCCAGGTCTTCCAGGCCCGGCAGGTGGTAGCCGAGGTGCTCATCCCAGGGGACATCGATCTCGTCGAGTGAGACGTCCCATTGGGCCTCGGGCAGGGCCTGGCGCAGCGCGGTCAGCGCCGCCAGCCAGTGCAGCAGGCTGGGGGCCATATCCACGGGGTCCGGGGAGATCTTGGTGGAGCCGTTGAGCACCTCGTTGTCGCGCTGGGCCGGATAGAAATACAACGTCTCGCCGTCGAATTCGAAGGCATCGTTATGGCTGCGGGCCAGGGCCATCAACTGCTGGTGCTCGTCCTCGCTCAGGGCGGTGGCGCGGGTTGCGGTGTAGTACAGGGAAGTCGACATGCACCTAGCCTAGGCGATCACCAGCAGCAGCCCGGACCCAGGGCCGGCGCGTGCTTACAGGCATCGGCCATTAGGTGTGCCAAATAAGCGCAATGCTGGGACTTCTGCCAACCAGGGCACTCGCATTGGCCCGCATGCCGACCCGATCCGCACGCTCATCATGAATTGCGATGGCCGTGGCATCACCCGTGTGGTGCTCGCGGGGCGAGCCATCATCGAGGAGGCGCAGATCAAGACCGTGGACACCGGCGATTACCAGCAGCGTGCCCAGTCATTCCTGGAGAAGTGCATGGCGTCCTTCAGCAACAGCGACTACAAGCGACGCCCCGCCAGCGAGCTGTTCCCGCTGGGCTTCCCGGTGCGCTAGGGATCCGCGCTAGAGCGCCGAGGCGCCCACCAGGTAGGCATTGCGCACCCGGATCAGCTTCGGCATGTACCAGCCGAGCACCAGGCGCTCGACCAGCCAGCCCAGCGGGCCAAGCGGGGCTTCGAAATGGATCTTGTCCACCATGATCGTGCCTTCGCTGCCGTCGTAGAACTCATGGACATGGTGGAATTTCTTGAAGGGGCCTTTGACCTGCTGATCAGTGAAGGCCGCAGGAGCGTCCAGTTCACTGATTTCCGAGGTCATGCGCACGGGGACGCCAAAATGCCTGGCGCGCCAGGTGACCTGTTCGCCGAGGGAAATCTGCCCGCTGGTCACCCCGCCGATGGCCTGTTCCGCGGAATCCGCCATCGAAGAGGCATGCGTGTCGATGCTCAGGGATTTCTCGAAGAGCTCCTGTCGAGGCATCGTAGTCCTGGTGAAGCATTCGAAGTAGACGGCCATGGCATCAGTGTGCCATAGTCCCGGCCTTGCCTCGCACGCTACGCCGTGTCGCCGATGTGCCCGGCCGCGCCGGTATCCAGCACGCGCTCGACAAAGGCCGCGTATTCGTCGATGTAGTGCTGCAGGAACTCGCGGGTGCGCGCGTCAGTGACGTTGCCCTGCGCGTCGAAGGCGCCGGCGTCATAGTGCACGTAGGCCTCCGGGGCGTTGAGCTGCGGCACATTCAGGAAGCTGAGCACGCTGCGCATCGAGGACTGCATTACCGCGGTGCCGATGGCACCAGGGGAGGCGCCGATGATGCCGGTGGGCTTGCGGGCAAAGGAATTTGTGCCCCAGGGGCGCGAGGCCCAGTCGATGGCGTTCTTCAGCCCGCCAGGAATGGAGCGGTTGTATTCGGGGGAGACGATCAGCAGCCCATCCGAGCCCTCGATGGCCCGCTTCAGCGCGGTGCCCTCCGGCGGGTAGTTTTCGTCGTAGTCGTAGCTGTAGAGCGGCAGGTCCTTGATCGGAATTTCGGTGAAGCTCAAGTTGGCCGGAGCCAGCCCGATCAGGGCGTGGGCGAGGGTCCGGTTGATTGAATTCTTGGCCAGGGATCCCACGATGTAGCCGATGTTGTAAGTAGCCATGGTTGCATTCAACACGTCTTGCGATGCGCTGTCCAGGGCTGGTCAGCCAGCTGAGAAGGCTGGAATTCCAGGACCGGCTAGTGGGCCAATGACCCGATGGATTGCGATCAACGCGGAGGCCAGCATCGTTGCCGGCACAACTTCGCAGTGGGCCGCGGGCGACGGAGCAGGCACCGTGGCCCGCGGCCCGCTCTTGCTTTAGGCCGCCTCGCCGCGCACGATCGAGCCCTGGGCCACCACCGTGTGCACGTCGGACAGCGCAGCGGCGCTTTCCAGCGGGTTGGAACCCAGCAGCACCAGGTCTGCCACGCCGTGGCGGACCAGCCGGCCCACGCCGCGGTGATCCACGCCCAGCAGCTTGGCCGGGGCGGTGGTGATGGACTGCAGGGCCTTGAGCTTGCCCAGGCCCGCATCGGACAGGGCCTTGGCCTCGGCCCCGATCGGGGTGACGTCGGTGCCGAAGGAGTCGGTGCCGCCGATCACCGTCACGCCCAGCTCGTTGGCCGCCCTGGCGGCCTCGGCCAGCACCGGGCCGTATTCGCGCCCGCGTTCGGAGAGCACCGGATCGCTGGAATTGGCCATGCCGGCAATGCCATACAGGGTCGGGGTGAAGTAGGTGCCCTGCTTGGCCATGCGCACCATCGTCTTCTCGTCCATGAACACCCCATGCTCGATGCTTTTGACTCCGGCGGCCACGGCCCCGGCGATGCCCTCGGCACTGTAGCTGTGGCAGAGCACGCCCGCGCCCTTGGCCGCCTTCACGATCGCGGCCAGCTGCTCGCGCCCGTACACCAGCTCCAGCGGATCCTGCTCGGCCAGCCCGGCGCGCGGATTGGCGCGGGTCTTGATCACGGTGGCGCCGCGGGCGATGTTCACGCCGGTCAGGTACGCCAGGTCCTTGGGGTCGGTGATCTGGTGGCGCAGCGCAGCCAGCGGGGCCAGATCCGGATCAGCCAGGATGGAGTCGGACTGGTCGGGGGAGACGAACAATCCCGCGGCGTGCATCCGCGGGGCCAGGCCCGGCGCGAAGTCCGGCACCCTGGCCAGCGCGATGTCCTGGTAGAAGCTCGACGAGCCGCTGCGCACCGTGGTGGCGCCGTGGCTCAGGATCAGCGCCGCATCCTCGAAGGCCTGGGCGTGGACATGGGCATCGACGAATCCGGGAAGGATGAACTTCCCATGGGCGTTGATGCGGGTGGCACTGGCAGCGTACTTGGCTACCGCCTTGCGGTTCTCGTCCCGGGTGCCCACCGACTGCACGATGCCGCCGGCGAGTACCACCACTGCGTCTTCGATCAGCTGGCCGGTGGCCGGGTCGATGAGCGAGCCGCCCTCGACGATGACCGGAGCGCTCTTCACCGTGGAAGGACGGTGCGCCGCAGCGCTCCGGCCCGGGGGTTCGGCCCCCTGGGCGATCCCGGGGACCATGCCGGCCAGGCCCAGGCCAGCCAGGGCGGCGGCTCCGGCCAGGACGTGCCGGCGTTCGAGTTTTGCGGTGGGCACCGGGCCGGTGCTGTGGTCGTGTTCGCACATGGTTGATACGCCTTTCATGGAGCGGATTGTGACCCATCCTACGCGGGAGCGCACCACAATTCCATAAATGGAATACCAAATATTACCTTCAATTCAAGGATCATCCCCTGATTCCTGCATATATGGATAATTTGGTATTCAGGTAACCTCCTGGTGGCCACGGCCTGCGATGGCAGCCGGCCAACCATGGAAGAATCGGATCATCATGAATGAGGCAGAAACTTTCACCTTCCGCACCGCAGACCTGCTCATTGAGCTGGCCACGCCCGGGGACTATGAGCGGGTGGGGGAGCTGACCGCGCAGTCATACTTCGCCGCAGGGCACTTCGAGACCCCCGAGCATGACTACCTGCAGTTTGTGCGCAAAGTCCAGGAACGTGCCGAGCAATCCGAGATCTATGTTGCGCGGCGCCAAGGGGAGATCATCGGGTCAATGACCCTGATCCAGATCGGCAGCGACTATGCGGATATTGCCCTGCCGGGCGAACTGGAGATCCGGATGCTCAGCGTCGATCCGGCCGCCCAGCGCGCTGGTGTCGGCCGCGCCCTGGTCAACGCCAGCATCGAACGCGCTCGCCGGCTGCCCGGAATCCATTCGGTCAGCTTGACCACCGGGGCCACCTGGCATTCGGCCAGGTCCCTCTATGAGTCCATGAACTTCGCCCATGCGCCACAGCGCGACTGGACCGTTCCCGGGACCGGCATCAAGCTAGTGGTGTACACGCTGGAACTCTGAAATGGGCGTCAAAGCCCAAACGCAGGAAATAATGAGGTGTCGTCCAGGTGTTTATTGCCAACTGTCCTCCCCGCGTGAATAGAATGGCGCTATGAGTGCCCTTCGCCGTTCTGCCGTTGCCCTATCCGTTGCTGCCCTGGCCCTGGGATCGCTGAGCGCCTGCAGCGCTGGAGCACCCGATCCCGCTCCGGTGGCCGACGAGCTGGTTACGGCCATCAACTCCGGCGACTTCTCCAAGGTGCAGTTCGCCAGCTCCGATGCCCAGGCGGTGGCCAAGGCCCAGGAAACGGCCTTCGGCCCCATGGGCGATATCAAGCACAACAGCACCGTGAGTTCGGTGGCCGAGGACGAGGACGAAACCGACGGCGTCAAAACCGCCACGGCCGACATCACCACGGTCTGGGATGTCGACGAAACAGATAAGGACCTGAGCTACACCACCAAGGCCGTCTGGGAATATGACAAGGACGCCGAGCAGTGGAAGCTGCGCTTTGATCCGTCCGTGCTCGCACCGGATCTGGAAACCGGCGGCTACCTCAAGGCCAGCTACCAAGCCGCCGACCGGGGCAGCATCACGGCCGCCGGTGGCAAAAAAATTGTCACCAACCGCCCGGTGATTCGCGTCGGCATTGACAAGACCCGCACCGAAAAAGCCAATTGGGAAAAATCGGCGGCGCAATTGGCCGAGCTGGTGGACATCGATGAAGAGCAGTACGCAAAAACCGTGCTCGCTGCCGGCGACAAGGCATGGGTCCAGGCCATCGTGCTGCGCGACGACGCCACCCGGGAAGTCACCGACGCAGAAATCAACAAGATCCCTGGAGCCACCTTCCAGGAAGACGAAATTCCCCTGGCGCCCACCCGCTCCTTCGCCCGCCCGCTGCTGGGATCCGTCGGCGAAGCCACCGCGGAAATCATCAAGAAGTCCGAGGGCAAGATCAAGAGCGGCGACCAGGTCGGCATGTCTGGATTGCAGTCGGCTTACAACGACACGCTTTCGGGCACCGACGGCGTTGTAGTCTCCCGGTACAACAGCGAGAACAAGGCTGAAGCTGAACTTTTCACCGCTGAGCCGGTAGCCGGCAAGGACGTGGAAACAACCTTGGACATGGACCTGCAGCAAAGTGCCGACCAGCTGCTGGAAGACGCCGATTCCAATTCGGCGATCGTCGCCATCCGCCCCTCGGACGGCAGCGTGCTGGCGGCCTCCTCGGGCCCCGTGGACGCTGGGCTGAATACCGCCTTGCAGGGCGCCTACGCCCCGGGGTCCTCGTTCAAGGTGATCAGCGCGCTGTCGATGCTGCGTGAAGGATCCACCCCGGAATCGGAGGTCAAGTGCCCGGCCACCACCGTGGTTGATGGAAAGACCTTCAAGAACTACGACGGATACCCGGCCGCCCAGCTGGGCACGATTCCGCTGTCCGAAGCCATTGCCCAGTCCTGCAACACGGTGTTCGTGAATCAGGGAGCTGAAATTGGCGGCAAGAAGCTGGCTGAAGCCGCTGCCGCGCTCGGCCTGACCGGCGAAGACGGCACTGGGGTCGGTGCGGTGCTTGGCTCGGTGCCCGACGATTCTGAGGGAACCACCCAGGCCGCGAACATGATCGGCCAGGGCGTAGTGCAGGCTTCCCCGCTGGGCATGGCCACCGTGGCCGCCTCGGTCCAGGCCAAGTCGACCGTTCAGCCCAAGCTCGTGCTCTCCCCGGAGCCGAAAGCTCCAGCCAAGCCGAAGTCCGAACTCACCGAAAACGAGGCCGAGCAATTGGCCTCGATGATGGGTGAAGTCATTGACCATGGAACGCTCAAGGACCTGAACTCGCTGCCCGGCGCCAAGATCATCGGCAAGAGCGGCACCGCGGAATACGACAGCGAGCGCAACGCCCACGCCTGGGCCATCGTCGCCCAGGGCGACCTCGCCGTGGCGGCATTTGTCGAGGATGGCGATGGCGGAGCGCAAAGTGCAGGACCGCTGGTCAAGGCAATGCTCCAGGCTGCTGCGAAGTAGCCGCTCAACAACCCGCGTGCCCGGTGACAAAAGCTTGGCCCTTGGTATCCCGCCCCATCAGCACCGCCAGCTCCGAGGCCTTCGATAGCCTCGTCCCGCTGCCCCCGAATTCACCATGCGCTCATTGCGTGGCGCGGGGGCAGCAGCACAGAACTTCCCGGAAGACTTGTGCGCCAATGGCACAGTTGACAGACTAAGCCCATGGGAATTGTCTACAACACCAGTATGTCGCCAAGCAAAAACGAGCTGGTCTCCGCTTGGCTGCCCAAGCAGGAGTTCTATACCGGTAAAGGCACCCCGAAGCTCCAGCACATCGGCGGCTTCCGCTTGGAAGATCCCGAGGGCCAGGTAGGGGTGGAGCTGCGCATCTACGCCGATCATTCGGATACCTCGGATGTGGTGTACCACCTGCCGCTGACCTACCGGGATGCCCCTTTGCCCGGTGGCGAAAAGTACCTGATCGGCACCAGCGAGCATGCCATTCTGGGCAAGCGCTACATCTATGACGCCGCGGGCGACCCGGTGTTCACCGCCCAGGCCCGCCAGCTTTTGGCCGGCAACACCACAGCGCAGCACCATTCCGAGTCCTTCACCGACGATCCGCGGATCAAGGTCAACGGCAACCCTGCCGGCAAGGACGCGGTGATCATCCGCAAGCCGGTTTCCGGCGCATCGGGCGTTGACGGGGTCATCGGCTGCTGGGAAAACGCGCTGGGCCAGGACCTGGCCGGCCTGGTATTGCGAACAGCATAACTGCTGCACCACATAAAGGTCTGATGGCGGGCATGCACGGGATAGACTTGTCTATGAAACCCAACCGCCATTCAAAGGGAGATACATGTCTGCCATCAGCCGTGAGGACGTTGTGCATCTGGCACACCTTGCCCACATCGAGATGAGCGGCGCGGAGCTGGACAAGATGACCGGTGAGCTCGACGCTATCGTCGGTGCCATCGCGTCGGTCAGCGAAGTCGCCTCCTCCGACGTCCCAGCCACCAGCCACCCGATCCCGCTGACCAATGTGTTGCGCGAAGACACGGTG
Organism: Glutamicibacter halophytocola; assembly: GCF_001302565.1. Taxonomy (NCBI): domain Bacteria; kingdom Bacillati; phylum Actinomycetota; class Actinomycetes; order Micrococcales; family Micrococcaceae; genus Glutamicibacter; species Glutamicibacter halophytocola. Next base: position 1,016,073 of record NZ_CP012750.1, read on the forward strand.
GGGCAGACGCTGAGCATTGACGAAGTTCTGCTCAACGCCCCGGATTCGGATTCGGACCGTTTCAAGGTCCCTGCAATTCTGGACGGTGAATAATTCCATGAACGAACTGATCAAGCTTTCCGGCACCGAGCTGGCCGCCAAGCTGCGCGCCGGCGAAGCCACCTCCGTACAAGCTGTCCAGGCCCACCTGGACCGCATCGCCGAGGTGGACGGCGCACTGAACGCCTTCCTGCATGTGAACGCCGAAGAAGCGCTCGCGGTAGCCGCAGAAGTTGACGCCATTCGTGCCGCCGGCGGCGCCGAAGCCGAAGCGCTGCACCCGCTGGCCGGCGTGCCCATCGCCATCAAGGACCTGATCGTCACCAAGGGACAGCCAACCACCGCGGCATCGAAGATGCTCGAAGGCTGGATGAGCCCTTACGATGCCACCGTGATCGAGAAGATCCGCGCTGCCAAGCTGCCAATGCTGGGCAAGACCAACCTGGATGAATTCGCCATGGGTTCCTCCACCGAGCACTCCGCCTACGGCGTGACCCGCAACCCGTGGAACCTGAACCGCATTCCCGGCGGTTCCGGCGGCGGCTCGGCCGCTGCCGTGGCTTCCTTCGAAGCCCCGCTGGCGCTGGGCACCGACACCGGTGGATCCATCCGCCAGCCAGGTGCGGTCACCGGCACCGTGGGCGTGAAGCCGACCTACGGCGCGGTCTCGCGCTACGGCGCCATCGCCATGGCCTCCTCGCTGGACCAGATCGGCCCGGTCTCCCGCACCGTGCTGGACTCGGCCTACCTGCAGGAACTGATCGGCGGGCACGACCCGAAGGATTCCACCTCGCTGCCAAACTCCCTCGAAGGCCTGGTGGCTGCCGCCGAGGCCGGCGCCGCAGGGGACCTGTCGGGCCTGCGCGTTGGCGTTATCAAGGAACTGACCGGCGAGGGCTACCAGGAGGGCGTCCAGGCGCGCTTCAACGAGTCGCTGGAACTGCTCAAGGCCGCCGGCGCTGAAATCGTCGAGGTGTCCTGCCCGAACTTCAAGTACGCGCTAGGCGCCTACTACCTGATCATGCCTTCGGAAGTTTCCTCCAACCTGGCCAAGTTCGACGGTGTCCGCTACGGCCACCGCGTGCTGCCAGAGGAGGGCCCGATGACCATCGAGCGCGTCATGGCCGCAACCCGTGCCGCCGGCTTCGGCGACGAGGTCAAGCGCCGCATCATCCTGGGCACCTACGCGCTGTCCGCTGGCTACTACGACGCCTACTACGGTTCGGCACAGAAGGTCCGCACCCTGATCCAGCGCGACTTCGACGCCGCCTTCGAGCAGGCCGACGTGCTGGTATCCCCAACCGCGCCGACCGTGGCCTTCGAGCTGGGCGCGAACGACAACGACCCGCTGGCCATGTACCTCAACGACGTGGCCACCATCCCGGCCAACCTCGCCGGCGTTCCGGGCATCACCGTGCCCGGCGGCCTGTCCGAGAACCTGCCGGTGGGCATCCAGTTCCTGGCTCCGGCCTTCGAGGACGCCCGGCTGTACCGCGCCGGCGCGGCACTGGAAACCCTGCTGGAAAAGCAGTGGGGCCAGTCGCTGATCTCGCAGGCACCAGCCATTGACACCGCTTCGATCGCGCAGGAGGCCTAGGCACCATGAGCAACTACACCGATGAACTGGTCGACTTCGACGAGGCGCTGGACCGCTATGACCCGGTCCTGGGCTTCGAGGTCCACGTTGAGCTGAACACCAAGACCAAGATGTTCTCCGATGCGCCCAACGCCTTCGGCGATGCCCCGAACACCAACGTCACCGAGGTGGACCTGGGCCTGCCCGGGGTGCTGCCGGTGGTCAACAAGACAGCCGTGGAGTACTCCATCCTGATCGGCCTGGCCCTGAACTGCCAGATCGCCGAAAAGTGCGGATTCGCCCGGAAGAACTACTTCTACCCGGACACCCCGAAGAACTTCCAGACCTCCCAGTACGATGACCCGATTGCCTTTGACGGCTACCTGGACATCGAGCTGGAAGACGGCGAAGTCTTCCGCGTCGAGATCGAGCGTGCCCACATGGAAGAAGACGCCGGCAAGCTGACCCACATGGGTGGCGCCGCGGGCCGCATCCAGGGTGCCGACTACTCGCTGGTGGACTACAACCGCGCCGGCGTGCCGCTGGTGGAGATCGTCACCAAGCCAATCGTTGGCGCCGGCAAGCGCGCCCCCGAGCTGGCTAAGGCCTACGTGGCCGCGGTGCGCGAAATCGTGAAGAACCTGGGTGTTTCGGATGCCAAGATGGAACGCGGCAACGTGCGCTGCGATGCCAACGTTTCGCTGATGCCAAAGGACGCCGAGAAGTTCGGCACCCGTACCGAAACCAAGAACGTGAACTCCCTGCGCGCCGTGGAGCACGCGGTGCGCTTCGAAATCGAGCGCCACGCGGCAGTGCTGGATTCCGGGGCGAAGATCGTCCAGGAAACCCGCCACTGGCATGAGGACACCCGTTCCACCACCTCGGGCCGCCCGAAGTCGGATGCCGATGACTACCGCTACTTCCCGGAGCCCGACCTGGTGCCGATCGTCACCACCGCCGAGTGGATCGAAGAGCTGCGCGGCCGCCTGCCGGAACCGCCAGCAGAGCGCCGCAAGCGCCTGAAGGCCGAGTGGGGCTACGCGGACAAGGAATTCCGCGACGTGGTCAACGCCGGCGTGCTCGACGAGATCGAAGCAACCATTGCCGCCGGTGCCACCGCAGCGGTAGCCCGCAAGTGGTGGATGGGCGAGATCGCCCGCCTGGCGAAGGCCGCGGAGAAGGACATCGCCGATCTGGGCGTGAGCGCTGCGACCATCGTGGAGCTGAACTCGCTGATCGAGGGCAAGAAGATCAACGACAAGATCGCCCGCCAGGTCCTGGAGTTCGTCATTGACGGCGAAGGCACCCCGAGCGAAATCGTTGAGAAGCGCAGCCTGGCAGTTGTGAACGACGACGACGCACTGGGCAAGGCCGTGGATGACGCCATGGCCGCCATGCCTGATGTGGTCGAGAAGATCAAGGGCGGCAAGATGCAGGCCATCGGTGCGCTGATGGGCCCTGTCATGAAGGCTACCCGCGGACAGGCCGACGCCGGCCGCGTTCGCGAGATCGTGTTGGAGAAGCTGGGCCTCTAGCCCTTCGCTGAATACCACGCTGATGGCCCGCACTCATGCCGAGTGCGGGCCATCTGCGTTTTATCCGTGCGCTGCCCGGTGCTGCACGTGCCTGCCCGCCTGGCCTCCTAGTGCCTCGCGACGGTGGCCAGCACAAATCGTCCAGAAAATTGCTGCTCTTCCGGGCTTGAGAGGAAAACTGAATCCAGCCGGGCCAACGGCTGTCCGCCGATTGAGCAGGAATCCTCCAGTGCCACCAGCACCTGGATCCTCGATTCGCGGAAGCTGGCGGCCGGAGAGTCCACGATTTCCACCGATGGCTCCCACTTGCCGCGCTGCCCCATGACGTTCAGGTCCAGGAAGCCTTCGCTGGCGGGAGTGGCAGATACATCGTCTTCGCCTTCGAAGACGATGGTGCCTTCGACCGGCAGCAGGACATTGCGGCCATTGACCACCAGGTCAACGGAGCCAGGGCCGAGCGCCACTTGCCCGCGCCGCACTCCCGGGTACCGGCTGTATGGCTGGGTGCCGGTGATTTCGGCAATGCTGATCTTCCAGGTCCAGCTGTCATCGATTCCAGTGCTGTCGCTGCAGAGCGTGCGCGTGATTCCTTGTCCGTTCTTCCAAGGTTGAGCTGCCAGCTGCGCGTAGCGGGTGATGGGAACGGGTGCCATTGAATCCATGCTTTCGTGGTGGGGATCGAATAATCCATCCTTTCACCTCGTGCCGATCCAATCATCGGCTGCTTGCTGCTCCCTGTCTGATACGGCATATTCTTCCCGGACACCCACACGCGGATTGAAGTGCCCAAGCGTGGTGGCCCACGATCTGACCTGCTTGGCACAGCAGCAAGAGTTGCTTTCGCTCGGCGGCCCAGATCATGAACGGGCGCATCGAACCATGGGAGCAACTTGCCTAGGGGGCAGTGCCGGTCGAGAGCTTGCCGGCCAAGCGCTGTCCGGCGAGCCGAGACCGCCTGCACTGGCGAAAATGGCTTGGCAGGGGACAACCCCGATGATCAAGGACGTTGTCGGCGGAACGTTGCTGAGTGGTGCGTAGGTGCGACCCCCAGCCGGGCGGTGAAATGCTTGCGCAGCAGATCATCAGAAGCGAAGCCGACCTCGCGGGCAATGGCGCTCACGGACAGATCCGTTTGCTCCAGGAGACGCTGGGCCTCGCGGACGCGAAGGTCGTTGAGCCAAGCAAGAGGCGTTGTTCCGAGATTGGCGGCGAACCAGCGGTGAAAGGTGCGCGGGGACATGGTGCAGGCAGCTGCGAGTTCCTTGATGTTCCAAGGCCGCCGGAGGTCCTTGCTGACCATCAAATGCAGTTGCTCGACGGACGGCAAAGCCTTGATGGGGAGGCTGGTATCCGCATATTGGGCTTGCGTTCCCGGCCTGCATACAGGGGTGACCATTGCCTTCGCGACCGTTTCCGCGGCGCTGGATCCCCAATCCAGCCGGAGCAAATGCAACAGGAGATCAACTCCTGCCGTGACACCGGCAGATGTCCAAACCTTGTCCCCGCCACAGTACAAATCCCGGGACCGGACCTCGACTTTCGGATGCCGCAGGGCAAGCTCTTCGGCGAAGCGCCAGTGGGTCGTCGCTGCCCGTCCGTCAAGCAGGCCAGCGGCGGCCAGCGTGAATGCTCCGGTGCACAACGAGGCAACAAGCGCTCCGGCAGCCGCTGCTCGTGCTACGGCGGAGAGTTCCTCGGCTCTAGGGGCTGCGAGCGGGTCGACGCAGCCCGGGACTACGAGGATGTCGAGCTGGTCTGCCGAGGAGAGTGCGTGGGTGCGCCGCATCGAATGGAGCGGATCAAGATCGGTGATGGCTCTGGCCGCGAGGATGCGGACCTCCGGCTGGGGCAGCCCCCGATCCGAGCGGTCATCGTAAACTTCGCGCGCAACTTCGATATCAAAGGCGCGGCGTCCCGGGCCCACAAGAATTCCCACGATGGTCATGGCGTAATCTTATCGAACCATGTCATTCATGCCACTGGTTGCCTCCTTCTTTCGATGATGAAGTAGAAGCATGATTGCAAACAACAAGACGGCTTTAATCGTGGTCGACATGCAGCAGGGTTTTTACGACGCCTCATGGGGGCCGACGACCAACTACCCAGAATGCGAGAACAACGTTGATCGGCTTCTTGCGGAATGGTCTTCAAGGCACATGCCGATAGTGGTCGTCAGGCACGATAGCCGGGATCCGAATTCGCCCTTGTTCGTGGACGGAGCCGGCAATGATCTTCACGAATCGGTGCAAGCGGTCAGAGCTGATTTGCTGGTGACTAAAACAGTGAACTCATCATTTTATGGTTCGCCAGATCTGAAAAGTTGGCTTGTATCGCAGCAGATCAAGCAGATTGTAGTCTGCGGAATCCAAACCAATTTATGTGTGGAGACGACCGCCCGCATGGGCGGAAACCTCGGGTTTGATGTGATTGTTCCTCTGGATGCCACACGCACTTTCGATCTGGCAGGGCCCGATGGCACCGTCATTCCAGCTGCCGCCTTGATGCAGGTGACAGCGACAAATCTTCACGGAGATGGCTTTGCGCAGGTCGTTTCGACGCGAGAGGTTTTGGAGTCATTAAAAGAAGACTGGAATGACAGCGGGTATCTGGCAGTTTGCGATGGCAACCATACTAATGTCCAGGCAGACCGCAATTGACATAGTTTGCATGGGCTTGCGCCATGAATATCGCGTTCTTATCGAGCAACAAGTTCCCGTTTCATGTTCGCCGGGACTGGACAAAGCCGGAACTCAGAGAATTGGTCGATGGCGGAAGATATTGGAACAGCGAGAGCCAAGGATTCTGGATCATTGGCGATGGTCAATGCCTGGGAATGGCAGTTCTAGAAGACTTGGAAGACGACACGCCAATGTTTGACCTGCGCTTGGCCGAGGCCTTCCGGGGACAAGGACTGGGTGTCGTGATAATGAAGGAATTAAGTGCCATGGTCTTCAACAACAAGCCGGAAGCCGTGAGATTCGAGGGCCAAACCAGAGAAGACAATATTGCGATGCGCAAGGTGTTCCTGAAGGCTGGCTTCCTCAAGGAAGCCCACTACCGGATGAGCTGGCCCGCCGATGAAGGCACAAGAGTGGCATCGGTCGCCTACGCCAATCTCCGCCAAGATTGGGAGAGCGGCGAAACGACCGGCTTCGACTGGGATGACCTGAAAATCTGACGTCGCCGTTCACGATTTCATTGAGCAGGGCGGCACAAGAAATCGCGAGTAATTTCCAGATGGCCCAAATGCTGGCAGAGCTCTTCGTACACATGCTGGAGGACGCCTTCGCAGGTGGACATCCAATACTCGGCCTCCCGTCCCGGCGGCAAAACGGCGGGAGCTTGCTGCATTTCGGTGCGCGAAATATCTGCGGCGAATGCTGTTCTGGTCTCGGAAGCCAACGCCAGGGCTCCGGGCTTGTCCATTTTTGCGCTGAACTCTGCATCCCGATCGCGGGGGACTGCGATGCCGAGATTCACCGTTGAGGACCAGCGACGCATCATGCCGCAACAGTGCAACAGAATCTGTACCGGCGAGTTGCTGCCTTCCATCGGCAAGCAGCTGTTGATCAATTCGTCTGGAATTTCTTTGACGGTTTCGAAAAGCTGGTCGAACTTGTCGAATAGAAGTGTGGCGAGGATCTGCTCGCTGCTTGACAGTGAATTCATGCCCCGAGTCTAGACGAAAGCAGGCGTTGCCATGAGCCGCGGGCAAGAGCAGAAAGGCGCATCGGCCAGACGAAGGGCACCTGTGGGCAGTGTAGCGGCAGAGTCAATCACTGGCGGTTTCAGCAGCAGGAAAAACCGCGGCGTTCTCGGCATGCCTTGTTTCAACTATTTGGTGTCCGTGCCCCGAGGGATCAAAGTTGCAAGATGAAAACGCCCCACAGCGGTTACAGGGGTATCTCTAGGAATCATGAGTGCATCCAAGCGTGTCAGTTCCGCATTTCCAATTCGACAGGTATTGTCCAATGCCACGAGGATTCTCACTTCGTTGCGTGGCGAATTCCCGGTAGTCGAGTCCAACGTGGAAACGCTGGCCTCCCATTTTTCGCCGAGGAACATCAAGTTCAGGGCCAGGAAGCCAGAGCCCAGGGGTACAACTGCAACCTCGTCGTCGCCGGCAAACGCTGCTTGTTCACCGGCTCGGAGACGACGCGTCTGGCCACTAACGGTCAAGTCGATCTCGCCAGGACCTAAGGCCACCTGAATCCGCTGGATTCCCGGATATTGGCTGTAGGGCTGGGCCTGGGAAATTTCAGCAACGCTGACTTTCCAGGACCACGCACCAAAGGCATCCGAATCGCTGAGGACGGTGCGCGACACTCCCTTGCCGTTCTTCCAGGGCTGAGCCGACAGGTCTGCATAGCGAACAACGGGAAGTGCATGCATAGCGGTCTGCTTCCTCACGGATTCAAGTGGGTTTGATTGTCATCTTGCCATCAGAGTTCTGGCCCGCTTCAATTCGTGACACCAGGTGCGGCGCTTCACGGATTCCGATTCAATGGGCTAAATTGCGGTCAGCTCAATGCGGAAGATTAGTATTGAGCGATGAGCCAGCCATCAGCTAAGAAGTCCGTCATGCCCGACGCTGAAGTCGACATCGATTTGGCAATGGTCCGCCAGCTGATCGCCGCACAAGCGCCACAGTGGGCTCATGAAGAGGTCAAATACCTCGCTACCGGGTGGGACAACGAGGTCTATCGCCTCGGGGATTCCCTGATGATTCGTTTGCCCCGACGACAGCTGGGGGAGGAGATTGGCATCAAGGAACGCCGCTGGCTGCCGCAAATGGCAAAGGACTGCGGGATTGATCTTGGCCTGGCGATCTTTGAAGGGCAGCCCACGTCCATCTACCCCTATACCTTTTCGATTTGCCGCTACGTTCCTGGTACCAGTGCGGCTCGGTTCAAGCGGCAGGACCGCGATGGATACGCGGAAGAATTTTCTGGACTGCTGCGAGCTCTTCATCAACCTTCAAGTTTGCCGGAACCACGAAGCGGCTTTCGAGGTTGTGCGTTGGCGCTATTGGATGCACGGACTCGCGAGCAAATTTCGAACTTGGATTCGTCGTTGCGGCCCGGCGCCCTAGCGCTGTGGGAGGAAGCCGTGGAGGCAGAAGACTATCAGGGCGCTCCAGTGTGGCTGCATGGTGATCCGCATCCGCACAACACCATTGTTGGCGACGAGCTGCCGCATCCCGCAGTCTCCCTGGTTGATTACGGGGATCTATGCGTTGGCGACCCCGCTTCGGATCTGGGCATGTTCTGGATGCATTTCACCCCCACTGGCATTAGCCGAGCCTTCGAGAGCTATGGCATCGCAGTCGGCAGCCCAGCGTGGAAACGAGCGCGCGGTTGGGCACTGCGGTATGCCATGCTCACCGCAAATCTTGGCACCGATGATCTCCTGGGCATTGTTGGGCGGGAGACCCTGGAAGTTCTCCTTGCCTCCTCCGAGTAGCTTTGAAAGAGCACCACTTGAGCTGCCACAGACCGTAAGCTGAACTCAATCACCCGAGTATTGAGTGTCTCGGCCAGCGAGAGGACCACTATGGATCTTGAGAAGAATCCGAGCGTGGCTGCACGTTTATGCCTCGAATCCCACGCGGAGCTATTGGAGCATGTGGTTGGTCTCAGCGACGAGAGCATGCAACAGGGCAGCAAATTGCCTGGATGGTCCGTAGGCCATGTGCTGACGCATCTTGCGAGAAATGCCGATGCACATGCACGGCGTCTGGAAGGAGCCTTGAACGGCGAAGACGTTCCCAAATACGCCAACGGTGCAGAACAGCGTCGCCAAGAAATTGAGGACGGTGCGCGGAATGCAGCATCTGAAATCTTGGCGGATCTTGAATCGAGCGTTCGTCGTTTAGACGGTCTTCTTGAGCAAAGCGAGCAGGCTCACTGGCCTAACGCCGATTTCATGGGCGGCGGGCACTACGGAGTTGGTGGTTGTCCAGCTCATCGCCTGCGCGAAGTCCAGATGCATCTTGTAGATCTTGGGCTGGGATACTCGCCAAGCCAGTGGCCCGAAGAATACACAATGTGGGATCTGGGCAACCTGCTGGCCACGGTTCCCGAACGCTTGGCGAACCCGGAAGCGCGTACCGAACTGGTTGCGTGGTTGGCCGGGCGCGGTCCGCTAGGCAAGGAATTCACCTTGGATCCCTGGGGCTGAGCTGCATCGCTTGTGGCACCAAATGGCCCTGGCCTCAGCTATTTTTACGTGAGAAGGCCCGGTAGCTGATCCATGTTGGTAAATACTTCAGCAGCGCCTGCCGCCAAGAGCTTTTCCTCGGTGCTGCTGATGGGTCCACCAGGGCAATAACCGAAGACCGTAGCTCCTGCCGCAACTCCGGCGCTCACTCCGGTGACCGTATCTTCGACAACTGCTGCTTGGCTCGGATCAATATCCAGGCCAGAAGCAGCTGCCAGATAGACATCGGGCGCAGGCTTGCTCTGGGCATACTCCATGCCGCTATAGACCCGGTTGCCGAAGAATGGCGCCATCTGGGCTATCGATAGCTGCATCTCGACCTTGGCCCGGTCGGCTCCCGTGGCGCAGGCGATCTTTTCGCCGTAGGCGGCAGATATCTGCTTGACGGCTTCCAAGGCACCGGGCACGGCTTGCAAGTTTTCGCGCAAGGCCACATCGCGGCGTTGCCTGAACCCGGCAATCCACTGCTCGTCAATCCGCACACCGGTATGTGCAAGGATGGGATCCCACTGGTCCTTGAGGGCCTTGCCGATGAAGATGCTGATGCATTCTTCCTGGCTGATGTCCCATCCCAATTCAATGAGCATCTCCCGGAGCACTGCGTTCGTGATGGACTCGGAATCCACCAGTACGCCATCGCAATCAAAGAGCACGGCGGAGAATTTTGGACGCGGCAAGTTTGATCCTTCCTGCAGAATCATCGATTGGCTAAGCGGCCGAGAACTCGTGGAGAATGCGGGCCAGCGGCGCCAGTTCGGGCTGCTCCTCGGCCTGCTTCAACACGCGTTCCAGCGTGGCATCGTGGATGGGCTTGGCCTTTTGATACAGCTCGTGCCCAGTGGCGGTGAGTTCGGTGTAGATGCCCCTGCGGTCATCCGCGCACAGCACGCGCGAGAGCAGATTGCGATCTTCGAGCCTCGTGACCAGGCGCGTCGTTGCGCTGGGGCTCAGTGCGGTGGCGCGGGCCAGCTGCGCCATGCGCATGTGCCAGCCGTCCTGCCGGTTCAAGGCGTCCAATAATGTGTACTCGACCACAGAAAGTCCGACCTGGGCGGTCAGGTCCTTTTCTAGTGCGGCATCGATTAATCCGTGCAATGACGCCAAAGTGCGCCATCCACGAGCACGGATTTCGACAGCATCATCTGCGATTCCCATGGGTTCCTCCAAAAATACTTGCTTGCGCTGGTTAGTTGCGTGTGCAACGATAGTATCCATCGCGCAATAACAAGCGTGTGCAACTAATTTATCTAGTCTATCAGGAGTAACGCTATGCCGCTCGGTCTTATTGCGTTGGCCATCGGTGCCTTTGGCATTGGGCTTACTGAGTTCGTCATCATGGGCCTGTTGCCAGATGTGGCCACCGACTTCGCTGTCAGCGAGGCAGCCGCTGGCTGGCTCATTTCCGGATACGCACTGAGCGTTGTGGTCGGGGCTCTTGGGCTGACCGCAGCCACTGTCCGTCTTCCACGTAAGCCAGTGCTGGTTGGCTTGCTGGTTCTGTTCATTCTCGGCAACTCGCTCACCGCCATGGCCTCGACCTATGAAGTGGCCATGATCGGCCGCGTTGTCGCCGCCCTGTGCCACGGTGCCTTCTTCGGCATCGGCTCGGTCGTGGCATCCGATCTGGTCCCAGCCAACAAGAAGGCCGGCGCCATCGCTATCATGTTCACCGGCCTGACCGCCGCCAACGTCTTGGGCGTTCCATTTGGAACCCTGCTCGGACAGCACGCCGGCTGGCGCTCGACGTTCTGGGCCATCTCCGGCATTGGAGTCCTTGCCCTGATCGGCATCCTCGTGCTGGTACCAGTCATCAAGCACGCCGCAGAAGGTATCTCGCTGCGCAAAGAACTCGGCGCCTTTACCTCCCTGCAGGTTTGGCTCTCCCTGGGTGTCACCATCCTTGGCTACGGCGGAATGTTTGGCGCCTTCACCTACATCGCCTACACCCTGACCGAGGTCACCGGATTCAATGAGTCCACCGTTCCATGGCTGCTGATGCTCTTCGGCGTGGGCCTGTTCGTGGGCAACTGGCTCGGTGGCCGCATGGCCGACAAGAGCATCGACCGCACCCTGCTGTTCTTCATCGCAGCCCTCCTGGTAGTGCTGATCGCCTTCGGAGCACTGGCAAGCAGCCCGGTTGCCACCATTGTGGCCTTGTTCCTCATGGGCGGATTCGGCTTCGGCACCGTTCCAGGCCTGCAAAGCCGCATCATGCAATTCGCTGGTTCGGCCCCGACCTTGGCGTCAGGTGCCAACATCGGTGCCTTCAACGTCGGCAACGCACTGGGCGCATGGGCCGGTGGACTGGGCATCGCCGCAGGCCTGGGCTACACCTCGCCCATCTGGATCGGTGCCGCCATTACCGTCGCCGCATTGCTGCTGGTATTGGTCGCCATGTCCCTGGCCAAGAAGTCGGCCACTGCGCCCGAATTGGCTCCGGCCAGCTAGGCTCAAAGATTTTCCAAACCACCAACAATTTCAAGGAGTTAGATATGACTACCGCAATTCCCACCATCACCCTGAACAATGGCGTTGAAATGCCGCAGGTCGGTTTCGGAGTCTTCCAGGTTCCCAACGAGGAAACCACCGCCGCCGTGGCCTCAGCCCTTAAGGCCGGGTACCGCAGCATCGATACCGCTGCGATCTACGGCAATGAAGAAGGCGTGGGCAAAGCACTTGCCCAGTCCGGTGTTGCCCGCGAAGACCTGTTCATCACTTCCAAGATCTGGATCGCGGACATGGGCTACGAGCAAACCTTGGAAGCGTTCGAGGCGAGCTTGCAGCGTTTGGGCCTGGACTACCTGGATCTGTTCCTGATTCACTGGCCAGCTCCGGAAAAGGATCTCTATGTTGAGACTTGGAAGGCACTGGAGAAGTTGTACGCCGACAAGAAGATCCGCGCCATCGGCGTTTCGAACTTCCAGCCAGAGCACCTGGACAAGCTGACCGCCGGGGGAAGCATCGTCCCGGCCGTGAACCAGGTTGAACTCCACCCCGCTTTGCAGAACCGCGAAGTCATTGCCGCGAACACCGGACATGGCATCGTCACCGAAGCGTGGAGCCCGCTGGCCCAGGGTGCCATGCTCACCGATGAAACCATCGAGGCAATTGCCAACGCGCACGAGGTCACTGCAGCCCAGGTCATCCTGCGCTGGCACCTGCAGCAGGGTCGCGTGATCATTCCGAAGTCGGTGACCGAATCCCGGATCATCGCCAACCTGGATCTGTTCGGTTTCGAACTGACCAGCGATGAACTGGCAAACATCGATGCCCTGGACCGCGATGGCCGTACTGGTCCAAATCCGGACACCTTCAACGGCTGATTTCATAACACCGACCAGAATGCTGCCCGCATGCTTAGCCAGCTGCGGGCATCATCTCTGGCTTGGCCCATCCAATGAATTGCAATTGGAGGACGCCCCGTTTGTGTGCGTTGCCTTGCATTTCAGGTCAAGCTCAAATTCGCTTTTATGTCGTTCAAAGCCACGCGGCCATGGCTAACTGTTGCAGTTCTTCCTGCTTGATTCGCCCGTTAACAGTTAGAGCCGAGTACCAAGAGTGAAACACCGGCCGCAACGTCTACCGATGCAAAATTACTGACAGCAACGCCCGCAGGCCGAAAGATTTGGGACTAGCCGTTGCGGCCGTCCCGTGGCCGGACGACGGCCAGGTTCTGGCCAGTGTCCTTCGCTATGATTCTTGTGCCACCGATATCTCCGCTCCAGCGCGCGGCATTCCTCCTGGATCGTTGAATGCTGTAGGCGCCATGGCGCAGGAGTCCTCGACGGCTCAACTGAAACCAGCCTTTTCGCCCAGAAAAGTGGGCTGATGGGCAACTGCTCGCGGTCGGGGTGTAGCCCCGATTGCGCGTCATTTCATGGGCGAAAGCAGCTCTTCGAATCCAAGGGTGCCGCTTTTGCACTCATATCCGTACCTCTAGATGCAATAGCAAGACAGTCCTCTCGATAATGCATTATTGATCGATTATGACTCTTCAGCGCATTTACTTGTAACGGTAAAAGGTCGCATGATCGTCTGGAGCGATAGGTCAACCCATGATCCAGCCACACTCGCAGTTTCAGCCGGCCAAAAGAACTCGGCCTAGACTAATGGACCAGTTTTCCGCGAGTGCAAACAACGTTATCGCGTTTCTTTTGCTTCATACCTGGCGTCCTGGAAACGGCACTTTGAGCAAAGCGAGTATCCAGCTGGTCCGAACCAAGCCTTATCGTCTCCCTGACGTAAAGCAACCCTACAGGACGCGCATCTCGCACGGATTTCAGACGGCATTTGAACCTCACAATAATGTATTGACTGCGCGTGGAAAAGGCCTCGGAAAAGAAACCCTAACGAATTTCATCGTATCCTCCCACTAGGCGGTAAACGGAAAAGACAAAAACGAGCGTTATTGAATTTAACTACAGGCATCGTTTCCAAGACGGTGTCTGGCGTTAAAGCTCCATTCCCATCACTGTTCGAACAGCAATAGATCCACCAAAGTCATCTTCTACATGTTTCATGCCTAGCTTCTCGGCAACGCGTTGAGAAGCGATATTCTCGGGGTGAATAATTGCAACTAGCGTCTTCGCTTGCAGCACGTCTCTTGCGAATTCTTTACAAGCATTAGCGGCTTCGGTTGCGAAGCCGTGGCCTTGGACTTCATTTTTCATGTGATATCCGACTTCGAGTTCTAAGTGGTCATTGACTTCCTGCCAGGTAAGTCCGCAATCACCAAGGAACTCGCCCGCCAGTGTTTCAACAATCCACAAGCCGAATCCATATTCGGCGTAGTTTTCCTCATTCCAAGCGATCCAATTGCTCGCCTCATTGCGAGTCTTGGGAGCAGGGTAGTAGGTCATTACAGCTGGGTCTCCGAGCATGGCAGCTATGTCATCTAAGTCTGTTTGATCCATCTGTCGAAAGCGCAATCGCGCCGTGGTGTCAGGAAGCATTTGTCTAGTTTATTGCTTCGTTCATCATCCACTCACTATCCACGGATATTGAAAAGAGCAACAAACTTTTTGGGTCCGTGAAGTCCCTAGCATTCCTGTCCAAGATCCGTAGACCTGCGCCGAGCTATCCGTTAGGGAACGATCTACAGGTCTCTATCCGTCGGATGTCAGTTGCTCGTGCTCTATAAGCCAACCAGACTTGTGCCTGACGAGAACGTTAGTCCCTCTACCGGTTCCAGATCGCGGTTGACCGTTTATTAGTCCGATCCACGAAAAATGGTATCGGCAGACAGCAATATCACTCTTCACTGTTACCCAAGCCAAATCATGGATTGAATAAACCTCATTCTGGATCGTATCGAAGGTATTCTGCAGTGCAACTCGGATTTCCTCGTGCCCGTAATAGGATCCATCGGAGAACCAATAGCTAGCCTCTGGCGAGATATGTGCAAGCACTCGATCGAGTACGCGTGAGTTATTTGCTGCTTCGTACTCGCGCATCATTCGAGTCAATTCAAGTACAGAATCTTCGGTAGACGTCATAGTATCCAGTTTGGTCGGTAGTACTAGTTGAACCAACCAAAATGGTACTTCTCTCGTTCTAAATTTCCGAAAATGCCCGTGGAGGCCGTGCGACTTAGGAACGTATCGGCAACGTTTTACGCACGAGGAACTCTCTGCAGGACGATCTGAACGCCTATCCCTTGCTGCTGAATGCGGTGAATTGCGGCACGTCTGGATCGCGCGGCAATCAGCTCCCTACATTCATCGAATCATGGAAGGGGCGAGAGATCCGGATAGAGACTCTCGACTGTTTCTTCGTCCCATGCCGTCCCCGAAGGCTCACCGACTGCAATGGTCGATGGGCTCTGCGGGTAGTCCTCGTACAGATCCCGGCCATCACTGGCTCTCAGGTACGCATCCTCACCGACGTAGGATAGCCACTCCGCTTCATCGCTCTCGAAAGCGAAGCTTAGACGACCATTGTCCAACGTATGCGGATCCCGCTGCACGGCCTTGAAGTAGTCTTGGCCCTGGCCGACCACCCAGCTGCGGAGGTACTCGAAGCAGTCGTCGGAACACCCGCCGTAGAGCACATAGGCAGCACCCCACAACTCCCACGAGTAGAGCTCTAGATTCTTAGAAACGAACCTTGCGTTGAAGGATGCGACCTGTACAGGTGGCAAGTCCGCAAGGATGTCCTCCAGCTCAGCCGCTTGGCGTTCGATGCTTCCATCTGAGACTTCCAGCGAGCGGCTAATGATGTCCCAGAACTGGCCTTGCTCCATTAGCTGCACCCCCGGCTCGACTGATGTCGAGGGCGGGGATATCGTCGCTGTTCCAGTTGCCTGGGAATCGGCCTCTGCTGATATTGAGGAAGTAGTTGATGTTTCCACGGGGACCGGGTCGGAACTTCCGGTTGCGGGCTGCTGAGCGCACCCGGCCAGCACCATCGCCAGTGCTATCACTGCTGCGACTGCCCTGGACTTGGTTTTTAGCGTGAGCGCGTTGGCGCCAGCCGAATGAGGTCGATGTCCCGCTCCGCTTCTGGCGTGGTTAGGCGTTTTCATGGTTCCCCCGGTTATGTAAGTGCAATTGCGACCAACTCGCGCTATGGGGAACTCTACCGGCACGATCGGTTACTCCCAGGTGTGTCTGCCTGAGTCCTCTTTCAGGGTTAGACCCTTGGCAGCAAATTGCGGAACAGGCAATTTACCCCGTTCCGATTCGGTAAAGCTCATTGGAAGTCTTGTTTTCGTTCAGCCTTTTTCTTTTCCTGGCAATGGAGCACCAGCGAGAAACGCCTCGTATTCATCAATCACATCATCATCGACGGACGGCTGCTGGTTAGTGTAGCGACCGTCGGTACGATCTCTTTTCGGGCCAGACACCCAATACTCGTCGCCAGTAGCGGGGTCAACGAAATTTGCATCAAAAAGTCCCGAGACTTGACGCAGAGCAAGATCGTGGAAGTACGCTGTCCTCCAAGATTTGGAGAACCGGACACGACTAATCCATGCTGGTCCACGATCTGTGTTGTATCCAGTCTTGAGTTGAATATACATAATGCGTTCGGCCATGAGGCCATGATAATCAGTCTGTATGCGGTTTAGGCTGGCTTGTTGCCGGTCATTTTGTGAATCGTTGGCGATTTGCGGAAGATCCTGCTGGTGCCCGATATGAATTTCGGTTCACATGGGAACGCTCTGTGGGACAGTGTTTTCGAATTGCCTTCGATGACGGCAATCAGGATTTCCTGCGAACTAGCTCTCGTGTTTTTCATGGAAAACGAGGCTTTTGGTTAGTTGGAAACTACCGCGGACTGATCGGCATCGTCTCTCGGGGCGGGCGTTACATGTGACGTGGGGATTCTTCTGTGGAGCCGGAGTAAACGCAGGGCGACAAAGGCGACCAGGACACCGACCAGCGCACAGACTCCGGCGACAATCACCATGCTTTGAGCATCTCCCGGTGTACGTGGGGTGCCGACGATGTAGCCTATGGCCACGGAAGTGCTAGTGAGCATCCGATAGTAGGCCCAGGCGCTGCCCGTGTGGGCTTGGGGGATCTGTTGGAAGATCATGTTTCGGACCCCGACGTTGTGCGTTCCGTTGCCCATGCCGCCGATGACGAAGGCAATGCCGATGATGTTGGCGATCGGGGCCAGGCCTTCGGCCAATATCGCCAGTGCCATGCATAGCCCGCCACCCACGATGAGTAGCATGGTGCGTGGAGCGAGGCGCTTGGTGCCGGCCAGATAGGCACCGATGATCGATCCCACGGCCCAGCAGGACAGGACCAAACCGTAGAGCGTGTCGCTTCCCGAGATTTGCCTTAGCCAGAATACGCCCGCGACGGCTTCAATGGAGGTACTGATCATAATGAGGATCAGCAGCGGCATCGTGGCAGCGACAATGGGGGAGGATCGTATGGCACGCCAGCCATCGCGCACGCCATTAAAGATGTTCCAAGAGTCGGGTTCGGCGGATTCAGGGCGTTCCACGCGCAGCACCAGGACCAGGGCCGTGGCGGCGAGCACCGCGGTGGTTCCGGCATTCACACCCAGCATCAACGATGCACCGACTATGCCGAATAGCCAGGCAGATAGTGCGGGCCCAACCAAGTAGGCCAAGGACGATCCAATGGCCATTAAGGAGTTGGCCCGTTCGATGCGGATAGGGCCGGTCAACTTGGGCAGCAAGGCGAATGCGGCGCTGCTGGAGAGGATGTTGATGACATTTGATGCTGCTAACAGTGCTAGACGGGACCAGAAGTCATCTTGCAGCGCAGCGATGCCGATGCAGAGGCTTTGCAGTGCCAGGCAGACGACCCAGATCTTCCGGGGGTCGTAGCGATCGACAATTGCCCCTCCAAAGGGGGCCAGAATCATCGCCGGGATGGCCAGGCTGAGGGAGAACCACGTAACCATCCAGGTTTGGCCTTGGTCGACAGCGGTGAGCACCATGGACATGGAGGCGGCTTCGTCCCCAACGATGGCTAGTGATGAGATAACAACCAGGGCGATGAGTGGCAGGGCTGACGTGCGCCCGAACTTTGGGGTACTGTTCATGTGTTCGTTGGGCTCAGTCTGTTGGGTTGCGGATTGGTGGACTCAGGGAATTTGCGTGCAACGCTGCCAGTTTAGCGCGGCTTCATCCATAAATTGGCTCCGCATGGGCACTCTACGAGACAAGAAATTGTTCTTGATTCGGCGTTCTCAGATCCATGAATCAGCAGATGAACAAGACAGGGCATAGACTCAATGCCAGTGAGATCCACATTGCCTTCAACATCGATTGCAACGGCCAGGATACCTGGATCCAGCGCGGCTAGTTCCGCGGCGAACATTCCCGACTCCGGTAGTTGCTTGATGTTGGCGAACTTGAGACGTTCGCGACTGCCAGCAACCAGGTTAACGTTTATTGTTTCCGTGCTCCAGAACAGCCCGGAGGCCGTCTTGCATTTCGTCGCCAAGGTGGCTTCGTTTCGTTGTGCCTGGATACCCGACAATAGCGTCGCTGTAACCCGCACTTTGTGTCCAAGGAGCCAACCCCGAGCGCGACACCGCCTATCGCCAACTTGAATGCTGGCTCATTGTGCTTAATAGCCGATTATCAATCTTTTGGTTGTCGAGGTGTAAATACGGTATTGGATCGTGGCGCATAGGCGTACCACCCAGTGCTTTCTCCACGCCGTGTTGCCTCCAGCGCATGCGCCACCTCTTCTTCTAGTGCTTTGATCTCGATGGCTAAAGCATCAAACACTTGTGCAGCTTGAGGGTTAAGAGCGGGCCCGTTTGACCGAAACTTGCGGTCCGGCATATCACCTACGCTTGCGACCAATTCAATTTCAAACCCATCACCAAGTTCATCAGCGACACGCTGTGCTAATCGTTCACCCGCAACACCGAACTGACGGGCCAAACCTGGAGATTTCCACTCATAATCTCGGTTCAAACCGTCATAGTAAGACTGTTCCCACCGCGAGAGTTCGTGAGTCAGCGCAGCAGATAGTCGGGCGGTGGCATAGTCAATAGGCTCGTTAAACCACAGCACTGTGTCTGCATAGTCTGGAAACATGCGGACCGTTGAAGGCAGAATCTCACGCGATGAATTCATATCGCGATCATACCGATACGCTCCAATCAGAACTAGGCTGTGCTTTTGTTGCCCTACGAGGTCCTTTGCGTGCGGCTCAGCGCAGTGCCGAGAACTATGCACAAAAGTCATGAGGACTTCGAAAACTGACAGTAACTCCGAGTTTTCAAATATTTTGAGTTCCCGGATACACGGACCGGCAAAAATCCCGTTTTCCCTAATGTCGGAATCAGCTGATGACCAAGCGTTTTACGGTGCTTCTGATTGCCTCGATGACGTCATTGACGGTCTTTCGGTGCAAGTGTTCTGCCCTCAATAAAAGGTCGATTTGTCGACCGGAGTTAATGCCTTTAATTGGTCGTAAAGTCACCGATTCATCCAGGGTTTTCCGCGCCGTGAATCGAGGCAATATCCCCAGGCAATCGCTGGCTTCGACGAGCGCGCCAGCTGTTGCATAGTCGTTCACCCGGTGCTCGATTTGCGGAGCCTTCCCTGCCAGCGCGGCGATGGTTTCCAGGACATCGGCCGGCGAATATCCGGAGCGGGAAACGACCCAGCGTTCATCGATGACCTGCTCGGGGGAGAGCTCATCGAATTCGGCCAACGGGTGATCCTTGTGGATGGCGATATCCAGCGGTTCGAAGGCCAGCGGGATCACCGTGATGCGCTCTTCGGGCCACGGTGCGGTATGCGGCATGCGGTGGGCCAGGACCAAATCGTAGGTCGAGGTCAGTGCCGGGAAATCCTGCTGCGAAACATCCTCATCGGAAAAATGCAGGGGCGGCAGTTGGCCTTCGGGCAGGGATAGCAGCGGCGCAAAAATGGTCTGCCCGATGGAGTGGAAGCCGGCGACGTTGATGGGCACATTCTTGTCCTGCTCCACGGTGCGTATTCTTGCCGAGGCTTCGGCCAGCGTCGAGGCCACCGATGCGGCTGCGGAGGCAAGCAGCTTGCCCTCGGAAGTGAGCACCAGGCGCCGGCCTTCCTTTCGGGTCAGGGGTGCTGGGAACCCGCGCTGCAACTGGGCCAAGTGCTGGGAGACGGCCGAGGGGGAGACGAACAGCGCCTTGGCCACGGCATTGACGCTCCCCAGATCCGCAAGTTCGCGCAGGATCCGCAGCTGATGTAAGTCCATGAAGTAAATGCTAAATCAATAGATCAGCAAATCGTGCTTCTTCTAATATGTTTTCCCCGGGAGTGCGGTGCGACACTGGAAGCAACACAGTCCGTCGCGTGTGAACCCGACGGCCATCTGAAAAGGATCACTCATGAAAGCACTGTACAAGTCCGGGCCGCACGCTGGGCTGGAACTGGTGGACCGCCCAGAACCAGAAGTAGGCGTGCACGATGTAAAAATCCGTGTCATGACTGCCGGCATCTGCGGCACCGACCTGCACATCGAGGCCTATGACGATGCCGCCAAGGCCATGATCAACACCCCGCTGGTTCCCGGGCACGAGTTCTACGGCGAAGTCGTGGAGATCGGCGACTTCGTGCACGGCGTCAAGGTGGGGGACCGGGTCTCCGGCGAAGGCCATGTGGTGTGCGGAATGTGCCGCAACTGCCGTGCTGGCCGCAAGCAGATGTGCATCAACGTTGATTCCGTCGGCGTCCAGCGTGATGGCGCCTTCGCCGAATATGTATCGATCCCCGAAAGCAACGTCTACATCCATCGCGATGAGCGCATCACCCCGCTGCTCGGCGCCATCTTCGACCCGTTCGGCAACGCCGTGCACACCGCCTTGCAGTTCCCCATGGTCGGCGAAGACGTGCTGATCACCGGGGCCGGCCCCATCGGCCTGATGGCCGCCGCCGTGGCTCGCCACGTCGGTGCCCGCAACATCGCCATCACGGACGTCTCCGAACAGCGCCTGGAACTGGCGCAGTCCATGGGCATCGACCTGGCCGTGAACGTGGCCACCACCCGGATCAAGGAAGCCCAGCAGCAGCTGGGCATGGTCGAGGGCTTCGACTACGGCATGGAAATGTCCGGCCACAAGACCGCCCTGCCGGAAATGATCGAAAACATGAACCACGGCGGCAAGATCTGCATGCTTGGACTGCCCAGCACCTCGATCGATATCAACTGGGGCAAGGTCGTCACCCACATGCTCACCCTGCGCGGCATCTACGGCCGCGAAATGTTCGAAACCTGGTACGCCATGAGCGCCATGCTCACCTCCTCGGAGGAGATGCGCGAGCGCATCTCCTCGGTAGTCACCGACTTCCTTCCGGCCACTGAATGGCAGCAGGGCTTCGAAGCCGCCCGCAGCGGCCACGGCGGCAAGGTCGTGCTCGACTGGACCGTTTTCGCAGACTAGGAATTCCCCGCACCAACAAGGAGCAACCCCCATGTATACCGACCTCAAAGACCAGCTGGCCGCCGAGCTCGACGAGCTGAAGGCCTCCGGGCTGTTCAAGGCCGAACGCCACATCGACTCCGCGCAGTCCGCCTCCATCATGGCCGGCTCGCTGGGCGCCGAAGCGCGCCAGGTGTTGAACTTCTGCGCCAACAATTACCTTGGCCTGGCCGATAACCAGCAGATCATCGACGCCGCCAAGACCGCCATGGACGAGCGCGGCTTCGGCATGGCCTCGGTCCGCTTCATCTGCGGCACCCAGGATGCGCACCTGGAACTGGAGGCCAAGCTCTCAAAGTTCCTGGGCACCGAGGACACCATCCTGTTCTCCAGCTGCTTCGATGCCAATGGCGGCGTTTTCGAGTCGCTGTTCGGCAAGGAAGATGCCATCATCTCCGACGCGCTGAACCACGCCTCGATCATCGACGGCATCCGGTTGTCCAAGGCCGCCCGCTTCCGCTACGCCAACCAGGACATGGCGGATTTGGAAACCCAGCTGCAGGCCGCCGCTCAGCTGAACGACGGGGCGGGCGCCCGCCGCACCATCATCGTCACCGACGGCGTGTTCTCCATGGACGGCTACCTGGCTCCGCTCGAGGCCATCTGCGATCTGGCCGACAAGTACAACGCGCTGGTGATGGTCGATGACTCCCACGCCGTGGGCTTCATGGGCGCCACCGGTGCCGGCACCCCGGAGCATGCCGGCGTTTCGGACCGCGTGGACATCTACACCGGAACCTTCGGCAAGGCCCTGGGCGGCGCCTCGGGCGGCTACGTCTCGGGACGCGGCGAAATCGTGGCGATGCTGCGCCAGAAGGCCCGCCCCTACCTGTTCTCCAACTCGCTGGCCCCGTCGATCGTGGCCGCAACCCTCAAGGCGCTGGAACTGGTGGCGGGCTCCGGGGACCTGCGCGACAAGCTCTTCGAGAACGCGGCGCACTTCCGCCGCCGGATGAGCGAGGAAGGCTTCGAGCTGCTGAAGGGCGAGCACGCCATCATCCCGGTGATGTTCGGCGATGCCATCAAGGCGGCCGAAGTGGCAGCGAATATGCTCGAACGCGGCGTCTTCGTCACCGCCTTCAGCTACCCGGTGGTTCCCAAGGGGGCCGCCCGCATCCGCGTGCAGCTCTCCGCAGCCCACTCGGCACAGGATATCGAGGCCTGCGTTCAAGCGTTCGTCGCCAGCCGCTGACCGGGGAAGTTGCCTGACGGCGTGTTTCAATAGGAATTACGTTTCGGCACTACCAACGGCGGAGGACTCATGGCTACCAGGGATGATGTGGCGCGCTTGGCCGGCGTATCTCCCAGTACCGTGTCCTACGTGATCAGCGGCCGGCGCACGATATCCGATGCGACCAAGGCCAAGGTCCTGGCGGCCATGCGGGAGCTGAATTACACCCCGGATGCCTTTGCCCAGGGCCTGGCCGGGTCGCGCCGCGGCATCCTGGCCCTGCACTTTCCCACCAGCGTGGACGGCTATTCCTCCACCGAATTCGAGTACGTCACCGCGGCCATGGAGCGTGCCCGCGCACTGGGCTATCACATGCTCTTGTGGTCCAACCCGATGACCGACGTGATGGGCTTGGAAAGCCTGGTCGGCCAGAAGCTGGTGGCCGGGGTGCTGCTCATGGAAGTGTCGATCAACGATCCGCGCTTTGACGTCCTGCGCCGTGCCAGCATCCCCTTCGCATCCATCGGCCGCCCCGATGACAGCGACGACCTGTCCTACGTCGATAATGATTTTGCCGAGGCCGGGCGTATCGCGGTGGATTACCTGGCCAGCCTCGGGCACCAGTCGATCATGTACATCAACGTGTCGGTCGAAGACCAGATGGCCGGAAATGGCCCGGCCATCCGCACGGCCCGGGCGATCTCGGATGCGGTGCGCGGGCGCGGCATGATCCTGCAGGAAGTCCCGGTGGAGAACAATGCCCGAGGCGGCCGCCAGGCCCTGGACGCGTACCTGAAAATGGATCAGCGGCCCACGGCAGTGCTCGCCCTGAAGGAATTTGCCACCGCAGGTTTTGTCAACGCCGCGGGCATGGCTTCGCTGCGGATTCCCGGGGACCTCTCCGTGATAGCGCTGGGCGTGGGGGATCGTTCGGCAGAGATGGTCGCTCCGGCGCTGACCACCGTTGCCCCTCCGGGGGAGCGCATTTCCCATGCGGCGGTGAATGCCCTGGTGCAAAAAATCGAGGGGCGTGCCCAGGCGGCGGTGCAGGAGCTGATCGCCCCGCTGATGGTGGTCCGGGACAGCTCGGGCCCAGCCCCGCACTGAGCGGATCCGGCAATTTCTCCGAGTGGTTCTCCGCCAACTGTTGACGCGCGTCGATGACCTGCGTCACTATTGAGGGGATCATTCGTGCCGGGCCATCTGAACTGGCAGGGCACCACTCAACGTGGAGGGCAACATGAAGAAAGCAAAACGCGGGCTGAAGTTCGCGCCGGTGATCTCGGTGGCAGCAATCAGCATGCTCCTGGCCGGCTGCTCCGGCGGGGCGGACCCCAATGACCCCAACGCCTCCGGCGGCGGCGAAGCCCAGGTAGGCAAGGCGGACGGCGTCGTCGACATCTACGGCCCGGTCACCGGCATCGAAGCGGAACTTCTTGAAAAATCCTGGGCCAAGTGGTCCGAGGACAACGACATCAAGATCCGCTACACCGGCGACAAGAACTTCGAATCGCAGATCGGCATCAAGGTCCAGGGCGGCGACACCCCGGATCTGGCGGTCTTCCCGCAGCCCGGGCTGCTGCAGGCCACCGTGGCCCAGGGCAAGGTCCAGAAGCTTCCTGAAGCCGTGCAGGCCCAGCTTCAGCAGAACTGGTCCGAAGACTGGCAGAACTACGGCAAGGTCGATGGCGTGCAGTACGGCGTTCCCCTGATGGCCAGCGTCAAGGGCTACATCTGGTACTCGCCCAAGCAGTTCGAGCAGTGGGGCGTGAGCGTTCCGAAGACCTGGGACGAAATGACCGACCTCGGCACCGAGATCTCGAAGAAGACCAGCGAGCCTGCCTGGTGCGCCGGATTCGCATCCGGCGAGGCCTCGGGGTGGCCGGGCACGGACTGGATTGAAGACGCCGTGCTGCGCCAATCCGGAACCGAGGCCTACGACAAGTGGGTGTCCGGCGAACTGGAATTCACCTCCCCGGAGATCACCAGCGCCTTTGACTCCGTTGGAAAAATCCTGCTCGATCCCCAGCAAGTCAACGCCGGCTATGGAGGCGTGAAGTCGATCAACGCCACCGCCTTCGGCGACATGGGAACGGCCGTTGCCAAGGGAACCTGCCCGCTGACCCACCAGGCTTCCTTCCTCGAAGGCTATGTGCTTGACTCCAAGAATGCCGATGGCAAGAAGGCCACCGTCGCCCCTGACGGAGATGTCTGGGCCTTTGTCGCCCCGCCGGCCAAGGCCGATGATCCCGTGTCCGTCGTGGGCGGCGGCGAATTTGTTGCCGCCTTCTCCAACGATGAAGACACCGCCAAGGTCCAGGAATACCTGGCCAGCGCGGATTGGGCCAACAGCCGCGTCGGACTCGGTGGCGTGATTTCGGCCAACTCCGGCCTTGATCCGAAGAACGCCAGCAGCGACCTGTTGCGCTCCGCCGTCGAACTGCTGCAGGACCCGAACACCACCTTCCGCTTTGACGGTTCTGATCTGATGCCCAAGAGCGTCGGTTCCGACTCCTTCTGGAAGGGCCTGGTTGATTGGATCGATGGCAAGCCAACCAAGGAAGTGCTTGAAAATATCCAGTCCGGTTATGACTCCTAGTCACTGCCTTGTTCGTCGCCAACGGCCGGGACTCCCGGCCGTTGGCGGGATTGTAGGAGCCTGAAGCCATGTCCCAATTTTTCCAGTGGCTGGCGGGCGTGCCGCCGCTAGTCCAGGTGCCGATCGTCTTGATTGCCTTCGCAATCCTGATTGCGGCGATCCTTGCCTTTGTCGAGACAGCCACCAAGGGCGGACGCGGATTCACCGTGGTGCGTTTTGCCGCCGCAGTGGTAGTTCCAGTGGCCATCTTGCTGATCCTGGGCCTGTACAACTCGGTCATGTGGGTGGCGGCGATCGCCGCAGCGCTCGGCGCCGTGCTGTTTTTAGCCGACCGTCGTTCCCGCGAGGGCGCCGGCTCGCTGCTGCAGCTCTCCGGTTTCCTGGTTCCTGCGCTGTTATTGCTGGCCATCGGCTTGATCTACCCCACGGTGAAAACCGCGATCGCCGCGTTCATGGCCAATGATGGATCAGGATTCGTCGGCCTGGGGAACTTCGCCTGGGTGTTCACCAGCCCTGACGGGGTGACCGCCCTGCTCAATACCCTGGTGTGGGTGCTGGTGGCGCCCATTATTTCCACCATCATTGGCTTGGCCTATGCGGTGTTCATCGACAAGAGCCGCGGCGAGAAATTCTTCAAGCTGATGGTGTTCATGCCCATGGCGATTTCCTTCGTTGGCGCATCGATCATCTTCAAGTTCTTCTACGACACACGCCAGGGCGATCAGATTGGCGTGCTCAACGCGGTCATCACGGCCTTCGGCGCCAAGCCGGTCGACTGGCTCGGGCTCGAACCATGGAACACCCTGTTCCTGGTCATCATCCTGATCTGGACCCAGGCAGGGTTCGCCATGGTCATTCTCTCCGCGGCCATCAAGGGCGTGCCGGCCGAGCAGCTGGAAGCGGCAGCCCTCGATGGGGCCAGCCCGTGGCAGCGCTTTGCCAACGTCACGCTGCCAGGGATTCGATCCTCCGTAGTCGTCGTCTTGACCACCATTTCCATTGCCTCGCTCAAGGTCTTCGACATCGTTTCATCAATGACCGGCGGCCGCTCGGATACAACGGTCCTCGCCTTCGAAATGGTGCGCCAGTTCCAGCTCGGGGCTCGCACCGGCTACAGCTCGGCCCTGGCGGTCATCCTGTTCATCCTGGTGCTGCCGATCATCATCTACAACGTGAGCCAGCATAAGAAGCAAAGGGGCATCCGATGAGCGCCGTTGGCGAATCCTCTCGCCGCCTCTTGGCGGCTACCGAAAAAACCAGCGGGAAGCTGCGCAAGGCGACCACATCCCGCGGGGCCACCATTGCGGCATTCATCATTGCCGCGGTGTGGACCATCCCCACTTTCGGCCTCTTTGTCTCCTCCTTCAGGCAGGCTGATGACATCAAGACCTCGGGCTGGTGGACGGCCCTGTCCAACCCGTCATTCACGCTGGAGAACTACGCACAGGCCTTCTCCTCGGGCGACAGCCTTCCGCTGTCCAAGGCGTTTTTGAATTCGCTGGTCATCACCATTCCAGCGGCGATCGTCCCGATCATCATCGCCAGCCTGGCCGCCTACGCCTTTGCCTGGATCAATTTCAAGGGGCGCAATACGCTGTTCGTCCTGGTTTTTGCCCTGCAGATTGTTCCGATCCAGATGGCCCTGGTTCCGCTGCTCCAGCTGTTCTCGGACGGCGTGAAAATCGGCGGGCTGTATATCCTGCCGGGGCTGGGCGTCAACGGATTGGATGGCGCCTATGCGAAGGTGTGGATCGCGCATACGATCTTCGCGCTGCCCTTGGCGATTTTCATGCTGCACAACTTCATCTCGGAGATCCCCGACGAGGTGATCGAGGCGGCTCGCGTGGACGGTGCAGGTCACGGAAAGATCTTCTCGAAGATCGTCCTGCCGCTGTCGATGCCGGCGATCGCTTCTTTCGGCATCTTCCAGTTCCTCTGGGTGTGGAATGACCTGCTGGTGGCAACGGTGTTCACCTCGGGCGGGGGACTGCCGATCACCAAGGCGCTCCAGGATCTCTCGGGAACCTATGGGCAATCCTGGGAGCTGCTCACCGCCGGTGCGTTCATCTCGATGATCATTCCGCTGGTGGTCTTCTTCGCCTTGCAGCGCTACTTCGTGCGTGGACTGCTGGCGGGTGCCACCAAGGGCTAGCCGAAACCGCAGCTGCAGCGAGGGCCCCGGATCCCCGGGGCCCTCATTCTGTCTGAAATCCCGGATCTCAATGGCCATCGCAGAGGCCGCAGCCGAGGCTCGGGCCAGTAGGCTCGTCAAAGGAGAACATCCACGGATTTTGCGATGCCCTCGCAACGGGCTGCGCTGAACAAGAGAGGTCGCCATATGGGTACGACATTGCTGACGAATATCGGGCAACTGGTCACCGTTGATGCCGCGGGCAGCGTGCTGGAGCATGCCGCCATGCTGATCCGCGAGGACCGGATCGAATGGATCGGCGTGGCAGCCGATGCACCAGCGGCCGATACCGTTCACGACCTGTCGGGCCGCACCGTGCTGCCAGGCTGGGTCGACTCGCACAGCCACCTGATTTTCGGGGGCGACCGCGCCGAAGAGTTTGTTGCCCGCATGGCCGGCCAATCCTATGCAGCCGGCGGAATCGCGGTGACCACCTCGGCCACCAGGAGCCTCAGCGATGAGGAACTGACTGGCCTTGTTGCCGCCCGCCGCGCCGAGGCCCTGTCCATGGGGACCACATGGATGGAAACCAAGACCGGTTATGGCCTGGAACTATCGGAGGAAAGCCGCCATGCGCGCCTGGGCGCACCCATTGTCGATACCCTGACCTTCCTCGGCGCCCATCTGGTTCCCGCTGGCGCTGATGCCGATGAATATACCGACCTTGTCTCCGGCCCCATGCTTGAGGCCGTCGCACAGGACATCGACTTTGTTGATATCTTCTGCGAGCGCGGTGCCTTCAATGAAGACCAGACCCGCCGCGTTCTGCAAGCAGCGCAAGATCGGAATCTGGCAACCAAGGTCCACGGAAACCAGCTGGGCCCAGGCCCGGGAGTGAAGCTTGCCGTGGAATTCGGCAGCCATTCGGTGGACCACGTCAATTACCTTGAGGACTCGGATATCCAGGCGCTCGCCGGAAGCTGGGCCGATTGGGACCGCACGACTCGTTCCGGAAAGCCCGGGACCGTCGCCACCTGCCTGCCGGCCTGCGACTTGTCGACCCGGCAGCCGCTGGCGCCAGGGCGCGAGCTGCTGGATGCCGGGGTGGGCATCGCGCTGGCCAGCAATTGCAATCCCGGAACCAGCTACACCAGCAACATGAACTTCTGCGTGGCCACCGCGGTGTTGCAAATGAACCTGTCCCTGGCCGAGGCCATCGAGGCCGCCACCTACGGCGGAGCGCTCGCACTGGGCATCGCCGACCAGGTGGGCTCCATCGAGGTGGGCAAGCGCGCTGACCTGCATGTTCTTGATGCGCCGGCAGCTGCGCATCTGGCCTACCGTCCGGGAATGAACCTGACCCATAGTGTCTACCGGGCTGGGGAGCTGGTTAGCTGAGATGTAGGCCAGAGGGTTGCAACCAATTTTTGGAAGTGCATAGTGATTGTTACGCGTTATTTACCGTAGATCTCTGCTCGAATATTTTCCGCGATCAGTTCTACTACGACTTTGGCGCTCGCCAAATTTGAGATGTAGATAATAGTGGCATTTCACCTGAAACGGACAATGATCGGAATGTGGCCAAAAAACAAATAGGCGCAATATCTTCGCTCAAAGCGAGGAAGCTTATCTTCGTCGCTTACAAGAAATCGAAGCTTCGGCTCTCGGCCCCGAAGACTGGGGTCCCTCGCTAAAAATATTGGCAAAGGGCAGGCCGGGTTCATGGGCTATGCTGCAAAAAGTAGGTTCGCAGATCATTACATTGTCTTAGATGTCGATGGGCTGCCCACTCAAAGCGGACGACGGGAACGCACGATTGATTGGGTTGAAGCAGAGCAGGCAGAACTTTTAAGACAAATTAATGGCTATTGGCTGGTGTTCTTGAGGATTTCTGACAGTCAGGAAGAAATGTCGTCGGGGGAGAGCGAACATTGGTTTGAAACAATGTCCGCATTGAACGACTTCTTGCAACCGATGTAGATCGCTTGGTATCCCGCTTTGCAGGGATATCAGATGATCGATGGCGTTGGCTTCTACTCTCCGGATTGGCGCTGCGGTGCCGAAACTGCCTAGGCACCTGTTTTTCCAAATAGACGTCGGAGTGTAGTTCCGCAGACTATTGTCGATCTGGTTTGGAAGGTCCTAGCCTATAGAGCCATGGCCCAGAATCTTCCACAGGCGGTCGCGTTCAGCGCCCGCCATGAGATTTGCTTCAAAACTTGCTTCGACTTGCGTTTTTGGATCGATCACCAATACGTAGCCATCGCGTAGTTCATTGGCTGTGTACCAGCCTGGGCCGTAGTCTTCTTCAACGAAATCGTGCTGGCCATCTATCCAGTGCGTTTGCCACCACATCTGTTCTTGCTTCTCCCAGAAAATGGGGAATGAGCGCATAATACTTACTGAAGTCGTCAACCATCCTCGGAGCTGGCCATCTTGCTTCAGTTCCCAGACCGCGTCTCGAAAAGTATCCAACTCGGGATTTCGTGGCCAGTCACTGTCATCGAACCACTTGTCTATCAAACGCACATCATCAATGGTATCGATCCTAATGACAAGTAGCTCGGTCAGGCAGGCAAGACGAAGATTCCATCCGGTGCCTTGAAACCGGTTCGCTTCTGATCTTGGGCATAGATACTGACGGACCATTCGGCTGTCGAATCAAATGGCGAAAGATGCCAATCGGAGAACCGACCAACGAGTTGCAATCGTGAATCAGCGAACAGGTCGTCTTGATCGACTGTTCCACCTCGTGCCCGTGCGGTGGATCCGATGACCATAACTCCAGTGTCGTTGAGCAGCTCTTGAGCAATGGCGGACAGCTTGCGAAACTCTTTGGTGGACAAGAATGCGGGTACGTTACCGGCGAGCACAATGGCGTCAAAACTGATCGGTAGGCCGTGTGCATGCCTGACCTCGGCTTGCAGTTCATCAACGGCCAGTTGGGTAAACCATGCATCGTTAAAGAGTTCACCAGCCACCTTGAGAACCTGTGGTGTCGGATCAATTCCGAATGCTTGGTGACCTCTTTGGCGTAGGGCGTTGACCGTATTGCCGATGCCGCAACCGATGTCCAGGATTCTTGAGCCACGTGGACACAACATATCTACAAAACGTGCTGCAGTCTCAAGATCCGTCCCCGTTAGGGTCATGTTGCGCATCTTCGCTGCATAGGAATCGTAGTCCTTGCTCAAACTCATGGTCGCAAGTATTCCATGAGCTGCCAGCCTTCGACTTGTTCATGCCGGTTCACGGAAAATCTGGCAGTCAAATAGGCATTCGTGATAAACAAGAACCATGGCTAATACTGCTTTTAAGGGAACTCCCGTACAGACCATTGGTGAACTGCCAGCCGTAGGCTCGCAGGCACCATCATTCACCCTCACCGACACCGGCCTTGCTGATGTCACCAGCGAGTCGCTGGCTGGCCGCCGCGTTGTCCTGAACATCTTCCCATCGGTTGATACCGGCGTATGCGCTGCCAGCGTTCGCCGCTTCAACGAACTGGCTGCCGGCCTGGAGAACACCACCGTTGTGTGCGTATCCGCTGACCTGCCATTCGCGCTGGGCCGCTTCTGCGGTGCCGAGGACATCGAGAACGTCACCGCCGCTTCGGTCTTCCGTTCGGACTTCGGTTCGGACTACGGCGTCACCCAGATCGACGGCCCGCTCGCTGGCCTGCTGGCCCGTTCGGTAATCGTCCTGGATGAGACCGGAAAGGTGGCCTACACCCAGGTCGTTCCGGAAATCACCACCGAGCCAGACTACGATGCAGCTATCGCAGCCCTGGGCTAATCGCCTTTTGCATCACTGGTGATGCTTGCCAAGGCCCATCCGAGCATCGAGCTTGGATGGGCCTTTGCTGTCCCCGAGGGAGGGGTGCCAATGATCGGGCATCAGTTCCCGGCAGCCTGCGCGGCGTTCAAAATCCGCGGCCCGATCTTGCGCATGAGCTTGTCGATTCTGGGATTGTCGGTGCGCGACAGGGTATCGGAGAGCCGCTCCAGGCTCATCAGCCCAAGCCAGATCTTCGCCCGATGGGCTTCGTCGGGAGTCGGCGCGATCAGATCGGCCATCTCCAGGCCATGCCACAGGCTCAGGTAGGCGGTGTTCAGCGCCGGATCCCAGGCGGCAGCCAGATCCCAGTCCAGGATGCCGACCAGCTCCTGGGCAACCCAGTGCATATTGTGCCCGGCCAGATCGCCGTGGACCAGCCCCGGCGGCACCTGGGCCAGCGAATCAAGCTGGGCCCACAGGGTTGTAGCCGCGCCACGCAGTGGATCGGGCAAGGCGTCGAAACACCGCTGCTGGCGTTCATCGGTCCACGGGCCGCGGAAGGCAAAGGGCGCCGCCAGGTATTCGCTGATCGGTTCCAGGCTAATGGCCGCCAAATCGTTGACCAGCTTCCCCAAGACCTTCGGATCCCCGTAATGCGGCTCATGGGCACTGCCCGGGATGAAGGACATCGCCACCGAGCCCAGGCCGCCGACCTGCAGGATCCGGGAAGTGGCCACCGGAATCCGGTAATCCAGCTGGCCTTCGAGCCGCTGCAGCAGCTTCACCGAGCGCGGCATCTGCCCGGTGGCTTCTTCGGTGCGTGCCATGCGGATCACCGAATGCGGGTTGGCGATCACCACCTTGTGGAACTGCCCGCCCTCGTTGACTCCGGCATTTTCCCAGGACAGCTCGGGACATAGCTGGCGGGCAATGGACAGTTCTTCCATGGTGGCAGGACGGCTCACTGATGCTCCTTTAATTCGCTGTCTTCAGGCTACCTCAGCCCGCGCACAGCCTGATCAGCCTATGATCGAGAACGTGAATGCCAAGATCCTGAAATTCGAGATCGCCCTGGTGCTGGCCCTGTCCCTGGGGCAAAGCGCGATCTATTCGATCCTGAGTTTTGCCGACAAGGCCACCAGGGCGCCGCTGCGCGAGCAGACGACCTCGCTGAACAACCCGTTGAGCACCCGCGAATTTTTCGACTTCTCCTATCAGCTGCTGGACATCGTCTTTGCGCTGGTTCCGGTGCTGCTGGCCCTGTACCTGATGAAACGCAGCACCGGGCGGGGAGTGCGGGAGATCGGTTTTGACCTGCGCGCCCCGGGCAAGGACGCCTTGTTCGGCGCCGGGCTGTTTCTGGCCATGGGGCTTGGCACCCTGGGCGTCTACGCGGCAGGCCGGGGGCTGGGCATCACCACCGCGATTTCCGCGGCCAACCTGGGGGACTACTGGTGGAGTGTGCCGGTGCTGCTGCTCTCCGCGGTGCGCCATGCGGTGCTTGAAGAAGTGCTGATGCTCGGCTTCCTGTTCAGCTATGCGAAGAAGCTGAACCTGGGGTTGTGGACCACGATCATTGCCTCGGCGGTGATCCGCGGCAGCTACCACCTGTACCAGGGCGCGGGGCCGATGATCGGCAATATGCTCATGGGCGTGGTCTTCGGCTGGGTCTACCACAAGTACGGGCGGGTGATGCCGCTGGTGATCGCGCACTTTATGCTCGACGCCATCGGCTTTGTCGGATATGCCCTGATCGGCCCGGCGATCGGGATCGGCGCCTAGCGCGGATACACTGCAGGAATGAAGATTTCAGTGCTGGCTGCGCAGCAGATTCCCGAAGCCGTTGCGCTCTGGGACGCCACCGAGCTGACCCGGCCGTGGAACGACCCCTGCGCCGATACCCTTCGAGCCTTGGAAACCTCTACCTCGACGGTGCTGGCGGCGAGCGAGGGTTCACAGGTGATCGCCACCGCGATGGTCGGACATGATGGGCACCGCGGCTGGCTCTATTATGTGGCAGTGGACCCGCGGCGGCAGGGCAGCGGACTGGGCGCCCAGATGGTCCAGGCCGCCAGTGATTGGCTCACGCAGTGCGGCGTGCCCAAGGTGCAGCTGATGGTGCGCGAGGAAAATGCCGCGGTGCGCGGCTTTTACGAGCGGCTGGGATTTGAAGACCAGCACGTCCTGGTCCTGGGCAAGCGCCTTGATGCCAGCGCATAAAAAATGGCAGGCGGGGACGCCATTGTCCCCGCCTGCCGACGTACTACAACACCACAGGACCGTTCTGCGTTTCAAAGGTCACCGACAAGATGCCCGGGGTGCCATTGGGCGCCTGGTAGTCCATGGTCACCGCGCCGAGGTGCACGTTCTGGGGCTGGCCCAGCCATTCCAGGACCCGATCGCGCGACCCGGCGATCGAGATCCCGCTGATCTCCCCGGTGGGCTCCAGGGCCTTGGAAGGATGCAGGTCCTTGGCTTCCTCGTCCCAGGAGATCAGGTAGGGGCACTGCGGGTCGGCGATCAGGCCCTTGATGCCGATCTGCTGCCAGGTCAGCTCTCGGCCGTCGGGGAATTTGCGGTTGCCCGGAACCGACTTGCGGCCCAGGCGGTCTTCGGCGCTGGATAGATCGTCCACCGAAACGCACCAGCCCATCCAGCCGCCGCCGAGCTCCGAACGGGCCCGCACCGCCTGGCCGAAGGGGGCCTTGTCGCTGGCCGGGTGGTTGAGCACCTCGACCACTTCGAGGTACTGGCCATGCTTGAGCGGGAAGATGACATTGCGTGTCCCGAACCTGGAATGCACGCCTCCCTTGACGAATTCCAGGCCGAGCGACTCGGAGATTCTTTGCGCGGTTGGCAGCAGCCCATCCGGGCCACAGGCATAACTAACGTGATCTAGCCTCATCATGTGCCCATCATGACAACATGTGACCGCAGTCTCTACTTAGGCGACCCTAAGATTTTTGGCGGAATCGAATTCCCTGCGGCAAAAGCGCCATGGATGTGAAATATGACCGATTGAGACCATTTTGCAGTGCCCGCATTGCAAAAATCTTCGGTTTTCGGGCACACTGGAAACAGGTCATGAGTCCCAGTAACAAGCCCCGGCTTACTGGGCGGCAACCCTCCAACCGCGGTGGGGTGCCCCGGGTGAAGACCTGGCCCCCAGGTGCACAAGGCAGCTGGGGACAAGCGCGGGTAACCCTGGAAGGCTTCGTGGCGAGGTCTTTCCTCTCGGTGTCTTCTCAGTGGTCTACCCCCAAAGTCGCATGAACTATTTTGGAGGAAACCATGAGCAGCAACTGGTCATTTGAAACCCGTCAGATCCACTCCGGGCAGACCCCGGATCCCGCCACCGGAGCGCGGGCCTTGCCGATCTTCCAGACCACTTCCTTTGTCTTCCCGACCGCGCAGAGCGCTGCCGCGCGCTTCGCGCTGCAGGAGCTGGAACCGATCTACACCCGCATCGGCAACCCGACCACCGACGCGGTGGAAACCCGGATCGCCGATCTGGAAGGCGGCGTAGGTGCCCTGCTGCTCTCCTCGGGCCAGGCAGCCACCACCTTCGCGATCCTGAACCTGGCCGAGGCCGGCGACCACCTGGTGGCCAGCCCCAGCCTCTACGGCGGAACCCAGAACCTGCTCAAGCACACGCTCAAGCGCCTGGGCATCGAGGTCACCTTCGTGGCCGACCCGGATAACCTGCAGGACTGGCGCGACGCGGTCCGCCCGAACACCAAGGCCTTCTTCGGCGAAACCATTTCCAACCCGCGCCAGGACGTGCTGGATATCGAGGAAGTCGCCAAGATCGCCCACGAAAATGGCGTGCCGCTGCTGGTGGACAACACCCTGGCCACCCCGTACCTGATTCGCCCGATCGAATTCGGCGCCGACATCGTCATCCACTCGGCCACCAAGTTCCTGGGCGGGCACGGCAATGCGATCGCCGGGGTGATCGTGGACTCGGGCAACTTCGACTTCGCCCAGGACCCGGAGCGCTTCCCGGGCTTCAACACCCCGGACGAGTCCTACAATTCCCTGGTATTCGCCCGCGATCTGGGCGTGAACGGCATTCTCGGTGCCAACTTGGCCTACATCCTCAAGGCGCGCGTGCAGCTGCTGCGCGACCTGGGCGCCTCGGTCTCCCCATTCAACGCCTTCCTGATCGCCCAGGGGCTGGAAACCCTGTCCCTGCGCATCGAGCGCCATGGCGAAAATGCGCGCGAGGCCGCCAGCTGGCTCGAGGCCCGCGCCGAGGTGCAGAAGGTCGCCTATGCCGGCCTGGCCTCCTCGCCATGGTTCGAGCGCGCCAAGAAGTACAGCGATCACGGTGCCGGCTCGATCATCGCCTTCGAACTGGCTGGCGGCGCGGCGGCCGGCCAGGCGTTTGTGGACGCGCTTGAGCTGCACTCCCACGTGGCCAACATCGGCGATGTCCGCTCGCTGGCCATCCACCCGGCCTCCACCACCCATGCGCAGCTGTCCGAGGCCGACCAGATCGCCGCCGGGGTGAGCCCGGGACTGGTCCGGATCAGCGTGGGTCTGGAAAATATCAAGGACATCCTGGCCGACCTGGAACTGGGCTTCAATGCTGTTGCCGCCCTGGGCGACTCGGCCGGGGCTAACAAGGAATTGCAGGAAACCCTCTAGGCATGGCATCCATTGCAACCACCGAAGAACCACAGCTCGCCGAGGGCCGGGACGGCATGATGCGCCGCAGGGCCGTCGGCGGGCACCACTTCGAATTCGGCGGCTACCTGCCACAGGTAGAGCTGGCCTACGAAAGCTGGGGCACCCTCGATGCCGACGGCTCCAACGCCGTGCTGGTGATGCATGCGCTGACCGGCGACGCCCACGTCGCCCAGGGCGATTCGCGCAGCGCCGGCTGGTGGGACGGGTTTGTCGGCCCCGGGGCCACCATCGATACCAGCAAGTACTTCGTTCTCGCCGTGAACATGATCGGCGGCTGCAATGGTTCCACCGGCCCGTCGTCGCCCGACGAGCATGGCGTGCCCTATGGATCGCGCTTCCCCTTTGTCACCATCAAGGACGCGGTGCGCCTCGAAGCGCGCCTCGCACAATTGCTGGGCATCACCTCCTGGCATGCGGTGATTGGCGGGTCGATGGGCGGGGCGCGCGCCTTGGAATACGCCGTCGAGTTCCCCGAACAGGTCAAGAACCTGGTGGTGATGGCCTCGTGCGCCCAGGCCACCGCGGAACAAATCGCTTTTGCCCAGGTGCAGACCCAGTCCATCCGGCTGGATCCGAACTTCAACGGCGGCGATTACTACTCCAGCGGTGCGCGGCCG
The DNA here is from genome assembly GCF_001302565.1 of Glutamicibacter halophytocola. NCBI lineage: Bacteria > Bacillati > Actinomycetota > Actinomycetes > Micrococcales > Micrococcaceae > Glutamicibacter > Glutamicibacter halophytocola. The sequence goes on from NZ_CP012750.1 coordinate 1,052,339, forward strand.
GATGAAGGCCTGGGCCTGGCCCGGCGCCTGGCGCACATCACCTATCGTTCCGAGGCCGAGCTCCAGGCCCGCTTTGGCCGGGCCGCGCAGCCCGGCGAGCAGCCTGCCGGCCAGTTCGACGGCTCGCGCGGGCGCTACCAGGTGGAAAGCTACCTGGATCACCAGGCGGCCAAGCTGGTGAATCGTTTTGATGCCAACAGCTACCTGCTGCTCACCGAGGCGCTGATGAGCCATGACGTGGCTCGTGGCTACGAATCGCTGGGCGTCGCACTGGCTCGGCTTGAAAAGGTCAATGTGGTGGTGGCCGCGGTGAGCTCGGACCGGTTGTACTTCCCGGAGCAATCCGAACAGCTGGCCGCTTCCCTGGCCACCCCCACGCCGGTGCACTACATCGATTCGCCGATCGGCCACGATGGCTTCCTCACCGATGCAAGCCAGCTCGAAGGCGTTTTGCGCGGCCTGGTTTTCAGCCGCTAGATCAGCACCGCGAAGGGACAGCCCCACCAGTTTTCGGTGGACGCTGTCCCTTCATGCTGTACTGCCACAGTGCTGCTGCAGTGCTACTACTGCGCGCTGTCGCCGGCGCCCAGGGAATCGTTGGGTTTTGGCGCGGTGAACGGCACCGCAGAAGGGCGCTTCGGGGTGATTCCGTCGCCCGAGGACTGATGGCGCAACCGGCGCAAGACCCACGGAGCCAGGTGCTCGCGTGCCCACTGCAGGTCTTCGATCCGCGCCTCCCGCCAGCTTCGAACATCCGCCACGGGTGCCACCTCGGTGTCGATCGAGTGGGGCACGTTCAGGGAATCCAGGGCCATGGCCGCAATCCGCTGATGGCCCAAGGGGGAGAAGTGCAGGCGATCCGGTGCCCACATCTGCGACTGGTGCAGTTCGCGCAAAGCCCACATGTCGGCCACGATCGCGTCATAGCGCGCTGCCACGGTGCGGATATTCTCGTTGTAGATCGCCACCTTGCCGCGGATGCTGCCCAGCACCGGCGTATCGCGAATATCCGGACCGGTGACGATCAGCAGCGTCGCACCCGTCGCGCTCAGCTCGGCCACCGCTCCGTCGAGAATATCGGCGATCTTGTCCGGATCCCCGCCCGGGCGCAGCACGTCATTGCCGCCTGCACACAGTGAAATCAGATCCGGCTTCAAATCAATGGCCGGAGCAACCTGCTCCGAGACGATCTGCCCGATCAACCGGCCGCGGATCGCCAGATTTGCATAGGAAAAGTCCGGAACCGTGCTGCTCAGCTCCTGGGCCAGACGGTCGGCCCAGCCCAAATGCCGGCCGGGATTTGATGGATCGGGGTCACCGATTCCTTCGGTGAAAGAGTCGCCCAAAGCGACGAAGCGACGCCATGGATGAAGTGTCTCTGTTGTGGAATCGGGAGTTTCAAGGTCTAGATCTTTAGGCACAATCTACATTGTTACCCTATGGTAACTGTCCGTCAATCAGCCTCCGGGATGATCTACTTCACCCGTCGCGCCAGTCCCTGAGTAGATCCTGGCGAGCCTGCGCGTATTCTTCGGCTGTAATCACTCCACGGGACCGGAGGCCGGAGAGCTCCTCCAATTTAGCTTCCAGGGACTGCTTGGGTGCCAACAGGCTGGATTGAGCCAATTTAGTCTTCAGGTCGGATTCGAAAGTAATCGGATCCATTCCAGCGCTTTTGATCTTGCGGTAATTTCGCGTCTGAACGTAGACGGTGAATATCACCGCGGCGACGAAGACCACCACAAACAAACCCAGGAGTATCGGCATCACTGAGAAGGACATATCAATAAAATTGGATCCTGTGGAAAACTCGTCCTCGATATATCCAAAATTGATCCCATCATCAGGAATCGACTCATCGAAATCGTTGAGGATCTCACTATTTTTCGTTGCACCTTCATTCGTAGATACCCAGCACTCTGCTGAGGAAAATTCATTGGCGTGATTAATTGCATCTTATTACTAGCCAAACATGAAAAGTAGCTTCGAACACTCGATGGGTGAAAGATTTACCATTTCGCAATCACACATGACTGGGCACTGGAGACCTGCCGACTGGCTAGCCGTGGCAACGCCCGAATTCATGACGAGAAATTCAAGAAAAAAATTTCTGATCTCTGTCCACATTCCGTGATAATCAGGGCCAAACTGTCGGTGCCTGGCGGGAAAATTAAATATGGGAAATCCAGAATTTACAGAAGAATATGACGATGAACATCGTCTGCCGTTGCTGCCTCCGGGCGCACGCAAGGAATCGCACGCGGATTCATTCTTTGCGAGCCATATTGAGCATCAACTGTTTAATGGACCGATGATGAATACAGCGGCCGAGCTTTTTGATGCCGGCCCGGTTTCCGGGGCTGCCGATGCCCTGGGTCGGTTGAAGAAGATTCAGCGGATGCACAGCCATCTTGAAGGGCTTACTGCCACTTTGCTGGCTGACACAGTTGAACAGATTGGTGAAGGATTCTCCGACACCCTTGCTGAATTGCGATCCGACTCGCCTGAGGAGGCTCGCGAAGCTGAGCGCAGCGCCGGATACTATCGTGTCGACCCCGGCGATGAGCAGATGATCAACTCCAACTTCATTGCTGAAGCAGCCATCGCCTTGAGGGAAACTCCGCAGATGGTTAGCAAGCGAATGTTCTATGCAAAGGGATTGCGCTACGTCTGCAAAGACACCCTGATGGCGTTAGCTGCTGGGGAGATTACCTTGAAAGCCGCTCGCTTCTTGGTAAAAAGCGCCCAGGATCTCACTCCAGAACAAATCGAGATCATGGAGCACATCCTGCTGCCCGCTGCTAAAACGGCTAGTGATGATTCCATTTATCAAAGGGCCCGGCGGTTTCACGATCGGATGAACCCGGAGTCAGCTGAAGAACGCCACAGGAAATCAGAAGCTTCGCGCAAAGTCTCGTACTGGATAGATGATGACAGCGGAATGGGCACCATCAAGCTCAATCACCGTGCAGACGTAATCAAGTCAATAGCCAGTACGCTTCGCTGGGCGGCGGACCAGGTTAATGACCCCGATGACGAGCGCACCAGCGATCAGCTGATGGCGGATTTGTACGCTGACGCATTGATCAACGGTTGGCCAGGCAGCGAAGGAACTCCACTGAAGCCGCGTTTGTCGATTACTATTCCGGCGCTGGACATGTTGGTAGATCCCACCAGAGCCCTTGCTGATTTGGAAGGCGTAGGACCTATCCCTGCAGGCCTGGCGCTGCAATTGGCTCAGGATGCGCCGTCTTTCCAACGCGTGCTGACTGACCCGTGGACAGGCGCAGTTATTGATGTTGAACGCAAAAAGTACAAACCCACTCAGGGAATGAAGGATTTGCTTCGGCACAGGGATGTTCACTGTTGTTTCCCCGGCTGCCGTCGCAGTGCTGACCGTTCAGAAATGGATCATATTGACGATTGGGCCCATGGTGGCAAAACCGATCGAGACAATATGCACCTGTTGTGCAAGCAGCATCAAATGTTCAAGCATGCATTAGGTTGGAAAATTCAGGCTCGGCCCGATGGAACTAGATCTTGGCTAACGCCACATGGGCTGCATGTAATTGTTACTCCAGAGAGCGTTGATGTTGTGGAGAGCTTGGATCACGTGAACGATCATTGCCCGCAGAGACCTGATCCGCGCTCTATCCCACAGGTTCAATTGAACTCAGACATCAGGAGAGTTCTCGGCTATCCGGTAGAACCGGACCCACTAGCTGACTCTGCCTGACCGGCACGGATCATCTGTGAATCGTTGAGTGACAAAAATTTTCTGTCACTACGGAATTTCAAACCACCCATAAGCACGGAACGGTGACAGCATCGATGCTGATTGCCTAAGCCCAACGCGACTTCTGGCCGTCTTCTTCGGCATAGAGGACACCTGCTGCGTCCGGGAATGAAAATTTTTTTTCAGTCAGTTCCTACTGAATTGACCAGACGCCGGCTTAGAAACCATCAACATATCCAGAGTGACAAGATTTTTCAGTCGCCGCGAATCTCGCGCGCTCTTTGTGCGCGCAATTCAGCCAACAAGTTCAATGCTGCCCGAATGAAAAACGTCGTTCACAATGTTCGTTGAAAGGAAAATTCTTTCATCTGCCGGTGATTACTGGGCAATGCGGCCGACCGCCGACTGCGGTATTCGCTAATCTTGAGCACATGACTTCATCCGAGACCGCGCCGGTCGCCATCATTTCCCGCAACGACGATTCTCGATTGGGCACGCCACTTCTGGTGTTCCTGCACGGGTACGGATCAAATGAACAAGATCTGATGGGGCTCTCGCAATACCTTCCGGAAGAGTTCACTTATCTATCGGTGCGCGCACCCTTGCAAACCGGTCCGGGATACTGCTGGTTCCCGCTGACCCAAGAAATTGATTACTCGGCCGAGGCAGTCTCACAAAGCGTGGTGGCGCTATGGGCGCTGCTGGAACCTCTGAGCAAGCAACATTCGTCGGTGACGCTGCTGGGGTTCTCGCAAGGCATGGCGATGGCAACTTCGTTGGCCCGATTCCAGCGCGACGCTATCACCGCGGTGGTGGGACTTTCCGGTTTTGCCGTTGAACCGCGCGATCTAGAGATTTTCGACGACGCAGTAGTGCAACGCAATCCCATTCCACTGTTCTGGGGCAGGGATCTGGCAGATCCGGTGATCACCCGGGACAAGATTGAATACACCCTTGGATGGGTGTCCAAGCACGCCGAGCTGACCAGCGAAACCTATCCGCAGATCGGGCACTCGGTCAGCATGGAAGAACTTGAAGACGTTAACGCGTTTCTCAAGAAGGTCGTTCTCGGGCAGAAGTGACTACTGCTGCGACGCGACCTTCACGCACTCGCCATTGACGCAGACGACGTCGCCCGGGCGAATCTGAGCTCCGCGGCGGGTGTCGACCTTGCCATTAACAGTGACGATGCCCTCAGAAATGAGCTCCTTGGCATGGATTCCGTCCTCGGCGAGGGATGCCAGTTTAAGCAGCTGGCCCAAGCGGATGGATTCGTCGCGGATTTCTAGGTCAAAAGCTTCATTGGCACTCATGGCTTCCATTCTTCCCTATCTGGGAGAGGAAGGTGCCATGATGCAGCGAAGAGCGGGGAAGTTCACTTTCGCGTTACCCGCATCCGCTTAGTCTCAGAGCCGTGGAAACGATACCCTTGAACGGTATGTATTTTTCTACGGACCGCAACCAGCGGCCTCGTAATTTCCATTGGAGTTGATATGGCGCCACAGTCCAAGCTAGATCAGGTAATTTCCCTCGCAAAGCGTCGAGGCTTCGTTTTCCAGGCTGGTGAGATTTACGGTGGTTCCCGTTCCGCATGGGATTACGGACCCCTGGGCACCGAGCTGAAGGAAAACATCAAGCGCGAGTGGTGGCAGAACTTCGTTCGCGGCCGCGAAGACATGGTTGGCCTGGACTCGTCGATCATCCTGCCAAAGGCTGTCTGGGAAGCATCCGGACACGTTGCGACCTTCACCGACCCGCTGGTCGAGTGCATCCAGTGCCACAAGCGCCACCGCCAGGATCACCTGATCGAGGCCTTTGAAGCAAAGAAGGGCCGTCCGGCCAAGGACGGCATGAGCGAGATCGCTTGCCCGGATTGCGGAACCAAGGGCCAGTTCACCGAACCCCAGATGTTCTCCGGTCTGATGAAGACCTTCCTGGGTCCAGTGGATTCTGAAGCGGGCCTGGCCTTCATGCGCCCAGAAACCGCGCAGGGCATCTTCGTGAACTTCGCCAACGTGCTCACCGCGAGCCGCAAGAAGCCGCCATTCGGCATCGGCCAGGTTGGCAAGGCCTTCCGCAACGAGATCACCCCGGGCAACTTCATCTTCCGCACCCGCGAGTTCGAGCAGATGGAAATCGAGTTCTTCACCGCGCCGGAAGATGCGCCGAAGTTCTTCGACCAGTGGGTCAAGGATTGCTGGGCATGGTTCCTGGACCTGGGCATCAAGGAAGAAAACCTGCGCCAGTTCGACGTGCCAGAAGACGAGCGCGCGCACTACTCGGCCGGCACCATCGACTTCGAGTACCGCTTCGGCTTCCAGGGTTCGGAGTGGGGCGAGCTCATGGGCGTTGCCAACCGCACCGACTACGACCTGTCCAGCCATGCCAAGGCTTCGGGCGCCGAGCTGTCCTACTTCAACCAGGCCACCGGCGAGCGCTATACCCCATACGTGATCGAGCCTTCCTTCGGCCTGACCCGTTCCATGATGGCCTTCCTGGTCGATGCCTACACCGAGGACGAGGCACCGAACACCAAGGGCGGCGTGGACAAGCGCACCGTGCTCAAGCTCGATCCGCGCCTGGCTCCGGTCAAGGCCGCCGTGCTGCCGCTCTCGCGCAACGAGAACCTCTCGCCGAAGGCCAAGGACCTGGCCAACGAGCTGCGCAAGCGCTGGAACATCGACTTCGATGATGCCGGCGCCATCGGCCGCCGCTACCGCCGCCAGGATGAGATCGGCACCCCATTCTGCATCACCGTGGACTTCGACACCCTCGAAGACCAGGCAGTGACCATCCGCGAGCGCGACACGATGGCCCAGGAACGCGTGTCCCTGGACCAGGTCACCACCTACCTTTCCGAGCGCCTGAACGGAGCCTAGAGCCCGATGAACGAACTGGAATTCCGCGATTGGCGCTCCGGGGACGACCTGGAGCTGCTGCAGGTTTTTGGCGATCCGCGCTCGCCGCAGGCCCACCAGGATCGCACCATGCTGCGGGAGAATAGCGATGCGCCGTTCTCCCGCACGCTGGTGGCCAGCGTTGATGGCGTGGCCATCGGCGCCGGCGTGGTCTTCGCTTCTTCGCTGCACCCGCAGCGCCTGTGGCTGTATGTCGAGGTAGCCGCCGAGCAGCGCCGCAGTGGCGTGGGCACCGCGCTGGTCGCCAAGCTGCGCCAGCAGATTCCGGCCGATCAGGCCCAGCAGCTCAAGGCCCGCTACACGGTGACCCCGGGCGACCCGGCCACCGCGGCAGCCGGCTTCTGCAAGGCACTGGGCCTGGGCGAAATCCAGGTCTCGCGCGATGTCATCCTGGAGCCCGGCGCCTTGGCCGAGCCGGTGTTCGACACCAACGACCGGGTGATCGAGGAGCTGTCCACGGGCAGCGTCGAGCTGACCAAGCTGGTCATGGACTTCTACAACAAGGTCCATGAGCAGTGGGATCCGGCCAAGATGACGGTGGGTTCGGCCCAGCGCATGCTGCTCGACGAGCACACCGGCGCCCAGGCGGCGCTGGTGCTGCGCGATAAGCCCAAGAGCCAGGGCGGGGTTCCGCTGGCCTTTGCGGTCAGCTATGTCCCGGCCCGCGAAGACGCCCCCTCGGATGTGCTGGTGGGCCACAACCCGGCCTTCAGCGATGACGAGGTGGCCGAGGCGGTGCGCGATATGGTCGCGATGCTGATCCACCAGTACCCGGTGAAGCTGGAGGTGGACTCCTCGATGTTCATCCTGGCGTCGCTGATTGATGCCTTGGCCGGCGTCGAGCAGGCCACGGTCATTTCGACCACGCACATCCTGGCCAGCGACGCAGCCAAGTAGTGCCAGCCCAAGCGGGACCCGGTTCGCCGGGTCCCGCTTTTGCCTCCTCCCGGCCCCTTCCGCCCTCCGGCACGAAAGCAGCTTGCGTGAAACCCAGCACCCTTCCGAAACCCGGCACCGCAGCGCAGCGGCGCACCGGCGGCACGTTCTTCTTCGTGCTGCTCTCCATCGCCGCCGGCCTGCTGCTGTCGACCCAATCGCGCATCAACGGGGCGCTGGGCGCGGCGCTCGGGGATGCGATCACCGCATCCACCATCAGCTTCGGGGTGGGCCTGGCGGCCCTGGTCCTGCTGGCGCTGCTGAGCCCGCCGGTGCGCGCTTCGGTGGCACAGGTGCCCGGCGCGCTGGCCCGGGGTGATTTCCCGCGCTGGTACCTGGCGGCGGGAGTCGTGGGCGCGCTGGTCGTGTTCAGCCAGGCCACCGCGATTGCGCTGGTTGGCGTGGCGCTGTTCACCGTCTGCCTGGTCACCGGGCAGTGCATCGGATCCATGGCCCTGGACCGGATCGGCTTTGGCGGGGCGCCGCCGCGCAAGATCAGCGCACTGCGCCTGCTTGGCGCCGTGCTGACCATCGCCGGGGTGATCTGGGCGGCCAGTCCGCGCGGTGCCGGCACCGACCTCTTGGCCCTGCTGCTGCCGATGATCTTTTCGGCGGTGGTGGGCGTGCTCATGGGCTTCCAATCGGCCTCCAACGGGGTGCAGGCAGCGGCCTACGGCACGGCCGCCGCGGCGGCACTGGTGAACTTCGCCACCGGCTTTGTCGTGCTGGTGGCGCTGATGCTGCTGCGCCTGCCGGCAGGGATCGGGCTGAACCCCTTTCCGGCGCACTGGTGGTACTACAGCGGCGGGCTGCTGGGCTGCCTGTTTGTGGGCATCACCGTCATGGCGATCAAGCGCCTGGGCGTGCTGGTCACCAGCCTGGCGGCCGTGGGCGGGCAGCTGATCGGATCGCTGCTGCTCGATGTCCTCGCCCCGGCCGCAGGTTCCTCGGTTTCCCCGGCGACCGTCATGGGCACGATCCTGACGCTGCTGGCCGTGGCCCTGGCTTCGCTGGCAGGCCACCGAAAGTCGACGGCAGGGAGCAGGGAAAAAACCCCGGCCCTGAACTGAGAGTTCGCGGCAGGTCACGCGTTTACCTGCCGTTTTCCTGCTGCCCCTATGCTGGAATCCATGGAACCACAGCACCTCACCCAGGGATCGGCGAGCGAAGTCTTCCGGGTCTTCCTCAAGCTCGGGGTGACCTCCTTCGGCGGGCCGATCGCCCATCTGGGGTACTTCCGCGCAGAACTTGTCGACCGCCGCCGCTGGCTCGATGACCAGCAGTATGCGCAATTGGTGGCGCTGAGCCAGTTCCTTCCCGGACCCGCCTCCAGCCAGGTCGGCTTCGGTCTGGGCCTGCATCGTGCCGGGCTGCGCGGGGCGCTGGCCGCATTCCTGGCCTTCACCCTTCCCTCCGCGGTGCTGCTGGCGGTCTTCGCCTACGGGGCGTCGCTGTTCACCGGGCAGCTGGGCACCGGCCTGCTCACCGGGCTGAAGATCGTGGCGGTGGCCATTATCGCCCAGGCGGTGATGGGCATGGCCAAGTCCCTGGCACCGGATCGGACCAGGGCTTCGATCGCGGTGGTCGCGGCCGGTTCGGCGTTGCTGCTGGCCGGTTCCCTCGGGCAGATCGCGGCGATTGCCTTCGGCGCGGTGGCGGGGTACTGCTTCTGCCGCGAGAAGGATGGGGCCGCCGGGGCAGGGCTCAGCCTGCCGGTCAGCCGGGCGCTGGGCATCACGTGCCTGTGCGCCTTTGCCCTGCTGCTGGTGGGCCTGCCGATGCTGGCCCTGGCTACCGGCTCCGATCTGCTCGCCTTCCTCGACGCCTTCTACCGCTCGGGCGCGCTGGTCTTCGGCGGCGGGCATGTGGTGCTGCCGCTGCTGCAAAGCGCGCTGGTGGAACCCGGATGGGTCAGCGAACAGCAGTTCCTCACCGGCTATGGGGCGGCCCAGGCGGTGCCCGGACCGCTGTTCACCTTCGCCGCCTTCCTGGGGGTGCTGGCCGAGTCCGGCCCGGGCGGGCTGCTGGGATCGGCCCTGGCGCTGCTGGCGGTCTTCCTGCCTGGCTTCCTGCTGCTGCTGGGGGTGCTGCCCTTCTGGAACCGGATCAGCAGCTGGCCCAGGGCACGCGCGGCGATGCGCGGGGCGAATGCCGCGGTGGTGGGCGTGCTCGCCGCTGCACTCTATGATCCGGTCTTCACCTCGGCCATCACCTCGGCGGCTTCCTTCATGCTGGCGCTGCTGTGCCTGGTGCTGCTGACGGCCTGGAAAACGGCCCCTTGGATAGTAGTCGTGATGGCCGCCGCCGGCGGGGTGCTGCTGGGCCTGCTGCCCTAGCCTGCTTCAACCTGAACCACCCGGGTTCCGGCGGCCAGATCGTGCGGACCTCGGCCATGGCGCTGCAGTCCGGCCATCAAGATATAGGCCACCGGCAGGAGATTGGCGGCCACGGTGACCGCCAGCAGCCAGCCGGGCCACTGCTGCGCGCCGTCAGCGGCCAGTGCCGCACTGTGCCATATCGAGAAATGGGCCAATTCCCAGGGCAGCAGCTTGATGATGGTGCGCACCAGAACCTGTCCACGGGCCGGCCGGCCGCCGGTGCCCGCATCGATGACCTTCAGCCTGCGCAGTCGCTTGCCCACCGTAGCTTGGTGCGGTGATGCTTCGGTGGAGAACAGGTAGATGCCCACCGGCAGGACCAATACGGCAAAACCCAGCAGCTGTGCGCCGATTGCGCCGAGCTCAAGCCAGTTGTAGAAGCTGCCGGTGGCCCGGGCCAGGATCAGGCTCGCACCGCCAAGCAGCGCCATCCATCCGAGGATCAGCGCGTAGTCCACCAGCAGTGCGGCGATGCGCGTTCTGAAGGGCGGGCGATCAGGTTGCCTTGTAGACATGGCAGCAGGCCTAGGCCAGCTCGGTGAATTGGACGGCTCCGTCCGATCCGGCGATGGCCAAGAAGGAGCTCGGCTCGGTGGCCAGGCGTTCAACGATCCGTGCGAACACGGCCGCGTCGGCCTCGTCATCCAGTGCCGGGCCGGCGGCGCGGATCCATTGCACCTTCAGGTCCCCGAGGGCCCTGAGCTGCGTGAAGAGGCGTTCAGATCCGGCCGGGGCGAGCAGCACCAGTGTCCGCAGCTGTGGCGTCGCGTGCGATCGGGCCGGATCCTGCGCGGCGGACTCGGCCCGCTGCGACCTGCCCGAACGCCACAGCGCATAGTGGTAGGCGGCGACCGCGGCGGTGGACACCAGCCAGCCCAGCGGTCCGCGCACGGCATCGAGCATTGTCCCGTAGCCGGTGCCCGGTTCCAGGAAGTAGGCGAAGATCCGGTAACCCAGCACCAGCAGCGCAATCAGCGCCACCACCGAGCTGGCCCCGAAGAACAGCACCAGGTAGGCGCCGCGCGAGGCAGGCCAGGCCGGTTGCAGCGGGCGGAAGAACGCGAACCAGCTGACGGCGCCGACCAGCAGCAGGCCCAGGCCCTCGCCGAGCACCTCGGCCGATGCATTGCTGCCCGGAAGGGCGGAGATGGATGCCAGCAACGCGTTGATCACCATGCCCAGTCCGGTGGCCAGCAGCGCCAGGCTGATGCCGCTGACCGCCAACCGGGCCGCGCTGGCCGTGGCGGCCACATGCATCCCGGAGCGCAGCTGAAGCTGGTGGTAGAGCCAGATGAGCCCGGCTGCCAGCATGATCGCGCCCTGCAACGGGACCTCGGCCCGGAATTCTTCGGCTTGGGCCGCCGGATCCCAGGGCAGCGGCAGGGCCCAGGACACCAGCGCCGCGGTGGCCAGCAAACAGGCGGCCGCGGGGGCCGCGATGGCCAGCACCACAAAGGCCAGGGAACTGAAGCCATCGGCCTGCTCCTGCACGCGGCGCAACTTCCAGTGCCAGAACCACAGGGCCGCGGAACCGGCCAGCCAGATGACCGCGGCAAGCAGCCGATCCAGATCGGAAGGGCCGGCCAGCGTGGTGTCCGGGCGGATCAGGATCAGCACCGCGACGCGCAGCGCCCAGACCAGCGACAGGGCGAACAGCAGCATGCTGAAGGCATTGCCCAGCGTGCCGGCCAGCTGCCCCAGCTGCTGCGGCGCGGTTTTCGGGGCGGCCAGCTGCCGGTGCTGCCAGGCGCAGAGGGCACCCCAGCCCAGCGCGGTGCCCAGCGAGGATTGCCAGGCGCCCTCCGGCGCCCGGTTGACCAGCCCGGCCAGCAGGCCCAGGACCGAGCAGCTGGCAGCGATGAGTGAAACCAGGTAGACCCCGGAGGCTTGCAGGGACCAGATCGCGGAGTCGGCGGCTGAAGGCCGGGCCAATGTCCTGCGGATCGCCCGCCACAGCAGCCAGGCCAGCGGCCCGGCGACCAGGGTGTAGGAGTAGGCCACCGCCAGCTGCTGGGCGGAAACCCGTTCGCCGTCAAACCCGTTGAACAGCGCCTCCAGCAGCGTGGACAGGCCCGCCGGGAATAGCATCAGCAGCACAAACAGCAGGCCGTGCATGATCAGCGGGCGCAGCACGCTGGTGGCCGGTGCCTTGCTGGCCGAAGTCGCGGAGCCCATCAGTATCCCAGCTCCTTTTCGGTGCACAGCCCGACCTGCCAGGGCATGCGCTCGATCAGCCACCGGTCCTGGGCCATGCGCAGCTCGAACACATCCTCGTAGCTGGAGCCATCGAGCAGCGGAAGAATCGTGGAATCGCCGCCTTCGATCCTGGCATGGACGCTGGCCCGGGAGCCGCTGGCCGTGGAGCGGACCAGCTGGATGTCCAGCTGCCCGCTGCCCAGGGACTCGGGATTGCACAGCTGGCGGGATTCGCCGTCCACGGTGTAATCCCGCACGGCGGCCAGGTCCCCGGCCTCATAGGCCAGCAGGTAGCGCTGCACCACGCCTTCGGGGGTTGATTCTTCGTGCAAGGGCGCCGAAGGCCGCAGGGCAACCACCAGCAACGCGGCTATAACCAAGGCCACACAGGTGGCGGCTACCGCGACAAGCGCCACCCTGGCGACCGAAAAATTACTTGTCATTGCCCTATTTTCCGCCTGCAGCAGGGCAGAAGCCAGATGCTGCAGGGCACGATTTGATCAAGATCTCAGTTACCGATTTGCCTGCATGCGCGATAATGGACAGGTGACGACCCTGACTGATGCGCCGAATAACACCCCCACCTTGAAGCTGCCGCCCTTGCAGCTGGGCAAGCTCACCATCGATACCCCGGTGGTTCTTGCACCCATGGCCGGGGTGACCAACCGCGCCTTCCGCCGGCTGTGCCGCGAATACGGCGGCGGGCTGTTCGTCACCGAAATGGTCACCGCCCGCGCCCTGGTGGAACGCAACCCGGAATCCCTGCGCATCATCTCGCACGACCCCGACGAAGAGATCCGCTCGATCCAGATCTACGGCGTGGACCCGGGCACCGTGCGCGCCGCGGTGCGCATGGTGGTTGACGAGAACCTGGCCGATCACGTGGACTTGAACTTCGGCTGCCCGGTCCCCAAGGTGACCCGCAAGGGCGGAGGCTCGGCCCTGCCCTGGAAGACCGACCTGTTCACCTCGATCATCGAGGCAGCGACCTCCGAGGCGGCCAAGGGCGATATCCCGCTGACCGTGAAGGTCCGCACCGGAATCGACAAGGACCACCTGACCTACCTGGAGTCCGCCAAGATCGCCCGCGATCACGGGGCCGCGGCAGTGACCCTGCACGCCCGCACCGCGGGCCAGTACTACGCCGGCCACTCGGATTGGGAGGCCATCACCACCCTGCGTGAGGCCATGGACGACCTGCCGGTGCTGGGCAACGGCGATATTTTCAGTGCCGAAGATGCGATCAGCATGGTCGAGCAGACCGGAGCCGCCGGGGTCATGGTCGGCCGCGGCTGCCAGGGCCGCCCGTGGATTTTCGGCGACCTGCAGGCGGCCTTCGAAGGCCGCGCGGACCGCTTCCGCCCCGGCGTGCGCAAGGTGGCCGACACCGTGTACCGCCACGGCGAGCTGCTCAGCGAGTTCTTCGAGGACGAGGGCAAGGGGATGCGCGATATCCGCAAGCACATCGCCTGGTACTTCAAGGGCTACCCGGTCGGCGGGGAAATCCGCTCGCAGCTGGCCCAGGTGCCATCCTTGGCGGTGCTGCGCGAACTGCTTGACCAGCTGGACCTGGATTTGCCGTACCCCGGCGAGGCTGCCGAAGGCACCCGCGGGCGAGCCGGCCATCCGAAGAAAACCCATGTGCCCGACGGATGGCTGGACAACCGCGAAATGAGCGAGGCCCACCGCGAAATGATCAAGGCCGCTGAGCTGGATATTTCCGGAGGCTAAGCGCTCGAAGTGGATAACCGCCGAGCACCCTAAAATGTCACTAGACTAGGTATCATGACTCAGATCCCCGGATATGCCGAAGCCGATACGCAACGGTGGGTGCCCGAGCCAGCCAAGAAGTCCTACCGCACCGCCTTTGAGCGCGACCGCGCCCGGGTGCTGCACTCCTCGGCGCTGCGCCGGCTGAGCGCCAAAACCCAGGTGGTGGCTCCCAACCAGAACGACTTTGTGCGCAACCGGCTCACCCACTCGCTGGAAGTGGCCCAGGTGGGCCGCGAGCTCGGGGCGGCCCTGGGCTGCGATCCGGATGTCGTGGATACCGCCTGCCTGGCCCACGATCTGGGCCACCCGCCCTTTGGCCACAACGGGGAAAAGGCGCTGGACAAAATCGCTGCGGATATCGGCGGATTCGAGGGCAACGCCCAGACCCTGCGCCTGCTCACCCGGCTGGAAACCAAGACCTTCAGGCACAACGGGCATTCGGCCGGGCTGAATCTCTCGCGCGCCTCGCTGGATGCGGCCTGCAAATACCCATGGCTCAAGGCCGATGCGCCCGAGGTCAACGGCAAGAAGACCAAGAAGTTCGGCGTGTACCAGGACGATGCCCCGATCTTCAACTGGCTGCGCAATGTCCCGGAGGCGAGAGCCGGAGTGGTCTGCATGGAAGGCCAGGTCATGGACCTGGCCGATGACATCTCCTACTCCGTGCACGACGTGGAAGACGCAATTGTCGGCGGCCAGCTGCAGCTGCGCTGGCTGAAGCAGGATCTGCAGCGCGAACGGGCCCTGCAGGTCACGAAGGACTGGTACCTGCCGGCCACCGGCGAGGCTGATATCGAGGCGGCCTTGCGCCGGCTGGAAGCCAGCGACGAATGGGTGTCGCACTTTGACGGGTCGCGCCGTTCGATGGCCGGGCTGAAGGACATGACCAGCCAGTTCATCGGCCGCTTTGCGGCTGCGGCCATGGATGCCACCCGCGCCCGCTATGGCACCGGCAAGCTGACCCGCTACAACGCGAGCCTGATCGTGCCCGAGCAGACCGAGCATGAAATCGCGGTGATGAAGGGCATTGCCGCCAGCTATGTGATGACCTCCGAGGTGCGCCAGCCGCTGTATCTGGACCAGCGCACGCTGCTGGCCGAGCTGGTTGAGCTGCTGGTGGAGACCGGCCGGGACAACCTGGAGCCGATCTTCGCCGCGGACTGGGAGGACGCCGCCGATGAGGCAGCCCAGCTGCGCGTGGTGATCGACCAGGTCGCCTCGCTCACCGACGTCTCGGCGACCGAGTGGCATTCATATCTGGTCAAGGGCGAAGCCCCTGAAGCACAACTGTTCTAGAAGGGAATCATGGCAGGGCTGATCAAGCGCGAAGATATCGACGAGGTGCGCAACCGCACCGACCTGCGCGAGGTCGTCGAATCCTATGTCACGCTCAAATCCGCGGGCATCGGCTCGTACAAGGGCCTGTGCCCTTTCCATGACGAGCGCAGCCCTTCCTTCCACATCCGCCCGCAGCTGGGCACCTTCCACTGCTTCGGCTGCGGCGAATCCGGCGACGTGATCGCCTTCATCCAGAAGATGGACCACTCCTCGTTCACCGAGACCGTGGAACTGCTCGCGGCCCGGATCAACTACGAGCTGCATTATGAGGACGGGGGACCGGGCCCGCGCCGCGAAGACTATGGCAAGCGCCAGCGCCTGGTCGATGCCCACAAGGTGGCCGAGGAGTTCTTCCGCGCCCAGCTGGCCACCGACGAAGGGGCCGCCGGACGCGAGTTCCTGGCCGGCCGCGGCTTCGACCCGGAAGTGACCGCCCAGTTCTCCGTCGGCTACGCGCCCAAGGGATGGGACGCACTGCTCAAGCACCTGCGCTCCAAGGGCTTTGCCGATGACGAGCTGAAGCTGACCGGCATGTTTTCCGAGGGCAATCGCGGGATCTACGACCGTTTCCGCGGCCGGGTCATGTGGCCGATCCGCGATCTGTCCGGGGCAACCATCGGTTTCGGCGCCCGCAAGCTCTACGACGACGACCAGGGCCCGAAGTACCTGAACACCCCGGAAACCGGGCTCTACAAGAAGTCGCAGGTGCTCTACGGTCTGGATCTGGCCAAGAAGCATATTTCCAAGAGCCGGCAGATCGTGGTGGTGGAAGGGTACACCGACGTGATGGCCTGCCACCTGGCAGGGATCACCACCGCGGTGGCCACCTGCGGCACCGCCTTTGGCACCGACCACATCAAGATCGCCCGCCGGCTGCTGCAGGATGACGGCACCGGGGGAGAAGTGATTTTCACCTTCGACGGCGATGCCGCCGGGCAGAAGGCGGCCCTGCGCGCCTTCGAGGAAGACCAGCGCTTCATCGCCCAGACCTATGTCTGCGTGGAGCCCAGCGGGGCTGATCCCTGCGACCTGCGCCTGCATCGCGGGGACGAGGCGGTGCGCGAGCTGATCGAGCTCAAGCGCCCGCTGTTCGAATTCGCGATCCGGGCCGAGCTGAAGAAGTTCAACCTCAACACGGTGGAGGGCCGCGTGCAGGCGCTGCGCCAAACCGCTCCGATCGTCGCCCAGATCAAGGACTCGGCCATCCGCCCGGCCTATGCCCGTGAATTGGCGGGCTGGCTCGGCATGAACAACGAGGACGTCAACCGGTCGGTGGGGGCGTCGATCAAGCGCGCCCGGCTGCCGAAGAATGCCGAGCAGCAACTGCCGGCCCCGGCGCAGGGCGCTGAACAACCCGTGGCCGCACCAGCTTTTGAACGTCCGGATCATCGCGATCCGGTGATGCGCCTGGAGCGCCAGGCACTGGAAGTGGTGATCCAGCAGCCGCAGCGCTTGCAGGATGAGCAGTGGCAGGCATTTTATGAGGCCCGTTTCATGGCCCCGGCGCACGCCGCGGTGCATGACGGAATTGTTGCCGCTTCGAGCGCTGGCGCTTCTGCCACCTCGTGGGTCGAGGTGATCCGCGATGAGGTGCCAGAGCAGTTGCGCAGCTTCGTTTCGGAACTGGCGGTGACCAGCATTCCGGCCTCTGATGAGCACAGCCTGAACCGCTATTGCGCCGACATCATCAATGGCCTGATTGAGCTTCAAATCACACACCGGAAAGCAGAGCTGATCGGGCGCTTGCAGCGCGCCGAGATGGAGCCGGAAGGCGAGGAATATGCCCAGATCAATAGGGAATTGATGGAGCTGGAGATGCGCCGGAGGATCCTGCGGGGCAGCTAGGGGATCGATTTTGCATTAGCGGAAATCTTCGGTAAAGTTATATCTCGTTGCAATCCTCCATAGCTCAATTGGCAGAGCATTCGACTGTTAATCGAAGGGTTACTGGTTCAAGTCCAGTTGGAGGAGCTCATCAGTGCCCCGGTTCTCATTGCGAGGATCGGGGCCTTTTTCATTTAAGATTTTTCATTTAAGATCACCGATGTCCCGAGAGAAAACAATTTTCATTTAAGATTCAACGGGTTCACGGATGAGCCCGGATGAGCATATTTGCCCAGTGGTCGGGGGAGAAAGGGCGTGTCTGGGCAACTTCCATAAAGGCAGGCGGCCGTGGACTTCCGCACCCGGTACTTCCTGACTGGATGAATGATTTCTTGCCAGTGCATTGGGGCAACGACTGGACCAATGCGCCGAGTCTGGCGCATTTGTGGCCATCTGCAGAGGATTGGTTTTGGTTGGCCGAGCAGCACGATGATTTGAAGTAGTGATCGATGAGTTCGTTGACTCAGGCAATCCAAGTCTGGACTCAATACGCAATGCGTGGAAGCAGGCGCAGCAGCTCGTAGGTATGCGGCCGCTAATGCAGCTTGATCTCGTTCCAGGCACACCTGGGGACGTGCCTTTTCTCGGCAAAGTCCAGGGTCTGTACATTGCGGGTCAGTTCAATGAGGCGCAGCGGGAGTTGTTAGCTGCACTGGTTCCTGAGATGCTGGCGAAGGACTATTCGTGGACTGAGCTAACGGCCATTGGTTTGTTGGAGGAGGCTGAGATGGATGTGCAGAAGGAGTTGGTTTGGTTGTTGTCGGAGCCGGAGAAGCCGTTGGAAATGATCGCCTTCGAGTGGTACTAGGGAAACAGAAGAACATTGAAAATGGTGGCCTGGGCGTATGCCTGGGCCACCATTGGAGTTCAAGCCACCTTTTGGGGACGCGAACTGGACTATTCCTATTCCAAGGGTCGCTGCCACTCATCATGTCATTCAGCGGGGAGCATCTTTGATTCATACCGGATGGTGTCAAATACTTGACATGCAAATATTTCGGAGCAGGATGTTAAGTAGCCCAGTAGGTAAATCCATGAGATTAAGTGCTAGTCAGCATTGCACCTGCAGGGCTGCCCCGCAGTGCTCTTGCGCAAAATTTGTGGCAAGGCAAGCACCTGCGACTTCTACCGTACGTAGGGGAGCGATGAGAAATATTCCAGTAAGAATAAGTCGTTCAGTGCTATCGACTTGCGCCGTGTTGAGCCTGTTGCTAGTTGGCGCCATGCCCTCCAATGCATTGGAAGCACCCAGCAAATCGGCCATACTTTCGGATCAAGAGATTGCTCAGGAGTTTCCTTCTGGACTTTCCGAAGGCACGGAAGCTTATGAAGAATTCGTGAACTCCCCGGGCTTCCATTTTGCACCTGCGCCTAGAGACGCAGGCTCTCCGAAAGAAGCCCTATTCAAGTCCACGATGCCGGAGATTTCTCCCATGTGGACGTCGGGAAGCTGCCATTATGGTGGCCGTGCCGATTACCCGCATGTGACTAATGGGGAGGCATCTGTTCATGGTTATTGGGTTGTTGACTCCGGGTCTTGCCCATCGACTGCCAAAGTGACTGCGACGCTTCAGGCTTGGGCTTGTTCTAGTGTTTATGGGTGTGGGTGGCTCAACCAGAAATCCGCATCCGGCACTTATGAACCTGGTAGCGGAACTGGTCGCTGGGCAACACCTCATGAACCTTGCGTGACCACTGGCAAAATTGGTTGGAGGGGCCGAGTCGATGTGGACCTGAGTGGTCAAGTTGATCCACTTGGGTATGACTACTCGGCGGAGGTGGATCTGAGTTGCACGCCTTCGCTATGAGTGATTATGACGAAAAGGGGTTCCATTACGCTCCTCTGCACGGCGATCACGAATCTGATGCCTTTCCTGCTCTGTCGGGGGAAATGGCCAGCAACCTGAAGGCAACCTCGATTGCAGCGCTGTGCGACCTGGATGACACCCCGACGGATAATTCGCGGCCAAGCATCAGCGTGAAGATCACGCAGTGCATTTTGATGAGCGATGGGTCGATGATCAGTTTGGATCTGGGCCGTGGATTCACTGCCATATCCCATGGGCCCGGGCCTGCTAGGTGGAGACAATCGTCGGATGCGCTGATTAGTGAAATTCTTGATCTGGTGAGGGTTGATGATCCCGAAAAGCCCGGGGAGCATCCGTGGGAAGGGATTGCTGCAGCAGCCCGAAGCCGTGGTATCGATGTTGATGCTGAAACGTTGAAGGAGATGCCTTACCAGGTCTTGCTCAGTGACAGGGTGATCCGGGCCTTTGAGATTTAGGTGTAGTTCCCCGTGAGGTTGCAAACACGATCTGACGGAATAAGACCACCGATCCCGGCGTGGGGTCGATGATGATTATAGTGATGAAGCCAGGTGCTGTAGGCTGCAGCCCTGGCTTCCTCTCTGCCATAAGACCTCGTGCACGCCCATCCCTACACCAACGTCCGATTGAACCTTTCAACTTTTCCGTTGATCTGCCGTCTGTACGGCCTGGTGCGCCGGTGCTTCACATCCAGCCCCAGCGCCTGAGCGAACGCCGTGGAACGGTAGCAGGCACCGTTATCGGTCATCACCTCGGTCACCGCAATGCCCGCTGCCGCAAAGAAACCTCGGGCTCGTTCCCAGAACCCAGCCACGGTTTCCTCCTTCTCGTCATTGAGGATCTCGGAATGGGCCAACCTCGAATAGTCATCGACCGCGTGATGCAGGTACAAGTAGCCTCATGATGCCGCGGCGCCCTGGCGTGCCGCGCGGTTCCGCGCGTTGCTGGCCTGGCGGCCTTGGACAGATCCGCGCCCATGGGCACGCCAGCCTCCGCCTTCTGGGATGCGGCCCAGTTTCTTGATGTCCACATGCACCAGCTCGCCCGGTGCCTACTTCTCGTACCGCACGCTGATCGGCTTGCACACCGGCAGCCCAGTGGTCTGGTCCAGATGCGCCAGCTTGGGCATTCGGTAGCGGGTCAGGACGCGTTCGACGGTGCTGCGGAGAATGCCGAGGTGGTAGCTCATTCGGTGTTCGCACTGGCGGCGTAGTCGTGTTGGGCGGTCCTGGGGCCGAGGCAAGGCCTGTCTTGAATGCCTTGACTTTGGATCAAGCTCGCGAGGTTGTTTCATATGCCATCCGGGCTGCGGGCATTACCTGCTCGCGCGCTGGCGCCAATCCACCGAATGCGGTTGAGCTTGGCATGCTACTGGGCAACTAGCCGATCGCGCCTAGCGGGGTGCCTGTTCATAGCGGCCCGGTTCGACAATCGAACCGGGCCGCTTGGTTCTTTTTAGGCAACAGGGTTCCAGAGCCGCCGGGACTCCAGGTACCAGAAGTAGGCGAATAGCCCGATCTGGAACCACTCGACGATGAACAGGGCTTCGTCAACGCCAGCGACAAGCAGAATCGGCCAGGCGACCAAGCCCAGCGCCATCAGTCCCAGGATGATCCGATAGCGGTTCGGGGAACCGCCGCTGGTGTCTTGATGGCACATTGGCGCGTGGCCCAGATGGCTGGCAATGGCGATGCCCATGGAGAAGATCAACAAGAACGCAGCGCTGGCATGAACCCAGGCGAAGGTTTTTCCTTCGAAGGCACGCCAGATCAATAGCAGGATGAAGACCGCGAGCAGGCCGGTGCTGATCCATCCCAAGGCCCTGGTCAACGCGCTGTGCATGAGCGCTTTGTGCGGCCAGTTGCTAGTTCTGATGCCCAGCCAGACGAATGCGGCGCTAACGATCAATACGGCAACGATGGCTACGCGGACCGAAAGGATCAACTTGCCCTGTTCGGCCGGTGCAAGCGTGGCCAGGGTTTCGCCCAGCCTGGTGGGAACCAGCGCGACAAACATGGCGTAGAACCCGGCCAGATTCAGCGCATAGTCCTCCAGGGCTTCGCCGCTGTACACCACCAGCAATGCTCCGGTAGTCACGAGCATGGCGACAAACAGGTCTCGCGCTGGGCCCAAGTAGTAGGAGCTGAGCGAGTCTTCGATCCGCTGGTTGACGATTCCGTAAATGACGATGGCCACCACCAAAAGCAGGGGAACGACGAGCAGCATGAGGCGCACGTAGCGCAGGGTATCGCGACCTTGGAAGCGTTCAGCAGGTGGGAGCATATCAGCATTCTGTAATGCGGGCACTGGTTTTGGGAAAGAGGCTTGCCCAGCCAGGAAAGATCTTCAGCGAATTCGATGGTTTAGGACTTGGCCATTATCCGCTGGCCTGGCTTGTGGAAGCCTGCGCATCCATCCGCAGCGAATATTGCAGCAAGCCAAACTGTCGGTATCGATTGACATGATCATTGAAGAGTCAATAAAGGCTCCGGTTGCACCTGGGGCTGTCATCCGTTTAGGTCAATCGTCATCGCAGAGCGTTGTGTTCTGCCGTCACTCGAAGGAAGCACTCATGAGCATCCATACACCGATGGATCCCGGAACTCCGATTCCGTCTCCATCCCCGAAGTCCACCGCTGGACGAGGCCTGGGCATCGCGGCCCTGGTGATCGCAATTGTTGCGCTCGTCTTGTGCTGGGTCCCGATCGTCAACAACGTTGCAGCCATCCTGGGCGTTGTCGCACTCGTCTTGGGCCTCGTATCCCTGGTCATCGCGCTCAAGCGCAAAGGCAGCAAGGGACTGGGAATCGCTTCAAGCGTTATCGCCATTGTTGCCATTGTTTTGGTGTTTGTCACCCAGTCCTTCTATGTCAAGGCCATCGACGAGGTCACCAGTGGCATCGAGGATGCTGCCGATGGTGAAGTTGCCGCTCCGGCTGAAGTGGTAGAACAGGCCGAGGACGAATCCCAGGTTCTTGCCCTCGGCGAGGCCGCGACGGTCGGCGACTACTCGGTCAACGTCAGCACGGTGAACCTGGATGCTGGCAAGGCGATTGCCAAGGTCAATGAGTTCAATGAGAAGGCGAAGGGCCAATACGTGCTCGTCGATATTTCCGTCGTCTACAACGGCGATGAAGAAGGCGATGCCTGGTTGGACTTGAACCCGGAACTTGTTGGTTCAGACGCGAGCATTTATGACACCAGCACCGCCATGGTGGTGCCGGCCAAGCCGGCAACGGATGCGCCTACGCTGTCCAAGGGCGGCAAAGCCAGCTACCAGGTGGTCTTTGACGTCCCCGCAGAAGCCGTGGCTGACGCCAAGATCAGAATGACCGAAACCATGTCCTTCAACGACGAATCGGTGCTTTGGGCGACTAAATAACCCAGCGTAAGCAGCGCACGCAACTCAGGCCCCATGCCCCGATAACGGGTTATGGGGCCTGGGCTTTTAATGCATCCGAAAACGATGTGATCAGCGCGATCCTCATGCCCCGATTTGAAGCGAACTTGGACTCGGGCCCATCCGGGGTCGACCTGGTGATTACCGCCAAGGATGCGATCGATGTTCAAACGCCCAAGGGCAAAGTGCCGGCCAAAACTGCACGAAGAGCATCACTGAATGTGGTTCCGGTGGTGGCGCTCGCCGGAACATTGGGCAGGGGCTGCCGCGACGTGCAGGACATCGGCATTGGCGCCATTGCATCGATCAGGCCGATTCCGGTGACGTTGCAGGAAGCGGCGGCTCGACTGAGCCCGCGCGCTGCGTGGTAGCTGGGATACACCTCAGGCGTGCTGATCGCCCTGGTTATTGGGGCTGGTCAACACGCCTGGCGGTGGTCTGCCGGAGCCTAGAACTGAATGGCGGCTACGGCTCGAACAGCGCGAGCTGCTTCGGCGCCCTTCTTGAGGAAGTGCTCGAAGTAGAAGTTCTGGTGCTCATCGTTGGAGTGGAAGTGGTGCGGGGTCAGGCTGACCGAGAAGGTTGGCACATCGGTATCCAGCTGAACGCGCATCAGTCCGTCGACCACTGCTTGGGCAACAAAATCGTGGCGGTAGATGCCGCCATCGACGACCAGCGCCGCAGCGACAATCGCATCATATTTTCCGGTCTTGGCCAGGCGCTGCGCCTGCAATGGCATTTCGTAGGCACCTGGAACGCTGATGGTTTCGATGGTGTACTCGGTCCCGGAGGCGTCCATGTCTGCGGTGAATCCGGCTAGTGCCTGATCGACGATATCTGCGTGCCAGCTGGCCTTGATGAAGGCGACCTTCAATGGGTTGCTCATGAATTTCTCTCTATTCCTAGTCTTAAAGTTCAGTTCCTATGGCCCTAGCCTAGTGACCAGCGACCAGCTGGCTTAATAGCCCGGCGAAACGGCGTAACTATTACCGTATTTAGCGCCAGCCGAGTTTCGGGGCGACGTGGGTGAGGATCGACTCGATGACGTGGGCGTTGTACTCGACACCCAGTTGGTTGGGAACGGTCAGCAATAAGGTGTCGGCCGCAGCGATGGCTTCATCTTCGGCCAGCTTCTTGGCCAGTTCATCAGGTTCGCCGGCATAGGACTTTCCGAAGACCGCACGGGTTTTCTCATCGATATTGCCGATCTGATCCGAGCTGTAGCGGTCGCGGCCAAAGTACTGCCAGTCCCGCTCGTCGGTGAGCGCAAAGATGCTTCGGCTCACCGAGACGCGTGGTTCGCGCTCGTGGCCGGCTTCTTTCCAGGCATCGCGGTAGAGCTGGATCTGCTCCGCCTGCTGGACATGGAAGGGCTTTCCGGATTCGTCATCCTTCAACGTGGAGCTTTGCAGGTTCATGCCCAGTTTGGCAGCCCAGACGGCGGTGGCGTTGGATCCCGAACCCCACCAGATCCGATCGCGCAAAGTCTCCGAATGCGGTTCGATGCGCAACAGGCCCGGCGGATTGGGGAACATCGGATTGGGGCTTGGCTGGGCGAACCCTTCGCCGGAGAGGACTTCGAGCAGGCGCTCTGTGTGGCGTCGGCCCATATCCGCATCGGATTCGCCGTCTTCCGGCTCGAATCCGAAGTGGCGCCACCCGTCGATGACCTGCTCGGGCGAGCCTCGGCTGATGCCCAGCTGCAGACGGCGATTGGAAATCAGGTCTGCTGATCCGGCGTCCTCGGCCATATACAGGGGATTCTCGTAGCGCATGTCGATCACGCCGGTGCCAATTTCAATGCGATTGGTCCGGGCGCCGATGGCGGCTAATAGCGGGAACGGCGAGGCATATTGCTGAGCGAAATGGTGCACCCGGAAATAGGCCCCATCCGCGCCGAGCTCTTCGGCGGCGACCGCGAGGTCGATGGCCTGCAGCAGCGCGTCCGAGGCGCTGCGCGTGCCGGACTGGGGATGGTCGGTCCAGTGACCGAAGGACAAGAATCCGATATTCTTCATACTTGAGCCAACAAGTAGTTTCGGGAGGTTATTCCTGCCCTAGCGGTGAGCGAGCTGCCCGGAACGAGGCGAAGGGGGATTGATTTCGCTCGGCTGGTTGAGCGATGACCAGATGCTATCGAGCGACAGATTCAGCACGGCCGCCACTGCGGCAATGGTGGAAAACGCCGGGGTGGCTACCCGGCCGGTTTCGATTTTCCGCAGGGTTTCAGGGGAGAGGCCGGCTTCCAGGGCAACATCGAGGATGGTGCGTTCGCCGCGCGCGCGTCGCAGGATGGACCCAAGGACCTTCCCTTGTTCAAGTTCTTTGGCGGTGAGCGGTAATCTGACCATAAGAAAATTATAGTACCGGTACTATATGACCGGTATAGTTATTGGCATGATTGAAATTCTCACACCTGCAGAAGTTGACCGGGCCCGCGATACCGGGGCGCTGGTCGGAACCATACTTGCGACGCTCAAGCAGCGGGTCAAGGCCGGTACGAACCTGTTGGAGATTGATGCCTGGACCAAGGAGATGATCCTGGAAGCAGGCGCAGAGTCCTGCTACGTCGATTACGCTCCCTCCTTCGGCAACGGCCCGTTCGGGCACTATATCTGCACCGGAGTCAATGATGCCGTGCTGCACGGCCTGCCCCGCGACTACGCCTTGGCGGAGGGAGACCTGCTGAGCTTGGACTTGGCCATCAAGCTGCGCGGATTTGCAGCGGATGCAGCGATCAGCTTTGTGGTGGGTTCCGAGGGAACTGCCGAAGACCGGAAACTGATCGAAACCACCCAGCGCGCACTGGCGGCAGGCATTGCAGCGGCTTCTCCGGAGGCAAAGATCGGCGATCTTTCTTATGCAATGGGGGCGGTGCTCAAAGCCGCTGGCTACAAGGTGAACCTCGAATTCGGCGGTCATGGCATTGGTTCGACCATGCACCAGGACCCGCATGTTTCCAACGACGGCCGCCCTGGCCGAGGCTACAAGTTGCGTGCCGGGCTGTTGCTGGCATTGGAGCCATGGGTCATGACGAATACCGACAAGCTCATCATGGACAAGGATGGGTGGACATTGCGCAGCTCCACCGGATGCCGGACCGCGCATACCGAACACACCATCGCCATCACCGAAACCGGCGCAGAAATTCTGACCCTGC
Organism: Glutamicibacter halophytocola; assembly: GCF_001302565.1. NCBI lineage: Bacteria > Bacillati > Actinomycetota > Actinomycetes > Micrococcales > Micrococcaceae > Glutamicibacter > Glutamicibacter halophytocola. The sequence continues at coordinate 1,077,884 of NZ_CP012750.1, forward strand.
CTCGCGCCTAGATCCACCAGGCCTTCGGGCCCTGCGGCCTGTACGGGGACCGCCGGCCATGGGAAAGCACACCGGCCCGATGCGAGCGGCAATGTTCGGTATGAGCCGCTGTGCACAGCATTGCCCCATTCAGCGGTTTCTACTGCGCCCTCGGCCGGCGGGTTGGCGTTCCGCCGGTTATTGAATTGCCCTAGCTGGAGATTTTGGTTCGAAAGGCACGGGTCGCTGCGCCCCAGCTCAGCAGCGCGATGGCAACGAGCCAAGCCAAGGCGATCGGGAGATTGGTTCCCACTGGCTCCTGCGCCAACAGGGCTCTGAGGGACTCGACGATTGCGGTGATCGGCTGATGCTCGGCAAACCATGCCACCGGAGCTGGCATGGAATCGGTGGGCACGAATGCTGATGAGATAAAGGGCAGGAAGATGAGCGGATAGCTGAAGGCGCTTGCTCCATCAACGGATTTTGCACTGAGCCCAGCAAGGACTGCAATCCAAGTCATCGACAAGGTGACAAGGCACAGCAATCCAATGACCGCCAGCCACTGGGCGAACGAGGCGCTCGTGCGAAACCCCATGATGAGAGCTACGGCCAGCACCAAAGCCATCGAGACCAAATTGGATATCAAGGACGTAGCCACATGGCTCCACAGGACGCTTGAGCGCGAGATGGGCATGGCGCGCAGGCGCTGCACCAGCCCGTCACGCACGTCCAGAAATAGCCGGTAAGAAGTGTAGGCAACACCTGAGGCGATCGTGATAATCAGGATTCCAGGCAGCAGGTAATTCACATAGGGCCCGGTGGTTTGCGTATTTATAGCACCGCCGAAGACGTAGGCAAACAGCAGCAGCATGGCAACCGGTGTCACCGCGGTGGTGATGATGGTGTCGGGGCTGCGCAAGATGTGTCGCATTGAGCGGCCGGTGAGAATTCGGGTTTCGTGCAAGGACGCGATGCTCATGATTCGCTCCGCTCTGGCCGCGGTGCGCGGCTGATGAGCTCGAGGAAAATCTCCTCAAGCGTGGGTTTTTTGGTGATCAGCTCCGTTGGCGCTGGCGGTAGCAATGCCTGAAGCTGGGGGAGCGTTCCTTGATGGATGATCGATCCCTCGTGCAGGATTGCAATCCAGTCCGCCAGGGCCTCGGCTTCATCGAGGTATTGCGTGGTGAGCAGGATGGTTGTTCCGCCCGCCGCCAAGTTGCGGATGGATTCCCAGGTTTCGCGACGTGCCTGCGGATCCAGCCCGGTGGTTGGCTCATCGAGGAGGATGAGATCGGGGGAGCCGATAAGGCTCATGGCAATATCCAGCCTTCGCCGCATGCCACCCGAGTAGGTGCCAGCGGGTCGGTTCGAGGCTTCGGCGAGGCCAAAGCGTTCCAGCAGCGCGTCGGCGGCGGCCGTCGCGTCTGCTACCCGACGCAGCCGGGCGATGAGGGTGAGGTTTTCGCGACCTGTAAGAACGTCATCGACCGCTGCGAACTGTCCGGTCAGGCTGATGGACTTGCGTACTTTCCCCGGGGATTGGGAAACATCGTTCCCGCAGACCTTGATCGACCCTGAATCTGCGGGAAGCAGGGTCGCGAGAATGCGCACAAGTGTGGTTTTCCCGGCGCCGTTGGAACCTAGCAAGGCAAAAATGCTGCCCGCTGGGACGGAAAATTCAACTCCGTCGAGGACTTGGTGGTCCTTGAATGATTTGGCCATTCCATGGACCTCGACAGCGGGACTCTTAGCGAGGGTTGCGTTCATGATCATTCACCTCAGGTGTCTTGTTCGGCTTCGTTGATGGTTTCTGCCAGGCGCTTGCGTTCCTTGTCGGTCCAGCGCTGGCCGCCGTAGGCAGATGCGAAATCGTCGGCAAAATCAGCAGGATCGCTGCCTGTGATTTCACGCAGGGCGGTGCCATTTGCGGCCGCCTGTTCAAATAGGTCGGCGAGGTCGGTGAACATCGTGACCATGGTGTCCCCATCGGTGATCCCGCTTTGGGCCAGCAGGTATCGATGGATGCCGAGGGCGGCCTTGGCGTAGGGCTGGGGCAATGATTTGAGGCGAGTGCTCTGTGCCTTGTACTGCTTCTTTTGCTCGAGGGAGCCGGTGATGTTTTCAATCCATTTGGCGGTCATGATTTTTTGCTTTCGTCGTTGCTGTCGGGTTGGGGCAGGGCATTGATGCGGGAGACTAGTACGTTCCAGGTAGCCCAAAAGTCGGAGAGCTGCTGTTGTCCGGTGTCGTTCAAGGTGAAGACCTTGCGTGGCGGCCCCTTTTCGGAGGGCACTTTTTCAACTGAAACCAATTTCTTCTGCTCAATGCGCACCAGGAGCGCATAAATGGTTCCTTCAGCGAGATCTGTGAAACCGCGATCCCGCAATCCGGTGGTGATCTCGTAGCCGTAGGCCGGACGTTCGGCCAAGATGGCCAAGACGATCCCTTCCAGGGTTCCTTTGAGCATCTCGGTCATTTGTGATGCCATTGCGAACCTCCTATCTACTTAGTGTTATTGAGTACAAGTAGATAGTAGAACTAAGTAGCGGTATTTAGCAACACTTAGTACCGAAAATTTTTTTGCAGAGGCCTGGTGCGCGTTTCCAAAGAACGGCGTGACAAGCGCAAATCAAAAGCGCTGCAAGAACAACTAGGTCGGTAGGGTAGGAAACAGGCAACCACCGAGGAGAAAGCCGCCGCATGCAATCCACACAGCTTTGGGAATTGGTGAGAAGCGAGCGCCAAAGGCTTTCGCTGCTCTTGAAGGACCTCGACCCGGACCAGTGGCAAACCACAACGTTGAGCCAGGATTGGAGCGTTCGCCATGTAGCCGCGCACCTCGCAGCGGCAGGTTCAACCGGGACTGGCCAATGGCTGCTGAATATGCTGCTCAGCGGATTCAATGCTGATCGGCACAACGATCGGCTCTTGAAAAAATATTGGGGAACCTCGGCAAAACAAACCCTGGAAAACTTCAATAGATCTTGCAATCAATCCAGGGCGGTTTTCAATTCGGTGCCGGGTTTGCTGGGAGAAATCGTGGTCCACGGCCAGGACGTTGCCGTCGCGCTGGGCCTGAATCTGGAACCAGACCCTGCCGCGGTTCATGAAGTTGCCCGGTTCTATTCCACACAGGATTTTGCCGTTAACAGCAAAACCTTGATCAAAGGCCTCAAGCTCATCGCCACGGACGACTCCTTCACTGCCGGGCACGGAGCTGTGGTGCGCGGCCCGCTACTGGATCTGGTGATGGTTATGGCAGGCAGGCCAGCATTCCTGCAGCAGCTGGAGGGCGAGGCAGTCGAGGAACTGCGCTTGAGGCTTGTGTAAGGTCGGGAGCGCAAAAAGCATCGCGCCGCACGAATACTGTGCGACGCGATGCAAATTTTGATGAGCGCTAGTTGGCGGCCAGCACCGCAAACGCCAACGGGTTCTCCAGGTCGCCGGCGTAGAGCAAGCCGCCGGACTGGTCGGTCAGGTCCAGCATTTGCTGGTTGTTGCGAAGCTGCAACCGGTTCAGGCAAGAGAGCGGGAACGATTTTTCAAAGAGCCCCAGCTCGTCAAAGCGCTGCGCAAATTCAGGATGCTCGGCACGGTAATCCAGCAGTCGTTCAACCACGATCTTCCAGAAGTCTTCTTCGGGCAGGATGCCTTCGACATCCAGCAGCGGTGCCAGGAAGCGGAAGAAGGAATCGAATACGTCGGTGAAGACCGAGAGCACCGGATCTCCACCGGTGCGCACCCGGCGGATTTCTTCTGGCAACTGAACCCGGTCGGAAAGCACCGCAATTTCTTCGCCCAGATCCTTGAGCAGCACCTTCTTCACCGCGCCGTTTTCCAGGATCATGATCACGTTCTCGCCGTGCGGCATGAAGACCAGGTCGTAAGCGGCCAAGCAGTGCACCAAAGGCACCAGATAGGCGTCGAAGTATTGGGCCAGCCATTGGGCAGGGTCCAAACCGCTGCGCCGGATCAGCGCCGCGGCGAAGGACTTGCCCTGTGAATCCACATGCAAGAGGCTGGCCATGGTGGCCAGGGTCTGGCCCTCTTCCAGCAGGTTGATCGGCGACTCGCGCCAGAGGGCCGCGAGCATTTTGCGTTGCGCTGCGCTCTTGTCGGTCGCCGCTTCGAACTGCGGATTGCGGTAGCCAACGGCAGCAATTTCCCGCAGCAGGGCAACCGGCTGGGTAGAGAGCACCGGATCGCTCTCGAACAGCTCGCCCAGCCACTGGTTGATGGCTGGAGTGACCTTCATGTATTCAGCGCTCAAGCCGCGCATGAAGCCCATATTCAATATGGACATCGCGGTCTTGACGTAGTGGCGCGTCGGATCGGAAAGATTGAAGAAGGTGCGGATCGACTGCTGGGCCTGGTACTCGTCGCCGCTGGTGCCAAGCCAGATCAGCTGCTTGCGGGCAATGTCGTTGGCGAAGGTGATGGACAGGCGGTTTTCCCATTGCCATGGGTGCACCGGGATGAACAGGTAGTCCTCGGCGCGGTAGCCAGTGCCGAACAACGACCGGTCCAGCGCCAGCTCCAGCTGTTCGCGTTCGCCGGCGCCCAGCTGGCTGCCAAGCAGCGAATCGTAATCCAGGGTGTCGATGGAGTCGAACTGGGCACGGGATTTGTGCGCGGCCGCCCACCCGAGGTTCAGGGCCGCACCGGTTTCCGGCGCATACCGCAGGTAGTCGCTGCGGCCCACACCCATGCGGCCATTATTCGCCACGAAGCACGGATGGCCTTCGGTCATGGAGGATTCGACGAGCTGGAAGGACTGTGCCGCGGTGCCTGGGAACTGCGCCAGGGCGGCGGAGTCGTGAGTGGCATGAACCTGCTTGTAGCAATGGCTGGAGAGCGTAGAAGACAGTTCTTCCAAGTAGGTGGGCAACTGCGTCTCGGAGAGGGTCAGCTCGCGATAGAAGCGTGTCACGAAGTCGATGGCATCCACTTCTGCAGGCTGCCAGTGCCCATCGATAAGTTCCTGGTGCTCCAGGCTGCCTGGCTCCACCAGCCAGTGATTGAGCTGGAACTGGCGTGCGGCAAAGAGATAGCGGTGTCCATCCTTCTGCACCAAGTAGCTGCCCTCGCCAAGATCGGCGGGCTCCAGCAAGCGTTCGTGGGAGAACTCGCCCAGGGCTTTGGCCAGCACATGGCGATTGGCGATGTCCCAGCGCTCGGGGGAGAGGAAGCAGGGCTCAAGGCGTTGGCCGGTCGCTGTCTCGAAATCATTGCGGGTGCAGATCGAGAGCAGCGCCTGCTTGATCGATCCATCGTGCTCGGCAAGCTCAATGGGGCGGATTGGGGTGAAACCGACGCGGGCGTTGAGCGCATGGATGGCCTTGTTGCGCAGATCTGGTTCAACGATAATCCGCTCGATGCCGGGCCGGGCGAATGCATGATTCACCGCGGCGGTCATCGCTTCAAGGGTGAATCCTGGCTGCGGGTGATCACTGGCTGGGGCCAGGAAATGCAGGCCGCGATCACCGCGGACGTAGTTGTAGGCCCCGGCCAGTGGCGAGGCGGCCGGGTTGTACAGCTCGAGAAGGAAACGGGCGGCCCCGGAGCCATCGAGTCCGAGGAGGACTTCATAGTCTTCGGTGGCCAGCAACGAGCTGTATTCGGCGGCAATTTCTGTTTCGGTCGCGGTGGGCATGCCCCAGAAAGCGGCGTGCTCGGTGGCGATCCAGGAGTGCAGCAAGGCGGTGTCCTGGGGCAATTCGACAGAACGGAAGGTAAAGGTGCTCATAAAGTGTGTGTCCTTAGGCATGCGAGGTGGCAGGGGCGGCGGTAGGCAGTCCGGTCAGTTCCGCGGCGCCGAATTCCTGGAAGGCGATGCGTTCTTCAACGGGGTAGATTTCGCGCCCGGCAATCCGGTTGATGATCACCGAATTGCGGTAGGCGCCCATGCCGAGGTCCGGTGCGGTGAAGCCGTGGGTATGCAGTTCGGCGTTCTGCACGAAGATGTCCTGGCCCAGGCCGATCGAGTATTCGCGGTCCACGTTGAACCGGCCATCGGCCAGGTAGTCGATGCGCTGGGCGATGCCGCCGAGGAAGTCCGGAACACCTGCCCGGTAACCGGTGGCCATCACCAGATCATCGACCACGAAATCCAAGTCCTGCCCGGTGCGGTCATGGCGCAGGCTGACCGAGATGCCCTGGTCTGCAGCGGTGATGCTGGTGGCCGCGCAACCGGTGCGCAGGTGGACGTTGGCGGCCTGGCTGATGCTGCGTTCGTAGAGTTCCTCGTGGATCTCGTTGATCAAGTCCGCATTAATGCCCTTGTACAGGCCCTTTTGCTCGGCGGAGAGCTCGTCGCGCTTGGCCATCGGCAGGGCGTGGAAGTGGTCGATATATTCTGGCGACGTCATTTCCAAGGTGAGCTTGGTGTATTCCAGCGGGAAGTAGCGTTCCGAGCGGGTGGCCCAGATCAGGTGGTCTTCCTCCTCCAGGTTGCGCAGCAGATCCAGGAAGATTTCAGCGGCGCTTTGCCCGCTGCCTAGAACGCAGATGGCCTTGGCCCGGGTGGCTTCGCTCGATGCCAAGAGCGCATCGCGCCCGAAGAGGTAGTTGCTCGAATGCACCACCTTGCCGGTGTTCATGGCCTCGTCGCTGATCACCGGCGGGAGGTAGGGCTGGGTGCCGGTGCCAAGCACCAGTTTCTGCGCGGTGAAGTGGCCCATCCCGGCCTCGGTGAGCACCGAGAGATGGTACAGGCCCTCGCGGTATTCGACCTCGAGCACCCGGTGCCCAAAACGCACGCTCTGAATGCTTTCGGCGGCCCAGGCCAAGTAGTTGGAGTACTCCTGGCGCAGCGCGTAGAAGTCTTCGCGGATGTAAAACGGGTAGATGCGCTGCTGGCGCTTCAAGTAATTCAGGAACGAATACTTGTTGGTGGGGTCGGCCAGGGTGACCAGGTCCGCCATGAAAGGGACCTGCAGATGCGTTCCGGGAAGCATCATCCCCGGGTGCCAGACGAACTTTTCAGCGGCGTCGAGGACCGCTACCTTCAGGTCCTCGATGCCCTCGGTCAAGGCGGCAAAACCCAGGTTGAAGGGCCCGGCCCCGATGGCGATGACGTCGAAGTGCTCGCTAGGTTGATTCATTTTTTGTCTCCGGTGGTGCGTTCGGCAAGAATTTCGGTTCCGATGCGGCAGATGGCATCGAGGATTTCGCTGATGTCGGCCAGCGTTGTGTTCGGGTTGAGCAGGGTGAGCTTGAGCAGGCGCTTTCCGGCCACCGTGGTGGCCGCGATCATTGCTTCGCCACTGGAGTACAGGCGGTGGCGGATCTGGTTGGCCAGGGCATTATGCTCGGCCAGCTCCAGGCGGTGCTCTGGATCCTCGAATGAGAAGACCAGGGTGCTTAGCTGGACATCTGCCACCAAATGGAGCTGGGCGCGCATCGCCACTTCTTGTTGCGCATCTTCGGCCAGCGCGATGACCTGGTCGAACATTTCGCCCAGCCGCGAGGCCCCGAGCGTGCGCAGCGTGACCCACAATTTCAGCGCGTCGAATCGGCGCGTGGTCTGCAGGGATTTTGATACCTGATTGGGGGTGGCGGCGGCTTCGGCGGCCGGGTTCAGGTATTCGGCGTAGTGCGCGATGGACTCGAAGTTTGAACCTGAACGGACGACCAGGGCGCTGGAGCCGATGGGCTGGAAGAAGGACTTGTGGTAGTCCACGGTGACCGAGTCAGCCTGCTCAATTCCATCAAGGCGGTGGCGGTGCCGGTTCGAGACGAGCAATCCGCAGCCGTAGGCCGCATCAACATGCAGCCAGGCCCCGACCTCGGTGGCGATGGCCCGCAGCTGGTTCAGCGGATCGATGGCGCCGAAATCGGTGGTGCCGCTGGTGGCCGATATGGCCATGGGGACAAGGCCCGCGTTGAGGTCTTCGGCAAGGCGGCTGCGCAGCGCCTGGGCATCCATGCGGTGCTGGGCATCGGTAGGGATGGCAACAGCCGCTTCGTAGCCCATTCCCAGAAGCATCGCGGCGTTGCGGATCGAGAAGTGCGCGTCTTCGGAGCAGTAGATCCGCAGCTTGGCCAGGCGTTCGGGCAGGGAACCCTGGAGCTGGGCCGTCGCAGTGTTCCGCGCGATGAGCATGGCCTGCAGGTTTGACTGGGTGCCACCGGATGTGAAGATCCCGTCGGCCTTGCCAGGATCAAAACCAATGAGCTCGGCAGTGAAGCCGATCAGTTTGCGTTCGATCAGGGTGGCGCCGGCGCTCTGGTCGAAGGTGTCCATCGACGTATTGACGCTGGTGACGAAGTTTTCGGCAACGACCGCGGGGATGGCAACGGGGCAGTTCAGGTGAGCCGCGTACTTCGTGTCGTGGAAGTAGACCGCGTCGTTGAGGTAGAGGTCATTGAGTTCGCTGAAGGACTGTTCCGTTGAACCCAATGGCGAGCGCAGATCGACGTGGTCGATCTTGGCCGCCATCTGCTGCGGGCTCGGCCCGGTAGTGGGGGCGTTGACGGTTGCGAACTTGTCGGCAACGAGGGACACCGCGCGATGTGAAGCCTCTTCGTACGCGCCTGCGGTGTCTGCGCAGAGCAGCGCGTCGTCGTAGAGCGGGAGGGGGACATCAGGGATTTGCAGGGTAGGTAGTGAGGCACCCAAGAGCATGCTCCTCAGATAGAGTCAATAGATATTTGGTCAGGCTCACCTAACAAGAATCTATTAACAACACAAAGCAATTAGTTAATGCAAGCCGAGAAACTCAACTTTTGAGTGGACGAGATTTTTTAGACATTTTGCGGTGCGCCCTGCGCCTCTTGTGGTAGATTGCCTGCTGACCTGAAGTTTGAAGGTTCAAATTTTTATGGCGAGCGCGGCAAAGTGGAGTAGAATCCTCTGGTTTGCCACTTTGTGAAGTAACGCTAATCGTTCGATTGCAAATGGCGGGCAATTCTATATGCTCAAGCAGTTAGAGCAAGGGAGAACTAGCCGCAATGGATGAGCCCGAACGGCATGTGCAGAGCCAGCGTTATCTGGTGGGCTCGAATACCACCGATGCTGCTGGGCGCACGCTGACCGACATCACCATTGACCTGCTCTTTGTCGGAACCTTGGGCGCAACAGCCATGCAGATGGGCCTGCTGAACACGCTCGGATCGCTCGCCTTCGTTTTTGCCAGCATCCCGGCCGGGCACCTTGTTGATACAAGCTCGGCGCTGAAGGTATTGCGCATCGGCATGGCGGGAAAACTTGCTGTCCTGGCATGTCTCGCAGTGCTCGCAATGAGCGGCGCCTTGAACATCGCCATGGGGCTGGTGCTGTGCACGCTGTTGGGAATCTGCAACGTCTTTTCGGAGACGGCGCAAACTTCGGCAGTGCCCAGAATGATCGGCGACGACTCCGAATCGCGGCCCCTGGGCATCAGCAAGCTCATCGCCCGGCTCAGCGCCGCGGACCAAAGCATGACGGTGATTATTCCAGCGCTCGCCGGTACCGGCTTTGCCCTATTTGGTGCGCCAGCGCTGCTCAGTGCCGCCGCGGCCCTGTGCGCCTTGGCGTTGATGATGGCGTGGAGAATTCGCGACTATCGCGAGAACCAAAGGGCCGATCCGGTTCCGTGCAAAAGCGCCCGTTCCAGCTCAATGCTGGCCGGCCTTCGCTACCTGGCCGCGAACCGGCAACTGCTCGCCGCCACTGTCGCCGTGGCCTTGTCTAATCTCGGCCTGGCCATCGGGTCATCCGTGGAGGCGATCTTTGTCATCAACGACCTCGGCTATGGCGAAGCGGGGTTCGGGCTTTATGCCTCGATCTCGGGTGCGGGCGGGCTCATTGGAGCGCTCGTGGCTACCAGGATCAGCGGAAAGTTTTCATCACCGGCCCTGCTGCTGCGCACCGGACTTGCCCAAATAGCGCTGGCCTCGATGGTGCTGGCCGCTGCATTTACGAGCGACGCGTGGAGCATCGGATTGCTGGGTGTCCATGCGCTGGGGTGGGGGAGTGCTGCTCTGATCCTCAACGTCTCGGCTTCGTCATGGCTGGTTGAAATTGTGCCCGAACACGTGCTGGGACGGGTGCTCAGCGCTCGCCGCCTCTTGACTTTCGGCGCAGTTCCCGTTGGCAGCATGCTCGGCGGGGCCTTGGGAACCGCCGCAGGAACACAAGCTGCGCTGGCTGCCTGGGTGATTGCGAGTATGCTCGCGGTGCTCGGTTTTGTGATCCTGCGCGACGCATCGAACAGCTAGGCTGGAAGCTATTGGATCCGAGAAACCTAAGGCAACTGCGCACGTGAAACTTGTTATCGACGCACGATACACCCGCATTACCCACCATGACGGAATCAGCCGCTATACGGCTGGGCTGATTGCGGCCACCAGCAAGTTGGCTGATGTCACCATGCTCATTAATGACACCCGCCAGCTGGCCATGCTTCCCGATGTGCCCTACCTGAAGATCTCGGCTCCGACCAGTGTCCTTGAGCCATTTGTCGCCTTGCAGATCAACAAGCTGGATGCCGACGTGGTGTTTTCGCCGATGCAAACCATGGGGACCCTGGGCCGAAAATTCCCGGTTATCTTGACCCTTCATGACCTGATTTACTACGCGCATCCGCACGCGCCAAAATTCCTGCCGATGCCGATCCGTATCGGATGGTTCCTTTTCCACCAGGTCTACTGGCCGCAACGGCTGCTGCTGAATCGAGCCGACGCGGTGGCAACCGTCTCGAATACGACTGCTGGGCTCATGCGCAAGCATCGCTTGACCAGGCAGCGCATCGGCCTGGTGTCCAATGCGCCGACAGGAGACTTCGCACGGCGGGATCCAAGCGCGAAACCCAAGAAAACCCTGCTCTATATGGGGTCCTTCATGGAATACAAGAACGTCGAGACTTTGGTGCGGGCCATGGCCTACCTGCCGGAGCACGAGCTGCACTTGCTCAGCGGCATCAAAGAACCGCGTCGCCAGGAGCTAATGGAACTGATTCCAAATGGGGCGGCTGTCGTATTCCACGATGGGGTTAGCGACCATGAGTATGAGCAGTTGCTCAGCGAGTGCACCGCGTTGGTCACGCTCTCGCGCGAAGAAGGGTATGGGCTGCCACTGGTGGAAGCCATGAGCATGGGAACTCCTGTGGTTGTCACCGACATGCCGATCTTCAGGGAAGTTGCCGAAGACGCGGCGCTCTATGCCTCGCCAGATGATGCGAGAGGATTCGCTGAACAGGTGCGCACGTTGGATGAGTCTGCCACCTGGATGGAGTACTCTCACCGTGCAGTTCAACGCGCTGAGCACTACTCGTGGGAACGCTCTGCACAACAATTGCTGGAACTCGCGAAGTATGCGTCAGATCACAGGAAATAAATTCTTGATTCAACCCGTATGAAAGTGGGTTCAGACAGCTTAAAGCGCGGAAAATTGGCGATAATTCAGGCCCTGCGATCCGGCAGCCTCCCGATTTGAAAACCTGACTTGGCCAGTGCTAAAGTATTACTCGTTGCATTCCTCCATAGCTCAATTGGCAGAGCATTCGACTGTTAATCGAAGGGTTACTGGTTCAAGTCCAGTTGGAGGAGCCAAGAAAAAACTTCCCAGTTACTTAGGTAGCTGGGAAGTTTTTTGTTTTCCCCGCGTTGAGTGCGGCTGACGTATTTAAACTGAAATCCCGTCACAGGCTGGATCTCCTATAACCTCAGGTGATTAGACGATAGACTTTCGAATCGTTAACAGTTACACCCATAGCATGAGTTCGGGCTGTGGGTTTTACGCCTGAAGACTGAGTCGATTGAGGTAGCCGGGGTGTTAGCGTGAGATACACCGGTTGCTGCGCGATCGAGAATATGGAGAAACCATGACTGAAGCTGAATCGACGCAAGCTGACGAAAGCCTGAAGTCGAGCGTCAAGAGTGCTAAGGCGCAGGTTGAAGGACTCAAGGAGCTTGTTCCGCAACAGCTCTCGGATGAAATCAAGCTCGCGACAACTGTACTCAAGGGCAAGGGAATCAGCCTTGGCATGGCAGCAGCACTCGCTGGTGCTGCACTCGTCGTAGTTTCGCTTTTTGTTATTGCCGTCGTAGTGACCTTGGTAAATGTTTTGGCTATTTGGCTGCCTGGATGGGCTGCGGCGTTGATCGTTGCTGGCTTCTTCCTGCTAGTCGCAGCCATTTTGGGCTTGGTTGGATACGCCAAGGTCAAGAAGGCGCTGCCGCTTAAGCCAGAAGCAGCCATTAGAGGTATTCGCCATGACTTGGGCGTGCTCAAGGATGGTAGCGAGTTCGACGTCAGCACGCTCGATGAACCGCTGAAGAAGAAGCCTGAAGATGCCGAAGAAAGCGACAAGAAGAAGGAACCAAAGCCGCCGGCACCAAGTGCTGACGAACTGATCCTCCGGACCCGTCGTCGTCGCCGCCAGATTCAGGCGCTGCGCGACAACCTTGGCGAGAGCGTTCAGGCGCCTCTGGCCAAGATCGATAAAGTACGCTCCTTTACGCAAAGCGCCGGAGACAAAGTTTCCGGTGCGGCCGCCAAGGCTCGTGGATTCGTCCGACCTGCGTCTTCGTCTTCCGAAGATCAATCGGAGGCTGACAGAGCCAATGGCCAACGCCTAGAACAGGCACGACCGTACCTTGTGATGGCAGGTTCAACGCTGGCACTGGGTGCAGTTATTCGCGCCCTATTCAAGCGCTCCTGAGTTATCGGCTGGCGGAGCAGCGCTACGGAGTCTACTGGAACTGAGCTGCCCCGTCATGTACGAAGAATTTAGGCTAGAAAGGCACTGACATGGTCTGGATCGCTATTGCAGCGGCACTATGCAGTGCCTTTTGTCTTGCGTTTGGCGCCCACTTCCAATCCATCGCGGTTCGCAATTCCGTTGATGGGCTGGAACTGACCCTCAAGAACGCTGGAAAGCTCGCCACCAATAAGGGCTGGATGGGCGGACTGCTTCTGATGATCCTGGGCATGGCATTGAACGTCTTCGCCTTGGCCAGCGCGCCACTGACGGTGGTGCAGCCAATTGGTGCCATCGCTCTGGTCATTACAGCGATGGTCAATGCCAGGGAAACGGGCATTACGATGAATCGCCCTACGGTGATGGCGATCATCAGCTGCATGCTTGGTTCAGTCGGATTCGTTCTTCTGGCAGTGACCGCAACCAATAGCAATCATGCAGTCACCGAAGAGCAATCGCACCTGATCGAAATGATCCTCGCTGGGGTGGTGGCAATCGTGGGATTGGCCACGATCCTCTTCCATCGAAAGCTCGGCGCAATCTTCTTTATCGTGGGCGCAGGCGTGCTCTTTGGATTCGTCGCAGTCCTGGTGCGAACCATCGCCATCGCGGTTCTGGGAATTGGCAACAGCAGCTTCCTGCAGTTGCCATGGATCGCAGGTTTAGCTGTTGTCGTAGCAGGTCTTCTCGGTTCTTATTTTGTTCAAAAGGCCTACTCAAAGGGGCCTCCCGAATTGGTGATTGCGGGCTTGACCGTTATTGACCCGATCATCGGCATTGCTATTGGGGCCAGTATCCTCGGCGAATTGCGCCCCGATGTCCCAGTGCTTGTCACGGTGCTGATGCTCGTTGCCGCGGCTCTTGCCATTGTGGGTGTAGCTGCCTTGTCCCGCCACCACCCGGACGTTATCGAGCGGCGCAACCGGGCTGAAGCTGATAAACAACTGCCAGAGTCGAAATAGACTGAAGATCCAGACTTTTCATCAAACCCAAATTCTTGTGAACGACTAAGGATGCCCGTGGCCAAGGAAAAACCACTGACCATTGTCATTGCAGCTGACACCTATCCTCCGGATGTGAATGGCGCAGCGATATTTTGCTACCGTCTCGCCACCGAGATGCATGCACGTGGTCACCGGGTGCACGTGCTTGCGGTACGCGGAAACAAGGGCAAAACCTTCACGGAAATCCGGGACGAGGCCATCGTGCACCGGTTGGAATCCCATTCGGTGCCAACCCACGAGTATTTCCGAATCGCCTTCCCATGGGAAGTGAACAAGCAGATCGACAAGCTGCTTTCCGAGATCAAGCCGGATGTTATCCACGCGCAAAGCCACTACATGATCGGCCAGCGCGCCATCGGCTGGGCTCGAAAAAACAAGGTCCGCTCGGTGGCGACCAATCACTTCATGCCGGAGAATCTTGATCCATTCCTGCCTTTCCCGCGCTGGTTCAAGCGCATCGTGGCCCATAATTCCTGGAAGGACATGGGCAAGATTTTCGGCCGGGCCAATGCAGTCACCACGCCGACTCCCCTGGCCGCCAAAGCAATGCGCGAACGGGCGAAGCTGATGAATGTTCTGCCCCTGTCCAACGGCATTGAAGTCGGCAATTATGAGCTGGCCCCGGGGGAGGAGATCATGAAGAATGATTTTCCAACGATCCTTTTCGCTGGGCGGCTAGCGGTTGAGAAGAATATTAACGAACTGATCGAGGCATTGCCCCTGATGCGCGAAGTGCCCAATGCAATCATCGAGATCGTTGGCGGTGGCGAGCAGCGGGGCATCCTTGAAAAGATCGCTGATGAGCTCAAGATTCGCGACCGGGTGCGCTTCCTTGGTCACGTCAGTGATGAAGAGCTGCGCCAGGCTTACCTGCGCTGCGACGTTTTCTGCCAGCCAGGCACCGCTGAACTGCAGTCGCTGGTGACACTTGAAGCGCTCTCGGCTTCCAAGCCTGTTGTCTTGGCCAACGCGATGGCCCTGCCGCATCTTGTTGATGAAGGTGTCAACGGCTACATGTTCAAGCCAGGGGATCGGCAGGACCTGGCGGAGAAGCTGGACAGGGTTCTGTCCATGGATGAGGCGCAGCGCATGAAGTTCGGCGAGGCCGGACACCGCAAGGTGCTGAACCACGCGCAAAAGAAAACCATGAACTCCTTCGAAGCGCTTTATCGAGGCGAAGAAGTCTCAACGCACTGACGCGTGCGACCGGTTGCGGTGAGCCAAATCGGTGTTTGGGCTAGTAATGCCCTAGAATATTTCGAGTGTGGTTGTAGCAATGCGTTGCGAACACATGTGGGGAGTTAGCTCAGTTGGTTAGAGCAGGGGACTCATAATCCCTTGGTCATGGGTTCAAGTCCCATACTCCCTACTGATGAAAGTCGCCCGATAATTCGTGTCAACGAGTTGTCGGGCGATTTGCATTTCAGTCCCCGTGATCTTTGGGAAGGCGCTGGCCCTGGTTTGGGAAAAAATCAGGGCGGGCGTCTGGGGCTCTGCCCATAGCCATATTCTCAAAAGTCGTGCTGGCATCGCGCAGCGGTTCGAAGCCTTCGCGAAGTTTGCCAGCGCGGCGTGCAACGATGAGCCTGCGGGTGAAGCCGGCTACCAGTGCCAGGCCAAAAAGAATCCAGGCAATCATCCCGAAATCAGGTTTGTCCCCGTCTTGCCACAAGCCGTAGATAACGCCAAGGAGCAAGGCGATGGCGCACCCGGTGAGGATCAGCGCTTTTTTCATGGCCCGCCCGACTCCTCCTCGCCTCTGCCCAGATTCCTTCCATCGTACGGCGCTCGTCAAGGAAAACAGCAGGAACACTGCTGCCTATGGGTGCAGCGGCAACAGGATTGACGGTCGCATATCGCGAATGAGCAGGACCGGATCAATGTATTCGCCATTCAAGCGCACACCCCAGTGGATGCATCGCGCCGAGCAGTGGGCCCCGGTGGACACGGTGCCTACCTGCGCTCCGGCATCAACCCAATCGCCCGCTTTGGCGATTGCCTGAACCGGTTCGAGGCTGGTTTTGAATCCGTTCCCATGATCGATAACCATCACGGGGCGATCCACCACAGTTGATGCGAAGGTGACCTGCCCTCGCTGTGGAGCAAAAACCTTGTCGCCATCGCTTGCCGCCAGATCAACGCCACGATGTCCGGGCAGCCAATTTTCCGCTGGCTTATCGAAGGGTTCAGTGATCTTTGGCTCACCCGCTAGCGGCCACCGCCAGCCGTTGGCTGTTGCGAGCGAAGCATGAGGCAGTGGCGGGAGTTGTTCTGGCAGTGAGGCACCGCTGGCAGCGAGCGCGAGGCTGATGGCGAGCAACAGGAATTTGGCTTGTTTTAATGCGGCTTGGGTTTTCATCTATTCAGCGTCCGGCGTCGTCCACCGGGTGGATAAGAAGTCGAGCCGAAATGTGGGTAATCCGATGGGCTCCAGATCACGGTTCTGCGTGCTGTGCGAAGCGCGGGGTGTAGTACACTTTAAACAGCAGTTTCCTGTCATAGGTGTGTCCAAAATTGGATTCAGCAGGCAAGAGATTGACTTCGCGTATGAGGTTCCATGGCCAACTAGGGCTGTGGCCCGAGGTTCCAGTGGTCCGAGAGAATCGGTGGACTGACGGCGAGATGCCAAGCATCTTCGGCTCTCATACTAGGGCGGGTAACCACAATGGCTATCTGCATCAACCCGAACAAACAAGAGCAGTTACCGCGGGCGCACGTGTGCCCGGTCCGCCACTGCTGAAAGGAGTTGCGACATGCCAGTCGTAACCATGCGAGAGCTGCTTGACAGCGGCGTCCACTTCGGCCACCAGACCCGTCGCTGGAACCCAAAGATGAAGCGCTTCATCTTCACCGAGCGCAACGGCATCTACATCATCGACCTGCAGCAGTCGCTGTCGTTCATCGACCGCGCTTACGAGTTCGTGAAGCAGACTGTTGCTCACGGCGGCACCGTACTGTTCGTTGGTACCAAGAAGCAGGCTCAGGAATCCATTGCTGAGCAGGCTAACCGCGTTGGCCAGCCATACGTGAACCAGCGCTGGCTCGGCGGTATGCTGACCAACTTCCAGACCGTCTCCAAGCGCGTTCAGCGCATGAAGGAACTGGAAGAGATCAACTTCGAGGACGTTGCTGGCTCCGGTCACACCAAGAAGGAACTGCTGCTGCTCAAGCGCGAGCTGACCAAGCTGCAGAACAACCTCGGTGGTATCCGCAACTTGACCCGCACCCCTTCCGCTATCTGGATCGTTGACACCAAGAAGGAACACTTGGCTATCGACGAAGCCCAGAAGCTGGGCATCCCAGTTGTGGCCATCCTGGACACCAACTGCGATCCAGACGAGGTTACCTACCCAATCCCAGGCAACGACGACGCTATCCGCTCCGTCAACCTGCTGACCCGCGTTGTTGCTGACGCTGTGGCCGAAGGCCTCATCGCCAAGAACAACAAGGCTGCAGGCAAGACCGAGGGTGCCGCTGAGCCAATGGCTGAGTGGGAGCGCGAACTGCTTGAGGGCGAAAAGGCCAAGGCTGAGGCTCCTGCTGAGGAAGCTGCAACCGAGGCTGGCGAAGCCAAGTAGTCACCTGCGTGACTCTAGGAGTTTGCCTCGGGGCACTAGCGTGTTGATTGAGGCAAGCTCCGCCAAGTCTTGTGGGACGGGCCGGAGAACCGACCCGTCCCACAAGCAAATCAAACTTGAAACTCCTAGCTGAATGGGATTGCACGTGGCAAACTACACCGCTGCTGATATCAAGGCACTGCGCGAGCGCACTGGCGCCGGCATGATGGACGTTAAGAAGGCTCTGGACGAGGCCAACGGCGACGCCGAGAAGGCCATCGAGATCATTCGCGTCAAGGGCCTGAAGGGCGCTACCAAGCGCGAAGGCCGTTCGACCGCTGAAGGCCTGGTTGCTGCCAAGGTCGAAGGCAACGTCGGCGTCATGGTCGAGATCAACTGCGAGACCGACTTCGTCGCAAAGAACGAGAAGTTCATCGCTCTGGCTGCCAAGGTCCTGGATGCCGCTGTGGCTTCCGGCGCTGCAGATGCAGAAGCACTGCTGGCTTACGAGCTGGACGGCAAGACCATCGGCGACACCGTCATCGAAGAGGGCGCAATCCTCGGCGAGAAGATCGTTGTCCGCCGCGTTGCCCGCATCGAGGGTGCCAAGGTTGCCGCTTACCTGCACAAGACCAGCAAGGACCTGCCAGCGCAGGTTGGCGTTCTGATGGCTGTGGATGCAGACAGCGAAGCTGCTGCAACCGTTGCGCACGACGTTGCTGTGCACACCGCTGCAATGGCTCCAACCTACCTGTCCCGCGAAGAGGTTCCAGCAGATAAGGTCGCCGACGAGCGCCGTATCGCTGACGAAACCGCTCGCGCAGAGGGCAAGCCAGAAGCTGCCTTGGCCAAGATCGTTGAAGGCCGCCTGACCGGCTTCTTCAAGGAGATCGTCCTGGTTGACCAGGCTTTCGCCAAGGATGCCAAGAAGTCCGTTGCCAAGGTCTTCGAAGAAGCTGGCACCAAGCCAGTTGCTTTCGCTCGCTTCCGCGTCGGCGCCTAAGCTTTAAAGCTTCAGGCACTGAATAACACGCACTAAGCGGCACGCGCTCAGAGGAATCTGAGTGCCCAGGATCAAAGGGAGGTGGGCACCGAGAAATAACTCGGTGGCTCGCCTCCCTTTTCTTGAGCCCGGATCACAAGATAACTTGGGAACCGGGACGTACTACCCCCAGCTTGATTCCGACCTCCAGGAGTAAGACAACTTATGCCAGCCACCCCAGAAACCAAACGTCGTCGCGTCCTGCTCAAGCTCTCCGGTGAGGTGTTCGGCGGTGGCAAGGTCGGCGTTGACCCGGACACCGTGCGTGGCGTTGCCCAGCAGATCGCCCAGACCGTAGGCGAAGTAGAAGTAGCCATCGTTGTTGGCGGCGGCAACTTCTTCCGCGGCGCCGAGCTGTCAGCCGCAGGCATGGACCGCTCCCGCGCCGACTACATGGGCATGCTCGGCACGGTCATGAACTGCCTGGCCCTGCAGGACTTCCTGGAGCAGTGCGGCGTTGAAACCCGCGTGCAGTCGGCCATCGCCATGGCACAGGTTGCCGAGAACTACATTCCGCGCCGGGCCATCCGCCACATGGAGAAGGACCGCGTTGTCATCTTCGGTGCAGGCGCCGGCTTGCCTTACTTCTCCACCGATACCGTCGCCGCTCAGCGTGCGCTGGAAGTGGACGCCGACGAGGTGCTGATGGCAAAGTCGGGTGTTGACGGCGTATACACCGCCGACCCGAAGACCGATCCAACCGCAACCAAGCTGGACACCCTGACCTACAACGAGGCCCTGCTGAAGAACATCCGCGTGATGGACCAGACCGCCATGACCATGTGCCAGGACAACAAGCTGGACATGCTCGTCTTCGGCATGGAAGGCGAAGGAAACGTCGCCGCGGCTATTCGCGGCGAGCGGATCGGCACCACCGTCACCGTTTAATCGGTGATCGTGGCCTAGGATTGAAGTAGATTTAATTTCCCGTTGCGGAAGCACAGATGAAGTACTTGAGGAGTACCGGTGATTGAGGAAACGCTGGCGGAAACCGCCGAAAAGATGGAACGCACCATTGACGCCGCCAAGGAGGACTTCGCGACGATTCGTACCGGTCGCGCCCACCCGGGCATGTACTCGAAGGTCATGGTCGACTACTACGGTTCGCCAACCCCGCTGCAGCAGCTGGCATCCTTCGCTGTTCCCGAAGCACGCACCATCACCATCACCCCATTTGACGTCACCGCCATGCGTGAAATCGAAAAGGCGCTGGGCGATCCCGAGGTTGGTGCCAACCCTTCCTCCGACGGCAAGATGATCCGCGTGACCCTTCCGGTCTTGACCGAGGAACGCCGCAAGGAATACGTCAAGCTGGCCAAGGCCAAGGGCGAGGACGCACGAGTTGCGCTGCGCAACCACCGTCGCAAGGCCAAGGACGCCATCGACAAGCTGGTCAAGGATGGCGAAATCGGCGAAGACGAAGGCACCCGTGCAGAAAAGGACCTCGACGCGCTGACCAAGAAGCACGTTGATTCAGTCGACGAGATCGTGAAGAAAAAAGAAGCCGAGCTGCTGGACGTCTAATGCCAGGCTCGACAGAGAACACTGAGGGCAACGCTTCGGCGGTGCCCTCAGTGGCATCCGGTAATCTCCAGCCGATGACTCGGCGTGAGGCTCGTGCACTGCGTGAAGCCGAGGCCAAGGCCTTAAAGCGCGCTGGCAAGACCCGTCGCGACGCCGGCCAGGAGCTGGCCACGACCGGCGGCAACGAGCCTGCATCGGATTCGGCAGGAGCATCGAAGCCCGGCGTTGCCAAGCTCCAGCCCGCCGCTGTCACGGAGCATGAGGCCGAAGACAAGGCTCATGCCGCCCATGCCAAGCGGCGCGCCAGAATAGTTTTCGAAGCCGACTCGGTGCGCTCGAATCCGGCGCCGCCGCACAGCGATTCCGAGGACCTGGCTGAGACCGGCGAGCCCGATGCGCAAGAAGCGGCGATCCCGCCCGAGCTTTTGATCGGCAACCCGGAGCCCAAGGCCTCGCGCGCAGGACGCAACCTGCCGGCAGCTATCGGCGTGGGTGTGGTGCTGCTCGGTGTGGTGCTCGCGGGATTGTTCCTTTACGAGCCGCTGCTGGTCTTTGCGGTCGTTGCGCTCAGCGGCATCGGCTGCTGGGAAGTTGCCCGGGCCACGACCCACGCCAAAACCGCGGTTCCCCAGGTGCCGTTGTACCTGGCCTCGCTGCTGCTTCCGGTCAGCGCCGTGCTCGGTGATGTCGAGGCCCTGGGCTTCAGCTTTGTGGCCTGCATCCTCGTCGCCCTGCTCTTCAGGCTCATGGAGGGGCTCAAGGGCGCGGTCGCCTCGGTGATGAGCAGCGTCTTCATCATCAGCTGGATCCCGTTGCTCTTGTCCTTCGCGCTGCTGATGCTCGAAGGGGAGAACGGCCAGTGGCTGATTGCCACGATCCTGCTGCTGGCAGTGGCCAACGATACCTTCGGGTACATCGTGGGAGTGCTGATCGGCAAGCACCCGATGGCGCCGAAGATCTCGCCCAAGAAGTCCTGGGAGGGCTTTGGCGGCTCGATGGCCGGTTCCATGGCCATCGGCGCATGCGCCATGGTGTTCTGGCTCGACATGCCTTGGTGGACCGGTGTCATCCTGGCCTTGTTCACCACCATTGCGGCCACCACCGGCGACTTCGCGGAGTCGATGGTGAAGCGTGAATTGGGCATCAAGGACATGAGCAACCTGCTCCCGGGCCACGGCGGAATCATGGATCGATTGGATTCGGTGCTCTTCGTGATCCCCCTGGGATACCTGATTTCGCACCTGCTGGCCTGGAGCGTTGCGGTCTTGTGATCTGCCAACGGCACCGCCGCTGGTGTGGCCATTGAGCCAAGTGGGGCTCGAGCAAATAGAATGGATGGGGTGCCGCCGTCGGGCGGCACGCCACTGACATCTCTCTAGAGAAAAAGGAACTGTCGTGTCGCAGCAGCAAGATGCTCCGTTTTCCCGCGTACCGGATTCGGAATTCGGCTACAACGCAAAGCAGGTCGATGCGTTCCTCAGCCGGGCCCGGGCAACCTTTAACGACGGGGGAAACGACGACAGCGTGGTTACCAGCCACCTGATCCGCCGAACGACCTTCGCCCCGCAGAAGGGCGGCTACCAGGCCCGCGAAGTTGACGGTGCGCTGGATCGCCTCGAGGATGTTTTCGCCAAGCGGGAACGCGATGACCTCATCTCCCACCAGGGC
Source organism: Glutamicibacter halophytocola (assembly GCF_001302565.1). Taxonomy (NCBI): domain Bacteria; kingdom Bacillati; phylum Actinomycetota; class Actinomycetes; order Micrococcales; family Micrococcaceae; genus Glutamicibacter; species Glutamicibacter halophytocola. The sequence continues at coordinate 1,099,341 of NZ_CP012750.1, forward strand.
GAGGAAGTCTGGCTGCAGCAGGTCGGGCGCCTGGCCGCTATTCTGCGAGGCCGGCTGCACCGTGCCAAGGGCGAGCGCTTCCGCCGCCCGTCGCGCACCAATGCCTCAAGCTACAACGTTGAAGATGTCGATCGGCTCTGCGACCAGCTCATCGACTACTTCGAAAATGATGTGCCGATGGCCGTGGATGCTGTGCGCCGCGTCGAGTTCCGCTCGGCCCAGGGCACCGATGGATACGAGGAGTCCCAGGTCGACGCCTTCCTCGATCGCGTGGTCGAGCTGATGGCTTCCATCGACTAGCGCGCCGCAAGGTTCGCTGGATTCTAGCCGCGAGGGCGGGCAGGAAATATTTCCTGCCCGCCCTTTGTGCGTGTGCCGCAGGCGCAACACCCTGCCGGTCAGCCTTGCGGCGGCTCGTAGTGCCTCAGCCAGCTCTTCAGGGCGCCTTCGAGCGCGGATTGCTCCGCGGCCGAAAGCTGGGCGATCAGGCGGGCCTCATTGGCCAGGTGGTCGGTCATCACCTCATCAATCTTCTTCTTGCCCTCGGGGCTTAGCGAGATGCGCCGCCGGCGCTGATCGCCATCCTCGCTGTGGCGCGAGACGTAGCCGGCCGAAACCAGCCGATCCAGCCGCTTGGTGGTGGCTCCCGAGGTGACCATGGTCTGGGCGGCCAGCTCGCCAGGTGCCAGCGAATAGGGCGCTCCGCTGCGGCGCAGGGTCGCCAGGACATCGAACTCGGCCTCGGTCAGCCCATGCTCTGCATACACGGCGCAGACTTCTTCCCGCAGGAAAATTGCCAGCCGATGCAGCCTGCCGATGATTCCCTGGGGCCGTGGATCCAGATCGGGGCGCTCGGCGGCCCACTGCTGCTGGATGCGTGCGACGTGGTCTAAATGCTCCATGCCTTTATTATAGTTTCCACGGAAGCTAATATAGTTTCCATGGAAACTAATTTAATGCCCGGGCGCGCTCTTCGCCTCCCGCTGGGCAGGCTGGCCCTCACCGCCATCGCCCCCGTCGCATGGGGATCAACCTACTACGTCACCCGGGAGTATCTGCCTGGCGATGCGGCACTATGGGGCGGGGTTTTCCGGGCGCTGCCCGCAGGTCTCATCCTGCTGCTGATCTGCCGCCGGCTTCCGCGAGGCAGCTGGTGGTGGAAATCCCTGGTGCTTGGCACCTTGAACATTGGCGCCTTCTTCGCACTGGTCTACGCGGTGGCGCAGCTGCTGCCCTCCAGCATTGCGGCAACCACCATGGCTGTTTCCGCAGGGGTGCTGATGCTCCTGGCCTGGCCGCTGCTGGGGGAGCGGCCCAAACGCTGGCCACTGATCGGAGCCGCATTGGGCTTTTTGGGCGTGGCCATCATGGTCTTCGACGGGCAAAGCAAAATCAGCATGCTCGGAATTCTCTTGTCGCTCACCGCCATGGGCATCTCGAGCGTGGGCTTCATCCTGGCCAAAAAATGGTCCAGCGGGCAGCCGATCGTGGATACCACCGCCTGGCAGCTGGTCGCCGGCGGGCTGCTGCTCCTGCCCTTCGCCTGGCTGATCCAGGGACCGCCGCCGGCCCTGGACAGGCAGGCGGTGCTGGGATTCGGCTACCTGAGCGTGGTTGCCACGGCGATAGCGTTCCTGGCCTGGTTCAGCGGCCTGCGCCATCTTCCTTCGGGCACGGTGGGGCTGCTGGGGCTGCTGAACCCGGTGGCCGGGGTGATCCTGGGAACCTTGCTCGCCGCCGAGAGCCTTGGCATCCAAAGCCTGGGCGGCATGGCCCTGGTGCTCAGCGGGGTGCTGCTGGGGCTGCTGGCCAATCGGGCCCAGCCTAGAACTTCGCCTCGCGATCGGGTACATGCAGCAACGCCATAACCCGGTCCACGTTGCCTGGAACCGCCCTTTGGGTGCCGCGCGAGACCGCGACCATCACGGCAAAGGCCAGCGGCACGCTCCACGCGGCCGGCTGGCGCAAGAGGTGGATCCACCAGTGATCCATCGCGGGCAGGAAGATCCCGATCGCCAGGGACGTGCCGCAGGTGATCGCCCCCACCAAAAGGCCCGCGATGGCGCCCCGGGCAGTGAGCGAACGCCACCAAATCCCCAGCAGCAGCAGCGGGCAGATCGTCGAGGCGGTGAAGGCGAAAACATTGCCGATGGCCCCGGCCAGGGCCAGCGAGCTGGTGAGCACCGCGATCAGCACAGGCAGGGCGGTGGCCAGCACCGTGGAAATCCGGAATCCGCGCACCGTTCCAGAGAAGAACTCCTGGGAGATCGCACCGGCCAGCGATACCACCAGGCCCGAGGTGGTGGACAGGAATGCGGCAAAGGCGCCGCCGACCACGATGGCGGTCAGCGCGTCGGCGAGGAAGCCGTCAAAGAGCCGGGCCGGCAAGAGCAAGATGGTGGCATCGGTTTCATTGCTGGCACCGAGCTCCGGGGTATACAAGATCCCCAGCACGCCCAAGGTGGTGGGCAAAAGGTAGAACACGGAGAGCAGGCAGAGCACGATCACCGTGGTGGTGCGCGCGGTCTGGCCGGTGGGGTTGGTGTAGAAGCGCACCAGCACATGGGGCAGGCCCAAGGTGCCGAAGAGCAGCGCGAGAATAATCGACACGGTCTCGTACAGGTTCATGGTCGTGACCGATTCCAGCTGCGCGAAAAGATTCTGGGCGCGTTCGCCGGCGGACTGTTCGGGGATGGCGCGCACCAAGAGGAAAATCGTTGGCACCACCAGGGCGGCGAGCTTGAACCAGTATTGGAAGGCCTGGACAAAGGTCACCGACCGCATGCCGCCCGAAAGCACCGTCACGCAGACGACCGCCGCCACCACGACCGGACCGACCCAGCCGGGAAGACCGGTGGCGATCGACAGGGTGAGCGCGGCCCCATGCATCTGCGGGACGATGTACAGCCAGCAGATCACCACCACGAGATAGGTGGTCAGCTTGCGCAGCACGGGGGAATTCTCGAAGCGTATCTGCGCAAAATCCGGGATCGTGTAGGCGCGGGAGCGGCGCAAGGGCGCGGCCACGAAGAGCAGCAGCATCAGGTAGCCGGCGGTGTAGCCGATCGGGAACCACAACCCGGATTGCCCCGAGAGCACGATGAGCCCGGCCACCCCGAGGAAGGAGGCCGCGGAGAGGTATTCGCCGCCAATGGCCGAGGCGTTCCACCACGGGCGCACGGTGCGCGAAGCCACGTAGAAGTCGGAGGTGGTGCGCGAGAGGCGCAGTCCATGAAAGGCGATCAGCATCGTGGCCAGGCAGACAACGACTAGCGCGGAAACAGAAAGCAGGCTATCCACGGCTGATGCTCCGGTAGCGCCGCTCGTTGCGTGCCGCCGCCCGGTTGTACAGCATGCCGGCGACAATGATCAGCGGGTACATGCCCACCCCCAAAACCCACCATGGCAGGGGAATGCTGAACAGCTGGATATTCGAGACCACCGGCCAGAGCACCAGCAGCGAGCAGATGCCCACCAGCAGGGCCAGAAGCCCGGCGGCCACCGCACAAGCCAGGCGCAACTGGGAACGGATCAGCTGGCGGACGTAGAACTCTTCGGCGGTATGCTCTGGGCGCTGGCTCGGGGGCGCCAGCGACGCGTCCTGCGGCGCTTGCACGCGCACGCGTTGCGGACGCTGCTGGGCAAAACGCCCGGGAGGCTCTGGGGGCCGGCGCTGCTGGCCGGCATCGGGGGAGTGCACTTGGGGCCCGGGTTCCTACAGCGGGCGAACGCGGTTGGCGGCCAGGCGCTCGCGCAGGTAGGGCAGGGCGCGCCGGGAAATTGGCAGTTCCGCGCCGTGGACGACCACGGCAGCCTTGCCGGTCTGCAGGCGGACCGTTTCGATTTTGTCCATGCACACCAAATAGGAGCGGTGGATGCGGACAAAGCCGGATTCTCCCCACTGCTGTTCCAGGTCGTTGAGCGGCACGCGGATCAGGTAGCTCGAATCCTGGGTGTGCAGCCGGGCGTAGTCGCCCTGGGCCTGCACGTAGGCGATATCGCTGCGCGGGATCAGCTTGGTGATGCCGCCCTGGTCGACGGTGATCATTTCCGGCTTGGCGGGGGTTTCTTCCACCAGCTCGCAGATGCGGCGCACGGATTCGGCCAGGCGCTGCGGGCGAATGGGCTTGAGCACGTAGTCGATGGCGGCCAGCTCGAAAGCCTGCAGGGCCTGGTCCTCGTCGGCGGTGACAAAAACAATCAGCGGCGGATGGGTGAAGCGGGAAATGACCCGGGCGATGTCCAGGCCGGAGAGCGCGGGCATGTGGATGTCCAGGAACAGCGCATCAACATCATTTTCTTCCAGCGCCTTCAGGGCCGCGGCCCCGGAAGTGGCCCGGTGGATTTTGCCAATCCGCGAATCTTGGCTCAGCAGAAAGGAGATCTCTTCTACTGCAGGGAGTTCATCATCGGCCACCACCACATTGATCATGCAAAAATTCTACCGTTTCCCCGGCTTGTCTAGATATCCGGGCCGCTGGTGTCTGGCGCGCGGAATTTGGGAACACGCAGGGTGATTAGCGTTCCGGCCCCCGGAGCGGTCTCGATCACCAGCCCGTTGGAGTTCCCGTAGAGCTGGCGCAGGCGCAGGTCGACATTGCGCAGCCCCACATGCATGGTGGTGGTGGTGCCCGCCAGGACGCTGGCCAGCTGCTCGGGATCCATGCCCATGCCATCATCCTCCACCGAAATCACCGCATGCAGGCCATCCTCGGTGGCGGTAATCGAGATGACGCCGCCATCGGGACGCGCCTCCAGGCCATGGCGCACCGCATTTTCCACCAGCGGCTGGAGGGCCAAAAAGGGAATCTGGGTCGGCAGCACCTCGGGCGCAATCTGCAAGGACACCTTGATGCGGTCGCCGAAGCGGGCCTTCTCCAGCAGCAGGTACCGGTCGATCGCTTCAAGCTCTTCGGCCACGGTGGTGAATTCCCCGCGGCGCCGGAAGGAGTAGCGGGTGAAATCGGCGAACTCGATCACCAATTCGCGGGCGCGGGCCGGGTCGGTATTGATGAAGGAGGCGATGGCGTTCAACGAGTTGTAGATGAAATGCGGGGAGATCTGCGCGCGAAGGGCCCGCATCTGGGCTTCGAGCAGCATCGCCTTGGACTCATCGAGCTGCGCGGTGGAGACCTGTGCGGAGACAAAAACCGCCACCTCGGATACCGCGCGCACAAAGCCCGCCCCGGCCCGCACGGACAGGGCCACCACGGTGCCCACGCTCTGGTCTCCCACGGTGATGGGCGCGGCCACGATATCCATTCCCGCCGAATGCCTGACCTGGGTTTTGCCGCTGGCCAGGGTGCTGGCCGACGCCTCGGAGGCGTCCTCTTCGAGCTGCGCGGTGAACTCGATCCCGGCATCTGCGGCCAGGGTCCGCGAGGTATCGCTGATCAGCAGCACCTGGCAGTTCAGCAGCCGGCGCAGTGCCTTGGCGCTCTTGGCCGCGCCTTCTTCGGTGAGCCCGCGCTCCAGGTGCGGGACCGCCACCGACATGTGGTGCAACGTCTTGTAGGTGGCTTCTTCGGCATCGGTGCCCATCTCCCGGGTCGAACGCGAGATCCTGAAACCGAAATAGCCGACGACGGCTATGCCAAGCACCACGATGGCCGCGATCAGGGTGGCTTGCAGCGCTGGGGACATGCTCCCATCTTAGGGCCCTGATTCGGGCCGACCGCTCAACGCCGCCCAGTGCGCCGTTGAGCGCAGAATTCGCCCCGTTGAGCCACGAGCCTCCGGATACCCCTAGTCGCGGAAGAATTCTTCGCCAATAGTGAACTTAGTCACGCAACAGATGTGTGCTCGATCACATCATTAACTCGCTCAAGGAGGGCATCAATGAGTGCCAACCCGGAACGCGACGTCACCGAAGACGTCGATTTTGTTACGGAGAGCCAATCCGGGGAATTCCAGGAGCTGCGCCGAACCCACCGCAGTTTCGTTTTCCCGATGGCCATCTTCTTCCTCGTCTGGTATTTCGCCTACGTCTTGCTGGCCGACTACTTCCATGACTTCATGTCGATCAAGGTTTTGGGCAATATCAACATGGGCATCCTCCTTGGGCTGCTGCAGTTTGTCTCGACCTTCCTGATTACCGCAGCCTACGTCAGCTTCTCCAACAAGAAGCTGGACCCGAAGGCCACCGCCATCCGCGAACGCCTAGAGCAAAAGGGAGTGAAATAAATGAATCAGCTCTCGATTGCGGCCCAGGCCGCCGCAGAGTCGACCCAGGTCGGCAACCCGCTGGTGAATATCGGCATCTTCATCGCCTTCGTGGGCATCACCCTGGTGATCGTGCTGCGTGCTTCGAAAAACAACAAGACCGCGGCCGACTACTATGCCGGTGGCCGTTCCTTCACCGGAACGCAGAACGGCACCGCCATCGCCGGCGACTACCTTTCGGCGGCATCCTTCCTCGGCATTGTCGGTGCCATCGCCATCAACGGCTATGACGGCTTCCTCTACTCCATTGGCTTCCTGGTCGCCTGGCTGGTGGCCCTGCTGCTGGTCGCCGAGCTGCTGCGCAATACCGGCAAGTTCACCATGGCCGACGTGCTTTCCTTCCGGCTCAAGCAGCGCCCGGTGCGCATCGCCGCGGCCATTTCCACCCTGGCAGTCTGCGTGTTCTACCTGCTGGCGCAGATGGCGGGTGCCGGCGCGCTGGTGTCGCTGCTGCTGGGCATTGACGAGAAGCTCGGCCAGTCGCTGGTGATCGTGATCGTCGGCGCGCTGATGATCCTCTACGTGCTGGTCGGCGGCATGAAGGGCACCACCTGGGTGCAGATCATCAAGGCTTGCCTGCTGATCGCCGGTGCGCTGATCATGACCGTCTGGACCCTGGCGATCTTCGGCTTCAACTTCTCCGAACTGCTGGGCAAGGCCGCCGAGGTGGCCGGCAACCCGGAGATCCTGAATCCCGGCCAGAAGTACGGCAAGTCCGAAACCTCCAAGCTGGACTTCATCTCGCTGGCCCTGGCCCTGGTGCTGGGCACCGCCGGCCTGCCCCACGTGCTGATGCGCTTCTACACGGTGCCCACCGCCAAGGAAGCCCGCAAGTCGGTGGTCTGGGCGATCTGGCTGATCGGCGCCTTCTACCTGTTCACCCTGGTGCTGGGCTTCGGCGCCGGCGCGCTGATCGGCCCGGAGAAGATCACCGCCGCACCGGGCGGGGTGAACTCGGCTGCTCCGCTGCTGGCCTATGAATTGGGCGGCACCGTGTTGCTGGGGCTGATCTCGGCGGTGGCCTTCGCAACCATCCTCGCGGTGGTCGCCGGCCTGACCATCACCGCAGCGGCATCCTTCGCCCACGACGTGTACGCTTCGGTGATCGCCAAGGGCAAGTCCACTCCCGAGAAGGAAATGAAGGTGGCCCGGCGCACCGTGCTGGTGATCGGCGTCTTCGCCATCGCCGGCGGCATCGGCGCCCAGGGCCAGAATGTGGCCTTCCTGGTGGCACTGGCCTTCGCGGTCGCCGCCTCGGCCAACCTGCCAACCATCCTGTACTCGCTGTTCTGGAAGGGCTTCAAGACCCGCGGTGCCGTCTGGTCGATGTACGGCGGCTTGGGCTCCGCGCTGCTTCTGATCATCTTCTCGCCGGTGTTCTCCGGATCGGAGACCGCGATGATCCCGAGCATCGACATGTCGATCTTCCCGCTGGCCAACCCGGGCATCGTTTCGATTCCGCTGGCCTTCTTCCTGGGCTGGTTGGGCTCGGTGACCGATCGGGGCACCGAGGATGCAGCCAAGCAGGCAGAAATGGAAGTCCGCTCGCTGACCGGGGTCGGTGCGGAAAAGGCCGTCGACCACTAGGGGCGGCAGGCAAGAACTGAAGAGGCAAAGCCTTGGGGACCAGCTACCGTTGGTCCCCAGGGCTTTGCCATTGGCTTTTACTGGGCGGGGGATTTCAGCGAATGCCGCAGCAGGGCGGTGGTCCGGTAGGGGACCAGTTGTGCCATGGCCAGCGCTGAATCCGCGCGGTTCACCCCATCGATATGCAAGAGCTGGCCGTGGACCCTGAAGAGCTGCTCGGCATCCTTGGCTGCCACGCGCACCAGAATATCGGCATTGCCGGTCAGCCCGTGGGCTTCGAGGACTTCGGGGATGGCGGCCAGCTTGGCCGAGATTTCTTCGAGGTATCGCTGGTCAACGTGAAGCTCGATAAATGACAGCAGCCCGTAGCCCAGGGCGGCTGGCGGAATCCGGCGGTCCGGGGATTCCAGGATTTCGTTCTCCAATCGGGTCATCCGCGATTGCACCGTATTGCGCCCCAGGTTCAGGGCCGTGGCGATGGCCGAGCCGGTGCGTTTTTTAGCGCTGGCCATGGCGAGCAGGATTCGCCGGTCTGTGATGTCCAAGAGGTGCATAATGAGCACGTTAGCACTGGATCGAGGGTATAAATAGGGCGTTTTGCGCTAATTTTCGAATCACCATTGTGCGTCTTGCGTTGCGTGAGTAGCATCACATTAAGCGGGGTTCGACGAAGAATTCTGCCACAGACTACGTGAGAGTAAGGATGCCGATCGTGTCCACACAGCACATGGACGTAGCCGCTGGAAGCCTACCAACGCACCAGCTGCTGAACGTCGACGGGAAACGAATTCCGGACGAAGAACTTGACCACTATCTCAAGGACCTCAAGGAAGCGGACCTTGCAGATTTTCTGCGCGACATGGTCGTGCTTCGGCGCATGGACAATGAGGCCACCGCCCTGCAGCGCCAGGGGCAATTGGGCCTCTGGGCGCCATTGCTTGGCCAGGAGGCCGCGCAAATCGGATCGGTGCGGGCTACCGAAGACGATGATTTCATTTTCCCTTCCTATCGCGAGCATGGGGTGGCGTGGGCCAGGGGAGTCCAGGCCGAGGACCTGCTCAGCGTTTGGCGCGGAGCCCAGGCCAGCGGCTGGGATCCGAATGAAGTGAATATCGCCTGCCAGCAAATTGTCATCGGTTCGCAGGCCCTGCATGCGGCCGGCTATGGCATGGGCATCAAATTCGATGGAGGCGAGCAAGTCTCCGTGGCCTACTTTGGCGATGGCGCCACCAGCCAGGGCGACGTTAATGAGGCGATGGTTTTTGCGGCCAGCTACCAGGCACCGGTCCTGTTCTTCTGCCAGAACAACCAGTGGGCGATCTCGGAACCGGTGGCACTGCAAAGCCGCACCCATATCGCTGACCGGGCCCACGGCTTCGGGCTGAAGACCTGGCGGGTTGATGGCAACGACATCCTCGCAGTGTACGCGGCAACCAAGGCGGCCCTGGCCCACGCCCGGCACGGCCTGGGGCCAACGTTCATCGAAGCTGTCACCTACCGCATGGGTTCGCACACCACCGCCGATGACCCCACCCGCTACCGCAAGGCCGAGCAGCTCGAAGAATGGAAAGCCAAGGACCCGATCGACCGCTTGGTGAAATACCTGCACGAAATGGGCGCCGATGTGCAGTCCTATGAGCAGCGCGCCCAGAACGCGGCCGATGACATGGCCGCCAAGCTGCGTGCCGCGATCACCACGATGGAAGATCCGAAGGTGGAAGAACTGTTCTCCAACGTTTATGCCCAGCCGCACGAACCCACCGAGCGGGCAGCGAAGAACTACCTCGATTACCTGGCCGACTTCGAGGGTGGTGAATAGCCGTGGCTACCACCATGCTCAAAGCGCTGAACAAGTCGCTGCATGATGCCCTGAGCGAGGACGAGAAGGTCATCCTGCTTGGTGAAGACATCGGAACACTTGGCGGAGTCTTCCGCGTGACCGACGGGCTGAAGGCCGAATTCGGGGAGCATCGAGTCGTCGATACCCCGCTGGCCGAATCAGGAATCGTCGGCACGGCCATCGGCCTGGCCTATCGCGGCTACCGCCCGGTGGTCGAGATCCAATTTGATGGATTCACCTATCCCGCTTTTGACCAGCTGGTCTCGCAGCTGGCCAAGTTGCACTACCGGTCCCGCGGGCGGGTGAAGATGCCGGTGACCGTCCGCATCCCGTACGGCGGTGGCATCGGTTCTCCGGAGCACCATTCCGAGTCGCCAGAAGCCTACTTCGCGCACACCGCCGGGCTTCGCGTGTTTGCACCCTCCAGCGTTGAAGATGCTTACGCGATGCTGCGCCAGGCGATCACCTGCGATGACCCGGTGATTTTCTTTGAGCCAAAGCGCCGTTACCACGAGAAGACCGAGGCGGAACTGGGCGTCGTTCAGCCCGATGCCTCGCCTAAGGCGAAGATCATCCGCTCCGGTACTGATGTCACCATGGTCGGCTATGGCCCAACCACCTACACGCTGATCGATGCGGCCCTGGCTGCCGAAGATGAAGGCATCAGCCTGGAGGTCATTGATCTGCGCAGCCTGGACCCGCTGGATATCGACACTGTCGCGCAGTCGGTGCAGCGCACCGGGAAGCTCGTCGTGGTCCATGAGGCCAGCCGCACCAGCGGTTTGGGCGCGGAAATATGTGCCGAGATCACCGAGCGCTGCTTCGACTACTTGGAACATGCGCCGCTGCGCGTGACAGGGTTCGATGTTCCCTATCCGCCCTCACGGCTTGAAAGCCACCATTTACCCGACCTGGATCGAGTGATGCACGCGGTGGATACCGTGATGCGACACCATGAGGCAAGCGAAGGAGCTGCCCAGTGATGACGGATCAAACTTTTAAGCTTCCGGATCTTGGCGAGGGGCTGACCGAATCCGAGGTGTTGAACTGGAAAATCAAGGTCGGCGAGCATGTGGCGCTGAACCAGGTGATCGCCGAGGTGGAAACTGCCAAGGCTGTAGTTGAACTGCCTTCGCCTTATGCCGGGGTAGTCCAGCAGATTCATGCCGCCCAAGGCCAGGTCGTCCAGGTTGGCGGCCCGCTGGTCACCTTTGGCGGTGATGAGCCAGCGCAGGGAAAAGATCCAGCACCGCAACCCGGCGCGGGGGAGCGCACGCCTACTCTCGTCGGCTATGGCGCACCGGCGGCAACTGGAGCCCGGCCCCAGCGAAAGTCCCGCTCGGTGCGCGCCTCGGGTGCAGCTGTGGTCGAACACCATGACGAACAGCGCCAGGCGGTGACCCGATGCACTCCGCCGGTCCGCAAGCTCGCCCGTGATCACGGTGTGGATATTTCGACGCTCACCGGCAGCGGCGAAGACGGGCTAGTGCTACGCCGCGATGTCCAGCAGGCGATTGATGCCGGGAATGGGCCAACGGCCGCAGCGTCACCTGCCGCACCTGTTGCCCCGGTCCAGCCGGGCGGCATAGGGGACAAGCATGTAAAGATCACTGCGGTGCGTCGTGCCACAGCCAAGGCGATGGTGCAGTCGGCCTTTACCGCCCCGCATGCCACCGAATTCTTGACTGTGGATGTCACGGAATCCATGGCCCTGGTTGAGCGGTTGCGTTCCCATCCCCTGTTGAAGGACATCAAGCTGAATATCACGACGCTGGCGGCCCTGGTCGTGACCCGCTTGTTGCGTACCTATCCAGCGTTGAATTCAACGTGGGACGAGAAAGCCGACGAAATTATCGAATTCGGTTCGGTGAATTTGGGAATGGCGGTAGCTACTGACCGGGGTCTGCTGGTTCCCGTGGTGAAAAATGCCCAGGACTTGCCGCTGCCTCAATTGGCCACGGCGTTGAGCGGGATTATTGCCCAGGGGCGTGCCGGAACTCTTGCTCCTGCCCAGTTGTCGGGCGGCACCTTCTCAATCACGAACGTCGGTGTTTTTGGCGTGGATGCTGGAACGCCAATCCTGCCGCCTGGGCAGGCCGGGATCTTGGCCCTGGGCCAGGTGAAGCGGCGCCCTTGGGAGTACCAGGATGGAGTAGCTCTTCGCCATACCATGACTTTGGCTTTGTCATTTGACCACAGAGTCGTTGACGGCAAAGAAGCAAGCGAGTTCCTCGCAGGTGTCGGTTCGGTTTTGGAGGACCCAGGATTGATGAATATTTTTATTTGAGAAACCAGAGATTTTGACTAGCTAAGAATAATTTTGAACGAATGACAAAATGGATTTCAAGCATTGCTTTCATGAATATTCATTGGTTGTTTCGCAATATTTGATGTAATCTCATTCACTACGTGCTACAGCTCACGCTTGCCTGCACGGCTCTGCGAAATGCAGAAGCAGCAACCTTATGTTGAGGAGAAATAGGATGCGATACTCGCACGCATCTAAGGCTGTCGTTCTATCAGCAGCCTTGGCACTGACCCTGTCGGCTTGTGGCGGCGGTTCGGATGATTCCGCAGGCGGCGAAGCAGACGGCTCGTACGTCGTCACCGCAAACACCACCGAACCACAAAACGGCCTACTGCCGGCCAACACCAACGAAGTTGGTGGCGGTCGCGTTATGGACCTGCTCTTCACGGGCCTGGTCAGCTATGACGCAAAGGGCGCTCCGGTCAATGAACTCGCAGAGTCCATCGAGACCAAGGATTCCCAGAACTACACCATCAAGATCAAGTCGGGCCAGACTTTCTCCGATGGATCCCCAGTAACCGCTGCTTCGTTCGTGGATGCCTGGAACTTCGGTGCCGCAGCCAAGAACGCTCAGCTGAACTCCTACTTCTTCGAGTCCATCAAGGGCTTCGACAAGGTCAACGCCGAGAAGTCCAAGGAAGACAAGATGGAAGGCCTGAAGGTTGTTGATGACACCACCTTCACCGTCGAGCTTTCCCAGCCGGAATCCGACTTCCCGCTGCGTCTGGGCTACACCGCCTTCATGCCGTTGCCAGAGGCAGCCTTCGAGGATCCCAAGGCCTTCGGCGAAAAGCCAGTTGGCAATGGTCCGTACAAGCTGACCGAATGGAACCACGACGTCAACCTGAAGATGGACGTCAACGAGAAGTACGACGGCCCACGCAAGGCTGCGAACGGCGGCATCGACTTCAAGGTCTACCAGTCCACCGACTCGGCTTACCAGGACCTGGTTTCCGGCAACCTGGATGTGCTGGACCAGATTCCACCGAGCCAGCTTGCTTCCTACCAGTCTGACCTGGGCGACCGCTCGGTCAACTCGCCATACGCTGGTAACGCGACCATCACCATTCCCGGCTACCTGGATCACTTCAAGCAGGACGAAGAGGGCAACCTTCGCCGTGCAGCGATCTCGCGTGCAATTGACCGCCAGCTGATCATCGACAAGGTGTACCAGGGCGGCAAGGTTATCGCCAAGGACTTCACCGCTCCAGTGCTCGAAGGCTACGACGACAAGCTGCCTGGCAGCGAAGTCCTCGAATTCGACGATGCCGAAGCCAAGAAGCTCTGGGCTGACGCTGACAAGATCAGCAAGTGGGACGCTGACAAGGAATTCTCCATCGGCTACAACGTTGATGGCGCCGGCAACAAGGAATTCGTTGAGGCAATTGTCAACCAGCTGAAGAACAACCTTGGCATCAACGCAACCGCAAAGTCGTTCAGCTCCTTCAAGGAACTGCGCGCCAAGGTTACCGCCTACACCATGACCGGTGCCTTCCGCACGGGCTGGCAGGCCGACTACCCATCGCTCTACAACTTCCTGGGCCCGCTGTTTGGCACTGGTGCAGGTTCGAACGATGGCAAGTACTCCAGCAAGGAATTTGACGAGTCGCTGGCCAAGGGCCTTGCTGCAACCGACCCAGCTGAGGGCGCAAAGATCTTCAACGAATCCCAGGAGATCCTGTTCAAGGATCTTCCTGCCATCCCGCTGTGGTACCAAGCAGTCCAGGGTGGTTGGAGCGAGAACGTCGCCAACGTTGAGTTCGGTTGGAACGGCGTTCCGATCTACAACGAAATCACTGGTAAGTAAGTAATTTCAGCATTCGGACTGTTCAAGTCCGAAATTGGCTGAAAGGCATGTCAAGGGAGACCCAAGGTACAAAGGGTCTCCCTTTGGCATGTTTGATCTGCCTCCCAAAAATAAACGTCGAGATACTTATCGACGGGAAGAGGGAAATAATGGCCAAGTGCCGTCCAGCATCTCGAGGTGAGGTGCACGCATGTTAAGTTTCATGCTCAAGAGAATTGCCCAGCTGATCCCGGTATTTATCGGTGCAACACTGCTGGTGTACTTCTTGGTTTTTGCCACGCCCGGTGATCCTATCGCCGCGCTCTCCGGTGGCAAGCCGATGTCCGATGCGACTCGTGCAGCCCTCGAAGCCCAATACAATTTGGACAAGCCATTCTGGGTTCAGTATGGCCTGTACCTGAAGAACCTGGTGACCTTCGATCTTGGAACCTCGTTCTCCGGTCAGGAAGTCAGCGCCCTGCTGGGCCGCGCCTTCCCAGTCACCGCACGCCTTGCGATTCTGGCCCTGCTGATTGAAGGCATTTTCGGCATCATCTTCGGTGTCATCGCTGGTATGCGCAAGGGCAAGTGGTTCGACTCGACCATTCTGGTTGCTTCGCTGATCGTGATCGCTGTGCCAACCTTCGTGCTCGGCTTCGTTCTGCAGTTCGTTGTTGGCGTGAAACTGGAATGGGCCAAGCCCACCGTTTCCGGCGCGGCAACCTGGGGCGAACTCTTCTTGCCGGCCCTCGTGCTAGGCCTGGTTTCGCTGGCCTACGTGGTCCGCTTGACCCGAACCTCGGTCATTGAGAACAAAACTGCCGATTTTGTGCGAACCGCCACTGCCAAGGGCTTGAGCCGCAATCGCGTTGTCACCGTGCACATCCTTCGCAACTCGCTGATTCCTGTCGTGACATTCCTCGGAGCGGACCTCGGCTCGCTGATGGGTGGCGCAATTGTCACCGAAGGCATTTTCAACGTGCCCGGTGTTGGACACCTGCTGTACCAGGCAATTCAGAAGGGCGAAACCCCGACCGTTGTCGCCATCGTCGGTGTTCTGGTGATCGTCTTCGTCGTCGCCAACCTGATCGTGGATATGCTGTACGCACTGCTTGACCCAAGGATCCGTTATGCCTGAGAACCAGAATTTTAATCCGGAAGACGGCCTGCCCATCAGCAAGGTCCGCGCCGGCAAAGTTTCCAAGTACAAGATCGAGCATTTTGTCGCTCCCTTGGACGAGACGCCGCTGCAGGCCGTCGACTCCGTCAAGGAAACCGGCAAGCCGCTGTCCATGTGGGCCGAGGCTTGGCGTTCACTGCGCAAGCAGCCGCTGTTCATCATTTCCGCGATCCTGATTCTTGCGATCATTGTCGTCGCGGCTTTCCCGCAGCTGTTCAGCTCCCAGGACCCAACCTATTGCGCCCTTGAAAACTCGAATGAACCTGGCCGGGCCGGGCATATCATGGGCTTCAACCTCCAGGGCTGCGATATCTATTCACGCGTCATCTACGGCACGCGCGCATCGCTGCTGGTTGGCATCTTCACCACTCTGATCGTTGTCATCGTCGGCGGCGCGCTGGGTGCGCTGGCCGGCTTCTATGGCGGATGGATTGATGCCGTTCTGGCACGTTTGGGCGATATCTTCTTCGCGCTGCCACTGATCCTCGGAGCCATCATCGTGATGCAGCTTCCTGCATTCCGAGACTACCGAAGCGTGTGGACCGTTATTATCACGCTGGCGATTTTCGGCTGGCCGCAGCTGGCTCGAATTACCCGTGGTGCTGTGATCGAAGCGCGGAGCGCCGATTATGTGAAAGCATCGCGCGCTTTGGGGCTGTCCAAGTTCAATTCGCTGCTCAAGCACGTTATTCCAAACTCGCTGGCACCGATCATTGTTGTGGCGACCGTGAACCTGGGCGTGTACATCGTTGCCGAAGCGACGCTGTCCTTCCTCGGTGTCGGATTGCCTGGCAACGTGATGAGCTGGGGCAACGATATTTCATCCGCGCAGACCCAGCTTCGCAATAACCCGATGATGCTGATGTGGCCTGCCCTGTTCCTGTCGGTGACAGTCTTGAGCTTCATCATGCTCGGCGATGCAGTGCGAGACGCACTGGATCCCAAGGCCCGGAAGGGAGCCTAGACGATGACTGAAACTGCAACACCGAAGCCGTTGCTGGAAATCAAGGACTTGGCGATTACCTTCTCCACTCCTGATGGACCAGTACACGCTGTGCGCGATGCAAACTTCACCGTGATGCCAGGGGAGACCGTGGCCATTGTGGGCGAGTCCGGTTCCGGCAAGTCAACCTCGGCACTGGCCGCTATCGGTCTGCTGGCCGGCAACGGTTCGGTTTCTTCAGGCCAGATCCTGTTCGATGGCGAGGACATTTCGCACGCCAGCGAAAAACGATTCGTTGAACTGCGCGGCAATCACATTGGCATGGTTCCCCAAGATCCAATGTCCAACTTGAACCCGGTGTGGAAGATTGGCTTCCAGGTTAAGGAAACTCTGAAGGCCAACGGCCTTGCGGGGGATAACCCCAAAGAACGCGTCGCCCAGGTCCTGGCTGATGCAGGCTTGCCCAACCCGGAGGTTCGCGCAGGACAATACCCGCACGAGTTCTCCGGTGGCATGCGCCAGCGTGCACTGATCGCTATTGGACTGGCATGCCGTCCGCGCCTGCTGATTGCCGATGAGCCCACCAGTGCCTTGGACGTAACCGTCCAGCAGCAGATTCTGGATCATCTGGATACGATGACCACCGAGCTGGGCACCGCGGTCCTGTTGATCACCCATGACCTCGGGCTTGCTGCCGAGCGCGCGGAAAAAGTTGTAGTGATGTACAAGGGTCGCGTCGTTGAATACGGCCCGGCGCTGGATATCCTGCGCAACCCGCAGCATCCATACACCAAACGGCTGATCAACTCTGCTCCGTCCTTGTCTGCACAGCGTGGCGACAAGCATGAGGCCATTGTTGACCAAATCGTTCCGGGCCGGGCCGAGCCCCTGCTGAAGGTGAGCAACCTGACCAAGGTCTATGACATCCGCAAGGGCTTCGGCAAGAAGGACAAGTTCACCGCGGTGGACAACGTATCCTTCGAAATTCCGAAGGGCACCACGACGGCAGTGGTGGGCGAATCCGGTTCCGGAAAGTCCACCATCGCCCAGATGGTGCTGAATCTCTTGGACAAGACCGAGGGTGAGATCGTCTTCGACGGCGAACAGATCGGGAATTTGAGCGAAAAGAAATTGTTCAAGTACCGTCGCCGCGTGCAGCCGATCTTCCAGGATCCTTATGGTTCGCTAGATCCGATGTATTCTATTTATCGAACGATCGAGGAGCCTCTGCGAATCCACGGGATTGGCAACAGCGCGTCGCGCCAGAAGAAGGTCAAGGAACTGCTGGAGCAGGTATCCATGCCGGCTTCGACCATGCACAGATTCCCGAATGAGCTCTCCGGTGGCCAGCGCCAGCGTATTGCCATCGCCCGTGCACTGGCTTTGCAGCCTGAGATGATCGTCTGCGACGAGGCAGTATCTGCGTTGGACGTCTTGGTCCAGGCGCAGGTCCTGGAGCTTCTGGATGAACTGCAGCGGGATATGGGACTGACCTACCTGTTCATCACCCATGACCTGGCAGTAGTTCGCCAGATCGCGGACAATGTCTGCGTGATGGAACATGGAAAGATCGTCGAGCAGGGAACTGCCGACGAGATTTTCAATGCTCCCAAGAGCGAATACACCCGCAACCTGCTGGGTGCGATTCCAGGTGCTTCCCTGATCTAGCCAGATTCACAGAACGCCTTGATGGGCCGTCGAAACCGGAAGGTTTCGACGGCCCATTTTCGTTTTCGGGAACTTCAGGCTTCGTCATATTCAACGAATATTTCAGATTTTTTCAAACTGAAGCAAACGTTGCAAAACTGTTATAAAACCATCCTTGAAACATAGTCGTAACGCACGCGTTCTGATTGATTTTTCCCAATCTGAAAGAAACCCTTGAAATCTCGCGGATGTGGCGCGCGTCGCATCAACTCGTCGGTAACAAGCTCGTTGCAAATGGCTCTCAAGAACAGTTCAAGCGGGGAGATGTGAAACGAGTCTTTCTCTATCCAAGCCAGAAAATTCGGGTTAGTGTATTCCTCAATGGATCGGTCATGTGATTTGGTCCACAAGGAATCACACCGATTCACAACTCGTATCATCACGATCTCAAGGAGGCGAAATGCGGTTTCAGCGCGTTTCGAAAGCAGTAGTTGCGGGCGCTGCCCTGGCATTGGCACTGTCTGCATGTGCCCCAGGTGGAAGCAATTCCGACAGCAATACTTCGCAAAGTGAAGGATCGGGCAACGGTTCAGCTGAAGCAGTCAACAGCGGCAAGGCTGATCTCGGCGATGTCACCACCAAGGACGGCACCATCAACGTGACCGTTGGCGCACCGGAGTTCATCAGCTACAACGGCTTCACTCCAAACACCTACTCCACTTACAACTCGTCCATTGTGGACCGCATGTTCGCTGGCTTTAGCTACTTCGGCACCGATGGCACGCTGTACCAGAACGAAGCCCTGGGCAGCTACGAAAAGGTCAGCGAAGACCCACTGACGATCAAGTACACGATCAATGAGGACGCCAAGTGGTCGGACGGAACACCAATCACCGTCGCAGACTCGGTTCTGGCATGGGCAGTACAGAATCTGAACCTCAACGAAGGTTCCAAGGACAAGCCGCTGTTCAACTCCGTATCAGTTGACTTGGGTGACACCGTTCCAGAGGGCCCACAGGGCGATTGGGATGGCAAGGAATTCACAGTTGAGTTTGCTGAGTCGGACCCGGACTGGGCGCTGCAGTCATGGATGCTCCAGCCCGCTCACGTTGTCGCCACGGAAGGCGGCCTGAGCACGGAGGAATTCGTCAAGGCTGTACGCGACGGCGATTCTGACAAGCTGAAGAAGGCAGCGAAGTTCTGGAACGAAGGCTGGGTGACTGATCCGGGCAAGCTTCCAGATGAGAAGATCAGCCCAGTTTCTGGCCCCTACAAGTTGGGTAGCTGGAAGGCCGGAGAATCGGTGACTTTGGTAGCCAATGAAAACTACTATGGCACCCCTCCTGCAACAAAGGAATTGACTTTCCGATTCCTCGAAGATGCAGGCATGGTACAGGCATTGCAGAACAAGGACGTTGACGTCATTAACCCGCAGCCAACGGTTGATACCTTGGCCCAGCTGGAGAATTTGGGTTCGGCCATCAACATCCAAAAGGGTGACACCCTGACCTGGGAACACCTGGACTTCAACTTCGCCGAAGGCAACGCCATGACCAATCTGGAACTACGCAAGGCCTTCGCCATGTGTGTTCCACGCCAGCAGATCGTTGACAACCTGATTAAGCCGCTGAACCCGGACGCCATCGTGATGAACGCTCGCGAAGTCTTCCCGTTCCAGGATAACTACCAGGAAGTAGTTGATTCGGCCTATGACGGACGTTACGATCAGGTCGACATCGAAGGCGCCAAAAAGATCCTCGAAGAGCAAGATGCCGTCGGCACCGAGATCCGCATTGGCTACTCGGCACCGAACGAGCGCCGCGCCAACGAAGTCGCCGCCATCAAGTCCTCTTGCGACGAAGCTGGATTCAAGATCTCCGATGAAGGCTCCGCTGACTTCTTCTCGCCTAACGGCGCTCAGGATCGAGGCGACTACGAAGTAGCACTGTTCGCATGGGCTGGTTCGGGACAGATCAGCTCCGGCGAGAACATCTACGCAACGGGTAAGCCGCAGAACTTCGGCAAGTACTCGAACAAGGAAGTAGACGCAGCCTGGGACACCTTGACTAATTCGCTGGATCCAGCGGTCCACGCAGAGCAGACCAAGAAGATCGAGAAGCTGCTGTGGGATGACCTCTTTGGCATTCCAGTCTTCGCGCACCCTGGGCTGAGCGCTTCGGGTTCAGATATTCAAAATGTCCGCCATACCGCAACGCAGGACCAGATCGTCTGGAACGCGGAGCAGTGGGCACGTGCCGAGTAATCGCCCCTAGGCGAAAAGTTGCTCAACGTGAGTGATCACTTGCGGGGCCCGATCAAGAGTCGGGCCCCGCAGTGTGTTCATTGGCCCCGAATCTACAGGGTCTGCTCGCAACCGTGAGATGAAAGTAGGACATAAGAACCGTGTGGAAATTTATTGCTAAGAGACTGGGATCGGCACTCGCCGTGCTGTTAGCTGCCTCGCTCTTGCTTTACGTGTTGGTGATCAATGCTGGCGACCCGCTCAAGGACCTTCGCGAAAGTAACGCGGATAACCGAGAGTACCTGATGGCCCAGCGCACCCAGTATATGAACCTGGATCAACCGTGGTACGGGCGGTATTGGGATTGGCTGACCGGTGTGAGCAAGTGCTTCATCGGCCAATGCGACCTCGGCCAGAACATCAACGGTGTTGAAGTTTCCGGATTGCTTGCCAACGCGGCATCTTCCACATTGCGCCTCGTGGTGCTGGCGACCGTCATTGCAGCGATCCTGGGTATTGCCATTGGTGTGCTCACCGCGATCCGCCAGTATTCGGGCCTGGATTACCTGATCACGTTCATGACCTTCCTGTTTTTCTCGCTCCCGGTTTTCTGGGCAGCAGTATTGCTCAAGGAATACCTTGCAATTAGCTACAACGACTGGTTGGCTGATCCGCAGATATCGGTGGGGACGTCCATCGTTGTTGGCCTCGTTATTGCTGTGCTCCTTCAAATGTTCCTTGGCGGTTCGGCCAAGCGCCGCCTGCTGACCTTTGTTATCGCTGCCGTCTTCATCCCGCTTCTTTTGCAGTACAGCGTATGGCTGAACTTCTATCGTTTCCCGCAAATGGGCCCGGCGGTGATCGTCATACTGACCGCTTTGGTCGCCTTGAGCGCCACCGCCATGAGCGTTGGCCTGAAGGAAAAGAGAGTGCTTTATCCGGCACTGATTTCCGTCGCCCTGGTCTTGGCCGCGTATTACGCAACGTTCTGGATGCTCGCGACCCCGAACGCCTGGGTGCTATTGATCGGCTTGATCCTCGCTGTGGTCATCCCCGGCGCGGTTGGGCGGTTCATGGGAGGCCGCCTGCGCAAGGCCGCCATGACGGTATCCATCCTCACCGCAGTCGTCGGTGCAATGCTGACCGTAATGGACCACTTGTTCAGGGCATGGCCTGGATTCCTTGATCTCAAGGGACGCCCGATCGCCACGATTGGCTCTTCGACCGCAAACTTTGAGGGCGGCTTCTGGGATCACTTCCTGGACAATGCCACCCAGCTGTTAATGCCGACTATCATCTTGGCCGTCATTTCCCTGGCCAGCTACTCCCGCTACACACGTTCCTCGATGCTCGAAGTGCAGCGCCAGGACTACATTCGTACGGCTCGCTCCAAGGGACTGTCCGAACGCACCGTGATTTTCCGTCACGCTTTCCGAAACGCGATGATTCCCATCGCCACCATCGCCGCCTTCGACTTCGCCGGCCTGATTGGCGGTGCGGTCATCACCGAACGCGTCTTCGGGTGGAAAGGCATGGGCGAAATGTTCTCAACCGGTCTGGACCATGTCGACCCGGCGCCGGTGATGGCGTTCTTCCTCGTGACCGGCAGTGCTGCAATTCTGTTCAATCTGCTGGCGGATATCGTATACGCCATGCTTGACCCGCGTATCCGCGTTTAGGAGGCATGAAGCAATGCAAAACATTCATGTCTGCAACCCTAAGGAATATCGATGAGCACCACGAACAAAAATCCCAATGAGCAACTACCGGAGAACCTGACCTCGGTCGCCGAGGTGGAAGATGCCAAGCTGGCTCGGGCAGACGAGACCTCCAAGAGCCAGGGCCGCATCGTTCTTGAACGATTCATGGGCCACAAGCCGGCGATGGTGTCAGCCGTCATTCTGGTCTTCATTACCATCTTTGCCTTCAGCTCCATCGGTTGGGGCCCCCTGCCGGGTTGGTGGCATCAGTCCTTCTATGAAGCCGGACTCGTCGTCAACGGCGGCAAGCCGACCATGAGCCTGGTTCCAACCTGGCTTGGGGGAGAAGGCATTCGATGGGGTGAGCACCCCTTTGGCCAAGACTCCGTGGGCAAGGACTATTTTGCCCTCGTTATGAACGGCACTCAGAAGTCCATCATCATCGGTGTTGTCGTGGGCGTGGTGTCAACCGTGCTGGGCACGATTATCGGTGCTGTGGCAGGCTACTTCCGTGGCTGGGTCGACGAAGTTCTAATGCGCATCACCGACCTGTTTATCGTGATCCCGCTGCTGGTGCTTGCCGCAGTGCTGGGAAAGATTGCCGGCGCTTCCACTGGATCGATCATCACGCTGGCTCTGGTCCTTGGACTGGTGACGTGGACCGGTTTGGCTCGTCTGGTGCGTGGTGAAATCCTCAGCCTGCGCGAACGCGAGTATGTCGCTGCTGCACAGGCCATGGGCTCAAAAACCAGCCGCGTCATCTTCAAGCACCTAATTCCAAACACCATGGGCGTGATCGTGGTCAACGCGACCTTTGCCATTGCCGGCGCCATCCTTCTCGAATCCTCGCTGTCCTACCTCGGCTTCGGGGTCAAGGCTCCAGAGTCCTCCCTAGGCTTGCTGATTAGCCAGTACCAGAACGCCTTTACCACTCGTCCATGGCTGTTCTGGTGGCCGGGCATGATCATTGTGATGATCGCCTTGGCCGTCAACTTCCTCGGCGATGGCCTGCGCGATGCCTTTGACCCTCGTCAGCTGGGCAAGAAGCGTCGCCGTCGCGCCGGATTATTTGCCCTGCCAACTCGCAAGGAGAAGCCATGAGCCACGTAGCACCAACTGAAAACCAGGGCTCAGAAGGCTACGCACTGAGCTTCGAAAACCTCAACGTCACCTTTGAAACTTCCGGTCCCGATGTTCACGCGGTCAAGGGCCTGTCCTTGACAGTGCGTCCCGGCCAGGTGGTCGCATTGGTCGGCGAGTCCGGTTCCGGCAAGTCCGTGACCTCCACGGCCGCAATGGGGCTGCTGCCTGATAATGCAACCATCGCAGGCTCCGCCAAGGTCGGAAACATCAACGTGGTCGGCCTGGATGAGGGCAAGATCCGCAAGATGCGCGCCACCGACATCGCGATGGTGTTCCAGGAACCGATGACGGCGCTGAACCCGGTATTGACCATTGAACGCCAGCTAACCGAGGCCTTGGAACTCCATGACATTGCCTACGGCAAAGAAGCCACCGACCGGGCTATCGAGCTCCTGGATATGGTAGGCATTCCCGAACCAGCCAAGCGGATCAAGCAGTATCCGCACCAGTTCTCCGGCGGCCAGCGCCAGCGCATCGTGATTGCCATGGCCATCTCCTGTGATCCCAAGGTGATCATTGCTGATGAGCCCACTACCGCACTGGACGTAACAGTGCAGGCCGAGATCCTAGATCTGCTTCGTGAATTGAAGGACCGGCTGAATACAGGGATCCTGTTGATCACCCACAATATGGGTGTAGTTGCTGACATGGCCGATGAAGTCGCCGTGATGTTCCAGGGCAACCTGGTGGAGACCGGGACTGTGGACCAGGTCTTGTTACACCCGCGGCATGAATACACACAGCGGCTTCTGGCTGCCGTACCGCGTCTATCGGCTCCCATCGATATCGCCGAGCATGCTCCGCACAGCACGGCGACGGCACCGGCCGGACGTGAACTGGTGCTGGAAGCCAAGAACCTGGTGCTGGAATATGACATGCGCGGAACAGTTTTCCGCGCCGTGGAGAACGTGAGCTTTGATGTTGCCAAGGGCGAAGTTCTGGGCATCGTGGGAGAATCCGGATCCGGCAAGTCGACCATCGCCAAGGCTGTACTCGGCCTGTTGCCGGTGGCTGAAGGGACTTTGGCGGTCAAGGGGCAGAACCTCCCTAAGTTGTCTACTAGGCAGGCGCGCGCAGTGCGCAAGCAGATCGGCGTTATCTTCCAGGACCCCGCTGCTTCGCTCAACCCCCGCTTCCCGATTGGCGAATGCATCACCGAGCCAATGGTGGTGCACAAGGTGGGAACTAAGGCATCTCGCATCAAGCGTGCCGAGGAATTGCTCGATGCGGTTAAGCTGCCTCGCAACGTCATCAATCGCTACCCGCACGAACTTTCCGGGGGCCAGCGTCAGCGCGTGTGCATTGCCCGCGCGTTGACCTTGAATCCAGAATTGCTGATTGCCGACGAGCCAACCAGCGCGCTGGATGTTTCGGTACAGGCATTGGTGCTGGAAATGCTCCAGGATCTGCAACGGGACTTTAATTTTGCTTGCCTGTTTGTCAGCCACGACTTGGCCGTGGTGGACATGCTGGCTGATGCCATTGTCGTGATGCAATCTGGAAAGGCCGTGGAACAGGGAATGGTTGAGACCGTCCTCCATGCGCCATCCCATGACTACACCAAGCGATTGCTTGCCGCCGCTCCGGTGCCTGATCCACATATACAGGCTGAACGCCGCGCGGCATGGCGCTTGCTGAATAACAGCAAGTAACTACGTGCATGCAAGCAAGGAGCCGGGATTATTTCTGGCTCCTTGCCTGTTTTTTGAGTAGTTTTGCCTTGGACCGCACTGACTCTCCGGGAGATTTTATGGATTTAGCTTCCATTTTCATCGTCGCAGCGTTGATTGTGCTGTGCGCGTTTCCTTTTATCATCGGCGCATTCAGGGGACTCGATCGAAAGGCCGACGAGTTGGAAAGCCGTGACCCGGAAACGTCGAAAGCATTGCGCAAAGCACGTGAAGACATTGACCGCGGCAAGGGGTATTACGGACCTCGGCAATAATCACGGGTAAACGACCGCAGGAGCCGGCCCTCATGGGCCAGCTCCTGCGGTCTCAGGCTGAATAGAGCGTAAGTTCTAGTCCAGCTGCATTACGTTTTCGGTCACTACTTCGGCACGGGCGTTTGAGAAGATTTGCTCGGTGCCGATGGTCTTGAATCCGCGGCGTTCCAGGACCTTGATGGATCCCAGATTGTCCTGGACAACGTGTGCCGTCAGCGGGCGCTTGGTGTACTCGGCCAAGAAGGCATCCACAGCGCTGGTGGTAATTCCCTTGCCCCAGTACTTGGTGGAAGTCCAGAAATTGATCTCTGGGGTTTCACCGTCAAATACCAAGATGGAACCCACCACGTCGCCTTCGTGCTCGATGGTGCGAACCAGAACGGTCGGATCGTTCAAGATCGAGTTCCAGTGGTGGTCGAATACCGCGCGGTCGGCTGGGTTACGCGCCTGATAAGCGGCCATGAGGTTCGCCTCGGGTTCTTGCTGGTGAGCGAAGAATGCGTCCAAGTCGGAAGGGCGGACTTCACGTAGCTGCACGATAAAGGCCTTTCAATCGGGTGGGTCAGCATGCCGGTTTCGGAACGCTGCGGAACAATGGCTTGGGATCTACACTACCGGGGAAGTCAACGCGGCGAGTGCCATATTCGACAATAGTGGTTTCAAGCCTGATTTTTTGGTTCTGGGCGAGTGCGCCGAGTGAGCGGTTGAGTTGAGCAAACCGAAGACTGCGTGGGCCCGGAAACGGTGGGACTGCTTGCTACCGGCCGGATGCAATTTCGCCAGTTCATTGGTCCATAACTCGATGTAGGAGTTCTGGAGCTTGCGGACCAACAACAATTCGGCTTTCGGCAGCGACTTGAGATCGCGGTCTTGGACCTGCAGGATATCCGGGCGCGAAAGGGAAAAGTCGGTATGGAAATCAACTAGGCGCGAGAGGACCTCAAGCGGTGACCCACCCGCTTCGCAGGCCTTTTGGCCACCGGCATAGATGTCCTTGGACATGTCAACCAGCAAAGCGATAAGCACTGCCTGCTTGCCAGCAAAGTGCCGGTAGACCGCTGGACCGGATATGCCGCAGGCCGCGCCGAGGTCTTCCAG
Source organism: Glutamicibacter halophytocola (assembly GCF_001302565.1). Taxonomy (NCBI): domain Bacteria; kingdom Bacillati; phylum Actinomycetota; class Actinomycetes; order Micrococcales; family Micrococcaceae; genus Glutamicibacter; species Glutamicibacter halophytocola. Next base: position 1,124,982 of record NZ_CP012750.1, read on the forward strand.
GGACACCCCTGCATAGCCGTGCTGGGCGAAGAGCCTGGTGGCTTCCCTTAACAGAGCATCACGCCGTTCTGCCTTGGCGCGTTCGCGGTCAGTTGGCTCGTTGAGTGGCTGGTACCTGCTCGCCATCACCATCATCTCCTTACGATTGCCAAGTTGAACTCTGGACAAGTGTGACGGGTGCCACTACTGTCAAAAATGAAGCTGTTTACGCACCAGTAGGCGGTAATCAGTTAATAATAATTAACCATACGCGCCGTGACTCTTGCTTCCAAGACGCTCGCGCGCTGGTCTCAGAAAAAGTCCAATATCGACATATTGCAGATCCAATAATTCGATATCGGTCCGTCCCTCAACGAAGAGAGAGCCTGATGATTAACCTCGAACTCGATGAACAGTACCAAGACCTGGTCAACATGGTCCGAGAATTCGCTCAAGAAGTAGTCGCGCCACAAAGCGCTGCCAATGATGCCAATCATTCCTTTCCCTATGACATCGTCAAGCAAATGGGGCAGATGGGGCTTTTCGGCTTGCCGATCTCCGAGGAATATGGCGGCTCAGGAGGCGACTATTTCCACCTGGCGCTCGCGTTGGAAGAACTGGGCAAGGTTGACCAGTCCGTAGCCATCACCCTGGAAGCCGGCGTTTCTCTTGGCGCCATGCCCATTTACCGATTTGGCAGCGAAGCTCAAAAACGGCAGTGGCTAGCGCCGCTGGCCACCGGCGAACGCATTGCTGGATTTGGACTTACCGAACCGGGCGCCGGCTCGGATGCCTCGGCTGCGCTCACCAAAGCAAAGCTGGAAGATGGACAGTGGGTGATTGACGGAGCAAAAGAATTCATCACCAACTCCGGCACCGATATCACTTCGCATGTCACGGCTACGGCCGTCACGGGGGTCGATGAGGCGACGGGGAAGAAGGAAATCTCGGCCATCATCGTGCCTACCGGAACCGAGGGGTTTACCGCCGAGAAGGCCTACGACAAGGTGGGCTGGCGCGCCAGCGATACCCATCCGTTGAGTTTTAATTCTGCGCGGGTACCCGAGGAGAATCTTTTGGGAGAGCGCGGACGCGGTTATGCCTACTTCCTTGAAATCCTGGACGAGGGACGCATCGCCATTGCCGCGTTAGCTACCGGCGCGGCGCAAGGCTGCCTGGATGAAGCCGTCAAGTATGCCAAGACGCGCACGACCTTTGGCACTGCCATTGGCAAGAACCAGGGTGTTTCATTCATGATTGCCCGCATGGCTTCTCGTGCACATACCGCGCGCTTGGCCTACTATGCAGCCGCTGCCAAAATGCTCGCTGGGAAGGACTTCAAAATTGAGGCCGCCCACGCCAAACTGATTGCCAGCGAAGCTGCCATGGACAATGCCCGCGACGCGACGCAGATCTTTGGCGGATATGGATTCATGAACGAATCCCTGGTGGCCCGTCATTACCGCGACTCCAAGATCCTGGAAATCGGAGAAGGGACAACCCAGGTCCAGCAGATGCTCATTGCCCGCAGCTTGGGGCTGTAGTTTTGCCGCAGAGCGCGCCGTGCCATGCACAGGGCGTGGCGCGCTTTGGGCGCTCACAGTTAGACGAACCATAATGGATGGGTGAGCTTCCAAAAAACTTTTACCCCGGCCGGACACCCCCGCAGGATCTCCCTGATCGGTTCTACAGGATCAATCGGCACCCAAGGCTTGGACGTCATTAGCCAGGCGCCGGAAAAATTCTCGGTGGCCGCCCTTTCTGGCGGATACAACTTGGAATTGCTCGCGCAGCAAGCGGTCAAATACCGCCCGGCATTGGTTGGATGTGCCAGTGACTCTGTGGATGAACTTGCCGCCGCCATAAAACGTGCAGCCAGCCAAGCCTCGGTCAGCGGCTACGAGCCAGAGCTGGTGGCGGGGGCGCAGGCGGCGACAACAGTTGCCGCGTTCAGCGAAGCAGACGTGGTGCTCAATGGCATCACCGGTGCCATCGGGCTGGCTCCTACCATTGCCGCGTTGGAAGCTGGACACTTGCTGGCTCTGGCCAACAAGGAATCCTTGATTATCGGCGGGCAGGTCGTCAAGCAGATCGCTGCGCCCGGGCAAATTTCCCCCGTTGATTCTGAACACTCGGCCTTGGCTCAGGCCCTTCGCTCAGGTACGCCAGAGGAAGTATCCAAATTATTGGTGACCGCATCGGGGGGACCTTTCTTTGGTTACACCTATGATCAATTGCGCGAGGTGACCCCTGCCCAGGCTCTAGCGCACCCCACCTGGGATATGGGCCGCATGGTCACGACGAACTCAGCGACCATGGTCAACAAGGCATTGGAAGTAATCGAAGCGCATCTGCTCTTCGACGTTCCGTTGGAGCGAATAGAGCCGGTGGTTCACCGCCAATCAATCATTCATTCCATGGTGGAATTCATTGACGGCTCGGTGATTGCCCAGGCATCTCCGCCAGATATGCGCCTGCCGATTGCCTTGGGCATCAATTGGCCGCATCGCGTTGCTGGCGCCGCCAAGGCCTGTGATTTCTCCAAGTCCTCCAACTGGACTTTCGAGCCTTTGGACGAAGAAGTGTTCTCGGCAGTCAAATTGGCGAAGCAAGCCGCTGCGGCTTCGGGTACCCACATGGCCGTCTACAACGCATCCAACGAAGTTGCCGTGGAAGCCTTCCACGATGGAAAGATTCGATTCAACGACATCGTCGAAACTATCGAGCACGTGCTCGATGACTACACTCCGGTGAACGCTGCACTCAGCGTCGAGACGGTTCTGGAAACCGACCGCTGGGCGAGGGCGCACGCTGCGAAGATTGTGGAGGCAAAAGCATGAGCGTAATTCTGTTCATTGCCGGCGTTCTTTTCATGGTGGTCGCCGTGGGCCTTTCCATCGCGCTGCACGAAATTGGGCACCTTGTCCCGGCAAAGCTCTTCAAGTTGCGAGTACCGCAGTACATGATCGGCTTTGGCAAGACACTGGTTTCTTTCAAGCGAGGGGAAACCCAATACGGGATCAAGGCGCTACCGCTGGGCGGCTACATCTCGATGGTGGGCATGTATCCACCACGCCCGGAGGCCGCAGACGAGCAGCCAGCCAAGAAGCCGGGCCTGTTCCAAAAAGTCTTCGGGCAGATGGTCGATGACGCTCGTTCCCAAGCCAATGAAAATGTCCGGCCGAGCGATGAAGGCCGCCTGTTCTACCAGCTTCCGGTCTACAAACGCGTGATCATCATGCTTGGCGGACCGTTAATGAACTTGGTGATCGGTTTTGTTGTCATTGCCATTGTTCTCACCAGCTTCGGGCAGGCTACACCGACGACAACCGTTTCCGAGGTGTATCAGTGCATCGCCAGCGCGCAGAATGCCGAGCAGACCGAATGCACGGACAAGGATGTTCCTGCGCCGGCCTATGAAGCTGGACTGCGCCCAGGCGATACCATCACTGCCATCAACGGCAATGCCGTAGAGCAGGGCGAGTGGAACAAGCTGACCGACGTAATCCGGGTGAACCCGGGGCAATCGATTACGCTCGATTACCAGCGAGACGGTCAAAAACGCACCACCACGTTGACCCCGTACCTTACTGATCGGCCAGCTACCGATGAAAATGGCTATGTGCTCACCGACGACCAGGGCAATTACATCATGACCAAGGTCGGGTTTGTTGGGATGAGCTCGTTGCAGCAGGACCTGACGCAGCCGCTGAGCGCCGTGCCTGGAGTTATTGGCAACCAGTTGCTGACCATTGGAAACGTCATACTGCACCTGCCGCAGCGCATGGTGGATGTGGCCCAGGCAGCGTTTGGCGATAGCCAGCGTGATCCAAATGGTCCTGTGTCAATTGTTGGCGTGGGACGAATTGCCGGGGAAATCAGCGCCGAAGATTCCATTTCTGTTGGCGATAAATTCGCGACCTTGCTTTCACTGGTCGGGGGATTGAACCTCGCCTTGTTCGCATTCAACTTGATTCCGCTGCTGCCATTGGATGGCGGACATGTGATTGGCGCCCTCTACGATGGCATCAAACGAATGTTTGCCCGGATCTTCAAGCTGAAAAAAGTTAAGCCTGTGGACACGGTCAAGCTGTTGCCACTGACTTACGTTGTTGTGGTGGCCATGTTGGTTATGGGCGGCCTCTTAATATACGCAGACATCTTTAAGCCAATACAACTGTTCTGACCCTAGGGAAATAAGCTGTAGCCATGACTGTTTTTGCTGTTGAATACGTTTACGCCGAGGACTCAGTTGAGCTGCGTAATGAACACCGTCCGGCGCACCGCGAGTACCTCGTAGGATTCGTCAACGAGGGCCCGGCCCGAGTCCTGGCATCGGGACCGACTCCTGCTACCGATGGCGCGTTGTTGATCATTGCCGCTGAATCTGAAGCCGTGTTGAACGAGCTGCTGGCCAATGATCCGTTCAACAAGGTCGGTGCGATTGCTCAGGCCAATATCACAGAATGGAACCCGGTCATCGGGTTGCTTCAGGAATTCTCGGCCTAGCGCGTCAGCGAGCTAAGCTCCCGCTCTTCTTTCGCAGAAGGGCGGGAGCTTATCAATTTAAGAATTTTTTTGAAATGATCACGTGACAGGCGCCACGGATCCGGGAGGGAGAATTATGGATCTGCACGTCAACGACAGCTTGAGCATTCCTTCCGCCGAGCTTGCCTGGCACTTCACCCGTTCCTCAGGTCCCGGTGGCCAACACGTGAATACTTCGGATTCCAGGGTCGAACTATCTTGGTCCATCAGTGCATCGCGCTCGCTATCTGCATGGCAGCGTCAGCGGCTGCTCGACAAGTATGCAGCTCGACTAGTCGCCGGATCCATAGTGGTGACGGCTTCGGAAGAACGGTCCCAGTGGCGAAACCGGCAGATTGCGATGGAGAAGCTGGGACGACTTGTCGACCAGGGACTTGCCGCGGATGCTCCGCAGCGAAAGGCCACCAAGCCAACCAGAGGGTCGCAACGCAGACGGCTGAATGCGAAATCCAGCCGATCCATCACCAAGCAACTTCGGAGAAAACCGGGGCAGGAGTAGAGGATATTGGCAATCGTGTTCTAGATCACTTTAATTCGCGGAATTGATGGGAATCACCGATAGTTGAAAATAGATGAAGCGTCAGCTTGTTTTGATTTTCTGATTTAGGAGTACATCCCATGGCCACTAAGGTCCTCACCCTCGTCGGATCCCTGCGTAACGGTTCGACCAACCAGCAGTTGGCAGAAGCAACCTCGCATAACGCCCCTGAAGGCATGGAAGTTTCCGTATTCAGTGGCCTGGAGAACATCCCTTTTTACAACGAGGACACCGACGTTGAGGGTGGCGTTCCAGCTGCCGCCCAGGCATTGCGCGACGCAGCAGCCGAGGCAGACGCGCTGATGCTGGTCACCCCGGAGTACAACGGCACCATGCCAGCTGTATTGAAGAACGCAATTGATTGGCTGTCCCGCCCGTTCGGAGCTGGTGCGGTTTCGGGTATGCCAACCGTTGTTGTTGGCACCGCATTCGGCCAGTATGGTGGCGTATGGGCTCAGAACGAGGCTCGCAAGGCACTGAACATCGCAGGTGCGAAGGTTCTGGAAGACGTCAAGCTGGCCATTCCGAACTCGGTCGTTCGCTTCGCCGAGCTGCACCCGAAGGACGACGCTGAAGTCGTTGAGCAGGTTACTACGGTGCTCAACAGCATCAAGGAAATTGCTGAAGCCAACTAGGCGCTTAATGGCTGAACGGCTTTGAAGTTGCGAGAAAGGCCACGGCGACCCCGTGGCCTTTCTCGCATGAGTACCCGCTCACCTCGATACGGTGACATACTTGGACTAAGAGATTTACCCACAATTTATTCGGAGGCGTCCATTGACTTCGGTCAGCCTAGGTATGCCGGCAGGCCCACCGCCGGTACTCGCACCACGTCGCAAGACTCGCCAATTCCAGGTCGGGTCGGTCGGGGTCGGCTCTGAATCGCCGATTTCGGTCCAGTCGATGACCACCACCAAGACTCACGACATCAACGCGACGCTGCAGCAAATCGCTGAGCTGACTGCTGCCGGTTGTGACATCGTGCGTGTAGCTTGCCCCACCGACAAGGATGCGGAGGCTCTGAGCATTATTGCGATGAAGTCTCAGATCCCAGTCATTGCCGATATCCACTTCCAACCAAAGTACGTCTTTGCGGCCATTGAAGCCGGATGCGGCGCCGTTCGAGTGAATCCGGGCAATATCCGCCAGTTCGATGACCAGGTCAAGGAAATCGCCCAGGCGGCCAAGGATCACGGCACCTCGATTCGAATCGGTGTTAATGCGGGTTCGCTGGACCGGCGTTTGCTGCAGAAGTACGGCAAGGCGACGCCTGAGGCATTGGTCGAATCGGCAGTTTGGGAAGCATCGCTGTTTGAGGAGCACGGTTTCCACGACTTCAAGATCTCGGTGAAGCACAACGACCCGGTCATCATGGTTCGTGCCTACGAACTGCTGGCTGAGCGCGGCGACTGGCCACTGCACCTGGGCGTGACCGAAGCAGGTCCGGCGTTCCAGGGAACCATCAAGTCCGCCACGGCTTTCGGTGCGCTACTTTCCAAAGGCATCGGCGACACGATTCGCGTTTCGCTTTCCGCTCCTCCGGTTGAGGAAGTTAAAGTCGGTAACCAGATTCTTGAATCGCTGAATCTGCGTCCTCGCAAGCTGGACATCGTCTCTTGCCCATCCTGCGGACGCGCCCAGGTAGACGTTTACACCTTGGCTGAACAGGTCACCGAGGGCCTTGAAGGCATGAAGGCTCCATTGCGTGTGGCCGTTATGGGCTGCGTTGTTAACGGGCCTGGCGAGGCCCGCGACGCTGATCTTGGAGTGGCTTCTGGCAATGGCAAGGGCCAGATTTTTGTCAAGGGCGAAGTCATCAAGACAGTGCCAGAAGACCAGATTGTTGAGACGCTGATTGAAGAAGCCAACCGTTTGGCTGACGAAATGGGACTGAACGATGACGAGAATCCTGCCTCGGGTTCTCCCGTGGTCTCCGTCAGCTAAAGACAGCCGGCGAAGCGACAAAAGGGTGCCGCGGACTCTGAACCGCCGTGACACGACGGCGCTCATCGAGCTGCTCGACCGCGACCCCGTCGCTAATATTTTCACCCGTTCTCAGGTGAACTTGCACCGTTCAGCTGCGCCGGATGGCTACGCCCGTATCGTCGGGCTCGATGGTGACGCCGGCCTCGAATCGGCATGTTGGGTAGGTGCCAATGTGGCGCCTACCCTCATGACCGAGGACGAGGCTAAAAAATATGCGCAGTATGCCTTGGAATCTCGGCAGCGCTTCGCCTCCGTCTTTGGTCCGGCGCAATCTGTGCTGGCCATGCATGAGGTACTACTCGAGGGCCCGCAAGAGATCTTCGATGTCCGGGAGAACCAACCTCTGCTGACTATTTCGCAGCAGCCCGCTGGAATCCGGCGCAACAATCTTCGTCCTGCGCGAATTCACGAATTCGATCTGGTGCTCCCAGCCAGTGCCGCCATGTTTGAAGAAGAACTGGGTTATTCCCCATTGGAAAACGGTGGAAGTTTTTATCGAAGCCGAGTCAGACAACTGATCCGCGACGCACATACCCTCATCGACTGCGATGACAACGGCGAGGTCGTCTTCAAAGCCGATTTGGGCACCGTGACTGACGAAGTTGTCCAGATCCAGGGTGTGTGGGTTAATCCCAAATACCGGGGGGTCGGCTTAGCCTCTGGGTATATGAGCGCAACGGTGGATTACGCCATGCAATTCGCGCCGATAGCCAGCTTGTACGTGAATGATTTTAATGTGCCTGCTTTGAAGACCTATCAACGTATTGGGTTTGAGCAGGTTGGCACCTTTGCAACGATCTTGTTCTAGGCAACGGCAGCTTGTACTTGCGGACGCGCAGGACCACTTTGGTCGCAATCTCGTCGTATTTGTCGATGATCTTCTAGACTCTAGAGAGTAAAGCTAAATGGGATAGGAAATTTTGTGCCCCAAGCCAATGGTTTCAAGTCGTATCTGGCCGTTGCTTTTTGCCTAGCAACGATGACATTGGCAAGCTGCAGCGCTGCTCAACCTGCACCTGAACCGACTCCTCAAGGGCCAGTGAAGATCAACGCTGACCAATTGCAGAAAATCCTTGAAGACTTCTCTAAAACAGATGCAAACGCCGCGGTCATCACCGATAAGAAGTTGCGGGCCACTATCCCGAAGGCCCAAGAATGGATTGAAAGCGTCAAAGTCAACCCGAGTAGATGCGGAGTTGCCTTTGCTGAGCCAGTAGCGGACCAACTGCAGAATTCCACGATGGGCGCCATCGAATTCGAGGACCGCTATCTCACAGTGGCCATCTACAAAGATCCACAAGTTTTGAAAAAGCAGTGGGACGCAAATGCCTCGGCCAATGAGCAATGCTGTCGCTACTCTGTCACCTCGGGCAATGAATCTCTCGCCTACCATCTGGCAAAGCAGCCAATGGACTCTGAAGCCGAACAAGATGAAAGCTACGTGGTTACCAGCAGTGACGGGAAAACCACCCAGCAACAGCTCATGGTTCGTGCCGCCAGGTCTAACGTGTTGATCGGCATCCAGCAACCCACGTCTCAAGGGCAAACACAGCAGCAAGTCCACGGCGCAGCAGCGACGATCAACGAATTGCTGAGCGAGCTGACCTAGAGAAATTAGCGGCGTGCTCTCAACTTTCTCTGCAAGGACAACAAAGGAAAACTTCATGACCAAGCGATTGGTATTTTGGGCATTGCCGCTGGCGACATCGCTCGCCCTGGCTGGTTGCTCCGCCGGCTCATCTGATCAGGTGCCGAATTCATCCGAGTCCACGAGCCCATCGGACCAGCAAGGTAATGCTGATGAACCGGCTACGGGTAAAACACTAGACGCAGCGCAAGTCGAAAACATCGCCTCCAAATTGCTTGAAGGCGACCCCGCGGCGCAGGTGATCGGCAACGAACAGATGCAACCGCAGCTTTCCGCAGCCAAGAACGCCAAGGTGCCTGACGGAATCAAGCCGGAGAAATGCGCAGAACTTAACGCCAAATATACGGTCACTGACCTGACCGGCTCAGTGGCTGCCACTTCGACGAGCAGCTCCGAGCAAATGGGTAAAGTCGTGCAGATTTTTTCGTTGACTGACGAAGCCACGCGAAAAAACGTGCACGATGCACTGGCACTGGATGATCTTGAGGACTGCGAAACTGTCACCATTGAACAGGGCGGACAAGAAGTCAAGGCCCAGCGCCAGATCTTGCCGCTGGCTGTCAAAGCCGAGAGATCGTTGAGCATGTCGACCATCATGGATGCCGGTGGTGGGCAAACATTGAGTTCGGTCGCCGTTCAAGCGTTGGACGGAAACAATTTTGTTCTAGTCACCTTGCAAACGGGGTCGATGCAACCTGCAGAATTGGCGACTCAGGCAGTGGAGCTTGCAGATCAAGCGTTTGATGAAATCAAAGCGGCGCAATAGTTCCGGTATGTGGTTTTATTTCGAACGTGTTGTGTAATACTAGAGATGGCTTTTCACCATCAACGTGAGGATTACACCATGAAGAAGCAAGCTTTCTGGGTGCTGCCGATGGCGGCAGCACTCGCTTTGAGCGGTTGCGGCAGCTCGGGTAACGAATCTTCGGGTAGCTCCGACGGTTCGGGTGCTGCGCAAGAACAGTCGACTGAAACCGCGGCGCTGACCGCTGAACAGGTCTCTGCGGTGGTCAAGTCGCTAGTGGGCGATAACTCCAAGGCGCAGGTTCTGGATGGCGACACGATTAAGGCGTCATTGCCTGAATCGAAGAAATTGATTGAGCAAATGAACATCAGCCCGGAAAAGTGCGCCGAATTCGTGGCACAGCAGGGGACACAGGATCTTGAAGGCACCAACATGGCTGTCGCGATCGTCCCCGGCGAGGGCATGGAGTCCACGACGTACTCGGTGCTCGGCTACGAGGATTCAGCCAAGCTTGAGCAAGCAAAGTCCATGGCCGAAAGCAAGGATTTGCAGGGCTGCGACAAGTTCACGATGTCCATGTCGGGCCAGGAGATTTCAGCTTCGGCCAAGGTCCTTGACGCCAGCTCTGATGCCGATACCACCATTGCCACCCAGACCAGCATGACCGTTAACGGTACCGAGGTCCCGGGCGGTTCTTACCAGATGCAGGGCCTGGTCGGGGCTAATGCTGTGATGGTCGTTTACTCAGGTGGCGGAGACACATCTGAGGCAGAAGTGCTGGACAAGCTCACGGGTGAATTGAACAAGGCTGTTGCTGAAGTTAAGTCGGCAGCTAAGTAGGAACTCCCCATACGTTTGGCTCTCTCCGGTTTCCTCAAGGGACCGGCGGGAGCCTTTCGGCTTTCCTGGCCACTTCACTGCCCCTGTGTGTCGGTGGACGCGTTCGCCGAGATCTGCCATCCTCACCGTGAATCGCGGTAGTGCGGCCGGCGATTGCCTTCTGGCTGGGAAAAACCGTTTTTTGGATCGTGCAGGTCCTGATTCCTATTGGCGCTTTTCGCAACACGAGCTAGCTCGCAGCCCTTGAATTTATTGGGAAGTGGCCCGAAGCGGTAGCATTGGAATCGGTCGACTTTACGGCCGAAAACCCATTGATTTTGCATAGCTAGTCGACACCGAAAATACTTTTCGGTCGTCGACGGACGGAATAGGACGCCCCCGAGTGGTTTTGAAGCTTTCCACTACCTTCTTGCGCACCTTGCGTGAAGATCCGGTTGACGCCGAAGTCGCCAGCCACAAGCTGTTGGTACGCGCCGGTTATATCCGCCGTGCGGCCCCGGGCATCTACACCTGGTTGCCGCTGGGTTTGAAAGTCCTTGCGCGCGTTGAAGCTATTGTGCGCGAGGAAATGAACGCCATCGGCGGCCAGGAAGTGCATTTCCCTGCGCTGCTGCCGCGCGAACCATATGAGCAGACCGGCCGTTGGACTGAGTACGGTGATGGCCTGTTCCGTCTGAAGGACCGCAAAGAAGCCGACTACCTCTTGGCACCGACCCACGAGGAAATGTTCACCCTTCTGGTCAAGGACCTGTACAACTCCTACAAGGACCTGCCGGTATACCTCTACCAGATCCAGAACAAGTACCGCGACGAAGCTCGCCCGCGCGCGGGCCTGCTGCGCGGCCGCGAATTCATCATGAAGGACTCCTACTCCTTCAACATTGATGATGCCGGACTGGACGAGGCCTACATGGCTCACCGCGGTGCCTACCTGAAGATTTTCCAGCGCCTTGGCCTGGAAGTTGTTCCTGTTTTCGCCCAGGCAGGTGCCATGGGCGGTTCGAAGTCCGAAGAGTTCTTGCACCCAACCGCCATCGGCGAGGACACCTTTGTCCGCTCGCCCGGTGGCTACGCGGCCAACGTTGAAGCTGTCACCACTGTGGTGCCGGACGCCATCGACTACACAGCGGCTCCTGCCTTCGAAGTCGTCGAGACGCCTAACACCCCGACCATCGATACCCTGGTTGCGGCCGCCAATGAGCTGCGCCCCCGCCAGGATCGTGCATGGGAAGCCAAGGACACCCTGAAGAACGTGGTGCTGGCTGTCATCGATCCAGAGGGCAACCGCCACTTGGTCGTTCTTGGCGTGCCAGGCGACCGCCAGGTGGACGAGAAGCGTCTGGAAGCAACCATCGGTGTCGCCCTGGGCATCAACGGCGAGGTTTCCGTTGAGCAGGCCACCGCAGAAGACCTCAAGAGCCACCCGGAGATCGTCACCGGTTACCTGGGCCCAGCTCTTGGACTGGACCAGCAGCTGCTGGGCAAGGAAACTGAAGGCGGAATCACCTACCTGGTTGATCCACGCGTGGTTTCCGGCAGCACCTGGATCACCGGCGCCAACGAGCACGGCAAGCACGTCTTTGGCCTGGTAGCCAGGCGCGACTTCGCTTTTGATGGAACCATCGAAGCGGTCAACGTCCTCGAAGGCGATCCGGCACCGGATGGCTCCGGCCCGCTGCGCACCGAGCGCGGTATCGAAATGGGACACATCTTCCAGCTTGGCCGCAAGTATGCCAAGGCACTGGATCTGAAGGTGCTGGACCAGAACGGCAAGCTGCAGGTTGTCACCATGGGTTCCTACGGCATCGGTGTCACCCGCGCTGTGGCTGCCCTGGCTGAGGCTTACCACGATGAGAACGGTCTGGCCTGGCCTAAGCAGATCGCGCCGGCCGACGTGCACATTGTTGTCACCGGCAAGGGGGCAGAGATGCTCGAGGCCGCTGAAAAGCTGGCTGCCGAACTTGAAGCTTCGGGCCAGGATGTCATCCTTGACGACCGTCCAAAGCTTTCGGCGGGCGTGAAGTTCTCGGATGCCGAGCTGATCGGCATTCCAACCATCGTGGTTGTTGGCCGTGGCTTGGCTGATGGCGTGGTTGAGGTCAAGGACCGAGCCACCGGCGAACGCCGCGACGTCAAGGTCGAGGATGTTGTTGAAGAGCTGACTGCCTGAGCGCCTTGAAAATAACTGAATAGGGGAGTAGCGCGGTGCAAGAGATAGTGGAATTCCTGTCCGTCAACGGTGAACCCGTATCCTTCTGGCCCTTGGCCCTGCTTTTACTGGCAGCCTTGGGGGCGGGATGGATCGACGCGGTAGTTGGCGGCGGAGGCCTAATTCAATTGCCCGCGCTGCTTCTTTTTCCCGGAATTACCCCGGTTCAAGCGCTGGCCACCAATAAACTGGGGTCGATCTTTGGCACCACTACCAGTGCCATTACCTACTACCGGCGGACCAGCCCGGACTTGAAAACCGCGATACCGATGGCGCTGACAGCACTAATCGGTGCTTTTGGCGGGGCGGCCCTGGCTACATTGCTGCCTTCTGAAGCAATCAAGCCGATCATTATCGCCGCGTTGATTGCGGTTCTGCTATTCACGATTTTTAAGCCAAAAGCCGGAGAGCTTTCCCGCCTTCGCTACACCGGGCACCAGCACTATCTCAGGGCTATCTTGATCGGCCTGATTATCGGTGGCTATGACGGCATGGTTGGCCCGGGCACCGGCTCTTTCCTGATCATTGCCATGGTGACAGTTCTTGGCTACAACTTCTTGCAATCCTCTGCAAAGGCCAAAATCGTCAACTTGTGCACGAATCTCGGCGCCTTGCTGTTGTTCGTCCCTACCGGACATGTGCTGGTCGGCCTGGGAGTGGCCATGGGCGTGATGAACATGATCGGTGGCTACCTTGGAGCACGCATGGCCATCTCCAAGGGCAGTGCATTTATTCGCATCGTATTTGTCGTCGTAGTCAGCGCGCTAATCGTCAAGCTCGGTGCAGACATGATTTTTGCCGGACAGTGAGCCGGGAAAGCGCCCGCTCTAGACGGTGGGCGAGGTAGAGGCCTCGACGGTCGTATAACCTGCGTGGTGCCTCACGTGCTGTGGCTCAATGGCATGGACTACCGAGCTGGCTGTCATCTGGTCAATGCGGAATGTCAAGAAACTCGACCGCGATGCCGAGCGGTACAGCTCCCCAATGCTGGTGTTCTGCGGCAGCGGATCAACAACTTGCAGGTCAGTGCAGCCAATGGACACATACATGAACCACAGGTCGCCATTCTCTGGATCGGTGGTGGCAACCAGTACCGGTGGCTGGTGCGCGGCGACGAGGGACATGACATCGCTGAGCTGTTCGTCTTGCTGCGCGATGACGATAGGCATTCCCTGTACCCAACCGTGAGCGCTGAGCTGGGCGCGACCTTGCCTCGAACTGATGATTTCGCTGACTTGTTGCGCAATTCTTGATCGCACAAATCGACCTGGCATTATCCATCCTCCTGTGTACGAAGTTGTAACGAGTGTCTGGATCCCCATGCTGATGCCTCGATACGGACTTTTTCTCCCTGGCTAAATGGGGGAGTCAAATCTCGAACCTCCGGCACTTGATTTCACCATAGCTGTTTATTGGATGAATTGCGAGGGGCGAATGTCTGGAGAGAATTTGCGTAATTTTTATTTTTCGCATGAACCGGCAATGCGCCGTCCTATTCGACGCGGAATGCGGGCCTGGGTGGAGTGGAAAATCGTAGGTTGGCTTGGTGGTTCACCTTCGATATTCCGTCACGCCGGTGGTCGAATTTGTTCGGATTTAATCCTGTTCATTCCTCGACGTATGAAGCAGAAAAATACCGTTGTGATTATTTTGTAATACGGACGTCAGTGCCAGCGTGAAAGGAATCCCGCATGCTCACAGGGTCAGTTAACGCCCGTTCCGGATTCCAGGATGCGCTGATCCGAAGTGGCAGCCGAGGGGCCGCTGAGTACCTCATACGCCAGTGTTGCGATGCGCTTCCCAGCTTCTCCATCGGCGTTGCCCGCTGCGGTGACCAGAGCCCGGTCAAAGTCTTCTTGCGCGTTGGCAACGACTTTGTCCAGGTCCTCCAGCCCGTTTTCGGGCAGGGCATAGGCTGGCTGGCGCAGATCGCCGCATTTCTGGTCGACCACCGATCGCAGGCTGTTTAGCTGCTTGCCCAGCGCGGTGCGTTGTTCTTCAATTCCGTCAACTTGCGAGGACGTGCCACGTGCCGCGTGCAGCTGGAGGACAAAGTCCAATGCGTAGCCACGATCCAATGCGCGGGCAACGGCGACCGGTTCAAAGTCGTCCGGTTCACCGGCCTTGCCGGCCGGATCAAGCAAATCCGGGGAAGGCAAGCAGCCGACCTGATCGGAATTGCCCTCGTCTGCTGAACTGCTCAGCGGCTTGGCGAGATTGGGAGCGTCTTTCTCGTCGAGGGCTTCCAGGGCATCGCGCGCGTCAAAGTTCGTTTGGAACGCGATCTGCGCGAGCAACTCATTGCGTTCCATGGACGGATCCTCAAAAGCGGGCATCGAAGCGGAGAAATTCGCTACGTCCTGCACCAGGGCTTCAACCAGTTCGGGGGAGTAGCTTTGCGCAACCGGCGCGGGAGACTCTTCTTCGAATTGCAATTCGCCAAGCAGGGCAGCGCCCTGGGACAAGGAGGTTCCCAGGATCGCGAGCGCTTCGGATTCCTGGCCTTGGGCCAGTTCGGCCAGCTTGTTGGCCCGCGCAGCCAGATCGGCCAACGTGGCGCCTTGAACCCACATGGTGCGTTCGTCGTCGGATGCATCTTTGACTTGTTCCGGCAGCCCGTGATCGACCAATGCGCCATGGAACAAGGTACTGCCGATTCCCCACGTCACGGCAACCGCCACTGCTCCCGCCAGTGCAGGAGCGATCCAGCCCGGTGCGCGGTGCGCTGTTGTCTTCCTGCGGCGGGAATTATGAGGAGAATTTTCAGCCATAGCGATTCGATCATGCCATGATCGGCCGGTGATTTCAGGCAATAGTGGTGTTGCGCGCCACCAGTGAAAGAAAAAGTGCGTGAGTTCTTTCACCTGAGACGGTTTGGCAGTTCTCAACGAGCGAAAGGCACTATACGCTTAAAGGACAACATCGAATAGCGTGGGAGGATATCCATGACCGGAATGCCGGCCGATACCGAACAGGAAGCGCAGCGACTGACTGCATTGCTTTCCAAGGAAGTAGAATCCCACGGGCTTCTCTTAGAAGAAGTCGCTTTGCGCCCTTCCGGCAAGCAGATGATCGTTCAGATCATCGTCGACAAGGCCGACGGCCGCGATTCGGTGAATCTCGATGAACTCGGTGAAGTAACCACCACCATCTCCAATGCACTGGACAAAGATGCTGCCTACGCATCCGCAGATCCATATGAACTTGAAGTGAGCTCGCCTGGCCTCTCCCGCCCGCTGACGGCGCATCGCCACTGGGTGCGAGCCATCAACCGCATGGTCAAAATCTCGCTCAGCGATGGAACCAAGCTGCGCGGACGCCTGCTTGAAGTCAACGATGCTGATGTCCTGGTTGCCGAGCACCGCGAGCCGGCCAAAAAAGGCATGAAGTCCAAGGTTCTTGACCCGGCCCTCCATGCTTTTGAAAATATCCGTAAAGCTGTTGTCGATCCAGAACTGAACTTCGATGACGCACTATTAGACACCGTTGATTCTGAAGATTTGGAGGGCTAAGCGTGGATATTGATCTCAACGCACTGCGCATTCTGGAAAAAGACCGCGACATCCCCATGGATGTCCTGATTCCGACCATCGAGTCGGCGTTGCTGCTGGCCTACAACAAGACCGAAGGCGCTATGCCGGGGGCTCGCGCCCACATTGAGCGCAGCACCGGCCATGTAGCCATCATGGTGGAGGACCGCGACAACGCTGGTGTTCTGCTCGGCGAATTCGATGACACTCCACACGGTTTTGGCCGCATTGCCGCCTCGACCGCACGCCAGGTCATCATGCAGCGACTGCGCGAAGCCGAGGACGCACAGGTTGTCGGGGAATTCTCCGCACGCGTGGGCACCTTGATCTCCGGCGTGATCCAGCAGGGCTACTCGGCGCATATGGTGCAGGTGAAGATCGGCGACCTCGAGGCGCTGCTGCCACCGGTTGAGCAGTCCCCAGGCGAGAAGTACATTCACGGCAATCGCCTTCGTGCCTTCGTAGTTTCCGCCGAGCGCGGCAACAAGGGGCCGGCAGTGACGCTGTCGCGTTCGCACCCGGGCATGGTGCGACTGCTGTTCGAAATGGAAGTTCCAGAAATCGCCGACGGCACCGTTGTTGTCGAGGCGCTGGCACGCGAGGCCGGACACCGCACCAAGATCGCCGTGCGGGCCACCAAGCCTGGCGTTAACGCCAAGGGCGCTTGCATTGGCGAAATGGGCACCCGAGTGCGCGCCGTGATGAACGAACTGAACGACGAGAAGATCGACATCGTTGACTACAACGAGGATCCAGCGAAGTTCATCGCAGCGGCCCTGTCGCCGTCCAAGGTTGTCTCGGTGGAGATCCTGGATGAGGCCGAACGCCGTGCCCGCGTAGTGGTTCCCGACTCCCAGCTGTCGCTGGCTATCGGCAAGGAAGGGCAGAACGCCCGCCTGGCCGCCAAGCTGACCGGCTGGCGCATTGACATCCTGGCGGCCTCCGGTGGCAAGGAGCCACAGCTCTAAAGCTGCTGTTCCAGGAAAATCTGGTCGAGCGAACGGCAGCCTGGCGCTGTGTGAGCCACAACTCATGCGCGCTATGGCTGCCAAACGCGCTAGACTAGTAGTTGGCTCGCATAACTAGGGAAGGTGGCGACGGCGCTCGCATGAAGCTGCATCAGCAACGAACGTGCATTGGCTGTCGAACTGTTACCGGTAAAAACGAGCTGCTCCGTTGGGTTCTCAAGGAAGGCGCATCACCGCGTGTGGTGAGCCTGGACCTGCAGGGTTCTGCCTTTGGGCGAGGAACCTGGACCCACGGTACAGAAAAGTGTGTGCGGCAAGCTGTACAGCGAAAAGCGTTCGCGAGGACCTTCCGGTCCGCCGTGGACGATTCGCAGGTTGTGCAGGAATTCGCCGCATACGAAGATCAGCTGGCAGCACGCCAGCAATCTGGCAAACATGATGAAAGCGGGTCAGAAATCTGATGGCAACCCGATGAGTCGGCAATGTTGAGCGCACAACGATGAATTATCAGTTCTGCGTGATCCACCGTGCGACGGAAGAATTTCACGAATTACACAGCTGATTTGCCAGACCTCCTGATTAAAGATTTTTCTTTGAAGCTGGGGTTTGAGCAGATCACATCAATACAGGAGAGATGTGGCTAAACCCCGCGTTCACGAGCTCGCCAAAGAGCTCGGAATCACTTCAAAAGAAGCACTAACCAAATTGCAGGACATGGGCGAATTCGTTCGCTCGGCATCCTCGACCGTTGAACCTCCAGTAGCGCGCAAGCTGCGCGACGCCTTCCCAGGTTCCAACAATGCGGCAGCTGCCAAGCCGGCAGCAGCAAAGCCAGCAACCCCGAGTGCGCCAAAGCCGGCTTCCAAGCCAGCGGCAACCCCGGCTGCAAGCTCTGCAGCAAAGCCTGCCGCCAAGCCGGCAGCAGCAACCCCGGCACCGTCCCAGCCGGCCGCCCCTGCGGCACCGGCAGCGAAGGCCACCCCGGGTGCACCACTGCCCGGCGCAGCACCAAAGCCAGGCAGCAAGCCAGCACCAAAGCCAGGGGCACCACGTCCAGGCAACAACCCGTTCTCATCCCAGCAGGGCATGCGTTCGACTGACTCCGGTGAACGTCGTGGCCAGAACCGCGATGGCAACCGCGCACCACGTCCGGGCGCACCGCGCCCAGGCGGCCCACGTCCAGGCAACAACCCGTTCTCCTCCCAGCAGGGAATGCGCGGCGAAGGCGGCCAGGGCGGCCCGCGTCCACCGCGTGACGGCCAGCGCGGCCCGCGTCCAGCAGGACAGGGCCAGGGCGGTCCACGTCCACCACGCGATGCCCAGGGCGGTCCACGTCCAGCACGCGACGGCCAGCGCAGCCCGCGTCCAGCAGGCCAGGGCGGCCCACGCCCAGCCGGCCAGGGTGGTCCACGCCCAGCTGGTGCAGGTGCCGGCGGTCCACGTCCAGGCGCAGGCGCTGGCGCTGGAACCACTGCCACCCCGCGCATGATGCCTAACCGCACTGATCGTCCAGCACCAGCCGGTGGCGGACGTCCAGGTGCCGGTGGCGGCGGACGCGGTCGCCCAGGTGGCGGCGGTGGCAACGGCGGCGGCGGTACCGGTGGCGGCTTCCGCCCAGGTGCACCTCGTGGTCGCGGTGGCGTTGGCGGTGCTTTCGGCAAGGGAGGCGCCGGCCGCGGCAAGCAGCGCAAGTCCAAGCGTGCAAAGCGCCAGGAATTGGAGCAGATGAGTGTTCCAAGCCTGGGCGGTGTGAACGTACCTCGCGGTACCGGCGACACCGAGATCCGTCTGCGCCGTGGTGCTTCGATCACCGACTTCGCTGACAAGATCGGCGCCAACCCGGCAGCACTGGTCACCGTGCTGTTCCACCTCGGCGAAATGGCTACGGCCACCCAGTCCCTGGACGAGGCAACCTTCGAAGTGCTCGGCGAAGAGCTGGGCTACAAGGTTTCGGTCGTCTCCCCGGAGGACGAGGACAAGGAACTGCTCGAAGGCTTCGGCCTGGACCTGGATGCCGAACTTGAGGCTGAAGGCGAAGACGTGCTCGAAGAGCGCGCCCCAGTCATCACCATCATGGGCCACGTCGACCACGGTAAGACCCGACTGCTGGATGCTATCCGCAAGTCGAACGTTATCGAGGGCGAGCACGGCGGCATCACCCAGCACATCGGTGCCTACCAGATCAACCACACCCATGAGGGCCGCGAGCGCGCGATGACATTCATCGATACCCCGGGCCACGAGGCGTTCACCGCCATGCGTGCCCGTGGTGCCGAGGTCACCGACGTGGCCGTGCTGGTCGTTGCAGCGGACGACGGCGTGATGCCGCAGACCGTGGAAGCACTGAACCACGCACAGGCTGCTGGCGTGCCGATCATCGTCGCAGTGAACAAGGTCGACAAGGAAGGCGCCAACCCTGACAAGGTCATGGGCCAGCTGACCGAGTACGGCCTGGTTCCCGAGGAATACGGTGGCGACACCATGTTCGTGAAGGTTTCGGCACTGCAGAAGCAGGGTATCGACGATCTGCTCGACGCCGTCCTGCTGACTTCCGACGTGCTGGAACTGAAGGCCAACCCGGACAAGTCCGCTCGTGGTGTAGCCATTGAAGCGAACCTGGACAAGGGCCGCGGTTCGGTGGTTACCGTTCTGGTTCAGTCCGGTACCCTGTGCGTTGGCGACACCATGGTGGTGGGCACCGCCCACGGCCGAGTGCGTGCAATGTTCAACGAAAACGGCGAGAACCTGGACGTGGCACTGCCTTCGCGCCCGGTTCAGGTACTGGGCATGTCCTCGGTGCCTCGCGCCGGCGACGGCTTCCTGATCACCGAAGACGAGCGCACCGCCCGTCAGATCGCTGACAAGCGCGAAACCGCAGAGCGCAACGCCATGCTGGCCAAGCGCCGCAAGCGCATCACGCTGGAAGACTTCGACAAGGCCGTTGCAGATGGCAAGATCGATACCCTGAACCTGATCCTGAAGGGTGACGCTTCGGGTGCTGTTGAAGCGCTGGAAGACTCGCTGATGAAGATCGAGGTTGGCGACGACGTTCAGCTGCGCGTGATCCACCGCGGCGTGGGTGCTATCACCCAGAACGACGTCAACCTGGCTACCGTGGACAACGCCATCATCATTGGCTTCAACGTCCGCCCAGCCGAGCGCGTGTCTGAACTGGCTGACAAAGAAGGCGTGGATATGCGCTTCTACTCGGTCATCTACTCCGCAATCGACGACATCGAAGCTGCGCTCAAGGGCATGCTCAAGCCGGAATACGAAGAAGTGGCCCTCGGTACCGCCGAGATCCGCATGGTCTTCCGTTCCTCGAAGTTCGGCAACATTGCCGGTTCGATCATCCGCTCGGGCAGCATCAAGCGCAATTCCAAGGCGCGCCTGGTACGCGACGGCAACGTCGTGGGCGACAACCTGTCGATTGACTCGCTGCGCCGCGAAAAGGACGATGTCACCGAGGTCCGCGAGGGCTTCGAATGCGGCATCGGCCTGGGGTCGTTCAACGACATCAAGGAAGGCGACATCATCGAGACCTTCGAGATGCGCGAAAAGCCACGCGACTAATTGCCCATCAGCAATTAGCAGTGTGACTCACTGATTCGTGGGCGTTTGACCGATAGGCTTTGGTCAAGCGCCCACGAGTTTTGAACCATTAGGAGAAAACCATGGCTGATTCAGCCCGCGCCGCACGCCTGGCCAAGCGCGTGCAGGTCCTCATGGCCCAGTCGCTGCGCAATGTCATCAAGGACGAGCGCATCGACAATGTCACCGTGACCGATGCCCGCGTCACCAACGACCTGCAGCACGCCACGGTGTACTACACCGTCTTCGGCGATGACGAGATGAAGAAAGACGTCGCTGCCATGCTCGAGAAGCGTGGCGGTGCACTGCGCAAGGAATTGGGCCGCAATCTGACCATTCGCCTGACCCCGACGCTGGCTTTCGTTGCTGACGAAATCCCCGAGGGTGCCTCGCACCTGGAGGAGCTGCTGGCCAAGGCCCGCGAAAAGGACGCCGAGGTTGCGGCGCTGCGCGAAGGCAAGGACTTCGCCGGTGACCAGGACCCGTACAAGAAGGACGAAGACGCCGAAGAAGCCTAAAGGCTTCTGGGCTGAACCCTTCCCGAGCCAGCGCCCCGGACAACACGCATCGCGTGCTGGCCGGGGCGTTGTGCTTTAAGCCCGGTTCCCCTCATAGCGAAGCGGTAATCCCGGCAAGGGGCTGGTCGCCGGGCAGGCCGTGGGATAGCGTGGTCAGAAACCGCCGGATCCGACCAAAGGTGCCGCACATGCCAGAATTCACTACAACGCTCAGCGCCACTGGCGGGAACAACGTGGGCATCGTCGTTCCCGATGACATCGTGCTTGGATTCGGCCGTGGCAAACGCGTCCCGGTCGTCGTATGCATTGACGGGGACTACACCTACCGGAACAGCATTTCTTCCATGCATGGACAGTTCCTTATTTCCTTCAACGCGGAAACCAGGGCGGCCACGGGCAAGGGCGCGGGCGACGAAGTCACGGTCAACCTCGAACTGGACGAAGAGCCGCGGACAGTCGAAGTACCTGAACCGCTGGCCGTGCTGCTCTCCGCGGAGCCAGAGCTCCTTGAAGCCTGGAACAAGCTGTCCTACAGCAAGCAGCGAGGCCACGTGGATCCCATCGTGGCAGCCCGCGGCGAGGACACCAGGACGCGCCGGGTCGAGAAGGTCATCAAGGCGCTGCGCAGCCAATAGCCCGCAACGCGAAGTGGAGGTCCCGCGGCGACCTGGTCCACGTGGCCAAGGCGCTGGGGCGAAATGCTCTCCGGTTCGCGCGCGAGCCTCGGGAGCTTCAAGGGCACCGGGCAAGCAAAGGGCCGTTGATCACGGTTGCAGGGGAAGTGGCCGGACAGCGCAGAAATCCTGCAGCACGTGGAATCCTAGTCTGCTCCTGGCTGATGCCGATCCAGGTGCGGGCGCAAGCTTTCCAGGATTCTCTTCAAGTGCGCGAAGTCTGCGGCGCCGATCAGCTGCGACCAGCGGTGCTCGATGCCTCGTTCAATATCGCGTGCGGCTTGCTGGGCGGCATGGCCCCGATCGGTCAGCAGCACTCGTTGGGCACGCGCATCCTGGGGGTCTGGCTGGCTCTGCACCAGGCCAGAGCTTTTCAGCTCCTTGAGCAGATAGGCCGCGCTTTGCTTGGTGATTCCAGCGGCGTCTGCCAGGTCGGTCAGCCGGCTGCCCTGTTGGGCGATGCGCGCGGCTAGCCGGCCCTGCGCCATAGTGAATTGGAATCCTTGTTCATGCAGCTCAGCGGCGATTTCTTCTTCGAAGGCCCGTTGCGCGATGAACAGAAGCGTTCCAACCGATATTTCCTCGGGCGATTCCATTGACATAGTAGTCAGAATAGCTGACTATTTAGTCAGAGTCACTGACTACTTTGGAAGGTGCGTGAGTGATGAACAAGGGGCGGATCTGGGAAACCGTCATTGAGCAGCGGCTGCAGCTTGCAGGAATTCTGCGCAGGCTGGATCCCGAGCAATGGGCAACGCCATCACTTTGTGTCGGGTGGACGGTGCAAGACGTGGCCGCACACATGATCAGTGCTCCGCAGCTGGGCCCCGCCGCCATCCTGAAGCTGATGCCGCAAATGCTGCGCTACGGCTACAACGGGACGACGCTGCATGACGGGCAGCGGCGTGGACGGGCCGGGGCTGCATCCATACTCAGCCAATTCGATCGCTTTGCCACGGTGCCTCGCGGACCGGCCGTGGTGAGCATGCGCGAAACCCTGACCGATTCCTTGGTGCATTTCCAGGACATCGGTCGCCCCTTGTCCATTGAGCACGACATGCCGCTGGACGCCGCGGTGGAGGTCGCACGCCGGTTGGCGCACACGGGACTTCTGCTCGGAAGCCGCCCCATGCTCAAATCCCTGCGCATGGTGGCAACTGACGCTGATTACAGCCAGGGCAGCGGCGATGAGATCTCCGGCCCCATCGCCGAACTGGTCATGCTGCGGGCCGGACGGGCACCGCGCTGGGAGCTGCTGCAAGGACCAGGAGTTGACGTGGCCCGCGAAAAGTGGCTCGCTCGTCGTCCGTCCGAAACCTAGCGAAGACCGCAGGCTGCTGGCGCCGGCGGAACGACCCTGGACATCGACGAGGTCATTCCACCGAGAACTGCACCTGATGCCAGCCGCTGGCACCATTAGGTACCGGATTGGCCCTGTCACTGGTCTGCAATTCTCCGGATGCGTCGTAGGCCCGCACCCGGCCAGTGTGCATTCCGGGGCGTGCCCCGGACCAGACATGGCGCCACTGCCGCCAGGTATCCAAGGTGGCCTCTTCAGCCAGTTGCGCATCTTCCCACGGGCCATCATCGATCTGCACCTGCACCCGCGAAATGCCCCGGGTCTGGGCCCAAGCCGTTCCGCCAAGCACGACCTCTCCCGAAGGGACCTTGGCAAAGGACCGCGGGGTATCGATTCGCGAGGACATCTTGATGGGGCCGCGTTCTGACCATCCGCGCGTGGTCCAGTAGGCGGTTTTGTCCTGGAACCTCGTCACTTCCAAATCGACCACCCATTTGGTGGCCGAGACGTAGCCATAAAGTCCGGGAACCACCATGCGCACCGGGAAGCCGTGCTCGAACGGCAATGGCTCGCCGTTCATGCCCACGGCCAGCAGGGCCATCCGGTCATCGGTCAGGACTTCCAGGGGCGTGGACGCGCTGAATCCGTCATGGGAGGTGGACAGGACCATATCGGCTCCGGCTTGCGGAGCTGCCCGTTCCAAGAGCTTGCGCAGCGGATAGCCCAGCCACTTGGCATTGCCAATCAGATCGCCGCCCACCGGGTTGGAAACGCAGGTCAACGTGAGATAGGTTTCCACGAGTTCTTCGGCCATCAGCTCGTCGAAGTTCAGCGTGAATTCGTTCTCCACCATGCCGTGGATGCGCAGGGACCACTGGGATGGATCAATCTGGGGTACCGACAGCGCGGTGTCGATCCGGTAGAAATCCGGGTTGGGAGTGATGAAGCGCGGCATGCCAGGCTCGTCAATCTGGACGCCTTGGGGCAGATCCTTGACCTTGGTGCGGGCCGCTGGCAGCCTCAGCGCCTTGCGGGCAGCGGCAGCCATGTTGCGGGTTGCCGACAACGACGTGGAAACGCCGGTGGCCAGGGCCGCAGCAGCAAGCGACGCTGCCGAGCCCAGCAGGAAGTTCCTGCGGCTGGTGCCAGCGGCAGGGGCATTGTTGGAGCTTGCACCCGCTGGCGATCCCGGGGCCGCAGCGCCGGCCAGATTGGTGAGCCAACGCAGAATCCCGATGCCGGCAATGGCACCGAGCACTGTCGGAACTATATCGAGGGCGCCGGTTGACGCACGAGCTGCCACAGCGCTGCCCAACACGACGGCGAGGGCCACGATGACGGTGCAGGCCCAGGCAAAACTCCGTTTGGCCAGCACTCCGATCAGGGCAGCCAGCAGTGTTGCCACAATGCCGATAGAGACGAACAATGCGAGCTTGTCATTAGTGCCGAAGGTCGCGATGGCGAAGTCCTTGAGCCATGGCGGAGTCAAATCGATGATGGCCGAGCCCAGCGCGAAGAACGGCGAGGAAGCGCTGCTGAGGAACGCCGAGGCAAACTGTGCAACGGCAAACATGACTGCTGCCGAACAGAACCCGGCAATTGCGTGAAAAACAAGGACCTTGCTGCTGGCCTTCTTCGGAATACCCACTGCTACTCACCTCATGCGTTGCGATCCATGTTCCCCTGCGGTGTGCAGGGGAACAACCACTCACAGTGTTTTCGGAACAGCCAATGAAATGGATTGGATTCGGCTACAAGAATTCCTGCCGGATCACAGCGACTGGACCATGATCGGCTCCGTGGTCGGGGCAGGCGAGCCCGTCGCTGGCTCCACAGAGATCCCGAAATGGGTCATTCCCTTCATGGGGTCGGAAACCAGCATCATGCCGTTGGCATTGCTGCCGTCAAGCATTCCTGCCGAAACCGCTCCGTCAGAAGAAATCAGCCACAGCTCGTACCCCTTGTCGCTGGGCAGGCTCGGCATCCCGGAGGTCGACACTGCCATGAGCCCTTCACCCGCCGAATAGGAAAGGGTGATCCGGGCACCGTCTTCCAGGGTCTGCGTCTTGGACTGGGTGTCGGGGGCGCTGATGATCCTGGCCAGCTCTTCTTGATGGGCAGCCATGGCTGCCATCTGGCTTTCCAGTTCGCGCTGCTCGGAATTCTGGTTGATGGCCAAGCCGCCCAGGGCTACCGCAGCCAACAGCAGGACGCCGGCGGCCAGGGCGAAGAACCGTTGAGTTCCGCGGCCCCCGCCATGTTCAACCGTGCCCGGTGGAACAGAGGGCCCGGATTCCTGTTCAGCCGCCGGAGGGGCATCCGCTGCTGGCGCGCTGTCCTCGACGGAGGAAATATCTTCCACCGGTTCCAGCTGCTTGGTTTGGCGAATGGCGTCCATGACGCTGTTCTTGAGCCGTGCCGGGGGAGCGACGGGCGCGGCCGCCAGGCCGAGCAGCCCGGCGGTTTCCTGCAGGGCGTCCAGTTCCCCGCGTGCTTGCGGGGAAGGCTCTTGGCCATGCAGGAGCTCCTCGCGCTCCTTGTCTCCCAGAGCGTCCAGGGCGAAGCTGTTGGCCAGCTCATTCTCATGCTTATCCATCACGCTACTCCCATCAGTTCTCGAAGTTTGTTCATTCCATCGCGTATTCGCGTTTTAGCTGTTCCCACCGGGATCTTCAGCAGTTCCGCGACTTCCGTGTGCGTGTACCCGCCAAAGTATGCAAGGTGTATGGCCTCGCGTTGGGCCTGGTTGAGACGTTGCAGCGCCTGGACTGCGCGGAGGGACTCATCGTGCAGGATGGCGTTTTCTTCGACATCGTCGTAGCTGTCCTGGAATTCCTTGATTCCAATGCGCAAGTCCCGATCCTGGCTCGCTTGGCTCGATCGGACCCGATCCACCGCCCGGCGATGGGCAATGGTCAAAAGCCAGGAAGCAGCGCTGCCGCGCACGGGATCAAAGCGCCGTGCGTGTTGCCAAGCTTCGACGAAAACTTCCTGGGTGACCTCTTCGCTCTGCGCGTTGTCCCTGAGCACCCGCAAAACCAGTCCGAAAACCCGGGATGCCATGGCATCGTAGAGCAACTCGAAGGCGGCTTCTTGCCCCAGCGCGACCTGTTGCATCAGGGCGTCTGGTGTCTGCACAGTGTCGTCTTCCTTCGCATCGAGCCTATTTGAACTCATGAATCTAAGGGTCTCACGCATCTGTGTCATTCTGCTTGTCTCCTGTGGCGTGGCGTTTTGCGTATTGCAATGGCCAAGGCACGAAGAACCCGCTTCACCGTCAACGGTGATGCCTGGAGCACACACCAAGCATCATCGTTGACGGTTGCCCGCGGCCTTCCGGGTGTGGAAGCTACTTCTTTGCCGGAGGCATCAGGACCGTGTCCACCAGGTACACGGTCGCGTTGGCAGTCTGCACTCCGCCGCAGATCACCGATGCACCGTTGACTTCGAGATCATCACCGCTGCCGGTGACCTCAACATCCCCGCCCTGGACGGTGGTGAGCTTTCCGGAAAGATCCTCTGGAGCAATTTGGCCGGGGACCACATGGTAGGTCAAGATGCTGGTCAGGGTGTCGGCATCCTTGGCGACGGCAGCAAGATCATCCTTGGGGATCGCGGCGAACGCATCATCAACCGGTGCGAAAACCGTGAATTCGCCACCGTTGAGGGTGTCCACCAGGTCCACATCCGGGTTGAGCTTGCCGGAGACGGCTGCGGTCAAGGTAGTCAGCAGCGGGTTGTTCGATGCTGCTACGGCCACAGGGTCCTGTGCCATTCCGGCGACCGAACCATCACCTGTCGGGACGGCTTCGGCGTAGGCGGCGCAGCCGGATCCAACGAGATTGCCGGCTGGATCCATGGCTGATTCGCTGGCCATCGGGGAGCTGGATTCCGAGGTGGATGCCATTGGCGATTCCATGGTTTCCGAACCGGTGGAGCAGGCGCTGAGTCCCATGGCGGCGGCCGCGATGATCCCGAAAGCCCCAGCGACCTTGCTGTATGTGCGCTTCATGATGTTCTCCTTGCTTCGCCGCGACAGTCGTCGTCGGTCCTTCTCCCGTCCGAGCGGAGCGGGTTCTCATGAAGCATTCGGGGCACAGGCCCAAGCGGATTGGAATCTCCTGGAACTACTTATAAAAAGTGTCCCCTGAACCGCGCAGTGCCAGAGGGGAAGACCGCAACTGCGATGAGTTTCCGTCGCCTGGGCGCAGGCCTGGCGCCTCAGGTGCCATGGCAGCGAACGGCACGTGGGATCGGCCACGCTTGCAACCAGTGGCAGGCTAATTTCCGGCCGAAGCCATATACTGGAAAGCGTGAGTAAAGCCGGGCAGAACACTGAAGAGCAGGCCTCGGGCCTCGTATTAGTCGACAAAGATCAGGGAATGACCTCCCACGATGTGGTAGGACGCATCCGGCGGCTTGCTGGCACCCGCAAGGTGGGCCACGCTGGGACCCTGGATCCGATGGCCACAGGCGTTCTGGTGATCGGCGTCAACAAGGCGACCCGGCTGCTGACCTACATTGTCGGCCACGACAAGACGTACACCGCCACAATCCGCCTGGGCCAGAACACCGTCACCGACGATGCCGAAGGCGAGATCATTTCCGAGCGCATTGCCGCGGCCGTCTCGGACGAAGACATTGAACGCGAAGTGGCCAAGCTGCGCGGTGAAATCGAGCAGGTCCCAAGCCAGGTCTCGGCCATCAAGGTGGACGGCAAGCGCTCCTATGCGCGGGTGCGCGCCGGCGAGCAGGTCGAGCTCAAGTCCCGCCCGGTCACCATCTCGCGCTTCGACATCCACGAAATCCGCCGCGAGAACGGCGGCAAGATTCTCGACGTGGACGTCACTGTTTCATGCTCATCCGGCACCTACATTCGTGCCCTGGCACGCGACCTGGGCGAAGCCCTGGACGTGGGCGGCCACCTGACTGCTCTGCGCCGGACCGAGGTGGGCCCATACAAGATCGAGCTCACCCGTACGCTCGAACAGCTGGCAGAGGAATTTGCCATGCTGCCTATCGAGAAGGCCGCCGCTGCCTTGTTCCCCAACCGGACGGTCAGCGTGGATGAAGCAATCGAGCTGTCATTTGGCCGAACCATCCCGGCCTCGCACCTGGATATGGAGATCGAGCCGGGGCAGACTGTCGCGGCGTTCGCGCCCAACGGCGTGCTGGTGGCTTTGCTGGAGGACAAGGGCGACAAAGCTCGCACTGCCCTCGTATTCACCGCGAAGTAATCCCGAAAGGACGAGCCGTTGTTTGCCTTGAACGGATTTTTTATTGCTGGCGCAGTGATCTGCGCGCTGGCCCTTGTGGTGGCCGTGGTCGCTACGGCGATCCGGAAGCATCCAGATGATTGGGCACTGATCGGTGCCGCCTGCACCGAGGTTTTTCTGGTGGTCTACGGCATTGCCGCGGCGATCAGGCAAGGGGCCGGCAACGCGGTGCAGGGCGACCCGTGGGAATTCTGGGGATATCTGGTCACTGCATTGGTCATGCCACCGGTAGCGTTCTTCTGGGCAATCAGCGAAAAGAGCCGCTGGTCCAATGCGGTTCTTGGCGCTTCGGCACTGGTCACTTTCATCATGCTGTTCCGCATGGAACAGATCTGGCACTAGGAGTTAAAGCCATGGGCGACAAGCCACGCAACTCGCGCATCCTTCAAGCCGCAGAAGCGCGCTCGGGAGGCAAAGCACCCAAGCCAAGCCGGTCCACCGGTCTGGGACGGGTCATCATCGCCGTGTATGGCATCTTGGCCCTGGCCGCCACGGTCCGCGGCGTGTATCAGATCGCGAGCAAATTCGATGAAGCTCCCGTGGCGTATACGCTGTCCTTGATTTCGGGATTGATCTACATTTTGGCGACCTTCTCCTTGTCTTCTGCCAAGCCGAAGGCCTGGCTGCTGTCCTTGTGGGCAGTGAGCATCGAGCTTGCCGGCGTAATCGTCGTGGGTATTTTGTCGCTCACGCATCCGGAAATCTTTGCCCACCCCTCGGTGTGGAGCGGATTCGGGGAAGGCTACGGGTACATTCCGCTGGTACTTCCGATTGTCGGCTTGTGGTGGCTTTACCGTAACCGCAGTGAGCGTCGCGCCTAAAGACGTGTAAGAATTGCCTCGGCGGGTTTCCCTCCTGCCACAGAAGAATTTCTAAAGGAGCAAAGTGCACTATTGGAAGGGCTTGGACGCCGTCCCCGCGGATATGGCTCCCACTGTCGTGACCATTGGCAACTTTGATGGTGTTCATTTGGGGCACTGCGAAGTCCTGGATGCCGCGGTGACGCAGGCAAAAGCGCGCTCTGCCCTATCGGTGGCCATTACTTTCGACCCGCATCCTGCATTGGTCCACCGTCCGGATAATGCCCCGGAACTGATCATGGGCATAGCCGACCGGATTGATACCCTGGCGGGCGTTGGATTGGACGCCACCGTGATGATCCACTACACGCTGGATTTTGCTGAGCAAAGCGCCGAAGAATTTGTCCGCTCCATCATCGTGGAGAAACTGCATGCGGTGGCCGTAGTGGTTGGCCACGATGTGCGCTTTGGCAAGAACAATTCCGGCGACTTCGGCTACATGCAAGAGCTGGGCAAGAAATATGATTTTGACGTGATTGGCGTTGAAGACGTGGGGGACAAGCGCCGCCTCTCATCGACCTGGGTCCGTGAAGAACTTGCCGCCGGCAACGTCGAAGCCGCCGCCGGGATTCTTGGCAGGCCGCACCGGATGCGCGGCGAGGTGGTCCATGGCCACGCCCGAGGGCGCGAATTGGGATTCCCGACCGCAAACCTGGATCATGAGGCCACCGGCATCATCCCGGCTGACGGGGTTTACGCCGGCTGGGTCATCGACGAGGCTGATGTTCGGTGGCCTGCGGCAATTTCCGTGGGCTCGAACCCCACCTTTGACGGGGTGTCGAGAGTTGTCGAGGCCCACGTGATCGACCGCCCTGAAGAGGGCGTGGAAGATTTCGACCTGTACGGCCAGCAGATCGTGGTGGAATTCATTGCACACCTGCGCCCCATGGTTGCCTACCGCGGCATCGAAGCACTGATCGAGCAAATGACCGAAGACGTCGACCAGGCTCGGACAGTCTTGGCTTCCGAACGCCATTAGAAGCCATGGCAGAAATTCCTTCCCTGCCGCAGCGGGCCTTCGTGGTGAGCGCTCAGCGGCGTGATGAGTTGGCCTCGGCATTCCAGTCGGATGCCGAAAGCTATGACAAGATCCGTCCGTCCTATCCTGGGGCCGCACTGGATTTTGCGCTGCAGCATCATCCTGCCACTGCGGTAGATATCGGGTGCGGTTCGGGAATTTTTACCGAACAGCTTGTGGCCCGCGGCGTGGAGACCACCGCCGTTGATCCTTCCCGGGACATGCTTTCGGTCCTGGCCAAGCGCCTGCCGGACGTAGCTACGCACTGTGCCTCCGGGGAGGACACGGGACTGGCTGAAAACCATTTTGACTTGGTCACCTATGCCCAGGCTTGGCACTGGGTCGATCATCCCAAAGCCAGCGCGGAAGCTGCCAGGCTGTTGCATGGCCATGGCTGGCTAACTCTCTTGTGGAACCAGCTTGATGTGTCCATTCCGTGGGTTCACCGGTTGGCACGGATCATGCATGCCGGTGATGTCCACCGCCCGGAGCTCGAACCTCCCTTGGGGCCGGAATTCGGCAAGCCGGAGCACGGCATATGGCATTGGTCGATGCCCTTGGATTTCCAGGAGATCATCGAACTGACCAAATCGCGCAGCTATTACCGCAAGGCGACAGGAACAACTAGAGCCAAGGTCGAAGCAAATCTCGAATGGTACTGGACCGAGCACCTTGGATATCAGCGGTCCGAGAAGGTGCAGGTGCCCTATCTCACCCATGCCTGGAGGTCCCGCCGGCGCACCCGTCGGTGATATGATTGACGATGGTTCTCGCTGCAGTCCGCGGTTGCGAGTATCCACCGTGAACGCTTCGGCGTTTGCACCGACTTATGAACGCGGTCCAACTCTAGGAGTTTGTTATGGCATTGGATGCCACTATCAAGAACGAAATCATCAAGGCTTACGCTACCCACGAGGGTGACACCGGTTCGCCTGAGGTTCAGATTGCCGTCATGTCCCGCCGTATTTCGGACCTGACCGAGCACCTGAAGATGCACAAGCATGACCACCACACCCGCCGTGGCCTGATGGCCCTGGTTGGTCGTCGTCGTCGCATGCTCGGCTACCTGAAGAACACCGACATCGAGCGTTACCGTTCGCTGATCGAGCGTCTGGGCCTGCGCAAGTAGTCCCCAGCAGTTCAAGTTGATCCCGGTTCCTTCTGAAGGAACCGGGATCTTCTTTATTCGGAATCTTCGGCTTCAGCAGCAGCCCGCGCCTCTGCTGCCTTTTCCTGGTGGATCGCCTCGGCCAGCAGCTTTTCCATTTCCTTGGCAACGCCCGCTGCAGAGGCCGGGTTCTGCCCGGTTACCAGGCGTTCGGAGACCTGGACGTTCTCCGCGAAATTTTCTGCCGGAATGTGGTTGGCACCTTGCTCTGCCAATTTGTCGGCGAGGAAAAACGGGATGATCTTGTCCTTGCCCACTGCAACTTCCTCGTCGTTGGTGAATGCCGCTACATCCTTGCCGCTGAGCAGTTTCAGGCCGTGATGCAATTCGACATCAAGCAACCCGGCCGGACCGTGGCAGACCGCGCCGACCACCCCGCCCTTGTTGTAAATTGCGCCGACCAGCTTTTGCAGGCCTTCGTTGTTCGGGAAATCCCACATCGTTCCGTGGCCGCCAACCAGGTACACGGCATCATATTGTTCGGGATCAATTACTCCGACCCTGGCTGTGTTGTACAAGCCGGCACGGGCCGTTTCATCCGTGGTGAACTGGACCTGGATCGGGTCGTCCTGATCCACGGTGTCACGCGGCGGCTGGCCGCCCTTGATGGAGGCGAAGTCGACAAAATGCCCGGAATCACGAAACACCTTCCAAGGATGCGAGGCTTCTGCGACGTTGTATCCGGTGGGTTCCTTGCTTTCGCCCATCTC
The DNA here is from genome assembly GCF_001302565.1 of Glutamicibacter halophytocola. NCBI lineage: Bacteria > Bacillati > Actinomycetota > Actinomycetes > Micrococcales > Micrococcaceae > Glutamicibacter > Glutamicibacter halophytocola. Next base: position 1,157,088 of record NZ_CP012750.1, read on the forward strand.
TGAAACACTGGTCAGGACCATGAGGATTTTCTTCACGGCATTCTCCTTTCAGACTCGTCCTCCCACCCTTGTACATTCACTGCGAAGTCGCAAGCCATTGCAGCTCGTTGCCAGCAAGTGCCACGGTTCACAGCGCTTTAGGGGCTCGGAGCAGCCAGAGGGCCAGGAGCGCTACGGCCAGAACTGCCGAAGCCAGCGCCCATAATCCGGCCGACAGGCTGATGGCGGCAGCGATGGCACCGACCAGGAGGGGGCCGCCGGCATCGCCCAGCTCCCTTCCCAGCTCCGCGGAACCCATGGTTCTTCCCATGCGGTCGTGTCGGGTCGAAGCGGCCAAATGGGCAAAGCCCAGTGGCGTGGTGATTCCGATTCCTGCCCCGGACAGCACGGCGCAGGCCAGCAGGGAGAGGAAAGCAGGCCAGAGGGCTGCGCAGGCAAGCCCGGCGGTGATCAGCACAAGCCCCGACACCATGCCGGTGAGAGAAGACAGGCGCGACTGGTCCTTCAGCTTGCCCACCCAAGGCTGAATCAATGCCGAGCTGATCGCCAGCAGGGAAACCACGCCCATGCTCTGTACGCTGTTCAACCCCACGTTCGTGCCCATCAACGGAAGGAATCCCACGGCGGTCCCCAGCGCTCCGGTCGATGCGGCCAGAACCATCGTGGGCACCATGAATCCCGGCTCCACGGTTTGGCGTGCCAGGTCCTTGAGGGTGTAGCGGACCTTGGGAAGCACAGGCAGCTTCGGCATGCCCACGCCGACCCAAACTGCGGTTGCCAGCGAAATCGCGGTCATGCACATGAACAAGGCCGGGAATCCTCCCCACCAGATCAACACCGCCCCGAGCAGCGGACCGCAGACATAGCCAAGGGTTTTCCACGCACCGTAGCGGCCGAAATAGCGCCCAGTGCTGTTGCCGGAGAACCTGGCCACGGCGGCGGAAGCTGCCGGCGAGAAGGCCGAAGCCGAGGCTCCTTGGCCCAGCCGAACCAGCCCCAAAGCCAGAGGATCATGCGCAAAAACCCCGAGGAACGAGAACAGGGTGAACGCGGCGAGACCGCCAAGAATGATCGGCTTGGCACCGATGCGGTCGCTCCAGGAGCCGAAGACCGGCTTGAGGATGACCTCGGCGACATCGTAGAGTGCCAGCAGGATGCCCAAGGCAAGCAGGCTGCTGCCCAGCGATTCAAATTCGGAGCCGAGGCCGGCCGCGATGCTGTGGGCGCCAAAAGCGGTGGTGAACCCGGCGGCATACAGCGGCGCGATTCTGGAATTTCCCAGTGTATTCGTGGCCATCAGATTTCGTTCTCGGCTGCATAGACCAGACGGGCGTACTCTTCCAACGCGAGCGATCCAGCGCGCAGCGCTTCATCGGCCTGGACGGCTTCTTCCAGCCAGAGCACATCGCGTTTCTTCAGTTCCCGGTACCATCGGCGCAGCCGTTCCAAGCTCTGGTCTTCTTCTTCCAGCTCGGCGTAGGTGAATTTCTCGATGGATATTTCCTTGGCGATTTCCTGCATGAATTTATTGCAGTCGCCCAGGAATTCATTCCATTCATCAACGCGTGCCGCGCGGAAGGCACTGTCCAGGGCGTGGGCGGACTGGGCATCGTCAGGCGAGGCGTGCAGGATGGTGAAACTTCCGCCGGCGTTCCGGCACAGCCCCTTGGCTCGCTCGATGCCGTTGGTGAAGGCTGGCGCGTCGGGGATGACCCAGGAGCCGGACTGGATCGGTGCCGCACCGGTTTTGCGCAACTGGCGCCAGACTGCCACGCGATGCCGGGATGGTTCGGCGGGCACCTGCACCAGCAGTACCAGCCATTTGATGGATTCAGTCACGATTTCTAGAGTAACAGTTGTTACATCTGCGAATTGATCCAACTTAGGACGTCGGATAGCCCTGTAGAAACCCAGATGAATCCGGGCCACCGTTTGGGCTGCCGCCGCAATCCATGAGCCAGGAGTGCTGCCTTGTTCCACCAGGGGCGTCGAACTGGCACGGTGAAGTGCACCGCTGGTGCGTCCCCACGGCCAGGCCTGCCTGCCAGCTGGGCAAACTCGGCGGAAGCAAGGAACGGAGCTGGAGATGATGTCATTCAGCTTGGTCCTTTCGCCATGCAGCTGGAGGCGGGATAAGCTGAAGCGCAGTTGGGATACCCCTATGAGATGAAAGCGAGCCGTCATGAGCAAGACCGTTCTTCAGCGCCACCTTTTTGGTCCGGGTCCATGCAACCCGTACCCGGAAGCCACCGCCGCCCTTGGCCTGCCGCTGCTCGGCCACCTCGACCCCGAATTCATTGCCCGCATGGATCGCGTGGGCGAGGGGCTGCGCACGCTGTGGGGAACGAAGAACGTGCGCACCCTGCCCTTGAGCGCCACCGGTTCGGCCGGCATGGAGGCAGCTTTTGTCAACACCATCAACCCAGGTGATGTCGCAGTCATTGCGATCAACGGCCTGTTCGGTGAACGCATGTGCGAAGTTGCCTCGCGTGTGGGCGCCGAGGTGGTGCGCGTTGAACATGACTACGGCACGCCAATTGACGCCCAGCGCGTGGCTGACGCCCACCCCAACCCGGCCGTGATTGCCGGTGTGCACGCCGAGACGAGCACCGGCGTGGTTTCGGATATTGCCGCTCTGGGCGCCATCAAGGGCGATGCCCTGCTGATCACCGACGCCGTGACCTCCATCGGCGGCATGCCGGTGCTGGCCGATGAGTGGGGGATCGATGTGGGCTACGCCGGAACCCAGAAATGCATCGGAGTGGCACCTGGCCTGGCACCGTTCACCATTTCGGACCGCGCATTCGAGCGCAGGGTCCAGAAGCCGCAGTCCTGGTACCTGGATTTGGGCCTGCTGGGCGGGTATGCCACCGGCGCCACAGGTGGCGGGCGCACCTACCACCACACTGCACCGGTGGCGATGGTTGCTTCGCTTGAAGCTGGCATTGACCGGATTCTCGCCGAAGGCCTGGACGCGGTAACCGCTCGGCATCAGGAGGCGGGCAGCCTGTTGCAACAGGGCCTGCAGGAGATGGGGCTGGAACTGTTTGCCCAGGAAGGCAGCCGTTTGCCGCAGCTGACTACCGTTTACGTACCTGAGGCAGTGGAATCGGCGAAGGTTCGAGGCTACCTGCTGGAGCGATTCAATATTGAAATCGGCGGTGGCGTGGGCCAGTATGCCAGCACCGTGTGGCGCATCGGGATGATGGGACCGAACGCCAACCCGGGTTCGGTAGCCTTGCTGCTGGCGGCCCTGAAAGAAGCGATTGCCAAGGCATAGCCCGATGTTCTGGCTGCAGCAAGAATCTGTTGCCAACCAGGCCCAATAAGCATGCGCCAACGGCCCGGATTTCCTTTGCGGGGAATCCGGGCCGTTGGCGTTGTAGTTATTGCGGTGTTTCTAGACGTAATCGGTGATGCGGTTGCACTGGGCGAAGACGGACTCGTCAATCCCGGATACACGTGTTTTCCCGACAAATCCCATGGCGCCCTTGAACTCGTCGTGCAGGATCTTGAACGCCTTGCTGACAGCTGGTTCGCCACCGGTGGCCAGGGCATAGGCGAAGGGGCGTCCAGCCATCACTGCGGTCGCTCCAAGGCCGATGGCCTTGACCATGTCGTGGCCTCGGCGGATCCCGCCATCGAGATAGATTTCCGCCCGGCCGTTGACCGCCGAAACGATCGAGGGGAGGACATCGATGGTGGCAGGCTGGGCATCGAATTGGCGGCCACCGTGGTTGGAAATGAAAATTCCATCGGCGCCCTCATCGACGGCCCGCGCGGCATCCACGGGATCCATGATTCCCTTGATGACCAAATTTCCATCCCACTGCTCGCGAAGCCGGGCGAAATCGGCCCAGTTGGCACCAGGGTTCTTGTTCTTGGCCATCCACTGGTTCATTTCGTCCATGCGCAGCGGTTGGCCGTCGATGGAGTAGTTGCCGTAGGTCATTTTGCGTCCGGTGAGCCAGCGGTAGATCCATTGCGGGCGCATGGCGGTGGTCAGGTAGTCGACCACCGGCGGCCGCGGCGGCATGGACAGCCCGTGGTGCAGGTCCCTTTCGCGTTTGCTCGAGGATCCGACGTCGCCGGCCACGACCAGGGTCTTGACGCCGGCATTCCGGGCGCGCTTGATGTAGCTTTCGGTTTCCTCGGGGTCTTTCCAGAAGGCAACCTGTGCCCAGAGCTTGTCGCCGGCAATGGGCGCTACCTCTTCCAAGGCGCACCCTGCCCAAGCGCTGTGGATGAAAATCGAACCGGCGTTCACCGCCGCACGGGCGACCGCTGGGTCCGATCCCGGATGGAAAATGGTCAGCATGCCCATGGGCGCAACGATCAATGGCAGATCGATCTGCTGGCCCAAGACGGTGGCATCGGTGCGCAAGTCGCTGAGGTCCACCATGGACCGCTGTCGCAGCATCAGCGCGTCGAGGCTTTCGCGGTTGGCCCGTGTGGTGATCTCATCGAGAGCGCCACCGTCCAGGTAGTCGGTGATCATTTTTGGAAGATGCCAACGTGATGCTCGACGGTAGTCATCGATACTGACAATCCATTTGTTACGCATGGTGAGAAAACTCCAATTTGGAATGGTTTAGAGGACTTTGGCGAGGAATTGCTGGGTGCGTTCATGCTGCGGATTGCTCAAGACCTCGCGCGGATCGCCCTGCTCGATCACGTAGCCGCCGTCCATGAAGACCAGGTTGTCCCCGACCTCGCGGGCAAATCCGATTTCATGGGTCACCACGATCATGGTCATGCCGGCTTTGGCCAAGTCCCGCATGACATCGAGTACTTCGCCGACAAGCTCGGGGTCCAAGGCTGATGTCGGCTCGTCAAACAGCATGAGCTTGGGCTCCATGGCCAGCGCACGGGCTATGGCGACACGTTGCTGCTGGCCGCCAGAGAGGGACACCGGGTAGGAGTGAGCTTTTTCAGACAGTCCCACTCGTTTCAAGAGCTCGTGTGCCCGGGCGGTCACCGTCTTGCGCTCCTCCTTCTTGACGCGAATGGGGGCTTCGCAGATATTCTCCAGAACGGTCATGTGCGGAAAGAGGTTAAAGCCCTGGAATACCATGCCGATGTTTTCGCGTGACTTGGCAATCTCTGCTTCGGCCTGCTTGCGCAGGATGCCGTTCTTGATTCGGACACCCAGCGGTTGGCCATCGATCTTGATGTATCCGCCGTCCATGGTTTCCAACTGGTTGAAGCAACGCAGGAAGGTGGATTTCCCCGAGCCGGAGGGCCCCAGGATGCAGGTGACTTCACCTCGCTTGACGGTGAGATTGATTCCCTTGAGCACTTCCAGGTGCCCGAAGTGCTTGCGCACTTCGCGTGCTTCGGCAATGACGTCACTCATAATTGGACTTTCTGGACTGTTGGCTGGCTTCTTTTCAGCGGGTTGAATCGCGAGGAGAGCTTTTGCTCAGTCCTGTTTCCCGAGCCGCGATTGAAATGGCGTTCAATGTAGAACTGTCCCAGGCTCAGCAGGCTGGTGATAGCCAGGTACCACAAGCTTGCAGCGATCAGCAGGGGGATGGTTTTGAAATTGGAGCTGTAGACCATTTGCGCCGAGTACAACAGTTCCGGGAAGGCCAGGACGCTGACCAGCGACGTCGTCTTGAGCATGGAAATCGTCTGATTGCCCGTGGGAGGGATGATGATTTTCATGGCTTGCGGCAGCACGATGCGCCAAAGAATCAAGCCACGCTTCATCCCAAGCGCCTTGGCTGCTTCGGTCTGGCCCTTGTGAACGCTGAGCAATCCTGCCCGGACGATCTCGGACATGTAGGCACCCTCGTTCAGGCCAAGTCCGAGAATCGCGGCCAGAAAGGGGGTGATGACGGCATTTGCGTCGACCGAGAAAAATTCGGGGCCGAACGGAATTCCCATTTCGATGCGGGGATAAATCGCTGCAATGAATCCCCAGAACAGCAGCTGAACGAATACGGGCACGCCGCGGAAGAACCAGATCATGAAGGCAGCTACCGAAGCGATGACGTAGTTCGGTGCCAGCCGGGCGAGCGCCAGCAGGATGCCGACAACAATGCCGACCGACATGGAGATCACGGTCAGGATCAGCGTATTGACGAGTCCTGAAAATAATCTCTCTGAAGCGAACCAGCTGAAGACCACGTCCCACTCATACCTCGGATTGGTGATCAGCGAGGTGGCTATGAGGGCCACTACCACGAGTACAATCCCCGCGGTCAGCCACATCATCTTGTGGCTGGTCCGCGGGCGGGTCATCAGCAGTTCGTGCTGCTCATCGACGGAGGCCGGGGCAGAATCCGGATACCTTGAAATGCTAGTCATCGGAAACTACTGGGCCTTGTTGAAGGCGAAATCGGTGACAGCGCCGCTGCCTACGCCCCAGTCGTCGAGGACCTGCTGGTAGCGGCCGCTTTCGGTCAAGGATTCCAGCCCCAGCTGCACGGCTTTCTCAAGCCCGGCGTCCTTGGCAAAGGCGATGCTGACGGGCGTGACATCCTTCTCGCCGAGCAGTTCGACTTTCCCTCCCTGCTTGATGGCGTAGCCCAAGGTCGGGCCGTCAACGTAGACTGCGTCGATGCGCCCGGATGACAAGGCGAGGATGGGGGCTTGCATGTCCGGGTAGGTCATGACATCGATAGCCGGCTTGGAATCAGCGACGCACTTTTTCGAGGCTTCCGGAACCCGCTTGAGATCCTGGAACGAACCCTTCAGCACGCCGACCTTCACTCCGCACAACTCATCAACCGCAAGTTTCTTGGGATTGCCAGGTGCGACGCCGATGCCGCTGCCCGACTGGTAATAGTCAACGAAGTCCAGCACCTTCATGCGCTCCTTGGAAGGGGACATCTGGGAGACGACAAGATCAAATTTTCCGGCAGATATTCCTGGAATGATGGCATCGAAACTGCCGCTTTCAATGGTGACTTCAACTCCCATTGCCTCACCGAGGGATTTGGCCAGGTCTGGGTCGACACCGACTGTGGTGTGCCCGTCATCGGAGATGAAATGCAGCGGCGGGGAGCTTTCGCTCATGGTGACAACCATCTTGCCGCTGTCCTTGTACTTCTGGGGGAGGGCGTCGTGGGCAGCCTGATTGACCTCCACCCCGATAGCGTCTTTGCCATCGGTTGCGGCACCAGATTCGCTGGTCGGCGATTCGGGGTTCGAGCAGCCGGCCAGTGTCAGTGCCAGAAGCCCGGCTACGGCCAGTGACGAGATCTTGAAGTGCGAGTGCATGATCATGCCCTCTCTGTTTTTATGGGGAAATGGTCCGAACGTCAGAACAATGACCGTGGTCATTTAGTGAGGAAGGTCATGTTTTCCGATATCATGTACCGTACATCGTGCACGATTTAGTTTCAATAGCTTGAGCGCCTTATGAAGCTCGGCCGTTGATTCGTTGCGCAAGATTGGTCCGGAGCTTACGTTGGATAGGATTTCAACATGAACGCAATGCCGTCAGAAGAGTCAACACCTCTGATTGCCGCACGCCCGATGCTGGCAGATCAGGTATTCGACGCCATCTTGATGCTGCTGCTGGATGACAAATTGCCTACTGGGTCGCAGCTTGGCATTGACGGCCTGGCGAAGAAGTTCCAGGTTTCCTCAACTCCGGTTCGCGAAGCCCTGGCACGCCTGGAGGCAACAGGCATGGTGCGGCGCGAAGCCTTGCGCGGTTACCGCGTCGCGCCCGAGCCGACGGCAGATGACATCCAGAAACTGCACGTGGCACGGTCCATGCTGGAACCAGGCATCGCCGCGCTGGCTTGCGCGCACCAGGACGACGAGCTGATCAGCAAGCTTGAAGCGTGCAACTCGGAGCTCAACGCGGCGCGTGGGGGACAAGCCTTCGCGGACTACCGGGCCTACTGGAAAGCTGACGAATTATTCCACCGGACAATCGTCGAGGCCGCGGACAACGAATTCCTCGATAGGGCCTACTCGTCCATCGAGGGGCACATCCAGCGCTTCCGGCTGGTGGTGCAGAACGTCATGAGCGGCGAGCACACCATTGAGGAACATGCCAAGATCATTGAGGCCTTCCGGTCCGATGATCCTTCGGCTGCCCAAGAGGCCATGCAGGCGCATATCTCAGGAATCGCTCAGCGCGCAGAGCACAGCTTTGCCAGCCAGCAGAATCCCGAGTAAGCCCTGAGCGTCCAAACGGCGCCTCTGCGCAGTCCGCACTTATTGTGCATGGGGATTTTGGCAACTATTTGTTCACGTGCGAAGCCCGCAATCGGCCCAGGGGTGAACGGATTTCTCCGGACTGCTGCGACCGAGCTTTCCAGCGCGCCGAGCGTCGGCAGCAGGCAGGCCAAGTTCCGATCGGTTTCATGAGTATCCATGGGCTCGGCCAGGTATCAAAATATCCGTGATAGATCAGCCGATTCGCCACGGCGAGTAGGGAGTATTTTCTAGATCCACTATCCCTGAGACGAAGAATTGGGTAACGTCAGCTTTGCCATTCATTTCGTCGGCCGAAAGTAAGGAATAGCGATGAAGGCCCTCTTTGATTTCGAATTCAGGAAGTTTGTCACGCCGTCAATCATCAAGATTGTCTATATATTGATCATGATTTTCCTGGCCTTTGGCTATATCGGAATAGTCGTGACCGGTTTCCAATTTAACACTGCCGTTGGTTTCTTGATGCTGCTCATCGTCGGCCCGCTGTTTGCACTGGTTTACTTGGCACTGGCTCGTGCAGGCCTTGAGTCGCTGATCGCCCAGATTCGCACCGCGCAGAATACTGCCGAGCTGGTTCGCCTGGCTGGTGGAACACCGCCAGCGGAGGCCGGCAACTTGCCGGTCCCGGGCAACACGCCCAAGCCCGGCGGCGGAAATGCGCCACCGGCAAATCCCTACCAGCAGTAAGAGAAACGACAGCGGGCCTGCACCAGATGGTGCAGGCCCGCTGTCGGTATCGGTTCAAGTACTTCGTGCTTACCAGTCGGCATACGCTTTCAGGGAAAGCACCGGGCATTCGGCCTGGAGCAGGATGCGCTGCGCGTTGCTCCCCATGAGGAACTTGCCCATGGCGCTGCGCTTGCGCAACCCGATCATAATCAGCTCGGCCCGCTGCGCCTGGGCCACCTGGAGTATCTGGTCAGCCGCATCGGCCCCCTGGGAACGGCGCTCGATCCAGAAATTGATCCCGGCAGCACTCAGCCTGGCCTCCAGCTCGTGAAACTGCTTCGCATCGATCAGACGGTCATCCACCAGCTGATCGCCCTTCGAGGAATTCACCACGACCAGCTTTGCATCATTGCGGCTCGCCTCGACGATGGCTCGTTCCAGGGCAGCTTCACCCTCAGGCGAGGGAATGTAGCCAACTACTATGGTCATGATTCATCCCTTTCGGTACCGGCGCTACGCCCGTGCTTGCCTTCGGCCTTGTGCTTTGCCGCGGTAGCGGCATCGAACTGTTCCACCTCGTCTTCGGTGATTTCCCCGCCTTCGGATAATCCGGCGGTCAGGATCGAATCCTTGCCACGGGCACGGCGGATTACGGAAATCAGCACGGGCAGCAGCAACAGGACTGCGATGAGGATGTAGATTCCCACTGCGAGAGGTTCACCCCACAAACCGTTGACGCTGCCTGCAGAGAGCTGGAAGGTCTTTCGCAACTGCTCCTCGGCCATCGGGCCGATGATGACACCAAGTATCAATGGAAGCACCGGCAAGCCGAAGCGGCGCAGGGCGAAGCCCAGCAAGCCGATGATCAGCAGCAGCCAGAGGTCAGCCACCTGCATGTTCACCGAGAAGGCGCCAAGGGTAGCAAAGAACAAGATGCCTGCGTACAGGTAAGGACGCGGGATCTTCAGCAGCTTGGCCCACAGTGGTGCCAGGGGAAGATTGATCAGCAGCAGCAGCGTGTTGCCGATGAACAGGCTGGCAATCAGCGCCCACACCAAATCCGGCTCGTTCTCGAAGAGCAGCGGACCTGGCTGGATGCCCTTCATTGTCAGGAAGGCCAGCATCACGGCGGCAGTCGCGTTGGTCGGCAGCCCCAAGGCCAGCATCGGGGTCAACGTTCCGGCGGCCGACGCATTGTTGGCTGCTTCCGGACCGGCAACACCCTCAATGGCTCCATGGCCGAATTCTTCGGGATGCTTGGACAGCTTCTTTTCCGTGACATAGGAAAGGAAAGTTGGCACCTCGGCACCGCCAGCTGGCAGGGCGCCGAAGGGGAATCCGAAAGCAGTGCCGCGCAGCCAAGGCTTCCACGAACGCTTCCAATCTTCCTTGCCCATCCACGGAGCGCCCACCGGGATGGTCCGCGCAGGATTGCTGCGCAGGTGCGCTGCAATCCACAGCGCCTCGCCGATGGCGAAGATGGCCACAGCCACTACGACGATATCCAGTCCGTCAACCAGCGGCGCGAAACCGAAGGTCAGCCTTTGCTGCCCGGAAACCGGATCCATGCCGACCAGGCCAATGGCCAATCCCAGCCCGAGGGCTGCGAAGCCGCGAATCTTGGAGGATCCCAAAACCGCGGTGACCGTGACCAGGGCGAGCACCATGATGGCAAAGTAGCTCGGTGCGCCGAGGCTGACCGCGAACTTCACGACGATCGGGGCCACGGTTACCAGCAGCGCGGTGCCGATGGTGCCAGCCACGAAGGAACCAATGGCCGCAGTAGCCAATGCCTGGGCAGCACGTCCGGCCTTGGCCATCTTGTGTCCCTCGATGGCTGTGATCACCGTGGCCGATTCACCCGGCGTATTGAGCAGGATGGAGGTGGTTGAACCGCCGTACATGCCGCCGTAGTAGATGCCAGCGAACATGATCAGTGCGCTGGAAGTCTCCATGCCGAAGGTCAGCGGCAGCAGCAGGGCCACGGCCATGGCCGGACCGATGCCGGGCAGCACGCCGACGGCGGTGCCCAGGATGACACCTGCCAACGCGAAGAGGAGGTTGACTGGAGTCAGCGCCGCAGCGAAGCCATCCATCAACAGACTGAGCGTATCCACTTACAGCACCCCCGAGAGTATTCCGGCTGGGAGCTTGATTCCCAGACCCATGTAGAAGCCGTAGAACGACCCGAGGGCCAATGCCAGAGAGATGACCAGGGTCAGCACCCAGCGCCGGGCGCCCAGGCACGTGGCGGCACCGAAGAACATGATCGTTCCGGAAATGACCCAGCCGGCCCAATTGACCAGCAGGAGATTCAGGACGAAAACGCCCAGCAGCGGCAGCAGGACTTTCCAGTCCGATGGCTGGCTGAGGTCCACATCTTCGCCTTCTTCTCCTTCGGCCAGATTTCCGCGGAGAATAGTAATGACCAAGGCGATGGACGAGGCGATGAGAATGCCCGAGACGGCGTAGGGAACGGCCTTGGGGCCGACGACATCCGCCTGGGAGTACGTCACGTGCAGCTGTGACGCATCAACGAACACGATGATTCCGACGATAAGAAGAAACGCGGCGAACAGGAGTTCGACGCGTTTGTTCTTTGCGGTGCTTACTTCGCTCACGCCAGACCCAGGGTCTTCAGGACGCTGGCTACGCGCTCATCCTGATCGGTGAGGAAGCTGGAGAACTCGTCGCCGGTCATGAACGCATCGGTCCAGGCATTGGTCTCCAGGGCTTCCTTCCATTCGGCGGAATCATGCATCTTGGTAACAAGGTCGACCCACTTGGCCTTGTCCTCGTCGGAGATCTCAGGTGGGGCAACCAGGCCGCGCCAGTTCGAGAAGACCAGGTCGATTCCTGATTCCTTCAGAGTTGGCGCGTCAACGCCCTCAAGGCGTTCTTCGCCGCTGGTGGCCAGTACGCGAACCGAGCCCTCTTCGATCTGCTGCATGTACTCGCCAGCGCCGGAAGCGGCAAATGCCAGCTTGTTGCCCAGGATGGCCGGAAGCAGATCGCCACCACCATCGTAGGAAACGAAGTTCACTTCCTTGGGGTCAACGCCTACGGCTTCGGCCAGCTGCATCGGCAGCAGGTGGTCCGGACCGCCCGGCGAGGAACCGCCGCCGACCGAGAGCTTGCTTGGGTCTTCCTTCCAAGCTTTCACCAGATCGTCAATGGTCTTGTATGGGGAGTCCTTGGAAACCATGATCGCACCCGGCTCTTCGATGAGCTTGGCGATGGGAGTGGTTTCGGTCAGCTTGGCATCGGTGTCATTGGTGTAGCTGGCGCCCACCACGCCAAGGCCCATGAGCATGGCCAGGTCGCCATTGTCCTTTTCGTTGATCAGGCGGGCCAGACCCACGGTGCCGCCGGCACCGGCCAGGTTGAAGACTTCCGGGTTGCTGGCGAGGCTGGCATCATCCATGACCTTGGCGGCAACACGTGCGGTGGTGTCGTAGCCGCCACCAGGGGTGTTGGGAACCATGATGCGCAGGTTGGCAATGGGACCCTCTGACTTGGTGGCGTCATCGTTGGAGGATTCGGAGGTGACGCCACAGCCGGTCGCCCCCAAAGCGAGAGCGGCAGTGGCTGCCAGGGCCGTCAGCGCACGGAAGGATTTGAAGTTTTTCATTGATTTCAGCCTCGTTGCTTTCATCGGAGTTGCGAGTAACTCCACAGTAGGCAATGTTGTGAACTGGGTCACGCTTGCGTACTCAAAGAAAATACTGTTCATTGTGTAACCAATAACAGTGATTTCGATCATCTAAAAGTTCGGTAAGGTTGCCCAGTGCCCCAAAGATGGGCGATCGGGGATTCAGCGACAAGGAGCGCAGTGGTGGAAATAAAGGCATCACGGCTTGGCAACGTTTTTGCTCACCGGATTTCTTTGGCTGGGCAGTACCTGATTCTCCAATTGCTGATTATTGCCGTCGTCCTGGCCGGTGTCGTGGTTGTTTCCCTGACCCAGTCCACCAATAACTTCGAAAAAATTGAAGGACGCCGCAGCCTGTCCGCAGCGGAATCCCTGGCGTCCAACCCGCTGCTCAGGGCACTGATACCCAGCGCGGCCCCGGAAATGGGCTCGGCTCTGCCAGCGATGGCAGAAACAACTCGAAGCATCTCCGGCTTGCAGTTTGTTATCCTGGCCGACCGATACGGAACGGTTATTACTTCTACCTACCCCGACGATGTCGGTACCTCAATCCTGCACCCTGAATCAAAAGTGGAAGAAGGCAGGGGATGGACGGGTGAAATCACCCGTAACGGCAACCATGTGCTCATCGCGCAAGTTCCAGTCCTGGATGACACAGGGCAAATGGTCGGAATAGTCAGCGCCGGGCAAAGCTACCCCAGCACACGGGAGTTGATCCAGGAAATTGCGCCCAGCGCGCTGAGCACCCTGATAATTGCCGTGGTTTTGGGCGCTACCGGGTCGGTGATGCTTTCGCGCAGGGTCAGGCGCCAAACCCGCGGCATGGAACCACGCGAAATCGCAGAACTATTTGAACACCGCGAAGCCTTGCTGCATGGCGTCAAGGAGGGCATCATTTCTGTCTCCCCGGATAGCCGGATCATGCTGGCCAATGACATTGCCATTGAACTGCTTCAGCTTCCGTTGACCTGCGTGGGCCAGACCTTGACCGAACTGGATGTGGCACCACAAGTCACCCGGGCGCTCACAACGCAACAACAGCAACCCGACCGCCAGTTCCTCATCGGCGAACGAGTTGTTGTTTTCAACCGCATGCCCGTGAAAACGGCCCGCAAGGACCTCGGATCAGTGACGACCTTCAGGGATCGCACTGAGCTGACACTGTTGGAGCAGGAACTGGGCGACAGCAAGGCCACAGCAGACATGCTCAGGGCGCAGACCCATGAATTTGCCAATCACCTGCACGCCATTTCCGGTCTGATCCAGTTGCAGGAGTACGAGGAAGTCATCCGGTTCATCGACGGCGTTAGCTTCAGCCGCAGCAAGGTTTTCGAAGACGTATCGGCGCACATTCAGGAGCCGACCATCGCAGCGCTGCTGATTGCCAAGGCAAGCGTCGCCACCGAGCGCGGAATCCTGCTCGAAGTTTCAAAAGATTCCCGGCTGGGCCGTGGTGATGAGCAAATCGCAAGGGACCTGACCACGGTCGTCGGAAATCTCATTGATAATGCCATGGATGCCGTTGCCGAGATGCCGAAGCCGAAGATCATGCTTTCAGTGCACGAAGCCGATAATCTCATTACCGTAAGAGTCAGCGACAATGGGCCCGGGATTGCTGATGACGCGATGAAGGAAATTTTCACCCAAGGCTTTTCGACCAAGGACGCAACGGTTTCCGGAGGCCGGGGGTTCGGCCTGGCGTTGAGCCGGCTGGTCTGCCGGCGCCGCAACGGGGATATCACAGCAGTAAATGACCATGGCGCACAATTTACCGCCACACTCAGAAAGTAGGGCAAGACTCTTGATCCAAGTTTTGGTCATCGATGACGACTTCATGGTGGCAAAGGTGCATGCCGGATTCGTCAGCAAAGAGCCGGGTTTCACCGTGGTAGGGATAGCGCATACTGCCAGCGATGCCATCAAGGCTGCTACCGAGCTATCCCCGGATCTTGCCCTGCTCGACATTCACCTGCCTGATATGAACGGGCTTGACCTGCTGCAGCGACTACGCGAAGTCCAGCCAGAGCTGGACGTCATTGTCATTAGCGCAGCCAGGGAAATGGACACCGTTCGCAAAGCCCTTCGCGGTGGAATCGTCCACTACTTGATGAAGCCATTTTCTTGGGACGACCTGCGTGAACGGTTGAAGCACTACGCCAAGACCTACCAGCCGCTGCATGCTGCCGCGGACCAGGAGCTGGAACAGGCGGATGTGAATCGCCTTTTCGGCCTCGGTGGACAGAATCGGCGTCCGCTGCCCAAGGGCTGCAGCGCTGAAACCATGACGCTGGTGGAAAACATCGTCAAAGACGCAAGCGAGCCGATCTCCGCGAGTGAAACTGCTGAAAAGCTCGGCACGTCGCGGGTGAGTGCTCGCCGGTATCTGGAGTACTTGGCCGAGGAAAACTTGGCCCAGGTGAACCTTCGCTACGGGGGAGTGGGCCGGCCCGAGCGCCGCTATTCCTGGAACAAGTAGGCCTCGTCGGCAGGTTGGCTTCTTGTTCCGAAGTGTACGCTGATGTGCTAGTTCGCATGAGCCAGTTCTGCCCAAATCGTAGCCGGCGGATTGATTGGAAATCTTCTGGCGTGGGATGGAGATGCACTTTTTGCCGTCTTGGAAACCATGCGCGACTGGCTGATGGCTGGCACTTTTCGAATCGCTTTCGCCCGCTGAGCTCCTAGACGAATGCCGCGGAAACGCTGCTGCGGTGCTCGCTGGCCGCGTAGGTGCCCAGGATCTTGATTTCCCAGGTGAAGAACTCCAGCTCTTCCAAGGCCAGGCGCACGGGCAGGTCTTCTGGATGACCCTCGATATCGATCATGAAAGTTGTCGCGGCGAACGAAGAGCCAACCATGTAGCTCTCCAGCCGGGTGATATTCACTCCATTGGTTGCGAAGCCGCCTAGTGCCTTGTACAGCGCACTGGGAACGTTTCGGACCTGGAAAACCAAGGTGGTGACAGCCGTTTCGGGAAGCTCGCTGCGAGTTGGCAGTTCTTGCTTGCGCGCGAGGACCACGAAGCGCGTGGTGTTGGTGGGATCGTCCTCCACCGACGAGGCAAGGACTTCCAGCCCGTACAGTTCGGCCGCCAAAGGCGGGGCCAGGGAAAGCTTTGTCGGGTCGTTCCAGTCCCTGACTTCGCGGGCAGAACCGGCGGTGTCACCGGCAATGACCGGGGTCAGCTGGTGTTCTCGGATGATTTTGCGGCACTGGCCCAGAGCATGGATGTGGCTGTGCACTTCAGTTGCTTCGCCAACGGAACTGCCAGGCAGTCCTAAAAGGTCAAAACGGATTCGCAGGTAATGCTCGCCCACAATCTGGAGGTTCGATTCGGGCAACAAAACATGAATGTCCGCGACTCGACCCGCCAATGAATTTTCAATGGGGATCATGGCCAGCTCGGCCTCGCCGTTTTCGACCATGGCGAAGGCGTCCTCGAAGCTGGCGCATGGTACAGCCTGCATGTCGGGGAATCGCTGGGTGCAGGCCATATTCGAGTTGGAGCCGGCTTCACCTTGGTAAGAAATCTTGTTGCCCATCATTTCAAGGTACCGCTGTTTGGCCCCAAGCGCCTTGTTGGCGCCGCTTCATGACATCGCGTTAGGCAGCAAGCCGCTGCGGGTGGCTACGCGCGATCCTTCGAATAGTGGGCCGAGAGCCTGTGCAGGCCTTCATCGATGCCCACTGCAGGCTTCCAATCCAGAACCTCATGGGTTTCGCGCTGGTCAAACCAATGCGCCGTGGAAAGCTGCTCAGCCAGGAAGCGCGTCATTGGCGGCTCATCGTGGACCAGGCCCCGTGAGCCTGCGGCCAGCCAGATCTTTTCAATGACCGATCCAGCGCCACGGGCCATCCAGCCCGGGAGATTGAGCTTGGGAGCTGGTGCGCCCCCGGCCCGGCAGATCCCGGCCATCAGCTCGCCCACCGGACGAGGCTCGCCATTGGTGACCACCAGGGCGCGTCCGTGCGCGTGGTCCATGCGCTCCAGGCCACGGACAATCGCCGCCGCAGCGTTATCGATATAGGTGGTGTCGATCAGCGCCGCACCGTGATCAAGCAGCGGAAGGCGTCCGGCCTTGGCACGCTGGATGACCCGTTCCACGAGCTGGGTGTCCCCGGGACCCCACACCACATGCGGGCGGATGGCCGCCACCCGGAAATCCGCAGAATCAGCGGCCAGTGCCTCCAGCTCGGCTGCCGCTTTGGAGCGGGCATAATTGCCGTGGGCCAGCTGCGGGTTGGCGGTCCCGGCTGCCGCTCCAGCCAAGGAATCCCCGAAGTGCGCTACCGACGGAGAGGAAACAAAAACGAAGTCCTTGATCCCGGCGTTGCGTGCAGCCTTGAGCAGATTGCTGGTGCCGGTGATGTTGGTATCGACAAACTCTTGCCAGTGGCCGGTGAAGGACACCTTGGCCGCAAGGTGGATCACAGCGTCCATGGAGCCTACGGCTTGTTCCACGGCTTTCTGATCCGTCAGCGAACCCTGGACTTCGTCCACGGCGCCGGCCGAAGCGCGGCGTTGGAAGGTGCGAACGTGATGGCCCTGGTCGCGCAGCAGCTGGGCCACGGCACCGCCGAGCATGCCGCTGGCACCGGTGACCAGGACCCTGCGGGCGTTGAGCGAGGTCTCGGTTGCGCTCATGGCGTGCGGATCCTTCCGCCGGCAAGCGTTGCGCTGGCCCACTGGGCCAATGCCGCACGGTCGATCTTGGAATTATGGCGGATATCGGTGGGCAGGGTGGGCAGCACCAGCACGGCGGCCACATCGGTGCCGGTGGAGGCGACCGCGGCCCTGACCTTGCTGGCCAATTCGCTGGATGCCGGTCCGGCCTTGCGCGCAGCGGGCACGGTCTCCATGACCACCACAGCGGCCTGGGTCCCGGCTGGTCCAACTCCCACGAGGGCAGCGCGCCCGGCACCGATGACTGACTGCGCCGCATGCTCGGCTGCCACCGGAGTGATCGCCCCGGAAGGGGTGCTCAGGACATGGCCCAGCCGGCCCTCGACCCAGAGCAGCCCTTCATCATCGAGGTGTCCGACATCGCCGGTGCGATGCCATCCGGGGATGGAACTGCTGGCCTGCTCGGTGATCCACAAGCGGTCGTAGCGGTCCTTGACATGCGCAGCGCGGACAAGTATTTCTCCGGTGGCATTCGGGGTGTATTGCGGCTGATCCCCGGCCACGCCCAGTTCGTCAATCGGCGCGATGGCCACGGTGGCACCGGCTACGGCAGTGCCAACGCAGACGCCGTTGCCGTGGCCGGCCGCGCGGATGCCATCCAGATCGATATCGGTCACCGGCAAGGCCTCGGTCATCCCATAGGGGGTATGCACCTTGGCGTTGGGAACCAGCTCCTGGACCTGGGCCAAGAGCGGTTCGGCAATCGGGGCACCGGCCGAGAGCATCAGCTCGACGCCGGCCAGGGTCTTGCGCTGCGCGGTGTTCAGCTCGCCCTTCGTGGCCAGGACGTTGGCCAGGGCTGCCGGGGAGGCGAAGACCGTGGTCGCATTAACCGCGACGGCGGCATCGGCCAGGGCGCTGGCGGTGAGCGTGCGCGGCGCCGTGACATCCATGTCGGGGGTCACCGAGGTGGCACCTAGCGCAGGGCCCAGCAAGGCAAAGGGAGCGAACCCGGCAACGAGGGCCGATCCGGCTTTCAGATTGTAGGTTTCGCTCAGCGTATCGCGCATGGCGGCCAGCTGCCGGTGGGTGTACACGACCCCCTTGGCAGGACCGGTGGACCCGGAAGTGAATAGCACCGCCGCATCGGCGTCGGGGTCGGCCGGAGCAAAGTTCGGCGCATCGGCCGGGATCCTGCTTCCGGCCTCCATCAGCTCATCCAGGGTATGGGCCACGCCCAGCACCTTGCGCTTGGCAGCGGACAGATTTCCTGCCGCAATCCGGGTGCCCGGCCATCCCAGTACCCGTGCACCGGCCAAGGCCCTGTTAATTCCGACGAGGAAGCTGGGACCGGCACCCTTGATGGCCCGGCCCAGGCCCTTGGTGCCCAGTCCTGCATCGGCGACAACAATCACCGCGCCCAGACGCAGGCACGCATAGATCAGGGAAGTCAGCTCGATGCCCGGCGGAACCAGGAGGTTCACCCGGTCTCCGGCCTTCACGCCGATCTGCTGCAGCCCGGCGGCCAGGGCGTTGACCCGTGCGCCGAGCTCGGCCCAGGACAACGAGCGCGGAGGATGGATGTCGACTACCGCGGTGCCCTGGTCTGCTTGGCGCGAATCCATTTCGGCGAGCATCGGCCGGTATTCGCCGGAACCCTGGACCCGGGAGGATCCAGCGGAGTCGGGCTGGCTGTCCAGCCAGCTGAAAATCGGGGAGGCGATATCCCGGTCTTCACCCACGAGGTGGCTGGCACCTTCAAAGCGGTGCACCTGGGCCTGGGGCAGCCGGTCCATCAGGTCGCGCAGGTAGCGGTCGGAGAACACCGGGTCACCGGGTCCCCACAGCATCAGCGCAGGGACCGTGAGCGAGCGGACCGCTTCGGAAATCCCGTCCAGCGCCGCTCGGCTGGGATGCTGGGGGTCAAAGGGAATATCTGCCACGAAGTTGGCTACGCCGTCACGCTTTTCAGCGCTGGTATAGGGCGCCATGAACGCCTTGCGCACCTGTGGCGCCAGGGCAGGCTGGGCCAGCGAATGGGTCACCTGCAGGAATGCGCGAGTGGTTTTGGTGCCCCAGCTGTGGACTGCAGGATGCGAGGCCAGCTTCAAGGCGGGAGGCAGTTGGAAGCCGGCAGGATGGATGGCGGTGTTTGTCAGCACGACACGTTCCAGCCGCTCCTGATGACCTGTTGCCCAGCCAAGGGAGATGACCCCGCCCCAGTCGTGGCCGACGGTCGTGATGCCATCGCCAAGATCCAGGGCATCAATCAGATCGCCGAGGTCGTTGACGCGGTCGGCGAGGCGGCGGAACTTTCCGGTGCGTTCAGAGAAGCCCATATCCAGCTGGTCGACTGCGACGATGCGCCACGCCAGATGGTGATCCGAGACGTGGTTGAACAGGCTTCGCCATAGGTAGGACCAGGTGGGATTGCCGTGGACGCAGACCAGCGTACCCACCGGCGTGATGCCGCGCTGTGCCAGTTCCTCCTGGTTATCCAGCACATGCCAGCGGTAGGTGGCGCCCTGTCCGTCAACTTCGGAAGTTGATGGAACGGACAGATATTTTGAGTAGATTTCCTTGACGCCGGGGAAAATCTCGGTCACCAGACAATCTCCATCATCGCGGTGTTCAATCCGGATCCCACGCCCATGCACAGTACGCGATCGCCTGGCTTGAGGGATTCAGCCTCCTGCGAGAGGGTCATGGGCAGCGAAGCCGGGCCAACATTGCCCCACTTCGAGAACGTGATGGGGACCCGGTCCTTGATCAGGCCGACCGCCTTGATGATGGCATTGGTGTACGACTTGGAGACCTGGTGGGTGACATAGCGATCCATGCTCTTCCAGTTCCATCCGGTGCGGTGCGCTTCATCCCAGGCGTTGACCACCAAGTCCAGGCCGTTGTCCAGCAAGCCCTTGGTATCGGTGTACATGCCGTTTGGTCCGCCAACGCACAGTTCATGGTGCTCGGTTCCCGCGCGGGAGACGCCACCGAGAATGCGGTGGGCCTCTGGATGTGCGTCGGCTGGGCCGATCACCGCTGCTGCGGCACCAGAACCCAGGGTCAGGGTGGCAAATTCGCGCATGTAGTCATCGCGGGTGGACGTTTCGGCGTTCAGGCGCTCAAAAGTGGTTTCCTGCGTGGCCTTGGCATCTTCGCCGGCGACGATCAGCGCGTATTTGATCTGCCCGGAGTCGATCATGTTTGCCGCCAGGCTCATGCCGTTGACAAATCCGAGGCATGCGTTGGCCACGTCGAAGTTCATTGCCGAGGACGGCAGGCCCAGGCCATTGTGCACCTTGGACGCGACCGATGGTTCGAGGTTGCGCCGGGTCACCGACGTATTAATAAGCAGGCCGATTTCGCTGGCATCAACGCCGGCCTGGGCCAAGGCCTTTTTGCCGGCGAGGATTGCCGCATCGTCGAACTCGACGCCATCAGCCCACCAGCGGCGTTCCTTGACACCGGAAACGCGCTCGAGGAGTTTCTTGGATAGCCGCAGCCGCTTCAAACTTGGAGCCAGCCGCTCATCAAATTCTGCTGAGCTCACCACCTCTGGCGCGAGAACGCTGTTCACTGATAAAAGCGCAACGTTGTGGTGTTTAAAGGTGGCATTGCCGTTCAAAGTGTTGCCTTCGTTTCTGCTGGACTATCTGTGTGTTGCATACTGCGATGAAACGTCTTAACCGAGTGGGCGCGCGAAACGCCGACGGTAAGGTTGCTCTTCTACATTATTCCTTGACCGGCTGTGAGAAGAACTTGAGCAGCCGATTTCAGCCGAGGGCACGAAATGGGAATAACGCAGACTAAGCCGATCCTACAGAGTTGACCTTTGAGATTCATGGAAGGAGCCCCATCTCGCATCAGGCGATGGCGCAGATTTTCGCGGTGTATCGCGAGCGGGGCCCTGCAAGCCAGCTCGTTGCTCCGGTCAACCTGAAGTGAAAATCAAGATCATTTTCCAAAGCAGCCGCTGGCGCGGGAACTTGGCTGTTCGACCTGCACTCGAAATCGGATGAGGCCAACGCAGAAGGCAGAGTGCTCCTCGCAGAGCCAAAAGCACGTCGGTGGGGTTCCCGCGGGAGCCTATTGACCAGGCTGGCCGGGCTTCGATTCGGAAAGACAGCTCACTGGAATCCACCCTGGGTAAATTCATTTCCTGCGATAGCCGCAGTAGGATTTCAGCCATGACCTATCGCTTTAGCCAGGTGGACGTCTTCTCCTCGGATCCCTGCCTGGGCAACCCCGTGGCAGTAATACTGGACGCGCAAGAGCTGGATGATGCCACCTTGCGGCGATTCTCGGTCTGGACGAACCTGTCTGAATGCACCTTCGTGCTTCCGCCCACCATTTCCGGAGCGGACTATCGCGTGCGGATCTTCAGCATGAACCTTGAATTGCCCTTTGCCGGGCACCCGACGTTGGGTACGGCTCGTGCCTGGTTGGATGCCGGGGGAGTGCCTGCAAACGACGGCATGATTATTCAAGAATGCGAAGCAGGGCTAGTGCCCATCCGCATTGAAGGAGACCTGTTGTCCTTCGCCGCGCCACCACTCCAGCGGTCTGGACCGGTAGATCCACAATTAGCTGATGAGCTCTTGGACATCCTTGGCGCGGATCCGGCACGGGTTCTTGATATGCAGTGGCTGGATAATGGCCCGGGCTGGGTTGGTGTTCTGATGGATAGTGCCCAGAGCGTGCTGGACCTGTGGCCCGATGCCTCAAATTATCCTGGACGATGGGATATCGGCGTTATAGGTGCACACCCCGAAGGTTCAGAAAAAGCCTTTGAAGTCCGTGGTTTCTTCACCGAAGGCACCGAACCGCTGCGTGAAGATCCCGTGACTGGAAGCCTCAATGCCTCAGCTGCACAATGGCTCATTGCCACTGGCCGTGCCACAGCTCCGTACATTGCTGGCCAGGGAAGCGCGATGGGACGCAACGGAGAAATATTCATCAGCGCACAGGACGAGCAACTGTGGGTTGGCGGCCGTGCCGAGGTCATTTTGAGCGGCACCGCCAATCTTTAGGACAGCGCCTTTCAGAGCAATAAAAAAATTGCCCCGGCCGGTTTATTTTCGGTTTAACGCGCTAATAGGGAATGTGAAAAAATAAAGCATGGACAATAAGCTCGGAAAGTCTGCCCGGGTAGGCATCCGAGATGTTGCCGCCGCCGCAGGTGTCTCTCCCACAACGGTTTCGCATGCGCTGAGCGGGGCGCGCGCCATCAATCCGGAAACCCGCGTGCGGGTCCTGGAGATCGCCCAGAAGCTTGGATATTCCCCGGATCTGCGGGCCAGGGGCCTGAGAAGTTCTCGAACCTTCAACGTCGGTCTGCTGAGCGACACGATTGCGGTCACTCCCTATGCCGGGTTGATCATCAGCGGCGCGCAAGATGCAGCCGCAGAGCATGAGAGCGTGGTTCTTGCGCTGGATTCCACCGGGGATGCACAACGTGAATTGATGGGCATACGAACATTGCTTGACCACCGCGTCGATGGCCTGGTTTACGCGAGAATGTCCCATCAATCGGTCACGGTTCCCCGGGAGCTCGACGGGATCCCGGTGGTGCTGGCCAATGCCTCCAGCGCCGAATCGAAATATTCATCGGTGGTTCCCGATGAACAGCAAATCGGCCTGGATGCAACTGGCCATCTGCTCGGTGTCGGCCATGAGCGCATTGGGTTTGCAACGGTGACGGAGAACGTTCCGGCCGCCGCGGGCCGCGAGCTTGGCTATCGTTCGGCCATTCAGGCGGCCGGTCTGCCAGTGAATGAGGCCTGGATTTCTGCGTCCACCGGTGATGCCAAGGGTGGCCGGGAAGCCGGTCGTGCCATTCTTGACCGGGAAAACCGGCCCACCGCCATTTTCTGTTTTAACGATGAAATGGCGATGGGCGTGTATCAAGCAGCCAATGATCTTGGGCTGTCGATTCCCGGGGACCTATCTGTCATTGGCGTTGATGATCTTCAATTGATCACCCAGGCGCTAGTCCCAAACCTGACTACTATCGCCTTGCCGCACTACCAGATGGGCCATTGGGCTGTGTCACAGCTTTTTGCCCAAGCAGCGGCCGAGCCAAACGCCCACAAGGCAGAACGATTGCTTTGCCAGCTGGTTCAACGAGATTCAGTCAAGGCTCCGAAGGGCTAGGTCTTATTGGCGTTGGGTTGCGGCTACGGCCAACGGCGTCGTGGTTGATTCACTCACTTCTGTAGTGCCACCGAGCGACTTGACCGTGAGCTCGTGACCGCCGGGGGCCAGGAAGGCAGTGGAGCTTAGCGCCGCTTGCCCATCCTGCGCGAAAACTTCCACGGAGGTCGTGTCCACGATGATATCCAGGGAGACCTTTCCGTTGTGCGCAGGAAGCTGCTCGCTGCGAATCTCGCGGTAAGTCTCGGGCATGGTGCCAGCAACCTTGTCCTTGTCCCGGTTTAGGAACAGCTTCTGGTCCTTGAAGCTATAGCCAACAATGACGGACGCGCCCTGGGCGTCTTTCAGCTCAACTCGGGTTTCTTCGGATGGAGCCGTCGGATCCTGCGCGAGATCAACATGAAGACGATAGGCGTCAGATTCTGGCTTGCCCAGTGGAGCGACCTGATCCTCGGTCGCCAGCTGAGGCGGGGTCATTGCAGGGTCGCCTTCCAGCTCGTCCAGGGCGCCGATGGGTTCCGAGAATAGCTGGGGGTGCCCCTCAACGTCTCGCAGCGAGAGCTGTCGAACCGTGGACATGGTTCCGCCGGACCAATCGCCCAGAGGCAGGTCTGATGCGTAGGCCCAGTTATTCATCCAGCCCATCGCGTAGCGGTGCTCCGGAGGTGTGTGCGCCGCTGGGCCTTCCCAGGTAACTGCTGCATAGAAGTCGGAGCCGGCATCGAGCCAACGCGGGTCTTTTTCCTCGGGAGTGAAGTTCTTGCCATCAAAGGAACCGGTCCAATAGGCATAGCCCGTGGTTCGTCCGGAGCTTGTGCCGTTGGCGCTGATGCCCAAGACCCAGGTGGTGCGTTCAGGGTCTCCGTCCACTGGCATTTGGAATATGTCAGGGCATTCGACGATGCCCAAGCCCGTGGTTTCAAAGCCCGACTGGTAGTCCCAGGACTTCAAATCCTTGGACGTGTAGAAGCCGACCTTGCTTCCTTCAGCCAGAAGCATGAGCCATCTGCTGCGTTCTTGATCCCACACGACCTTTGGATCGCGCCAGGCTTCGACCCCGGGGTTGTCCATCACAGGGTTGGCCTCATAGGAGGTGAAAGAGTAGCCGCCGTCAGTCGAATAGAACAGCGACTGGCGCTGCACGCCATCCACCTGCTGGGTTACCAGGGAGATCACCGCGTTCTTGCCAAAGCCGGCAGTGTTCTCGGTGTCGACCACCGCGCTGCCAGTCCAGATATCGCCAAGGCCATTCTTGTATTTTTCAATGGCCACGCCTTCATCTTTCCAATGAACGAGGTCAGTGGAAGTGGCGTGATACCACTCGGTCCCATTACCCGCAGGGTAATCAGCGTTATAGAGGTAGTAGAAGTGCCACCGGCCGTCGAGGAAAAAGGGGCGTTGCGGGTCGTTCATCCAGTTTTGCCCAGGCGTGAGGTGGGTTGCCGGACGATATTCGGACCAGGCCCCAGGGCGCTGGAATTTCGAATCAACCTGGGTGGGCGGTACCGCGCCGGGCGAAGAAGCATCCGGCTTGGACCACAGGATTTGCCCTGTCGCCGCCGCTCCGAGCACCACCAAGCACAGTACAGCTATCGCTAAAAGCTTTCTGGAGTTCCTGGGCTGTGGTTCTGTCATCGCTCTTTCCAATGGTCGGGTTCGAACGCCAGGCTAAATGAACGGCGCGTCTGCGTCGTCGCAAAATTTTTGGGGAGAGATCGTGCGTCACTACGAGTGACCACTATTCACGCTAGCGAACGTCCAAAACGTTTTGCAAACAATGTGATGGAGATTTCGTAAGGTTTCCTAAAAAATGTGATCCTGCTTCCAAAACGTTTTGGATTGATTGACAGAACCTATGCAACTCCTTAGATTCGACTGTGGAGAGAGCGTGTGTCGCGGTACGAGAGATTGTCCGATTCCATATCGAACAAAGGCAAACAATCGTGAACAAGCAACGCACCAAACGCGGCATTCTTGCCGCAGCATTGAGCATCGGAGCGCTCGGAGCAACTTTGATTTCGGGGCCAGCCATGGCTGCCACCGAACCAGTGCCTGGCTTCCCCCAGCCAACCGAGCACACCCAGAAGGCGTACAGCCCCACCGACGATTTCACCTCGCGTTGGACCCGTGCCGATGCAAAGCAGATCAAGGCCATGTCCGACCCGAACGCGGGATCGCGTGAAAACTCCATGCCAAAGGAGTACACCATGCCTACCGTGCCCCAGGATTTCCCTGACATGAGCAACGAGGAAGTCTGGGTTTGGGATACTTGGCCACTGACTGACGAGCACGCCAACCAGTACAGCGTTAATGGCCAGGAGATCATCTTCTCGCTGGTTGCTGATCGCGACCTTGGTTTCGATGAGCGACACCAGTACGCGCGCATCGGATACTTCTACCGTCCAGCCGGCGTTCCTGCCGATGAGCGTCCTGAAGATGGTGGCTGGACCTATGGCGGCCAGGTCTTCGACGAGGGCGTCACCGGAAAGATCTTCGAAGACCAGTCCTTCAGCCACCAGACCCAGTGGTCCGGTTCGGCGCGAGTAACCAAAAATGGCGAAATCAAGCTGTTCTTCACCGACGTTGCGTTCTACCGCGACAAGGACGGCAAGGACATCAAGCCGTACGACCCGCGCATCGCATTGAGCGTTGGCCACGTCCACTCGAACAAGAATGGCGTGAAGCTCACCGGCTTCAACAAGGTCACGGAACTGCTTCAAGCAGACGGAAAGTACTACCAGACTGCTGAGCAGAACTCGTACTTCAACTTCCGTGATCCATTCACCTTTGAGGATCCAGCGCATCCAGGCGAAACCTACATGGTTTTCGAGGGCAACACCGCTCAGAAGCGCGACGAAGCCAAGTGCACCTCCGAAGACCTTGGCTACCGCAAGGGTGAAACCAACGGCGAAACCGTGGAAGAGGTCAACAAGTCCGGCGCAACCTACCAGATCGGCAACGTCGGCCTGGCCCGTGCCAAGAACAAGGAGCTGACCGAGTGGGAGTTCCTGCCGCCGATCCTGTCTGCTAACTGCGTCACCGACCAGACCGAACGTCCGCAGATCTACATGCAGGATGGAAAGTACTACCTGTTCACCATTAGCCACCGCTCCACCTTCGCCGCTGGCATCGATGGCCCAGAAGGCGTCTATGGCTTCGTCGGCAACGGCATCCGCAGCGATTACCAGCCGCTGAACCGTGGTTCGGGCCTGGCATTGGGCAGTCCATCGAACCTGAACTTTGCCGCAGGCAGCCCTTTCGCTCCTGACTATAATCAGCACCCGGGGCAATTCCAGGCATACTCGCACTACGTCATGCCTGGTGGTCTGGTGCAGTCATTCATCGACACCATCGGCACCAAGGACAATTTCGTTCGCGGTGGCACCCTGGGCCCAACCGTGAAGCTGGACATCAAGGGCGACTCGGCAACGGTCGACTACAACTATGGCGATAACGGGCTCGGCGCATGGGCAGATATTCCAGCCAACCGCGAGCTGAAGAATGGCAAGGCAGTAGCAAAGTAATTTGCATCCATGGCCGCGAGAATGCGCGTCGGATGAAAATTTGCGCATGATTGCCGGCAGTGGCAACGGCCGCTCCACCAACGTTGAGTTGGGGGGAGCGGCCTTCGCCGTATTGATGGAACGCCAGCCAACCGGTCAACGGCACCCTGGCGTCCAAGTTGTTGAAATCGCGTGGCAATGGACATGATGCGAAAGAACCAAGGGCACTTCCTGTTGCCCAGATTATTCATGGACAGGTGGCTTGCCCGCAAGGCTCATTCGACGGTGCAACCATGGCCGCTGAACCAATGCCTTTGTCAGGGCTTGGAAAAACGAGCTTGAGGGAACAGGCTCTGACCGCTTTGCGCCAAGCCATCATCACCGGTCAACTGGCACCAGAAAAGCACTTGGTGGAAACCGAGCTGCCCGAAATGCTGAACATTTCCCGTGGCACCTTGCGCGAAGCCTTGCGCCAGCTGCAGCAGGAGGGCCTGGTTGCACCTGGCCGGCGAGGCCGGCTGGCCGTACGCAGCCTGGACGTAAAAGAGATCAGGGATATCTTTGCAGTTCGTGCTGCCTTGGAAACCCTGGCTGCCGCGGTCATCAGCGCCCACATGGATACCGCGGCGGAAGTACTCGTAACTCCGTAACTGCAGCGGCCTGATCGACCAGGCCTGCACCACAGGCACAGATCCAAGGCAACGCGCAAGAACCAGTAGCTTTTATTGGTTTTTGCGCGTTGCTTTTCCCGGGGTGGGCTTTTGATCCTGGAGCTCGGAGCCGGTCCCTAGGCTCTGCGTTCTTCGAGTTTCTGCGGTGGAACGATGCTGACTTCATGGCGCACGCCTCGGCCAGGCAAGCCATCAAGATCAATGGCTAGGAACCAGGGACCGGAATGGGGAACCTTGAGCCGATAGGGTGCCCGGCGAGCGATTCCACCGTGGAATGCGTATTTTTCACCGTCTTCAAATGCAGCGAAATTCTCCGGATCCATCAACCGCACATTGGCCGGTCCGCTGAGTGTCACCACCAGGACGCTTCCGCGTTCCAGGTAGTCCCATGAATGTTCTGCAAAATTTGGTTCAGCCACGTGGAAACTTTCCGGCGAAAAAGAATTATTGGATAAGCGAACGGCGTCCGAAACACCAACATATCAGCTGATGAATCGGACGCCGCTATCGCTTTGAGGCTTAGGCCATCGTCGCGGTATCGATGACGAAGCGGTAGCGAACATCCGACTTCAGGACGCGCTCGTAGGCCTCGTTGATCTGGTCTGCGGAGATGACTTCAATTTCTGCACCGAGGCCGTGCTCGCCACAGAAGTCCAGCATGTCCTGGGTTTCCTTGATGCCGCCAATATTGGAGCCAGCGAAGGAGCGCCGGCCACCGATCAGGGCAAAAGCGTTGACTGGAAGTGGCTCGGCTGGAGCGCCAACGTTGACCAAGGTGCCGTCAACGCGTAGCAGCTGCAGGAAGGCACTGATGTCGATGGACGCGCTGACCGTGTTGATGATCAGGTCGAACTTCTTGTGCAGATCCTTGAAAGTGCTCTCATCGCTGGTGGCGCGGTAGTCGCTGGCACCAAGCTTGAGACCATCTTCCTTCTTCTTGAGCGACTGCGACAGGACAGTCACGTCGGCACCCATCGCGTTGGCAATCTTTACTGCCATGTGGCCCAAGCCGCCAAGGCCGATCACGGCCACCTTCTTGCCTGGACCTGCGCCCCAGTGCTGCAATGGCGAGTAGGTGGTGATTCCGGCGCAGAGCAGGGGAGCGGCAACGTCAAGGTCGATGCTGTCCGGGATGCTCAACACAAAATCCTCGGTCACAACCACGTTGGTGGTGTAGCCGCCCTGGGTTACGGTGCCGTCGCGGTCGATGGCGCCGTAGGTGCCGACCATGCCCTCAACACAGAACTGTTCCAGGCCCTCGAGGCACTGCTCGCACTTGCCGCAGGAATTGACCATGCAGCCCACGCCGACGCGGTCGCCGACCTTGTGCTTGGTGACTTCGGAACCAACTTCCGCCACGATGCCGGCAATTTCATGGCCTGGAGCCAGCGGGTAGGACTGTGGTCCCCAGTCGCCGCGGACGGTATGGATGTCGGAGTGGCAGATGCCCGCGAACTTGATGTCAATCAAGACATCGTGCGGGCCGACTTCGCGACGTTCGATCTGGATCGGAGCCAGTGGCTCAGTTGCTGATGGGGCTGCGTAGGCGTTGGCCATAGTTGTCATAGGAGTGTTCTTCCTTTGTTTTTCTGTTTACTTGTTACCGTTCACCGATGT
Source organism: Glutamicibacter halophytocola (assembly GCF_001302565.1). Taxonomy (NCBI): domain Bacteria; kingdom Bacillati; phylum Actinomycetota; class Actinomycetes; order Micrococcales; family Micrococcaceae; genus Glutamicibacter; species Glutamicibacter halophytocola. The sequence goes on from NZ_CP012750.1 coordinate 1,186,155, forward strand.
CGGTTCACGGAGGTATTCAGTTGCTGGCGAATCCAGATTTTCGCGCATTGCCGCTGGCTGGTCCTGTGGGATCTGATGTCCAGCGGGAGAAATATGACTAATTCCCTTTAGCGACAACAGCGGTCGATCAGCAAATAATCCCACCTGGACGAGATTTTTGCCTTTTATTTTCAGCGGGCTGGCAGCTGGCAGGCTAGCTGCTGGATGCTGGCAGCAAATCTTGGCGGGCGCCGCGTTTAGCAATAACGGACAGGGCGATCACCGGGATCAAGGTCAGTATTGCGACGCTGGCTCCGAGCAGGACTGGACCAATGCTGCCCAATGACGAGTCCAAAGCCTTGCCACCAGCCCATGAGGCAACCACTGTGCCAGCGTTGAAGCCGGCGACAGTTAGTGAAGATGCCAGTGTTGGAGCATTCTTGCCATAGGCAATGGCCAAGGACGCAAGAATCGGGTTGGCGCCGAGCCCGAAGAACCCCAGCAGCGCAATCAAGATGATCATCGGCAACTGCAGATCCGAGAGCAGGCACATGGCCAGCAGGATCACCGTTGAAGCAGCGGGGGCAATCAAGGTGAGCAGATGCGGGTGCGCATCTCCTAGCCTGCCACCGACCAGGGAACCAATCAGGGAACCGACGCCAAATCCGATCAGCACCAGCGGAATGGCTGGCGCGCTGAATCCTGTGCCGTCAATGAGCAATGGAGAAATATAGGAATAGGCAGCTAATACACCGCCGGTTGTGGTGGCGCAGGCGGCCAAGACGAGCCACAATCGCGCAGAACGAAGCGCGGAAATTTCTTTGCGTATTGATACGGCGGAATGCGGTGCCAAATTGCCAGGCACATGCCGGGCAATGAGGAATGCCGAGATGACCGCGAGTCCCGCCAGGCCCCAGAACGATCCGCGCCATCCAAAGTATTGGGAGGCAAAGGCGCCCAAGGGCACCCCCAGAACCGTGGCGAGCATGCCGCCAGCATTGATGATTCCCAAGGCTCGCGAAGCCATTCCAGGGCCTGCGCTTTTGGCAGCCACGACTCCTGCAATGGCCCAGAACGCTCCCGTGGCAAGAGCCGTGGCGAAACGTGCCGCGAGCAACAGCTGAAGGCTCGTGCCCAATGCAACGACGACGTGCCCGGCAGCAAAAACTGCCAATGCCAAGATGAGCGTCAGGCGTTGGGGCAGCCGCAAGGTGAGCAGCGCCATTAGCGGAGCGCCAATAACCATGCCCGCGGCAAATACGGTGATGAGCAGGCCAGCCTGCGAAACGCTGGCTTCCAAATCCGCCGCAAGCTGCGTCAGGATTCCAGCAACGATGAACTCGGTAGTGAGCATCGTAAAAGTGCCAACAGCAAGGATGTAGACCACCAGCGGGATCGGCCGCCCGGTGGCGCCTCGCGTACTGGTGCCGGTTGGCACCGAAGGACGACGTTCGTCGACGTTCATCAAGTTCCTGTTCTCTGGACTCGCAGCGGATGTAATTCAATTACATCGTGGTTGCCAGCTGCCAGGAAGGGCGAGCTTATAGGGGTATTATCTGTACCCCCGAAAAACCGTGAACGTCGTTTACCGTGGAAGCATGACCGAACCCGATGCCCAGCGCAGCAATATTAAAGATTTCTTGACCAGCCGCCGCGCGAGGCTGCGTCCGGAGGAAGTCGGATTGCCGGCCGGCAACCGCAGAAGAGTGCCGGGACTGCGCCGGGAAGAAGTGGCTGTGCTCGCCGGGGTCAGCCCCGAATGGTACGCCCGGTTGGAAAAGGGCAATATCGCCGGTGTCTCGGAAGATGTGTTGACAGCAGTGGCCTCTGCGCTTCAGCTGAATGAGGAAGAACGCATCTATCTCTTCGAACTGGCGCACACGGCCAAAGGCAGTGCACGAAAGCCGGCACGGCGGAAGAAAGCCGGACCCATTGCAGAGCCGGTTCAATGGTTCTTGGATTCGGCGACGCTCTCGGCCGGATTTGCGCGCAATGGACGCCTTGATGTGGTTGCGTCGAACGAGCTGGGCCGGGCACTGCATGCGCCGATGTTCAATAGCGCGACCACGGTTGCCAATGGGTACGCGAATTTTGCGCGCTTCCACTTTTTAGATCCGGCAGCCAAGGACTTCTTCCTTGACTGGGAAGGCGGAGCGGCGGCTACCGCGGCACTCTTGCGCGCAGAGGCAGGGCGGGAACCGAATGACAAGGCGCTGCATGATCTGATCGGGGAACTCTCCACGCTCAGCGAAGACTTTCGTACCCTGTGGGCCACCCACAACATCAGATTCACCCATGAAGGCACCAAGCGAATTCAACATCCTGTGGTCGGCCGGCTGGATCTGGCCTATCGTTCCTTCGACATTACCCAGGTGCCGCGGGCCAGCCACGAAATGAGCATCTATGTTGCCCAGCCAGGAAGCCCGAGTGAAGAAGGACTCAAGATGCTCTCCAGCTGGGCGCTGACAACCAGCACCGAGCCAACGGCAAAAGCCTAGGCGCAGGCCCGCTGCTGGCGGGTCTTGGGCTCTTGATGCCTAGCGGTGAAAACAGCAGATTCCGAAGGACACAGCCAAGCGCCGCCCAGCCGGGATCTGCACCTTTGGCCAATTCCCGGTAGGCTAGTACCTGGGCCTGCATGTTCTATGCCGGTCCCGAATGAAAATAACTCCCAGGGCTGACTGACCGTTGGTCCCGACCGCCAGTTTCGCGGTCCTCGGTAGTGGCTTTCGCTAGGACCATTCAGGGTTCCAGCGCGGGTCTCGATCGAAGACCAGATCTGGGTAGGGCCACGCGGTTCGCTCATCCACCTAGCTGGGAGCGATCGAAAGGAGCACCCCCTTAATGGAGGGTCCAGAAATCCAATTCGCCGAAGCGCAGATCGACAACGGTCGCTACGGCACCCGCACCATCCGCTTCGAAACCGGCCGCCTTGCCAAGCAGGCTGCTGGGTCGGCCATGGTCTACATCGACGACGAGACTGCACTGCTCTCGGCAACCACCGCAGGCAAGCACCCGCGCGAGGGCTTCGACTTCTTCCCACTGACCGTGGACGTCGAAGAGCGCATGTACGCAGCCGGCCGCATCCCGGGCAGCTTCTTCCGCCGCGAAGGCCGCCCATCGACCGAGGCCATCCTGGCTTGCCGCCTGATGGACCGCCCGCTGCGCCCAGCCTTCGTCAAGGGCCTGCGCAACGAGGTCCAGGTTGTCGTCACCGTCCTGTCCATCGAGCCAGATGAGCTGTACGACGTTGTAGCAATCAACGCTTCCTCGATGTCCACCCAGCTTTCGGGCCTGCCATTCTCCGGCCCAATCGGCGGCGTTCGCGTTGCACTGGTTGACGACGGAAACGGCGCGCAGTGGGTTGCCTTCCCACGCCACTCCGAGCTGAAGAACGCTGTCTTCAACATGGTTGTTGCCGGCCGCATCGCTGGCGACGACGTTGCCATCATGATGGTGGAAGCTGAAGCTACCGACAACGCTTGGGAACTGATCAAGGAACGCGGCGCCCAGGCACCAACCGAAGAGGTTGTTGCAGAAGGCCTTGAGGCTGCCAAGCCATTCATCAAGGTCCTGTGCGAGGCCCAGGCTGACCTGGCTTCCCGCGCTGCCAAGGAAACCGTTGAGTTCCCAGTCTTCCGCGATTACGAAGAAGATGCCTTCGCCGCTGTCGAGGCTGCTGCTTCGACCCGCCTGGCAGAGATCTACACCATCGCTGACAAGCAGGAACGCGACAACGCTGCCGGCGCCTACAAGGACGAGGTCCTTGCTTCGCTGGCTGGCGAAGGCAACGCCTTCGAAGGCCGCGACGGTGAAATCTCCAAGGCTTTCGGTGCTGTTACCAAGCACATCGTGCGCCAGCGCATCCTGACCGACCAGGTCCGCATCGACGGACGTGGACTGGCTGACATCCGCCAGCTCTCAGCCGAGGTCGAGGTTCTGCCTCGCGTGCACGGTTCGGCCATCTTCGAGCGCGGCGAAACCCAGATCATGGGCGTCACCACCTTGAACATGCTGAAGATGGAGCAGCAGATCGACTCGCTCTCCCCAGTGAAGTCCAAGCGCTACATGCACAACTACAACTTCCCTCCATACTCGACCGGTGAAACCGGCCGTGTTGGTTCGCCTAAGCGCCGCGAAATCGGCCACGGCGCGCTGGCCGAGCGTGCACTGGTTCCAGTGCTGCCAAGCCGCGAGGAATTCCCCTACGCAATCCGCCAGGTCTCCGAGGCATTGGGCTCCAACGGCTCGACCTCCATGGGCTCGGTTTGCGCTTCGACCCTGTCGCTGCTGAACGCCGGCGTGCCGCTGAAGGCTGCCGTTGCAGGTATCGCTATGGGCCTGGTTTCGGACACCGTTGACGGCGAAACCCGTTACGCTGCCCTGACCGATATCCTCGGCGCCGAAGATGCCATGGGCGACATGGACTTCAAGGTTGCAGGTACCTCCGAGTTCGTTACCGCGATCCAGCTGGACACCAAGCTGGATGGCATTCCAGCTTCGGTTCTGGCCGCTGCGCTGACCCAGGCTCGCGAAGCACGTCTGCACATCCTGAACGTGCTGAACCAGGCCATCGACACCCCGGATGAGCTGAACGTCAACGCTCCGCGAATCATCTCCGTGAAGATTCCAGTGGATAAGATTGGCGAGGTCATCGGCCCTAAGGGCAAGATGATCAACCAGATCCAGGAAGACACCGGCGCTGACATCTCGATCGAGGATGACGGCACCGTGCTGATCGGCGCAACCAACGGCGAGTCCGCTGAAGCTGCCCGTTCGGCCATCAACGCCATCGCCAACCCTCAGGTTCCTGAGGTCGGCGAGCGTTACCTGGGTACCGTCGTGAAGCTGACCACCTTCGGTGCGTTCGTTTCGCTGACCCCTGGCAAGGACGGTCTGCTGCACATCTCCGAGCTGCGCAAGATCAACGATGGCAAGCGCGTTGAAGACGTTGAAGACGTCGTCGGCGTTGGCCAGAAGCTGCAGGTGGAGATCACCAAGATTGATGACCGCGGCAAGCTGTCGCTGGCACCAGTCGTGGAAGAAGAAGCCGAAGAAGCAGTTGCTGCTGAGTAGTCTTTAGATTCCTGCGGAAAACCCCGGTTCATCGATTGATGAACCGGGGTTTTGTCTATCCAGAAACTCGGCGGTGCAAACCTACAAGGACACAAAAACCATGGTGGCGGCAAAAACAATGCCTGAAGCGATCAGCACCATGGTGGTGTAGCCAAGGATGTCGCGCATCTTCAACCCCGCAATGGCCAGCAATGGCAAAGCCCAGAACGGCTGGATCATGTTCGTCCACTGATCCCCGTAGGCGACTGCCATGATGGGAATTGATGGATCAACACCCAGCTGCGCGGCGGCGGTCAGCATGATCGGCGCCTGCACCGCGAACTGGCCGCCCCCGGAAGGAACGAAGAAGTTGACCACTCCGGCCGACAAGAAGGCCAGAAGGCCAAATGTTTGCGGGGTCGACACTGCGATCATGGCTTCCGAGATCACCTCAATGAGGCCAGTTCCTGTCATGATGCCGAGGATTCCCGCGTAGAGCGGGAATTGCAGGAGAATCTCGCCAACATTTGATGCCGAATGCCTTGTCAGGGCCATCAATTCGAAGGGATTGCGCACCAAGAGCAGGATCAGGCAGAGGAAAGACCAATTCACGATATCCAAGGTGAGCGTGCCGCCCTTGGCAAAATGGATGACCAGATATGCCAGCAGCATCAGTCCAAGCAGTAGCGTTGGCAGGCGGCTGGCATCCACACGATCGGCTGGGGTGCTTACTTCATCATCGATGTCCAACAGCTTTTCTCGCGCATCGGTGCGCAGCTCGTAGATTTTGTCTTCGCCTCGTGGCGCAACGAGGTACAAGGCCAAACCCACCAACACGATGGTTGCCACGATCGCGATGAGGTTCCACGGGGCGAAGAGCGTTTCAGAGATTGGCAGCGGTGCACCAAGCTGCTTGGCGATAAACGAGTCCGGGGTTGCAGCAGTAAGCGGCCCGGAACCGGAATAGCCCATGTGCCAAATGACAAACCCGGCGAATCCGGAGGCGACGAGCAGCGGGAAGTGGACTCGCACATTGCGTTCACGAGCCTGGGCCGCGACTTCGCGGGCCAGCAGTCCTCCCACCACGAGACCAAGTCCCCACGTGATCAGCGAGGCAATGGCCGCTACCAGGAAAACGAAGACGTAACTGGATAGGGCGCTCTTGGGAACCCGGCTCAGGGCACGGAGCGTTTTGCGCACCGGGCGAGTATTGGCCAGGATGAATCCCAGCATCAAAACCAAGGCCATCTGGGTGATGAAGCCCAGCAGCCCGGCCAGCCCATCACCCCAGCTTTGCACGATGAGCACCGGATTGGAGTCCGTGGCCAGCAGCGCGAGAATCGCCACAATGAAGGTCAGCACGATGGCGAAGACCAATGCCGACGGAATGAATTTTTCGACGAGATTATTGACCGGGCGCATTGCCCGGGAAGCGACGGTACCGCCACGTTTGGTTGAAGGCACACTCATGTTTTCTGCTACCTCACATCATCATTGACTAGGGATATACAACGGTTGCGAGTGTCGTATGGTGACGTGCCCCATAGTAGCCAGATGTTTCGGTATCCAAGGTGCGGTGCTTCGCTCGCGGGTCGCGGATGGCAGAACTGCTGGAGAAAAACCAAACGCCCGACCGGTTAACGGTCAGGCGTTGGCAGGCTGCTTCAGCAGCTGGTCAGCTGTTGGTTTTTCTCAGACCAGGTGCTTGTCGTAGAACTCGCGCAACTGAACGCTCTTCTGCTTGGCGATTTCGTCCCACTCATCGATGGATGCCGAATCATCGGCATAGTCAGAAGGGATCTTGAAGATCTGCAATGGCACATTAAAGCGCTGGCAAACGCTGGCGTAGGCGTAGCCTTCCATATCCACCAATGATGCTCCGAGGCCCTGCACGTGGGCGCGCTGCTGGTCATCCGAAACGAAGACATCGCCAGTGGCCATGGTGACCTGGTAATCATGAAGCAGGACCTCGCCAGTCGGATCCACGTCGGCAGATGGCAACGGGAAATCGTGCTGGATCAACTTGGTGACCTGGTAAATGGTGTCCAAGCTGGGGCGGTCTTCTCCTGCGTGGCCGACCACGCCAGCAGTGCCGAGCACGATGACATTCTTGATATTTCCGTCGGCAATCGCGCCTGCCAAAGCCACCGACGCATTGATCTTGCCGACCCCTGAAACCAGGTGCTCGACATCTGCGAAGGCAACCGCTTCGTCTGCGTGCGCAAAGACGAGCAAAGACTTCTGTTCCGACATGAATTTCCCCTCTAAAGAAGTCAGTTCGGGAAGTCTACTGTGCCCGAACGTCCTAAGAAGTCTACCGGTTACGGCTCATTAACAGTCGTCGAGTCGCCGTTGACCCAACCGATACACTTAATTCATGAGTGATATCGAACTTGCAGAAGTTGAAAGCTTTGCCTTAGACCACACCAAGGTCAAGGCACCTTATGTACGCAAGATTGGCGTGGAGCGTGGTCCGAAGGGCGATGCCATCACCAACTATGACATTCGTTTTGTGCAGCCTAACCATGGCGAAATCCCAACCGCTGGTTTGCACACCATCGAGCACACGATGGCTGGCCTGTTGCGCACCCGTATTGACGGCCTGATTGATTTCTCGCCATTTGGCTGCCGCACCGGCTTCCACATGATTTTGTGGGGCGAGCCAGAGCCTGCGGAGGTTGCCGCTGCAGTGAAAAGCTCCCTGGAGGACATCGCCGAGCGCATTACCTGGGAGGACGTCCCAGGCACCGAGGCAAAGAGCTGTGGCAACTACCGTGACCACTCCCTGCACTCGGCCCGCGAGTGGGCCAAGGTGATCTTGGAACAGGGAATTAGCCTTGACGCTTTTAAGCGTTCCAGGCTCGCCTAGATAACCAACGGGTACAAGGGATCTCGCGCTTCAACACCGAAGCGCGAGGTCTTTTGCGTATTAAGCACAAGCTGGCGAAGCAATAACGGTGGTCTCAGCAAAACCATATCTGGCCTAGGTAGCATGGTTGATATGCGCAAAGCCATTTCCACCGCCGCCGTTCTAGCTTTCATTGTTTGTTCAACCAGCGGATGTGCTGATCTGGACTCAGCGCGGACAACCACGATTGGCGACGCCTGCCAAAAGGCCATCCAACAGCAAAACGAAGCTTGGTCGGACCCTGATGCTTCGGAGTCCAAAATCCAGGAGGCCGAAACCAAGGGCCTGAAAGATTGCAAGGATCTGGATGAATGGAGCACCGCGGTTTCGTACAACCCGGGTTCGGTGGGATACGAGGAACTGAGCCTCGAAGAAGCAGCTAATTCCGTCTACTTGGCATGTTCATCGGTAGATTCCGAACGCGCAACTCCGGTGTGCGCTGATGCCGCAAAACGCGGATACCTCGATGAATCCTAGAATCTTGATCACCGTTGGCTGACCGTGGACACAATGGTCCATCAAGCTTCAAACCATTGCCCGCTTTAAAGGTGCTCGGTGCGGTCCGACGGGCACAAATGGCCCTTGAAGCGGGGCGGAACTAATACCGGCGTTGCCGGCTATGGCGCCATCGTCCCGCGCTCCGGGAGCCAAGCCAAGGAAATTGCCTGACGCGTTCTCGGCCCCCTTCAACAGGCGGGTGCCTCCAAGCAGGCACTCATGGATACGCTCTGCGCTTATCTATATGAGAACCGCAACTGGAACGCCGCGTCGGCCGGCTGGGCACCCACCGGCAAGCTCTTGGATATCGAATCGGCCGGATCGAACAGCTGACGGGCAGAAACTTCAAATCGAGCAAGGATTTGGCTGAATTCTGGGTGGCACGAAAAGCCTTGAACCGCAGTTCGCCAGGCGCATATTGACCCGAGATTCCAACCTCTTCGACAAACTGGACTGTTGCCTTGCGGCAACGGTTCTGTGGGAGAATGAGGACAATGTTCCGAGCCCGATAGCGGCTCAACCCCGAAGAACTAAGGACGTATTTCGTGGCCATGATTCCATTGCCGTTACATTCGGTGGAGACGACACAGTTCTCTCCGATCGATCCGGCGGACCCCACCCTGGTCCACCGCGGCGAAGGCGGCTCTGAAGTCCGGCGCAGCATCTTGCCAGGGGGCGTCCGCGTCCTGACCGAGGCCATGCCAGGACAGCGCTCCACGACCGTCGGTTTTTGGGTGCCAGTAGGTTCCCGCGATGAAGAGGCCGGCCACTACGGCTCCACCCACTTCCTCGAGCACTTGTTGTTCAAGGGAACCAAGAAGCGTTCGGCCTTGGAAATTGCGCAGTCCTTTGACGCGGTGGGTGGCGAGTCGAATGCGGCTACCGCCAAGGAATCGACCTGCTACTACGCCCGCGTGCTTGATACGGACTTGCCGATGGCGTTGGACGTCATTGCCGATATGGTGACATCTGCGGTCATCGACCCGCAGGAGCTGGAGCAGGAACGCGGCGTGATCATCGAGGAACTCGCGATGGACGCTGACGATGCCACGGACGTGGCCCACGAGCGTTTTGTCGCCCGGGTACTGGGTGACCACCCGCTGGGACGCCCAATCGGCGGCACCCCGGAAGAGATTAACAAGATCAGCCGCGAAGCGGTGATGGAACACTATCGCGCCCACTACCGCCCCAGCGAACTGATCATTGCCGCTGCAGGTTCACTGGAACATGACCAGCTGTGCTCGATGGTTCTTAATGCCCTAGCCGAGGCAGGATGGGACCTTGATCCGCTAGCGGTGCCCCAGCCGCGTCGTGGAGGAGAACCGGCCCAGATATCGTCCAATGCGGGCATCGAAGTTATCAATCGCCCGGTTGAGCAGGCGAATATCATCATGGGTTGCGTTGGCATCACCGGACATGATGACCGTCGCCAGGTGCTGGCCGTGCTCAACGCCGTACTCGGTGGCGGGATGAGCTCACGCCTATTCCAGGAAATCCGGGAGAAGCGCGGATTGGTTTACTCCACGTATTCGTTCTCCGCAGCTTATACCGATGCTGGCTACTTCGGCATGTATGCAGGCTGCGCGCCTTCCAAGGCGGCCGAGGTCATTGCCTTGCTCGGTGCCGAGCTTGACCGGCTTGCAAGCCACGGCATTACGGAGCAGGAACTCGCCCAGGCCAAGGGGCAGCTGGCCGGCGGCACCGTGCTTGCTCTCGAAGATCCAGGAAGCCGCATGTCGCGGCTTGGAAGGGCAGAAATGGTGACTGGGGAGTTCCAGGACATCGATGAAGCCCTTGACCGAGTCAACGCTGTGACCATCAAGCAGGTTCAAGAACTTGCCCAGGAATTGGCGGCCCAAGATCGGGTCATTACCGTGGTCGGGCCGTTCGAAAACGAAGCAGCGCTGGGACTTTAAGCGAGCATCGGAAAACCGTGGCATTCCAAGTAGGGATGCCACGGTTTTCAGTTTAAGGATCCTCGCCGTTTATCTGGCGGCGTCAATCAATGCTGCCAGCTCCGGGGCATGGGAGAAATTGAAGCCGTGGGCTCCTTGCTGCATGATCGTGAGCTTCGCGTGATCAATGCCTGCGATCAGGCGAAGGCCGAATTCAGGAGGGGAGAGCGGGTCACGCGTTCCGCAGACAACATCAACGGGGCAACGGACGGTTTTGAGCAATTCGACGGTGGAGTAATCCAGCATTTGCTCGCAGCTTTTGGCCCACCACGGGATTCCACAGCGGAGGTAATCGACCATCAGGATGGCTTTGACAGAATTCAGTTCATGGGGAAAGTCCTGAATCAGCCGACGCGCCTGGCGAAACAGCGTCGCCTCGCGGTCATTAACAGCCGGCGCGGCAATGACCAGGCGTTTGAGCAGAGAAGGCCACGTGCGTGCGAGCTCGATGGAAACCTGGGCACCCATGGAATGACCCAGCACGATGGCGTTCTCCACCCTTAACTCGCGCAAGGCCAGCGCGATCTCGTGGGCAAAGCGCGGCACTGTTACCGGACGGCCATCATCCAGGTTCTTGCCGTGTCCGGGGAGCTCCGGAACGATGACGCGATACTTTTTGGCCAGGATGTTGGCCAGTGGCGTGAAGTAGCGGCTGGAAGCGCCCAACCCGTGAATGAGAACGACATCTCGTCCGTGCCCAGCCACGCGGACAGACAGGCGGGTTTTTAGAGCTTCAGGCAATTGCCCGAAATATTCGTGGCGCACGGTGGCCTTTCCTTGCGCCAAACGTGCGCTTAAAAACGATAGTAATTGTGGCGCCCAGCTTGCGAAATGGCAGGGCTGGCCGATGACGGGGTGTTACTTGGCCATCCCCGTGGTGTGCTGGCTGATAGCTGAGCGCAAATCTTCGGGGAAAAGTTCGTCAATATCCTTCTGGTAGTTCTTGCCTTCATCCGGACGGCGCAGTTCTTGGCCGTCAAGGCGGAATGGGAAGGCATCTACCTGGGCGCCGGCACCCGAAGCGGTTTCACTTGAAGGAGCGCAGGTGGCCCAGCCATATGTCGTTGAGCCATCGATCCGGAAGACCTCTACCTGGCAAGAAGCAGAGTCAATTACGGTGCCGTCATCCTGAACGGCATTAACAACGTCTGCCAATTCCTGGTCTGGCAAGGAAATGGGTTCGGTCTGCGAACCACACGACGTGACTGCAAAACTGACGGCAAGCATGACACTGATGCCCAGACTGAAACGCCCAATTTTCTGACCCATGGCCCTGCTATCTATTTGGAGACTCCTGGGACTTATTTTTCCCCGTGTCGCAGGGCAATACAAGCTGGACTGGCCGTAGCGCAATGACCTATTCAAAATAATTCATTCACCACCGGCCGGACGCTCTGGTCAAACAGGTCGGATTTCACGTCATCGTTGGCAAGCCGGGGCCTGTCGGAACGATAGGCTTAACTCCATGAGTGCACAGATCAAGGTAGCCGTGCTCGGCGCGGCCGGACGGATGGGAGCCGAAGCGGTTAAAGCTGTTTCCGAAGCTTCCGATATGGAATTGGTGGCCAGCTTGGGTCGAGGCGACGACCTTGCCCAGATTCTCGAAGCAGGAGCAACCCACGTGGTTGACCTTTCGGTTCCGGCAGCCACGGAAGCCAACGTCCGGTTTGCAGTGGAAAACGGTCTTCACGCAGTGGTGGGAACGACGGGCTGGGACGATGATCGCCGTGCCGAACTTGCCTCGCTTCTGGAAAATCACCCGGACGCTGGCGTCTTGATTGCTCCCAACTTCGCCTTGGGATCGGTCCTGGCCAGCGCGTTTGCGGCAACTGCTGCAAAGTACTTTGAATCAGTGGAAATTATCGAATTGCACCACCCTAACAAGGTCGATGCTCCGAGCGGCACTGCCGTGCGCACCGCAGAACTGGTTGCCAAGTCCCGCGAGGCTGCTGGCGTGCCAGCCAGCCCCGACGCGACGGAAACCCAGCTGGAGGGGGCACGGGGTTCCGTGGTTGACGGAATCCACGTTCACTCGGTGCGTCTTCGCGGGCTCGTGGCTCATCAAGAAGTTCTCTTGGGTGGCCCTGGCGAGCAGTTCACCTTGCGCCATGATTCATTTGACCGTGCTTCGTTCATGCCAGGCGTTTTGCTGGGCTTGCGCACCGTGGCATCACGTCCGGGCCTGACCTATGGCCTGGATGGCTACCTGGAGCTTGGCCAGTGAAGACCAAACTTTGGGTTGCCGGAATCCTTCTGCTCTTTGCCCTGTACATTGGGATGACTTTCACCCAGGCAGTGCGCTTCATGAGCACCGGCACGCTGATCGCCCAGATCATGGGCGTGGCCATTCTGGTGATTCCAGCATTCTGCACGTGGATCTTGATTCGAGAAGTGCTCTTCGGACTTCGCACGGAGAAGATGGGCAAGTCCTTGGCTGCGTCGGGCGAGCTCCCGCTGGATCTGCCTCGCACGCCTTCGGGTCGATTCGTTCGTGCAGCCGCTGATGAGGATTTTCCTCATCACCAGCGTGACGTGGAAGAAAATCCAGAATCTTGGAAATCCTGGTACCGGCTGGCCTTGGCCTATGAAGCCTGTGGCGACAAGGCTCGCGCTCGCAAATCCATGCGCACCGCAATCGGCTACTGGCTTCAGGACGAAAAAGTCAGCAAGTAGATCGCGTCGATTTGCGCCTTGAAAGTGGATCAGGGCGAGATTTGAGATAGAAGTGCCGTGGCCCGCCCCACCAAATGGTGGGGCGGGCCACGGCACTTCTATCTCTTGAAGCCGGCACTTCTATCTCTTGAAGCTTTGCTGCGTTGTACCGCGCGCTCAGCTCGGGCTAGAAACGCAGCTTTCGCAGGTAGTTGAAGCCTACTTCTGCAGTCTGCAGCGGGGTGACGTCCGGACGGTCATTCTCCACGATGAACTCCTTCGGGCGGTGGGCCGCGAAGATGCGCGAGAAATCGATGGCTCCGGTACCGAGGTCGGCAAAGTCGCCAGCTGCGTCGCGGTCCTTGACATGGTACTGCAGGGTCTTCTGTGGTGCCTGCTTGATGGTGTCGATGGCGAACTGGATTGGATCCGCGGCGCCAACACCCACGCCGCCGGTGACGGCCCAGTAAAGGTCAACTTCGAGATGGACGAGACGTGGATCCAAGCGGCTGGTGAAAATGTCCCACGGGGTTTCGCCGTTGCCCAGATCCGTCGTGAACTCGTGGGCGTGATTGTGGTAGCCGTACTTCAGACCGGCAGCGTTGGCTGCCGCTGCTTCTTCGTTCATCTGGTCAGCCCAGCGGCGCCAGTCGTCACCGTTGCTGGAGACGAGGTAGGGCACGTTGATGTGGGTTTGGCCCAGCGTGACCGCGTCGGCCAGCTTGGTTTCCAAGGCTGCGGGTGAATCGCTGAGTCCGGAGTGGCTGGAGGAAGGGGTGATGCCGAATGAATCGAGGGTTGCACGCAGTTGCTCGGCGGTGCGTCCGTAGAAGCCGGCCAGTTCCACCTTGCTGTAACCGTAGTTGGCCAGCGCGGCCAGGGTTTGGTCCACTCCGTCACCGTTCATGATCGAGCGAAGGGTGTACAGCTGGATGCTGATCAGTCCCGGGGGCACCGGGCGGACGCCGGCTGGAGCCGCCATGGCTGGGGCAACGCCCATTCCGGCCAGTCCGATGGTGGCGCCCAGAGCGGCGGCACCACTGAGGAAGCCTCGTCGGCCGACTTCTTTTTGCTCCAGTGAGCGTTTGAGGGCGGCTGGAGCATTGAATCCGAAGCACATAGTGATGCCTTTCTAGCGTGCGACAAACGCTAGATGCATGAAGCATCAGCGCTTTGGTTATGTGACGGACACAACACTATTTTCGGACTTTGTTGTCTGTCAAGCAAAAGTTGTCGGAAATCGACAAAAGGTCGACGAAGTGACATCTTTAGTCGCTCTTAAGGCCATTGACCAACGCATCAATATGTTTTGGTGACATGGCGTGGTGGATGGCGAGCATGCTTGCGCCAAGCACTCCCGCATCCAATCCCGATCCGGACTGGACGATTCGCAGGTGCTGGGTTGCGACGGGTATGGCGCGGGAGTACACGACTTCGCGGATGCCTGCAATGAAGTGCTCGCCGGTCAGTGTCATGGAGCCTCCGATCACAATTACGGAAGGGTTTATGAGGCTTACGCAGGCGGAGAGGACTTCGCCAACGTCTCGACCTGCTTGCCGGACGGCGTGTACGGCTTCCGCATTGCCGGAACTGACCAGGGCAATCACGTCCTCGCTGCTGTTGGCCTCGTGCCCAAGGGCGCGCAACTTTTTGGCGACTGCCGGGCCGGAGGCAACTGCCTCCAGGCAGTCCAGGTTCCCGCAATGGCAAGGGGTTCCGGTGCCGTTGTGAACTCTTATGTGCCCGATATCGCCGGCGACGCCGTCTGCGCCGCGCTGCAGTCTTCCGTTTGAAATGATCCCTGAGCCAATGCCTGTGGCGATTTTTACGAACAACATGTTGTCCACATCTGGCCAAGAGGCGTTGCGTTCGCCGAGGGCCATGATATTTACATCGTTATCCACGAGAACGGGAACGTTGAAGTGATCTTTTAGAAGCCCAGGGACGTCAAACCCGTTCCAGCCAGGCATGATGGGTGGGTTGAATGGGCGACCGGTGCGATGCTCGACGGGTCCGGGCACGCCAACTCCCACCGATAGCAGGTCGCTCAGGGAATGATTGGTTGACTCGAGGAGCTCCTTGCCCAGGTTGACCGCACACTCCAAGACGACGTCTGGCCCTTTGGAAACTTCGATACTCTGGCTGTTCTCTTTCAGGCGGTGCCCAAGCAGGTCGGTCAGGGCAACTCGAACGTGGGAAGCGCCGATATCGATTCCAAGGACGACCTTGCTCCCGGCCTTGAGGGCAATGCGGGTTGAAGGGCGACCGCCGGTGGAAATGGCGTCATCCACGTACCCAACGAGCCCCAGGTCCATTAGCGCTTCGATGCGCAAAGTGATGGTTGAGCGAGCCAGGCCCATGAGGTCGGCCAATTCGGTGCGGGTTCGCGGTCGTCCGTCTCGAAGGATTTGGAAAAGTTCACTGGCGCCGGAGCCGCTAAGGCCACTGAAATTACTTATGTCATTCATCGACTAATTACAACATACAAATCGACAGAACGCGCTACCACCGAGAAAGGGTGTCGTATCGAGCATTTTGTTGGATGAATCAACAACGATGAGTGCATTGCTGCAGTGCTTTTGATTTCATCAATATGTTGAGAGTTAACTCAACTACCGCATCTGGCAACAAAAGAAAGCTCTAATTCCACTGACATATATCGGAGAATTTCATAGATCCGTTGAATGTCGTCATTAGCCGTGCTAGGTTCATGTGACCGGCATCTCATTCGTCTTGTTGGCGATCGCACACCGCGTCTGACCAGTGCCGTTTCACGCCACCACTCGAGGAGGAGCTCATGGCCAATCGCCCGCGGGCAACACCTAAGAAACAGTTGCCATTGCGCGCACTGGGTGCGGTGGCTGTGCTGACACTGGCGACTGGCACGCTAAATGGTGCGACCCAATCGGAGAGCCGCCATCGAGCTGCAGATAATGCAGGGAGTGATCACTGCCAAGGGCGCGGCATACCTGCAAATAAGATTTCGATCCAAATGTTCAGCTATTCGAACTGGGGGAACGTCATCGGCACTGAGAAGATCTTTGCCGAGCTGGCCGCCATTGGATATGAAAACGTCGAGCCCTTTGACGGAACCTACGAAGGCCGCACAGCCAAGGAATTCTCCGAACTTCTTGAACGGCACGGACTAAATGCGCCAACAGCTCATGGAAGCACAGACGAGAAAACTTTCGCAGAGACTATAGATTTCGCCAAAACCGTGGGACAGCGGTACACGGGGTCAGGGGGCTCAGCCTCACCTGGAACAGATACGCTCCGTGACACTCTCGAAACTGCGAGAACCCTCAATCGCTTGGGCGAAAAGTCGAAAAATTCCGGTACGGGAAAAATCTTTGTTCATAACCATCAAGGGGAATTCACTCGCCAGTTTCCGCATCCTCGGACGGGGGAGCTCACCAGCGCGTGGGAATTGCTGGCCGAGTTCACCGACCCCAGATACGTGACGTTTGAACTTGATGTCCTCTGGGCCGCGGATGCGGGAGTCGATGTTGTTCAGCTTTTGAGCGACTACGGCGAAAGGGTTGAACTATTGCACGTCAAAGACGGTTTCCTCAATGGCGACGAGCGAGCGGTTCCAACTGACTTGGGCGAAGGGGAACTTGAGTGGACACCGATTCTCGACGCCGCCCAAAAACAGGTCAAGTACTTCATTGTGGAACGCGATCTTGCGCCATCCACTGCGGAATTCGCGCGTGACAGCTTCGAATTCCTCAGTTGCTACACCTGCTGAATTCAGAATTCCAACAACATAGCGCTTGAGCACCATTACAGAGCACGTGTGCTCGATACACCACAGCTGAAAGGACAATGACGTGGATATGCCAGCTGGCAGCACTTTCGATGAAACCATGGCCACACCAGAGCATGATCGAGGGGAATCCAAAGTAGGCCGAGTGGGCTTGTGGCTCATCGGCGCCCGCGGATCCGTGGCGACCACTGCCACGACCGGACTCGCTGCGATCTGCGCTGGGCTGGCACCAGCCGTCGGCTGCGTGACCAGCCAGGACGAATTTTCAACTATTCCACTACCTAGATTCTCTGACCTGGTCATTGGCGGTCATGATATTAGCGACGTTTCGATAGCCAAGCGAGCAGAGCACTTGGTCAGCACCGGAATGTTGCCGCAACATTTGGTTCAGGCCATTCAGGCCGAATTGGAAGACGCCGATTCCCGGGTCCGGCCCGGATACTTTCCGGGCGCTGAAGGTGTACCGCAGGCCGAGATAGCACGCCGCCTTGCCGTAGACATCCGCCAATTCCGGAATGGCCATGGCTTGGATCGGGTAGTTGTGATCGATGTGTCCTCGACGGAAGCACCGATTGATCACCTGCCCGAATTTGATGATCTGGACCTGCTCATGGCGGCTCTTGAGGATCCCGCACAAGAGATCCTTCCCCCTAGCTCGCTCAGCGCCTATGCAGCGATTCTCGCCGAAGCGCCATATATCTGCTTCACGCCCTCGCCTGCCCTGAACATCCCGGCACTGGCGCAGCTCGCCGCCGAGCGCGGTATTCCAACTGCGGGCCAGGATGGCAAAACCGGGCAGACCTGGCTGCGCTCGGTACTGGCGCCAGGCTTGGCCGCGCGCGGATTGCGGGTCCTGTCATGGGCTGGTGCCAATTTGCTCGGAGGAGGAGACGGCGCCACTTTGGCTGACCCGCAGGCTGTGGCAGGTAAGCTCCAATCCAAGAACCGTGGCCTCCAGTCCCTAACCAATGCCGCAACTACGCCTTTGCATATTGACAACGTCCCGGACCTCGGGGAAACCAAAGTCGCTTGGGACCACATTAATGTGGAAGGATTCCTCGGATCCCGCCTGACCTTGCAGACCACGTGGAGCGCTTACGATTCAATGCTGGCAGCCCCGATGATCCTCGATCTCGCCAGGCTCATGGGCCTGGCCGATGCCGCTGGGCAACAGGGGCAGGTCGGCCAGCTCGGGTTCTTCTTCAAGGATCCATGGGGCAGCGATGAGCATGCCTTTGCCGAGCAAAGCCGGCTTCTCTTGGACTGGGCACAGCAGGCAGGTGCACGGATTTCCGCCATGACCCAGATGCCAGACGGCCGCATTTCGCAGGGTGCCGCAGCCCGATGAGCCGTACAAATGACTACCTGGAATTGCTGCGTGCCCCAGCCGTATTAACCGTAATCGGGGATACCCTCGCCGGCGGTGCCGCGGCAAATCGCTCCCCGTTTGGGCGAAGGATTGCACTGCCCCTGGCCAGTGCCTGCCTGTACGCAGCGGGGATGGCTCTCAACGACTACGCCGACCGTGACCTTGATGCCGTTGAACGACCAGAGCGGCCCATTCCCTCAGGGCGGGTAGCACCCGGCGCAGCCTTGGCCACTGCTGCGGGACTTACCGCGGCCGGCCTGGGCCTGAGCGCTTTCGGCGGCGGGCGAAGCGCGGTAGCGCTCGGCCTGCCCTTGGCTGCCTCGATCTGGGCCTATGACCTTGTAGCTAAACGGAACCCGGTGACCGGTGCCTTGTCCATGGGGCTGTGCCGGGCACTGGACGTCTTAATGGGGGCAGGATCGGATCGGGTTCGCACCGCATTGCCAGCGGCCGCGATCATGGGCGGACATACCGTGGCCGTCACGGCTCTATCACGCGGCGAAGTCAGCGGCACCAGCGTCGCGGTGGCCTCCGGCGCCACAGCAACCACGGTCGTAGTGTCAGCCGGTGTGCTAGCTGGAGCAGCGCTCGCCGGTGCCCAGAAGCCGGGGAGAACCTCTTCCGAGGCCAGCATCCTGATCCGGCACTTGGCCGCGACCACGGCAGCCATTGCGGTCTATGCCAGCCGCTGCGGCTCAGCTCAATGGCGAGCCATCCACGAGCCGAGCGCGGGCAACGCCTTGGACGCCACCAAAGCGGGCATCCGGTCGATGATCCCGCTGCAGGCAGCGCTGGCGCTCAGCCATGGCAGTCCAGTCGCCGGAGCGATTATCGGTTCCCTGGACGTAGTCGGCAAGGTGCTGCGTTCGGGCAGCAGAGTGAAGAGGATCAGCGAATCATGAGCGCAGCTGTACAACAACAACCAGCCCAGGACTTTCCTTTCGCAATCGGCTACGGAACCAACGGCTGGGCGGATCACCCGTTGCCAGTGGCGGTGCGGCTGCTGGCTGAGCAGGGCTACACCGCGGTGGCTTTGACTTTGGGGCACCCGCATCTGGATCCGTTTGCCCCGGACGTGCAAAATCAGGTCGCCGAAATCCGCAGCCTGCTTGGGAAACACCAAATGCGAGTTGTCATCGAAACAGGAACCCGGTTCCTGCTCGATGCCAGGCACAAGCACCGCCCGGCGCTTGTTGAAGAACATGCCGAAGTCCGCCTTGAATTCCTGCGCCGCGCTATTGATATCGCGGCTGCTTTGGACGCCGAGTGCGTATCTTTTTTCTCGGGGATCCTGCCGGAGGGGACATCGGCGCAACTTGGCTGGCAGCGCTTGATTGCGCGCGTTGGCCAGCTGGTCGACTATGCCGCTTCGAACGGCGTGCTGCTCAGCATCGAACCTGAGCCGGGGATGCTCGTGGAAACCGTGGCCGACGCGTTGCGACTGCGAACCGAGCTGGGGAACCCGCAGGGGTTGCGCGTCACCGTGGATATTGGGCACTGCGTCGTGGTTGAGCCGCATGGGGTGGAAGCGGCATTGCGCCAAGCAGGGGAATTGCTGGCCAATGTGCAGCTTGATGACATGATGGCGCACGCCCACGAGCACCTTCCGTTTGGGCAGGGCATCGTCGACCTGTCCGCGGCGCTGAACACCTTGGCCGATATGGATTACCGGGGCATAGCTGCCGTGGAATTGCCACGCCATTCTTGGGATGCGCCGGCTTTGGCCCTGGACAGCATGGCCGCCCTGCGCGAGGCATGGGCTGCTTCGGAAGCGCAAAGGACAATCGAAGCTTGGCTGCGCGAATGCCTATCGGCTGTGGCCGAAAATGCCAGCGGCTTGCCTCGGATTTTCGCCAGTGCCGGACGCCGTGTGGGCAGGGCTCCAAATTCTCCGCAGGCCGACCCCGCTGGGGTCCTGTACGGGACTGCGGATGACACGGCCCGTGCCCGGCTGATCCGTGAACTGTCCCGAATTCATGAGCCCGGCCCATTCGCCCAGGAAATTCGGGATTTGTACTACCGCGGAGATTCAGCTGAACGAAGGGGCGTATTGCGTGGCATCAATTTGCTTGCGCAGTCGATGCCCGAGCTGGACGGCCGAATAATTGCCACGGGCCTGGAACTCACCTCTGATGCGTTGCGCACCAACGAGACCTCGCTGGTTGCCGCGGCTGTTGGAGCGTTTGCGGCATCGCACCTTGACCAGCACGCCTGGCGCCATGCGGTGCTCAAGCTCATTTTCATGGGCGTGAGCCTGAGCGCGGTCAGCGACCTGTCAATCCGTGCTGATGCCGAACTAGCCCGAATGGCCGAGGACTTCGCAGCAGAGCGCCGCGCCGCCCACCGACCTGTTCCCACAGACGTTGGCTTGCTGCAGGACCTGGCCAGCCACACCTCACGACCCTAAGAAGGATAAGCATGCGCATCTTTGACCCTCATATCCACATGAGCAGCCGCACCACCAATGACTATGAAGCAATGTTTGCTTCGGGGGTGCGTGCTCTGGTTGAACCGGCGTTCTGGCTGGGGCAGCCGCGCACCAGCGTTGAGTCGTTCTTGGATTATTTTGACTCATTGCTCGGGTGGGAACGGTTCAGGGCCGCCCAATTCGGAATTCGGCATCATGCCACGATTGCCTTGAATCCCAAGGAGGCCAACGACCCTCGTTGCGTACCCGTGCTCGAAGAGCTGCCTCGCTACCTGGTGAAGGAGGGTGTCGTCGCGGTCGGCGAAATCGGCTACGACTCCATGACACCTGCCGAGGACCATGCCTTTGCGACCCAGCTGCAACTGGCCCGCGAGTACGACTTGCCGGTCCTGGTGCACACGCCGCACCGCGAGAAGCTCGCCGGAACCCGGCGCACCCTGGACGTGGTGCGCGAATCCGGGATCGCGGCCGGCACCGTGCTGGTGGATCACCTCAACGAAACCAATATCGAAATGGTCAAGGAGGCTGGTTCCTGGATGGGCTTCTCCATATACCCGGACACAAAGATGGATGAACGGCGCATGGTCGACTTGCTGCAGCGCTACGGCACCGAGCGCATGCTGGTGAACTCGGCTGCCGACTGGGGACGGTCTGATCCATTAAAAACCAGGCGCACAGCAGAAGCGATGCTGGCCGCTGGATTCAGCGAAGAAGATGTGGACCAGGTCCTATGGCGCAATCCGGTGGAGTTCTACGGGCAAAGCGGCCAATTGATCCTTGATCCTATTCCCGGATTCGAAAGCAGTGCTTTCCCTGACCCTGCTGCTGGCTTTGAGGGGAATTCCGTACTACGAGGGGAGAGAGTCTCATGAGACTGTCCTACTGCACCAACGTCCATCCCGCAGAGGATTTGGAAGGCGTCATCACCCAGTTGCGCCACTACGCCGGCAATATCCGGCGCCGAGCCGGCCTGCAGGTCCTCGGCGTTGGGCTGTGGATCCCCTCCGCACTGGCCACGAGATTGGCAGCTAGCGAGCAGGACCGCCAGGCCCTGCGCGAAGTGCTAGAGGCTGAGGGCCTGCAGCTGCACACCATCAATGCTTTTCCCTATGGCGGATTCCACGATGAAGTTGTCAAGCATGCAGTCTATCTGCCTACGTGGGCCGAGCCAGCGCGCTTGGAATATACGCTGCGCTGCGCGCAGATCCTCGCGGATCTGCTGCCGGAAGGGGAAGTCGGATCGATTTCCACGCTTCCGCTGGCTTGGCGCGACCCATGGGATGAAGCCCAGGACCAGGCAGCGACCAACGCTTTTGCGCAGTTGAGCCAGGGGCTTCGCGAGCTCAAGGAACGTACCGGCCGCACCGTGCGGGTGGCCATCGAGCCAGAGCCGGGATGCGTGCTCGACACCATCAGCGACATTGTCCAATGGCTCGGTGCCCGGCTGGAACGGGGCATCGATCCGGAGTTTGTCGGGGTTTGCGTTGACACCTGCCACCTGGCTGTCTCGTTCGCTGATCCTGCCGGAGCCATCGCGCAGATCCAGAATGCGGGCTTGCGAGTCGTCAAGGTCCAGGCCTCGGCAGCTCTGCACGTGCTCGACCCGAAGGACCGCACGGCACGTGCCGCGCTGGAAAGTTTTGTTGAACCGAAATACCTGCACCAGGTGCGCGAATCCTCGGCTGCAGGAGTGATTCCGGCCGATGACCTGGACACCGCGCTCGCCGAACTGCCTGGGTCAGGTCCGTGGCGGGTGCACTTCCATATTCCTTTGCACCATGTTCCGGCCGCTCCCTTGCAAACGACCACCGATGTATTGCAAGCGACGGTGAGCGAGGCAGGCAAGCTTCCCTATGCGGACGAGGTTCATTTGGATGTCGAAACCTATACCTGGAGCGTGCTTCCGCAGCATGGCAATGCCGAGGAAGTCGGCATCGTCGACGGAATCGCCGCCGAACTGGTATGGGCTGAAGAGAATCTGATGGCTCCGGTGCACGCGAGCTGAATAGTGCCACTGATGGCATCGAGTACGTCCTACCAATTTTGTACAGGAGCAATGTGAAACCAGTACTGCTACTTAACGTCGTCGGATTGACGTCCCGGGCGCTGGCGCGCATGCCGCGGCTTGCGAAATTGGCCAACCAAGGCTGGTCGGCAAGGCTGGGCACCGTTTTGCCTGCCGTCACCTGCTCGGCCCAGGCGACCATGCTGACCGGCCTGCCTCCGTCCGAGCATGGAATTGTTGGCAACGGCTGGTATTTCCGGGAACTGGGGGAGGTGCACCTGTGGCGCCAGCACAATCGCCTGGTGGCTGGAGAAAGCATTTGGGAGACTGCCCGGCTGCAGAAACCCGAGTACACCTCGGCGAATATCTGCTGGTGGTACGCGATGGGAATGAGCACCGACCTGACCGTGACTCCGCGACCTATCTATCATGCTGACGGGCGCAAATCCCCTGACGCATACATGCGGCCGCCCGAGCTGCATGATGAATTGGTCGATGCCCATGGCGAATTCCCGCTGTTCCAGTATTGGGGTCCGACCGCGTCCATAGCCTCCAGCCGATGGATCATCAACTCAACCAGGCATGTAATTCGTACCCGTGCACCGCACCTGGTGACTGCCTACCTTCCGCACCTGGATTATGACCTGCAGCGTTTCGGCCCGCGCTCGGCAGAGGCGGACGCCGCTGCGGCCGAACTGGATGCCGCGTTGGCCCCATTGATTGATGAGGCTGAAGCGGATGGCTACACCGTGATGGTGGTCGCTGAATACGGCATCGAAGATGCGCATACGCCGGTGGACATCAATCGCGAGCTTCGGCGCGAGGGCCTGCTCGAAGTCTACGTTCAAGACGGACGGGAGCAGTTGGACCCCTGGACCTCGCGGGCATTCGCCGTCGCGGATCATCAGGTCGCCCATGTTTACGTGAAGCACGAGGCCGACATCGGACGAGTGGCGGCTATATTGCGTGCCCTGGACGGTGTTGACGAAGTGCTTGATCGGCAGGCGCAGGCCCGGTATGGGCTGGATCACCAGCGCTCCGGGGAACTGGTTGTCGTGGCTGAACCCGGTGCGTGGTTCACCTATTACTTCTGGCTGGACGACTCGCGCGCGCCAGAATATGCCCGCGGGGTGGATATCCATCGCAAGCCAGGCTACGACCCGGCTGAGCTGTTCTTTGACCCTGCTGATCGTTGGGCGAAGGCCAAGGCCGGTGTAAACCTGCTCAAGAAGAAAGCGGGCTTGCGGTATGCCATGAGCACCGTTCCGCTGGATCCTTCCTGCGTAAAAGGCACACATGGGCGCCTGGCGGAATCTGCCCAGGATATGCCATTGATCCTCTGCTCGGATGTCTCGGTGTCAACCGAGATTTCGGCCCTTTTGGAGTCGGGCCGAGCCGTGCCGGCAGCGTCGGTGAAGTCCCTGGTCCTGCATGCGCAGGGCCTCGAATCGTCGGTGGCTTCATCGCTTTGATATCCACCAACACGTATTTTAGCGTTTGATGCAACAAAATAAAATCAAGGTCAAGGTTGCCTATTGACCTTGATTTTGTGCGTAATCTAGCAGATATGGACGAGTGGAAATATTAGATTTTTCTGAGTTTGTTTTGTGAAACCACTAGCAAATTGTGAGACAAGCCACTAACGTTCCAATTGACCCGATTCGACCAGCTCCGAATCAATGGCGACAAGGAAGTGAACCATGAAAGTCAACCGAACAGGGAACGCGGACAGAGCTCCGCACGGCGTGGTTTCCGCGCACTTTTCCAAACGACATATGCTGCGCGCGAGCGCCGGGCTTGCTACAGCAGCTGTGCTTGCCTCGGCCCTGGCCGGCGTGCCAGCTTCTGCCCAACCCAAGGCCCCGGTGCCGGTTGTGCCAGCGGACTCGGCCTTCCAGAAGGTAACGCTCAATGACACTCCTGGCGAGCCGATGGATCTCGCAGTCCTGCCCGATGGGAGTGTTCTGCACACCACCCGCAGTGGCGAAGTGTGGCTCAATGATGCCACCAGCGGCGTCAACTCCTTGGCAGCCGAAGTGGACGTATACCGCCACGACGAAGAGGGATTGCAGAGCATCGCCTTGGACCCCAAGTTCGGTACCGATGGCAACAACTGGGTTTACCTGTACTACGCACCGCCGATGAACACCCCAGTCGACGATCCTGAAACCGCCGATATCAACGAGGGGGACGCCCCGGTCAGCGGCACCGCAGCCGACTTTGAACCCTTCAACGGCGTCAACCGGCTGTCACGATTCCAATTTGATGGAAAGTCAATCGATCTGGACACCGAGCAGCAGATCATCGATGTTTCGGCAACCCGCGGGCTGTGCTGCCACGTTGGCGGCGATATCGTCTTCGACGCGAAGGGCGACTTGTATCTCTCAACCGGAGACGACACCAACCCGTTCGTGTCCGGCGGGTACACTCCGATCGACGAGAACCCCGAGTCCAATCCGGGATACGACGCCCAGCGCACTGCGGCAAACACCAACGACTTGCGCGGCAAGGTCTTGCGGATCACCCCGAAGGATGGCGGCGGCTACACCATCCCCGAAGGCAACCTGTTCGACGAAGGCACCGACGGTGCCCGCCCGGAGATTTACCTGATGGGCCTGCGCAACCCATTCCGCATCGATGTCAATCAGAGCACCGGAGAGCTTTACGTTGGCGACTATTCGCCCGATGCCAGGAGCGCAAACCCTGACCGGGGACCTGCCGGAACCGGCAAGTGGCTCATCGCCACGGAACCGGCCAACTATGGATGGCCATACTGCGCCACCGAAAGCCTCCCGTACAACGACTATGACTTTGTCACCGGCGTTTCCGGCGAGAAATTCAACTGCGCTGCACCGGTGAATGAGTCACCGAACAATACCGGCCTGACGCAGCTGCCACCTGTGGCCACTGCAGATGTCTGGTACACCTACGGCCAGTCGGAGCAGTTCCCAGAGCTTGGCACCGGAGGCATCGGCCCCATGGCAGGGCCAGCTTATGAATTCAACGCAGAAGCAACCCGTGGACCACGCCCGGTGGCCTGGCCATCCTACTTCGACGGCAAAGCGCTCTTCTACGAGTGGACTCGCGACTACATCAAGGGCATGACGGTTGAAGATGGTTCACTAGTTTCCATCGAGAACGTGATTTCCTCGATTGTGACCGACAATCCGATCGATATGGAATTCGGCCCGAACGGTGCACTGTATATCCTCGAATACGGCGACGGCTACTTCGGCGAAAACGAGGATGCCCAGGTCGCGCGCATCGACTATATCGGTGAGGGCGGCAACCACAGTCCCGTCGCAGTGGCCTCGGGAACGCCTACTGTTGGCACTTCGCCGCTGACTGTTGAATTCTCCAGCGAAGGCACCGCCGACGCCGACAACGACAAGCTGCGGTACGCTTGGGACTTCGATTCCGATGGCGTTGTGGATTCCACCGAGGCATCCCCGACCTACACCTACCAGGAAGATGGAAAGTACACTGCCACGCTGACCGTAACCGACTTCGGTGGCAAGCATCGCGGGCGCCATTCTTCAGCTGAAGTAGAAATTGAAGTGGGCAACCAGCAGCCGGTCATCGAGTTCATCACCCCGGTTCCGGGCCAGGCCTTCCAATTTGGCGATACCGTCAGCTACGAAGTCAAGGTTTCCGATGACCAGCCAGTTGATTGCTCGCTGGTGGAAGTGAGCTACATCCTGGGCCACCATACCCACGGACATCCGCAGACTACCACCAAGGGCTGCACCGGCTCCTTCGTCACCACGGTGCCAGAGGGCCACGACCCTGCAGTAGATGATCTTTCTGCAGTATTCAATGCCACGTACACGGACCAGGGCGACGGCGGCTCGAAGCCGCTCACCGGTACCGCCGAAGTGGTTTTGGAAGCGGCCAGCAACTAGAAGCAAATTGGCTGTTCCAGGCAAAAAGGCGGTTGGCCCGTTCCCTGATGGGAAGGGGCCAACCGCCTTTTTTGGCCTGTGCAATACAGCCTGCGAGTTTTTAGTCCAGCGCTGGCAGTTCAGGAATCGATGGGCGCCGGTGATGCCGTGCCAAGCACGCGGGCTGGATCAGCCAGCAGCTCGGTGAACGCCAGCTCGGCCGCTCCGACCAAAACCGGATCGTCACCCAATGGCGCCAGCTCGATGGCAACTTGTTCCCGCGCTGAACGTGCCCCGCCGACACGGACGGCGTCTTCGAGCAGCGCGGGCATCGTCCTGGCCAAGATGCGCAGGAATCCACCGAGCACAAACACCGATGGGTTCAGCTGATGCACCAGGGCCCGCAGCGCTACGGCCAGGAGGCGGGACTGCCTTTGGAGAATTTCAAGCAGCGCTTCCGGGGCGTTGCCCGATTCAAAGAGCCCGAGAACCGTGGATTCGAGATCTTCGGCTTGTCCGGATGGAACCCCGGTCGCGCGCAGAAGTTCCTCGCGGGTCACTTCTGCTTCCAGGCAGCCTGCAGAACCGCAAGAACAACTGGCGCCATCGGTGCGTACCAGCAGGTGGCCGATCTGGCCGGCAAAACCAGTAGCCCCCTGCAGCAACTGGCCGCCGCTGAGGATGCCGCCTGCGATGCCGCTGGCGCCGCCGTAGAGGTATACAAAATCCGAGACGTCGCGGCCCGCGCCGAAGGCTGCTTGCGCGCGTGCCCCGACAATCGCGTCATTGGCGCATGAGACGGGCAGGTTGAGCGCAGCGGACAGGTGCGCGGCCAGGGGCTCTTCTTGCCACCCCAGCTGCGGGGCCTCGATAACAGTTCCGTCGGCCGGATCCACCAGACCGGGCACGGCAACACCGACGCCGACGACTCGACGATTCTCGGGCAAGGACGTGGCCATGCCGGTGTAGATTGCCGAAACGATATTCACTACTTCGGCGGTGGATGGGGGAGCAACAGTGTGGAAGCGCACCGGGTTCACGATGCTTCCGCCCAGGGCCACCAAGGCGACATTCACGGCGTCCAGATCAGGATTCACGGCCAAGGCGAGCACGCCGGGGCCGGGGCTGATCATGATGGAAGGGCGGCCGTGCTGCTGTCGTTGATCCGGTTCGTTTTCAAGTACCAATCCCAGCTGCGCCAATTCGCCAACGAGCGCGGCGATGGTCGAGCGGTTCAGGCCAGTGAGCCGAGTCAGTTCGGCACGGGAGATTCCCGCGGAGCAGTGCACCAGTGTCAAGACGGTGGAGAGATTATGCTGCCGGGTTGTGTCGCGATTGCTGCCGAGCCCAGCACCGCTTGCACGGGCACTCGCAGGTTTCCTCGAATTGCTTTCCACGTCCGGATGGTCCCTTCTTGGCAGGACCTTTGCGCCTGCTCCCACCACCATCGTATCTGCACCAAAGCGATAAATACGCTCGTGCTCTCGGCGGTTCAGACTGCAGTTGCGGACAGGTGGACGCGATTGACTGATGCCATGAGCAGGCTGCCCAGGCGCTCGCGCAGGCGATCGGGAATTTCGTCAATGGCCAAGCAGCCCAGCGCTTTTTCGGCATGCTGAACCGCTGAGGCGATGGCGTAGTCCTTGGCGCCGCAGGCAATAAGCATGGCGCGGATTTTTTCTGCTTCAGATGCAGTCATTTGCGGTGTGCCAATGAGCCCGGCGACGCTGTCCCACTGTGGCTGGGTCGCAGCGTAGGAGAGCAGGATGGTCCGCTTGCCTTCGCGCAGATCACCCCAGCGGGATTTGCCGGTTTGGCTTTGCTCGCCGAACACGCCCAGCACATCGTCGGCAATCTGATAGGCGATGCCGGCGAACCGGCCAAAAGACGCCAGCGCGGATCTCGCCTGTTCGGGGGCGCCAGCCAGTATCGCTCCGGCGTGCAGCGGGGCTTCGAATGAATAGGCGGACGTCTTGTGGCGCGCAGTGTTCAGGATTTCTTCCAGCGGCGGCATGTCAGGTCCGAGGCTGGATTCAATATCGAATAACTCGCCTCCCACCGAAGCGAAAATCGCCTGGTCCACAACGCAGTGCAGCTCGCGGTGGAGGGCCTCGGAGACCGGCAAGGACCGGATCACCTGGTAGACGCCGGCCAGGGCCAGGTCGCCGGCGAGGATTGCAGCGCAGGCCCCGGCATGATCGGCCGCGACGGGGCTGGCACCTCGTTGCAGGGCTGCGTTCCTGTAGGTGGCCGCGACATTGGGCGAGCCGCGGCGCAGCAGGTCCCGGTCGATGACGTCATCGTGGACCAGCAGGGCGTTATGCAGCAGCTCGAAGGCGGCTGCCACCCCGGTCGCCTCGGTGGCAGCTGTGCCACCGAAGCCGGAATAGGCAAGGAGCACTAGGCGTGGACGGGAGCGGGAGCCTCCACGCGAGGTGCGTTCGAGCGCTTCCCACAGTTGCAGGTAGCTTGGCCCCTGAGCGGCTGCACGAAGTTTCGATTCCATGAAAAATCGGTGCAGCCGCTGCTCAACCAGCGCCAGGCCAACATCGAGGTCCACGCGTGACTCCTAGGCCTTGAGAGGTTGCTTTTTGGCCTTGCGCATTTTGCCGGAGGCGAAGCGCTGCTGCAGCAGGACGGCCAGCACGATGATCGCGCCCTTGGCCAGTGCCTGGACCGAGGTGTCCATGTTGTTCTGGGTGAACACGTTGGTCAGGGTGCTGAAGATCAGGACGCCGAGAACGGTGCCCATGATGGTTCCTCGGCCGCCGACCAGCAGCGTTCCGCCGACAACGACCGCGGCAATTGCGTCCAGCTCGTAGAGATAGCCGTGGGTCGAGGTCCCGGAGGTCGTGCGTCCCATCATCATCAGCCCGGCAATGCCTGCGGCGATGCCGACCAGTACGTAAAGCGAGACGATGTGCCGCTTGACCTTGATACCGGCCAGGCGCGATGCCTCGAGGTTTCCGCCGATGGCTACCGTGCGGCGTCCGAAGGTGGTCCGGTTCAGCAAGAACCACCCGGCGGCCGCGGCCAAGGCGAAGATCCACACGAGTACCGGCACTCCCAGGAAGTCGGCGCGCATGAACTTGGTGAAGCCGGTATTGGTTACCAGCAGGGTCCGGCGTTCCGAGATGATTTCGGCCAGCCCGCGGGCTGCCACCAGCGTGGCCAGGGTGGCAATGAACGCCACCACGTTGCCGTAGGCAATGATGACGCCGTTGATCAGGCCGGCCACGGCGCCCACGAGCAGCGAAACGACAACCATCAGCAGCCAGGTGGACTCGGACGCGGCAGCCTGGACCGCCGTCAAGCTGCCGACCACGGAGGTCAGCCCCAAGACGGATCCGACCGACAAATCGATGCCGCCAGCGGTGATGACAAAGGTGACGCCGATGCTCAACACTCCGATGATCGAAGCGTGCCGCAGGATGACAAGCATGTTCTCCGAAGACGTGAAACGATCACCGCTGGTGACCAGGCCGATCAGTACCAGCACGACCAAGGCGACAACCAGGCCGAGGCTCCGCCCTGCTGGCCCGTGCATCAGGTTCTGCAGCACGCCGCCGGAGGGTCCGGTTGCCGAGAGGTGGTCGATTGGCTTCTGGGCCGAGGTCTGTTCAAGTTGCTCGGCAGCTTGGGTCTTCTGCTTGCTCACGCGGCACTTCCCTTCATGACTAGGTCGAGCACACCGTGCTCGTCAATTTCAGTTGCTGTTTTCTGGGCCAGGACCTGTCCATCGTCAATGACCAGGACATTGTCGGAGAGGCCGAGGACTTCTTCGATCTCGCTGGAAATGATGATGATGGCGGTCCCGGCATCTGCCAAGCGGCGGATCAGCGTATAGATTTCTGCACGAGCTCCCACGTCGACGCCACGAGTAGGCTCATCGAGCAGCAGCACCGTCGTACCGTGTACCAGCCAGCGGGCCAGCAGGATCTTTTGTTGATTTCCGCCGGAAAGGGTTCTTGCCGGTCGCTGCGGATCAGCGGGGCGCAGTTCCAGGGCATCAATTTGCTCCCGGGCTGCGCGCCGCTCTGCCGATTCGTCCAGCAATCCGGTGCGCGCGAAGCGCTCGAAGGTGGAGAGCGTGACGTTCTTGTAGATCGGCTCGTCGAGGATCAGGCCCTGGCTCTTTCGCTCTTCCGGCGACAGGCCGATGCCGGCGTCCACCGCGGAGGTCACCGAACCGGCGGTCAGCTTCTTTCCCTTCACGCTGACCTGCCCGCCGGTGGCCTTCCGGGCACCGTAGATGGTTTCCACGATTTCCGAGCGCTGGGAGCCGACAAGTCCTGCAAAGCCGAGGATTTCTCCGGCGCGCACGCTGAAGCTGAGCTTTTCGAAGTGGCCGGCCAGCTCCAGATCGGCGACATCGAGAACCACTGGGGCATCGGCCGGGATGGCGGTCCGTTCAGGGAAGACGTTGGCGACATCGCGTCCGGTCATCCTCCGGATGAGCTCGGCCTTGGGGGTGTCTGCCACGTCCAGGTTATTGGCGGTGCTTTGCCCATCCTTGATCACGGAGATACGGTCGCCGATCTCGCGGATCTCTTCCAGACGGTGGGAAATGTAGACGACGGCGATGCCTTGGGACGTCAATTCCCGGACCACGCGGAACAGGTTCTGCACCTCTCCTGCGTCGAGGATCGCGCTTGGCTCATCCATGATGATCAGCTTGGTGTCGCGGGAGAGCGCCCGGGCCATGCTGACAATTTGCTTGTTGGCGGCCGAGAGCGTTCCGACCTCGCGTGATGGTGAGAGGCTGCCGTGCCCCAGTCGGCGCAGAAGGGTTCGCGCGACGGCATTGGCCTTTTTCACATGCAGAACCCCTCCGGTGGCCCGCTCGTGGCCCAAGAAGATGTTCTCGGCAATGCTCAGGCCATCAACCACATCGAGTTCCTGGTACATGGTGGCGATGCCGAGCCCCAGCGCAGCCGTGGGAGAGGGGATGCCGACCTGTTCTCCTTCCCAGAAAATTTCGCCTTCGTCTGGCTGGTGTACGCCGGAGAGGGTTTTGATCAAGGTGGATTTGCCGGCGCCATTTTGTCCCATGACGCAATGGACCTCACCAGGGAGCACGGACAAGTCAACGCCCTTGAGCGCTTGAACGGCTCCGAATTGCTTCGTGAGCCCGCGCACTTCGAGGAGCGGACGTGGATTTTCATCTTGCATCATGTGATGAATCTAACACATTATGTCGGCAATCGGTAGAAGTTCGTCGATTTTCCCCGAACTTCTGTTATTGTGACAATAGTCACGCACGCTGGTGCCCGAACAGTTCGGTTTGCACGCGGCGGCGCTGCACCTTACTCACTGAGGAGATAGACATGCTTGCAGTTCCTTCCGGACGGAAAATGCTCATCACTACCGGTGCCCTCCTAGCGGTCGGCGCACTGATCACCGGCTGCTCATCGGATTCCGGTGGCGGTAGCGCCCAGCCATCGAATGCCTCAAGCGAAGGCAACGCCGCGGCGGGCGACGAAGTGGTCATCGGATTCTCGGGCCCGGCTGCCGACCACGGCTGGCTCGGCGCAATCAACTCGGCCGCCATCGCGCAAGGCGATTCGCTGGAGGATGTCGACTTGCGAGTTGCCGAAGGCACCAATGATGCCAACTTGCAGATCAGCCAAGTCGAGCAGTTCATCAACGACAAGGTAGACGCGATCGTTCTGCTGCCGACCGATGGCGCTGCGCTGACCGCCGTGGCTACCAAGGCCATGGACGCGGGAATTCCAGTCATCAATGTGGACCGCGAATTCTCCAGCCCTGCCGCCGCCCGCACCACCATTCTGGGCGATAACTACGGCATGGGCCGTAGCGCCGGCGAATACATCTGCGAGCGCCTCGGCGACAAGCCCGATGCCGTTGTTGCGGAAATCCCGGGCGTCGATTCCCTGCCGCTGACTCAAGACCGCAGCAAGGGGTTCGCCGACGCGCTGAAGACCTGTGGCCTGGATGTCGATAACCGCGTGCCAGCTGACTTCACCGTCGCCGGCGGCGAAGCGGCCGCTTCGCAGCTGCTCGCGGCCGCGCCAAAGATTGATGCCATCTGGAATCACGACGATGACCAGGGCCATGGCGTGCTCGCGGCCATCGACAGCGCTGGCCGCGATGAATTCTTCATGGTCGGTGGCGCTGGTTCCAAAAACGCCATGGATCTGATCAAGGGCGGTGAATCGGTGCTGGAAGCCACGGTTCTCTACCCATCCACCCAGGCTGCAGACGGTGTTCGCCTGGCACGACTGATCGCGCAGAACAAGGCCATGAGCGACCTGGTCGAAGTTGAGGTGCCCAAGCGCATCGTTTTGAATGCTCCGGTTGTCACCTCGGACAACGTCGACCAGTACCTGCCGACGGCGTTCAGCTCCTAAACCGAGCACAAGGCGTTTCGGGGTGGCTTGCCTTGCACGGTTCAGCTGCCCCGAACGCGATCCCATGAAGATCCACAGCAGGAGGAAACACATGCCCAACCAAAAACCAGCCTTGAAAATCGCCCTCATCGGGCATGGATTCATGGGTGCTGCGCATTCACAAGGATGGCGAGTCGCGCCAAGGTTTTTTGATCTTCCGTTTCAACCAGAAATGACGCTGCTGGTTGGCCGCAACGCCGCCGGCGTCGACGCTGCTGCGGAAAAATGGGGCTGGTCTGAAACGTCAACCGACTGGCGCACCGCCATAGAACGCGAAGACATTGACGTAGTCGATATTGTCACGCCGGGGAATTCGCATGCAGAAATAGCCATTGCCGCCTTGGCTGCCGGCAAGCACGTGCTGTGCGAAAAGCCTTTGGCCAACACCCTTGAAGAAGCCGAAGCCATGGCTGCCGCAGCCCGCAACGCGGACAAGGGTGTCCAGGCGATGGTTGGATTTACCTACCGCAGGGTGCCCGCTGCAACCTTTGCCCGTGACCTGGTGGCCAGCGGAGCGATCGGGCAGGTGCGCCAGGTGCGCGCCGCATATCTGCAGGATTGGCTGCACGATGATCGTTCGCCGTTGACTTGGCGGCTGCAAAAGGAGCACGCCGGCACCGGCGCCCTGGGGGACATCGGAGCCCATGCCGTGGACCTCTCCCAATTCATCACCGGCCAGAGGATTGTTGGAGTGAGCGGCCTGCTTCAGACCTTTGTCGACGAACGCCCGTTGCCCGATGCACCCACGCAGCTGGGTCCGGTGAGCGTGGATGACGCTGCAGCGTTCACGGCTCGATTTGATGGGGGAATTCTCGGCACATTCGAGGCGACCCGCATGGCCACCGGGCGCAAGAATTCATTGCGCATTGAGGTCTCAGGCTCCAAGGGGGCAATTTCCTTTGACCTGGAGAACTACAATTCGCTGGGCTACTACGATGCAACGGCAACGGCCACCCGCCAAGGATTTACGCAAATCATGGTGACGGAGCCGGAGCACCCCTACATCTCTGCCTGGTGGCCCACCGGACATACGCTGGGGTACGAGCACGGATTTGTGCACCAGGCCAAGGATTTCATTGATGCCATCGGGGCTGGCCAGCAGCCAGAACCGTCATTCGATGATGGGCATCAAGTGCAGTGCGTCCTGGACGCGGTCCAGCGCAGCGCAGCCAGCA
Source organism: Glutamicibacter halophytocola (assembly GCF_001302565.1). Lineage (NCBI taxonomy): Bacteria > Bacillati > Actinomycetota > Actinomycetes > Micrococcales > Micrococcaceae > Glutamicibacter > Glutamicibacter halophytocola. The sequence continues at coordinate 1,220,236 of NZ_CP012750.1, forward strand.
ACAGCACGTGGACCACCACAGCATAAGGAACACCCCAAGGCAGCACGAGGGAACCAAACGAAAAGGAGCCAACGGATGGCACGCGATTTCACCTTATTTACCGGCCAATGGGCCGACTTGCCCCTAGAGGAGGTGGCACGTCTGGCAGCAGGTTGGGGATATGACGGCCTGGAGATCGCGGTCTCCGGTGAGCATCTTGACGCGTGGCGGTGGGATGATGACGACTACATCGCCGAGCGCCTGGGGATCCTGGAAAAATATGGTTTGAAACTCTGGGCCATCTCCAACCACCTCAAGGGACAGGCTGTGTGCGACAACCCGATCGACTTCCGCCATCAGGCCATTGTGGGAGACAGGGTCTGGGGAGATGGAGACCCCGAGGGAGTGCGCCAGCGGGCTGCCGAGGAAATGAAGAACACCGCACGGCTGGCCAAGCGCCTAGGCGTTGAAACAGTCGTCGGTTTTACCGGATCCTCGATTTGGCAGTATGTCGCGATGTTCCCGCCAGTGCCGGCAGAGGTCATCGACGCTGGTTACCAAGACTTTGCTGACCGCTGGAACCCGATCCTGGATGTTTTTGACGAATGCGGTGTGCGCTTTGCACATGAAGTCCATCCATCGGAGATTGCCTATGATTACTGGTCGACGGTCAAGACCCTTGAGGCCATCGGGCACCGCAAGGCTTTTGGGCTGAACTGGGACCCGAGCCACATGGTGTGGCAAGGCATCGACACGGTGGGTTTCATTTCGGACTTCGCCGAGAAGATCTACCACGTGGATTGCAAGGACACCCGCATGCGGATGGGCAACGGCCGCAATGGCGGCCTGGGCTCGCACCTGCCATGGGGCGACTCGCGCAGGGGATGGGATTTTGTCTCGGCCGGCCGCGGGGACGTGCCTTGGGAAGATGCATTCAGGGCCCTCGCCGCGATCGGTTACGAAGGCCCGATTTCCATCGAATGGGAAGACGCTGGCATGGATCGGCTCTACGGCGCGCCCGAGGCGCTGGCGGCGTTGAAGAGGCTGGATTTCCCTGCTTCGTCGACCTCCTTCGATGCGGCATTCAAACAGGACGCATGAAAACAAGGATGATCTGATCCGCTGCGGGTTTCGGCCGGGACTGGCTCCCGGCTGGGGCCGGCAGCGGATCATCTCTGTGCGCTGCCAGCAAGGCCAAGCTGGAACCCAGGCAAATCAGAACCTCGGACCGGGCTCCGCTTTTGGCATTCGCTGGCCATCGGCTCCGCTGAGAACCCGCACGCAGAATTCCAAGGGCCCAGAAGCCCTGGTGAATCCCAGCCAGATACCGCAGCAGGCGGTCGCCGCGCACAAGATCCACCAGATGGCTGAAGGCTCCAGGACGTCATCGAGCAGCGGGAGCAGAACCAGGTGTCCGGCATACAAGGTGAGCGGAGCGCGCCCAGCGCCAGCAAGTACCCGGCCGAGCCCGCCAAGGCGGGGCACAAGAAGCAACAGGAACCCAAGCACTGCAACAGCGCAGCTCGCCGAATGCACGGTGGCAAGCAAGGCGTTGCTGTGCCCAGTTGGAAGCCACAGGTACTCGGCACTGGCCAGATATGGGTCCAGTGATGTCCCCGGCAATCGACCGGTTGTAATGAGCGTGGGGACAAGAGACGGAAGCGCTCCGGAAGCCGCCGAAATTTGACCGGTGAAACCCAGGCTCATAACGCGGCCGGCGATGTAGCTGATCGCTGCGATGGCACCGCCGGACACGGTGAGCACTGCGGCTGTCTTTTTACTCCCCAAATCGCAATGTCCCAGCGCGACACCCAGGAGCCCGTATCCAAACCAAACCAGAAGCGGGTAGTAGCCGGTGACGGTGAGATCCTGGAACAACGGCCCCGGGGACAGCAGGTCGCCAAAGCTCGGATTGTGGCCGAGGGACTGCCCCAAAGCGCCTGCAGCCAAGGGTCGCCAGATCAGTGGCGCGAGGACCAGCCAAAGCACTGAGACTACCCAAATGGTTGCTCTCGGGAGCCCGAGGACCAGCGGAAGCAACAGAAATAGTAGCCCATAGTGGACAAGAATGACTGCGATGCCTTCATTTATCGTCCCAATTACCATTCCGAGCACGGCAATAATTAATGCTCTCAAGGCAAGGACTGAGTAAATCTTAGGGTGGGAAAAGCCCCTGCGCGCCAGGGAAGCAGTCATGAGCGTCAGCGATAATCCGGCCAAAACCATGAATAGAACAGAGGCCCGCCCAGAGGCTACAGCCCCGGTAAATGTAGGGGAGTAGGCATCTGAACCGCGGTATTCATAGAGCGGGAAAATGTGTGCCGCGAACATCCCCAAGATGGCCACAAGGCGTGCTGCATCAACCGCCAGAATGCGTCGTGGCTTCCCCGAAATGTCCATGGAAACATCGCACCACGGAAGTGGGGATGGATGCCATTGCAACATGCGCGAGTGTAGATTTAAAGCCATGGCTACAAGTGCAATTGATAATCAGGCATACCCGTTTGGCACCGTGCTCACTGCAATGATCACCCCCTTCACCGACGCGGGGGAAGTTGACTACGCGCTCGCAGCCAAATTGGCCCAGAAGCTCGTCGATGATGGATGCGACGGACTAGTTGTCACCGGCACCACCGGCGAGACCTCGACGCTGAGCGACGAAGAGAACATCCAGATGTTCCGCACCGTCGTCGCGGCAGTCGGCGACCGCGCCGCGGTGCTGGCCGGTTCGACGACCAACGACACCCGACACTCGATCAAGCTCTCGCTCGCAGCGAAGGAAGCTGGCGTTGACGGTGTGCTGTTGACCACCCCGTATTACAACAAGCCAAGCCAGGCCGGCGTCATCGCGCACGTCAAGGCCATTGCCGAAGCCGTCGAGCTGCCAATCATGCTCTACGACATCCCAGGGCGCACCGGGATCGCACTGGCACCGGAAACCATTATCGAACTCGCCAAGATTCCACAGGTCATCGCGCTGAAGGATGCCAAGGCCGATTACCAGTCCACCACCACGGTGCTGGCCAAGACTGATCTGCACGTCTACTCGGGCGACGATGGATTGACCCTGCCATTGATGGCAGCCGGTGCTGCCGGCGTGGTTTCCGTCACGGCTCACGTTGCAGCCGCGAAGTACCGTACGCTTGTTAATGCAATGCATGCAGGTGATTTGGCGACTGCACGCACCACACACTTTGAGCTGGACGCGATCCAGCGCGGCATCATGGGCCACATTCAGGGCGCCGTGGCCGCAAAATATGGACTTCACTGGCAGGGTGTCCTGCCGAACACCGTCGTCCGGCTGCCGCTTGTGGCACCGTCGGACGCAGAGCTCGATGCCATCCGCGCGGACCTACGTGAAGGCGGATGGGATCTGTAACGAAAGGGACTAACTACATATGACTGAGAGTTCAGTAGGCAAGGCCGACTCTGCACGCTTGCAGACTCCGGCCCGGCTGAAGAAGGGGACAATGCGCATTGTTCCCCTCGGAGGCTTGGGCGAGGTTGGCCGAAACATGACCGTCTTCGAGCTCAACGGGAAACTGTTGGTCGTTGACTGCGGTGTGCTGTTCCCCGAAGAGCACCAGCCTGGCGTGGATCTGATCCTGCCGGACTTCTCCTACATCAAGAACCGCTTGGCAGATGTGGTGGGCGTAGTGCTCACCCACGGCCACGAGGACCACATCGGTGCCGTCCCTTACCTGCTGCGCCTGCGCGAAGACATCCCACTGTACGGGTCGAAGCTGACCTTGGCCTTCGTGGAAGCAAAGCTGGCAGAACACCGGATCAAGGCCAACACCAACATTGTGGTGGAAGGCGAGATCGCGCAGATCGGCAACTTCGAATGCGAATTCGTGGCCGTGAACCACTCGATCCCAGACGCCCTGGCCGTGTTCTTGCGGACCGAAGCCGGTACCGTGCTGCACACCGGCGACTTCAAGATGGACCAGCTGCCGCTCGATGGCCGCATCACCGACCTGCGCCACTTCGCGCGCTTGGGCGAGGAAGGCGTGGACCTGTTCCTGCCTGACTCCACCAACGCCGAAGTGCCCGGCTTCACCGTGGCAGAACGCGAAATCGGCCCAGTGCTTGAAGCCAAGTTCGCCCGTGCCCGCCGCCGCATCATCGTCGCTTCCTTCTCCTCGCACGTTCACCGCGTGCAGCAGGTCCTGGATGCCGCCGCGATGCACGGCCGCAAGGTGGCCTTCATCGGCCGCTCGATGGTGCGCAATATGGGCATCGCCGAACGCTTGGGCTACCTGGACATCCCGCAGGGCGTGCTGGTTGACCTCAAGCAGATCGACTCGCTGCCTGACCACAAGGTCGTGCTGATGTCCACCGGTTCGCAGGGCGAGCCAATGGCTGCGCTCTCGCGCATGGCCAACGGCGAGCACAAGGTGCAGATCAACCCGGGCGACACCGTCATCCTGGCCTCGAGCCTGATCCCGGGCAACGAGAACTCTGTCTTCCGCGTGATCAATGGCCTGATGCGCCTGGGCGCCGAGGTCATCCACAAGGGCATGGCCAAGGTCCACGTCTCCGGCCACGCCTCGGCCGGCGAGCTGTTGTACTGCTACAACATCCTGCGCCCGAAGAACGTGCTTCCGGTCCACGGCGAAACCCGCCACCTGATTGCCAACGGCCGCCTGGCCGCGCAGTCCGGCGTTCCGGAGGAAAACGTGCTGCTGGCAGAAGACGGCTCCGTCATCGACATGAAGGATGGCGTCGCCCAGCTGGTTGGCCAGGTTGAATGCGGCTACGTCTACGTTGACGGTTCCAAGGTCGGCACCATCACCGATGATGACCTCAAGGACCGCGTCACACTGGGCGAAGAAGGTTTCATTTCGGTGATCACCGTGATCAACCGCCAGAATGGCACCATCATCTCCGGCCCTGACATCCACGCTCGCGGTGTGGCGGAGGAAGACTCCGTCTTCAACGAGATCAAGCCGAAGATCGCGGCCGCGATTGTGGAAGCGGTATCGAATAACCCGAACCACTCCACGCACCAGCTGCAGCAGATCACCCGTCGCGTGATCGGCTCGTGGGTTTCGCGCAAGCTGCGCCGCCGCCCAATGATCGTTCCGGTCGTTCTCGAAGCCTAGGCTTCTGCAACTAAAGCCCCAAACCAAGAACTTGGTTTGGGGCTTTAGTTGCTTCTGGATAATGCCAGCCCATGTTTCCCGGCGTCTTATACCAAGCCCAGCAGCCCAGCCAAATTCGCAGGAAGAAGGGGCACGGGACCTGCGGCTTCGCCCTCGCAGGCATCCGGAATTCTGGCGTCTTGCCAAGCGTTGCAGTCGGTTCTTTGCAGGACGCGTCCTGTTTTCACTTCCATTTCAACCACTGAATCCCACTGGGACGGGACAAGCCGCCCCAGTTCCTTGCCGGTGCCGACATCTAGCAGTTTCACGGATTCCCAATCACCCGATGGGGCGGGGAAATCTTCACTCGCCGACGCGGTGGCGGCAAATGCCAGGGTTGCGGCAAGCAGTGACGGGCAAAGAATCAGCAGAGTACGAAGCTTCACGATATTCCTCCGGGAGAGTCGGGCATTGTAACCAATCCTACTGTTGATCTATTAATTTGCCTTTAAATTCCCAGCCACTTGGGTGCAGTGTTGAGCCTGTGCCGTGTATCGGGAAGTACTTCGATGGGGCAGAATGACTTCAGAGCCGTCTTGAGGAGTCGAGAAGTGATCGAATTCGAAAATATTTCCAAGCACTATCCTGATGGCACCGTTGCTGTCAGCGACTTCAGCCTGGAGATCCCGGCACATACTTCAACCGTTTTTGTCGGATCCTCCGGCTGCGGCAAGACGACCTTGCTGCGGATGATCAACCGGATGGTGGACCCCAGCTCTGGTTCGGTGCGCATCGACGGCGAGGACATTTCGGGGAAGAACGCTGTGGAGCTGCGACGCAGCATTGGATACGTCATGCAGAACTCAGGACTGCTTCCGCACTTCACCGTGGCAGAGAATATCGCAACCGTTCCCCGGCTGATGGGGGAGCCAAGGAAGTCCTCACGCCGCAGGGCGCTGGAATTGATGGATACCGTTGGGCTCTCCGATACCATGGCCGACAGATACCCGCACCAGCTATCTGGTGGCCAGCAGCAACGCGTCGGAGTCGCCCGGGGCTTGGCTTCGGACCCCAACATCTTGCTCATGGATGAGCCCTTTGGCGCGGTGGATCCGATCGTCCGCGCAGAACTGCAAACTGAGCTGCTGCGATTGCAGAAGGAACTGGACAAGACGATCGTATTTGTCACCCACGATATCGATGAAGCATTCTTGCTGGGGGACCAAGTCGTCATCCTGGCTGCCGGTGCCCAAAAGCTCCAGGTGGGCAGCCCGAGCGAAATCATTGAAAATCCCGCCAATGACTTTGTTGCATCCTTCATCGGCGCCGAGCGCGGATCCAGGGCGCTGAGCGTCAAGCAGACAGCCCAAGGGCCGGTGCTGGTCGATGACCAGGGCAGGACCCAGGGCCGGCTCGTCGAGGGCAGGGCCCAACCATGACCTGGATTTCAGAAAACCTGGCACTGATTGCCTCGTTATCCCTTGAGCATCTGCGCCAATCGCTGATCGCGATCATGATCGGGTTTGCGCTGTCCATTCCCTTGGGCTGGATCGCCTGGCGCTATAAGCTCGTGGGCGCTCCATTGGTCACGCTGACCGGTTTGCTCTACACCATTCCCTCGCTGGCATTGCTGATGATTCTTCCGGTGATCACCGGCATGAGCGCCATCAGCGAAGCCAACTTGATTGTCGCCTTGAGCATCTATGCGGTAGCGATTATGGTGCGCGGGGTCGTTGACGGCCTGGATTCTGTTGATTCTGCAGCGCGTTCTGCTGCCACAGCCATGGGGTACGGCAGCGCCCGCCGGTTTTTTGCCGTTGACCTGCCATTGGCTGGACCGGTGATCCTGGCGGGCTTGAGGGTGACAGCGGTCAGCACGATTTCGCTGGCCACTGTCGGGATTCTGGTAGGTGTCACCAACCTGGGCTACTTGTTCACCAATGGCCTGCAGCGACGCATCATCGCCGAGGTGTTTTCAGGGCTGCTGGCCGTGGCGCTCATTGCATTAGCCGTCGACATGCTGCTTGTTCTGCTGGGCCGCTGGCTCATGCCGTGGAGCCAGAAAGACCGAAAGCAAAAGGCCCGCGGCGCTGCGGGCAGCAGGCAGGCGGTGTCCTCGTGAACTTGCTTGTTGAAGCGTTCAAATGGCTTGTTGCTCCAGAGCAATGGGAAGGCAATACCGGGCTTCAGGTGCTGCTCGGACAGCATTTGCTCTTCACCTTGCTGTCCGTGGCCATTGCTGGAATCATCGCCATCCCCGCCGGTTGGGCCATTGGCCACACCGGCAAGGGGCGCGAAATTGCGGTGGCCGCTGCTGGCATTGCCCGTGCAGTGCCCTCCTTCGGCTTGCTGATTTTGCTGGTGCTGCTTTTCGGAGTCACGCATAAGCCGGAAGCAGCGCTCGTGGCCTTCGTGGTGCTCGCAATTCCTTCGCTCCTTGCCGGCGCCTACACCGGTTTTGAAGCCATTGATCGCAAAACCGTTGATGCGGCCCGGTCCATGGGAATGACTGAATGGCAAATCTTGTTGAAGGTTGAAATCCCCCTGGGGCTTTCATTGCTGGTCGGAGGGATCCGGGCAGCTGCCTTGCAAGTCGTTGCGACGGTGACCATCGCCGCATATGTGAATCTCGGTGGACTTGGGCTTCCGATTATCACCGGATTGAATCTGCGGCGCTTTGACATGGTGCTCGGCGGCGCCGTGATGGTTGCGGTCCTGGCGCTAATACTCGATTTGCTCCTGGCTCTCGCGCAGAAAGCTGCGATTCCCCGTGGATTGGGCTCCCAAAGAACATCACCAAAAAATCAAGATGCTGGTCGCTTGCAAGTACAAGATAAGGAACTGACATGAGATTAAAACACGCAACACGGGTGGCAGCGGTGGCTGCAGCAGGGACTCTGGCCTTGGCCGGTTGCTCCGGCTCGGATCCTCTGGCTACGCAGAGCAGTTCTGAGCAGTCGGGATCGGGGAAAGTCGTTGTAGGATCGCAGGCCTACTATTCGAATGAGATCGTCGCTGAAATTTACGCGCAGGCCCTGGAGAATTCCGGCCTCGAAGTTGAACGGCAGTTCAACATCGGACAGCGTGACGCGTACATGCCCCAGTTGGAGAACGGCAGCATCAACGTCTTCCCTGAATACACGGGCAATCTGCTGCAGTTCTTCAAGGAAGACACCGAGGCCCGCTCATCGGCCGATGTCTACAATGAGCTCGAGAAACAGCTTCCTGAATCACTGGCTGTCTTGGACGAGGCTGAAGCTTCTGACCAGGACTCCTACACGGTCACCCGCAAATTTGCCCAGGACAATGATCTCAAGAGCATCGAAGACCTCGCACGTGTCGAGGACCAGCTGACCCTTGGCGGACCACCTGAACTGGCCGAGCGCCCATACGGGCCCAAGGGCCTGGAGAGCACCTACGGGGTGAAGGCCGATTTCTCGGCGACAGGAGACACCACGGTGGAAGATCTTGTTGCAGGAACGGTCAACGTGGCCAACGTGTTCACCGCGGATCCGCGCATCAAGACCGAAGATCTCGTAGTTCTCGAAGATCCCAAGTCGCTCTTCCTCGCATCCAACGTGGTGCCGGTGGTTACAGCGGATCAGTCCTCGACTCTGGGGAAGGTCTTGAACCCGGTCAGCGAGAAGCTTTCGGCCCAAGACCTGATCGACTTGAACGTGCAAAGCACTGTTGAGAAGAAATCAGCAGCCGACATTGCCAAGGCGTGGTTGGCCTCTGAGGGGCTCTGACTCGTAGCCCGTCCAACGAGCCGCTTATTGCGCAAACGGCCGCCATGACAAGAGAAATCTTGGCATGGCGGCCGTTTGCCGTATCCAACTGCGGAATTCTTTCATAGCCACCTGGATCAAGGCTTGCTTGTTTTGACTAATGATAATGATTCGCATTAGTGTTTAGGTTTGTTGGCCGGATTGGTGCCGAAATCCGGTGCTGATAGATGGCCTGCAATGAACGGAGCACTGATCAATGAAGAGAATGAGTCCTTGGATGCTGGCGATGCCTGCTGTGGTCTTGGCCTTTGCCACTGGCTGCAGCAGTCCGGCGGGATCGGGCAGCCTGCCCGCAAGCACTGGCACCAGCACCGGCACGGAGAACATCACGCTGGATAGCTGCGGCAGGTCCGTCGAATTCGACAAGGCGCCATCGAGCGTCCTGGCCGTAGGCTCAGAAGCGCCTTCCTTGCTCGTGGCCGCCGGGGCTGGCGACAAGCTCACGCATTACGCGGGAAGCCTGAACGTCCCGTTCGACGAGCAGACCAGGGCAATCGTCGATAATGCCGAGCGGATCACCGAGGATTCCCATGACGTCTCCTATGAAATGATCCTGGATTCCGGAGCCGATGTAGTGATTGGGACGGATATTGCTGCCGGAGTCGATTTGAATTCGCTGGCCGAGCGCCTGGAAAGCGCCGGCATCAAGATGCTCACCGTCAGCGGTTATTGCGCCGGATTCGAGGACCGTTCGACCGGAGGCCTCAGCGGCTTCGAGCAGATCTACAAGGACGTGGAATCCTACGGCCAGCTTTTCGGCACCGAAGAGACTGGCAAGGAATCAGTCGACCAGATGCGCGATCGCGTAGCTGCGGCAGCACGCGGCATCAAAGGGCAAGACGGGCAACGCGGGCTTCCGCTGTACGTCCCGGCCTCGGGGGCACTGGGATCCTACGGACATGAGTCATTGATCGATGAGCAGCTGGATCTGCTGGGCATGCAAAACGTCTTCAGCGACGTGCCGAAACGCTATTTCGAACCCTCCAACGAAGAACTCGTTAACAGTGCCGCCGACAAGCTCTTCGGCATGTACCTGCCAACTGGGTCCTCCGGCCTGGAAACGGATCAGCAAGTGCTTGACGAAGTCCGCCAACGAGCTGAGCTGAAAGGGCTGCCGGCTCTCCAGGACAAAGACGCTATCGTGCCGTTGAACTACTACTATTCCTCGCCGGGGCCGCTGGCCGTGGACGGCGTTGAAATCATGGCAAAGCAGCTGGCCCAGCGATGACCCGCGTTGATCTGCGCCCTCGAACAGCGGGGATTGCGCGGCATCGATCCGCGCATGCCCGGCCTCGCCGTCCAAGCCAGGAACTGGTCCACGGGGCACGGCCAATTGAATTCGTGAAACTGAGCCCGGCATCGAATACCACCCTCCTGGTGACCAGCCGCCATGCGAAAAGCCAGTACCCATCGATAGCCCGCCAGCTGATGCGCACCGAGCATGTCCATGCTGAGCAAGTCGGGTTTGTCCTTCCGCCTCGCGCCCCCTCCGCCCAAACCCGGCTGCACATGGCCGGGGACGAACTTTGCGCCAACGCCTGCATGTCGCTAGCGGCATTGCATGCGGCGACCAGCACCGAGCGCGGCGAGCTGAGCCTGCGCATTGAAACTTCCGGTGCAGAACAACCGCTCCATTCCACAGCCCAGCGGCTGGAAGCGGGGTACCGGTGCCAACTGCAATTGCCCCTGCCGCAGCAGATTGAACCGTACCCGCTCTCCGGAGCTGCCGGCTGCGCATTAGTCCGGTATCCCGACGCTGTGCACCTGATCATCGAATGCCAAGCATCGGATCGCGCTGAACGCCACCGGGCGCGAAGATTGGCGCTGGAGATGGCAAGCACCCAGGGCACTTCAGTCATCGGAATCATGCTCTACGACCCCAGTCGGGGCGAGCTGGCCCCGCTGGTGAACGTCCCGGCGCTGGGCAGCCTGGTCTGGGAAAGCAGCTGCGGATCGGGAACGGCTGCGCTCGGCGCCTACCTGGCGGCCCAAGCCGGAAGCGATATTGCAGCCGAGATCAAGCAACCCGGTGGCACCATGCACGTCAAGGCGCGTTGCAGCAAGGCCGCCATCACTGATCTGTGGATCAGCACCGACATCCAAATCGTCGCCCAAGGAACGGCATATATCCATGACTGATTTCCCGCTTGCCACCACCGACGCCGTGCGGCAACCGCTGTCCGCCACGCTGCATGGCTATCTCGGCAAATTCACCGAAGCCGCCCACCACTACGACGGATCCACGCACCAAGCAGAACGCCTGGAAGCGCTGCTGGGCGCATACTCGGCCTTGATCACCGATCCGGGCAATGAACCGGAATATGCCAAGCTGGCAGCCACCGAGTCCGGGAGCATGCTGGCAGGGCAATTGCGCGCCCAATCCGCCCGGTGCGTTGCGATCCTCGAGAAGTACCGGGCATTGCATCTGCTCAACGGGAAGACCGGGGCCGACGGCTATTTCGCCAACATCGAATCATGCATCGATGAAGAGTTCGGGGCGGTCGCTCCGAAGGCCCAGTCAAAGGTCCTGTTGATCGGCTCAGGCTCCTTCCCGATGACCCTGCTGAATCTTGCCTCGCGCACCGGGGCCACGACAGCAGGCATCGATATTGATCCCGAAGCCCTTGATCTTGGCCGCCAAGTAGTCCAGCTGCTGGGCGGCAATCTGAAGACCACGCTCAGCTGCGAGCCGATAGAAGAACTGGAGTTCTTGCGCGAGGCAACGCATGTGGTCATCAGCTCCACGGTGCAGGCAAAGTACCAGATGCTGCACCGGATGCACCCATTGACCCGCGACGACGTGGTGGTGGCCATGCGCTACGGCGAAGGCCTGAAATCGCTGTTCAACTATCCCAAGGAGCCGGTGGATGCACAGCGCTGGAACTTGGCCGAAACCATTGAGCAGCCGCAACAGATATTCGATATCGCGCTGTATTCCAAGCAGCGCCCCCACAGGAAAGGCAACTAGCCCATGGATGAACTGGGAAATATCCTGATTGCCGGCACCGGGCCAGTTGCTGTGCAGAGCGCGGTGCTGCTCGCGCAATTGCCCGGTGAACTGGGAATCGCCGGACGCGATTCGACACGGGCCGCCGAATTCTTCACCAGCGTGGAGCACCACGGCAAGCACGTGCAAGCCCAGGTGCAGAACCCGGCCCACCGTGCGCTGGCCGGCCAAGCGCGCCTGGCGCATCGCTACCTCGGATACCATCGGGTGCGCCCGGACTGGGACACCTTGGTGATGGCCGTGCCTGCCGATGCCTACCTGCCGGCGCTTCGCGCGCTGCCCGAGGAAACCTTGTCCGCCATGAAAAGGATCGTGCTGCTCTCGCCCACCCTCGGCTCGGCCAAGCTCGTGGTCGAATATGCCCGGCGCAGGGCAGCGCATCCGGAAGTCATCAGCTGCTCAAGCTATTTGGGAGATAGCCGCCAGATTGCCGGGACCAGCGGAATCAAGGTGCTCACCGCGGGGGTGAAAAAACGGATTTATCTCGGGAGCACAAGGACCCAGAGCCCTGCGGCGGCCCGGCTGGCCGCAGTACTGGAAGCCGCAGGTACTGCCGTGCAAGCTGCCAGCACGCCGGTGGAAGCTGAAGCCCGCAATATGTCCCTGTATGTGCACCCGGCACTGTTCATGAACGAGCTGGCGCTGCAGGCGGTATTCTCCCCGGGACCGGTCCCCAAATACGTCTACAAGCTCTATCCCGAAGGCCCGGTTGCCCCCGCCCTGATCCACACCATGGCGCAGGCCTGGCGGGAGCTGAACGCTGTCACCGGGGCGCTGGGCGGCCAAGGCGTCAATCTGCTGCAGTTCATGCTGGAGGACGGATACCCGGTGCGCCCCGAAAGCATCACCCCGCAGGCGGCAGCCAATTTTGACAAGCTCCCGGCAGCAGAACAGGAATACCTGCTCTACGTCCGCTACGCGTCGTTGCTGATCGACCCCTACTCGCAGCCCGACGAGCACGGGCGCTACTTCGACTTCTCCGCCATCGCCTTCCGTCCGATCTTCATCAACGACCAGGGCCAGTGGGACATCCCGCGGATGCCCAAGGAGGATTACTACCGGACCAAGATCATCCAGGGCCTGGCGCGAAAACACGCGGTGCCCTGCCCGATGATCGACCAGTTGCTCGGAAACTACGAGCGGGCACTGGAAGACGCGGCGCGGCAGCTGGAACCCCAGCCGTGTTCGCCGCAGTTCCGCGTCGAGGATTTCTCCGATCACGTGGACATGATCGGCTCCCCGTCAAGGAGCGCGGCATGAAGCAAGCAGAAATGAATTCCACGCAGCCGCTGCCCAGCGAGCGCCGGATCATCGCCGAAATCTGGCCGGCCCTGCTGGCCTCGGCGCTGGGGCTGCTGCCCTTCACCGTGCTCAGCACCTTTCTGGTGCCGATCGCGGATTGGGCCGGAGCAGGAGTGGCCGAGACCGGCACCCTGCGCGGTCTGGCCGGGGTGGGCGCGGTGCTGGCGGGCGTGGCTGCCGCCCCGCTGATCGGCCGCATCGCCCCGGGCACCGTGGCCGCCGCCGCACTGGGGCTCATGGGGGTCGCCGCGGTGCTGGGCACCTTCTCCGGGCTGGCCGCATTGGCGGCCTTCTGCCTGGCCACCGGCATATCCAATGCGCTGCTCTACCCGGCGCTGTCCACCGCCGCAGCTGACCGGTTCGGCACCACCCCGGCCGCAGGGCGCGCGGCCACCTTGGTGATGACGGCGCAGACCTTGGCCTCCACGCTCGGAGCGCCGCTGCTGGTGCTCCCGGCCCTGTGGTGGGGGTGGCAGGGGAACCTGATCGCGATCGCCGTGTTGAGCCTCGTGCTCATCCCCGCGGTGGTGCGCTACGGCCGCGCCCATGGCGCCGGCACCGCAGATGCCGCAGGCAGCGGATCCGGGCAGGTGGCGCGAATGGGCTATATCGCGGCCTTCCGGGCCTTGGGCGCGGTGCCCGGGGCACGGGCCCTGCTGCTGGTTTCCTTCGGCCGGGCCGGAGCGTTGATGGGGCACTTGGCATTCCTCGCGCCGCTGTACGCCGACAAGTTCCAGCTGACCGCCAGCGAGTTCGCCTTTGCCTGGTCCGTAAGCGGCGGGGCGTTTTTCCTCGGCCACCTGCTGGCCGGAAGGATGCTCAACACCGAAGTATCCGAACGGCGCACCCGCGCGGTGATGGCCATCTGCCTCGGCACCGCCTTGGCAGCCCTGCTCGGGGTCTACCTGTCACCGGCGCTTCCGCTGGCCCTGTTGTGCACCGCGCTGCTATCGGCCAGCCATGCCGTGGTCTCGGCCGCGGTGACAACCTTGCTGGTGGCCCGGTGCACCCAGGTGCGCGGCACCGCACTGGGCATGAATGCCGCTGGCATGAGCCTGGGGCTGTTCCTGGGCACGGCCGCCTCCGGGGCCGCGCTGGCCGCCGCCGGCTACCTGGGCGCAGCCGCCGTGCTCGGCGCCTTGACCCTGCTGGCCCTTGGCGCCGCGCTGGCCGTTCCTGCCAGAACCACCGGCCAGATCCAGGGGCAACAGCCATGACGCACAGTCCAACACGCGAGCGCCCCGGCTTCGAGCCACTGGTTTTCTCCGGCGACGACCTGGAACATGACCAGCGCACCCGGCACGCCTGGATCTGGAATGCCGGCCTGCTGGCGGCCCTGCTGCTGACCCTGCCCATTGCGGTGGGGCTCGGACCGGTCTCCATCGAGCCTGGCACGGTGCTGCAGATCCTCGCGCAAAACTTCGGGGCTGGCCCGGAAGCAGGGGACTGGAGCGCCTCGGAGCAATCCATTGTGCTGCTCTTGCGCGTGCCCCGGGTGCTGCTGGGAGCGGCCGTGGGCGCCGGCCTGGCGCTCGCCGGGGTGGCGCTGCAGGCCCTGACCCGCAACATCCTGGCCGAACCCTACCTGCTCGGGGTGACCTCGGGCGCCTCCACCCTGTCCGCGGCCTCGATCCTCTTCGGCGCCACCGCGGGAATCGGCACGGCTTCGCTGGCCACCAGCGCCTTTTCCGGCGCCCTGGCCGCCGGCATCGCGGTGTTCCTGCTGGCGCGGGTCGGCTCGCAGATGACCTCCACGCGGCTGGTGCTGGCAGGTGTCTCGGTCGGATATGTCCTGCATGCGCTGACCTCGCTGCTGATTTTTGCCTCCGACGATCCCAATGCGGGCCGATCGGTGCTGTTCTGGACCTTGGGGTCGCTGGCCCAGGCCACCGGCCAATCGGCCCTGGCCACGTGGGTGGTGGTGCTGGGCACGCTGGGATGCCTCATGTGCTGGTCCCGGCCGATGGACGCCCTGGCCATCGGCGATGCCACCGCCCAGACACTGGGGATCAAGCCTGCGAAACTGCGGGCGGCGGTGATGATCGTGACCGCGCTGTGCGTCGGTGCGCTGGTGGCGGCCTCCGGGGGCATCGGCTTTGTGGGGCTCATTATCCCGCACGTCGCCCGGCTGTGCGTCGGGTCGACCCACCGCCAGCTGCTTCCGGCGGCAGCGCTGCTGGGCGCGCTGTTCCTGCTCTGGGCCGACGTCCTGGCCAGGACCGCTTTGGCGCCGCAGGAGCTGCCCCTGGGAATTGTCACCGCGCTGCTTGGCGCGCCATTGCTCTTCATGCTGGTGCGCAAGCTGAACCCCGCCCAATGAGCCACCGCCATCTTCGAAAGGCAAGATCATGATTACAGCTACCGATGTTTCCGCCGGCTACGGAGGAGGGCTGGTGGTTCGCGAGGTCGGCCTGCAGGCGGACCACGGCGAAGTGGTCGGCCTGATCGGCCCCAACGGCAGCGGCAAGTCCACGTTCCTGCGCACGCTGTACGCCGCCCTGCCCCCGCGAACCGGGCTGGTCGCCCTGGACCATGAACCGATCAGCGAGCTGCGCGGAAATCGGCTGGCCCGCCGGGTGGCCGTGGTAGCCCAGGAATCGCCCTCGGAGCTGCCGGCCAGCGTCGCTGACATGGTGCTGCTCGGCCGGGCCCCGCAGCGCAGGGCGTTGGCCGCCTTCACCCGCGAAGACCACCAAGCGGTGGCGGCCGCCTTGTCCCGGGTCGGCGCCCGGGACCTGGCCAACCGCCGCTACGCCACCCTCTCGGGCGGCGAAAAGCAGCGGGTGCTGGTGGCCAGGACCCTGGCCCAGCAGGCCGACCACTTGCTGCTCGATGAGCCAACCAATCACCTGGACATCCGCTATCAGCACGAACTGCTGCGCCTGGTCGGGCAATTGGGGGTCACCACCGTGGTGGTGCTCCACGACCTGAACCTCGCCGCCCGGTATTGCGACAAGCTGGTGATCCTCAAGGACGGCCAGGCGCTCGCCGCCGGAACCCCGCGAGAGGTGCTCACCGCGCAGCGGCTGCTGGATGTCTACGGCATTCGCGCCGAGCCGATGGACGTGCAGGGCTGCCTGCAATTGGTCTTCAGCATCGCCGACGAGCCGCAGCTGCACGATGCGGGCGCGCGGGCCGCCAGATGATAGCCTCCCGGTAGGTGGAGCGTGCAGGGCCAGGACCTGCCGTCCCAAGCCAAGACCGTGAAAGGGACCTGACAACATGGCTTCCAATGTGGATGCGGTAGACAAGCACTACGACCTGATCATCCTCGGCACCGGCTCGGGCAATTCGATTCCGGGACCTGAGTTCGATGGCAAGTCCATTGCCATTATCGAAAAGGGGGCCTTTGGCGGCACCTGCCTGAACGTGGGCTGCATCCCGACCAAGATGTATGTCTACGCGGCCGACACCGCCTTGGAAACCCGGGAGTCTTCGCGCTTGGGCATCGACGCCCAGGTGAGTTCCGTGGATTGGCCGGGCATCGTCCATCGCGTCTTCGACCAGCGGATCGATTTGATCGCTAAGGGCGGGGAGGAATACCGCAGGGGTGAAAAGACGCCGAACATCGACGTGTATGACCAGCATGCCCGGTTTGTTGCCGAACGCACGCTGCGCACCGGCCAGGGCACGGCGGCCAAGACCATCAGCGCCGACCAGATCGTTCTGGCGGCAGGCTCGCGTCCCTTCATCCCCGAGGTGATCACCCAGTCCGGGGTTCATTTCCACACCAATGAAGACATCATGCGCTTGGCCCGGCAGCCAAAATCCATGGTGATCGTTGGCGGCGGATATATCGCCATGGAATTTGCCCACGTCTTCGAGGCCCTGGGCACCAAGGTGAGCATCATCGCCCGCTCGGAACTGCTTCGGCACCTGGATGCCGACCTGCGCGAGCCCTTCAATGAGCTTGCCGCCCAGCGCTACGACGTGCATCAGGGACGGAATATTGCCGGGGCCAGCCAGCAAGGGAACGAGGTCACCGTGACGCTCGACGACGGGTCCGAGATCAGTGCAGAAGTCCTGCTGGTGGCCACCGGGCGCATTCCCAACGGCGATGAACTGGACTTGGATCTGGCTGGCATCGATTCCACGGACGGGCGCATCAGCGTTGACGAATTCGGGCGCTCCACCTCGGCGACGGGCGTGTGGGCGCTGGGCGACATTTCCTCCCCATACCTGCTCAAGCACGTTGCCAACGCGGAAATGCGCGCGGTGCGCCACAACTTGCTGAACCCGCAGAACATGAAGAAGATGCCCCATGAGCATGTTCCCGCCGCGGTCTTCACCCATCCGCAAATCGCCTATGTGGGGATGACCGAGGAAGAGGCCCGCGAGGCAGGGCACGAGATCACCGTCAAGGTGCAGAAGTACGCCGATGTGGCCTATGGCTGGGCCATGGAGGATCGCAGCGGCATCGCCAAGCTCATCGCCGACAAGAAGACCGGCAAGCTGCTCGGCGCCCACTACATGGGGCCGCAGGCTTCCACGCTGATCCAGCAGATGATCACCGTCATGGCCTTCGATCTGGATGTGAGGGAGGTAGCCAGCAACCAGTACTGGATCCACCCGGCGCTGCCGGAGGTCACCGAAAACGCATTGCTCGGCCTGGACTTCTCCTAGGCGCAATTCACTGCGTGCACGTGCAGATCAGCCCTGGCCACCTGGCGCAATCGCTGGAATGCCCGTGGCCACGGTGCTTCCGGATCGGTGGCTTGGGGCAGGTTGCGCCGAATGCAAAGCAAAGCAAGGAGGAAGAATAATGAAGTTGAAGAGCCATCTTGCCGCATCTGCAGCGGCCGGCATCCTGGCCGCGGCGCTGGGGGCGGGCGGTATCCCGGCAGCCCAGGCCAGCGGCAAGACCTACACGCAGGAAGTGGCCAGTGCCGGTACCTGCACAAAAATGGAAACCGCCACAGTCCACGCCTTCAGGGCTTCCGGCTATGACGTCAGCGGCCACGCCTGCCTGAAAAGCGCGGGAGGCTACACCCTGATGATCGACTACTCGAAATAGCTTGCCTGCCTTTCACGTGATCCATCTCTAGCTCCCGCCAAACCCCGTGCAGACGTGTAAATTCGGGGCGCATACAGCTGTTGGCGATACCCTAGAACTATGGCCCCACGTACCCAGTCTCAGGGGACGAAGAAGCCGGCGACGCGTAAACCCAAGGCGTCCAGCTCTTCGTCCTCCAAGAAAACGCCCGAGAATCCGGAACAGGAACTCGCCCTGCCCTTACGCGCCCTGCGCAGCGTATGGATGGGCATTGCCCGGATTTTTGGTGGCGCCTTCCGCCGAATCGGCGGAACGGTGAGCCCTGACTACGAGCTGCGCCGCGACGGCACTGGGCTTTTCCTTGCCCTGATCTCGATTACCGTGGCCATCATCGAATGGTGGGGGCTGCGCGCATCGGGCTGGTTTGGACAGGGCGTGCACGCCGTAGCTGGCGGCACCCTGGGCTTCATGGCCGTGCTCCTGCCGGTCATCTTGTTCATCGGGGCCTTCCGGCTCTTCCGCTACCCGGAAGAAGTCACCGCCAATAACCGCATCGGCATTGGCCTGCTGATCATGACGCTCTCCGGCTCGTCCATCGCATCGCTGGCACAAGGCTCGCCAGCGGTCACCGATGACTTCGAGCTGCTGTGGAACGCTGGCGGAATGGCCGGCTCCATCCTCGGAACGCCGCTGGGCCTGCTGATCACGGTCCCCGGCGCCATGGCCGTCTTCATCTTCCTGGCATTCATGTCCCTCTTGATTGTCACCGCAACGCCCTTTACCCAGATTCCGCAGCGGATCCGCGCGGGCTATAACCGCCTGCTGGGCCAGGACCCCGACGCGGCCAAGCCGGCACGCCACCCGGCCCAAACCGAACTGGATCCAACCCGCGAAGAACACGACCAGTCCTACCTCTACCCGGAGGACGAGCCGGTTGCCCCTGCACCAAAAAAGAAGAAGCCGGGATTCTTCGAACGCCGCGCTGCCGCGGCCCGCCAGGTGACCGAAGTCTACGACGTGGACGGAAGCGAAAGCGCCGAGCGCCCGGGCGACGTCGCCTACGACAAGGCCGTCATCGAGCCCGAAGAATTCTCCGAGGCCTCGACCACGTCGCTGCCGGTGAGCAACCGCAACTCCGGCAAGATCTTTGATGCCGATGAAGCCGCCACCCAGGCCATCGCGCGTCCGGACTTCGAGGACCACGATGCCGCCGAAGCCGCCACCCAGGCCATGCCTGCCGCGTCGAGGCCCGCGCCTGCCGGTCCGCCTCCCGGGGTGAAGCGCCCCACCAAGGCCGAAAGCGAAATGGCCGAGATCATGGCCAATATCGGTTTGAAGGCCGAGCCGGAGGCAACCACCTCCGCCATGGACCAGGTTTCCTCACGCGCCGCAGGACTTTCGGCCAGCCCGCAGGCGCCGATCCCGGCGCGCAGCGAGCAGCTGCAGCTCTCCGGCGATGTCACCTACACCCTGCCAGAAGACGGCTACCTGCCGGCCGGCCCGCCAGCCAAGGAAGCTTCCGAGGCCAACCAGGTAGTGGTGGACGCGCTGACCAACACCCTGCAGCAGTTCAAGGTCGATGCCCAGGTGACCGGCTTCTCGCGCGGGCCGACGGTGACCCGCTACGAAATCGAGCTGTCGCCAGGCACCAAGGTGGAGAAGGTCACCGCGCTGGCCAAGAACATCTCCTACGCGGTGGCTTCCTCCGACGTGCGCATCCTTTCGCCGATCCCCGGCAAGTCTGCCATCGGCATCGAAATTCCGAATACCGACAAGGAAGTTGTTGCCCTGGGCGACGTGCTGCGCAGCAACAACGCCCGAAAGACCGAGCATCCGATGGTGATGGGCGTCGGCAAGGACGTCGAAGGCGGCTTTGTGGTCGCCAACCTCGCCAAGATGCCGCACCTGCTGGTGGCAGGCGCCACCGGCGCCGGCAAGTCCTCGTTCGTGAACTCGATGATCACCTCGATCCTGATGCGCGCCACCCCGGATGAGGTCCGCATGGTCATGGTTGACCCCAAGCGCGTTGAACTCACCGCCTACGAGGGCGTGCCGCACCTGATCACCCCGATCATCACCAATCCGAAGAAGGCCGCCGAGGCGCTGGGCTGGGTGGTCCGCGAAATGGACACCCGCTACGACGACCTGGCCAACTTCGGCTACAAGCACATCGACGACTTCAACAAGGCGGTGAAGGCCGGCAAGGTCCATCCGCCGGAGGGCTCCCAGCGGGTGCTCAAGCCCTACCCGTACCTGCTGGTGATTGTCGACGAGCTCGCCGATTTGATGATGGTCGCGCCGCGCGATGTGGAAGAGTCGATCGTTCGCATCACCCAGCTGGCCCGTGCCGCCGGCATCCACCTGGTGCTGGCCACCCAGCGTCCATCCGTGGACGTGGTCACCGGCCTGATCAAGGCCAACGTGCCTTCGCGCATGGCCTTCGCCACCTCCTCGGTCACCGACTCCCGCGTGGTCCTGGACCAGCCCGGCGCCGAGAAGCTGCTGGGCCAGGGTGACGCGCTGTTCCTGCCCATGGGCACCTCCAAGCCGATGCGCGTGCAGGGCGCCTGGGTCACCGAGTCCGAGATCCAGCGCGTGGTCGAACACGTCAAGACGCAGCTGGCACCGGAGTACCGCGACGACGTGATTCCGGCCGCCGAAAAGAAGAAGCAGATCGACGAGGATATCGGAGACGATCTGGACCTGCTGCTGCAGGCCACCGAATTGGTGGTCACCAGCCAGTTCGGTTCCACCTCGATGCTCCAGCGCAAGCTGCGTGTTGGCTTCGCCAAGGCAGGCCGCCTGATGGACTTGATGGAATCGCGCGGAGTGGTGGGCCCTTCCGAGGGCTCCAAGGCCCGCGACGTGCTCATCCAGCCCGATGACCTGCCAATGGTCCTGGCCGCGATGCGCGGCGATGACCCGGCAACCACCGCGCCATCGGCCACCGAAGCGGCCCTGGTGGCCGAAGCCAACGTGAACCACGCTGATCCAGTGGCCGAATACGCCGAAGACCTGGTGGCCAGGGACCTGGATGATCGCCCGCAAGCTGTTGACTACTTTGACGGCTCCGACGAACCGGGCGAAGACGCCTGGGACCTGACAGGAAGAAACTAGAACCCATGAGCGAGCAAGCTGGCCACGGCGCCCAGCCACCGGTTCCGACACTGAACATCGCCAATGTGCTCACGTGCATTCGCATCATCATGGTGCCCTTCTTCGTCTGGGCGCTGCTGGCCGATGGCTCGCAGCAGGGGCTGTGGCGCTGGGTTGCCCTGGTGCTGTTTGTCCTGGCCATGTACACCGACAAGCTCGACGGGGACCTGGCCCGCAGCCGCGGGCTGATTACCAACTTCGGCAAGATCGCCGACCCGATTGCGGACAAGCTGCTCACCGGCTCGGCCCTTGTATGCTTCTCCATCTTGGCGGAGCTTCCGTGGTGGGTGACCATCGTGATCCTGGTTCGCGAATGGGGGATTACGCTGCTGCGCGTGGTGGTGATCCGCTATGGCGTGATCGCCGCGAACATGGGCGGCAAAATCAAGACCGTCCTGCAGTCGGTGGTCATTGGCCTGTACCTGCTTCCATACACCCACACCATCGAATGGCTGCACGCTGTTGCCTGGTACCTGATGCTGCTGACCGTGGCCGTGACCGTGGTGACGGGCGTTGAATACCTCATCAAGGCCGGCCAGCTGGTCGCAAGCGCCAAGAAGCAGAAGTAGGGCGCGGCGCATGATGAAGCCCCAGGCTCCCGCCGTCATCGCCGCGGCCATCGAACAAGGCGTCCAGCTGGCCACGGCAGAATCCCTCACCGCCGGCATGATCGCCGCGCGCTTGGCTGAAGTGCCCGGGGCCTCGGCCGTATTGCGCGGGGGAGTCGTGAGCTATTCCTCTGACGTGAAACGAGCGCTGCTCAAGGTGGATGCGCACTTGCTCGATGCCCGGGGCTCGGTTGACCCCGAGGTGGCTCGGCAGATGGCGGTGGGCGCGCTGCAAGCTTGCGGTGCGGACCTGGCCGTGTCGGCAACGGGAGTGGCGGGACCGGAGGCCCACGATGGCAAGCCGGTCGGCACGGTGTACATTGGCTGGGCCCGCAGTGCCGAGTCGGGGTCTACGGTGCACCACTTTGTGGGCGATCGCGCCCAGATCCGTGAACAAAGCACCCATGCGGCACTTCAACAGTTGGCTGCCATCCTGGATAAAGCTTCTTCACAGTAAGACGCGCAAGACTGGTTCTCCCGAGATATTACGCAAAAATCCTGCTTCATGTGGCGAGTGTCGCATTTTTCAGATTAGGCTGAGGATCGGGGAACAAAATCGTATGACCCGTCGTTGTACGAATTACAGGGCCGCAAGGTTGGCCCCCGTATTAAACAGATCTTCGAGATGGACCTAGGAGCAAAGGCTAAATTTATGGTCAAGCAACCCGTTACTGTCAATGGTGTCGTCCGTTGGCGCGATATGGGAGAAGCCCATACGGTCCAGCCCGAGAAGGAGGAGCACAAAATGGTAGTACTCCGTCATGAAATCGGCGATGTTCTGCGTGACGTCCGCCAGCGCCAGGGACGCACCCTTCGCGAGGTTTCACATAGCGCCCGAGTTTCCCTCGGTTATCTTTCCGAAGTTGAACGCGGTCAGAAGGAAGCCTCCTCGGAGCTGCTTTCCTCGATCTGCGTGGCGCTGGAAATTCCACTGTCCCTCATGTTGCGTGAAGTCTCCGAACGAGTAGCGCTGGCTGAAGGTATCGCCATCCCTGATACCGTGCCAACGGATATGGCCAACGAGTTCGCTGAGAAGAGCGCCGGAAAGCCGCTGGCTTCCGTCTAAGTCAAAAAATCTTATGGTTTCCGCGGCTCAGTAATCGAGTTTGCCGGGGCCGAACAAGGAGCCCACGCTCATCGCGTGGGCTCCTTGCCTATGTCATGGGAGAATAATCAGGTGAAAATCAGCGATTTCTGGCGCAATATGGAAGCCGAGTTCGGGCCGCGGTACTCCCACGTTCTGGCCGACTCCATGGCTTTGACCGAACTTGACAGCCTCACCCCGGCCGAAGCATTGAACAAGGGCGTCAAGCCCAAGCAAATCTGGGAGGCGCTGTGCCGCGCCCAGGACGTTCCAGTTGAACGTTGGCTCGGCGTGGATATCGAACCCAAGGATTCCTGACCGCCGAATTCGAAAATGGTGTTTTCGATACTTCGAAAACGCCGTGTTGGATTTCGAACATCTGTTCGGATATGCTTATCCTAGAAGCAGCGCAGGAAACTGCACCAAAAACTTAAGCACTGAGATTGTCCACACTGGCGGGCTATCAGAGTCCAAAGTGTCGGTGGATGAGCATACTGTCTACAACAGGACATAAATCATGAGCAGGTCGCTTCCGGCTTGCATGAGCAAAGGTGAACCATGGCAGCAAATAATGATCGAGAAAAGGCACTAGAGGCTGTCCTCGGCCAAATTGACAAGGCCTATGGCAAGGGCTCGGTCATGCGCCTGGGCGATGAAACCCGTGCCCCTATTGAAGTTATCCCAACGGGTTCGGTCGCATTGGACGTCGCCCTGGGAATTGGCGGCCTGCCACGCGGTCGCGTCGTGGAGATCTACGGCCCGGAATCTTCCGGTAAGACGACGGTGGCGCTCCATGCTGTTGCCAGCGCGCAGAAGGCTGGCGGCGTCGCCGCCTTCATTGACGCCGAGCACGCCCTTGATCCGGAATACGCCAAGAAGCTTGGTGTAGATACCGATGCGCTTCTGGTCTCGCAGCCGGATACCGGCGAGCAGGCGCTGGAAATCATGGATATGCTCGTGGGTTCCGGTGCCTTGGATATCATCGTTATCGACTCCGTGGCTGCACTGGTGCCACGCGCCGAAATCGAAGGCGAAATGGGCGATAGCCACGTTGGCCTTCAGGCTCGATTGATGTCGCAGGCTCTGCGTAAGATCACCGGTCGCCTCTCGGCATCCAAGACCACGGCCATCTTCATCAACCAGCTGCGTGAGAAGATCGGTGTCTTCTTCGGCAGCCCTGAAACCACCACCGGTGGTAAGGCGCTGAAGTTCTATGCTTCGGTCCGTATCGATATCCGCCGCATTGAGACCTTGAAAGAGGGCACCAACCCGGTGGGTAACCGCACCCGCTGCAAGGTCGTCAAGAACAAGATGGCTCCTCCCTTCAAGCAGGCTGAATTCGATATCCTCTACGGTCACGGAATCTCTCGTGAAGGTTCGCTGATCGACATGGGTGTCGAGCACAACCTGGTCAAGAAGTCCGGCGCCTGGTTCACCTATGATGGCGACCAGCTGGGCCAGGGCAAGGAAAACGCCCGTCGATTCTTGCGCGATAATCCAGACCTGTCCGATGAACTCGAGCGGCAGATCTTGCAGAAGCTCGGCGTCCTGCCAAAGGACGAGGTTGAAGAAGACGAGACAGAACTGCGAGTCGTCGAGGGCGACAAGTAGTGTCCTCAAACTTCCAACGACGTAGCGTCCGCCCCGGACACAAATCCGGGGCGGACGCTACGTCCGTTTCGCAAGAGTTTCAGGGAAGCCTCGACGACATGCCGGATTGGGCGAAGCCCGACCCCCAGGCAGCGAAAGCGCCGGCCTCGGAACCGGCAGGCGCAGCGGAGTCCACGTCGAAACTTCCCGAGCATGGCCATCGCCGCATCATTGTGCCAGCTTTGCAGGAGGACAAGAAGCCCGAAAGCGTCGATGAACTGCGTGCAGCGATGGAACGCATCGTCGCCGCACCAGCACCCCCGAAGCCGTCGAAGAAGGAACGCCGCGAAGCGCGGGAAGCCCGCAAGCTGGCCCGCGAAGCGGGGGAAGCGGAAGAGCTCACCGATGAACAGTGGCGTGAGAAAGCGCGAAACATCCTGCTTCGCCAGCTAACTGCCAGCGACAAGACCGCAAAGCAGCTCAAAGACAAGCTGCTGGACAAGGAATGCCCGGAAGAAATCGCGGACGAAGTCATTGAGCGATACGCCGAGATCAATCTCGTCGATGACCAGCGTTTTGCGAAGTCATGGGTGGTGACTCGTGCCCGCTCCAGGGGACTGGCCCGCGGCGCGATTAAGCATGAGCTTCGCTCAAAAGGCGTTGATGATGAACTCGCCGCCGAAGCGTTGGAACAGATTGATGATGAAGCAGAAGAACAGCGCGCCCGCGAACTCGTCCGCGCAAAACTCCGTCCAGAATCAATGGGAGCAGATCGCGACAAGGCGTTGCGCCGATTAGTTGGAATGCTTGGACGCAAAGGCTACAACGGTTCGATGGCATTCAAGGTAGCCCGCGAAGAATGGGACGAACGGTTCAGGTCCTGAGGCTAGCGATTTTTCTTTCGCATGAATGGTCTCTTGCCCAAGCGAAATAGCCAGTCATCCAAGCTTTGGCAAACCGGCAAAATGATGACCGCGATGGCAACCAATATTGAACCTGCCCCAATATCAAAAGCAGGTCGTCAGTGCTGTAATCCATTGGCGGGATTACGCCAATCGCCATCGGAACGGCAAAAAGGAACAGCGCGGTGAGCGAGGCCATCCACCAACGGAAAACCTTCATGGAGCGCGACAGCGGCAAGGCGCGCCGAGCTGGACTCTTGGCTGGTGGTTCGCCAGCGTCGCAACCCGCGGTTCTGCTCGCATTCCTTGAAATCGTCAACAGTTGGAACAACCCGGTCGTATCGGAAACCGCTGCACTGCGCTCCAGATGATTCACGAGTACCCATCTCCGATTCGTGGGCCGTTCGCCCTAGGGTCGCCTACATTTCAGCTCGATGGAAATTTCGGTAATCTTGAAGGGTGACTGAGCAACAAACCGTGAGTATCCCGGAAACCGAAGAATTGCCGCGTACCTATGAAGTACGCACCTTCGGTTGCCAAATGAACGTCCACGATTCCGAGAGGCTTTCTGGCCTTTTGGAAGACGCAGGATTGAGCCGAAAGCCCGAGGAGCTCAAGGACGGCGTTGCTGATGTCGTCGTCTTCAATACGTGCGCAGTGCGAGAAAACGCGGACAATAAGCTCTACGGGAACCTCGGCATCCTCAAGGGCATCAAGGCAGAGCGCCCAGGCATGCAAATTGCAGTTGGCGGTTGCCTGGCCCAAAAGGATCGCGACACCATCCTGAAAAAGGCTCCCTGGGTCGACGTGGTCTTCGGAACCCACAACATCGGGTCCTTGCCTGCATTGCTGGCTCGTTCAGAACACAACAAGAAGGCGGAGCTTGAGATCCTCGAATCTCTTGACGTCTTCCCTTCGACTTTGCCAACGCGGCGCGAGTCCGTGTACGCCGGCTGGGTATCGATCTCCGTGGGCTGCAACAATACGTGCACCTTCTGCATCGTTCCGTCGCTGCGCGGCAAGGAACGCGACCGCCGTCCCGGCGAAATCCTGGCCGAGATCCAAGCGCTCGTTGACGACGGCGCCATCGAAGTGACCCTGCTGGGCCAAAACGTCAACTCCTACGGCGTTGAATTCGGGGACCGCCTGGCCTTCGGCAAGCTCCTGCGCGCTTGCGGCGAAATCGAAGGGCTCGAACGCGTACGATTCACCAGCCCGCACCCTGCAGCCTTCACCGACGATGTCATCGACGCAATGGCCGAAACGCCTAACGTGATGCCGCAGCTGCATATGCCGTTGCAGTCCGGATCCGACAAGGTGCTCAAGGAAATGCGCCGATCCTACCGTTCCAAGAAGTTCCTCGGAATTTTGGACAAGGTGCGCGAGCGAATCCCGCACGCCGCGATCACAACGGACATCATTGTCGGCTTCCCCGGTGAATCCGAAGAGGACTTCCAGGCAACCTTGGACGTTGTCGAGGCTTCGCGTTTCTCCTCGGCCTTCACCTTCCAATACTCCAAGCGGCCTGGCACGCCCGCGGCAACCCTGGAAGGCCAGCTGCCCAAAGCAGTGGTCCAGGAACGCTACGAGCGCCTGACCGCGCTGCAGGACCGCATCGCCAAGGAAGAAAACGCCAAGCAGCTGGGACGAACCGTGGAAGTCATGGTGACCGAGCAGTCGGGGCGCAAGGCCGAGGAAACGCACCGGCTTGCTGGCCGTGCGCAGGACCAGCGGCTGGTGCACTTCTCCGTGCCAAAGGGAGCGCAAACTCCGCGTCCAGGCGATCTGGTGACCCTGCCCATTACCGAAGTGGCAGCATTCCACCTCATTTCGGACCCTGAATCCGGCCAGTACTCATTGCGCCGTTCCCGCGCAGGAGACGCCTGGGACCGCGCGCAGGCGGAAAGCTGTGGCGTTCCTGCTCCGGGTGAAACTACTGCCACGGGCCGCACAAATTTGGGCATGCCAACTCTCAAGGTGCGCAGCTAGCCCGATGATGGATACTCATCTGCCGATCATCGCCATCGTCGGACCTACCGGTACCGGCAAATCGGACTTGGCGATTTCGCTGGCCCAACAGCTCGGCGGGGAAATCGTTAATTCTGATGCCCTGCAGTTCTACAGGGGCATGGATATTGGGACCGCAAAGTTGCCGGTGTCTGAACGCGGCGGCATTGAACACCATCTGATGGACACCCTGTCGATCGCCGAAGAAGCATCGGTTGCCACGTTCCAAGAAGAAGCACGCGAGCACTTCGCGCAAATTCGCGCGCGTGGCAAGGTGCCGATCATGGTCGGCGGATCAGGACTTTATGTCAGGGCGGCACTGGATGTCATCGATTTTCCGCCCACCGATCCAGGCATCAGGAAGAAGCTGGAAGCAGAGGTCCAGGAAAAGGGCGACGGAGATCTTCGCCGCCGGCTAGCTGAAGTGGACCCCGTGTCCGCCGAGCGCAACCTGGATCTGCGGCGGGCTATCCGGGCCCTTGAAGTCCATGAAATCTCCGCACGCCCGTTCAGCTCCTACATGCCGCAGCGCGAGTACGTTGCTCCGGCTCTTCAGATCGGACTAAATTACGATCGTTCAGCGTTGCATGAAGCATTGGAAGCACGTGTGCACACCATGGATGCGATGGGATTGGCTGGAGAAGTTGCCGGTTTGCTGGAACTGGGACTGCGCGAAGGCAAAACGGCTTCTCGCGCGATCGGGTACCAGCAATACACGGATTATCTTGACGGAAAAATCACCCGGGCCGAGGCCATAACCCAGACGGTGGTTGCCACCAGAAAATTTGCCCGACGCCAAATCACATGGTTCAACGCTGACCCGCGGGTCAAGTGGCTGGACCCCACCGAATCGGACCTCATTGGCAAAGCACTGGCCCTCATCGGCAAGCCAACCGAGGAACCAACACGCTAGGAGTATCGATGTACAGCACCGAACTAGGCCAACTGGCGGGGCAGCCTTTCGCCAAGGGCCATGCCACAGGAAACGACTTCGTCTTGATTGCGGATCCAGAAGCTGACGTGGATCTGACCGCCGAACAGGTGGCGGCACTGTGCCATCGGCGCTTCGGCATCGGCGGCGACGGCTTGATTCGCGCGGTTCCCACATCCAAGATGCCCGGGTACGAACAGCAGGTCGCCCAGAATCCAGAGGCCTACTGGTTCATGGACTACCGGAATGGCGATGGCTCCATCGCCGAAATGTGCGGCAACGGGGTGCGCGCCTTCGCCCACTTCCTGATTGCTGAAGGCCTGGTGGATCTTCCCGTAGGCCAGAGCATCCACATCGGCAGCCGCGCCGGCATCAAGATGATCACCCGGCTTGTTGAAGGCTATGCAGTGAATCTGGGCCCGTGGGGACTGATCTTCGAGGACCAGGCGGAGGCCGACTCCATAGATTCCATGGTCAAGCCACGCGGTTGGGAACAGGCGCTGCCAGCTTTGAGCATCACCATGGGCAACCCGCACACAGTGGTGGCCCTTCCCGATATCGACATGCTCGACAGCCTTGAACTGTTCGCAGAACCAGAAGTCGCACCAAAGCCTGAAAACGGCACCAACGTCGAATTCGTGGTTCCCAACGAGCCGCTGATCGAAGAGGACGGAGTTGCCCAGGTGACGATGCGCGTTCATGAACGCGGAGTAGGGGAGACCCTTTCCTGTGGCACCGGCGCATGCGCTGCCGCCGCCGCGGTTCGATACTGGGCCCGAGGCACCGCGCTGATCAACCAGTGGGCAGTGTCGGTGCCAGGCGGCCTCGTAGGCGTTGAATTCCGTGCCAACGATGCCGGCGGCGAAGACACGATCCTTTCCGGCCCTGCAGAACTAGTTGCCCGCGGAGTGATCGGCGCAAAGTAGCCGGTGAAGCAAAAATTGCAGGCATCTCGTCCTATGGACAGATGCCTGCAATTGCTGGAATGAGGTTCTAGGCCGGTCGCGAAACCTTCAGGACGCGGAAGGCCTTGGCCGTGGCCTCGCGAGTGATCGACCAGTCCTGGGGAAGCTGTTCGGCCAGCCATTTCTGCAAGGAATCGCTCCCCAGATTCTTCTGCACTACCAGCCAGGCTTCCCCGCCTGCTGCCAGGCGCGGCAGCCACAGCATCAGAAGTTCGTGCAGCGCTTCCTTGCCGATGCGGATGGGCGGATTGGACCAGATGGTATCGAACTGGAGACCGGGTTCGACGGAATCGGGGGTTCCGACTACCACGTTGCCCAACCCCAGATGCTGGGCATTCAGCCGGGTCAATTCGATCGAGCGTTCATTGACATCCACGCCGTGAACGGTGGATTCGGGGGACCTCTCGGCAGCGGTCAGGGCAATCGGTCCCCAGCCGCATCCGATGTCAAGCACGCGCCCGCGTGGGGCGGGGACATGCTGCAACAACACCGCGGTGCCTTTATCCAAGCCTGAAGGCGAGAAGATTCCTGCGGCTGTCTGAACCTTGCGCACCGTGCCGTTGAGTTCGACTTCAATGGTGCGTCGTTCATCGGCCGAGGCCGGGCTGGCGGTGAAGTAGTGATCCGAGGTCATAGGCAAAGTTTATCGTTGTGCTTCCCGAGGCCAAAGACCAGCGCATTCAACGTGAGCAAAGCGATATAGGCAGCTCGAGCATTGACTGATAGAGTTTTCCCTATGACTTTCGTTTTTGTCTAATACGTAACCGCAGCGGTTACCTCGCGATCCTCCCCGGCGACGCGCCTATTTGGCGTGCCGGCATTGAAGGATTGGCAGACGGCGAAGTCTTTTTTGTTTTCCGCAAGTTGTGCATCACACGCCTTGCCATTCGCCTTCGCACCTCGGTAACCCCGCATTCACCTGCTTGCCTATATTTTTTGCGCGCTGTCAAAAGGACCACGAATGTTTGATGAACCGACAGAACCCCAACGCGTCACGTCGCGAACTGGGGGTCAACCGCACTATTCTGGAATGCGAAGTACTTCTAAGGAGACCATGACTAACTCCGAGTCACACGAGCACGATTCGGCATCAATGGATGATGCCCAGATCCAGGCCGCTATCGACAGGATCCTCGAAGCCGATGAAGCCCAAAGCCCACAGGTCCAGCACTTCGGAGAAGAAGATACCTCAATCTTCTCCGGGCAGGCCACTGCGCTCAACCGCTTCTCGACCGGCTTTACCCAATACGACGGGGACCAGGATGACCTCGCGGAGCGTCGCGCCTTGCGTCGCGTCGCGGGCCTGTCCACCGAACTCGAAGACGTTACCGAGGTCGAGTACCGCCAGCTGCGCCTGGAACGCGTTGTGCTGGCTGGTATTTGGAGCGAAGGCACCGTCACCGACGCCGAAAACTCCCTGCGCGAACTGGCCGCCTTGGCTGAGACCGCAGGTTCCGAAGTTCTCGACGGCGTGGTGCAGCGCCGCAGCAAGCCGGACCCGTCGACATTCCTGGGGTCGGGCAAGGCCGAGGAACTGCGCGGCATCGTTGTCTCTACCGGCGCGGATACCGTGGTGGTTGATGCTGAGCTGGCTCCGTCCCAGCGCCGTGCCCTCGAGGACATTGTGAAGGTCAAGGTTATTGACCGCACTAGCCTGATCCTTGATATCTTCGCGCAGCATGCGAAGTCCCGAGAAGGCAAGGCACAGGTTGAACTGGCCCAGCTCGAGTACCTGCTGCCACGTCTTCGTGGCTGGGGCGAATCGATGTCCCGCCAGGCTGGTGGTCGTGTAGGTGCCGCCGGTGGCGGCATTGGCTCGCGTGGTCCGGGTGAAACCAAGATCGAGATGGACCGTCGCCGCATTCGCGACCGCATGGCCAAGCTGCGTCGCGAGATCAAGGCCATGAAGCCTGCTCGTGAGGCCAAGCGCGCCAATCGCAAGCGCAATGAAGTGCCCGCAGTGGCTATCGCCGGATACACCAACGCCGGAAAGTCATCTTTGCTCAACCGCCTGACCAACGCCGGTGTCCTGGTGGAGAACGCGCTGTTCGCCACCTTGGATCCAACCGTGCGCCAGTCGTCGACTGAAGACGGGCTGACCTATACGTTGGCCGATACCGTTGGATTCGTGTCGAACCTTCCAACCCAGTTGGTGGAAGCCTTCCGCTCAACTCTGGAAGAAATTGCCGATTCTGATCTAATCCTGCACGTAGTGGATGCTTCGCACCCTGACCCGGAGGGGCAGATTCAGGCCGTTCGTACCGTGCTTGGCGAAGTTGACGCGTTGAATATCCCGGAAATCATCGTCCTGAATAAGGCTGACGTCGCGGATCCATTTGTCATTGAACGAATCCGCAACCGTGAATCCAATACCTCCGTGGTTTCGGCTCACACCGGTGAGGGCATCGAAGAGCTGCTGGAAAAGATCAGCTCGTCGATTCCGCGTCCAGGCATTCAGCTTGAAGTTCTCATCCCGTACAACCGCGGGGATTTGATCGCAAAGCTGCATCAGAGCGAATCTGAAATCCTGGAAAGCGAACACCTGGACAACGGCACGCGATTGATCGTCAAGGTGCGCGATTCCCTGGCGGCAGAGTTGGAGACTTTCAACATTCATGGATAAGCAAGAGCAGGCCCTTGAGCTTCTTGAGGCCGCGGTAACTTCCATGGGTGGCGCCATGCGTACAGGCCAGCAGGAAATGGTCAAGCACGTGGTGGCTGCCTTGGAAGACGAAGAACATTTGCTGGTTCAAGCTGGCACCGGAACGGGAAAGTCCATGGGTTATCTCATTCCGGCGCTGGCCCATGCGCAAACTAGTGCCAAGCCAGTGATTGTTTCAACCGCTACACTCGCGTTGCAGTCGCAAATTGTCGGTCGCGACGTGCCGAGATTACTTGAGTCACTCAAGGGCAAGCTCTCCCGTCCCATGGATGTGGCTCTGCTCAAAGGCCGCTCCAACTACTTGTGCCAATACAAGCTCGGTGGCGGATACCCCGATGACGAAGGCACGCTGTTCTCGATGGATGAACCGGCAGTACCCGCCGGAACCACCTATTCACCGCTTGCCAGTGAAGTGATGAAACTTCGCGATTGGGCCGAGCGCACCGATACCGGCGACCGAGATGAATTGGTGCCCGGCGTCAGCGACAAGGCCTGGAAGCAGGTTTCGGTTTCGGCGATGGAATGCCTGGGTTCTCAAAAGTGCCCGATGGCCGATGAATGCTTCTCGGAAATGGCACGCGCCCGCGCGGCCGAATCTGACGTGGTGATCACCAATCATGCCTTGCTGGCGGTGTCTGCGTTTGAAGGCCTGTCGGTCTTGCCGGATTTCGATGTGGCCATCATCGATGAGGCCCACGAACTGCAGGACCGCGTGACCAGCTCGGTGTCTGGCGCCCTGTCGGCTCGAATGGTGATGACTGCTGCTGGTGGCGCCAAGCGCCACTGCGGCGTCAACGTCGATGAAATGGTCAAAGCGGCCAACCGACTGGAGAAGTCCCTGACGGGGATCCCCACCGGTCTGCTGGAGCAAGGCTTGCGCGAAGACATGGGCATTGCACTCAATGACATTGTTGAGCAGGCTCGCCTGGCATTGGCGCTGTCCAAGCCAGAGGCGAACGCGCCCGCCGATGGCGGACGACAGACTGCACGCTCCCAGCTGCAGGCTGTTATGGATGACTCTCTGCGCATGCTCGAATCTGAAGAGCGCCGCGAAGTTCTCTACACAACGCGCCCACGGGAGTTCGTAGAAGGCCGAGGCTACGTGGAGGCCGAAGAATCCCAACCGGCAACGCTGAATGTCGCACCGCTGTCGGTGGCAGGAAAACTGCGCGAAGGCCTATTTGATGGCCGCACGGTCGTGCTCACCAGTGCAACGTTGGCTATCGGTTCGCAATTTGATGCCGTGGCCGGTTCGCTGGGCTTGATGGGGAACGGAGCGCCAACATGGACTGGCGTCGATGTGGGAAGCCCTTTTGATTATCCAAAACAAGGCATCCTGTACGTAGCCAGGCATTTGCCAAAACCTGGCCGTCAACTTGCCGCTGAGACCCTGGACGAGATTGAAGATCTCATCAAGGCATCCGGCGGTGGCGCACTGGCGCTGTTCACTTCGAAGCGTTCGGCGGAAGAGGCCGCCAGCATCTTGCGCGAGCGGCTGGACGTGGACATCTTGTGCCAGGGCGAGGCCAGCATGAAATCCCTGGTCGAACAGTTCGCAGACGAACGCGACACTTGCCTCTTTGGCACGATGACGCTGTGGCAGGGAGTTGACGTCCCGGGGGATTCCTGCCGTCTGGTCATCATCGACAAGATTCCATTCCCACGCCCCGACGACCCGATTTCGAAGGCCCGGACCGAAGACGTCGCCAAGCACGGTGGCAATGGCTTTATGCAGGTTTCGGCTACGCATGCCGCCATCCGCTTGGCGCAGGGCGCAGGACGCCTGATCCGATCGGTCAACGACCGGGGCGTTGTAGCCATATTGGACTCGCGCATGGCCACGGCGCGCTACGGAAGCTTCCTGAAGGCTACCCTGCCACCGATGTGGCCCACAGTAGACAAGAAGGTCATTTCTGGAGTTCTGGAACGCCTCAAGCCTGCTGAAAAGTAACTTCCAGTGCTTGAAAGCAATGACCCGGTGACTCGGGCTCGTTGAATGCACTAATGTCTGTGCCACAGGGAAGGAAAAATCCGGAAGGCAAGATGAAATCCATGAGGGGACTGGCGCGTGAAGCAGCCGAAGATACGCATGCGCGATTTGGCCATCGGCTCCTTTGCCTGCCAGGCACGTGGATTGGCCGGCCCTATAGCCTTCAGCACCGGATGCATGACGGAAGCATGCTCAGCGATATGAATGGATTTTCTCATCCGTTTGCTGAGTGGAACTACTGGTGGCAGGCCCACTACCTGGATGCGATCCTTGACGACGGGCTGGGCTATTGGGAAGCTGGCGATCGTGATGCAGCCCGGTGCGAACTTCACCGTGCCAAAGACCTGCTGGCAGGAATCCGCATTCGCAATTTCGGAGTCTTCCCGAACTACTTCTTTGACGATATGGCATGGCTGGCGCTGGCGAGCCAGAGGTTGCTGGCTTTTTCCCGGAAGCTGGAAGGGCACAGCCATCTCGGTGCAAAACGAGCAATAACGACTTTGCGCAAGCAATTGGAAAGCGGCATCGACGAAGTCTTCGATGGCGGCTTGTACTGGTCGAGGAAACGCGATTTCAAGAATGCCCCTGCCAACGCTCCTGCCGCACTCTTTTTCGCACGCATCGGTGATCGCGAACAAGCCAGGAAGCTGCTTGACTGGATGCATTCCAACATCTTCAGCGACCAGCACGGTTTATATCTTGATGGGCTCAGACTCACTTCAGCAGGCCAAAAACTGGAAGATCACCTCTATACCTATAACCAGGGACCGGTGCTCGGCGCGCTGCTGGAATTAGGTACCGCAGCTGATCTGGAGCATGCTGCTGCACTTGTTCATGCCACACGCCGGCATCTGGCCGACGAGGCCGGATCCCTGCTGCTTGATGGAGGAGGCGATGGCAACCTATTTGCCGGGATTCTCTGCCGATACCTGGCCCTCTGCGCAAACGATGAGCGCATGGATCTGGAGGTTCGGGGCATCGCACGCGATTTGGTGACGTCGACAGCTAGCCGATTGGTCAACGAAGAACCACGACGGCTCTCAGCGGCAGTTCAGCGTTGGATGATCTTCAGCGCAGCACAACGGTGAGAATCGAAACCGAAATCGCAGGGAGCAATCGACTGAGGGGTGTCGATGCTTGCGCACCAACACCCCTCATGCCAGATGCGATTAGAGCGAACGCATCACAGAAACAACACGGCCCATGATCTTGGCCGCGTCGCCCAAGATCGGTTCGTAGCGTGAGTTCTGGGGCAGCAGCCATGTATGCCCATCGCGCTGCCGGAAGGTTTTGACAGTGGCTTCTTCGTCCAGCAATGCAGCGACGATATCGCCGTTTTCAGCATTCTGCTGACGGCGGACGACTACCCAGTCACCATCACAGATAGCGGCATCAACCATGGAATCGCCAGAGACTTTGAGCATGAATAATTCGCCGTGTCCGACCAGCTGGCGAGGCAACGAGAAAACATCTTCGACAGACTGATCAGCAAGGATCGGCCCACCAGCAGCGATCCGGCCGACCAATGGAACCATGGTCGTATCGGCTGACGTGCTGAGCTCGATGACCATCGCGTCTTCGGCAGCCTTGCTCTCTGCAGCCTCCGACGCCGTTGAGTTCTCAGCATCGTCCGCCAACTGCAGTGGCAACAAAATCTCCATGGCGCGCGGACGGCGTGGATCTCGACGAATGTACCCGAGCTTTTCTAGCTGGCTCAATTGGTGGGTGACGCTCGAAAGGCTCTTGAGCCCTACCGAGTCGCCAATCTCACGCATGGATGGTGGATAGCCGTTCTTGCCGATGGCACGCTGGATCGTTTCCAGGATCTTCTTTTGGCGAATCGTCAACGAGCGTGCATTCGATCGGGGAGTGCGTTGTGAAGCTGACATGAGATTTTGCCTTCCCTAGCTATCTGTCGAAAGTTCGGCAGTCCAAACTGTCGGAGCCAGATGGTGTGATGTTTTCATTGCTCGTCTACTTCGAAATCTTAGTGGATAAGCGAGCTTCTTTCAAAGATTTGTTCGAAAACTTCTGGACAAGTCGGACGAAGCTCTGTTAGAACAGATGTACTAGTTTCGAACAAGTCTTCGAAATCTACATATCGAATATAACTTCGCATCGCTACACAATCTTGAGGAGATAAGGTCATGGCAACCCTCGCACTTGACTCAAATCAAACCCAGAGCCCATTGAAGATCCGGATCAACCGCCGCGGCTGGGCTGTTTTGGTGGGCATTCCAGTTTTTGCGCTAACCGTAGCTGCAGCGTTCTTCTTCTCGATGTTCGCTTCAGATGCAAGGGCATCATCTGAACTCCCAACGGGCGTCGAAACTGTGGACGTCACCGTTATCCCGGGCGACACCGTGTGGAGCTTGGCCAAGGAGTACGCCCAGGGCTACGACGTCACTTCTGCTGTCAGCCACATTTCGGAACTCAACTCCCTCCAGGGAAGCGAGATCCACGTTGGCGACTCGCTGTCGATCCCTGTGCTCGCTGGTTAGAGCATCGATCGAGGCAGGGGATTGTTACCTTGACTCGTAGCGGATTCACCCGCCAAGCCGGTACGCACGTAGACTTATTGCGTGAATGACCGCAGTGAACTTTTGAGTCAGCTGCCCTTGCGTGAGAATCTCCGCGGGCTATCCCCATATGGCGCACCACAAATCGACGTGCCCATTCAGCTGAATGTCAACGAGAACACTCATCCGCTTCCGCCAACTGTCGTGGATGCCATTGCGCAAGAGGTCGCAAAAGCAGCAACCAGCCTCAACAGATACCCGGATCGTGAATTCACCGAACTCCGTGAACTGCTGGCTGACTATCTCGGCCACTCCCTGACCGCAGGGAACATCTGGGCGGCAAACGGCTCGAACGAAATCCTCCAGCAAATCCTGCAGGCATTTGGCGGGCCAGGACGAAGCGTCATGAGTTTCGGACCAACATACTCGATGTACCCCCTCCTAGCTAGCGGGACCGATACAACATATATCGCCGGTACGCGCGCCGAGGATTTCACTCTCTCCGCAGAATCCGCGGCAGAACAAGTTCTCAGGCACCAACCGAACATTGTCTTCCTGTGCTCTCCTAACAACCCCACGGGCACGGCGCTTGGCCTGGACGTGATCACAGCCGTATATGACGCAATGAGCGAGCACAATGGCATGGTCATTGTTGACGAAGCCTACGCCGAGTTTTCCTTGTCCAGCACCAAATCGGCGCTCACCTTGCTTGAAGGCCGCCAGCGGCTCATCGTCACGCGCACCATGTCAAAGGCCTTTGGCCTTGCCGGTGCCCGCGTCGGGTACCTCGCAGCGGCGCCTGAAGTCACCGATGCCATTCGCTTGGTGCGGCTGCCATACCACCTCTCGGCCGTCACGCAGGCAACTGCCGTAGCGGCGCTGAAGAATATCGATTTGTTGTTAGCCCAGGTGGAAGACATCAAAACGCAACGAGATCGAATTGTTGCCCGCTTGAAAGAGCTTGGGCTTAAGCCTTCCGTCTCCGACTCCAACTTCGTCTTTTTCGGCGGGCTGGAGAACCCCCACGCGGTGTGGGAAGGATTGTTGGAAGCAGGCATTATCGTCCGCGACAATGGGATCCCGGGCACTCTGCGAGTAACCGCCGGAACCGAATCAGAAACTACTGCGTTCTTGGATCGTCTATCCGAGCTGCTCGGCGCGGAAAAGTAATCAAGAACAAGCGAAGGAAGACATGGCTGCCGAATTGATTGGCGCACGTCGCGCCCGCATGGAACGCGTCACCAGCGAATCGTCCGTATTCGTAGAACTGGATCTCGATGGAACTGGTGTGTCGGAGATCAGCACGTCCGTGCCGTTCTACGACCACATGCTCACCGCGCTGTCCAAGCACTCGCTCATTGACTTGACCGTTCGGTCAACGGGCGATACCCACATCGACGTGCACCATACCGTGGAGGACACCGCCATCACCATCGGCGAAGTGCTGCGCGTTGCCCTGGGCAACAAGGCCGGCATCCGGCGCTTCGGCACCGCATATGCTCCATTGGATGAAGCGCTTTCGCGTTCAGTGGTGGATGTATCCGGACGCCCCTACCTCGTCCACTCCGGCGAGCCGGCGGGGCAGGAATACCACCTCATCGGTGGGCACTTCACCGGTTCCATGACCCGCCACGTTTTTGAAGCGATCACCTTCCACGCCCAGATTTGTGCACATATCGAGGTGCTCTCGGGCCGCGATCCACACCATATTGTCGAAGCCCAGTTCAAGTCCTTTGCACGAGCTCTGCGCGAAGCCGTTGAATTCGACGAACGCATGGGTGACAAGATTCCATCCACGAAGGGTGCACTGTAAGTGGAAAAGAAGAATGTAGTTGTTCTCGACTACGGTTCGGGCAACGTCCGTTCGGCTGTCCGGGCGCTGGAAGCCGCGGGTGCTCACGTGGAGCTGACCGCAGATCCCGAAAAGGTCATGAGCGCTGACGGGCTGGTTGTTCCTGGCGTTGGCGCCTACGCGTCCGTGATGGAACAGCTGACGAATATTGGTGCCCTGCGCTGGATCGGCCGCCGCATCGCCGGAGGACAACCCGTATTGGGGATTTGCGTCGGCCACCAGGTCTTCTTCGAGGAAGGCGTTGAGCACGGAGTCCAAACGGCCGGTATCGGCGAATGGCCCGGCACCGTCGAACGGCTCAAATCCGATGTCATTCCGCACATGGGCTGGAATACCGTGCAGCCACCAGCTAGCACCAAGCTCTTTGCCGGCGTCGAGAACGAGCGTTTCTACTTCGTGCACTCATACGCAGTGCAGAAGTGGGAATTCGACGTTACGCAACCTGCAATGACTCCGCCTCAAGTTACCTGGAGCACGCACGGAACGCCATTTGTGGCCGCAGTGGAGAACGGTCCACTCTCGGCAGTGCAATTCCACCCGGAAAAGTCAGGCGAAGCCGGCGCACAGCTGTTGCGCAACTGGTTGGGCACCCTGTAGGCATGTGGACCATCGTGCTTGGGTTCGTTGGCGCATTCCTGGCTGGCGGAGCGATCTCCCTCAAAAGCCAGAAGGCCCATATCTCTTGGGTCATCGCGCTATGGGCTCTCGCAGCAATGAGCATCATTGCCGCGTGGGTATTGGCCCTCTAAAAAATTCATTTCTTCACAAAGGACATTATGAGCGAGCAACCAATTCTCGAACTCTTGCCTGCCGTAGACATCGCCGGAGGCCAGGCAGTGCGTCTGGTCCAGGGCGAAGCCGGTTCCGAGACGGGCTACGGCGATCCACTGGAAGCTGCCCTTTCCTGGCAGAACGCAGGTGCTGAATGGCTGCACCTGGTTGATTTGGATGCTGCTTTTGACCGCGGCAGCAACGTGGAGATCGTCCAGCGCATCGCCAAGGAACTGAACATCAAAGTTGAGCTCTCTGGTGGCATTCGTGACGATGCGTCCCTGGACCGCGCCTTGGAATTCGGCGCGACCCGCGTCAACTTGGGAACCGCTGCGCTAGAAAATCCTGAATGGACCAAGCAGGCCATCGCCCGTCATGGCGACAAGATCGCAGTGGGCATGGACGTTCGAGGCACCACCTTGTCGGGCCACGGCTGGACCAAAGATGGAGGCGACTTGTGGGAGGTCCTGGCGCGCCTGGAAGATGCGGGATGCGCCCGTTACGTCGTCACCGACGTGACCAAGGACGGCACCCTTCGCGGACCGAACGTCGAGCTGTTGCGTGAAATCGCCGCAAAAACCAATAAGCCTGTCGTAGCGTCGGGCGGCATCTCGTCGCTCGAAGACCTGCGTGTGCTTCGCGAGTTAGTTCCAGAAGGCATCGAGGGCGCCATCATGGGCAAGGCCCTGTACTCAGGACAGTTCACCTTGCAGGAGGCCCTGGACGTAGCAGGACGCCGCTAAGTCCGCTCGCTCCACCACAATGACGGTTTGAATGCCACTGGGCATTCAAGCCGTCATTTGTTTTCTGGCGCGGACAGCGCACGATGAAACCAGAGGGCATTCGCCAGCTGCTGATTTCCGCAAATAATCTTGAATTACCCATTCGTGGTGTTCAAGCTCATGGGAGAAGATTCCGTCCGTCCTTTCAACTGAAGCAAATCCACCGATAGCATGGAGCTATGAGCACGGAGCATTCTGAATCAGCGCCTCAACGCCACCTGCCTGGACATATCGTCGCGGCCTTGGCCCAGGCCGGTTCACCCGCCGACTCTGCGGGGCAGGATTGGGAAGGGCGCGACCTTAGCGGCGAGGGCAACCCCCTGCATAATTTCGACAAGGACGACGGCAGCGCCGACTCCCAAACCATGGAGGCGCTGGCGCAGCTGCGCGACGGCAAAGGCTCCGAGGCCGAAGTCCACAAGGCCTTGGCCACTGCACGGGTGTTCGTGGCGGTTGTCGCCCAGCTCGGCGAAGAAGCCATGACCGAGCACGGTTTCGCTTCGGACAAGGAAGCCGACATGGCGCTGGTGAAGATCAATGCTCCGGACGGCCGAATGGCCCTGCCTGTCTTCAGCACCGTCGAACGACTGCAAGCCTGGCACAAGGAGGCCCGGCCGGTGGCAGTGTTTGCCCCGCGCGCGGCACTCTCGGCGGTCAGCGAGGAATGCCAGCTGCTGGTCCTTGATCCGGGCAGCGACTTCACTTTCGTCCTGCGCCGACCGGGGGTCTGGAACCTCGCCAAGCAGATCGACTGGACTCCAAGCTATCAGAATCAGCAGATCGCCAACCTCGTGCAGGACGCCACCGAAGGCTTCAGCCAATTGCAGGCCGTGAAGCTGGCTCCAGGCAGGGGAGTAGGCTCAAGAACCAGGGACGGCCAGATGGTTCCTGGCGGCGGATCCGGACCAGAACTCAATTTGCAGTTCGTTTTCGCACCGGGAACAAGCCGGGAGAAGGCGCAGGAAATCACCGGCGCCATCCAGGGGCGCTTGGCCCAGAACACTGAATTCACTGAAGCGGTGGATTCCCTAGAACTCAGTTTGCATAGCGCGCCAAGCTAGACTCGGCGGGCTCCTAGAAGTAAGGAACACCTCGGGCATGAAAAGCTATTGGCAGATTCTGCGCCAGCCGCAGATCTCGATGCTCCTGCTGATTGGCATGATTGCCCGACTTCCTCACTCTGCACTGAGCATGCTCTTGCTCCTGCATCTGGTCAACAACCTTGAACAGAGCTGGGTCTCGGCCGGCTTGGTCACGGCCTTGATGACCCTGGGTATCGCCATCGGCGCGCCCTGGCGCGGATCACGCGTCGACTCGTGGGGATTGCGCCGGGCCATGCTGCCCTCGATCATCGTCGAAACCCTGGTTTGGTGCACCGTCCCGCACGTGCCGCTGGTCTGGGTTTACCCCTTGGCCTT
The DNA here is from genome assembly GCF_001302565.1 of Glutamicibacter halophytocola. Classification (NCBI taxonomy): domain Bacteria; kingdom Bacillati; phylum Actinomycetota; class Actinomycetes; order Micrococcales; family Micrococcaceae; genus Glutamicibacter; species Glutamicibacter halophytocola. Next base: position 1,261,626 of record NZ_CP012750.1, read on the forward strand.
CGTCGGCGGTTTATTCGCCCTGCCAGTATTCTCCGTGGTGCGTACGGCCTTGGGCATCATGACCACCGGCGAGCAGCGGCGAACCGCATTTGCCTTGGACGCGACAGCCACCGAATTGGTGTTCATCGTCGGGCCGGCAACTGCCGGCATTGTTGCCACCCAGATCAGCAGCGTAATCGGCCTAAGCGTCATTGGACTGACCGCCTCCCTGGCCGGATTGGCGCTGATGATCCTCAACCCGCCAACTCGCAGCGATGACCCCAAGGCCATCGCCATGCAGCCCAATGCCCATGAAGAGCGGCTGGGTGCCGAAGCCAGCTTCATTGCTGCAGCACCAATGGGCGTGCAGGAGGTTGAAGGCGAACTGATCGTTGCTGGCTGGAAGTCGGCGCGGGCCAGGATCAAGAAGCGCGGACGGGCCTTCAAGAGCCGCTTCAGCTGGATCAGCGCTTCGGTGCTGGCGGTTTTCATCGCCTCAGCCGGAGCCGGGATGCTGCTCACCGGCACCGAAGTGGCCATCGTGGCCGAGCTCGATGCCGCCATGCAAAGCCACCGCCTCGGATTGGTGTTCTTCTTCTGGTGCGGTGCTTCGCTGATTGGCGGCCTGGTCTACGGCTCCATGAAGCGTGTGGTTTCGCCCCTGCTGCTGCTGTTGTTCATGGCGATTTTGACGATCCCGATGTACTTCGCGTGGGACACCTGGTCCTTGGCCCTCTTCTCCGCCTTGCCCGGATTCCTCTGTGCGCCGACCCTCTCGGCCGCCTCGGAATGGCTCACGGATTTGGTGGCCGAAAAGCGCCGTGGCGAAGCCATGGGCTGGTACGGTTCCGCGATGACCGCAGGCACCGCATTGGGTTCACCGGTCACCGGGCTCTTCGTGGACAGTGTTGGCCCGGCCTACGCCTTTGTCGGCATTGGCATCATGGCCGCCATCGTGGTCCTGGCCGCCCTGGTTGCCCAGCAGATTCGCCGTCGGGTGCGCCGGGCTCGCCGGCAGCGCTGGGAAACTACGGCCTAGTCCTGCGCCCTCTCGGCGATGCGCGAGTACATATACAGGTCCTTGGGCTCATTGCCGATCAGCTCCCAGCCGCGCAACAACCCTTCGCGCTGGAATCCACACCGTTCGGCCACACGCCAGGAGCCTTCGTTCCACGGCTCGACGTAGAGCTCGACACGATGGATGCCAGGATAACCCAGGGCCCAACCAGCGAGGGTGTTCAGCGCGCAGGCGGCAATGCCTTGACGGCGATGTTCCGGTCCCACCCAGTAGCCGATGCTTGCCCGTCCGTGGCGGGCGTCGCGGAACCACAGGCCAATCTGCCCGACAGCCCGATGGGTTGTCGAATCCGCGATGGCGAATGAGTATCCGGTTCCATCCGTGGTTCTGCTCCATTGGCGATAGATGAATTCCAGGCATTGTTGATGATCGCCCTGTAGCGGCACAGTGGTGATCTTTGTGATGTAGGGGTCCGACGAAGCCTGCTTGATGAGCGGGATGTCCTCAAGCGAAAACGGGCGCAGATAATAGGGCGTTGCGTCCAAGACGGGCTGTTCGATCAGTTCCATTGGAACAACACTAGCCCGAAGCGGACGGCTCGCTGCGCAAAAGGAATCTTGTGATGCATACAACGATGGGCTCGGCTTCCGAAGAAGCCGAGCCCATGATGTTAATCTCTTAAAAAACTAGGATGATTGCTTAGTTGACAGCGCCGGTGAACTTTTCGCCGGGGCCCTTGCCTGGAGCATCCGGGATCAGCGAAGCTTCGCGGAACGCCAGCTGCAAGCTGCGCAGGCCATCGCGCAACGGAGCTGCGTGCTGAGAACCGATCTCAGGTGCGCCCGCGGTGACTAGGCCTGCAAGAGCGGTGATCAGCTTTCGAGCTTCATCCAGATCCTTCAGCTCAACGGCGTCTTCGCCCTCGGCCAGACCGCATTTAACGGCGGCCGCGCTCATGAGGTGAACCGCCGCGGTGGTGATGATTTCTACAGCCGGAACTTCGGCGATATCGCGCACCTGCTGATCGACGAGGTGCTGATGCGAGTTGGTGTCTTCGGTACTCATACTGCTAAGCTTGTCACAGACCGACTCGATGCCGGTACTTCTCATGTTCTCCAGTTAGCCCTGGATGCCAGATTCGTACTAGTATTGAGCCATGCAAGTGGAGGCCATCTCCCACCCGCTGTCGCCGTTTCCAGGCTTCCGGGTATTTCGGCAGGATCGCATTCGTGCAATCCCCAGATGCAGGCGCAATGAAATGCGCCACTCATCATGTCGTTCTCTTATGGCCTTCGCCTGCAATCGCAGACGGGGGCCTTCTTCGTTTGCGGTTATGGATTACGAATTTCAGGAGTGACACATCAGCGATCCACGCATTAATGAGCGCATTCGCGTGCCAGAGGTACGTCTCGTCGGCCCCAATGGTGAGCAGGTAGGCATCGTCCGCATCGAGGACGCGCTTCGTTTGGCTCATGAGTCCGATCTGGACTTGGTCGAGGTGGCACCCAACGCCAAGCCTCCAGTGTGCAAACTGATGGACTTCGGCAAGTACAAGTACGAAGCCGCTGTTAAGGCTCGTGAAGCTCGTAAGAACCAGACCAACACGGTCTTGAAGGAAGTTCGCTTCCGCCTGAAGATTGATACTCACGACTACGAGACCAAGGTTGGGCACGCGTTGCGCTTCCTGGGCGCTGGCGACAAGGTGAAAGCCATGATCCAGTTCCGCGGTCGTGAACAGCAGCGTCCAGAGATGGGCATCCGCTTGCTGGAAAAGTTTGCAGCAGACGTCGCCGAGGTTGGAATCATTGAGTCCAGCCCGCGCATCGATGGCCGAAACATGGTCATGGTTGTTGGTCCGCTGAAGAACAAGGCAGAGGCTCGCCGCGAACAGCAGCAGCAGAAGTCCGGTGGCCGTAATTCGGCCAAGCGCAAGATCCGCACCGACGCTCCAGCTGAAACCGAGGGCCAGAACGTTGCAGCAGCTATGGATGACGAAGCCCGCGCCAAGTTGGAGCAGGCCCGCCAAGCAGCTGAAGGCGACGCCTAGCCAAGCCTGTTGGGCTTTCGAGCCCGTCACCGTTTACGGTGAAGGATCTTCCCCCGGGAAGTTCCAACTACAAGAGAACAACAGCGGTCACCTTATACGGGGCCCGCTTCGGATGATCCCCACGCGGTAATTTTGCCGTGTGGAGCACGTTAGGAGAACGGCAGCTATGCCGAAGTTCAAGACTCACAGTGGCGCCAAGAAGCGCTTCAAGCTGACCGGTAGCGGTAAGCTCGTTCGTCAGCAGGCCAACCGTCGCCACTACCTGGAGCACAAGTCCTCGCGCATTACCCGTCGCCTGGCTTCTGACCAGATCGTCGCTAAGGCCGATGTAAAGACCATCAAGCGGATGCTGGGCCTCTAAGCTCTCCCTTTCGCAATTCGGGGAAGCAATACCCCACCACCCATAGATTTCTCCCACCCCGCAAAATCGCGGGCACTGGGGAACTGACTTGAAGGAGTACACACGTGGCACGTGTGAAGCGGGCTGTAAACGCCCATAAGAAGCGTCGCGTCGTTCTGGAACGCGCAAAGGGTTACCGCGGTCAGCGTTCGCGCCTGTACCGCAAGGCCAAGGAGCAGCTGCTCCACTCGTTCGTTTACAGCTTCAACGACCGCCGTAAGCGCAAGGGCGACTTCCGCCGCCTGTGGATCCAGCGCATCAACGCTGCATCCCGCGCCAACGGCATGACCTACAACCGCTTGATCCAGGGCCTGAAGGCTGCTGAGATCGAGGTTGACCGCCGCATGCTGGCCGAACTGGCCGTATCGGACTCCAACGCATTCGCAACCCTGGTTAAGGTTGCAAAGGAAGCTCTTCCAGCTGACGTCAACGCTCCACGCGCTGCCGCAGAGGTTGCTGCTCCAAAGGCTGCCAAGGCTCCTAAGGCTGCCGCTGCCAAGTCCGTCGAGGGCGAAGGCGTAATCAAGGCTGTTGAAGGCGAAGACGCTCCTGAGGGCTTCGTTATCAAGGGCAACGCCGGCTCGAACAAGTACCACGTTCCAGGCTCGACCTGGTACGAGCAGACCGAAGCTGAATTCTGGTTCAACTCGGTTGAAGCTGCCAAGGCTGCAGGCTTCGAACCAGCTGGTGGAGAATCCCGCCAGCAGATGAAGTAAATCTTTTCTCCCTTTGAGCTAATGCTCAGGTAGGACAGATCACACCGATGGGTGGGTTCCGCGCATGACGCGGAACCCGCCCATTAGTGTTTCTACCGGTATTCTCGAAGTATGAGCAGTTTTTCCCCCGAAGTGATGTCCAATCCACGCGCCGAACGAGTCAAAGCCGTTGCCCGGCTTGCCAACCGCAAGGGGCGTGAAGCCACAGGGGAATTCCTGGTCGAAGGACCACAGGCCGTGCGGGAAGCACTCAAGGCCCACCTGCTGGATGACAACCTTCTCCAGGCCGTCTACGTGGTGGGTGGTTTCCTCGAAAGCCATGACGAGTTCGCAGAACTGCTCGAGCAAGCGCAGGTTCCAACGCGCATCGTCACCGGCGAAGTACTGCATGCCATGGCCGATACCCAGACCCCTCAGGGCATTCTCGCCGTCGCTGCGATCGCCCAGCCGCAACTGAGCGAAGTGCTCTCCTCCAAGCCGAAACTCATTGCGGTCCTCTGCCGAGTCCAGGACCCGGGCAACGCAGGCACCGTGCTGCGCGCTGCCGACGCCGCAGGGGCCGACGCGGTAATCCTGACCAAGGGCAGCGTTGATATTTACAACCCGAAGGCCGTGCGTTCCACCGTCGGCTCGCTGTTCCACCTGCCGGTGCTGAACAACATCGAATTCGACCACCTCATCGAAGCCGCTAAAACCACCGGAAGCCAAGTGCTGGCCGCCGATGGGTATGGTGCGCTCAACCTTGATTCGCTCCAGGATGCAGCAGTCCTCCGGGCGCACCACGGCGGTGCGGAAGAAGACCAGGGGCTTGAGGGCCAGCCAGTCCTGGAAGCGCCAACACTATGGCTTTTCGGCAACGAGGGGCAGGGCCTTGACGAGCACGAAAAGCAGGCCGCAGACCATGCCGTGGCCGTCCCGCTCTACGGCGTGGCCGAATCGCTGAATGTGGGCACCGCCGCGACCGTATGCCTGTACGCATCAGCGCGAGCCCAGCACGCCTCCAAGTCGAGCTAGCCCATGCCGGAAACAAGAATGCTGAAACAAATTGTCGCTGTAGCCATCGTTGATGACCTTGAAGCTCCGGGCAAACTGCTAGCGGCCCGCCGCAACCGGCCTGAATCCCTGGCCGGATTGTGGGAGTTCCCCGGAGGAAAAGTTGAGCCGGGGGAGAGCGAAATCGACGCGGTGCACCGGGAACTGCGCGAAGAGCTCGGAGTCGCCATCCAGCTCGGCGCGCCCATTCCAGGTCCCCACCGCCAAGGGTGGCCGCTGAACGAGAAGGCAGCCATGCGGATGTGGTTTGCACAGATCACCGCTGGGGTGCCCGACACCTTGGATGGACATGACCAGCTGGCCTGGCTGGCGTTCGATGGCTCATTGCCCATGGCCGTTGAATGGATCCCAGCGGATGCCCCGATAGTCGCGGCATGCCTGGAGCAAGCACGTGCAAGTGCGACCAAATAAAGACGCGTAAGCTTGAACTAGCGCCCGTTGAGGCAATGCACGTTTTCTGAACCCCAACATTTTTGAGGAGCCCTTTTCCGTGAAGAGACTTTTGAGCGTGATTGCGCTGGTCTTTACCGCCGTCCTAGCTTTGTCCGGCTGCGTCAACATGAATGCAGAAGTCAACGTTCAGGGTCAAGACAAGACGACCGGTGCCGTTGAAGTCACCATGAACAAGGAAAACCTTCAGGGCATGAGCCTCGATGAACTTCTGGCTTCACAGGTTGACACTGCTGCCATGGAACAGCAGATTGGCGGCAAGTGGACCTACTCGAAGATCGAGGAGGGCGAGAACGTTGGCCTGCGCTTTGAGACCGATGGCGTGAAAACCTACACTCAGCTCAAAGACGCGTTCAAGGTCTTCGGATTTGAGATCAACCTGGCAGATGACGGCAAGGAAGTGACCTTCTCCATGCCAGGCGACAAGGCTGCCGTTGACTCCTCCTTCACCGAGGCCAACTTGCACGTGAACTTCCCCGGTGAAGTCACCTCCCACGCCCCGGGCGAAGTCGAGCACCACACTGTGACCTTTGACATGATTCAGGGCGCTCCGGTGTACCAGGCGACCGGCAAATTCGACCACTCGCTGTTCTACTCGGCGATCTTCGGGGGAGCAATACTCGTCCTGACTCTGGTCTTCGTATTGGCTTTCGCGCCAAAGGGCGCCAAGGAAGCGCACTAAGCATCCGGATAGCTGCTTCGTGGTAAGAAGCTTCACGTCAAGGGCCCGTCATCGGTGAAACGATCACGGGCCCTTGGCAATAGAATGGAACCAATGTGTTCTACGCGTAAGTACAAGATAAGAGTAAGGATCGATCGATCCCATGTCTGATCAGACAACTGGACAAGCTCCCGACGGGGAGCCCAACGTTCCGCACCCAACCGATGAAGCAGGAATCCAGGCAGCCGTTGAAGCTGCCCTGGCCGCCATCGAGGCTGCCGGCGACCTGAACGAGCTGAAGGAAGCCCGCCTGGCGCATACCGGTGAAAAGTCGGCGCTGTCCCTGGCCAACCGCCAGATCGGCCAGCTCGACAAGTCCGAGAAAGCCGTCGCTGGCAAGCTGGTTGGCTCGGCCCGCGGACGGGTCAACAAGGCGCTGGCTGCCCGCACCACGGTGCTGGAAGAAGCGGAAGCCGCCCGCATCCTCATCGAAGAGACCGTTGACGTCACCGCTGCCGCGCGCCGCCGCCCCCTTGGCGCCCGCCATCCGCTCTCGGTCCTGCAGGACCGGGTGTCCGACATCTTCGTCGGCATGGGCTGGGAAATTGCCGAGGGCCCAGAAGTTGAATCCGAATGGTTCAACTTCGACGCGCTGAACTTCAAGCCGGACCATCCGGCCCGCGAAATGCAGGACACCTTCTTCATTGAGCCTGCCGACGCGCACCTGGTATTGCGCACCCATACCTCCCCGGTGCAGGTCCGCTCCATGCTCGAGCGCGATCTGCCGGTCTACGTGCTGTGCCCGGGACGCACCTTCCGCACTGATGAGCTCGATGCCACCCACACCCCGGTCTTCCACCAGTTCGAAGGCCTGGCCGTGGACAAGGGCCTGACCATGGCCGACCTGCGCGGCACCCTGGAGCACTTCGCCCGCCAGATGTTCGGCGAAGAAGCCCAGATCCGCCTGCGCCCAGCCTACTTCCCCTTCACCGAGCCATCGGCCGAGCTGGATATCTGGCACCCGGGTGCCAAGGGCGGCCCGCGCTGGATCGAGTGGGGCGGCTGCGGCATGATCAACCCGAACGTGCTGCGCGCTGCCGGCATCGACCCGGAAGAGTACTCCGGCTTTGCCTTCGGCATGGGCATTGAGCGCACGCTCATGTTCCGCAACGATGTCCCCGACATGCACGACATGATCGAGGGCGACATCCGTTTCAGCCAGCACTTCGGGATGGAGATCTAAGCAATGCGTATTCCACTTTCATGGCTGCGCGAGTATGCGCAGGTACCGGCCGACGCCTCGGCTGAAGACGTCATGGCGGACCTGGTCAAGGTCGGCCTCGAAGAAGAAGACGTGCACCGCCCCTCCGACGAGCTTTCCGGCCCGATCGTGGTCGGCCAGGTGCTCTCCTTGGAGAAGGAAGTCGCCTCCAACGGCAAGACCATCAACTGGTGCCAGGTCCGCGTGGTCCCGGAGGGCACCGAGCAGACCCTGGCCGGCAAGGGCATCGACCCGACGGGCGTGCAGGGGATCGTTTGCGGCGCGCACAACTTCGTGGAAGGCGACAAGGTTGTTGTCACCCTGCCCGGAGCGGTGCTGCCAGGAGACTTCAAGATCTCCCCGCGCAAGACCTACGGCCACACCTCGGCCGGCATGATCGCCTCCTCCCGCGAACTGGGCATCGGCGATGACCACGATGGCATCATCGTGCTCTCCAACTACGGGCTGGATCCGGAACTGGGCACCGACGTCTTCGAGCTCTTCGGACTGGACGACCAGGCCGCCGAGATCAACGTGACCCCGGACCGCGGCTACTGCTTCTCGATCCGCGGCGTGGCCCGCGAGTACGCGCTGGCTACCGGCACCTCCTTCACCGACCCGGCAAGCACCGTTGCGGTCGCTGAAGCCACCGAGGCCGGCCATGAGGTCGTGCTTGCCGACCAGGCGCCAATTTACGATGTCCCTGGCTGCACCCGCTTCGTGACCCGCGAGGTCACCGGCATCAACCCGGCCCTGCCCACCCCGCGCTGGATGGCTTCGCGCCTGCAGCTGGCGGGCATGCGCTCGATCTCGCTGCCGGTGGACATCTCGAACTACGTGATGCTGGAGCTCGGCGCACCGCTGCACTTCTACGATGCCGACAAGCTCACCGGCGCGATCACCGTGCGCCGCGCCAATGCCGGGGAGAAGCTGACCACCTTGGACGACAAGGAGCGCGAGCTCTCGGCCGAGGACCTGTTGATCACCGACGAATCCGGTGCCCTGGGCATCGCCGGGGTCATGGGCGGGGCGGCCACCGAGGTCTCGGATTCGACCACCCGGGTGCTGATCGAGGCCGCGCACTTCGACGCCGTGTCCATCGGCCGATCGCGCCGCCGCCACAAGCTGCCTTCCGAAGCCTCCAAGCGCTTTGAACGCGGTGTGGACCCGAGCATCATGCAGATCGCGGCCCAGCGCGCCGTGAATCTGCTCGTGCAGCTGGCCGGTGGCACCGAAACCACCAGGATCACCGATGCCGGCGCGCAGCCAGCCGATACGCAGATCCAGCTGCCAGCAGGTTTCGCCAGCGCACTGATCGGCGTGGACTACACCGATGAGCAGACCGTGGACTCGCTCGAAGGCATCGGCGCCACCGTGGCGCAGAACGCCGACGGCTTCCTGGTCACCGCCCCGAGCTGGCGCCCGGACCTGGCCATCAAGGAAGACCTGGTCGAGGAAGTGGCCCGCGTTGTGGGCTACGACAAGATCCCGGCAACCTTGCCAGTGGCCCCTCCAGGCCGTGGCTTGACCCGCGCGCAGTCCCAGCGTCGCCGCTTGCTCCAGGGCTTGGCAGATGCAGGACTGACCGAGATCCTGTCCTACCCGTTCGTCTCCGAGCTGCAGAACAACACCTTCGGCGCAGCAACGGCGGGCACCGCGGTGAAGGCCATTTCGCTGGCCAACCCGATCTCCAAGGAATTCCGCTTCCTGCGCACCAGCCTGCTGCCAGGGCTGCTGGACACCGCGCGCCGCAATATCGGCCGCGGCTTCCGCGATCTGGCCCTCTACGAGGGCGGCCTGGTATTCCTGCCAGGCGAGCAACTGGGCTCCAGCGTGCTTCCGCCACTGGGCGCCAAGCCCAGTGATGAAGTGCTGGCCGAGCTGTTCAACGGCGTGCCCCGCCAGCCATGGCATCTGGCTGCTGTCCTCACCGGGCATGAAGCCTCGGCCGCCGCTGGCTTCGAGCCACGCGCATGGGACTGGGCTGACGCCTTGGACACCGCCCAAGGAGTTGCCGGGATCCTCGGTGTGCAGCTCGAGGTTGTCCAGGGCAGCCACCAGGGCTTCCACCCGGGCCGTGCCGCACAGCTGATGGTTGCCGGTGAAGTTGTCGGCTACGCCGGCGAACTGCACCCGCAGCTGCTCAAGGATTGGGACCTGCCAGCGCGCACCGTGGCCATGGAACTGAACGCTGCTGCGCTGATGGATGCGGCTCCTGCCGTAGTTGTTGCCCAGCACCTGTCCAGCCAGCCGCTGGCTACCCAGGACGTGGCACTGGTCGTGGACCAGGACGTTGTCGCCGGGGAAGTGCTGGCCGCTTTGCGCGAAGGCGCAGGCGAGCTGCTCGAAGATATCGCCTTGTTCGACGTGTACCAGGGCAAGGGGATCGAAGATGGCAAGAAGTCGTTGGCCTTCGGCCTGCGCTTCCGCGCTACCGATCGCACCCTGACCGCCGATGAGGCATCCGAGGCGCGCGCAGCCGCTGTAGCTGTGGCTGCCGAGAAGTTTGGTGCCACCCAGCGCTAGCTGGAACTGCAGATGCCCCGCCGGCTGCCTTGATTAATTTCAAGGCGATGGGCGGGGCATTTGTGATTTTCCGTGTCCGGGTTTTGCACCGAAGGCGTCTACACTTGATTCTGGGAAACCGCTGATTTTTATTTGATGCTAAGGAAGTGACGGCTCGTGAAGGGACTGCGTTCATGCGGCGCCGTGCTGCTGGTATTGTTCCTCGGCCTGCTGGCAATCGCAGCGCTCATCGCAGCGGGTTGGGCAGTCGTGGTGTTCATCGAGCGCGGTGCGGGAGCACACCTGCAAGATGAACCGACTCCGACCTACCAGCCAGAAGAGGAAGCCCCGGATCCCTTGCGGCCTACCAGCTTCGGGCTGCCGCATGAGGCGAGCACCTATTAGAGCGGCCTTGCGGCTTTGGTGAGGGTGAGAAGCGACGCGTCCTGGCTTTGAAGGAGAAATCCTTGCCGTTCAAGGACTTTAAGCGACGCCGCATTATCGGGTGCCACCCTGGCAATGAGGTCGGTGATTCCAGCTTTTTCCAGCTGCCCTATGCCCAGGGCGACCAAGTCCTTGGCCAGCCCCTGGCCCCAGAACTCTGGCGCCAGCCAATACCCGATCTCGATGGCCCCGGAGCGCCGTGTTGCCGTGAATAGGCCGATGCGAACCTTGCCGTGCCAGGCAATGAACCACGAAATTCCAGGGCTTTCCAGGACGTGGGCTACACGCTCTTCGCAGTATGCGCGGCTCCACGGCTGGCCATCACCGATGTAGGCGGTGACTCGCTCATCCGCGGCCAGCTCCGCAACGAAATCCGTGTCGGCTTCGGAGATTGCCGTCAGCAGCAGTGGGGAAGTCATGTCTTCAGCGTATTGCATGGCCTTGTGCACCTCTAGCTACATACGCGAGATGCTGAACACCGACCTGCATGATTAAGCAAAAGCAGGGAACGATGGGCATCGTCCCCTGCTGAAGATCAAAAAATTACTTTGCTGCACCAGCGGTAACCGGTGGCCGGTCCGACCATGGGAAAGTGATCCACTTGTCGGTGCGGCGCCATTCGTAGTCCGGGACCATGATGGTTCGCGGCTTGGTGTAGAGGCAGACGGTCTTGACATCTGCGCCCCAAGCGGAGACCAGATCGACGACCTTCTCCAAGGTGCGGCCGGAGTCGGAGACATCGTCGACTATCAGGATCTTCTTGTCGCGCAGGTGGCCATCATCCAGCATTGGCGGAAGCACCACTGGCTCGGGAAGCACGGTGCCGATGCCCGTGTAGAACTCCACGTTCAGGGCGCCGCAGGCCTTGACGCCAAGGGCGTAGGAAATCGAGCCGGCCAGCAGCAGGCCGCCGCGTGCCACAGCCAGGACGATGTCCGGCTCGAAGCCGCTATCAACAATGGTCTGTGCCAGTTCGCGGGATGCCTCGCCGAAGGTGTCCCAGGTGAGGATTTCGCGCTCTGGTTCTGAAAGGACGGATGCCCCTGAATCGTCAATGCTAGTCATTCTGCAATTTTACCGCCGTTTTCCTTGCCATGGTTCTGGCATCAAAGGCCTGATTCGGTTTTCAGCACTAGTCCGGAGCGGTTTTTGCTTATTGATTAGGCAATAATCCGAAAGGGAGCCCCATCTCTGAGCAATGCATCACGTCGTTGCGAATGGCGCCCGGGGAGAAGCTGCTGCGTGCCCCAGAAAGCGGCGAAGCAGCGGATCGTGACGAGCAGATCCACGTCTCGGCTGGTCCCGCGGCAAAAATCCCTTTTGATCGATAAACTGGTGGAAGCAGTCGTCGACTCACCATCTGGCATCGGTCTAAGGAGAAGCGAGCATGACACGTAGCATTCGAAAGGGGCCCGCTGTCAGTGCCTTGGCAATCCTGGCATGGGGATTCTTCACCGCGGCGGCACCGGCCCACGCCGTGCCGGCAGTACAAATCCACGCCGGTGAAAACCTGGGGACAGTGACCATCGACGATACCGCTGGCGTGATCAATCGTGAACGGCTTTCAGATGCCCTCGATGATCTGGATTTCAACGAACCGACCAACGTCGCGGTGTATACGCGCAATGGCGAGTACTCGGATGACATCAATGCGAAAACCCTCGAATTCGCCCGTGAATCCCATCCGGAATGGATTTCGGATAAGCCTGAGGACTACGGCGACTACTGGGCCGATGGGCTGCTGGTCATCACCCTGTCCGTCGAAGGACCCGGAGACGGGCAAATCGGCACGTACTTCGGCGAAGACCGCAAGGTCAGCACCGGCCAGATGGAAAGCATCCAAGAAAAAGGCTACGAAGATTTCAACCTGTCGAGGTGGACCGATGGCGTAATAGCCGTAGCCACCAAGGCCTCGGGCATCATGAATCGGCCCTGGTACAAGAGCCCTGCGCTCTGGTGGACCGTAGCAGCCGGAGGCGGCGGCACCGGAATTGTCCTGGGAGCCACTGCCGCAGTGCGTTCCTCGCGACGCAAGAACTTTGCCCAGGATTTTCACGCAGGACGAGAGCATCTGACCAATGTCACGATGGACCTGGAAGAAACCGAGCTCGCCGCAAAAACTCTGCCCACAGGATCGGCGCACGCCGCGCAGCTGGAACGCCGCTTTGCCGACTTCATGGCCAACTATCGCGAAACCTTCGATGCACAAGCCAAACTGGACACAGCTGAGAAGAAGTACCGGTCATCAACCGATGGCGTGGAAGCCGCCAAGAAATTCAAGGACGACGCGCAAAACCTCGACCGCACCGACGACGCCATCATTGCCGCCGCGGCCCTCTACACTCGCTCGGCTTCATGGGAAGACGCATGGCGTGCGCAAACCAAGCCGCTCGCCGATGACCTGTCGCAGATTTCCACGCTCGTTGATGATGCCGAACCCGGATTGGCAGGCAGTGCCGCGGCGCTGGCTTCATACCGGGTGACAGCCGCAGAATCGCTGGAAGCACTCGGCACCCAATTGAAGACCGAGGAAATCGATGTAGATCAGGCATTGGACCAGCTCTCCGATCTTCGCCAAGGACTGACCGAGCGCCTGGACGAGTTTGCCAAGGCGCAAATCGACGCCTATGCAGAAAATGACGAGGAGAAGGAACAGATGCGCGAGGCGATGGAACGCTCGCGCAACTCCACCGGAAGCCATAGCCCGCGTGGCGGGACCATCCTGGACGTATTGAACCCCGGCGCGATGTACTGGAGCGTCAGCAGCTACCACGCCGGCTACACTTCTGGCGCGAACTCGGTAGACCAGTCGCGGGAATCCGCCAGCTCATCCGGGTCGGTGTCTACCGGATATTCCGGAGGCGGCAGCTTCTCTGGCTCCGGCGGGTCTTCGCGCTTCTAGCGAGGATTGATGCGCATTTTCAACAAGCTGCTGCCCGCGTCAGTACACGTGGCAGAAACACGTTCGGAGCTGGACGAGGGACCTAGATACCGGCCCGAAGAGATCTACGTGGCCAACGCGGTCGAATCCCGCCAGCAAGAATTTCGCACGGTGCGCATTTGTGCCCGGCAAGCGCTCGCAAAACTGGGCCACGGCGGACATGTTCTGGTGCCTGATGAGCACCGGGCACCGGTCTGGCCCCGGGGTGTGGTGGGAAGCATGACGCACTGCGAAGGGCTGCGGGCCGCTGCCGTGGCAAGTTCGGATCTGTGGAGCGCGATCGGCATTGACGCCGAACCGCATTTGGCCCTGCCGCCAGGCACCGTGGATATTCTCCTGCTGCCAGCTGAGCAAGAGGCTGTAGAGCGGCTGTCCACCGTGGAACCGGGCATCGCCTGGGACAGGCTGATTTTCAGCGCCAAGGAAAGCGTCTTCAAGACCTGGTTTCCGATGGCACGGCGATGGCTGGATTTCCTTGAATGCGAGATCACTGTGGGCCAGCGGCCCGGGGCCTTCACCGCCCGAGTCCTGCAGTCCGGGACCTTGCACCAAGGCACAGACCTGTCCGCGGTTTCCGGGCAATGGACGGCCGAGGATCGGGTGGGGCACGGATTGCTGGCTACCGCGATTGCCGTTCGGCAGCAATTTGCAAGGACCTAGAACTCTTCGCCGTGGGTGATGACGTTGGCTGCACGGCCCACGATCTGCGGGTCGGGTGATCCGACCAGCTCATGGTCCTTGCCCGCGTAATCAAAGCGGTTCAGCACATGGCGCATGGCCGCAAGCCGTGCGCGCTTCTTGTCATTGGACTTCACTACCGTCCACGGAGCGTGGTCGGTGTCCGTCTTGAGGAACATTTCCTTCTTTGCTTCCGTGTACTTGTCCCATTTGTCCAGGGATTCAAGATCCATGGGGGAGAGCTTCCACTGGCGCACGGGATCAAGGCGGCGAATGGTGAATCGGGTGAGCTGCTCGCTGGCGGAGACGGAAAACCAGAACTTCACCAGATCAATGCCTTCGTCCACCACGAGTTGTTCAAACAGGGGCGTCTGATTGAGGAAATGGCCCGCTTGGGCTGGCGTGCAAAATCCCATGACGCGTTCCACACCGGCCCGGTTGTACCAGGAGCGGTCAAACAGCACGATTTCCCCGGCGGACGGGAAATGCTGCACGTAGCGCTGGTAGTACCACTGCGTGGATTCGCGGTCGCTGGGTTTTTCCAGGGCCACAACGCGGGCGCCACGAGGATTCAGGTGCTCGGTGAATCTCTTGATCGTTCCGCCTTTGCCTGCGGCATCGCGGCCTTCAAAAACAATCATGATGCGCCGGCCATGGGCCTTGGCCCATTTTTGAAGCTTGAGCAGCTCAATCTGCAGGGCACGCTTTTCGAGCTCGTAGGTTTCGCGGTCGAGTTTTTCTTCGTAGGGGTAGTCCTCGCGCCAGGTATCGACCACGCTGCCATCGGCGCGCAACAACAATGGATCGTCATCATCATCGTCGAGCACCGAGTAGCCGCGGAAAGCATCATCAAGCAGGGGGATTTCTACGCTCATGGTGGCAAGCCTAGATTCAGTGGATGAACAGCCAATGAATCGGAATTGAACGAGGACACCGGCGGGCCCGGCGTTCAGCTAGGGAAGGGCGGCAGCTGGAGTTCGGAAAGCCAATTGTGCAGAATTTGATCAGTTTCAATGCCGGGCGCATGCTTTTTCAGGTGCTTGCCGAACTTTTTCGCATCGACACTTCCATGCTGATAGGTGCCCGTCCAATCGCGCAGCATCTCGTAGAACGCTTCATCGCCCAGCTCCTTGAGCAGCGCGTAGAGGGCCAGCGCACCGCGCTTGTAGACGCGATCGTCAAACATGTCCTCCGGGCCGGGATCCCCGATCAGCAGATCCTGGGGGAGGGCATTGAGCTTCTCCCAGGCGGCCCGGGCACGCTGTTCCATCGGCATGGCGCCACAGTGTTCCGAGTAGACCCACTCGCTGAAACACGCGAACCCTTCGTTCAGCCAGATGTCCTTCCACCCAGCAGGTGTCAGCGAGTTGCCGAACCATTGGTGCGCGAACTCGTGGGCGATCAGCCGCTGTGCCTCCCAGTCCAGGGACAGGTGGTTGCGCCCGAAGATGCTCATGCCCTGGGCTTCCAGCGGAATTTCCAGTTCGTCGTCGACCACCACGATCTTGTAATTCTCAAAGGGGTACGGGCCGAATTTGCGTTCAAAGATCTCGGCCATCTGCCCCTGCTTGGCAAAGGCGCCACGCACCGCCAAGTCGTTGCCCGGTACCGAGTAGGCCAGCAGATGGTGCCCGCGGTCACAAGCGATTTCGGCATAGCGCCCGATCTGCAAGGTGGCCAGATAGGTCGCCATCGGTTCACGCTGTTCATAGATCCAGGTGGAGCGGCTGGCCGAACGGCGCTGGGAGAGCAAATCGCCATTGGCAACGACCCGGTATCCGGCGTCGGTGGACACCTCGAAGCGGTACGAGGACTTGTGGCTGGGGTGGTCATTGCAGGGGAACCAGGTGGAAGCCCCGACCGGCTGGCCGGAAACGAGAATGCCATCGGTCAGCTCTTCCCAGCCGACTTCGCCCCAAGGCCCGTTATCCACCGCGGGGTTGCCGCCATAGCGCAGGTTCAGCTCGATATGCTCGCCGGCCTTGACCCGATTCGGGGTCGAGACCACGACGCGGTGGTGCTTCTTGGCCACGGAGACTTTGCGCCCCTGGCAGGTGGCCTTGATGATCTTGAGCCCATTGAGGTTCAGTGCGATCTCGTTGAGGTCCTCAAGGGCGCGGATGCGCAGCATCGCCCGGCCATCGAGGTGGTTGCTGGCCAGCTTCACCACGAGGTTCACGTCGTAGTGCTCCACGGTGTAGTCCGGGGAGCCGTGGTGCTTGGTGTACTCATCCAATATGCGATGGTGCATCGGTGTGTTGCCTCAGGCTTCCTGTGTGGCGGGCTGTGGAAGGTGCGTATCCGGGTTGATGTTCCAGCGTACTGCCGGATTGCCCCGCCAGTAGGTATTGGCGGGCAGAACCTCGCCGCGCAGGATCAGGCTGGCTGGACCGGTGGTGGTGCCTTCGGAGATCTGCGCGGCCGGCAGGATCACGCTGTGCGGGCCGAGAGTTGCTCCGGCACCCAGGGTCACCGCGTCAATGGACATGATGCGGTCGTGGAAGAGGTGGGTCTGCAGCACCGAGCCGCGGTTGACCGTGGAATGGTCCTGAAGGGTCACCAGATCGGCTTCGGGCAGCCAGTAGCTTTCGCACCACACGCCGTGGCCGATCTTCGCTCCCTGGGCACGCAGGAACCACACCAGGGCCGGGGTCCCCGAAGCGAGGCGGGCGAACCATTGGGCGCACACCAGCTCGGTGAAGGAATCGACCATTTCGGTGCGCCAGATGAAGGAGCTCCACAGGGTGTGCTCGCCGGGGCGGATCGGGCCGACCACCAGCCATTTGGCTGCCACCGCGATCGCCGCGGCCACTGCGCCGGCGAGCACCAGCACCGCGCCGGAGAGCAAGATGCCCGCCCAGACTCCGGCATGGGTGGCCAAAGTCGCCAGGGTCCACAGCACGCCACCGGCGATGGCCACGGTAGTGAAGACTGCCAGTGAACGGGCCAGCTCCCAGAAGGTACGCATGATCTTCAATTTCAGGGCTGGCCGGTAGGTGCGCTCCGACTCGGCTTCCACCGTGGTGCGGCGCAGCTTGTTCGGAGGGGAACCGATCCACGATGTACCGGCCTTCATCTTCTTCGGCGTGGCCGAGAGCACCGCAATCAGCGAACGCTTGGGCACGCGGCGTCCTGCATGCAGGATGCCGGAGTTGCCCAGGAAGGCCTTCTTGCCCACGCGCACAGGGGCGATATGCATCCATCCGCCGCCGAGTTCATAGGAGGCCACCATGGTGTCGTCGGCCAGGAAGGCGCCGGAGGAGATGGTGGTCATCTTCGGGATCAGCAGCACGGTGGAAATTTCCACATCGCGTCCCACCTTGGCCCCCAGCAGGCGCAGCCAGATCGGGGTGAACAGCGAAGCATAGAGCGGGAAGAGCTGGTCGCGGGCGGTATCCAGGACCCGTTCGGTCGCCCAGGCCTGCCATCCCACGCGCGAGGTGACCGGATGCCATCCTTCGACCAGGCCGATGGACAGCAGGCGCACCACGAGGATGGTCAGGATCATGCTCGACAGGAACCAGGCGAGCGCCGCAACGATCACGGCCGGGACGAAACGCCAGCCGATTTCGGCCAGCGACGGGGCTGGCCGCAGGATCGGGGCGACCGACAGGAGGGCGAGAACCACGGGGATCCACTGCCACAGGTTGAGCAGGATCGAGGCGGCGCCAGCGAGCACTCGAGGCAGCTTGCGGTAGTCCGGTTCGGTCTCTGGCCACTTGGGCTTGGCCTTGGACTGCCGGGTCGCAGGCGAGCCGGCGTACCGGGAGTTCGCGCGGGCACTTCCGTAGACAGCCGAACCGGCCTCGACGATGGTGTCTTCGCCGATCACCGCTCCGGGGACCAAGGTGCTGCGCGCGCCGATCGACGCGCGGGCGCCAACCTCGATGGCGCCCACGTGCACCTTGTCCCCGTCAATCCAGTAGCCGCTGACATCCACCTCGGGCTCGATGGTGGCGCCCGGGCCCACGGTGAGCATTCCGGTCACCGGCGGCAGGGTGTGCAAGGTGGCGGTGCGGTCGATCTTCGCGCCGAGCATGCGGGCGTACCAGGGCAGCAGCGGTGCGCTGGACAGCGAAATCGGGTCCACTACGTCGGCGACGTGCTGAGCCAGCCACAGGCGCAGGTGGACCGATCCGGAGCGCGGATAGACCCCGGGCTGCAGCCCGCGCAGCAGCAGCTTGTTGGCCAGGATGGACAGGGCCATGCGGCCGATCGGGGTGACGAAGAGAAGCCATAATCCGGCGATCACGTACCACGGGGTGGGCAAGGGGTCTTCGAAAATTCCCATGGACACCATGGCCACGTGCCCGATCATCAAATAGGTGAACCAGCGCAGTCCCGAAAGGATGAACAGCGGGAAGGCCACCAGGGTCTGGGCCAATTGGGTGATGCGCTTGGTGCGCGCCACGGTACGCGGTGCCACCGGTTCGCTGGTGACTTGCTGCCCGCCGAGGAATTCAACCAGGGCACCGAAGCGCGGGTAGTCATAGAGCTCGGCCACCGTCAGATCCGGATAGCGCACGCGAAGGGCCGAGACCAGCTGGGCTGCCGAGAGCGAACCCCCGCCGGCGGCGAAGAAGTCGGCGTCCAACCCGGATACGGGCGCACCGAGCGCTCCCTGCCATGCTTCGGCAGTGAATTCTCCCACCTCGTCCAGTGGCGGCAGTTCGCCGGAGGAATCGTTCTGCTCGGTGCCGGGCAGCGGCCAGGGCAGGGCATTGCGGTCGACCTTGCCGCTGGTCTTCATCGGCAGGCTGTCCATGACGGCCAGGATCGGCACCATGGGCGCCGGCAGGTCATCCAAAAGCGCGCTGCGGGCCGCCGGCAGGTCATAGTCCTCGGGAGCTTGCAGGTATCCGACAAGGACCTTGTTGCCGGTGGCGGTTTCCCGCACCGCCACCGCCGCCGAGGATACTCCTGCCAAGGAGTTCAGGGCCGCATCGATTTCGCCCAGCTCGATGCGCCGGCCGCCGATTTTCACCTGGTCGTCAACGCGGCCGATGAAAATCAGCCCCAGCGGGTCGTTGACGACCATATCGCCGGAGCGATAGGCGCGCTCCCAGCCCAGGGTGGGCATGGGGGCGTACTTTTCCGCGTCCTTTTCGGGATCCAGGTAGCGGGCCAGGCCCACGCCGCCAATGATCAGCTCGCCCGAATCGCCCTCGGCCACCGGAATGCCCTGGGGGTCGACCACTGCCAGGTCCCAGCCGGCCAGCGGCAGGCCGATGCGCACCGGCAGGCTGCCGTCCATGGTGGCACCGCAGGCCACCACGGTCGCTTCGGTGGGGCCGTAGGTATTCCAGACCTCGCGGCCCTCGGTCGCCAGGCGGCCGGCGAGCTCGGGCGGGCAGGCTTCGCCGCCAAAAATCAGCAGGCGCACCGAGTCCAGGGCCTGGGCTGGCCACAGCGCCGCCAAGGTGGGGACGGTGGAGACCGCGGTGATGGAGCGGGAAATCAGCCAAGGCCCAAGGTCCATGCCGCTGCGCACCAGGGCGCGCGGGGCGGGCACCAGGCAGGCGCCGTTGCGCCAGGCGATCCACATTTCCTCGCAGGAGGCGTCGAAGGCGACCGACAGCCCGGCGAGCACGCGGTCGGTGGTGTTCAGCGGGTCGGCGGCCAGGAACATCTGCGCTTCGGCATCAACGAAGGCTGCCGCAGAACGATGGGATACAGCGACGCCCTTGGGCTTTCCGGTGGATCCCGAGGTGAAAATGATCCAGGCGTCATCCTCCAGCCCCGGCATCCGTGGCGCGGCGTATGGCTTGGGCCGCCCGGACTCGGCCACGATGGTGCCGGTGCCCTTGATGATTCCGGCCACCCGGGCTTCGGTGAAGACGGTTTTGGCCCGCTCGTCGGGGTCATCGGCATCCACCGGAACGTAGGCGGCGCCCACCCAGAGGATCGCCAGGATCCATTCGTAGAGGTGGCGGGTGCCGGATTCGACGCGCACGCCAATGCGGTCGCCGGCGCCCAGCCCCTGCTCATGCAAGCGGCGGGCCTTGGCCTTGACCTCCTCGATGAGCTCGGCGTAGCTTTCGGTGCGCTCCCCGTCATCAATGGCGGGGGCGTCGGGGTAGGCCCGGGCGGTGGCCCGCAGGATGTCCAAAAGGGTTCGAGGAGCCGGGGCCAGGGCACCGGAAGGAAACTGCGGAGCATAGATTTCTTGATCCGGCGCCGTAGCTTGATCGTTGTCCATGATGAACGGACCCATCCCTTCTCATTTAACTGCGTAAATGGAATCGGGGCGCTGGGGGAGAGCGTCCCACAAAGGATATGGATGCTGGAGGGGCGGATCGGGAGATCCAGTGCCTATCTTAAGGGGCAGTGGATGAACGGGTGCGGCTGGTTCGGCTGAACTGTCGGCTAAGTCTCACTGATTTCGCAACTGCTACGCCGTGGGCCCGGGGCACTGGCCACATTGTTGTTCCCCGGGCCCAAAGCTGGTAGCTACGGCAGCAGGATGACCTTGCCGGTGGTGGCCCGCGATTCCAGCGCCGCATGTGCTGCGCCCGCCTCGGCCAGCGGGTACTGGGCTCCGATGCGCACATCGATCTTGCCGGTGGCCACCCAGCCGACCATATCGCCGAAGCGCCAGTGCATTTCCTGCTCCGAGGTCAGGAAATCGGCGAGCTTGGGGCGGGTCACGGTCAGCGATCCTCCAGCGTTCAGGCGCTGCAGGTTGAAATCAGGGACCTGCCCGCTGGCGCCGCCAAAAAGCACCAAGGTGCCGCGCCGGCGCAGTGCTGCCAGGGAGGTGTCGAAGGTGTCCTTGCCGATGCCGTCATAGACCGCGTTCACGCCTTTGCCCCCGGTGACCTTCTCGACCGTTTCGGCGACCTGGTTGTAGTCGACCACGTAGTCGGCTCCGGCGGCCTTGGCCAGGTCCTTCTTCTCCTGGCTGGAGGCGGTGGTGATCACGGTGGCGCCCTTGAGCTTGAGCAACTGGGTGAGGATCAGCCCCACGCCACCCGCGCCGGCATAGGTGAGGATGACATCGCCGTTGTGCACCATGTAGCTGGAGTGGACCAGGTAATGGGCGGTCATGCCCTGCAGGGGCAGGGCGGCAGCGATATGCAGGTCCACCGAGTCCGGGACCTTGGCGGTCAGCTCGGCATCGACCACGGCATAGTTCGAGTATCCGGCCACCCCTGAGGCGGTGGCTACGCGATCGCCCGGCTTGAAGTTCTGGACGCCTTGGCCGATCTGCTCCACCACTCCGGAGAACTCGGACCCCGGCACAAACGGGTAGTCGACGCTGTAGACGCCGCTGCGCTGGTAGGTTTCGATGAAGTTGACGCCGGTGGCTGCGACCTTGACCAGCAGCTGTCCGGGCCCTGGGACGGGGACGGGGATTCGGGTTAGCTGCAATCCGGTGGCGTCGGTGGGTTCGTTGACCACGATGGCTTGTTGCTGCATTATGCGGTGCTCCTGAAATACGCGGTGTCTGCGGGGTGTTCCGGCGGGCCTCTACGGCCAGTTTAGGACTTTGCCCGCCATGGTGGGGACAGGACTTGGTGGATGTCGGTTACGTGACGAAGTATTTTATGAATATTTATTAGCGCACATGAATATTTCGCGATAGAATCTGGTCATGACGATTTCAGTAGCTGTCTCCGGCGCCAGCGGATACGCCGGCGGTGAGGTCCTTCGCATCCTTGCAGCCCATCCAGAAGTAGAGATTGGTGCGATCACCGCGCACTCCCAAGCCGGGCAGCGACTCGGTTCCATCGCGCCGCACCTGCATGCGCTCGCCGACCGCATCCTGGTGGACACCACGGTGGAGAACCTTGCCGGGCACGACGTCGTGTTCCTGGCCCTGCCGCACGGTGCCTCGGCCGCCGTCGCCGCCGCCCTGCCGGAAAACACCCTGGTCATCGACGCCGGTGCGGACCACCGGCTCGAATCCGCAGCCGCCTGGGAAAAATTCTACGGTTCAGAACATGCCGGCTTCTGGCCCTACGGCCTGCCGGAGCTCCCGGGCCAGCGCGAAAAGCTCGTGGGCACCCGCCGCGTCGCTGTGCCCGGCTGCTATCCCACCGGCGGGCAGCTGGCCCTGGCCCCGGGCTTTGCCGCCGGGCTGCTGGAAGCAGACGACGTGGTCATCGTTTCCGCCTCGGGCACCTCGGGGGCCGGCAAGTCGCTGAAGCCGAACCTGCTGGGCAGCGAAGTCATGGGCTCGATGAGCACCTACGGCGTGGGCGGCATCCACCGGCACATCCCGGAAATGGAGCAGGGCTTCTCCAAGCTCGCCGGCCAGCCGGTCACCGTGTCCTTCACCCCCACCCTGGCCCCGATGCCGCGCGGCATCCTGACCACCGCCACCGCCAAGGCCAAGCCCGGGGTGAGCGCCGGGGCGCTGCGCGCCGCCTGGGAACAGGCCTACGCGAACGAGCAGTTCGTGCACCTGCTGCCCGAGGGCCAATGGCCGACCACCGGTGCGGTCCAGGGTTCCAACCACGTCCAGCTGCAGCTGGCCTTCGACGAGCACGCCAACCGCGTCATCGTCACCGCCGCCCTGGACAACCTCACCAAGGGCACCGCAGGTGCCGCGGTCCAGTCGATGAACATCGCGCTCGGCCTGGAAGAAAATACCGGATTGCTCATGCAAGGAGTCGCACCGTGAGTCTCGCCTACACCAGCACCCACCCATCGGCAGCCACCACGGGTGTCACCGCCCCGGCCGGTTTTACCGCCGCCGGCGTGCCAGCCGGGCTGAAGTCCACCGGCAAGAACGACGTGGTTCTGGTCAAGAACCTCGGGCCCCAGTTCACCGCGGCCGGGGTCTTCACCTCCAACCGCGTGGCCGCCGCCCCGGTGCACTGGTCCAAGCAGGTGCTGGCCGATGGCCGCATCGACGCGGTCCTGCTGAACTCGGGCGGTGCCAACGCCTGCACCGGTGCCGAAGGCTTCGGCAACACCCACCAGAGCGCCGAATACGCGGCCGGGCTGCTCGATGTCTCCGCCGGGGACGTGGCCGTGGCCTCCACCGGGCTGATCGGCGTGCAGCTGCCCATGGACAAGCTGCTGCCCGGCATCGAGGCCGCCGCGAAGGCGCTGGCCAGCGGCCAGGCCGCCGCTGACGAGGCCGCCGCCGGCATCATGACCACCGATACCGTGCCCAAGCTGGTTTCCCGCGTGGTGGGCCCGGCCGGCTCGGCCCAGATCACCATCGGCGGCATGGCCAAGGGCGCGGGCATGCTCGCCCCGGCGCTGGCCACGATGCTCGTGGTGCTCACCACCGACGCGGTGCTCACCAGCGCGCAGGCCGACACCGCGCTGCGCGCCGCCACCGCGATGAGCTTCGACCGCGCGGACTCCGATGGCTGCATGTCCACCAATGACACCGTGCTCCTGCTGGCCTCCGGCGCTTCGGGCACCACCCCGGACATCGCCGAGTTCACCGGCGCGCTGACCGACGCCTGCTGCGAGCTGGCCGCGAAGCTGATCGAGGATGCCGAGGGAGCGGACCACACCATCGCGATCCGCACCTACAACGCCGCGACCGAGGCCGACGCCCTGGAAGTGTCCAAGGCCGTCTCGCGCTCCAACCTGGTCAAGACCGCGGTCTTCGGCAAGGACCCGAACTGGGGCCGGGTGCTCTCCGAGGTCGGCACCACCAAGGCCGCCTTCGAGCCCGATGAGCTCAACGTCGCGATCAACGGCGTCATGGTCTGCAAGAACGGCGGGGTCGGCGAAGACCGCAACCTGGTCTCGCTCGAGGAGCGCAATGTCTCGATCGAGATCGACCTGAACGCCGGCACCGAGGAAGCCACCGTGCTGACCAACGACCTGACCCACGACTACGTCCACGAAAATTCCGCCTACTCCAGCTAGGCTGCACCCGAGGAATCACCCATGGCCCACACCGCCCGCACCAACCTGGATATCGCCCAGTCCAAAGCCGAAGCACTGATCGAGGCGCTGCCCTGGATCCAGCGCTTTGCCGGAACCACCATGGTCATCAAATACGGCGGCAATGCCATGGTTAATGACGAGCTGCGCCGCGCCTTCGCCGAGGACATCGTGTTCCTGCGCCATGCCGGGGTCAACCCGGTGGTGGTGCACGGCGGCGGCCCGCAGATCAACAAGATGCTCGACACCTTGGGCATCAAGTCCGAGTTCCGCGGCGGGCTGCGCGTGACCACCCCCGAAGCCATGGACGTGGTGCGGATGGTGCTCACCGGGCAAGTGCAGCGCGACCTGGTCGGCCTGATCAACTCGCACGGCCCCTACTCGGTGGGCATGTCCGGGGAGGACGGCGCCACCTTGCAGGCGATCCGCACCGGCACCGTGGTCGACGGGCAGCCGGTGGACCTGGGACTGGTCGGCGAGGTCACCCGGGTGCGCACCGACCAGGTGGACTCGCTGGTGGACGCCGGGATGATCCCGGTGATCTCCACCGTCGCCCCGGAATTCGACGCGCAGGGCGATCCGACCGGCGCGGTGCTCAACGTCAACGCGGACACCGCCGCGGCCGCCCTGGCCAGCGCGCTGGGCGCCACCAAGCTGGTGATCCTCACCGACGTGGAGGGCCTGTACGCGGCCTGGCCGGACAAGTCCTCGCTGATCAGCTCGATCACCAACGACGAGCTGCGCGGCATGCTGCCCAGCCTCGAATCGGGCATGATCCCCAAGATGGGCGCCTGCCTCAAGGCGGTCGACGAAGGCGTGGGCCAGGCCCACATCGTCGATGGCCGGGCCCCGCACTCGATGCTGCTGGAAATCTTCACCACCGCCGGCGTGGGCACCCAGGTGCTCCCGGCCTCCCACACCAACCTGAAGGAGGGCAAGTGAGCGAGCAGACCGCGCACACTCCCAAGACCATCGAGCTGGCCACCGACCAGGTGCAGGAGCTGGCCCAGCTCTCCTCCTCGGTGCTCGCCGAGCGCTACCAGCAATCCCTGCTGGGGGTCTTCGGCGCCCCGCAGCGCGTGCTCGTGCGCGGGGCCGGCTGCCATGTCTGGGATGCCGACGGCAACCAGTACCTGGATCTGCTCGGCGGCATCGCGGTCAACACCCTGGGCCACGCCAATCCGCTGCTCACTTCCGTGATCGCCAGCCAGCTGGCCACCTTGGGGCACGTGTCGAACTTCTTCACCTCTCCGAGCCAGATCGCCCTGGCCGAAAAGCTGCTGGAAATTTCTGCCGCCCCGGCCGGCTCCAAGGTCTTCTTCGCCAACTCCGGCACCGAGGCCAACGAGGCCGCGCTGAAGCTGACCCGGCGCAACGCCGGCACCGAAGAGGCCCCGCGCACCCGCGTGATCGCCCTGGAACAGGCCTTCCACGGCCGCACCCTGGGCGCGCTGTCGCTGACCCACAAGGAAAAGTACCGCGCCCCCTTCGCCCCGCTGCCCGGGAATGTCACCTGGATCCCCGCCGGGGACATCGATGCGCTGCGCGCCGCGGTGGACGAGACCGTATCCGCGGTGTTCATCGAGCCGATCCAGGGCGAAGCCGGGGTGAAGATGCTCTCCGCGCAGTACCTGCAGGCCGCCCGCGACATCACCCGCGAAGCCGGCGCCCTGCTGGTTTTCGACGAGGTGCAGACCGGCATGGGCCGCACCGGCTCCTTCTTCGCCTCGGCACCGGTGATCCCGGATGTCATGACCCTGGCCAAGGGGCTGGGCGGAGGCTTCCCGATCGGCGCGATGATCGTCTTCGGCCAGGAGAACACCGCCTGGCTGACCCCGGGGGACCACGGAACCACCTTCGGCGGGAACCCGGTGGCCTGCGCCGCCGGCCTGGCGGTCATCCACACCATCGAATCCCAGAACCTGCTGGACCAGGTCCGGTCCAACGGCCACTGGCTGCGCGAACAGCTCGCTGCGGTGCCCGGGATCAGCGCGGTGCGCGGGGCAGGCATGCTCACCGCCTTCGAGCTGGCCCAGGCCAATGCCCCGAAGCTGGTCGCCGCGGCGCTGGAGGCCGGATTCATCATCAACGCCACCGATGATTCCACCATCCGCCTGGCCCCGCCACTGGTGATCACCCAAGAGCAATTGGGCAGCTTCCTGGCCGCCCTGCCGCCGCTGATCGCCTCCGCCTAGAACTTCGCCCCCGCCCATTGCGGCCCCCAGCATCAAAGGAGCACCACCCATGAGCGCCACCCGCCACTTCCTGACCGACCTGGATTTCACCCCCGACGAGCAGTCCAAGGTGCTCGATCTGGCCGCGGCAATGAAGGCCGACAAGTACGGCTACCAGCCCTACGCTGGCCCGCAGACCGTCGCGGTCTTCTTCGACAAGACCTCCACGCGCACCCGGGTCTCCTTCCACGCCGGCATCGCCGAGCTGGGCGGATCCCCGCTGATTATCAACTCCGGCGAATCCCAGCTGGGCCACAAGGAATCCATCGCCGACTCCGCCAAGGTGCTCGAGCGCATGGTCTCCACCATCGTCTGGCGCACCTATGCCCAGTCCGGGCTGGAGGAAATGGCAGCGAATTCCTCGGTGCCGGTGATCAACGCGCTGTCCGACGACTACCACCCCTGCCAGCTGATTGCCGACCTGCTCACCGTGCGCGAGCACAAGGGAAAAACCGCGGGCCTGATCATGAGCTACCTGGGCGATGCGGCGAACAACATGGCCAACTCCTACCTTCTGGCCGGGGTCACCGCCGGCATGCACGTGCGCATCGCCGGCCCCGAGGGCTACCTGCCTTCCGCTTCGATCATCGCCGCCGCACAGGAGCGCGCCGCGCTGACCGGGGGATCGGTCACGATCACCACCGATGCCGCCGCCGCGCTGGAGGACGCCGACGTGGTGGTCACCGACACCTGGGTATCCATGGGCCAGGAGGATGAGAAGGAAGCGCGGCTGAAGCTGTTCACCGACTACTCGGTGAGCACCGCGGCGATGAAGCTGGCCAAGGACGACGCCATCGTGCTGCACTGCCTGCCGGCCTACCGCGGCTACGAAATCGACGCCGAGGTGATCGACGGCCCGCAGTCGGTGGTCTTCGACGAGGCGGAAAACCGGGTGCACGCCCAGAAGGCCGTGATGGCCTGGCTGATGGTTGCCTCGGGCCTGGCCGAAGATTCGCGAGTGGAGCTCTAGGATGTCCGCCCAGCCAAGCACCAAAACCGCCCGGCAGGCCCGCATCCGCGCCTTTCTGGGCAACAACTCGGTCAAATCCCAGGCCGAGCTGCTCGGGCTGCTCAAGGACGACGGGCTGGAGGTCACCCAGGCCACGCTCTCGCGCGATCTGGTGGAGATCGGCGCGGTGCGCATCCGCGACCACTCCGGCCAGCTGATCTACGCCGTGCGCCAGGAAGGCGGGGATCGTTCCCCGCAGACCGCCATCACCCAGGAAGTGCTCGACGCGCGCCTGGCCAAGATCTGCGCCGAGCAGCTGGTCACCGCCGAAGCCTCCGGGAACATCGTGGTGCTGCGCACCCCGCCGGGGGCCGCGAACCTTTTGGCCTTGGCCATCGACCACTCGCAGATGCCCTCGATCCTGGGCTGCATCGCCGGGGATGACACCATCATGGTCACCACCCGGGATATCGACGGGGGAGCCGAGGTGGCCGCCCGCTTCCTGCAGCTGGCCGAACCGCGCTAGCCGCGCCCCTTGAACACGCCACGCCGCCGCGCACTTATCCACAGTGCGCGGCGGCGTGCTGCTTAATCCGTGCCCGCCGCCGGAGCATCGATGCATGGAAATGCAGCAGATCTCGCGCACGCTCACCGTGCTGGCCGACCAGATGGCCGATCAGGGGGACGATGAGCAGCTGCTCGGCGCGCCGCAATTGCTACAGGCCCAATCCCTGTGCCTGAAGCTGATGGCCCGCCTTTCCCGCCAGGCCGAACAGCTGGCGGACCCGCGCGCCGCCGTGGCCTATGCCCAGTTTGCCGAAGCCTTCAGCCGCCAGGCCGCCCGCTCGAATATCATCGCGGCCAGCCTCGTGGAAACCACCGCCGCCCATGCCCTGCATCTCCAGGAATTCGACGATCTGTGCGCCGGCCGCACCGACTTCAGCGCCGAACCGCGCTTTGCCGCCGGACGCACGGTCTACCAGGACGCCGCAAACCTGCTGGCCAACCTGCTCGACCTGAACTACTTCGAGGCTTCCCGCCGGGTGGACGACGCGCATCTGGTGCATGCCCGGCGCGAGGTGACCGGAGCCGCCTGCGCACCGCGCTTCACCCTGCTCGCCGAGCATTTCGCCACCGCTTCGGATCCGCTTGCCGCGTCCTCCAACGCGTCTTCGCCCTGGTCGCCGCCTGATCTGCATCACCTGCGCGATCCGCGCGAAGTGCTCAAGACCGCCCGAGCGCTGGATAAGTTCGAACCCGAGGACACCACCTTCGACGGCATCCCCACCTCGGCCACCGCCACCGCGCCCGACGGCGCGCTCTTAGAGGCGCATGCCAGCGCGCTGCTGGCCGAAATTCCGATGCGCACCCGTCAAAAGCACTTGGCGACGCTCATCAAGGAGTACAAGGAAGCCCATGCGCAGACCCGCACTCCGCCGCTGGGCCTCTTCCGCGGCAGGGTCGTCAATGGCGTGCATGAATTCATTGTCCGAGTGTGCGCCTTGGATGCCGAGCTGTGGATCTCGCTGATCGCGCAGGCCGACAACAAGCGCACCCAGGCTGGAGCCGCCGCCCGCCAGGCGTCCGAAAATCCCCAGCCCGAGCAGTCCGATCAGCCCGAGCGATCCGGGAATTCTGGGCCGCTGGAAGAAGCAACCTCGCACGAAGAATCCCCGGATCAAGGAACCCCGATCGATGAACAGCCCGCCGGCGAACTACCTGGCGAACTACCCGGCGAACCGCCCGGCGAACCACCCAGTGAACCACCCGATGAGCTCTGGCACAGCGACGATCCGCTGCCTGAATGGGCTCGCGGCGAAGATTGCCCGCCCAGCGACGCAGATCCGCCCGATCGCACAGCACCCGGGGCCGCCGCGCCGGCAATGCCCGGCTCCTGCACTATCCCGGAGCGAAGGCTCAACGCCCTGAATGCTGTGCTGCGCAATATCGACCCTGAAAACAGCACCAAGCGCATCACCCCGGAAATCGTCGTGCACGCCAGCTATGAGGATCTCAACGATCTGGCCTCGCTGCACGGAATCACCGCCCACGGCGTGAAGCTTTCCGCGCCCGAATTGCGCGCCATGCTGTGCGAAGCGAAGGTGCTGAGCCCGATCTACAATGCCGACGGGGTGATCATGGACATCGGCCGCGATGCCCGGCTCTTCCCGCGGTGGATGAAGCTTGCCGCTCGTGACCGCGATGGCGGATGCCTGGTGCCTGGTGCACGGTCGAACCGGCATTGCTGGAATTCCACCATTTCAAGCCGTGGTCCAAAGGCGGGCATACCCGGCTGCAAGATTGCTGTCCACTTTGCTCAACCCATCACGTCATGGTCCACAGCGGGTATTTGCGGCTGGTGAAGATCAAGGGCTTGCCCTACGTCATCCTGCCCAGGCATCAGGATCCCGAACAGCAGCCGCGGCGCAATAGCTA
Organism: Glutamicibacter halophytocola; assembly: GCF_001302565.1. NCBI lineage: Bacteria > Bacillati > Actinomycetota > Actinomycetes > Micrococcales > Micrococcaceae > Glutamicibacter > Glutamicibacter halophytocola. Next base: position 1,291,253 of record NZ_CP012750.1, read on the forward strand.
TTTTGCGCGCACCTGACCAGGCGCGCTTCCACCACCCCGGACATGAGCACTGCCGCGCCCTTCGCTAAGGAAGGACGCGGCAGTGCTCTGCCAGGATCGTTGCGGGGATCAGGCTGCCAGTTCCTGGACGGCGTCGAGGTCGAAGGCCCGCTCGAAAGCGGCCTGGACTTCATCGGTATGCGCCACCAGCACAATCTTGTGGATCGGCGAGATGTGCTTGTTGGTATCGATCCAGCGATCGATGGCTTCATGGGCGATGTCTGCCACCTGCTGTGGCTCCCAGCCGAAGGCCCCGGCGCCGATGGCAGGGAAGGCGATGGAGTGGGCATCGTGGCGTGCTGCCACATAGAGCGAGTTCACGAAGCAATCGTTCAAAATTTTTGGGTTGGGCTTGATCAGCGCCAAATTCGGCGCGGCCGTGTGGATGACCCACTTCGCTTCAAGATCTCCGGCCTTCGTGGCCACGGCGATTCCTGAAGGGATTCCGTCGGGGTAGCGCTGTGCGCGGACTTCTCGGCAGGCAGCCAGCAGGCTGGGGCCGGCAGCTTCATGAATTGCTCCATCAACTCCGCCACCACCTAGAAGTGAAGGGTTGGCTGCGTTCACAATGGCATCAACGTGCAGGGTGGTGATGTCACCACGGTACAACTGGATTTCCATTTCGTACCTCCGAAGATAGTTCCGATTCGGTTATGGCAACACCTTACGCCCGGGCGCTGTGGACTGGAAGAGGTTAAACATCGAGTTTTCTGCGTGTCGGGCGACGGCGAAAATGCATGAATCCCCGACGCAATGAATATTTATGAGCAACATTGCATAAAACTTTGCTAGAGTGGGGTGCAGTGCAATTTTCACCGGCAGAAAGGAACGGGCCATGGCCTCGTCAACAAATGAAGGATCGCTCTGGGGCGGCCGCTTCTCCGGCGGCCCTGCGGACGCAATGGCCGCGCTGAGCAAGTCAACCCATTTCGACTGGCGCCTGGCCAGCTATGACATTGCCGGTTCGCGTGCCCACGCCAAGGTGCTCAATCGCGCCGGCCTGCTCACCGATGCCGAGCTGATCGACATGATCGCCGCCCTGGACCAGCTGGAAGCAGATGTTAAATCCGAGGCCTACGTCGCCGCGGAATCCGACGAAGACGTGCACGGGTCCCTCGAGCGCGGATTGCTCGAGCGCGCGGGCACCCAGCTCGGCGGCAAGCTGCGCGCCGGGCGCTCGCGCAATGACCAGATCGCGACCCTGGGCCGGATGTTCCTGCGGGATCACGCACGCATCATTGCCCGCGGCGTGATCGACACCCTCAATGCCATGGTCGAACAGGCCAAGGCCCACCCGTACGCGCCGATGCCGGGGCGCACCCACTTGCAGCACGCGCAGCCGATCCTGCTTTCGCACCTGCTGCTGGCCTACTCCTGGCCGCTGCTGCGCGACGTGCAGCGCCTGGCCGATTGGGACAAGCGCGCTGCGGTTTCCCCCTATGGCTCTGGTGCGCTGGCTGGCCAGACCCTGGGCCTGGATCCGAACTTCGTCGCGGCCGAGCTCGGCTTCGACTCTGCGGTGCACAACTCGATTGATGGCACCGCCGCCCGTGACGTTTTTGCCGAATTCTCCTGGATCGCCGCGATGATCGGCGTCGATCTCTCCCGCGTTTCGGAGGAAGTGATTCTCTGGGCCACCAAGGAATTCAGCTTCGTGAAGCTGCACGATTCCTTCTCCACCGGCTCCTCGATCATGCCGCAGAAGAAGAACCCGGATATCGCCGAGCTGGCCCGCGGCAAGGCCGGGCGCCTGATCGGCGATCTCACCGGCCTGCTGGCCACCCTCAAGGCGCTGCCGCTGGCCTACAACCGCGACCTGCAGGAGGACAAGGAACCGGTATTCGACGCCGCGGATACCTTGGAAATCCTGCTCCCGGCCGTCGCCGGCATGATGGGCACGTTGACCTTCAACACCGAGCGCATGGCCGAATTGGCGCCGCAGGGCTTCGCGCTGGCCACCGATATTGCCGAATGGCTGGTCCGCCAGGGCGTGCCTTTCCGTGATGCGCACGAGCTCTCCGGCGCCGCGGTGCAGCTGGCCGAATCGCGAGGCGTGGAATTGTGGGATCTGACCGACGAGGAATACGCCGGCATTTCCGAGCACCTGACCCCGCAGGTCCGCGAAGTCCTCTCCACCGAAGGCTCGCTGAACGCGCGCAACGGCCAGGGCGGCACCGCGCCGAGCGCCGTTGCGGCCCAGCTGGTGGAATTCGAACGACAGCTGGCAGAAATCAAGGCTTGGGCTAGCTAGAATCCAGCCACGCGGCCTGCCCGCTTGCGGCGGCCACCATGCGGAATGCTCCGCGCGGTGGCCGCTTGCACGTTAACCCGCAACCCGCGCTAAAGTGTGTGCTATGGCACAACTTTTGGCTCCCGCCGACCTTATCGCACAAGTCACCTCCGCATTGGACGAACTGGCCGATCAATTGCGCGGGGTCCCGGCCGCCGATTACGCCAAACCCAGTTCGCTGCCGGGCTGGAGCACCGCGCAGCTGATCGCCCATTTGGCTTCCCTGGCCAAAGCGGCGGTGCGCCAGTTTGAGCGTGCCGGCACCGAGGATTTGCCGCCAATGTACGACGGGGGAGCCGAAGGGCGGATCGAGGCCATCAACATGACCGCGCTGATGCGCCCCGAATCCTTGCAGGCGTTGGCCCTTGAGGCGCTAGCCCAACTGCGTGCGTCCTTGCCGCAGGCCGAGCACAAGTGGGAAGCGGGCGTCGGATATCGTCCCGGGGCGCAGGTCGCGGACATGATGTACGCATCGTGGCGGGAAATGCTGATCCACGCCACGGACCTTGATCGGGCAATCCGGCCCCCGGCCACCTGGCCGGCAGAATTCTGCGCCCATTTATTCAGGGCGCTGGTGGCCCGCGTGCCGCAAGGAACGCGACTGGTCCTCCAGCCGCATGGCAAGGCCCGCATGGTCTTGGGGCAAGGCGAGAAGTCGTGGGTGCTGTCTGGCACCGATTTCGACCTGGCGGCGTGGCTTGCCGGCCGCGAAATTCCTGGTTCCATCCGTGTCACGGCCGCCGCCGACGGGGCTGCCGATCCGCAATTGCTGCCGTGGCCCAGCGACCGATTGATGGAACGTTAACCGCTCCATGGCATGGGCAGCACCCAAAATGTGCTCATGATTATGCAACCTGACGCATCATCGGGCGGCCAGAAGGACTAAAATTGCTAGGCGTGACTACTTCTGAGAGCATTAGCGACCTGCTGGACCGACTGAGCAAGATTGTCCCCGACTATCCGCAGCCCGGCATCTCCTTCAAGGACCTGACTCCGGTTTTCGCCGATCCGGTGGGCTTGCGCCGCATGGTTGACGAGCTGATCGCCCCCTTTGAAGGGCAGTTCGACATTGTCGCTGGCCTTGAGGCACGCGGTTTTGTGCTGGCCGCGGCCGCCGCCTATGCCTCGGGCAAGGGCATGCTCACGATCCGCAAGGCCGGCAAGCTGCCGCGCGAGGTCTACCGCGACGAGTACACGCTGGAATACGGCACCAGCTGCCTGGAAGTGCACAAGGACGAGATCGCGCCGGGCACCCGCGTGCTGATCCTCGACGATGTGCTCGCCACCGGCGGCACGGTCGGCTCCTCGGTGCGCCTGATTGAAAAAACCGGTGCCGTGGTCGCCGGAGTCGGCGTGGTGCTGGAACTGGATGGCTTGAACGGCCGCGGAAAGCTGGAAGGCCACACAGTGCATTCCCTGCAGGTCGTCCACTCCTGATTTCACGGCCGATCGCGGTAATACTGCGCAGTGTTTCACGCCGCTGGCGAACAGCCGGCCGGCCAAGACAGCGAGCAGCAGGCGGACAGCTGGCGCCACATGGCCCAGGGGCCGCATCAGCCCGCCCGGAGGATTACCGGCCAGCGATTAAAGGCGCGTATCATTGTCTGTCCTGTGATTTTGCGCAGGATGCAGATTGTGAGCGCGAAGGGAACCAGGTTGACCGAGACGATCGAACGCGACTTGTTGGCTGAATCCGAGTATGTGGGCCGCTTGTATGAGCGGCTCGACGAACTGCGCGCCGAAAAGGTCGAGCAGCTTGAGCGCACCCGGGCCCAGGGAGCCGTTGGAACCTTCCAGAACATGTCCGAGCGCGACTCCTTCGCTACCTTGTACGAGGACCGGATCGCCCAGCTGGACGCGGTCCAGGACCGGCTGGTTTTCGGGCGGCTGGACATGAAAGACCAGGAGCAGGATCAGGGCCCGCGCTACATCGGGCGCATCGGCCTGTCCGACGAAGAGCTGAACCGGCTGATGATCGACTGGCGCGCTTCCGAGGCCGCCCCCTTCTACCAGGCCACCGCGCTGAACCCGCGCGGGGTGCGCCGCCGCCGCCACCTGATGCTCAAGGGCAGGACCGTGGCCGGGATCGAAGACGACGTGCTCGACGAGACCTGGCTGGATGAGGGGCATACCCATCACGGCGAGGGCGCGCTGATGGCTGCCCTGCGCGAAAAGCGCACCGGCCGCATGGGCGATATTGTCGGCACCATCCAGGCCGAGCAGGACGCGATCATCCGCGCGCAGCTGCCCGGCGCGGTGGTGGTCCAGGGCGGTCCGGGCACCGGCAAGACCGCGGTGGCCCTGCACCGTGCCGCCTTCCTGCTCTACGAATACCGCGAACGGCTCAAGAACGCCGGCGTGCTGATCGTCGGCCCGTCGAACTCGTTCATGCGCTACATCGAGCGCGTGCTGCCCTCGCTGGGCGAGACCGGCGTGGTGATGTCCTCGGTGGGCGATCTGTACCACGGCCTGCATGCGGTGCCCGAAACCAACCGCACCGTCGCCCGGCTCAAGGGCCAGATTTCGATGGCCAAGGTCATCGCCAACGCCGTGCGCAACCGCCAGCGCCTGATTCCCGCTGACCGCACCGTGGTAGTGGAAGGCACCCGCCTGACATTGACCCCGAAGATGGTCCGCAACGCGCGCGAACGCGCCCGCCACACCCACAAGCCCTATAACGAGGCCCGCGAAACCTTCGTGAAGGTGCTGGTGGGCGACCTGGCCGAGCAGCTGCGCCGCAAGCTGGAGGAATCGGCCGGGCAGTCCTCGACCACTGACCGCTCCTACCTGCCCCAGGAAGTGCGCGAATCGCACGATGTGCGCGTGGCGCTGAACCTGTGCTGGATGCCGATGACCCCGCAGCAGCTGGTGGCCGAGCTTTTTGCCACCCCGCACCTGCTCGCCGCCGCCGCGCCTCACCTGAAGGAGGCCGAGCGCGACGCCCTGTACCGCCGCGCCAACTCACCGTTCACCGAGGCCGATGTGCCGCTGCTGGATGAGGCCGCGCAGCTGCTCGGCGACTTTGCGGATCCTAACGCGGCCGCCCACACCGCGCAGTATGAGGCGGATGTCGAAAACGCCAAGGCCGCGTTGACCAATATGCACACCATGCTGGAAAACGCCGGCATCGATGGCGTGATCACCGCCGAACAGGTGGCCGGGGTGAACCAGGAAACCGCAGCGAAGCTTTCCGCTGCCGAGCGCGCGGTGGCCGATCGCACCTGGGCCTACGGGCACATCGTCGTTGACGAGGCACAGGAGCTTTCGCCGATGCAGTGGCGCCTGCTGGTGCGCCGCTGCCCGATGAAGTCCTTCACCATCGTGGGCGATATCGCGCAGACCTCGGCGGCTTCGGGCGCCAACAGCTGGTCCCAGGCGCTCAAGCCATTCTTCGGGGAGCGGTTCGACCTTGAGGAACTGACGGTCAACTACCGCACCCCGGCGCAGATTGCCGATGCCGCGGTGCGCGTGGCCCAGGCCGCGGGCTTGCGCATCACCACTCCGCAGGCTGTGCGCGAGGGCGACTGGCCACCGGTGATCACCAAAACCACGCAGGAGCACCTGGACGCAGCGGTTCTCGAGGCGCTCGCCCAGGAGCTGGCCTATTCCGCTGGCGGCCTGCAGGCGGTCATCGTTCCGCAACAGGACCTTGGCAGGATCCGTTCTGCGGTGAGGGAAGTCCATGGCGATCGGGTGGGCACCGGATCGGGCGGATTGAGCCAGGACATTGTGGTGATTACCGCGCGGGAGTCCAAGGGCCTGGAATTCGATGGCGTGCTGATCCTGGAACCCGCACAGCTGGTTGCCGAAGTCGATGGCGGCGTGGGGGATTTGTATGTGGCGATGACCCGGACCACCCAGCGCCTGCATCTGGTGCATAGCCAGCCGCTTCCCGAGGGATTGGACTAGGCGCGAGCAGATGTGACCAAGGGCGGGGACCGGCAACTGGCACTTGTCCATGGCCAAGCGATAATCTGGGAACTGCGCGCCGAGACGGCAACCCCAACTCGCGGCGCAGAAGCAGAACCGCGTGAGATCTTCACGCGCAACAGGGGCAGAACGAAGACAGAAAATGGTCACAGTGAGCATGTCTGATACCAAGCAGAATCCCGTGATTGCGGGTCAGAGCAACGACGCATCTTTTCAGAACGTCTGGCAGGAACTGAAGTGGCGCGGCCTGGTGCACGTATCCACCGATGAGACCGAGCTGGAACGCGCCCTGTCCGAAGAGACTGTGACCTACTATTGCGGGTTCGACCCCACTGCGCCTTCCCTGCACCTGGGCAACCTGGTGCAGCTGCTGAACATGCGCCGCCTGCAGCTGGCCGGCCACAAGCCGCTGGCCTTGGTCGGCGGTTCCACCGGCCTGATCGGCGATCCGCGCCAAACCGCGGAGCGCACCTTGAACACCAAGGAGACCGTGACCGAATGGGTCGCCAAGCTCCAGGCCCAGGTTTCCCGCTTCCTCTCCGCCGAGGGGGAGAACGCGGTACAGCTGGTGAACAACCTGGACTGGACCCAGCAGCTTTCCGCGCTGGACTTCCTGCGCGATGTGGGCAAGTACTTCCGTGTGGGCACCATGGTCAAGAAGGAGATCGTGGCCGCGCGCCTGAACTCCGACGAGGGCATCAGCTACACCGAATTCTCCTACCAGGTCCTGCAGGGCTACGACTTCCTGGAACTGAACCGCCAGTACGGCTGCACCTTGCAGACCGGCGGCTCGGACCAGTGGGGCAACCTGACCAGCGGCACCGACTTGATCCGCAAGGTCCAGGGCAATTCGGTGCACGCCTACGGCACCCCGCTGATCACCAACTCGGACGGCACCAAATTCGGCAAGTCCGAAGGCAACGCCATCTGGCTGGATGCAGAAATGTGCAGCCCATACACCTTCTACCAGTTCTGGTTGAACACCGCTGACGCTGATGTGATCGACCGCTTGAAGGTCTTCACCTTCTTGACCCGCGAGCAGATCGCCGAGCTTGAGGCCGAAGTTGCCGAGCGGCCATTCAAGCGCGTTGCCCAGCGCACCTTGGCCTGGGAAGTGACGTCCCTGGTCCATGGGGAGCAGGCCACCGAGCAGGTGATCGCTGCGTCGGCCGCGGTATTCGGCAATGGCGATCTGGGCGCGATCGACTTGCCTACCTTGGAATCGGTCATCGCTGAGCTTCCCACCGCCAAGGTTGAGGCCGGCGATCTGGGCATCCTGAATGTGCTGCATGCATCGGGCTTGAGCAAGTCGCAGTCGGAGGCTCGTCGCACAGTGAGCGAGGGCGGCGCCTACGTGAACAACGAAAAGGTTGAAGGCATCGATACCGTGCTCAGCGTGTCCGACTTCCTGCACGGACGCTATGCCATCGTTCGACGCGGCAAGAAGAACATGGCCGTGATCGAGCTGGCGCAGTAGAGCTGCAATACCGGCGAACTACACGAAACCACCAAAAATGATGTGAAGCAGCACACTTTTTTGGTGGTTTTGTTGTACCCGGAACTGATACACCCAAGTCAGCATGAGATTTTAGACCAAAATCCGACACGCTTTCCGATTTTGCGTCTGGTGGGAATCCGTGTAGAGTTTTATCTCGCGCCGCTGATCCGGACGGGCCGAAAAGGCCTGCAGGGAACAGCGGGGTGAACAAGCTGGAAACATCGAGTTGACTTTGGTTGACATGATGGTAGGCTTGAAAAGTTGCTCCGGAGCGAAGCAGTCGCCGAGTTTGTGGTGGTTGTGGTGTCGAGAGTGTTTGTTGTTTGAGAACTCAATAGTGTGCCAAGTTTGTTGATACCGAATTTTTTATTTGGTGAATACATAACATTTGCTTGAGGCATTGCACCCCCGTGTGATGTTCTTGAGTGTTTTTTATTCGCCAGGATTTTTTCATTGATTCTCCCTTATTTTCCGAGGGGTTTCGGTGGCTTTTTGTTTTTTATGGAGAGTTTGATCCTGGCTCAGGATGAACGCTGGCGGCGTGCTTAACACATGCAAGTCGAACGATGAAGCCCAGCTTGCTGGGTGGATTAGTGGCGAACGGGTGAGTAACACGTGAGTAACCTGCCCCCGACTTTGGGATAAGCCCGGGAAACTGGGTCTAATACCGGATATGACTTCCTGCCGCATGGTGGGTTGTTGAAAGATTTATCGGTGGGGGATGGACTCGCGGCCTATCAGCTTGTTGGTGAGGTAATGGCTCACCAAGGCGACGACGGGTAGCCGGCCTGAGAGGGTGACCGGCCACACTGGGACTGAGACACGGCCCAGACTCCTACGGGAGGCAGCAGTGGGGAATATTGCACAATGGGCGGAAGCCTGATGCAGCGACGCCGCGTGAGGGATGACGGCCTTCGGGTTGTAAACCTCTTTCAGTAGGGAAGAAGCGAAAGTGACGGTACCTGCAGAAGAAGCGCCGGCTAACTACGTGCCAGCAGCCGCGGTAATACGTAGGGCGCAAGCGTTATCCGGATTTATTGGGCGTAAAGAGCTCGTAGGCGGTTTGTCGCGTCTGCCGTGAAAGTCCGAGGCTCAACCTCGGATCTGCGGTGGGTACGGGCAGACTAGAGTGATGTAGGGGAGACTGGAATTCCTGGTGTAGCGGTGAAATGCGCAGATATCAGGAGGAACACCGATGGCGAAGGCAGGTCTCTGGGCATTTACTGACGCTGAGGAGCGAAAGCATGGGGAGCGAACAGGATTAGATACCCTGGTAGTCCATGCCGTAAACGTTGGGCACTAGGTGTGGGGGACATTCCACGTTTTCCGCGCCGTAGCTAACGCATTAAGTGCCCCGCCTGGGGAGTACGGCCGCAAGGCTAAAACTCAAAGGAATTGACGGGGGCCCGCACAAGCGGCGGAGCATGCGGATTAATTCGATGCAACGCGAAGAACCTTACCAAGGCTTGACATGTGCCAGACCGCTCCAGAGATGGGGTTTCCCTTCGGGGCTGGTTCACAGGTGGTGCATGGTTGTCGTCAGCTCGTGTCGTGAGATGTTGGGTTAAGTCCCGCAACGAGCGCAACCCTCGTTCCATGTTGCCAGCACGTAGTGGTGGGGACTCATGGGAGACTGCCGGGGTCAACTCGGAGGAAGGTGGGGATGACGTCAAATCATCATGCCCCTTATGTCTTGGGCTTCACGCATGCTACAATGGCCGGTACAATGGGTTGCGATACTGTGAGGTGGAGCTAATCCCTAAAAGCCGGTCTCAGTTCGGATTGGGGTCTGCAACTCGACCCCATGAAGTCGGAGTCGCTAGTAATCGCAGATCAGCAACGCTGCGGTGAATACGTTCCCGGGCCTTGTACACACCGCCCGTCAAGTCACGAAAGTTGGTAACACCCGAAGCCGATGGCCTAACCACCTTGTGTGGGGGGAGTCGTCGAAGGTGGGACTGGCGATTGGGACTAAGTCGTAACAAGGTAGCCGTACCGGAAGGTGCGGCTGGATCACCTCCTTTCTAAGGAGCTAACCATTTTTTGGTTGCCCATGCTGGACACGAGTGTTGTCCGGGTGGGTTGCTCATGGGTGGAATATCAATGAACTCAGTACTGGAAAGCGCGTGTGCCTGATCGGCCCCTTGGTGGGGTTGTGTGGTGCGGGCGGGGTACTGGCTGTGGCTGTGCGGCGCTGTTGTTGTCGAGTACGCATCCTTTGGGGTGTTGGAAAGATGGTGGTGGTGTTGTGTGGCTTGTATGGTTTGGCATGCTGTTGGGTTTTGAGGCAACAAGCCTCCTTGCCTGGCTGGTGATTGGCTGTTGGCCTTTGATGCGTTTTGTGCGTGTTGGGGGTTGGTGGTGGTTGCTGGTTGGGGTTTGCAAGGGGTTCTTGGTGTTTCGGTGTTTGTCCTGTGTTTGCCGTGGGCGTGCCTGGCGTGGTGGTGGTTTGTGGTTTTCATCCTTTGGGGTGGGGGTTGCGGGTTGTTGCCGCGGGGGTGTGTTTGCGGGGGTGCGGGGTTGTTGTTTGGGAACTGTATAGTGAACGCGAGCATCTTGCAGATGAGATGAGCTTTGGGGTCCTTTTCCTTGGATTCTGGGGTGTTTGAGTCTTGTCTGCGTGATTTTGTTAGATTGTTTTATTGCTCAATTCTGAGAACTTTGTTTTGTGTTGAAGTTTTTAAGGGCGCACGGTGGATGCCTTGGCATCAAGAGCCGATGAAGGACGTGGGAATCTGCGATAAGCCTGGTGGAGTCGATAACCGGACGTTGATACCAGGATTTCCGAATGGGGGAACCCCGCACCATGTTATGTGGTGTGACCTGCAGCTGAATGTATAGGCTGTGTGGAGGGAACGCGGGGAAGTGAAACATCTCAGTACCCGCAGGAAGAGAAAACAATAGTGATTCCGTTAGTAGTGGCGAGCGAACGCGGATGGGGCTAAACCGGTTGGTGTGTGATAGCGGATAGGCGTTGCATCATCGGGGTTGTGGGGTTGACATGTACCAGTGCTATCTTGCTGGTGGGATGAGGTGCAGGCGTATAGGTGAATCGGTTGGAATGCCGGACCATAGAGGGTGATAGTCCCGTAGGTGTAATGCGTGTCTGCCGTTCTAGTGTTGATACCCGAGTAGCACGGGGCCCGTGAAACCTTGTGTGAATCTGCCAGGACCACCTGGTAAGCCTGAATACTACTTGATGACCGATAGTGAATCAGTACCGTGAGGGAATGGTGAAAAGTACCCCGGGAGGGGAGTGAAATAGTACCTGAAACCGTGCGCTTACAATCCGTCAGGGCCTGGGACTTGTTCCTGGGTGATGGCGTGCCTTTTGAAGAATGAGCCTGCGAGTTAGTGCTGTGTCGCGAGGTTAACCCGTGTGGGGTAGCCGTAGCGAAAGCGAGTCTGAATAGGGCGTTTGAGTGGCACGGTCTAGACCCGAAGCGAAGTGATCTACCCATGGCCAGGTTGAAGCGCGTGTAAGAGCGTGTGGAGGACCGAACCCACTTCAGTTGAAAATGGAGGGGATGAGCTGTGGGTAGGGGTGAAAGGCCAATCAAACTTCGTGATAGCTGGTTCTCCCCGAAATGCATTTAGGTGCAGCGTTGCGTGTTTCTTGCTGGAGGTAGAGCTACTGGATAGGCGATGGGCCCTACAAGGTTACTGACCTTAGCCAAACTCCGAATGCCGGTAAGTGAGAGCGCAGCAGTGAGACTGTGGGGGATAAGCTTCATAGTCGAGAGGGAAACAGCCCAGAACGCCAACTAAGGCCCCTAAGCGTGTGCTAAGTGGGAAAGGATGTGGAGTTGCTGTGACAACCAGGAGGTTGGCTTAGAAGCAGCCACCCTTGAAAGAGTGCGTAATAGCTCACTGGTCAAGTGATTCCGCGCCGATAATGTAGCGGGGCTCAAGCACACCGCCGAAGTTGCGTCATTCAAATATTAACCTGGTTTCGATTGGGTGTTTGGATGGGTAGGGGAGCGTCGTATAGCGGGTGAAGTCGCGGTGGAAACCAGCGGTGGACGCTATACGAGTGAGAATGCAGGCATGAGTAGCGAATGACGGGTGAGAAACCCGTCCGCCGAATGATCAAGGGTTCCAGGGTTAAGCTAATCTGCCCTGGGTTAGTCGGGGCCTAAGGCGAGGCCGACAGGCGTAGTCGATGGATAACGGGTTGATATTCCCGTACCGGCGAAGGACCGCCCATACTGAGCTGTGGATGCTAACCATGATGGATCATGATTGTTGCAGCCTTCGGGTTGTTGGTTGTGTGATGTGGTGGGAACCGATGCAGTGAGGTCAGCGTATTAACAGGTGTGACGCAGGAAGGTAGCCGAGCCAGGCAATGGAATTGACCTGGTCCAAGGGTGTAGGAAGAGTGGTTGGCAAATCCGCCGCTCATATGTTCTGAGACCTGATAGGCGCCCGCTTTGGTGGGTGATTCGGTGATCCTATGCTGCCTAGAAAAGCATCGGCGCGAGGTCCCAGTCCGCCCGTACCCCAAACCGACACAGGTGATCAGGTAGAGAATACTAAGGCGATCGAGAGAATCATGGTTAAGGAACTCGGCAAAATGCCCCCGTAACTTCGGAAGAAGGGGGGCCTGCCTCGTGATCAGCTCTTGCAGTTGTGAGCGGGTGTGGGCCGCAGAGACCAGGGGGAAGCGACTGTTTACTAAAAACACAGGTCCGTGCGAAGTCGCAAGACGATGTATACGGACTGACTCCTGCCCGGTGCTGGAAGGTTAAGAGGACTGGTTAGCCGTAAGGCGAAGCTGAGAATTTAAGCCCCAGTAAACGGCGGTGGTAACTATAACCATCCTAAGGTAGCGAAATTCCTTGTCGGGTAAGTTCCGACCTGCACGAATGGAGTAACGACTTCCCCGCTGTCTCAACCATGAACTCGGCGAAATTGCAGTACGAG